>DUNN01000032.1 GCA_012839345.1 Clostridiales bacterium | reverse complement strand
ATCAAGCCGCCGTCCCGGCGGTTGCTGCCTTAATTGCCTCCGGCTCGGAGAATCTTGAAATATCGATTGTGATATCAATTTTAAATTTCCACCAATTTATTGAGTCAATGAATATTGACAAGTCCAACAGTTGGAAATTGCGCGTCGCATTGAGAGATACAATGCAGTTTTGGTACAAGGGCCTCCTGGAACGGGTAAAACTCATACCATAGCGAACCTGATGGGGCATTTTCTGGCTCAGGGAAAGAGTGTTCTTGTTACCAGTCAAACGCAGAAAGCCTTGAGCGTTTTGAAGGAGAAGGTAGCTCCTGGTTTGCAAAACCTGTGCGTTTCCGTGCTAGATGACTCCAATGTAGATATGGAAAAGTCCATTGACGGGATTACCAGTTATATGGCACAAACCACATCCTTTGAAGTCAAAAGAGAAATGGAAGCTCTATGTCAGGAACGAAAGGAAATTATTAGTGAACTTGCTGCGGTGCGCAAAAAGCTGTTTGCTATAATCAACCAAGAATGCAATTGCATTGTTTACAACGGAGAGGAGACATCTCCTTCTGCCGCAGCTGCTTATGTGCAAGAGAACAGTGAAAGCCTTTCTTATATTCCCGGATCTGTACAGCTCTATGAGCCGTTGCCGCTCAGTTTTACAGAATTAACAGAGCTATATCGAAGCAACAACACTATCAGTGCGCAGGATGAAGCGGAGTTTGAACATGATATTCCTGATCCGGCAGAACTGATGAGTCCAGAAGAGTTTGAGCAAAAGTGCAATGCCTTGGATTTTGCAAGAGCTCGCTTGAATACTATTTCTGAGAATAACCATTGGCAGATTCAGAATTTGGTAGCAGAACATAAAATTCTGGTGGACGGCACATTCGGACAGTTTGTGGTAGAGTACCCATCTGCACAGGCTGTGGAACAGCTGAAACAATATGTTTCTACATTTTCAAAGATAGAGCCCTGGATGCAGTATTGTGCTGTTGATGGTAGAAAAGGTGGCACATACAAGGAACTCTGGACCCGTTTGATTGAGCAAATTGAGACAACCTGCGCCTATGCGGAGAAACTGGTTGCTAAGAAATTTGGTAAAGAGATCGTCATTCTCAATGCAGAACCGGAGTTTTATAATGCTATGCATCAGCTTCAGGATAAGTATAGTCAAGGAGGGAAGATTGGAAAACTCGCACTTTTTCTGAACAAGCAGTTGGAGGTTGCTCTAAACGGGGCTACCATCAATGGTCAAAAACCGCAAAATGCAGAGGATTGTAATTTAATTCTCTGCGTCCTGGAAATGAAGTCTATGCGAGAGCAGTGCGCTTCTTACTGGAACGATTTGATTGCCAAACATGGGGTACCAATGTTTCAGGAACTTGATCGGGATGATCCAGAACGTGTTGCTGCAAACTATATTCCTTTGATTCAGCGTTATTTGGAATGGTTTAGCAACGAATACGAAGTCCTGACAATGCGTATGGCGGAGGTAGGGCTTCCTTTTTGATTCAGAGATTACGTCAGCTGAGAAGATTTTGTTGGCATTGGAACATGAAATTCCGGAGCTTTGTGGGGTTTTCGAAGTAGTAAAGTCTATGTCTGACATTCAGACTGCTCTGCAAAACAATCGGAATATTCTTCAAAATGGAAAGCGAGTATATTCGGATGAATGCAGGGCGATCCTTTCTGCCGCAGAAGCATATGATATTGTGGCATATAGAAATGGCTATGCAGTTCTGGAAAATACATATGCTAAAACCAGCCTGAAACAAAAACGAGAAGAATATCTGAGTAAGTTGACTCCGGTTGCACCGCAGTGGGCTGAAGCTATTCGGAAACGGGATGGCATTCACGGCGATGCTACACTCCCTGGAAACATTGAGGGCGCTTGGCGGTGGAAGCAGTACTATGGGATTATTGAAAAAATCATAGAAGAACCTTTTTCGGATCTGCAAAAAAGGAGTCTTTCTCTCAGCAAAGAATACCGTAAGGTTACAGCAAAGTTTGCGGAGAAATCGGCTTGGTATCACTTGCTGCGCAAAACAGAACATGATATCAGCATGAAGCAGGCGTTGCAGGGATGGAAATTGACCGTAAAAAAAATAGGAAAGGGCACCGGAAAAAATGCTCCGATGTACCGTGCAGAAGCTCGTAAGCTGATGGTGAAGTGCCAGGAGGCTGTCCCTGCATGGATTATGCCTATCGGCAAAGCATTGGAAACTCTGAATCCTCGTACCAACAAATTCGATATCATTATTATCGATGAGGCGAGCCAATCGGATATCTCCTCTCTGGCTATTCTGTATATGGGCAAAAAACTGGTCATTGTGGGTGATGATAAACAGGTCAATCCTATGGCGGTTGGCGTTCAAGTCGATAAAATGAATGTTTTAAAGGAGATGTATATAGCGGATAAGATTCCTATTTACCGATGTTCTAAAGAAGAGCATTATGCTCAATGCCAGAAAGAGATTGAAAAAAGCATGTTAAAGTTCCGGGAGCCGATAGAGGATAATGTTCGTCAGTATTTAGATGAACATTATAAGACCCCTTGGAATTATAATGAGGTCATTCGTTGGCTTGTAATTTACCGACAAGGAATCGATTTAGTAGGGGAAGAGTGGTATGACCAGCACGATAAAATATTAAGAAATCAAAAACGTGACTTTAGGTTTAACGCGGCAAGCGCAATTCGAGTAAGAATTTATCCAGAAGATTCATCAGAGGATATATATCGTAAACTTTTGCATGAAATAGATGAATATGGGAAAGGGGCGAAACTCAAGAACCGGTATATTGATATTTCAAAGCTAAAGAACATCGGCCCATTTGTAAACTGGAGAGCCTTAATGGACGACTAGTTTTCTCTCTGTCTTCCTAACCTTTCTTCAATGCTGCCGAGAGTGAGCGGAGCAATTTACTAATAAGGTCCTACGCAGTTCCCAAAGTCATTTCCCTAATACAGCAGCTGTTGACCAAATGTGCGAGCAAGGTATAATACAAAAAACAGGCTAAAACAGATACCATCGCATCTTTTTTAGCCTGATCACTTTGGTGCGAGGGGGGGGACTTGAACCCCCATGAACTAAGCGTTCACTAGAACCTGAATCTAGCGCGTCTGCCAATTCCGCCACTCTCGCATTTATTTACTTTTTGTCTTGACGCCACCGCGTCGCGACTTGATTATAATATCATATACTGTTTTATCTGTCAATACTATATTGCCAAAAAATTTTAAAAAATAACTTTTTACTAGTACACGCTCAAGAATTGATAAAATGAGTGTGAAAAGCTGTTGGATGGACGGCATTCAAATCTGAAATTAATTGCGTTCCATGAACCGTGTGATTCATACATATCTAAAAATACCTTTTGCATATAGATGCAAGGGGTGATAGCAGTGAAAGAAAAAAGGACCTCCATTGTACCCATTGCCGTATTAATTCTTTGCTGTCTGGCATTTTTACTACTCTCGTATCTTTCTTGTGATAAGATTGATAAAATGGCGTCAGCACTCGTGGGAGACCAGCTTCCTACCATTGTAATTGACCCCGGGCATGGTGGGGAAGATGGCGGTGCCAGTGGAAAGAACACCATGTTGGAAAAGGATGTCAATCTTGCCGTTGCAACCAATCTGCAGAAGCTTTTCGAGGCTTCAGGGTATCATGTGGTAATGACCCGGACGACGGACGTTTCCATTAATGATGAAGGCCTTGGGACCATAAGGGAACGAAAAGTTAGTGATCTGCATAACCGTCTGAAACTGCTAGAATCCCAGGGGGACTGTATTTTTATCAGTGTTCATCAAAACTACTTTGAACAGAGTCAGTATTATGGAACGCAAGTGTTCTATTCCACTAAAAATCCCGCCAGCAAAGAAATAGCAGAAAGCATCAAAAGCCGAGTGGTATCCTTGCTGCAGCCGGAAAATAAACGGGAAACTAAGCCTGCCGATCGCTCTATTTATTTGCTTTGGAATGCAAAGGTTCCCGCTGTGCTGGTGGAATGCGGATTCCTGTCCAATCCCCCGGAAGCGGCCAAACTGAAAGACCCCGCATACCAGCAGAAAATGGCCTTTGCTATTTATTGCGGTATGCAGGATTACATACACGAAACCTATGGAAGCGGAACCTTGTAAGATCAGGAAAATTCCTATATAATGAAGAAAACGTTAAAAAGAGGAACGAAAAATGGCTTCCAAATCAAAGAGCGTATATATTTGTTCGGAATGCGGATTTGAGTCCGCAAAATGGTATGGGAAGTGCCCCGGGTGCGGCCAATGGAACACCATGAATGAAGAAATCAAGGAAATTGTGCCGGCAAAATCGGCTGTTTCCGTGTTGAGCAGAAGCGGGGCGCGCCCGATGCCGATCAGCAACATCAGCACGCAGGAAGAAGCAAGGTATCACACCGGCTTATCTGAATTGGACCGCGTGCTTGGCGGCGGTATTGTAAAGGGTTCGCTGATTTTAATTAGCGGCGAGCCAGGCATCGGAAAATCCACCATATTGCTGCAGATATGCGAATACCTAGGAAAAGAACTGAAAATCCTGTATGTATCGGGGGAAGAATCCAGCCGACAGATTAAACTGCGGGCTACCCGATTAGGCGTACAAAGCGACAATCTTTATATTTTGACGGAAACGGATATTCAATATGTAATTGAGCAGATTCGGGAAGAAAAACCGGATTTGGTAATGATTGATTCCATTCAAACCATGAACTTTACCGATTTGAATTCCTCACCCGGGAGTGTCACGCAGGTTCGGGAATGCACAAACGCCGTTATGAGGGCGATTAAAGCACTGGAAATTCCAACGATTTTGGTTGGTCACGTCAATAAGGACGGCGCCATAGCAGGGCCGAAGGTACTGGAGCATATTGTGGACGCCGTGCTTTATTTTGAAGGGGATCGGCAGATGTCATACCGTATTCTGCGTGCGGTCAAAAACCGTTACGGTTCCACAAATGAAATTGGTGTGTTTGACATGGGCGACAGCGGCCTCCAGCAGGTGGACAACCCTTCCCAGGCACTTTTAGCCGGGCGCCCAAAAAACGTTTCCGGTACGTGCGTTACGTGCGTAATTGAGGGTTCCCGACCCATTTTAGCGGAAATACAAGGCCTTGCCACCACAACCGGTTTCGGTAATCCGAGAAGAATGGCCACGGGATTTGATTATAACCGGATGAATTTACTGCTGGCTGTTCTGGAAAAGCGCGCTGGTTTTTACTTTTCCAATCTGGACGCATACGTAAATGTCGTCGGCGGATTAAGGCTGGATGAGCCGGCGACTGACTTAGCCGTTGCCATGTCGCTGGTATCCAGCCTGAAAGACACGCCGATTCGCGATGATGCGATTGTATTTGGGGAGATCGGATTGGCCGGCGAAATTCGTTCCGTCACGAATATTGAGGCGAGAATCGGGGAAGCCGCACGTCTGGGCTTCAAAAAATGCATTTTACCTTACCATAATAAAAAACAACTTACCGGAAAATTTGGAGATATGGATTTAGTTGGCGTCAAAGATGTGCGGTCGGCGTTTGAAGCGTCGATTGAGTAGGGGACGTAGGAGTTCTCGGGGTCACTTTAATACAATGTACACAGCCATCACCAGTATAATTTGTGATTGCGGAGGGCATTTCCAAACTACAATATCCGTCGTGCTGATAAATGCAGTCGATATCGCATTGAATGATGCTCATATGTCTATCACCTCATTAGTATTTTTCTGAATCTAAAACGAATTTATTCATGGAAACAATCGAAATTTATACAAAGCTGTGTTTGGAAAAATAAGAAGTCATCATTCGGAAAAAATATGAGGTGACAATAAAATACTGAGCAAAATAGGGAGTCCTTTCGATACGCATAACCTGGATTAAATTTGCTGATTTTACAAACAAAGCCTAATATTTTCCCTTTGTCTTCATAAAATAACCGAAGACGGAGGGATGAGTAATGAAAAAGTATGTGATGCTATTTACCTTTACATTTATTGCAGTAGGAAGTATGGTGATTATTAGCGTTATTTCTCGAAATTCCGTGGTTCCAGTCAATGCTGTAAAGGTAAATGCAATTACAGTGGAAAATTCCGTAACTTGTACCGGCAGGGTCGAACGCATTGCGTCTACAACGGTACGTTCCACGGACAGCGGAACGGTTAATGGCGTTTTTGTCAAAACGGGCGATAAGGTTCGTGTTGGGCAGCCGCTGTTAGCCATTCAAACCATAGATCATTCCTTGTCTTCGTCTTCCAGCTCCGTTGTTCCTGGGCTGCCCAGTGGATTAGCCAGCGGGTTGCCCAGCGGTCTGCCGGATGATTATGAAAGTCTGTTAAGTCTTTACGGAAATCGGCTTTCTTCCGAAAACAGTAAGGCTTCTTCCGAATCATCTGCACCGGTTAAAAATGTCAAAACGATTGTTTCTCCCGTAGAGGGCGAGATCACTTCCATTTCCGTTGCAGATCAAAGCTATGTATCTTCCGGCACATCTGTCGCAGTAATTGCCGATAAAAATGGGCTGCAGGTTCGTCTTTCCGTGAATGAATCTCAAATATCCGATATTAAGATTGGACAGAAAGCCCTCATTACGGGTGTTGGTTTTAAAAATTCCACCTACACGGGTAAGGTGGAAAGCATTTCAACTGAAGCAAAGCAGGAGATTACCGGGACAGGCCAGGAAACCGTAGTAGAAGTTATTGTAAGCGTTGAGAATGCGAAGGAGGATATTAAACCGGGCTATACCGCAAAGGTAAAAATTATTACATCGCAGGATAGTAATGTACTTGTCGTGCCCTACGAGGCCGTAAGAGCCGATAAAAACGGAAGCGAGTATGTTTTTAAGGTCGAAGGGAATCAGGCGGTGAAAACGCCGATTACTACGCGACAGGAATATGACAGCGGCTTTGAGGTGACCAAAGGCCTGAAGAATCATGATTTGGTTGTCGAAAGTCCGGACGAACTTTCCAATGGAGCTCGGGTGATTTTGAATTCGGCTGATGACAGCGGGAAGAACCAGGTGAGCTCGGATGATTGATTTATTAAAATCCGCTTTTCATAATATTGGACGAAAACGTTCCCGCACAATGCTGACCATTTTGGGAATCGGAATCGGCGTGGCTTCCGTGGTGATCATAGGGAATATAAGCCAATGCGGAACAAATGTTCTTTACAATGAGATGGACAGTCTTGGCTTGAGCGGACTTTCCATTGCAGCCTCTGCCGATGCCAAACCAAACACGGTTTCGCTGAATGAATTCGATCTGAAGTTGGTGCAGAATGCAGATCAGGTCATACAGGCAGCTCCGGTCATTGTTCAAACAACCGATATTTCGGTTCGCAAAGTGAATACCAAAGCGGTAGTCTGGGGAATCGACACAAAAGCCAGCCAGATTATATCCATTAATCTTTTATATGGGCGGCTATTTAATCAAATGGACATTAAGTCCAACGCAAATGTTTGTTTGGTTGACGAAAAATTTTCTCAGAATGCATATTCAAGGAGCAATATCATCGGAAAAAAAGTTTCCATTCTTTGTGGCGGTGCAATGGAAGAATTTACTGTAGTTGGAATTATCAAAACCGGTACCGGACTTCTTCAGAATATTATTGGCGATTATGTTCCTACCTTTGTCTATGTTCCTTATACCACGATTCAGTCAGCGGTGGGGCGGAGCGATTTTGATCAGATTGCTGTAAAAATTCAACAGGGAGCAAACGTAGATGAAATTGGGAAGAAGCTTACAGACAGTTTGAATCATTATAACGGAACAAAAGACGCGTTTATTTCTAATAATCTTGCAAAGCAAAGGGACGGGCTGTCCAACATTTTAAATATTATGACCTTAATTCTTACCGCCATCGGGGGGATCTCCCTGTTGGTGGCCAGCCTCAGTATCATGACGGTTATGCTGGTTTCCGTGAATGAACGTACACGGGAAATCGGCATAAAAAAAGCGATTGGAGCAGGTAAGGGTTCTATTATGCTAGAATTTTTGTTCGAAGCAGTACTGATCTCTGTTATTGGCTGCTTCACAGGTTTATTAGTCGGTTATGCTGCATCTTATGCAGGAGCTGCTTTTTTTCGAGTCGCGTTGAGCCCGCGCATGGATATTATATGGACGGCAATGGCATTTTCCATTCTGACGGGTACTGCGTTCGGCGTGTATCCCGCCTATAAAGCAGCCTGCCTGAAACCGGTAGATGCATTAAGACAGGAGTAAAACAAAATGGAATGGGTTCATACACCGAATTTGCCGGAAAAGGATACGGCTCTGGTAGCCGTATCCTTTCTAAATAATACGATAATTCACGCGCTTCACCAACGAAACATAGACACAATTCTTATTTTGCCGGATCCAAGGCTTCCATCATCCATCAGCAGCCATGCAGACATGCTGATTCACCATTTAGACCGGAACCACATGGCTGTTGTGAAAGGAAGCATGTTAAAAGATCGATTGGAAAAGATAGATTTTGAAGTAATCGAAACCGATAAAAATATTTCAGAAAAATATCCGCATGATGTTGCTTTGAATGCTGCCCGTGTAGGTGATTTTTTAATCTGCAATCCTTCCGCATTGGATGAAAAGGTTTATTGGTACTGCGAGGAAAAGAAAATTAAAATGATTCCGGTTCGGCAAGGGTATGCGAAATGTTCCGTTGCAATTGTAAATGAGTTTTCCATTATAACAGCGGATTTGGGTATTGCTCAGGCAGCGGAAAAGGTTGGGCTTGATGTTTTGAAAATTTCACCGGGATATGTAAATTTGGATGGTTATTCCTATGGCTTTTTGGGAGGAACTTGCGGTAAAATTGGGAAAAATAAGCTTGCTTTCGCTGGGAATATCCAGTTGCATCCGGATTATTTTGAAATCCAAAAATTTTGCTATGATCGGAATGTTGAAGTGATATCACTTGCCGATATACCTTTGACGGATATTGGCGGAATTCTTCCACTAAAAACCTGTTAAAAAACGAAATTAGATTTATTGCCAGATCAGGTACATACAGGAATATCCCGTGATTTATGATAGGCGGTATCAGACAGGGAATGATATTATTAAGCCTTTATTATCACAAATAGGGGGTTAATAATATGTTTGATTTTGATAATGATCAAATTAATATAGGTTGCGATACCTGTGAGCATTCACAGTATAATGGAAGCGATCTGAACGGGCCATCCTGTGATGTCGGACTAAGATATGAAGAAGGATGCCCGAGATACCGGATGACATTCAATTATTTTTGTCAAAATCATGGTTTATATGACCGTAATACTGGTCACCTGAAGAAAATAAACGGGAACCTGACCTCGGTTTTTTTTATTTAGTTTAAATTTAATAATATCTGGTATGCGAAAAACTAAAAAGGGATAATGCAAAAGCTAAATTTCCACATGACCAATTTTTTACAAATGATTAGACAAAATAGAAATTTTGTATAATTAAGGTAGGAGGAAAATTTGAAAAAAGCCGCCAAAATGTGTAAGTTTTGACGGCTTTGATTGTACCTTAAATCTAGATCAGGAATTTATTATATTTATAAACTGCATTTGCAGTGATTTCTTTTATGAAGTATAATGAAGTATAATCATATTAGTTTTGTTTTCTGTTTCCAGTAAAAACTTTTTTATTTCGGGACCAATTAGACTGAACTTACCAATAACTCCGTTTTTACGAATTACTCTGTGGCATGGTATTATAACCGGAATTGGATTTTTACCGATCGCAGTTGCAACAGCTCGAACGCTTTTACAACCAACGGCTTTTGCAATATCGCTGTAAGCAACCGTTTTTCCATAAGGAATTTGCATCAAAGCATTCCAGACTTTTAATTGTAAATCCGTACCATTCAACTGAACCGGAATATCAAAGCTGGTTCGGCTGCCATTAAAGTATTCGTTTATTTGAGAAACAGCCAAATCGCAAACCGGACAGACAGTTTTAACAGATTTCAAGTCCACCGTATCATTATTTTGGTGTACCGGTTCTGCTGTTAAACGGATGATAGAATCGCCCCGACAAGTAAGCTCAATAATCCCTATTGGAGATAAAAATTTTATACTGTGAAACTGTTTCACGAGAAATCCGTCCTTTTACTTATATCCTTTATAGTTTTTATGTATTTTAATCTAATTCGGAGCTGATTCCATAATGAAACCGGAACTTTTGGCGGAAGCACCGCCGATTATTAAAGAATTTTTGGGCTACCTGGAAACCATTAAAGGAAAATCCCCAAAAACGGTTGAAGAATATTATCTTGACTTGCGGACTTTCTTTCGTTACATACTAATGTCACGCGGAATGGTTTCTGCTGATACAGATTTCGAGTCCATCGATATTTCCAAAGTCGATCTGGAATTGATTCGAACCATTAATCTTACCCAGGTTTATGAGTACATGAATTATCTTGGTTCTGCCAGGCATAATCAAGCTTCCACGCGCTCACGAAAAGTATCCAGCCTAAGGACTTTCTTTAAATACCTGACCAGTAAAACCGGAAAATTGGAGAAAAATCCGGTTCTGGAACTTGAAACACCCAAACAGAAGAAGGCTCTTCCCCACTACCTGACTTTGGAACAAAGTCTGGAATTGCTGTCCAGTGTGGACGGACCGACCAAAGAACGGGATTATTGTATTCTAACTTTGTTTTTGAACTGTGGGATGCGTCTTTCCGAATTGGTTGGCCTGAATCTTAACGATATCCGCTACAAGCGGAACGAAAGCGAAAAAGATGAGGCTGCGACGCTTCGAATTGTAGGAAAAGGCAATAAAGAGCGTTTGGTGTATTTGAACGAAGCCTGCATCGATGCAATTCAGCGCTATATTGCCGTACGGCCTAAAGATGCTCTTGTAGATAAAAACGCGCTGTTTATCAGCAAACAGCATAAACGGATCAGCCCGAAGACGGTGCAATATATTGTAAAAAAGTACCTGGCACAAATTCATTTAGATGGCCCAGGATATTCCGTTCATAAATTACGGCATACCGCCGCAACCTTGATGTACCAGCACGGCCATGTGGATATTCGTGTGCTGAAGGATATTCTCGGCCATGAAAACCTTGGAACGACAGAAATTTATACGCATCTATCCGATGAACAAATGGCCAACGCAGCAAAGGCAAATCCTCTTTCCAAGGTGAAGCAGCGCGGCACTTCCATACAAAACATAATAAAGGACGAACAAAAAAAAGAGCCAAAATAGATGGCTCTTTTTAATTAATTAATCATCGAAATCAGAATCGTTCTCTTCTTCTTTCTTCTGATATGGCTGAATCATAATTTTATCGATTAATGGATAAACCGTAAAATTGATCAGGAACATGCACAAAGAGAAGAACAAAAACGCTAACAGCAAAATACCAATGATAATAGTCAATGGACTATAGTTAAACAGAATATACATGATAAAGAGCAATACGGCCAAAATAACCGTAAGCAGAAGATTTCTCCATAATCCTAAAATAGAGAATATAAAGGAATTTTTATAAAGGTCCTTTAACTTAAGGTCAAAGGTAATGGCCATGACGGAGAAATAATACTGTGCGAAAAGAAAAAGAGTGGAAACGATGATACAGAGTGACAGCGGGATAAAGAAAATCCAATTATCGCTTACATGTGAGGAATAATAGGAAATCGCCACGCTGAGGATAAAGTACGCGACAAAAACAATAGCTCCGTTGATTAAAAAATACAGCCAATTTTTTTGGATTGCTTCTTTAAAGTCCGAAAAAATAAAAGCGTGTTCTTCCCTAGCATAGTTTCTAGTAACAAAGCACAACCCAGCGCAAAACGGAGAAAGCAAAATTACCGGAAGATAAACAAAATAGGTGTCCCCCGTAAATCGGCCCATAAAATAAACCAATGCAAGAACAGCAACAACCGGGATGCAAAACAGTAGATTTAATTTAATGAGATCCCAGAATTTGCGGAAATACAATTCCCAAAAAAGGAAAAAAGGCTTTTTCTTTGGCTCATTTTTACTAACTCCCGGACCGGGACGACTGTAGTGATTGCTGAATAAACCCAATGGATTTCACTCCTAACCTAATTTTGCACGAGGATGACAATTATTATATACCTCTTTAAAATGATCGTTCAGCATGTGGACATAAACCTGAGTGGAAGATATATCCGCATGTCCGAGCATATGTTGAATATCTTTCAGATCGGCGCCATTTTCAAGCAGGTGCAACGCAAACGAATGGCGCAGTGTATGTGGGGTAATTTCTTTTACAATTCCGGCTTGCTCCGCATAACCTTTTACAATTTTCCAAAAGCCCTGACGAGTCAGTCTGCGGCCATTCAAATTTGTAAACAACGCATGTCCGCCGTCTGGAACGATAATAAGGCTTCTGGCTCGTAATATGTAATCTGAAATCATAGAAATCGCAGTCTGGTAGACAGGAATCATCCGCTCGGATTTTTCCGTTCTGCAGCGAAGCATCCCAGTGTGTAGGTTAATGTCCTCCACATTCAGTTCCACTAGTTCGGATACCCGGATTCCTGTGGCATACAGCAATTCCAGCATCGCCTTGTCACGGCAGCCTTTTGGCTCCTTGATATTGGGCTGGGCCAGCAGAAGCTCGATTTCCTTTCCGCTTAAAATCTGCGGCACTTTTTTCTGGATTTTTTCCAGCTTAACTGCCTTAGCCGGGTTAGTCTGCGCCTTCCCACTGATAATCAGATATTGGTAGAAGCAACGGATGGACGCGACGTTTCGCGTGATGGTTGAATTCGATTTTTTTAACCGACTCAAATTTTTCACATAGTTTTCCATCGTGTTCTGGTTTGCTTCGGTTGGACTTTGCAAATCCTCTGCCGATAAGTAATCCAGAAAATGTTTTACATCGCGTACATAAGAATCCAGCGTATTTGCGGATACCGATTTTGTATGAATTAAATAATCGCTGAAATCCTCACAAAAGTCCTTCATTTTTTCCTATCCCCTCATGTTCAAAAACGGAACAACCCCGCAAAACAGGCGGATAGAAGCAAATCAATTAATGCCGCAAAAAAAGAAAGTGCCAGAATTGCTCCAAACCGCATTAGATACAGCTTAAGATTACTTCGGCTCATTACCCCATTTGGAGCGGAAGTGCCGCAAGCCGCCATCCGTTTTGAAAAGCGTGTCCCTTCTCTTGCTGCTAGTAGAATCGCAATGCAGCAAAATAGTGCGCCAGGTAAAATGACTACTAAATTGTACAAAACCCCTTCCCACGCATAAGCGGCATAAATATATCCGGAAGTCAGACCAAGACCGAAACCCCGGAAAAAGACAACAAAGGGAATGAAAAACATTCCCCACATGGACAAACCACATAAAAAGCAGAATAAAATAAAAAGAAACGACGATGCAAAAGAAGCACAAAATACAGACAACAGCGGCTGAGCGGCTCTGGCTTTAAAATTACTGCAGAACAGGAAATCTAATTTTTCCAGCCACGAGTTCTCCGCTCGTTTTGCAAGAATTGCTCCGCAGGCAACTCCCCCCAAAAGAAAAACCGCAAATAAAACCATCGCCCTATTTTCCGAAAGCGCTTGAAAGAAAAAAGAAATCCAGCTAACTTTTGAAGCGGACCGCCTTTTTCTTCCAGGGCTTATCCCAATTACGTTCATACACAGCCCTCCCATGAGCAACTGTTAATGTGTATGAGCGTTATTCGCTTCTTATGATTATCCGGAATCATCTCGCATAACTTTTTGTACAGGCTCCTAAAAAACGCGGTCAACCGTTTTGAACCGTGTAGACTTACTATAATACATTTCATGTTCCAAGGCAATACAAAAAGTTACAAGATTTTCATTTTTATTCATAATGCTTAAACTTATGTAAATTATATTATGTAACCTAACAAGATATTATGTAAATATGTTTATGTAAACACGTATAACAGGGCGCATGTGAGATCCTCCATGGAAGATCCTCCATACACCCTGTTTGCTTTATTCAGCGAGAGCAGCCTGAATCATAATTGCGCACTCCACGCGTTTCTTCTCAAGTTTACATGAGATTTCGTGAGCTTTGTGAACGTCCTTTTCATACTGCCAGTTATTTGCGTTGCATCCGCCGCTGCAATAGAATTTGGCCCAGCAGTTTTTGCAGTCCGGCTTACTGTAAATATTGGTAAGGGCGAATTCATTCTTTTTCTCCATGTCAAAGGAACCGTCTAGAATATTTCCCATTTTCCAGGAGTCATCCCCAACAAACTGGTGGCATGGGAAAATATCCCCTTCCGGAGTGACACAGACATATTCGTTGCCGCAGCTGCAGCCGCGCAGGCGCTTAATAGCACAGGGCCCCTGCTGCAAATCCACGTTGAAGTGGAAGAAGTTAAAGCCTTTCCCCTGCTTTTTCCGCTCTATAATCACATTAGCTAAGTGTTCGTATTCTTCGAATACCCTCGGCAGGTCGCCTTCGTCAATCGAGTAATCCAGTTTCGGGTCGGATACCACCGGCTCCATCGAAATCTGGTCAAAGCCGAGATCCACATAATGCAGAATATCGTTTGTAAAATCAAGGTTATGCTTTGTAAAAGTGCCGCGGACATAATAGTCCTTATCGCCGCGTGTGGCAACCAGCTTTTGAAATTTTGGTACCACAGTATCATAGCAGCCGCTTCCGTCCACACGAACGCGGAGACGGTCGTTTACGCTTTTTCTTCCGTCCAAGGAAAGAACACAGTTTGACATTTCACGATTGATATAATCGATTTTATCGTCCGAAAGTAAAAGACCGTTTGTTGTAATGGTAAAACGGAAATTTTTATTATGCTGCTTTTCAATGCTGCGCGCATAGTCCACAACCTGTTTTACCACATCGAAATTCATCAGTGGCTCACCGCCGAAGAAATCCACTTCCAGGTTATGTCTGCCTTTCGAGTTCTCTATTAAAAAGTCGATTGCCTTTTTGCCGACTTCAAATGGCATCAGCATTCTTCCGCGGCCGAAATCGCCTTTGGCCGCAAAGCAGTATTCACAGCGAAGGTTACAGTCGTGCGCGATATTCAGACACATCGACTTAATCGGAGCATTCTTCATCATGCCGGCAAATTGTTCGTATTCGTCTGCAGAAAACAGCAGCCCTTCATGATAAAGCTCTTTCAGCTCTTCGTAAGCTTCCTGAATGGTATTCTCATCATATTTACCCTTCATTTCCGCTATCAATTTGTCCGGCGGGCAGTCGGGCACACTGTCATCCAAATAATCCAACATTTCGTACGGTGCTGCTTCAAATAGGTGCACCGCGCCGCTGTTAGTGTCCAAAACAAATCGATAACCATTAAGGGAATACTTATGTATCATTTGGTTTTCTCCTACCGTTTTAAATTGCATTCTGCCGGCATTTCGAAAGTTGCTCTGGAAATAAAACCGACAGAACCGACTAAAAAGCAAAATTTAAGGGACAGAATTCTGTCCCTTAATGATTTCGGATGGAAAGCGAATTATCGGTTTGCGTTTTCGCACTTCTGATTTGCTACGGTGCAGGATGTTTTGCAAGCCGATTGGCAGGAAGCCTGGCATTCGCCGCAGCCGCCTTTCACAGCGCTCTCTTTTAAGTTCGCTTTATTCAGTGTTTTAATCTGTTTCATTCTTAAGCCTCCGTTTCCATGTCAACATTAGTCCATTCCCTATTATACCACAAGGGAAAGAATATGAAAAGTGTTATTTTACCGGGTTTTGGTTATGAGGCGAAAAATCACCAACTATTTGGACTTCTTGTTCACGCCGAGAAAACCGCCGATTGCCCCTGCGAGAGCCATAATGACCAGACGGATTCCGGCTTCCATAGACACCGGGCCTTGAGATGCCGCCAACCCTGCAAGAAGGAACAAAAGGAACAGCAATACTCCGGAAAGCATTCCGTAGATCAAACCGCGCTTTTTCGAAATTTTAGCGGTAATAAATCCCGCCAAAAACGCACTGAGCACGGAAAGGGCAATGACCAGCGGGGATATAAAGTCCTGCGGAATATTCCCTGCTGAAACGAATGCCAGTGAAAAGACGCCCAGCAATGCGGCACAAAATGCCGCACCAATTACGCACCCGATAATTATGGCGCGTAGCGCTCCCAGAACCGGATTTTCATTTGAATGTTTATTGCTCTTCATAATCAGCGCTCCCTCCAATATCTAATAATATAGATATTCAGAGGGAGCGCCGGATATACGTCGTTATTTTATTCAATCATTCCGCGTCGTCATGAATTGTGTCGACGCTTCCGATTGCCCAGCGTTTGATTCTGAGTTTTGCCCGATCGGAACCAGTTTCAATAATCAAAGAATCTGTATCTTCCTTAATTCCGACGACACGCCCGGAAATCCCGCCGATCGTAGTGATCTCATCGCCAATTTGCACATTCTTGCGCATCTGTTCTTCTTTTTTCTTCTTTTTGTTTTGCGGACGCATTAACAAAAAATACAACCCACCGATTACAACGGCATAAATGATGATGATAAACCACATGTTACCGTCGCCGGCTGCCTGGGTTGTTAAAGCGTAAAAATTCATCCTTTTACTGCACCTCCATTTAATGCTTTGATTATATCAACAAATTGCCGGTCATGCAAGCATTATTATATCCTTAGACCAAGTTTTTCACGGTTTTCTTCATAAAAAGTAGAAAATGTGTCCGTGTCCATGGCCTGCCGGATTCGTTCCAGAAGCGTATTATAGAAATAGATATTATGCATGACGCAGAGACGCATTGCCAGCATTTCACCACTCTTGAAAAGATGGTGGATATATGCGCGTGTAAAATTGCGGCAAACCGGACAGTCACAGGTTTCATCCAGAGGACTCTCGTCCAATTCGTATTTGGCGTTGAATAGATTCCGGCATCCTTCCCAGGTAAAGACATGGCCGTGGCGGGCGTTGCGTGTCGGCATGACGCAGTCAAAAATATCGACACCGCGTTTGACGGATTCCAGAATGTTGGTCGGCGTACCCACACCCATTAGGTAGCGCGGCTTATCCTTCGGCATTTCCGGTTCCACCGCCTCAATAATACGGTACATTTCTTCGGCGCTTTCCCCCACTGCGAGTCCTCCGATGGCATAGCCGTCCAGATTCAGTTCACGGATCTGCCTCATATTTGCAATGCGAAGATCTTCGTACGTGCTGCCCTGATTAATTCCCCAAAGCATCTGTTTGGGATTGATGGTGTCCGGCAAGGAATTCAGCCGGTCCATTTCTGCCTTGCAGCGGTACAACCAGCGCACGGTGCGTTCGCAGGACTGCTTCGCGTAGTCGTATTCCGCCGGGTTTGCCACACACTCGTCAAACGCCATTGCAATGGTGGAACCAAGGTGGGACTGAATCTGCATGCTTTCCTCTGGCCCCATAAAAATTCTGTGGCCATCAATGTGGGATGCGAAGGTTACGCCCTCTTCTTTAATATTCCTGAGCTTTGCGAGGGAAAAAACCTGAAAACCGCCGCTGTCCGTCAGAATTGGTCCGTCCCAGCGGGTGAAATTATGAAGGCCGCCCAGTTTTTTAACAGTTTCATCTCCCGGGCGCAGGTGGAGGTGGTAGGTATTGCAAAGCTGAACCTGACATTTCAGATTTTTTAAATCCAGAGCGGAAACGCCGCCTTTAATCGCGCCGGCTGTGGCTACGTTCATAAAAGCGGGAGTCTGTATGGTTCCGTGTGGAGTGGAAAACTCCCCGCGCCGGGCTGCTCCGATTGTTTTCTTTAGCTGATACATTCAGTTGTTCCTTTCAATAAATTAACATGGCGTCGCCAAAGCTGAAGAAGCGGTACTTTTCCTGAACGGCCACTTTGTATGCATTCATGGTGTGGTCGTATCCGGCAAGAGCGGATACCAACATGATGAGCGTACTTTCGGGAAGATGAAAATTAGTAATCAAACCATCCAGTACTTTAAAATTATAACCAGGATAAATAAAGATATCGGTCCAACCATCGCATTCCTTGATTTCACCGTATTTTGTGCCTACTGTTTCAAGGGTGCGACAGCTGGTGGTTCCTACCGCAATTACCCGCCCGCCGTTTTTCTTCGTTTCATTGATTGCATCGGCGGTCTTTTTGGGCAGGTAATAGTGCTCGGAATGCATTTTATGGTCGGTGACCTTTTCCGCTGTCACCGGGCGGAATGTTCCAAGCCCGACATGCAGGGTTACAAATTCCACTTTTACGCCTTTTGCACGTGCAGCGTCCAGCAGTTCCGGCGTAAAATGCAGACCGGCGGTTGGGGCTGCAGCCGATCCTACTTCTTTGGAGTACACGGTCTGGTAGCGCTCATTGTCTTCCAGCGGCTTGGTAATATAGTGCGGCAGAGGCATTTGGCCAATTTGATCCAAAATTTCATAAAAGTTGCCAGTATAGTGAAATCTCGCGATGCGGTTGCCTTCATCAACGATATCAATTACCTCCGCCGTCATTAAGCCATCGCCGAATACAAAGCGGGAACCGGGCTTTGCACGCTTTCCTGGGCCACAGAGCACTTCCCAGTCGTCCCCCTCTTTGTGGGTCAAAAGCAGAAATTCTACTTTTGCACCGGTGCCTTCCTTTATTCCGTACAGGCGTGCGGGAAGGACACGGGAATCGTTTAGTACAAGGCAGTCACCCGGATTAAGGTAATCCAAAATGTCGTAAAAATGTTTGTGGGAAAGCTCCCCTGTTTTTTTGTTCAGTGTCATCAGGCGGGAATGATCGCGCGGTTCGGCCGGTGTTTGCGCAATCAGCTCCTGCGGTAAATCATAATAGAAGTCTTTTGTTTGCAGATTGTTTAAGTCAAGTTCCATTTTTAACCTCCACGTCCGCTCAGCGGACATTAGTTTGTACGTCCATTACGTTCCATCTGATTATCTTCCATATTTGCAATGCAGATGTTCATTATAAATAATTTGACAAGCAATAGCAAGCCATGGTATTATAATAAAAATTTATATATCGATAGAGGCGCAATTTTTATGAGTAGCAAATATGAGGCTGCCGCCAGCCGGCGAGGATTTGTGAAAGGAAAAATTGCCGAAGGGGATACTGTGCGGCGGGTATCTGCCTGGTTGCTTTGTGAATAACAATTCAACTGTCGTCATATGAAGATATGATGGAGCGCTATCAACAGACACCGGTTGTATTAACTTCCGGTTTATGGCGAACAGTTCTATTATATTTTGTTGACGACCGGTTTTCAACCGGTTTTTTTATTATCATGATATTTTTATACCATTCGAACATATATTATAGGAGGTAAAGAACAATGAAAAAGTACAGTGTAGGTATTATCGGCGCAACGGGTATGGTAGGTCAAAGATTTGCCACATTGCTGGAAAATCACCCTTGGTTTACGGTAACTGCTTTGGCTGCTAGTTCCCGTTCTGCCGGCAAAACATACGAAGAAGCTGTGGGCGACCATTGGCTGATGACTACACCCATGCCGAAAAGCATGGCAAAAATGGTAGTATTTGATGCCGAAAAAGACGTTGAAAAGGTTGCTTCCTTGGTTGATTTCGTATTTTGTGCCGTTAACATGAAAAAAGACGAGATTAAAGCATTGGAAGAAAAATACGCCAAAGCAGAATGCCCGGTAATGTCCAACAACAGTGCCAACCGCGGCGTTCCGGATGTTCCGATGATCATTCCGGAAATCAATGCCGACCATGCGGAAGTGATTGTTTCTCAGCGGAAACGCCTGGGAACAAAGCGTGGGTTTATTGCTGTAAAATCCAACTGTTCCTTGCAAAGCTATGTTCCGGCGATCCATCCATTAATGGATCTTAATGTAACCAGAGTTTTGGCCTGCACCTATCAGGCAATTTCCGGTGCCGGAAAAACGTTTAAAACATGGCCGGAAAGCCTGGACAATGTGATTCCGTTTATCGGCGGTGAAGAAGGCAAATCAGAAAATGAACCGCTGAAAATCTGGGGTCATGTGGAAAACGGCGTGATTGTAAACGCCACTTCTCCCTGCATTACGTCCCAGTGCCTGCGTGTGCCGGTGTCAGATGGGCACACGGCGGCCGTGTTTGCTTCTTATGAAAAGAAAGTAGAAATGGAAGAAATTATTTCTCGCTGGGAAAACTATAAAGGAGTTCCGCAGGAGATGCAGCTGCCCAGCGCGCCCAAACAGTTTCTGCATTATTTCCGTGAAGAAGACCGTCCTCAAAGCCGGCTGGACCGCAACCTGGAAAACGGAATGGCCGTGTCCATTGGACGCCTTCGCCCGGATACGCAGTACGATATTAAATTTGTATGCCTTTCCCACAACACGCTTCGCGGTGCAGCAGGCGGCGCAGTTCTGATGGCAGAACTTCTGTGCGCAAAGGGTTATTTGGATTAAGCAGAAACGGATAAAAGCAAATCGAAGCCTCTTAGCACTGTGTTTTTGAGGCTTCGAATTGCTGCCCAATGACGGAACTGTTCATCTAATTTGTTAGTGTATTGGTAAGTGTTTTGATCAATTTTGGAGGTAATTTTGTATGAAGAAGCTCATTTTTACCGGGTCCGGTGTTGCACTGGTAACCCCGATGAACGAGGATGGGTCCATTAATTATGACATGTATGGAAAGTTAATAGATTTTCATATAAAAAACGGAACGGATGCGCTGATTGTTTGTGCCACTACGGGAGAATCACCGGTTTTAAATCACGATGAGCACTGTAAAGCGATTCGGTTTGCCGTGGAGCGGACCAAAAAACAAATCCCGGTAATTGCCAGTTCCGGCAGCAACGACACGCGTTACGCCGTAGAGCTTTCTCAATCTGCACAACAGCTTGGTGCCAATGCTCTATTATTGGTTACCCCCTATTACAATAAGACTTCTCAGGTTGGTCTGGTCAAACACTATACCTACATTGCCGACCGGGTGGAGATTCCGATCATTCTGTACAATGTTCCTTCCAGAACCGGCTGCAACATTAAACCGGAAACGTATGTTGAGCTTTCTAAGCATCCGAATATCGTAGCGACCAAGGAAGCAAACGGCGATATTTCTTCCGTTGCAAAAACCATTTCTCTCTGCGGTGATGATTTAGTCGTTTATTCCGGAGAAGACAATCAGACCCTTCCAATTCTGTCTCTAGGCGGCAAAGGAGTCATATCGGTATTTGCCAATATTCTGCCGCGGCAGATGCACCAGATTTGCGCAGATTATATGAGCGGGAATACGGAAGCCAGCCGTTTGGCATTTTTGAAATATCTGGAGCTTATGGATGGCCTTTTCATGGACATCAATCCGATTCCGATCAAAGCTGCGATGAAGATGGTGGGAATGGATTGCGGCGACTGTCGACTTCCGTTAACCACCATGAACGAAGAAGCACAGAAAAAGCTTTATGCGATTTTGAAAAAGCTGGATTTGGTACACTAATTTTCGGAGGAACGTTAAAATGATAAGGATAATACTCAGCGGCTGCAACGGAAAAATGGGTCGTGTCATCACCGATTGTGCCGCGCAGAGTAAAGATTGCCGTATTGTCTGCGGAATCGACAAAAATCAGTCAGTTCAAAATGATTATCCCGTTTATTCCAACCCGTCGGAAATTACGGAAACAGCGGACGTTATCATTGATTTTTCACATCCTGCGCTGCTTTCTTCCCTGCTAGATTATGCGTTGAGCCGTCAGGTGCCGATTGTTCTCTGCACCACGGGGTATGATAAGGATCAAGTTAAGCAGGTGGAGCAGGCGGCGGAGAAAATCCCTGTATTTTATTCCAGAAATATGTCACTTGGTGTAAACCTGCTGATTGAACTTTCTCGGAAAGCAGCACAGGTTTTGGGCAAGGATTTTGACATTGAAATTATAGAGCAGCATCACAATCAGAAAGTTGACGCTCCCAGCGGCACCGCTTTAATGATAGCCGATGAGATTTCATCCGTGCGGGAAGGCGCGACACATTACATGTATGACCGTCATTCCCAGCGTAAAAAACGGGATCCCTCCGAAATCGGAATTCATTCGGTACGCGGTGGAACCATTGTAGGCGAGCACGAAGTCATTTTTGCCGGCCAGCAGGAAGTGATTACCCTGTCCCACAGTGCCCAGTCTAAGGAAATCTTTGCAAACGGTGCTATTAACGCCGCACATTTTTTAGTGAAACAGCCTGCAGGATTGTACCAGATGTCTGATTTATTAAGATAGGAGGTATTTGAATGATTATGAATCCCGTGATTACCACCACAAACGATATTACGCTGATTACTCTTCAGAATTGTCCGTCTGATTTAAAGTTTATTGCAGACGTGTTTCGGCATATCGCTGATTTCGGTGTGGATGTCGACATGATTTCTCTGGCTCCGACCCAGGGAACCTTTACCTCAGTTTCCTTTACCATTGCGGATAATGATTTAGGAAAAATTCTGGCATTTACGTCGGAACTGCACGAGAAATCAAAAATCAAAACCATTGTAAGCAGCGGGAACTGCAAAATATCCGTATATGATCCGGCAATGAAAAACTCCCCCGGCGTTGCTGCAGAGGTGTTTCAGGCCGCGGCAATGATTGAAACGGATATTCGCATTATCACGACCTCCGAAGTGGATATTTCCCTCCTAGTTACGGCAGCTGATTTTAATCAGACACTACAAGAAATTGAAAAAAAATTCTGCACAAAGCAATAAAGCAGAAATAAACGGCCGGTACGTTACCGGCCGTTTCAGATTGTCGAAGAACCCATCCAACGCGGTTAAACGAAGGATGGGTTCTCTTGATAATATGCAGGATAGGAAAATAAGCAAAGTAAAATCAATAAAAACCCGGAGGGATGGCCATCCCTCCATT
>DUNN01000031.1 GCA_012839345.1 Clostridiales bacterium | reverse complement strand
TAACGTGTATTCTGCTGTCTTTTTTCTTAAGTGACAGCCAACTTCGTAAATCCTCAAAGTCTTTCAACTTTTCCGGAATCTTTACGGGTTCCTAATTCGTTACGTTGTTTAATTTTCAAGGTCCTGCGCTGTCATATTAGCAGTTTCGGTTTTTATTGACCGGCTTGCCGTTTCAGACGAGCGTGATATTGATTATATCACAGTGTTTTGTGTTTGTCAACATCTTTTTTGAAGTGTTTCGAAATGTTTTTGAAAACCACATTTCTACCGCAAATTCAAGCTTTTTCGCACGCCGTTTCTCAGACAGCTCTGCTAGTTTAACACTTCCAGCACAGAATGTCAACACCCTTTTTCAAAAAAAGTTAATTTTTTTCGTAAATAGTCTTCCCTCTGGTTTTTCTGTCATTCATAATGGGCAAATCAATATTAAAATCTAATAATAAAAGCCTGGCTGGCGGATGTTTTGCAAAGCTCCGGCTGAAAGCAATCTGCTATACACTATAAAAACACAATATATACAAAATAAAATGAAAAATACTCTTGACTCCTACGCTGCGTCATAGTTTATTCTTGAAGTAATCGCTGAGAAAGCTGTAAAAACGTCCGACAGAACAGCTTTCATCAGTGGCAAAGTTTAAAGCCTGGGAGGCGGTCAGAATGAAACTGAAAATCAACGAAACCGCAAAGCTAACCGGAATCAGTGTGCGCACATTGCAGTATTATGACAAAATCGGGCTGCTTCATCCGGATGAAACTACAGAAGCCGGTTACCGGCTGTACGGGGAACCCGCACTCGAACGGCTTCAGCAGATTTTGTTTTTCCGGGAACTTGGATTTCCGTTGAAAGAAATCGGTCAAATTCTGAACGATCCCTCGTTTGACCGGAACAAGGCATTAGAAAACCACCGAAACCTGCTTGTTCTAAAACGGAACCGGCTGGATGGTCTAATTGCCCTGGTCGACCAGACACTGAAAGGAGAATCAAACATGAGTTTTCAGGAATTCGATTTAAGCGAAATCGAAGCCGCAAAAAAGCAATACGGGCAGGAAGCGATGGAACGTTGGGGAAACACGGAGGCTTACCAGGAAAGCGTGCACCGCACAAAGCAATATGGAAAAAAGGAGTGGGCGAGTATTTCCGGGGAATTCGACCACATTTTCCGGCAATTCGCCGCAAAGCGGAGTTTAGGCCCAGCCCACCCAGAGGTTCAACAGTTGGTTGCGGATTGGCAGAACTTTCTTACGGAGAACTTTTATCACTGTACGGATGAAATATTGTCCGGTCTGGGACAGATGTATACGGCGGATGAACGATTCACCAAAAATATCGACGGAAAATACGATGACGGTACTGCCGACTTTATCAGCCAGGCGATTGCAGTATTTGTAGAAAGGAAACGGTCATAATACAAAAGCCGAGCCGCTGTACCAAGTAAAATCTCCAATCATAACCCGAAAACAGCTTTTCTATAAAAGAAAGTGCAGTAAGAGGAATGGAAATTCCACTTACCGCGCTTCTTTTTGTGATATAAATTGTTATGTAAAATTATTTTAGATAAAACACTTCCCGAAGCATCGGCTGTGCGCCGGTCACGGGATCCATTTCCATCACCATAACATCTTTCATATATTCATTCCATTTGTCCACAACTGGGCTTTCTGCCTGTACTTTTGCCGCGTAGTCAGCGCCCTTTTCGCACTCATAATATCCGAACAGCTCGTTGCCCACATTCCAGATGCTGTAATTGCAGATTCCTGCCTGTTTAAGCACCTCTACCATTTCAGGCCAGATTTCCTTGTGGCGGCGGGTATACTCCTCCAATTTTCCTTCCTTAACGGTTGCTTTCCATGCATAACGTTCCATTTTCCATTCCTCCATCCTTAGTTTTCAAATATGATAATTATAAAATAGAATACAGCAAAAACACCGCTGACCGTATAAACCGGTCATTCCCATGTCTTCCAAACATCCGGACAGTAACCGACAGTCGCCTGTCTGCCGTTGCGCACAATCGGCGTGCGGAACAGCTTCGGTTTTTCCAGCAGCTTTGCCTCCCGGTCTTCCTCGTAAGCAAGGTATTTTACCAGTGCGGCATCGGGGGACTTTGGGTCAATCAGCGGCTCCAGGCCGCCCACCGCCTCTTTCACGGAACGGAATTCCCCCTTGCTCATACCGTATTTGGCAACGTCGATCATCTGATATTTTATGTTCCGTTCTTTAAAGTAGCGCTCCGCTTTTTTAGTGTCGAAGCACTTTGCCTTTCCAAAAATCTGTATATTAATACCTACTGCCGTCCTTCCCTTTGTTTCTTATCGTGCGCCGCTTTATTCTCCAAGGTAGGTAAAGCGGCGGAAAACCTGGCCATCCCGCTCCACGGTTTCGTTCCACATAGAAGCAGGGCGCACCCAAATTCCACGCTCCCCGTAAAGGGCCTGATAAACTACCATGGGTTCCCCCGTTTCTGAATGGGTGGCAAGATACAGAACGCGGTATTCATTTCCCTTAAAATGGCGGTACCGCCCCGGCCTGATTGTTTCCATTGTATGACTCCAGTTCAATCTAGATTTTATTCCATTAAGATTTTTATTATAGATATTATAGCACAGGATGACAGGAAGAAAACAAAAATATTCCATTCGTATCTAACGAATCATTGAAAAGCAGACCCTATTCGGTTATACTAAAGCCAAAAACAGACCGGAGGCTGATTCTTATGAAATCAAGGTTTTTACACGCAAACTTAAATGTAATGGATTTGGAAAAGAGCATCGCTTTTTATGAGAAAGCGCTCGGACTGCACGAAGTGCGCAGAAAAAGTGCCACCGACGGTTCCTTTACACTGGCGTTCTTGGGAGACGGAGAAACCGATTTCCAACTGGAGCTGACCTGGCTGCGTGACCGCAAGGAGCCCTATAACCTGGGGGACAACGAATCTCACCTTGCATTCCGGGTAGAGGATAAAAAGGCCGCCTACGCGCTGCACAAGGAAATGGGATGCATTTGCTATGAAAATCACGACATGGACCTTTACTTTATTTCCGACCCCGACGGATACTGGCTGGAAATTCTGGAGTAACCCTGAATTTTAGGAGTGCCCCGGAGAAAAAAGAGCCGCTTCCAGCTGGAAGCGGCTCTTTTTTATTGGGGTTGAGAAATATCCTGTGTGTAAAAAATTACCGGACTGCAAATTTATAAGTAGTAGTGCGATGGAACTTTTCGCCGGGTTTCAGATTTGCATAAGGGAATTCCGGATGATGCACGGAATCCGGGAAGAACTGCGTTTCCAGGCAAACCGCATGATGCACGGTATGCGAAACGCCACCATTCAGCTTTTCCGGTTTATCGAAATTATCCGTGTAAACCTGCATACCGGGCATATCGGTAAAGACCATCATCACGCGGCCGCTGGCCTGATCGTAAAGTTCGCCCACCTTGCGCATGCCCTCGCCCTTCAGGACGTAGTTATGGTCATATCCGCCGCATTTTTTCAGCAGGTGATCATCGGCACGGATATCCTGACCGATGGTCTTGGACCGGTTGAAATCATACGGAGTTCCTGCGACCGGAAGCAGCTTTCCGGTCGGAATCAACGCGTCGCTGACCTCGGTGATGAAATCCGCGTTAATCTGCAGTTCGTTGGAAAGAATATCCTTGCGGGGATTGCCAGTAATGTTAAAATACGCGTGATTGGTCAGATTTATGGGCGTTTCCTGGTCGGTTTCCGCCTGATACTCGATAATCAGCGCATTGTCTGTAGAAAGCGTATAGGTAACGGTCGCCTTTAGATTACCGGGGAACCCACATTCGCCATCTTTGCTGAGATATTCGAACGTAATGGAGGGCGCATCGTCGTTGTTGTCGCTGCGTTTCAGCCGCCAGAATTGGTTCTGGAATCCACCCGGGGCGCTGTGCAGGGAGTTTTCCCCGTCGTTCGCCGTCAGGGTATACTCTTTGCCGTTAATGGAAAAACGTGCTCCGCCAATGCGATTGGCAAAACGACCGATCACCGCACCGTGCACGTCGCCCGGTCTAAGGTACTCCTCGAACGTGTCGTGACCCAGCAGCATATTGGCATACTCGCCGTGTTTGTCCGCTGTAAGCAATTTAATAATGCGGCAGCCGTAATTGGAGATCTGAGCCGTCATGCCGCTTGTATTTTTCAGGGTGTATAAATCCGCCACCGTACCGTCCGGCATTTTGCCGAACACTGATTTTTCAATACTCATGAATCTTCCCCACTTTCCTTTTATCGTGCTTACCCGTCCTTACGCGCCGAGCAGTGCCGCACCAATGATACCGGCGTCGTTGCCGAGCTGTGCCCGGCAGATAACCGTATTCTTGGCAGTATAGCGCGTGGTATAAACCTCTTTTGCCACCAGTTCACGAAGCGGTTTCAGCAAAGTTTCCCCTTCGTTGCAAATGCCGCCGCCAATGCAAAGAATATCCGGTTGGAGCGTATTGATGCAGTTTGCAAGGCCGCAGGCTAAATAACCGATATACTGGTCCACGACCTGTTTGCCCGTCGGGTCGCCCGCGCGCATGGCATCGAACGCCGTACGTCCAGTGACATTTTCCAAACTGCCGTTTGCCAGGGTCCAGATCGGCCGCGTATGGTCGCTGACTTCCTGCATAGCTTCCTTGGTCATGTTGATTAGACCGGTGGCGGAAGCGTAGGTCTCCCAGCAGCCGTTGCGGCCGCAGGTGCAATGCCGGCCGTTGTAAACAATCACCGTATGGCCCATTTCACCAGCCGCATAGTTAAAGCCGGAATAAACCTTTCCGTCAATAATAATGCCGCTGCCAACGCCAGTTCCCAGCGTAATGGCAAGCCCGTTTTTCGCACCCTTCAGAGCGCCCGCCTTATATTCGCCGTAAGCCGCGGCGTTCGCGTCGTTTTCCACAATGACTTTTTTATTCAGACGCTTTTCCAGCAATTCACGCAACGGATAGTTGCTGAGGAACAGATTGTTGGAAAATTCCACTACACCATTGTCACGGTTAACCGTACCTGGTGTGCCAATGCCAACCCAGGGGATATCGTCAAGGGTAAGGTTTGCGTTTTTCAGCGCCTGCAGCGCGGTGGTGGCCAGCTGCTCACACAAACTTTCCGGTTCGCAGGGCACTTGGGTTTTCTGCTTTGCCGTAGCTAAAATTTGGTAGCTTTCATCTACCACGCCGGCAGCAATATTCGTCCCACCCAGGTCAATACCAAGATAATACATAATTGGTCCCCCTTATAGTGATTCTGTCGAATTACAGTTTTCCTTAGTATAGCATTGTAAACTCCGTATTGTAAATATATTGCAGCGATAAAAATTGTTTTGGCTTTCACAATGTGATATAATAGTCAAATCATCTGAGGATGATTTGACATTCGAAAAATTGCTGTGCGGCGCGCAGCGCCTTCCCACCTATGGCGGCGCAATTTTTTAGGTTGACTACATAATGATTCCTGCGGTCGTGTTTAAACAACAGAAAAAGGACAAATATTTCTTTCAGGCAGGCTGGCATTACGGTTTCTTCTTTCTTCCAAACGAAAGCAAACCGTGGCCGGCTTTATGAAACCACAAAAAATGGGGTATTGGTGTGAACTATCGCGAACTTCCGGAAAGTATGAAAAATGAATATACGGAGCAGTACTGCGCTCTGCTGAATAAAAAATGGTACTCCCTGGCAGTGAAACGCATTTTCGATATTGCGGTTTCCCTTGTCATTCTGGTGATTCTGTCCCCCTTCTGCCTGATTCTGGCCGCGGCGATTAAGCTGGACTCGAAAGGTCCCGTGTTCTACCGTCAGGTACGAGTCGGACGTTTCAACCGCGATTTTAAAATTTTCAAATTCCGCACGATGATACAAAACGCCGACCAGGTCGGCCCGCCCCTCACCTTAGGGGAGGACCCCCGGATTACGCGGGTAGGAAGACTGATCCGCAAGTTGCGGCTGGACGAATTTTCGCAGATTCTGAACGTACTGGGCGGCAGTATGAGCCTGGTTGGGCCAAGACCGGAAGTACGGAAATACGTAAACGCCTACACACCCGAATATATGGCAACTCTCCTAATCCGTCCCGGAATCACCGCGTCCTCCAGCATTGCGTTTAAGGACGAAGATAAAATCCTCAACGCGGGCGGCGATCCGGAGAAGGTATATGTGGAAAAAATCCTGCCGCCAAAAATGGAACTAAATCTACAGTATTTACGCAACATCGGATTCTGGAACGACATTAAGATTCTGTTTCAGACCGTCGGCGCCGTTTTCCTATCAAAAAACAGCTAATATTGTGACATATCCCCCATGCCCCCTTGTTTTAGGGCATGGGGGATTTTCTATTTTGGATGAACTCAGCCAGGCTTCTTAGTCTGCACAAGCAATACCCACTATACTTTCACAATAAACCGGAAAAATTTGCGATAATTTTGCGTTCCGCCCCATAAAAATGAAGTTAGAAAGTTTTCAGAATAATAAAGCGGGTGATTGCTTGATTTGCCGGTTTTCAAAAAGCACGAAGCTGGTTATAATGACACTGGTTGTCGCCTTACTCTCCGTTCTGGTTGCTGCTCCTTGGAACAATACTCCTGGGAGCCACATTGCATGGGACAATGCCGCAAAGGACGCGGGCACGACCACCGTGGCGGTGGAAACAAACGAGAGCGGAAACGATTACATTAAGTGGGTGGATTTCAGCGTTTCCTACCTTGCCATGCAGAAAGCGCTGAATATTGATATTGAATCCCACAAAAACGGCCAGCCGGTCAGCTGGATTGAACTTCTAGCGTATTTGGGCGCAAAATACGGGGGTAATTTCTCCAAATACAAAAGCAACGACATGGATGCTCTGGTGGCAAAGCTACAGTCACAAAGCATGGATGAACTGACAAAGGGAATGAAAAACTACTCCTACTATTTTCAGGCCTACACAGCCGTATTAGGCGGAATGGTAGGCACCTACAAAATAAACGGAGAGGAAAAGTACGGCTTGATGGGCTTTTCCCCGATTGCAAAATTTTACCCTTACAGTGACTCGGATGATTTCGGGAATCGACGCACCTACGGCTTTACTCGAAAGCATCTGGGGCACGATATGATCGCCGCCACTGGCACGCCTGTCATCGCGGTAGAATCCGGGATTGTGGAAGCTTTGGGCTGGAACCAATACGGCGGCTGGCGTATCGGCATCCGCAGTCTGGACCAGCACCGTTACTATTATTACGCTCACCTGCGCCAAAACCGGCCTTACGCGGAAGGCCTGACCGTCGGCAGCAAGGTGACGGCCGGTGACGTAATCGGCTACGTGGGGCATACCGGGTACAGTACCACGGAAAACGTCAACAACATCCGGCTCAGCCATCTGCATTTCGGTTTGGAACTGATTTTTAACGAAAGTCAAAAGGAATGCAACAACGAAATCTGGGTGGATGTGTACCCCCTTGTCAAGCTGCTGCGCAAAAACCAGATGGAAGTGGTGCGGGACAACGCGACCAAAGAATACCACAGCAAAAATAAAATTGAAATTGTAAGCTATTCCGCAAAACCAATTCCGCCGGTTCAGCCCGCGCAAGTAAAAAAGAATTGATTTTGCTGAATCGCTATGCTATAATAGCAACTGTTGATTCGCCGTATGGCAATTCAACAGTTGCAAGGAATTTTAAAAGAAAAGATTTGCCGCTGTGGTGAAATTGGCAGACACAAGGGACTTAAAATCCCTCGGTAGCGATACCGTGCCGGTCCGAGTCCGGCCAGCGGCACCAGTATGGAACTTCTCCAAACCCAGTATTCACTCGGGTTTGGAGATTTTTTCTTTAACGGCCGAATTGCAGGTTGGCGGATACCGTTGAAAATCAACTCGTTGCAGGGAAAATATTCGCATGACAAAGCCGGGTCCATGACCCTTTCTACATCCTTGAATCAATGGAATTTCAGACATACTTCCACTACGCAATCGCCAGGCAGAGAGGAACTTCACTTTCTTCATTGTAGGAGGAATGACGTTGCATGAACAGAAAAAGATGGATCTCTATCATCTTAACGATGGGAATCGTGATTGTAATTGCTTCGATCTCGATGTTTCTATGGAATTTTTGCCATTTGGGGACATCGGAGGCAGAGACTATCAAATTAAACTGGAATATTGATTTGACCGCGGGCAGCGAGGATATTTATTACAAAGATATCGGCCCGTCTTTTCATGGGGATGGTTCAAGAATCAGCGTCATGAAATATCCGGATTTTGATGCTGTCGAAAAAATCGTGAACTGGCAAGATAGTCCCAATAAAGAGGTGGAATCCAAAGTATCCGATATTCTGACCAACGAATTGCAAATTGATGCGAAATACATGCCCGATTTCAAAACACCCTACAAATATTATTGTTACAAGAAAGATAGTCTGAACACAATCTACCTCATCTATAAGCCATCTGAAAATTATCTGTACGCGGTGGAAGATTTATACTAGTTCTTTTGCTCACTTTCATTGATTTGAAAACAGCAATTGGTAGACCGTAACGGCACGGTCTATCCGCCAGACTATAAACTGTGAATCCGAATCAATTCGTAAAAAATAATAATAGGTCCTCCTATAGTAAGAAAAAGTGCACTGCATACTTGCAGTGCACTTCAGATTGTCGAAGAACCCATCCAACGCGGTTAAACGAAGGATGGGTTCTCTTGATAATATGCAGGATAGGAAAATAAGCAAAGTAAAATCAATAAAAACCCGGAGGGATGGCCATCCCTCCATT
>DUNN01000024.1 GCA_012839345.1 Clostridiales bacterium | reverse complement strand
CCACAACCGATACCCGTATATGATACAGCTTGCCTGGTAACCGTTTTTCTTCCGTCAAGTATTGCTCGAACCATTTCGGTGCTAAAACGAATTTGCTTCATTCTTCCACACCTTCAATCTTTTCAAGTTCTACTTCTACTCTTGGCTTGTCCGAGTAAAACTTTCTAACCGTCGCATCGACGATCTGCTTATCGTCGCCATAGGCCAGCCCGTTTAAGGCGTCGGTGATGATTTTCCCGATGTTGTCCCAATCAGGCTTCTTAGTCGGGAGAATCTTGTTTTCCATCATGAGTGCTTTTTTCTTTTTTGATGTGCTTTTCGGTATATACATATACGCCGTGATTGTGGCCTTGATTGGGCCCGATAGTTGCTTTTGGAAGTATTTCTCTATGTAGAGCTGTTTTACGAGTGTTTCGTAGTTGACAGTCTGCTTGGGTGTATATGTTATGCCGTTTTTTAACACCCTTGGCCTTTGCTTTGCCATCGGTTTACCCGGTATTACAAGTTTAATTTTCAATTTCCTAAGACTCCCCTTTTTCTGTTTTGTATTTTTCCTTTACGGGCCAGATGCATGATTAGCACCGCTACCTCGTCCTGGTCCCGCTTTACTTTTGCAGCTATATCGGCTATATGGTAATCAAAGTCCCACATCGTTTTAACTAAAGCTATTTCGCTCGGTAGCCATGTGAAGTCTAGATCGTCCAGTGCTATTACAAGTTTTTGTTTCGGCCGAAGTTTGAATTTGTCTCTAGCCATCCTTAGGCACCTTCATGCCCAGCTCTTCCATGGCTTTTTCAATACCTTTTTTGTTCTTGTTTCGCTCCCACCAATCGTGGAAGTTTTTGGCTCCTATGCCGGCATGGTCTAACTCTTCCGCAACCGAAGGTATGTAGTATGGGCTTTTCTGCTTTTCACACCTAGTTCCATCGTATGCGTAGTCCCTTCCGGCTTGGCATGTGCAGTGTGCGACGTATTCGCCTTCATATTCCCCGACTTTTTTGCGGTAGAGTATAAATCCATTGTCCATACATATCCAGCAACTCGGGATCCGGATTTTTTCTTTCTTCTTCCCTTTCATTTCAGCCTCCAATCTTCGCCGGTCATGATGATAGGAACTGTCATTTCGGTAATTCTTGACACAATAGCTTCTCCTCGTTCCCCAAATTTGCTTTTGAGTTGTTCTGAGTTGTAGTTAGTGGTGATGATGATCGGCTTTTCGTCTTCGTATAGCCTATTGATGATCTGGTATAGCACCGTATTCGTGTTCTTCGATGAGTATTCTTTCCCCAAATCATCTATGACAAGCAAGTCTACATCCTGTGTAAGTGTTTGTATCACTTGCATTTCACTTACTTCAGAATCTTTTGAGTATGTTGACTTCACAAGGGTGATTATATCGGTTATATTGCCAAACATAACCGTATACAGTTCCTTGATCAACTTGTTCGCTATGGCCGCGGCCAAGTGAGTTTTCCCTGTGCCTACGGGCCCTGTAATAAGTAGCCCTCGCCAGTTGTCGGGAAACGCGTTACAAAAGTCTAGAGCTTTCAAGTATGCTCCCCGGTTTTTGTCCGTTTGCTTAAAGCCCTCGAAGGTTCTTTTCTGGAACCTCTTGCCTAATCCACTCTTTTCAAGGATAGCCGCAATTCTCTCTTGTTTCTTTTTCATCGCAAACTCTCTAGCTTCTTCCTCATTTCTCCGTATGCTTTCCCGGATAAAATCATCTATGTTCATTCAATCACCATCCGTATTTAGATTTTGCGGATTCTTCATAGTCGATGTCTAAAGGCTGGTCTTGTTCTTTGGGCTTAGATTTATGCCTCTGTTTTTCCGCTTCAAGGGCCTTCAGGGCCTCTGGTGTTTTAATGTTTTTCGCCAACCAATTTTTGACTACAGCTTCAACATATTTAAAACTTGTTGCTTTATTTAGCTGTGCTATTTTCATAGCTTCAATTACCATTTCTGAACCTATATCTTCTTCAAGTGCCTTTATTCTTTCGGCTACAAAAGAACTTAATGTCCCGAAATTATTTTGATAGAAAAAATAAGGATTGTCCTCTCGCGCGCATTCATCATCATCTATATACTTATTATCATTATTATCATTATTGTT
>DUNN01000010.1 GCA_012839345.1 Clostridiales bacterium | reverse complement strand
GCATCTCTGCGTAGTTTTTCCCGTTCCAGCATCTTTCATCACCTGTCTATATTTTACCATTTTACAACGAAAAAGCCCAGCTTTCACTGGACTTTTTCGACAGGCTGAAACGGCCGGTACGTTACCGGCCGTTTATTTTTTATAAAAAACAAGCAGAGGGAAAATATAAATCATAAAAAATACGCAGGCAAAAACAAGACTAAACACAATTTGTATAGGATATTCTATTGCCCGTGCCTTCTGCAGCAGCTGAGTTTTAAATCGAGCGGCTAAAACACAGGCAATTCCTCCAATTACCGAAATCCACATTCCAGCCAAAAATCCTTGGGGTATATAGCGGATAGAAACTGTATTCTCCCCTTTCTTTAATTTTATAGCCATCATGGAATCAAAAACCGGTTCAATGGGGACCTTTTGGTCGTTTACATAGGCAGTATACCCCGCGTCATAATTGATTGGAAGAAAAAGGTATTCCCCGTCGGAATTTGCTTTTGCCGTTCCCATGATGCTGTTGCCCTGCTGCCGGAGTGACGCGGATTGCAACGAATGGATGACGCGCTGAAAAACGCTGTTTTTCATTGCACTTAAACCGAAAGAACTGACGGAAATATCCTTCTTCACCTCCACTTCAATGTCTACGTTTTGATTCTGAAAAGTTCCAAGATTCAAAATCGCATTATTGTTCTGGCTGGGGTAATCGAATTCTACTACTTTTCCATTCATAGAAATGCTGAGACTGGAGTTTATAGGCTCAACCAGTTTGTTGGAAAGTTTGTAAAAGCAGTCAAAATACAGCGTTGTCTTGTCCGAAACCGGAATGGAATAGGTGATATATCCTGGGTGGGCGGAATTTGGCCGGATAATTTTGTTTTTGGTAATGCTGACATTATCCAGCTTGGTTGGTACACATTCGGTGAACAGTTGTTCTTTTGCCTGAAAAATCGATTCAAAAAGAAATTCCTGGATTCCTACCCTGGAAGATTGTGGGAGCTTTTGGACGGCAGCCGGATTGAGATCCGGTATCAGAACTCCTACCGGTAAACCGGTGGGATTCTGCTCGATTGCATACCGGTCATTCTGATAAATAATTCGGCTGCTCTCTTCCCCATTGCCGCTATGAACAATCGTGTAACGATTTCCTAAAAGCGCATCGGAAAGTTCCGTTCCGCCATTGGAACTTACTTCCATCCAATAGGAAGAATATCCAAGCTTTTTCATTAGATACAGAAAGTTCTGATTCGTCAGTGAAGTATAATGACTGAGGGAATTATAGCCCAGTGCCCCAATTAAGTTTACTTCAAAATATTTCTGTTTCGTTTTTACGCGGTATAAATCGTCATCCTGAATACGCTCGGCAAGATCGGTGATTGAAGAATAGGAGGACGCGTTGCTTATGGGCGAAACCATATAAACCGTCGTATTGAAAACACACTCGATGAAAACAGTAAGACAAAGTAAAACGGATCCAATTTTTTCGTAATTCCTGTTTCTGCGGCATAAGGATGCAATAAAATAATTAGAAACGGCGGCGGCCGCTGAAAAAATCAAGACGAGGTAGAACTCACTCCTGGAGCACCAAAGGGATCTGGTATATACGGTAAGCGTTCTGTATTTTTGATCGATAAAATAAAAAGCCAGCCAAGCTACCCCGAAAACGGAAAAAATCCCGAGAAAAAGCGGAATCCTGGTTCCTGATTTAAAAGTTCTCGGTTGGGCTAAAAGGATTCCATACAAAATCAGGCTGAAAAAAATGGGGATATAGCCGTAACGTACCGGAAACGCCTGATAACTTCCTGTGTGCCACATTTTATTAATTGGGTCAATAAAAACGGGGATTAAAGTTAGAAGGATCATGCAGAAGAGAAAATCCGTTTTTCTGTTATGGCTTTTGCCTAAAGATTGAAAATAAAGGATGAGAGCGGTAATTAATGCGCCGGTAGCAAGGATTACAGAAGCGTTGGTTTCCCATTGACTATACAGGTTTCCGCCGCGCAGTTTATTCAGCAGGCTGCCGCTTCTTGCCGAAGCGAGATACTGATAGAACGAGGGAATCCAAATGACCGCCGTCAACAGCATTACCAGAAACGTAGAAGCACCAAACAGAAGGAGGACTTTTCCACGCGTTTGCTTTGGTGTACAAAATGCGAGGTAGAGGCCGGCGGCTAGTACCAGAAAAACGGATACCATATAGCTGAGATAAAAATTGACTGCCATAATTGCGGAAAAAGTCAAAATATATAACCGGGGTTTACCGGTTTCGGCAAGGTTCAATAATCCAATCAGCAACACCGGGAACAGGTACATCATGTCCAGCCAGACATGATTCTGATAATAAAACATGGCATATCCGGAAAAGGCATACATCAGAGAAAGCGAAGCATTCTGTAGCCAATTCAGGGTACCCAGTCTACGCCGAAAAAAAATGCTTGCGGTAAACCCGCAGGTCATCATTTTCAGTAAAACGAGAATATTGACCAGATGATAAATTTCCTGTTTGCTAACAAGCAAAACAAGAAGAGTAAACGGGCTGGAAATAAAAAATAGAAAAACACCCCAAAAGCTCATACCGCCGGCATTTTGAAGATTCAAAAACAGATTGGTTTTTCCGGATAGAATATCCTTAAAATCCATTAGAAAAGGAATTACCTGTTGATTCATATCACACCAGGCAATCGTTCGGTCGCCGAACGGGTAAATGCTGTAGCATGCGTATAGAGTCAGCATGATTCCCATAACAGCGGCCGGAGCAATAATACAGGAGCAATACTTCCTCACGATTTCACCTCTAGGTCAGTGCAGATCGGCGCAAAATGAAAGGCCGGATAAATCAAAAATAGTATTGCCCTTTTTGCCAAAATAACCCATGCCAACGAAACTTGGCATGGGTTATTTTCAAAAGAAAAATTTGGATTATTTTGTTAAGACAACCTTATGAAATACCTTTTTCCCTTTTTTAATAATGACATATCCTTTTTCAAACTGTTCCATGGTCAGTTTAAGCGTACCGCTGGCTGCTTTTACATCATCAATGGAAATTCCGCCCTGTTCCACAAGACGCCTTCCCTCTCCCTTTGATGGAACCAACTTGGTCTTTACCAGAACATCCAAAAGGCCGATTTCACCATTGGTAAAATCGTTCTCAGAGATTTCTGTCGTGGGCATGTGTTCCGTGTTGGTACCTGCCCCAAACAGCGCGCGAGCGCCTTCCTGCGCCTTCTTCGCTTCTTCCTCACCGTGAATGGATTTGGTTACTTCATACGCAAGGATTTCCTTCGCTTTGTTCAGCTCGCCGCCTTCCAGCTTTTCCAGTTCCTGAATTTCTTCCAGAGGCAGGAAAGTAAGGAATTTCAGGCATTTAATGACATCGGCATCACCGATGTTTCTCCAATACTGGTAGAAATCGAACGGGCTGGTCTTGTTCGGGTCAAGCCAAACAGCGCCGCGTTCTGTTTTTCCCATCTTCTTTCCTTCGCTGTTAGTCAACAGTGCGAAGGTCATGCCGTAAACATCTTTCCCCTCTTTGCGGCGGATAAGCTCTACGCCGCCGATGATGTTGCTCCACTGGTCGTCGCCGCCAAGCTCCATTTGGCAGTCGTACCGGTGATTCAGTTCCAGAAAATCGTAGCTTTGCATGATCATATAGTTTAATTCAAAGAAGGAAAGACCACGCTCCAGACGCTGCTTGTAGCATTCGGCAGCCAGCATCCGGTTTACGGAAAAATGCACGCCGACATCGCGCAGAAATTTAATATAGTTCAGGTTCAACAGCCAGTCGCCGTTGTTTGCCATAATGGCCTTGCCGTCGGAAAAATCGACCAGTCGCGACATTTGACGCTTAAAACATTCAATGTTGTGGTTAATCTCTTCCGGGGTCAGCATTTTACGCATATCGGTTTTTCCGGAGGGGTCTCCAATCATACCGGTTCCGCCGCCAAACAGCGCAATCGGAACATGGCCCGCGCGCTGCATATGCGCCATTACCATAATCTGAAGAAAATGGCCGACGTGCAGGCTGTCCGCCGTTGGGTCAAACCCGATGTAGAATTTAATCTTGTGATTGTCTAGAAGATCACGGATTTTTTCCTCGTCCGTCATCTGGGCAATCAGGCCTCTTGCTTTTAGTTCTTCAAATACTCCCATTGTTACTGTTACCTCCAATTTTTCGGGGGCAATAAAAAAGCCCCCTGCTTTTGTGCAGAGGGCGGAAAATCCGCGGTACCACCTCATTCACCGTACCCTCACAGATACGGCCTTACGGGTACTAACATACCCAGGCGCTGTAACGTGCGCTGCCACGGCCCCACCTACTTGGTTCCCCGTTCAGCGGGCGGCTCCGGGATGTATTTCAGCTCATCGCCGTACCCGCTTCCACCAACCGCGGACTCTCTTTGCCGGCTAAATCAGCTTACTTCTTCCCTTCATTGCTTTTCAAAAATTATAATGAATTTTAAATCATTTGTCAAGTATCTCCATCTTTATGCGCCATATTCAGCATTTCCGCCGCGTTTTGCAACATAAGTGGGGTAATTTCAGTTCCACCCATAATACGGGCAAGCTCCGCTTTTCTGCCTTCATAATCCAGTTCGGTTACATCGGTATAAGTTTTATTGTCGTGAACGTGCTTTTTAATCAAAAACTGAGCATCCCCAAGCGCCGCAATTTGTGCCAGATGTGTGACGCAGATTACCTGGCGGTTTTTCGCGACCTCACGCAGTTTCATCCCAACTTTCTGGGCGGCGCTTCCGCTGATTCCCGTATCCACTTCATCAAAGATGAGCGTATCAATCTCGTCTTTGTCTGCGAGAACGGTTTTAATTGCCAGCATAATGCGGGAAAGCTCGCCGCCGGAAGCAATTTTTGCAATCGGCTTCGCGGGTTCGCCCGGATTGGTGGAAATATAAAATTCCAGCTTGTCACACCCAAGCGAATAAAGCGGAACGGTTTCCTGAATGACCTCAAAATCAATATTCGGCATATCCAAAAAGCGAAGTTCCTGCTTGACCTTGGCGGCAAAGGTTTCCGATGTTCTTCTGCGATATTCAGAGAGCTGGTCTGCGAGTGTCTGCGTTTTCTTTAAAGCCTGCTCATACTCCTGATTCAAGCGTGCAATCGTTTCGTCGGAAAGCTGGATTTGGTTCAGCTGTTCTTTTGACTGTTCCAGAAACGCCAGCATCTCCTCCACCGAACCGCCGTACTTTAATCCTAAGCGGTAAATTTGATCCAGACGAGCTTCCACCTGCTCTAACTCCTGCGGATCGTATTCGGTTTGGGAAGCAAAGTTGCGCAGTTCTTCCGTACAGTCCTGCAAATCGTATTTGATGGTTTGGATTCTTTCCGTCAGACTATGTAAATCCGGCAAAAAGCGTTCCGCCTCGCTCAGAGCGGAGGAAGCAGAAGCAATTGAAGCAACCGCACCCTGCATCTCTTCGTCGCCGTCCAGCGCTGTTTTAGCAGCGGCCAGAGCTGCCGCGATTTTTTCGCTGTTCATAAACATAGTGCGGCGCTGATTCAGTTCTTCCTGTTCTCCCTCGTGCAGATCCGCGGCTTCCAGTTCTTCAATTTGATAGGTCAGAAGGTCGATTTGCCGTGCTTTCTGCTGTTCATCCATACGGAAAGAGGAAAGTTCCCGCTGAATCCTGCGCATATTCTCATAGCAGGTGTGGTACTGTTCCAGCAATTCCGCCGGGACTCCCATACGGTCAATATAGTGAATATGAAGATCCGCCGAAAGCAGTTCATAACTTTCATGCTGACCGTGAATATTCAAAAGTTCCGGCCCAAGCTCTTTCAAAATTGAAACCGACGCCGGTCTGCCGTTAATTCTGCAGACAGCCTTACCTTCCGGGTTGATTTCTCGCTGTATCATCAGGGTTCCGTCTTCCTCGGTTACATAACCAAGCTGCTCTAATTTTTGACGGGCTTTTTCACTGGGATTGGAAAATACGGCGCTTACATAGGCAGAACGGGCACCTGTACGAACCAGTTCCCTTGAGGTTCGTTCTCCCATAATCGCATGAATGGAATCGATGATCATGGATTTTCCGGCTCCGGTTTCACCGGTCAGCACATTGAATCCATTGTGGAAATCAATCGATGCTTTTTCAATGACGGCGATATTTTCAATATACAGCTGAGAAAGCATATATCATCACCCAATCATTTTTTTAAGTTCGGCTACCATATTTTCGGCTTCTGCCTCGGATTTACAGGCGACAAAAATCGTATCTTCCCCTGCCAAAGTTCCGACCACGCCGTTCCAGTGCATGGAATCCATTGAAGCGCAAACAGCCTGTGCCATTCCGGAAAGGCATTTGATGACGACTAGATTGCAGGCATAATTAATCGACACCGTGGAATCGACTAATAGAGAATAAAATTTGGAAGAAAAATCTTTGGTATTATCCGTGCCAATTGAATATTTATATTTTCCATCTTCCGAAAGGGTTTTGACTAATCTCAACTCCTTAATATCCCTTGAAACAGTGGCTTGCGTTACGTCAAAACCACCCTGCCGGAGCAGCCTAAGTAGTTCTTCCTGCGTATCGATATTATATTGACTGATCAGCTCCAGTATTTTTGCATGTCGTCGAGTTTTCAAATTAGTTTCTCCCTTCCGCTAATTTTTCGTTTACAATCTCATAAAAATTATCCTGTTTTAATTTAATGATTCTCGCTGTTTGATTGGAGCGAGCGATTTCAATACTTTGGTGGTCGGCAACCCGAACGGAATATTCCCCGTCAACTGTAAGAAAAATTTCACTTTCATAATTGGAATACGCCTGTAGGCTTAGCTTTGATTCCGACCCAAACACGACGGGACGGTTCATCAGCGAGTGAGGGCAAATCGGCGTCAGCAGAATGCATTTCAAGCTGGGATCTATTACAGGGCCTCCGGCAGAAAGCGAATACGCGGTGGACCCAGTCGGCGTGGAAACGATCAACCCGTCCGCACGGTAATTTCCGATATTGGCATTATTGAAGTTCACCTGAAAATCCAAAATCCTGGACAGAGCACCGCGTGCAAGAACCGCGTCGTTTAACGCCTGATAGACCAAAGTCTTGTGATCCTGTTCAAACCGGATATCCAGCATCATGCGATGTTCAATGGTATAATTTCCATCAACCAGATTTTTCAGAGCATCCAGTTCGTCGGTTTCAAGTCCCGCCACAAATCCAAGCCGGCCAACGTTAATACCTAAAATCGGTTTTTCCACTGCTGCTGCATGACGCGCGAAATGAATAATCGTGCCGTCCCCACCGACTGCAATCACTGCGTCGCAGTCCTCCATCAGCCGAAAAAAATCCGTATAGAAAGTTACACCCATGTCAGGAAAACATCTTTCAAAAGCCGATTTCATCAGGACTTCCGCACCGAGTCCTTGCAGCTTTGTGATGACTCTTTCCGTATGAAGCTGAGCGTTTGTTTTACTTAAGTTTGGCATTACTGCAATTTTCACGTTATACACCGCCACTTAACTGATTATGTGATTCTTCTACCAAAGCGCGAATATCCAAAGGAATACTTTGCGGCTGTTCTGATTTTTGGAGGTAAATCAAATATTCAATGTTCCCCTCCGGTCCTTTCACCGGGGAAAAAGTCAGTCCAAGTACCGAGAACCCGTTTTCCTGCACAAAATGTACAATTTTTTCAATTACTTCAATATGAACCGCTTTGTCCCGCACGACCCCTTTTTTACCGACTTTTCCACGACCGGCTTCAAACTGAGGTTTAATAAGGCAAACCGCCTGCGCGTTTTCCGCCATAAAATTTCTGGCAACGGGCAAAACAAGACATAACGAGATAAAGGATACATCGACGCTGAAAAAATCGATTAGATCCGGAACCTGTTCCTTTGTTAAATAACGCACGTTGGTTCGTTCGAGGTTTACAACCCGTTCATCGGTTCTAAGCTTCCAGGCCAGCTGACCGTAACCTACGTCAATCGAATAAACCTTTTTGGCTCCGTTTTGCAGCATACAATCGGTAAATCCACCGGTCGAGGCGCCGATATCCATGGTAATTTTTCCGTTCAGTTCAATCGGGAAAACCGACATTGCCTTTTCCAGCTTCAGCCCGCCTCGGCTGACGTAACGGAGGCCTTCCCCGCGGACCTCAATTTCGGCATCAACCGGAAGCATGGTTCCAGGCTTGTCCGATTTCTGGTGATCCACATAAACATTTCCCATCATAATGATGGCTTTTGCTTTTTCTCTGCTTTCCGCGAAACCGCGTTCCACAATTAAACAATCAAGTCTTTTCTTTTCTGTCAATGATTTGTAACCGCCTTTCGCGGACTATTTTTGAACGTCGCATTCCAATAGAATTGTATCGATCATGCCTTTTTCTGTCAGGCCGAGGTTCTCCAAGGATTCCAACATCGTTGCATGGGGCACAAAATTCTCAATCGCACGCAGGAGGAATTTTCCATTAAAACCGGCGGTCGAAAGAAGATGATGCAAATGCTCCCCTATACCGCCTTGCGCAATTGCTTCTTCAAAGAAAAACACTTTTTTTGCGCCAAGCAAAGATTGAACCACCTGCGAATCAATGGGTTTTATGCGATTCAATTTTAAAATGCGAACAGATATGCCTTTTTCTTTTAGCAAGGAAATCGCTTTACAGGCAAAAGAGAACAGTCGGCCATAAGTAACCAGTATATATGCGGATTTTTCGTCCCCGTAAAGGTCAAATGCATTACAGCTGCTTTTGAAATCATAGGGTCGGAACATCTGCTTGCCACGTGGATAACGGACCGCAGCAGCCCCTTCGCAGTGGTAAAGAGCCTGATCAAAGGCATAATATAATTCATCGTAATAGGAAGGAGAATAAACGGTAATACCGGGGATGGAATTCAGAAACGCCACATCGAAAATTCCCTGATGTGTTTCTCCGTCTTCCCCTACAATGCCGGCACGGTCAATAGCAAAGACTGCCTTCACACGCTGTATTGCTACGTCATGAATGATCTGGTCATAACCGCGCTGCAGGAAAGAGGAATAAACAGCAAAAATCGGAAGAACCCCGCCGGCAGCTAGTCCACCAGAAAAGGTTACAGCGTGCTCCTCTGCAATTCCAATATCAAAAAACCGAGTTGGAAATTGTTTTGCAAATTCGGTTAACCCAGTACCTAACTGCATTGCGGCGGTGATTGCACAAATTTTATCATCTTTGCTCGCCAGCGTGCAGATATGACTTCCAAATACGCTGGAAAAATTTTCTCCGGTAGAAATGCTTTTCCCGGTCTCTATATCAAAGCTGGATACCCCATGGAATTTACCAGGATTCTGTTCGGCAAAAAGATATCCCTTCCCTTTTTGTGTAAGAACGTGAAGCAAAATAGGATGGTCTATATTTTTAACGTTTTCTAATACGCTGATCAGCTTTTTTAAATTATGGCCGTCGAATGGTCCGTAGTAGTAAAATCCCATATCTTCGAATATGGTGGTGTTATGATACATTGCCTGCTTTAATGCACCCTTTGCTTTGGATAGGAAGTGGTGCAAAGGCTTGCCGGCTAAGGGGACGTGATCCAACACGTTTTCCACATTCCCTTTTACACGGAAATAGCCTGGCTTTGTACGGATATGTGCAAGATATCTTGCCATGGATCCAACATTCCGGGAGATGGACATTTTGTTGTCATTTAAAATGATAATTAGATTTTTGGGAAAATGTCCCGCATTGTTTAGGCCTTCATAAGCCAGGCCGCCGGTCAACGCTCCGTCCCCAATTACGGCAATGACATTGCCAGGCTGACCAGTGAGCAATTTCGCATAGGCGATTCCGAGTGCCGCGGAAATGGACGTGCTGCTGTGCCCGGTATTAAACGGATCATAGTCGCTTTCCGAACGATTCGGATACCCGGACAAACCGCCTTGTTTACGAATGGTAGACAGGCGGTCACGTCTGCCCGTTAATATTTTATGGGTATAGGACTGATGCCCCACATCCCACACAATATCGTCATCTGGAGAATGAAACACCCGATGTAGAGCGACGGTCAGTTCAACCACACCAAGGTTGGAAGCCAAATGGCCCCCATTGTTGGATACGGTTTTTATAATTAGTTCCCGGATTTCATTGCACAGCATTTCCAATTGTTCCAACGAAAATGATTGCAGATCTTCTGGAGATTTGATCTGATTAATAAGGTCCTTCATTCATTAACCTCAATATTATTCTGTAATGCCATGATGCATTTTTGCCGCGGTAACCGTATTTTTTAGAAGCATTGCAATGGTCATGGGACCAACTCCGCCAGGTACCGGGGTAAGATAAGAAGCGATTTTCTCCACAGACGCAAAATCCACATCACCGCATAACTTACCTTGTGGGTTCCGATTAATGCCGACATCAATTACAACTGCGCCGGGCTTGACCATATCCGCAGTAATAAAGTTCGGCTTTCCTACGACAGCAACCAGAATATCGGCACTTTTACAGAGTTCCGTTAAATTCTTTGTTTTACTGTGACAAATGGTTACGGTACCGTTTTGATGGAGCAACAGCATAGCCATGGGTTTTCCTACAATATTGCTCCGCCCAACTACCACACAGTTTTTACCGGAGATCTCAATCTCCTCCGAATGGAGAAGCTCAATGACTCCGGCAGGGGTGCAAGGAAGAAAATGGTATTTTCCTATCATTATTCTGCCCACATTGGACGGATGAAACGCATCAACGTCTTTTTCCGGATTAATTGCTTCCACAACCGCTTCCTCATTTAAACCGTTCGGCAACGGGGACTGTACTAAAATTCCGTCAATCTCTTTTTTACGGTTCAGGGTTTCTACCAGCTGCATCAATTCGCTTTGCTTTGTAGTAGCGGGAAGCGCATACTCCTCCGAGTAGATTCCGACTTCCGCGCAAGCCTTCTTTTTGTTGTTGACATAGGTTCTGGATGCGGGATCATCTCCCACAATCACGACAGCAAGCCCTGGAGTTACACCTAACTTTTTCAGGGTTTGTACTTCCTGAGCAATATCTGCCCGGACTTTTGCAGCAACCGCTTTTCCGTCAATTAATTTTGCCATTCCATCTTGCCCCCATTTCAAGCGTTGTCGCTGGGAGGAAGTTCTTGGGATTCATCGCTTTCCGTTTTCAGCTGTTCCGAATCGGATTCCAAATTCCCCTGCGAACTGGTTTCAGAATTTGCATCATGTTCCGATTCCTGGTGGGTTTCATCGCCTGTTTCAGACGGCGCTGTATTTGCATCATCGTTCAAGTCAATCGTTTCAAAAACCGTGCTGGTTCCGTCGTCAATCATATCTTCCGGGATTTCATCCACCAAAGAATTCAGTTCCATAATTTTTTTGGAGCCGCATCCCGTGAGGACGGTTCTTTTACGGAATACAATAAGCAAAACGACTGCCGCAATTACACTGATAACCGCAACAAGCTGCGATACGCGAATCGGCAGGAACGGTGTAATCAAGCTGTCGGTTCTTAATCCTTCAATGAAGAAGCGGCCGACACCGTACCAAATAATGTAAAGGAGAAAGACCTGACCGTCGTATCTTCTAAATTTCCTGCTGAAGATATGTAGCAGAACAAATCCCAGCAAGCACCAAAGGGATTCATATAGGAAGCAAGGATGAACCGGTCCGGATGCAATTCTGGAGGTTGCTTCGCTGGTCATGCCCCAGGGCAAACTTGTTTCTACGCCAAACGCTTCTTGATTGACAAAGTTTCCCCATCTTCCAATTGTCTGGCCAATTAAAAATCCAAGGGAGGCAACATCCATCACTGCCAAAACGCTGAGCTTTCGGTGCTTCGCCATTAAGGCGCCGCAGAGCAATCCGCCGATGATGCCGCCGTATATGCCAAGACCGCCTTCCCAGATGTAAAGCGCACTGACGGGATTTTTAATATACTGACTGCTGGTATCAAACAGAACGTAATAAGCCCTAGCCCCGATAATACCGCCAATGATGCCGACAATTACAACGTCTAGAAATTTGTCGTCATCAATCCGCATTTTTTTGCAGCTTTTCATAGCGTACAGGAAAGCAAGTAAAAAACCAACTGCGATAATTACACCGTACCATTTTACCGTCATGGATCCAATGGAAAAGGCAACGGGGTTGATGTTCACACTGATTCCAAGTCCCGGAAATTGAACATTATACATAATCTCCACCTTTTCTCCACGCGTAAACTTGAGAAATCTTCGGACAAAGCGTGGTTTGTCCGAAGATGCGTTTCAAATTTTATTCAGCTGGCTTGATAATGGATAACGCCGAATATTCGGGCAACAGCTGTGTTTTTAAACGATTTTGCACCGATTCCAAATCCGCTGACGCTACAGCGTTTAAATAATCAAACAAACTGCGTTCGGCAAAGGCATCTGCAACCAGCGCATTTGCTAAATAATCCACACTGTTGAAGGAAGATACAATTCTGCCGTAAACCGCTTTTCGGGACCGCTCAAAAGCATCCCTGTTCAGGCCGTTCTGGCGCACCGCAGCAAGCTCTTTCTTAATTTCATCCGCCACCTTGTCAGGGTCTTTGGACTCACCGGAAAAGATGACGGAAGCGTAACCGGGGCCTTCAAAATATTCGTAAGAAAACGAAGTTTCATTGACTAATCCAGCATCCAGCAGCCGACGGAAAAGCGGAGACGCGTCGGACGCAATCGCGTTCAAAAGGATTTCGGTTTCCGCAACTTCTTTTGAAGAAAGACGCGTTTTTCCAGCCTTCTCCTTAAAACCAAGCTCAAAAAGCGGAACCGCTACGGAAAGCTTCTGCTCCACACGGTCCTGAACAATAGCCTGCGGTTCTTCTTCAAAAATGCGGTCAACCTGTATCGGCTTCGAGGGCTTCAACATTTTGTCGCATAACTGCAATACCCGGTCAACATCAATATTTCCGGCCACGGCAAGAGCCATATTATTTAAATTATAAAAAGTATGATAGCACTTGTAAAGAAGTTCGGGCGTAATTTTTGCAATGCTTTCCACCGTGCCGGCAATATCCGTTTTTACTGGGTGCTTTTGGTACAAGGCGCCCAGCAGATTGAAAAGAACTCTCCATTGCGGATCGTCATCATACATACGGATTTCCTGGCCGATAATCCCCTGCTCTTTCTGGACGGTCTGTTCCGTAAAGTAAGGAGACTGTACGAAATCGAGAAGAATTTCCAAAGCTTCGTAAATATTATCGGAACCGGAAAACAGATAACAGGTAGCATCGAAAGAGGTGTAGGCGTTTGCAGAAACACCGGTTTTTGCATAGCGGGTAAAGGCATCCCCGTCTTCGCTTTCAAAAAGTTTGTGTTCCAGGTAGTGTGCGATTCCCGCAGGAACCTTCTGAACTTCCGAATCTTCGGAAGATTGAAAACACATGTCGATGGAACCGTATTTTGTTCCGAATACGGCATATGTGGAATTGTTATTTTCCTTTGGGTACAGGAAAATTTTTAATCCGGATTCATGTTGAATCTCAAAGTATTTGTCACCGATTCGGTCACTTTTAATTTCTTTAATCTGATAATTGCTCATTCCACATTTTCCCCGCTTCCTACCAGACGATATACGGTATCCAGAGTTACCTGGTTTGCTGCTTCCATAATTTCTTCTTTTGTAATCCACTGAATATCTTCGGCGGCTTCCTCCGGCGTTTTGATTTCTTCCGCGAAGGTTTGGGAAAGATACCAGGCTTCCATGGCGCCCAAAGAGTCGCCCACCGTGCGATAACCGTTGCACAGGGCAAGCTTGGCAGCGTTCAGCTCATTGTCATCGAAGTTGCCTTTTTTTATTTCCTCAAGCTGAGCCAGAATTTCCTGTTTCGCGTGGTCCACATTTTTAGTTTCCACACCGCTTTGAACCAGCATAATTCCCTTCATGGAATTGTACTGAGCGCTGCAGTAATAGCAAAGACTCAACTTTTCACGTACATTCAAAAATAATTTTGAACTTGGGGTTCCCCCATACAGCGCCGTCATAAGCCTTACCACAGGGTAACGTTTGTCGCGCAGAGAAACGGCGGTACGAAAACCCATTACCAATTTTGATTGAGCGACATCCATCTTTTCCGTTACTTCATTGACCTGATCCGCACGCGAGACATTGGTGGTTGTACAGGCAGCTGGTTTTTCTTTCCGGATTTCGCTAAACGCGCGATAAAATCCGCGGTATGCCGGTTCCGGGTCACAATCCCCTAAAACAAGGATTTCCACTCTGGCGGTCTGAATCATGTTTTTCCATGCTTCCGTCAGATTCTCCCGCTTCAGATTCTGAATATCTTCCTTGCTGCCGTAACGGTTCAATCCATACGGCTCATTCTTACACATAATTTCTTCACAGCGAAGTCTTGCATAAGAACGCTTGTCATTATATTCGGATTCGATCATCTCAATAGTCTGACGTTTTTCCTGCTCAAATCCATCCTGCGGGAACAAGTTGTTTTCAAGCGGCGGGTCAAAAATAATACTGCAGAGCAGCCTTGAAAGCTCGGCGGAAATTTTCTCTCCGTCCAGAGCATAGCGGTCTGCAATGCCGGAAGCGTAAATAGACAGCAGCTGAACATCCCCAAGCTTTTGTACGTCCGCATCAATCTGCGCGCCGTAAAGCTCCTCTAACCGTTCGCTCAGCTTTGTAAAATCCGGGTATTCACGGCTTGCCCGGCTTAACAGAAAAGGAAGAATTGCGTTGCTGGCCGCCATGGACTTTTCCAAAGGAAGCATAAAATTAACCGATACACGCACTGTTTTAAACCGGTCGTCTTTAATGCTGCGGAAGTTCACACCGTCACAAACAGAACGCTGTTCAATATCTGCCATTTATTTTCATCTCCAAATTATTACAATAAAATTAAAATTCATGATACCATAAAACGAACACGCTTTGAAACGTGCCCGCCTTACGGCAAAAAGGTGCAGCGCACAGTAATTCCGAAAGTTAAATTAGCCGCAACTTATTTGATTATTATACCACAATTAGGGAACTTAGAAAAGAATTATTATTCTGAAAAGTTTATGAACATGCAAAATAAGGTCGGCATTTAGAATTGATTCAGTTGCGGAAGCAGTCAAACATTGTTATAATAAACAGGATTACACAGGAAGAGGTGCGGCAACGGTTGAAATTGAAAAATCCTGTTTTTTTATCAGAAGTCGGTTTGGTCGTTACAACCTTGATTTGGGGTCTGGCGTTTGTGGTGGTAAAAAATACAACCGCCTGTGTTCCTACCAACTATATCATCGCCATTCGGTTCGGAATTGCGGCTGTTTTGATGCTTGTGTTGTTTTTTCCAAAAATCAGAAAGATTGATTTATACTCCATACGGTCCGGAGCTATTCTTTCCGTCATACTGTACACCTCTTACTTTTTTCAGACCTATGGCGTACAGTTTACAACCGCCGGCAACAATGCATTTTTGACAGCGGTCTATGTGGTTTTTGTTCCGTTTTTATATTGGATTGTGCAAAAGGTAAAACCCAGCGTCAATAACATTATTTCTGCTTTCATCTGCATAACCGGCGTCGGTTTATTATCACTCCATCCCGGGCATTCCGTAAATATTGGGGACATGTTCTCTCTGCTCAGCGGCCTGACGTTCGGGCTGCATATCGTAATTATTGGTATTTTATCCGAAAAAAGTGACCCTATTCTGCTGTCGTTTACGCAGTTTTTCTTTACAGCGTTGATTTCTCTGGCGGTCGCATCGGGGACGGAACAATTCCCTGCAAAACTAGAAACTCCCACCATACTGTCCCTGCTTTATGTGAGCGTGTTCAGCACAATGCTGGCAATGGTGCTTCAAACTGCCTGCCAGAAGTATATTCCACCGTCGAGAGCCTCGCTTATCATGTCCATGGAATCATTGTTCGGTACCATGTTCGGAATCATCTTTCTTGGGGAACCGCTTACCATAAAGATCTTTTTGGGGTTTTTACTGATTTTTGCCGCGATTCTTCTTTCGGAAACAAAATTTAGCTTTTTAAAGCTCAATTTTATTCATACCATAAAACAGCGGGCCGCGGCGTTAAAAAAAGAGGAGTCTTGAACTCCTCCTTTTTTATCTTTAATCTGTATTTATAGCCGATTGAGCGCCTGTTCGATATCGTCAATGATATCCTGTATATTCTCAATGCCAACCGACATCCGAATCATGTTTGGGGTAATTCCGGATTCCTCCAACTGCTGGTCCGTCAGCTGACGGTGGGTGGTACTGGCGGGATGAAGAACACTGGTACGAATATCCGCCACATGGACTTCGATTGTGGCCAGCTTCAGGTTCTCCATGAATCTGGAAGCGGCCTCCCTGCCCCCTTTTATGCCAAAGGAGATTACGCCGGATGTTCCGTTGGGCATATACTTTTTTGCAAGTGAATAATATTTGTTGCTCTTCAAGCCCGGATAATTCACCCATTCAATGTTTTGGTTCGTTTCCAGATAAGATGCGACTGCAAGTGCGTTGGAACAATGACGTTCCATTCGAAGAGCAAGCGTTTCCAAACCGAGGTTCAGCAGAAACGCATTATTGGGGCTGGACACAGCACCTAAGTCCCGCATCAGGTGCACACGGGCTTTTGTAATGTACGCGGCTTTTCCAAACTGCTTTGTATACGTTACTCCGTGATAGGATTCGTCCGGCTCGGTCAGCATCGGGAATTTCCCGTTTTCCCAGTTAAAATTACCGCTGTCTACAATAACTCCGCCGATCTGAACCGCATGGCCATCCATGTATTTTGTGGTGGAATGGGTAACTATATCCACACCGAATTCAAAGGGGCGGCAGTTGATCGGGGTGGGAAAGGTATTATCCACAATGACCGGAACACCGTGCTCGTGCGCCACGGACGCAAACAGTTCCAAATCAGTAACAACCAGGGACGGATTGGTCAGAGTTTCAGCAAATACGCAGCGGGTGTTTGGCCGAAACGCTTCTTCCAGCTCCTGCTTTGTGCAGTCCGGCGGAAGAAAAGTAAAATCAATGCCCATTTCATGCATCGTCTTATAAAACAGGTTGAATGTGCCGCCGTAAATTGCGCTGGAACTTACCACATGGTCGCCCGCATGGCAAATATTCAGGACGGCAAGAAGAGAAGCAGCTTGTCCCGAAGAAGTAAGCAGTGCGCCCACTCCCCCTTCCAAGTCTGCGATTTTCTTTTCGACCGCATCGTTGGTTGGGTTCCCCAGACGGGTATAAAAAAATCCATCTGCTTGAAGATCAAACAACTGCCCCAGGGTTTCCGCACTATCATATTTATATGTAGTGCTCTGGACAATCGGAACAACACGTGGTTCCCCATTTTTGGGCTGATAGCCTGAATGGATACACTTGGTATCCGGACGATACTGATTCATACAGGTTCTCCTTTTCATGAAAGTGATATATAAATATGTTTTTTATAGATTGGCCATCAGGTCCTTTAACGCGTTGGCCGCGTAATCCGACACGGACACAACTCCCCAGACAACCATAACGAACAGAAGTTACTTTTTTCAATACTATCATAGCATATTTTTTAGTGCTTTAACAGTATTGCTTCTTCCAAAATGTGACAGAATTATCCGGAAAGAAAACAGCGATGCTGCAAAATGAACCTTCGTTCACTCTGCAGCATCGCTGTTTGGAAACATTGTTGGTAAGTCACGGTTTTCTCGTGTCTGCATATGGAGCTGTTTTGCAAGTCTTGAAATTTGAGGTTATAAAAAATAGATTGGCTGCCGCTGTTTTCCCTCCAAAGCGGAAAGTGCCGTCGGGAGAATCTGTTCAAAGTCTGCATTAATCGAATACGGTTTCCTTTCCGGGTCATCCTGCCGCATTGGTGTGAAATAAATATTTTTTACATTCAGCAATCGGCCGATGTTCTGAGCAGACGCAGACAGTGCGTCGTTTGTGGCTGGCGCCAGCAGGACCGGTCGGCCGATGCGCAGCGTAGATTTTACCGCCATTGTTACCGAAGTATCCGTTATTCCATTCGCCAGTTTTGCTAACGTGTTGCCGGTACAGGGGGCAACAATCATCAAATCCACCATTTTTTTCGGCCCGATCGGTTCCGCTTCCACAATGGTATGAATGACCGGCCTTCCGCAAATATCTTCCACTTTCCTTACGATCTCTTCCGCCTGACCAAACCGGGTATTGGTGGAATAGGCCGTTTGCGACATAATGGGAAGAACGCGATATCCGGCTTCCACAATCTTTTTCATTTCCGGAATGACTTTGGAAAATGTGCAGAATGAACCGCACATTGCAAAACCAAACGTGATGTTTTCCATACCTCCTCACTCCTCCATAATATGATAAATCGTATTCTTGATAATCTCTCCTGCGGTTTTTGGAGCCACGATTCCCGGAAGAGAGAGTGCATGCACTGTTTTGATGCCTAACTTTTTCGCTGTTTCAAAATCGACGCCGCCCGGCATGGAAGACAAATCAATGATTAGCGTTTCCGGCTGAAGTTTGGACAGAATCCGCCGGTTAAAAATCATTGCGGGTGCCGTATTAAAGATAATATCATAGGAATTCTGTTCGCAAAGTTCCTCGGTTTTTACTGCGGTATATCCAAAGGAATTCACCCACGCAAGGTCGGACGGCTTTCGGCAGGCCACGGTCACATTTGCCCCGATTCCGTGCAGCATCCGGGACAGTGTTTTCCCAATTCTGCCGAACCCAACCACAAGACAGTTGCTTCCGCTAATGGTTCCGGGATATTCGTGAATGGCGATCTCAATGGCGCCTTCTGAAGTTGGGATTGCATTCTGCACAGCAAATTCTTCTCTGGTATAATAATCAAAGGTATCAATGGATTCCCAGACTTCGCTGGTCTGGTATAATTTTCCCATCATACCGCCAAATACCTGCTTATTCTTCATAAGCTCTGCAAATCCGTCATCCAATATCACTTTTTCATTGCTGTATACCATGTTTAACGTATGTCCATCCGTAGTGACGGGCAGAGGAAGGATAATGTTCACACAGCGTTCCACAGCATCAACCAGTGTCGTTTTCTGAACCTTTCCCCGAAAGTTAATATTGTCAAAGCCAACGGCATAAGCGTTATATCCATCCCCGGCAATCGATTCCGCAAGGGCTATTTGTCTTTTATCGCCGCCAATGATTGCAAAACTGTTTATGTCTAGCATTCCAACAACCTCCATATTTTCTTACCTCATATAGTATGGAAAGTCCCTGCACAATGTGATGCCTGCAAAACAAAAAGCAGTTGTGAGGCGCGCGAAGGAATTTAATTTAAAACTTGCATATATAGGCAAATGTGTTTATTATAATTAAGTATGACCGTATACTATAAGTTGCAGCATAACGACAAAATCAACCAATTGTAAGGAGTTCATCATTTATGGAGTTTCATGACATGTTGTCAAAGGTTAAAAAAATACATTTTATTGGAATCGGCGGTTCTGGCATGTGCCCTCTTGCAGAAATTCTGCATAACAAAGGCTATGAACTGACTGGATCCGATAATAATGAATCGGAAACACTCGACCGGATCCGTTCTTATGGGATACCGGTTACGATGGGACATAAACCGGAAAATGTGGATGGCTCTGAACTAATTGTATATACCGCTGCGGTAAAGCAGGATAATCCGGAACTTGTAGCCGCACGGGAAAAAGGTATTCCGGCGGTAGAACGTTCCGTAATGCTTGGCATGGTAACGCGCCGTTATGAAAACTCCATTGCGGTTTCCGGTACTCATGGTAAAACAACTACAACGGGAATGATTACACAGATTTTAATCAATGCCGGAAAGGATCCTTCCGCAGTAATCGGTGGGAAGCTGCCCTTTATCGGTGGAAACGGACGCGTTGGAAACAGCTCCACCATCGTATGCGAAGCCTGCGAATACGTGGATACGTTCCTTCAGCTGGCACCTGCCATTTCCGTCATTCTGAATATCGACGCCGATCATTTGGATTATTTTAAGACGTTGGAAAATATCATTCATTCGTTCCATAAGTTTGCTGAGCAAACCACGAAGCTTCTGGTCGTAAACGGGGATGACGAAAATTCCAGAAAAGCCATGGAAGGCATTCAGACGTCAATCGTCACGTTTGGACTGGAACATACAAACGACTATTATGCGGACAATATCGCCCCAACCAAACAGGCAAGAGAACAATTTTCCATTTACAAACACGGCCAGAAAATGGTCGACGTTACCCTAAGTGTTCCGGGTCGCCATAATATTTACAACGCCCTGGCGGCATTTGCGGTAGCGGATTCCATGAACATTGATTCCCAAAAGATTGCGGAAAGCCTTCATCAGTTTACCGGCGTGCACAGACGTTTTGAAATTCTTGGGAATTTTAACGGCATAACCGTTGCAGATGATTTTGCACATCATCCTACGGAGCTTACCGCAACACTGACCGCGGCGAAACAAATGGGATTCCAGCGCGTGTGGGCAGTATTTCAGCCTCATACGTATTCTAGAACATATCTGCTTCTGGATGAATTTGCGAAAGCACTTTCCATTGCCGATAAGACAGTACTGTCGGAGATTCTAGCGGTCCGGGAAGAAAACACTTACAACATCTATGCCAAAAATCTTGCAGAAAAAATTCCGGGAAGCGTTTGGTTTAAAACATTCGAAGAAATCACCGATTATGTAACATCCCATGCAAAGCCCGGCGACCTGATCTTGACCCTGGGCGGCGGCGACGTTTATAAATGCGCGAACATGATTGTGGCGAAGTATCAGTCAAAATAAATATTCAACTAATTAAATAAAACGGCACAGGCCGCAGCAACGCATCCTACGCTGCTGCGGCCTGTGCTTTTTTCTTTTGCCGTAAATTACGATTTTTTCTTTTTCCGGATTCCATCAAACCCTACGCCCAAGCAAAGCCCGATTGCAATTCCTGTGGCAAGATTATTCGATAGGAGTCCGTAGGCCACGCCAAGCGCCAACCCAATAGCCAGACCGGAACCCGCGCCCCAATCGCTCTGGCCATTTTTCTTCGGCTGTTTTTTTCCGTTTGCTTGTTCCGTTTCCCTATCATCCATGTCAGTCTTCCATCCTTTTCCGCTCATCCCTTTTATTTGCCGGACTTTGAAGCGAGCATTTTCTTTAAATACTGCCCGGTGTAAGATTCGGGAACCTTTGCAACTTCTTCCGGTGTACCCGTGGCAATTACGGTTCCTCCGCCACTGCCGCCCTCCGGACCAAGGTCAATAATATAATCGGCAGTTTTTATTAAATCCAGATTATGCTCAATTACCAGAACGGTATTGCCGTTATCCACCAGCTTTTGCAGAACATTAATCAGCATGTGCACGTCGGCGATATGCAGCCCGGTAGTCGGTTCATCCAAAATGTAAATGGTTCTACCCGTGGAGCGCTTGGAAAGTTCGGCGGCCAGCTTAACACGCTGCGCTTCGCCGCCGGAAAGGGTCGTTGCAGGCTGACCGATTTTGATATAACCTAGCCCAACGTCCTGCAGGGTTTGGAGCCTACGAGCAATCCGTGGGATGCTGGAGAAGAATTCCAGCCCCTCTTCTACCGTCATTTCCAAAACATCGTAAATGCTTTTTCCTTTGTATTTGATTTCCAGCGTTTCACGATTGTAGCGCTTTCCTTTGCAGACATCACAGGGAACGTATACGTCCGGAAGAAAATGCATTTCAATTTTAATGATTCCATCGCCTTCGCAGGCCTCACAGCGGCCCCCTTTAATGTTGAATGAAAATCGCCCGGAGTTATACCCACGCAGCTTAGCATCTTGAGTAGACGCAAACAGCTCCCGAATATCGGTAAAAAGCCCGGTATAGGTTGCGGGGTTGGAGCGGGGCGTGCGCCCAATCGGTGACTGATTAATTTCAATCACCTTGTCCAGCGCCTCAATACCTTTAATTTCTTTGAACGCACCAGGTCTGGTTTTGGCTCCGTTCAGTTCTGCCGCAAGATATTTATAGAGGATCTCATTAATCAGAGAAGATTTTCCGGAACCGGATACACCGGTAACGCAGACAAATTTTCCAAGCGGAATATCCACATTGATGTTCTGAAGGTTGTTCTGGCTTGCACCAATAATTTTCAGCTTTTTGCCGTTTCCTTTTCTGCGTTTTTCCGGTATTTCTACCCGTTTCTCACCGCTCAAATACTGCCCGGTGATGGAGTCTTTGCATTTCACAAGATCTTCGACTTTTCCGTTAAAGACTACGTTGCCGCCGTGAATTCCAGCCCCGGGGCCAATGTCGACAATATGGTCCGCCGCACGAATCGTATCCTCGTCGTGTTCCACAACAATGACTGTGTTGCCAAGGTCACGCAGACGCTTTAATGTGGCAAGCAGCTTATCGTTGTCGCGCTGATGCAGACCAATACTAGGTTCATCCAGAATATACAGAACCCCCATCAGGGATGAACCAATCTGGGTTGCCAGACGGATGCGCTGGCTTTCCCCACCTGAAAGCGTACCGGAAGAACGGGAAAGGGTTAAATATTCTAAGCCGACACTTTTCAGAAAGTTCAGTCGGCTTTTAATTTCTTTTATAATCGGCTTTGCAATCATGGTTTCCCGGTCATTCAGTTGTAGCCCGTCCATGAATTCCAGCGCCTGCGAAATGGATTTTTCGCAGAAATCGCTAATATTAATTCCCCCGACAGTAACAGCCAGGCTGATAGGTGCCAAACGCTTTCCATGACATTCGTCGCACGGAATGGTGCTCATATAAGATTCAATTTCTTCTTTAATCCAATTGCTCTGCGTTTCACGGAACCGGCGTTCCAGATTGTTGATAATCCCCTCGAACTCAGTATTGTATACCCCACTGCCATATTCATTCTGGCGGTGAATCTGAATCTTTTCCCCTTTGGTTCCATAAAGCAAAATATCGATAATTTCCGGCGGAAGCTGTTCCAACGGGGTGTCGAGTGAAAAATGATAATGCTTCGCAAGCGCTTCCATATACATGGTGGCGATGGTACTGCCTTCCATAGCCCACCCGCTTGCCTTTAAACCGCCCTGCTTAATGGAAAGCGACTTGTTTGGCATAATCAAATTAGGGTCAATTTTCATAAAGACACCCAATCCGGTGCACTTGGGGCATGCCCCGAACGGATTGTTAAATGAAAACATCCGGGGGGAAAGCTCTTCTACGCTGATTCCATGCTCCGGGCAGGCATAATTCTGGGAAAAGGTCAGGTCCTCCCCATCCACGATGCTGACGATAATCAATCCGCCTGACAGGGATGAAGCAGTTTCAATGGAATCGGCCAGACGGGAATGGATGGATGGCTGAATTACCAAACGGTCAACAACAATTTCAATCGTGTGCTTTTTATTTTTTTCCAGGCTGATTTTTTCCGCCAAATCGTAAATAATTCCATCCACACGCACACGTACAAACCCGCTTTTGCGTGCTGCTTCCAGCTCTTTCTGGTGCTCTCCCTTCCGGCCGCGTACCACAGGAGCAAGGATCTGAACTTTAGTTCTCTCCGGCAGAGCCAAGACACGGTCTACAATTTGGTCAACCGTCTGCTGCGTAATCTCGCGGCCGCAGATTGGGCAGTGCGGAATGCCGATGCGGGCGTACAAAAGACGCAGATAGTCATAGATTTCCGTTACCGTACCCACTGTGGAACGAGGATTTTGGGAAGTGGTTTTTTGGTCAATGGAAATCGCCGGGGACAAGCCTTCAATATAATCCACGTCGGGCTTGTCCATCTGCCCTAAGAACTGACGCGCATAGGAAGAAAGCGATTCCATATAACGGCGCTGTCCTTCCGCGTAAATGGTATCGAATGCGAGGGATGATTTTCCGGAGCCGGACAGGCCGGTAAATACAATCAGCTTGTCGCGCGGAATTTCAATATCGATATTTTTCAGATTGTGCTCTCTGGCACCCTTTACATAAATGCTTTTTGCTGTCATCTTAATGGTAATCCTTTCGCTGTAAGCTGGAAGCCTTGCAGTTGGTACTTCCTATTAGAAGAATTATTTTCAAGCTTTTTTTTGGAAACCAAAATTTATTTTTGACCGCTTAACTCCTTAATTTTATCGCGGAGATAGGCAGCGTGCTCAAATTCCAGCAGTTTAGCGGCAGCTTTCATTTCCCTGGTAAGCTGTTCAATCATCTGCTTTCTCTCTGCAGGAGTGAGACGCTTTTTCTTTTTCTCCTTGCTATCTTCTTTATGAGTCGATATTTCCAGAATATCGGCTACCTTCTTTATAATTGTTTTCGGCACAATACCATGTTCCTGATTATATGCCATTTGAATGGAGCGGCGGCGCTCTGTTTCACGAATGGCGGCTTCCATGGAAGGTGTTACGGTATCCGCATACATGATAACTTGACCTTCTGCGTTTCTGGCGGCACGCCCGATGGTCTGAACCAAAGAACGCTCCGAACGAAGGAAGCCTTCTTTGTCCGCATCAAGAATCGCGACCAAAGATACTTCCGGGATGTCCAAACCTTCGCGGAGAAGATTGATTCCAACCAGCACATCGAATTCACCTAGGCGTAGGTCGCGGATGATTTCCATGCGTTCCACCGTATCAATGTCATGGTGCATATAGCGAACCCGGATTCCCATGCCTTCCAGGTAAGAAGTCAGGTCTTCCGCCATCTTTTTGGTCAGGGTGGTAACCAGCACGCGTTCCTGTTTTGCTGTGCGCAGATTGATTTCCGAAATCAAATCGTCGATCTGCCCGTCGGTTGGTTTGACAATGACCTCTGGGTCGACCAATCCTGTTGGGCGAATTACCTGCTCTACAATCTGAGCGGATTTCTCTTTTTCAAAATCCCCCGGAGTAGCGCTTACAAAAACCACCTGATTCACGTGCTCATAGAATTCGTCAAAATTCAGCGGGCGGTTGTCAAACGCAGATGGAAGACGGAATCCGAAATCAATCAGGGACTGCTTGCGTGCGCGGTCACCGGCATACATAGAGCGAACCTGCGGCAGCGTAACATGGGACTCGTCCACAAAAAGCAGGAAGTCTTTCGGGAAATAGTCCAGCAATGTAAACGGAGCGCTGCCAGGCGCCCTACCCGACATAACACGGGAATAGTTTTCAATGCCCTTGCAGAAACCGATTTCACCAAGCATTTCCATATCATATTGCGTGCGTTCCTGAATGCGCTGTGCTTCAATCAGCTTTCCCTTACTTTTGAAATAAGCCACCCGCTCTTCCATTTCCTGCTGAATGTTGTTAAGGGCCCGCTGCATTTTTTCGCGCGGTACAATATAATGGGAAGCCGGATAAATCGCAACGTGTTTCAACTCCGCTTTTAATTCCCCGGTTAATGCATTGATTTCGGTGATGCGGTCCACCTCATCCCCAAAAAATTCAACCCGAATCGCAGTGTCATTCGATTGGGCAGGGAAAATCTCCACAACATCACCGCGCACCCGGAATTTGTTACGGGTAAAGTTGACGTCATTTCGCTCGTATTGAATTTCTACCAGCTTTCGTAGCAGATCGTCACGATTTTTCTGCATACCGGGCCGCAGGGAAATCACCATCGTTCGGTAATCGATTGGGTCGCCCAAGCTGTAAATGCAGGACACGCTGGCCACAATTATAACATCCCGGCGTTCAGAAAGCGCAGAAGTTGCAGAGTGCCTTAACTTGTCAATCTCATCGTTGATTGCGGAATCCTTTTCGATATAGGTATCCGTTGTGGGAATGTAGGCTTCCGGCTGATAATAATCATAGTAGCTGACAAAATATTCCACGGCATTTTCCGGAAAGAATTCTTTGAACTCGGAGCACAGTTGCGCGGCAAGCGTCTTATTGTGCGCGAGCACAAGAGTCGGCCGGTTTAATTGCGCAATCACATTTGCCATGGTAAACGTTTTGCCGGAACCGGTAACCCCCAGCAGCGTCTGTTCTTTGTACCCATTCTGCAGCCCGTTGACCAGTTCCTGTATCGCCTTCGGCTGATCGCCGGTAGGTTTGTACTGTGAAACAAGTTTAAAATCCATATTACTCCGTATCCTCTGTATCCTCTTTCTGATTAAACAAATCAGGCATAATACCGCTGTTAGCCGTTGAAAAATAATCGTTGTCGCTGACAATAATATGATCAATCAGACGAACTTCCACGGTTTGAAGTGCTTCAAAAACCCATTTGGTCGTATTCAGGTCCTGCTTGGAAGGCAGACAGTTCCCGCTTGGATGGTTGTGCGACAAAATTGCATAAACCGCATTGTACTGTACGGCAAGCCGTACAATCTGCTTAATATAAATATTCGCGGTAACCGCCGAACCCTCGTTTACAATTCCGCAGTACAGAACCCTGCTTTTGCTGTCCAACAGCATCAACGTTACCGCTTCGTTCGCACGGCCGATATATTTGGGAAGAAGATATTTCGCCGCTTCGTCAATGCAGTAAATGCGGTGCTTCTCGCTGTTCAGGTTTTCCTGATAACATCTGCTGATTTCCGGAATCAATTTGATTAAGGTGGCAGCGGACCGCCCAATGCCATCCACCTGGAGCAATTCTTCAAAGGGAGCGTTGAACACCCCGGAAAGCGAACCGAACCTCTGCAAAAGCTCGTGCCCAATGGGATTAGTGTCTTTCAACGGAATCGCAAAGTACAGGAGCAGTTCCAGCACTTCATGCGGCTCAAAATGGTCCAGCCCTTCCGCCAGAAATTTATTTTTTACCCGTTCTCGGTGCCCACTGTGTACGGAGGAGGCGGCGTTTTGTTTGGCTTTCAGCGTGTTTGTTTGCTCCGGTTTTTCCAACGCAGCCACCACCTTTCTTTGCATAGGCAAAATTTATATTTTTCGGCTTCCCGGCTTCACTGGCGCGGGAGCCCCGGCTTTGCACAAAGGGCAGTCTTCCGCTTCCCAAGATTCCACTTCCATGGAAATAACAGCGCGGAACGGCACGCCGAAATCAATTTTCCCTCCGGTTCGGTCCACAATGGAACCTACTCCCACTACAACGCCGCCCGCTGCTTTGACCAGCTCAATCACTTCACGCACAGAGCCGCCCGTGGTTACCACGTCTTCCACAACCAACACACGGTCGTCGGGATTCACCACAAATCCGCGGCGGAGGGACATTTTCCCCTCTTCATCACGTTCGGTAAAAAAGTTTTCACAGTGAAGGGAACGGCTGACTTCATAAGCCATTTGAACAGCTCCCATAGCAGGCCCGATGACAATTTTAATCCGATCGTTTTTAAATTGTTCGGCAAGCGCACCGCAAAGTTCTTCACTGTACTTCGTGTTGCGGAAAATCCTGGCACACTGCAAGTACTTGTTGCTGTGCCGGCCGGACGTCAGTTTGAAATGCCCTTCCAGCAGAACACCGGCTTCTTTCAGAATTTCCATGATTCTTTCCTGTGTCATCGCATCTGGTCCCCTTTTCTTTCTCTTTCGATTCATTATATACTAAAAAATATTGTTTGAAAAGTATTTTCGCCTTTTCGGAGGCGATGATACGTGCTATAATCATGGTTGCCGATTTTATTCTTATATTGGTATTTCAGCAAAAAAATAAACACTGTAATTTCTCTATTTTGTACATGGGAGCAACACAATGAAGCAGGTTGTAATTCAAAAAAATGACGCCGGCCAGCGTCTGGACAAGTTTCTGACCAAAACCTACCACAATCTTCCCACATCGATGATGTACAAGGCAATTCGGAAAAAAGATATTAAGTTAAATGGGAAGCGCTGCGAAATTTCGACTCATCTTCAGGAAGGCGACGTGTTGACCATGTTCCTGAAAGATGAATTTTTTCAGCAGGAACAAAAGGAATATGATTTTCTTAAAGCGCCCAATCGATTGAATATCATCTATGAAGACGAGAATATCATGATTTTAGATAAAAAGCCGGGTCTAATCGTTCATCCGGACGAACACTATCATTTTGATTCCCTGATTGCCCGGGCGCAGCATTATTTGTATGACAAGGGCGAATACCATCCGGAGGAGGAAGCCTCATTCGCTCCGGCATTGATTAACCGGATTGATCGGAATACCGGCGGCATTGTTATGGCAGCCAAAAATGCAGAAACCCTACGCATTATGAATGAAAAGGTAAAAAAGCGCGAACTGCAAAAGCTGTATCTCTGCATTGTGCACGGTGTGATGAAGAAAAAAGAGGCGGTTCTGGAAGGATACTTGGAAAAAAATGAAAACCAGAACCGCGTTTATATCCATAACACGAAAACCGACGATTCCAAAACAATTCGCACGAAGTACCGGGTATTGGAGGAACATGGGCCATTCAGCCTTCTGGAGGTGGAACTGCTGACCGGGCGTACGCATCAAATCCGCGCACACCTTGCTTCCATTGGCCATCCCTTGGTCGGGGACGGGAAGTACGGAACCAACGCCATGAACAAAGGAACCGGATTCAAATACCAGGCGCTATACTCCTATAAGCTGAAGTTTGAGTTTAAAACGGATGCCGGCATTCTGAACTATTTAAATAACAGAGAGTTTGAAGCAAAAGAAGTCTGGTTTTTAAACGAATTTAAAAAACTGTAGTAAACTGCTGTCAAAAAGCTTTTAAAAAACAGGTGCCATATCTTTATGGCACCTCAGCCTGTCGAAAAAGTCCAGTGAAAGCTGGGCTTTTTCGTTGTAAAATGGTAAAATATAGACAGGTGATGAAAGATGCTGGAACGGGAAAAACTACGCAGAGATGCAGTGGAAT
>DUNN01000009.1 GCA_012839345.1 Clostridiales bacterium | reverse complement strand
TATGCGATTATGCTGGTTACCGTTGTTTTGCTAGTGCTGATTGTGCAGGTGCTTCAGGGCATCGGCATGAAGGCAGCCAAGTATTATGACAAACGAAAATAAGCTCCGTCGGTTTTTCCGATTGATTTGTTAGGAGGATTATTTATGAAAAAGTTCCTATCGGCGCTTTTAACCGTTTCTATTTCCATTGCGGCGTTCGCCGGCTGCTCCGCCACATCCAGTACGGCGAGCCCCTCTGCCCCCGCAGGCTCGAACGTTTCCGGCTCCGAGCAGCAGCTGAAAAAGATTGTCATCGGCGCTTCGCCGACCCCGCATGCAGTCATTCTGAAAGAAGCCGCCAAGCTGCTGAAAGACAAGGGCTACGACCTTGAAATCAAAGAATTTTCCGATTATGTGCTTCCGAATACCGCACTGGAAAGCAAGGAACTGGACGCCAACTATTTTCAGCATCAGCCGTATCTGGATGATTTCAATAAGGAAAAGGGAACCAATCTTGTTTCCGCAGGCTCCATTCATTATGAGCCGTTCGGCATTTACGCGGGCAGAACAAAAGCCCTTGCCGATTTAAAGGACGGCGCGACGATCGCGGTTCCTAACGATACCACCAACGAGGCGAGAGCGCTGCTCCTTTTGCAGGCGCAGGGCCTGATTAAGCTGAAGGACGGCGCCGGAATCACCGCAACCCAGAAGGATATTGCGGAAAACAAGAAAAACCTGAAGTTTACGGAAATGGAGGCGGCACAACTGGTGCGCGCTCTGCCGGACGTTGACCTTGCCGTAATCAACGGAAACTATGCGCTGCAGGGCGGCCTAAAGGTTTCCGACGCTTTGGCCGTGGAAGCCGCCGATTCGCTTGCCGCCACTACCTACGCTAACATTATTGCTGTGCGCAAGGGCGATGAGAACCGGGAGGAGATCAAAGCTCTGGTAGCGGTTTTGAAAGGCGACGAAATGAAAGCCTTTATTAAGAATACTTTCAGCGGAGCAGTTGTCCCCGCAGAATAAGCCATACCGAATAATTTTCTGAATCCCAACCGGCCGCCGTGAAGCGTTTGTTTCGCGGCGGCCGTTTTTTTGTTTGCGGGGAGCTTTTAAAAGAGTCAAATTATTTTTGAAAAAGATATTGACAAATATGGGGAGCATGTGTATTATTGTATTAAGTTCTTAGTACAACAGTACAGTAATACAATAATACAATTGGAGGATGAACAAATTGTCGGATACAATTCTGAAAACGCATGGTCTCACGAAGAAATACGGCAATTTCACAGCGGTTAGTAATATGGATATTGAAGTGAAGCGCGGTGAAATTTACGGCTTGGTCGGTAAAAACGGTGCGGGGAAAACGACCCTGCTGAAAATGGTTAGCGGGCTCGCCCTGAAAAATTCGGGTTCCCTGGAGCTTTTCGGGGAAACAACGGAAACCGGTCTGAACAAGGCCCGCAAGCGTACGGGCTGCATGATTGAAACGCCGAGCTTTCTTCCGTACCTTTCCGCCGAAAAAAATCTGGAGTATTACCGCCAGCAAAGAGGAATCGTCAATCCCAGCTGTATCCGTGAATCCTTAGAGTTTGTCGGTCTTGCGGACACCGGGAAAAAGCGGTTTAAGAATTTTTCCCTTGGCATGAAACAGCGCCTGGGTCTGGCGCTTGCCATCATGGGGAACCCCGAATTTCTGATTCTGGACGAACCTATTAACGGCCTGGACCCAATGGGAATTGTGGAATTCCGCGAAATGATTTTGAAACTGAACCGGGAAAGAAATACTACCATATTAATTTCCAGTCATATTCTGGGCGAGCTGTCCCAGATTGCGACCACCTACGGGTTTATTCATAATGGCAAGCTGGTTGAGCATATTTCCGCGGGAGAATTGGAGGAAAAATGCAAACGCAGCTTGAAGCTGAAAGTCAGCGATACTGCAAAGGCCGCGGTGACTTTACAGAATGAACTGAACTGCAATGAATTCCTGGTATTGAACGAGCAGGAAATTCAGATTGGAGCGTTTCTCGATACGCCCGAAACCATTGTGCAGGCGTTGGTCAAAAACAATGTGATGGTTGCCGATGTGCATCAGACCGGACTGAATCTTGAAGAATACTTTATCGAACTGGTTGGAGGTATGAACCATGCTTAATCTGATTCGCGCAGATCTTTATAAATCATTTCACCGGATGTACCTGTTTATTTTCATGATGGTAATGGCGGCATTGTCCATTTTTCTGAACGCTGTTCTGGCAACTGGCGGAGCGTCTCTGGAATCCAGCCTTAACCTCGTCGCGACCAACCTGTTTCTGTATCCTTTGTTCCTGATCTGCATGTTTGCGGATATTGTTATGGCAGAAGAAAACAAAGAACACACCATGAAGAATACCATTGCTTATGGAACCACAAGAACACAACTTCTCATGTCCAAAATGGTCAGTACGGTGCTGGTTGCCTGTTCTGTGGCCTTTGTGACGATTTGTGTCTATCTGGCATGCGCATTTCTTCTGCTCCATCCGGAAAGAGCGGACCTTACCCCGGTTTTGTCAGACTTTTTCCTTCGCCTTGGCACCACCGTGCTCATTTATCTTGCGGCGGCGATTCTAGCTACGGTTTTGGCCGGTGTTTTAAAGCGCAAAGCCCTGTTTACCTTTGCTTACTTCGTGGCGTTGGTGCTTCCTGCTTTAATGTTGAAATGTCTGGCCTATTTAAATCCGGTCTTCGTTCGAATTATGAACCAGACGATGCTGATGCAGTCCCAAATAGTGGCAGTTGTGCCGCAAAATGAGCTGATTTATTGCGCTGTAAACGCGTTAATCCATCTTGTTGTATTTTTCATTCTTGGTCTTCTTGTTTTCCGGAAGCAGGAAATAAATTAAAAAACCTATTGACAAAACCACAAGAATCAAATATCATTGTATTAGTTAAATAGTACAATAATACAAAGCCTTGCAATATACCAAAGAATGAACCGGAGGTGGGTTTACGTGGCATGGAACTTAAGTTCCGACCGGCCAATTTATGCTCAGCTGATTGAACAGATTGAACTGATGATTGTTTCCGGTGTGTACCCGGCGGGGACCAAGCTCCCGTCCGTCCGCGATATGGCGGGGGAGGCATCGGTAAATCCAAATACTATGCAGCGTGCGCTTTCCCAGCTGGAAAGCGAAGGGCTTCTTTATTCTCAACGAACAAGCGGCAGATTTGTAACAGAGGATGTGGATCGAATTATGCAGACGAAAAACAATCTGGCTCAAACCTTGGTCAAAGAGTTTATTCAAAACATGAGTAAACTAGGCTATGACCGTCAGCAGACTCTTTCCCTGATATCCCAGATGACAGAGGAGGAATGAATATGGAGAGCATTCTCGAGTGCCGCAATTTGGTAAAGTTTTACCCGAATTGCCTGGCACTGAACGCAATTAATCTTTCCATTCCAAAAGGCCGGATTGTTGGCCTGCTTGGGCCGAACGGCAGCGGCAAAAGCACGTTGATTAAACTGGCGAACGGGTTGATTACTCCCACCAGCGGGCAGCTGCTCATCAACGGCATGGAGCCCGGAACGGAAACGAAAAAAATTGTTTCGTACCTGCCGGAGCGTACTTATCTGAACGACTGGATGACCGTGAACAACATGATTGAATTTTTCCGCGATTTTTATTCGGATTTCAATCATCAAAAGGCTTACGATATGCTCCAGCGGCTCGGAGTGGACCCGACGCAGCGGCTTAAAACCATGAGCAAGGGCACAAAAGAAAAAGTGCAGCTAATTCTTGTTATGAGCCGGGAAGCCGAGCTTTATCTGCTAGACGAACCCATCGGCGGCGTAGACCCTGCAGCGCGCGATTATATTTTGGACACCATCATCAGCAATTACAACGAAAACGCAACCCTGATTATATCAACCCACCTGATTGCCGACGTAGAAAAAATTCTGGATGATGTTGTTTTTATCAGCCATGGAAACATTGTTCTAACGTCTACGGTGGATGATATCCGAGAAAAAGAAAACAAGAGCGTGGATGCTCTGTTCAGGGAGGTATTCAGATGCTAGGCAAATTGCTCAAATATGAGTTTAAGGCAACCAGCAGAACCTTCCTGCCGATGTACGCACTGCTGATTGTCATGTCTTTTATCAATAAATTTTTCTATTCCAATAATTTCGAATATTTTAAAATTCCTAAGCTCATCTCAATGACGGTGTTTATTGTGGTCATTGCCGGAATCAGCGTGATGACTTTGATTATCACGATTCAGCGTTTTAATAAGAGCTTGCTGACCGACGAGGGCTATCTTTCCTTCACGCTTCCGGTAAAAGCGCACCTGCATATTGATGCCAAAATGATTGCATCGTTCGTATGGTCCTTGCTGAGCGTTTTGGTGTCTCTGATCGCGATTTTTGTTATGATTGCGAATCATAACGTTTTCGCAGAACTTGGCCAGCTTTGGAAGGAGCTTTCGGATGTGATCGCAAAAGTCGGCCCCGGCGCCTACGTCCTTTTGCTGGAAGCCATCCTTTTGCTGATTATCACAACATTAGGCTCCATTGTTGAAATTTATGCGGCGATTACGATTGGAAACTTGAGTTCCAAGCATAAACTGCTTGCCGGTGTCGGCGCGTTCATTGGATTCGGCATTGTTCAGCAGATCGTGGTTTCTATTTTTATCACTGCTCTCGGTCCGAATGTCGAGGAGTATTTTGAGTCCATCAGCAGAAGCGGGGTTCAGACGCTTATGAACGTATCGGAACTTGTTATGCTGGTCCTGATTCTTTATACATTGGTTTTCGGTTTAGCGTTCTATTTCCTGACCAACTGGATGCTTACCAAAAAACTTAATTTGGAATAACCCATAAACCGGAGGAAAGGGTGCGTGTTTTTGACGCGCCCTTTCTTTGTATCTGAAAATTTAAACCTGCTTGTTTTCGTAGCCGTATTTACCACATTTTGAAGCATATCATTGTCGGTCAACCCGAAGTTTTTTCGTTTCAAATTGGGCCTTGCGCAAATTTCCATGGAATGGTATGATGTTAAGAATCTATCATGTGGGCAGCAAAAAATCTTTTGCAAAGGTGATGAAGATTCCGATTTGTATTGGAGATTTCTGTCATTTGAAAGGCTCCTGCGACGAATTCGAATACTGGATCGGCTGATTGTGTGCGACGGGCTGGAAAAGCAAATCTGTGTGAAGGGTTCTTTCTGCATGGAAGAGTGCGCGCAAAACGGAGTGTGCGTCCGCATCGGCGGAAACCGGTCGTGAAAAATCAGGGAGAAAAATTGTCAAATTTTGTTATTATTCGGAATCCACTTGATTCTCTGATAAAATTAATTAAAATATGAATGATAAGGTACTGTAAAGCACATTCCGTGAAGGAAACGGTACCGCAAAACACGTAGCACCGCCATCACGGCCAAGTATGTTATTCTAAGAATGCCGGAAAAAAGCTCGGAGAGAAATTCCCTGTAATTGGTCCCGGTGGATTGGTCTGAATTCATGGAAATCAGAAATCCCGGCCGGGCTTCCAGACAGTGGGCTGTCCTCAACGGGAACAAGGAGTGACCACTTTGGATGCCATTTATGCAGAACACCTGTTTAAGACATATGACAATGTAAACTATGCGCTGAGTGACTTGAGCTTATCCATACCGCAGGGTACCGTATTCGGCTTTTTGGGGCCGAACGGAGCGGGAAAAACTACCACGGTAAAAATTTTGACTGGCTTGCTGCGGCAAACCAGCGGGGAATGCACTGTTTACGGATATTCACCCAGTCAGAATCCCTGCGATGTTCACCGTGTTTCCGGTGTTATGACCGAAAGCGCGAAAATGTATGGCCAGTTGACCGGCATGGAAAATCTGGTTTTCTTCGCTCAAACCATAGGAATGGAGCCGGACGCCTGTGCGCAGCGCGCCGGCGAGCTGCTGAAACAGCTGGATTTGTGGGATGCCCGCGACAAAAAGCTGAGCGAATATTCCACCGGAATGGCACAGCGGCTTTCCCTTGCCCGAGCGCTGATTCACCGGCCCCCGGTGCTGTTTTTGGACGAGCCCACCAGCGGGCTGGACCCCGAATCGGCTCAATCGGTTAATGAAATGATTTCTTCCTTGGCCGCCGTAGCGGGAACAACAGTGTTTCTCTGCACGCATCAGCTTCGCTATGCGCAGGATATTTGCAGCAGCTACGGCATTATCGATTCCGGAAAGCTGCTGGCGTGCGGCGATTTTCAGACGCTGTGCGACGGAGCCGGCTGCCACATCAAGGCGGGATTCCGTCTTGCGGAAGGAGAACAGCTGGAGGGCTATGAACAAAAAGACGGGTGGTGGCAGACGGAGTTGCTGAAAGAGGAGGAAATGCCCCTTCTGCTGCAAAAAATCGTGGAGGACCGCCATAATGTCTATGAAGCACGGCTGATTCGACCGACGCTGGAAGAGGTTTATTTTCAATACTTGGAGCATCAGGAGGCGACAACATGAAGCTGGTTTCATCCGCGGAAAAAGCCGTTATCAAAAAGGATTTCGGCGAAGTCTGGAATACCAAAATGGCCCGGACCACGCTGATTCTTGTACCCGCTGTTTTAGTGGTTGCCATTCCCGCGCTTTTTCTGCTTATGATTTATCTGGTTCCGACCAGTCAGATGAACGGCGTGGATAAAATGATGGAACTTTTGCCGCCGGAAATAAAATACTACACCCAGCGGCAGGCAATGTACTATTTCCTGACGAACTATTTATGCCCGATGCTCTTCTTAATGATTCCGATGATGAATTCGACCGTTTCGGCGGCGTGCAGCTTTGTCGGGGAAAAAGAACGCAGCACAATGGAAACTTTGCTCCTTACGCCGCTAAGCGTCAAACAGATTTTCCGTGCAAAGGTGTATGGCTGTCTTCTGATTTCTTTTCTTTCTTCCATGATTTCATTTGTTGTGTTTACCATTGTTGTGTCTGCCGGCGATATCCTTTTGAAGATGCCGTTTTTCTTTAACTGGAACTGGTTGGTGCTGGTGGTGCTGTTTGCCCCGGCGCTGACGATTTTCGGCGTTATCTTCATGGTATTGGTTTCCGGCCGAAGCAAGAGTTATATGGAATCCATTCAGACCTCCGGCTATATTGTTTTGCCGGTTGTACTGCTGTTCATCGGCCAGTTTACCGGCCTGTTCCAACTCGACGCGCTGCTACTCTTTTTTATCTCCGTTGGCGTGCTGGCAGCCGATGCGGTTTTGCTTTTGATTGCGTCTCATTCCTTTACGCCGGAAAAACTGCTACGCTAATCGTATTTGCGTATATCTGAAACTTGTATTATAATGAAAAGGATCAGAATAATACATTAACAGATAAAATGGAAGGCGATTGAATGGCAGCAGATTTGCACTGTCACACCAAAATGTCGGACGGTTCGCTTGGAATCGACGAAGTGGTGATGCTTGCGAAGAAGGAAGGACTCTCTACAATTTCCGTAACGGATCACGATACCCTTGCCGGTTCCGTACGAGCAAAGATATTTGGCGACAGGCACGGTGTAGAAGTAATTCCGGGGGTGGAATTCTCCTGCGTTGATCCCGCTACGGGGCGGAAAGCCCACCTTTTGGGCTACCTGTTTGACCATCCTGACCGTCTGGTGGGGCTGTGCAAACGGACTTCTGACTGCCGCAAACAAGCCGCTTTGGTTATGATTCAGAAAGTCATGCGGCTGTATCCGGTGACGGCGGAAATGATTATGCGCCGCGCTCATGGCAGTACGGCGGTTTATAAGCAGCATATTATGCACGCACTAATTGACGCAGGGTATGCGGAAGAATTTTTCGGGCCCCTGTTTCACAAGCTTTTTGATTCCCGAGGCGGCTTGGCGTATTGCCCGATAACTTACCCTGATGTTCATGAAGTGATTGCCCAGGTGCATGAAGCGGGCGGAATTGCTGTTTTGGCGCATCCGGGGGAATACGACAGCTATGATTTGCTGGAACAGCTGGCTTCTTCCCATGAAATTGAAGGAGTTGAGGTCTGGCACCCGCGCAACAAACCGGGGGATGAGGAAAAATTTATCGCAACCGCCAAGAAGTATGGCCTGGTTATGACCGGAGGTTCCGATTTCCACGGAATGTATACAAAAAGAAAAACGCACATTGGCACGTGCGTTACGCCGGACGATCAGCTGGAAGCGTTAAAAAATTGCAAACGATAATCCCGCGGGGTCTATGTAAAAAATAAGGAGGAATACTTCCTTGGAGTTCAAATATAAAACAAAAGGCACCTGCTCTTCTGAAGTGATTTTAAACTTAGAGGGCGATACGGTTCAGTCGGTGAAATTCGTCGGTGGCTGTAATGGCAACACCAAAGGAATCAGCGCTCTTGTGGCAGGTATGAAGGCTGACGAAGTTATTCGGCGCTGCAAAGGAATTCGGTGCGGTTTTAAACCGACTTCTTGTCCGGACCAACTGGCCGCGGCGCTGCTGAAGGCAAAAGAGGAGCAGTCACAGCAAGAAAGAAATCACTGAGGGAAGTAGTCCGAAGCCGTTCAACCCGGTGTTTTCACGGCTTCGGACTGTTGCCGGAAGGTGAAATCAGTGGTTCCCAAAGAGGAAGGACTGCGAGTTTGCCTCGCAGTCCTTTTAAGCAGTTAGCAGCGATCGTTGCAGTTATCACCGTTGTTGCAGCAGCAGCACAGGATGATAATCAGCAGAATAATCCACCAGCAGCCATTACCGCCAAAACCGCCAAAACCATTGTTACACATAATTGTTTGCCTCCTTTCGGTTTACAATACATAATATTGCAGGCGCATAAATCGTGTTACAATTATTTATTTCTCTTTTCTCTTTATTCTTTTGGTTTTTTTAGTCATGTAAGATTTACTATGTCAATAATAGTATATGGTGAAAGGTCAGATTACGTTAGGAGGAATTTTATGCTCTGCGAATCCTGCGGAGTTTTTCCGGCAACCACGCATGTGAAAACGATTATCAACGGGGAACTGTCCGAATATTGCCTCTGCGCCCAGTGTGCGCAGAAATTGGGGTATGGCAACTTGACAACCGGTCTCGGCCTTAGCGTCGGCAGCCTTTTAGGCGGCTTTTTCAGCCATATGGAGCGACCGGAAGCCGATGTCGTCCGCTGCAAATTCTGCGGTTCTACCTTTGACGATATTGCGCGCAGCGGAAAAGTCGGCTGCGCCGAATGCTACCACACTTTTTACAATCGGCTGATTCCCCTGATTCAGCAGATTCATGGGAATGCGAAGCACCGGGGCAAAGTCCCGGGCGGCAGTCAGCTTTCGGTAAATCCGCAGACTCAGTTGAGCGTTATGCGCAGCGAACTGCGCAAGGCCATCGATTCTGAAAATTTCGAGCATGCGGCCGAATTGAGGGACCGCATCCGCGCACTGGAAGGAGAAGGTCAGAATGGAAAAATGGTATGAAAAGACCGGCCCCGAAAATGACGTGGTCCTTTCCACCTGCATCCGTCTGAACCGGAATTTGCGCGACTATCCGTTTTCGGAAAAAATGAGCCGTTCCCACCAAGCGGCGGTAACGAAATGCGTGCTTCAGGCGTCGAAGGACTCCTGTATCCTCGACCGGTTTCAACTGCAGTATCTTCCGATGGAACAGCTGACGAAGACGGAAATGGTTTCCCTTGTGGAACTGCAGCTGGCAAATCCGGAGTTTATTTCGGTGCCGGAGGGCCGTGGAGTTCTGCTTTCCGGGGACGAATCCGTGAGCATTCTGCTGAACGGGGAAAACCACCTACAAGTTCAGGCGAATGAAGCTGGCCTGGATTTTGAAAAAGCCTATCGCGCGGCGGATGAACTGGATTCCCTTCTGGAAAAAAATTTAACCTTCGCGTTTGATGAAACACTCGGTTATCTCACCCAGAACCCTATGAATTTAGGCACCGGGCTCTCTGCCTCGCTTTCCCTGCATTTGCCGGCGCTTCAGGAAAACGGCGGTGCCGCGCGAATTTCCGCCAGCCTTGCTCCGCTTGGCCTTTCGCTTCGTGCCGGCGGGGGAAAGGGTTCGGAGCCGAAAGGCGCGGTTTATTACCTTTCGAACCGGGTTTCTCTTGGGCTTTCAGAGTCCGAGGCCATCTCAAACTTACAAAATATTGCCATGCAGATTATTACCCAGGAGCGCGCCGCCCGCGACGAGCTGGTGCAAGAACTTGAGGTTCAGGATACGATTTGTCGCTCCCTGGGGATTTTAAAAAGTGCCCGAATCATGAGCTACGAAGAATTTCAGGGATTGATTTCCAATGTCCGTTTTGGCATTTCCGCCGGCCTAATCACCGAAATTGGGTATGAAATCGTCGAACGGCTTTCCTTTGAAATGCAGCCGGCTACGCTTTTAGTCATGAGCGGGAAAAAATTAACCGTCAATGAGCGCCGCAGTCTGCGTGCTCAGAAAATAAAAGAGATACTGAAAAATTGAATGGAGGATGCTGATGGAAAATTCGAACGATGACCTTGCCGCCGCACTGTTTTATTTGCTGGGCGAACCTGTCCCTTACAACAGCGCACGGCTGGATGAGGCAAAAAGGATTCTTCGGGAGGTGAAAGACCACGACAAGCAGCTGCTGAAAATTATTGAGCTTTGCGGGAAGCAGAAAACGCCGAAGCAGCTTTATCTGGCTTGCAAAGCGTACAGCTGGCTCGGGAAAAAGTATTATAAGGACGCGGCGCGCTGCGCAACCGAATATCTGCGCACACCGGGTTGGAAAGAGCTGCCCAGCCGGACGAAAATAGAAAACGGAATTCGAATCGATTACGCTGCGGCTGGAAAGGCAGCCGTGCTGGCGGACCTTGCAAAGGCACAGGAAGGATTGAACCGCCTGGAGGATGCATTGGCAAGCCTGATGGAGGCATACCGGATTGCTCCGCACAGCGCCATGTATGCGGTCAAGGCTTCGGATACGCTTGCCAGGCTGCGCGGCAGGGAAGAGGCGCTTTTGTTCTTAATGCAGCAGACTAAGAGCAAGTATTACTCACCCGTCCGGTATACGGATCTGCAGGGCCGCACTCGGGTGAACGATTTATTCAAACAGCTGCTGGACGCCCATATTCGGAAAATGTCGAACAAAGAGCAGCAGCCCGATTACACCACAACCCTTCCCGGCAAAGCCTGATGGATACGGTAGTGCTTCTTAAAAAAGGAGTCCGCGTTAGCGGGCTCCTTGCTTTGTTCGATATTCGGCAAGCAGAAGGTCTACCATTGCACCGTAACTTTTCACACCGCTTTCCTGATGGTTTGCTTTCAGGTAGCTGTCGTTTAGGGAAGTGGAAACCTGCGCGACCGGACCTTCGAATTGCTTCCAGTATTCAGAGTTGGCTCTTAAATCGCGCTGAACCCCTTCGCTTAATGTGGCGTAAAGCTGACCCGCCGCATCCCGATCGGTATCGTACAGCGCATTCGATGCATAAATAAACGCGAGCATTTTTCCGGAGTATTCAAAATCCGGGTTGCCGCTTTGTTCGCAAGCCAGGTAACCGATAAAGTTTGCCTCGTCTTCCCGCATGTATCCGCGCAGGTGGGACAATTCATGCCCCATGGTAACCGGAATGGAATATGCTGGAATATCGGTGTTCACGTTTGCTTCAAAGGTAAATGGGAAGAATATTCCCGTGATGTTCGTCTGCGACATGAGCCGGGAAGCGAAAACCGGCTTTGGCCTGCCATAACCGGCGCGCAGAAGAGGGTATTGCGTATGTATTTTATCGTAGGCGGTTTTCATTTCTTCTGCGGTATCATAAATACTGTCCTGGCTTAATTTCATGACCGAATTGGAATCGGTTTGGACTCTTGTGCGCAGGGAATTGACATCTTCCGCCAGTGAATTGCAGAGCGCAATTAGCTCTTCTTTGGAAGATGGCTGAACGCTCAGCCCGCTGGTCTGCGCGAATGTGCGGCGGCTGTAATTGATGCCGCAGTTCAGCGTAAAAGCGAAATAAACCGCGCTTGCAATACAGAGTAAGTTGACGGCAAACCGCACGGCGGTTTCTCCTCGCTTTCCTTTTCGCCGGACCAGCCGAACAATAAAACGGACCAGTAAAACCAGTGCAGCGATGGGTAACGTAAAAACCAGAACCTCCGCTATGGAAAACGGTACCAGAGAAGTGATGAAATTCAGTGCGAGGGAAATCCACGGATAAAGGTGAGCCGCGTACCATTCAGCAAATGATGGCTGTTTCACCGCAACAATATTTAGGACGAGCGCGATGGGCGCAAGCAGAAGAAACCAAAAACGTTTGAATTTTATCCGGCAAAGCCGTTCTTTCATCCAATTCATCCCCAAACCGTGCGTTCTTTCTGCATTTATTGTAGAATACTACGGTGCCTGAGTCAATCATCAAAAAACTGTAAAATAGTCGATCAATTATATCCGGAGAATCATAACCTATAGTAAAATTCATAGAATCCGTTGCTCAAATAAACAAAAAATGATATTATAATATTTTAGAACATATTAAGTAACCACTGATGGAAGCAATTTAAGAGCCGTTCAGGTCAGAATATCGCTCCTTTGAATTGCTGTCTTACGACGGAATCAGTGGTTGCTGGAAGAGAACCTATCAGGGAGGTGGCCGAATGCAATTCTATATTTGCCAGAGCTCCGACACGGACGCACTGTTTACCATTATGGATTCTGCCGGCCAGCCTGTTTTCCGGGTGACCGGAGATTCGTTAGCCATTGGAAACAAACTGAGCATGATCGATGCCGCAAACGTTGAAATTGCTCGCATATACAGCGTGGGCCTGCCCAACTTATCAAAATATACCATCAGCGTGGGGGAAAAGGAACGTGCCCGCGTTACCTGGAACAGTTCGGCAAAACAGCAGAAGGTGAAAATTAAGGGCGTAAGCTGGCGCTTTCGCGGGGATTTAATCAGCCGTTCTTACGATATTATTAATGTGGATTCTTCGGTTGTCATGTCCCATGGAAGATGCTGGAACAAGATTGGCGACTGTTACGGCGTAGAGATTCACGAAGAAGCGGATGTGCCGGTTTGCCTGTGCCTGGCGGTCATTTTGGACAGCACGGTGTTCGGCGGCGTGGCGGTACCTGCACCAGCAAATTAGAAACAGCTTGAAAAAGATTTGACAAATAATCCCCACAATGTCATAATAAAAAAGTTATCCAAAAGTCAATTACCACCGGCTGAAAGTTGAAGGCTTATGGCTATGATTGGCTTTCGTAAACCCCAGTTGTTGCCGGGGTTTTTCCATTATAAATGGATTCCATCCCAGAAATGGCAGTGATTTTTATGATTTAACATTACTGCTATGTTTGAAATCAATATCGTATTTGGGAAATTCAGGAGGATGCAGCATGAGCAGAGAACTGGCAAAAACCTATGAGCCGCAGGAAGTGGAGGATCGTATTTACGACTTCTGGCTTTCCGGCGGGTATTTCCATGCGGAACCCGACCCGGAAAAGAAACCATATACCATTGTAATTCCGCCGCCGAACATTACCGGACAGCTTCATATGGGACATGCCCTGGATGAAACGCTTCAGGATATTCTCATCCGCTGGAGAAGAATGCAGGGCTATTCCGCACTGTGGCTCCCGGGGACCGACCACGCTTCGATTGCAACGGAAGCAAAAATTGTGGAGGCCATGCGCAAGGAAGGCTTAACCAAAGAGGAAATCGGCCGGGAGGCGTTCCTCGACCGCGCATGGAAGTGGAAAGAAAAATTCGGCGGCCGTATTATTGAGCAGCTGAAAAAGCTCGGCTCTTCCTGCGATTGGGACCGCGAGCGCTTTACCCTGGACGAAGGATGCTCCAAAGCGGTGCGCGAGGTGTTCGTGCGTCTGTATGAAAAAGGCCTGATTTACCGCGGGGAACGGATTATTAACTGGTGCCCGCACTGCAAAACCTCCATTTCCGACGCGGAGGTGGAGTTCAGCGAGCGCGAAGGTTACTTCTGGCATCTGCGGTATCCGTTTAAGGACGGCAGCGGATACATCAACCTTGCCACCACCAGACCGGAAACCATGCTGGGCGACACGGCGGTCGCGGTGCATCCGGACGATGAACGTTACAAAGATATGGTTGGCAAAACGCTGATTCTCCCGCTGGTCAACCGCGAGATTCCGGTCATCGCCGACTCTTACGTGGAACGCGATTTCGGAACCGGTGTGGTGAAAATTACGCCCGCGCATGACCCGAACGACTTTGAAGTCGGTCTGCGCCATAACCTGCCGGTCATCAATGTAATGGATGACTGCGGAAACATCAATGAAAACGGCGGAAAATACGCCGGTTTGCCCGCACTGGAAGCGCGTAAGCAGATTGTGGAGGAACTGAAGCAGCAGGGCTTTTTGGTCAAAGTGGAACCGATTAAGCACAACGTCGGCTCCTGCTACCGCTGCGGCACCGTTGTGGAACCAAGGGTTTCCAAGCAGTGGTTTGTTAAAATGAAGCCGCTTGCCGAACCCGCGATTGAACAGGTGAAAAAGGGCGAAGTGAAATTCGTTCCGGAGCGCTTTGAAAAAATCTATTTTCACTGGATGGAAAACATCAAAGATTGGTGTATTTCCCGCCAGCTTTGGTGGGGCCACCGGATTCCGGCATGGTACTGCCAGGACTGCGGCGAAACGATAGTGGCACGGGAAGAACCCCATACCTGCCCGAAGTGCGGTTCCAAAAACCTGAAGCAGGATCCAGATACGCTGGACACCTGGTTCTCCTCCGCACTCTGGCCGTTTTCCACCCTTGGCTGGCCGGATAAAACCAAGGAACTAAGTTATTACTATCCGACCGATACGTTGGTCACCGGATACGATATTATCTTCTTCTGGGTCTCCCGTATGATTTTCTCCGCTATTGAGCATACCGGGCAGGTTCCGTTCCATACGGTCCTGATTCACGGCCTTGTGCGCGACGCGCAGGGCAGAAAGATGAGCAAATCGCTGGGCAACGGCATCGATCCGCTGGAAATCATCAGCCAGTACGGTGCGGATGCACTCCGCTTTACGCTTGCCACGGGCAACAGCCCCGGGAACGATATGCGCTATTCTACCGAAAAGGTGGAGGCAAGCCGCAACTTTGCCAATAAAATCTGGAATGCGGCCCGCTTTATCCTCATGAATATCGAAGGGCATGAGGTGAAGAACGAGCTGCCCGCGCGGCTCGCACTGGAGGACCGCTGGATTGTGGATTCCTTCAACCGTGTGGCGAAGGAAATTACGGAAAATCTGGAAAAGTTTGAGCTTGGCATTGCCGTGCAGAAACTTTACGATTTTCTTTGGGACGAGTTCTGCGACTGGTATATTGAAATCGCGAAAATCCGCCTGAATTCTCAGGATGAACAGACGGCACAGGATGTTCGCCAGACGCTGGTGTGGGTTATGTCCGGCACCTTGCAGCTGCTGCATCCGTTTATGCCGTATATTACCGAGGAAATCTGGCAGAGCCTCCCGCACGAGGGCGAATCTATTATGGTTTCCAAGTGGCCGGAATTCCAGGAAGCACATTGTGACCCGCAGGCCGCTGAAGAAATGGGCTGCATCATGGATGTCATCCGCGGCATCCGCAACCGCCGTTCGGAAATGAACGTACCGCCGTCCCGTAAAGCGCACATCTATATCGCTACCAACGCGGTGGAAACCTTCCGCACCGGCGTGCCGATTATTGCAAAACTGGCCTATGCCAGCGAAGTGGAAATCGGAACGGAGTTCGATATCGACGGCGCGGTTACCATTGTAACCCCGCAGGCAAAAGTTTATATTCCGATGAACGACTTGGTGGACAAGGAAGCCGAGCTTGCACGCCTGAAGAAAGAGCTTGCCATGGCGCAGAAACAGTATGACAATGCACAGGCGAAGCTGAAAAACGAAACCTTCCTGTCCAAAGCGCCGGCCAATGTTGTGGATGGTGTCAGACAGAACGCGGCAAAGCTGAGCGAGCATATCGCACTGCTTCAGTCTGGAATTGAGGCACTGAAGAATTAAGTTTACCATTAAGGTGCTGCAAGATGGATTCAGATTCATTTTGCAGCGCCTTTTTTCATGAAGTATGTGATTTTTGTACATACTTTGTTTTAATCGAAAGGTGGATAAATGGAGTGGAATATGGTGAGGCGCTTAATAAAATTCATTCTTTGCAGCGGTTCGGGACAAAACCGGGTCTGGAGCGGATTCGCAAGCTACTCGCGTTGCTGGGCAATCCGCAGGAGCGCCTGAAGTTCATCCATGTGGCTGGAACAAATGGAAAGGGTTCTGTTTGTGCCTTGACTGCCTCCGTGCTGAGCAGGGCAAATTATAAAACCGGACTTTATATTTCCCCTTACATTTCGGATTTCTGTGAACGGATGCAGATAAACGGGCGTATGATTCCACACACGGATTTGGCAGCCCTGGTGGAGCACACCTTTCCGTTCGTGGAGCGGATGGCGCAGAACGAAGAAGAAATTACAGAATTTGAATTTATTACCGCGCTTGCCATGCAGTGGTTCGCACAGCAGAACTGTGATGTGGTTGTGCTTGAGGTTGGCTTGGGCGGCCGGCTGGATGCCACCAATGTAATACCCACACCCCTCGTTTCGGTGATTCTCTCGATTTCTCTTGACCATACTGCGGTTTTAGGGGACACGGTCGAAAAAATTGCGTATGAGAAATGCGGAATCATCAAAGAAAACGGGATTACGGTCTGCTATTCGGATCAACCCGAAGGAGCGATGGAAGTCATCCGTACCGTCGCATCCGAACGGCAGAATCAGCTGGTTATCGCAGATACAACCGGTATCTGCGAACGGTCGTCCGGCTTAACCGGTACAAAACTGGATTACCGGGGCTTGCCGCTCCGGCTGCCGTTCCTTGGGGAACACCAGGTGAAAAACGCTGCCGCCGCGCTGGCAGTAGTGGAAGTTCTGCGCGGGCAGGGCTGGGTGATTCCGGACCGCGCGGTAGCATCCGGATTTGACCATGCGGTTAACCCAGCCCGGCTTGAAGTGTTTTCCACTTCGCCTGTGGTGCTGCTGGACGGTGCCCATAATCCGGGTGGAACCGCGGCGCTTGCGGCCGCTTTGAAAAAGTATCTTAATGGGAAACGCGTCGTTGCGGTGATGGGAATGCTGGCCGATAAGGATGTTGATTCCGCTCTCCGGAATCTGTCGGGACTGTTTTCTCATGTTTTTACACTTGCGCCGAACAATCCGCGCGCCATGAGCGCTACGCAGTTGGCACAACTCTGGAATTCCATTGCGTTAAATTCCAGAAAAGCTCACTCGGAGGATTTTTCCGCACAGCCCTGCGCATATGTGGAGGATGCAGTCGAGCGGGCCCTCGCGCTTGCTGGAAAGGACGGAGCCGTTGTGATTTGTGGCTCCCTGTACCTCGCGGGAGAGGTTCGACCGTATCTGGTTCAAAAATTTCAGGGATAAAGCATTCTTCGAGAAAATAAATATAGCTTGTCCGCAAAATTCGAGTAATATTTTACATGAAATCCCTTATCGTAAGTAATAAGGGATTTTTTTATTTATTTGGGCGGCATTCATTCTAAAAACTTGTTTTTCGCTACATAAACCGGGAAAAAACCGGGAAAAATAAGTGAATTAACATTGCCAACGTCCCCATATTTACGAATATTACATATCAGGAGGAATCAAAGTGGGTGTACGGCTTATTTTAAAAGAGGGAGAGCTAACTGCCGTTCTGAGCGGTGAAATCGACCATCACTCCGCGCGGGAGATTCGGGAAACGATTGACGATGCGGCATCCAAGGTGAAGCCGAAGCTGCTGACCCTGGATTTTTCCGACATTCAGTTTATGGACAGCTCCGGTATCGGCCTGATTATGGGCCGCTGTAAATTGATGCAGGTTTGGGGCGGAGCTGTGCGTATTGCCAATCTGCCACCGAAAATCGAAAAGATTGTATCCTTATCGGGAATCAATCAGCTTTGCACGGTAGTAAAGGGAGTGAAAAAAGATGAAGCCGATGAATGAAATGTCTTTGGCGTTCCCCAGCAGCTCGTCCAACGAATCTTTCGCCCGCGCTGCGGTTGCGGCCTTTGTGGCACAGCTTGACCCTACAATAGACGAACTGAGCGATATTAAAACGGCGGTGTCGGAAGCGGTAACCAACTGTATTGTACATGCATATCGAAATACGATTGGAACCGTATACATAAGCTGCAAGCTATATGAAAACGGAAAGATTACGATTCGAATCCGCGATAAAGGATGCGGAATCGAGGATGTAAAACAGGCGATGCAGCCGCTGTTTACCACTGCGGGCGGGGAACGCGCCGGGCTGGGGTTTGCGGTAATGGAAAGTTTTATGGATGTTCTGCGGGTAACCTCCAAAGTAGGGGTGGGTACTGTTGTAACCATGCATAAAACGATTGAACGCCGCTCAAAAGTATCCGTAAAAGGGAAAATGGCTGAAGAATAATGGACAGAGATCAGACAATTCGAGACAATATCGGTCTGGTTCATGCCTGTGCTAGGCGATTTAAAGGACGCGGACTGGAATATGATGATTTGTTTCAGGCCGGGTGCCTCGGCCTGATTAAGGCCGTTGACCATTTTGATAAGGAGCGCGGCGTTCAGTTTTCCACCTATGCCGTGCCGGTCATCTTAGGTGAAATCCGGCGCCTGTTCCGTGACGGCGGTGCAATCAAGGTCGGGCGCGGGTTAAAAGAGCTGTCCATGCGCGCTTCCCGCGAAGCCACCGCTTTTGCCGAACGGGAGGGCAGACAGCCTACCGTTGGGGAATTGGCGGAGATTCTTCAGGTGGAACCGGAAGAAGCGGCTCAGGCTCTAGGCGCATCGCAGCTTCCGCTTTCGCTTACTGCTTCGCAGGATGACGGCGGCGGTCAAATTGACATTAGTGTGGAGCCGGCAGATGATAAAATTGCGGAATTACTTTCTTTAAAGCAGGTGGTCACGGAATTGGACCCGAAAGACCGCAGCATTATTGTATTCCGCTATTTCCAGAGCCGCACGCAGACGCAGACGGCACAGGCGCTGGGAATGACGCAGGTGCAGGTTTCACGGAGGGAAAAAGTGATTTTAAACCAGCTTCGCGCAAAGCTTTCCGGATAGTCGGTACAGTTCCCGTTACGCCAGTTCTATCATCGGAATCCTTTTAAAAATTAATGCGCGGCACGGATAATTCCCGTGCCGCGCATTGTTTGCTTTAGCTGTCCGAAAGTTCTTTTAAATCGTATGGTGTCTGCTGATATACATAGTAATTGAGCCAGTTGCTGAACAGCAAGCTGGCAGGGCTGCGCCAGACGAACGGCGGTTCCTGCGTAACGTCATCGTTTGGAAAATAATTTTGCGGAATAAAGGGGTGAAGCCCCTTTTTTACATCGCGAAAGTATTCGTCGGCTAAAGTGGTTCGGTCATACTCCAAGTGCCCTGTAACAAAGAACTGCCTTCCATTTTTGTTTGCAACAATATGAACACCGGCGACATTAGATGCGGTGAGAATCACCAGTTCTGGATGTTTCTCGATGTCTTCACGCCGGACTTCTGTATACCTGGAATGTGGGGAATAAAAATGATCGTCAAAACCGCGCACCAACGGGTGGTGCGGGTCCAGCACCGTGTGCCGGAAGATTCCAGATAATTTTTGTCCCAGCAAATATTTTGGAACGCCAAAATGATAATACAGACCAGCCTGCGCGCCCCAGCAGATATGCAGTGTGGAATAGACGTTCCTGCGGCTCCACGCCATAATATCGCAAAGCTCATCCCAGTAGTCCACTTCTTCAAACGGAAGCTTTTCCACCGGCGCGCCGGTGATGATCATACCGTCAAACTTTTCTTCTTTCAATTCGTCAAATGTTTTATAAAACGTACTTAAATGGGAAGCGGAAGTATTCTTCGAAACATGAGTCGCCATTTGCATTAACTCAATATCAACCTGAAGGGGGGTATTGCTAAGCATTCGAAGCAGCTGGGTTTCGGTTTCAATTTTTGTGGGCATTAAGTTCAAGATTACGATCTTAAGCGGACGAATATCCTGCGACTGCGCACGCTGCTGCGTCATCACAAAGATGTTCTCCGATTCCAGAACTTCTGCAGCCGGCAGATTTTCCGGTATTTTAATCGGCATGCATTCTACCCCCTAAATATAGTATAGTGAAATTATTATAGCAAACATGCCATAATGCTGCAACCAAAATCGAAAATTGAAGATTTCAGTAAAAAAGTGTTGACATCCCGTTTTCAAAGTGGTATTATAGCAAAGCCGTCGAAAAATGGATGAAAAAAATCAGACTGAATCGGCTTTCTCACAATTTGAAAAGCAGTTCAGAAAGGTTTAAAAATTTGATTTTTGACCGGTTCACAATCATACAGAATGAAAACGATTTCAAAAAGTTGTTGACATGAAGTAATGAATGTGGTATTATTAAAAAACTTCGTCATTTGCGAGTGAAAACTTCTTGACATATCGAAAACAGTATGGTAAGATAGTAAACGCTCCGCAGAAAATGCAGAATGACACTTGACAGCTTTCATAACACATGATAAAATATCAAGTGTTCCTCTGTAAGAATTGACGGAGAAAACAGGACCTTGAAAATTAAACAACGTAACGAATTAGGAACCCGTAAAGATTCCGGAAAAGTTGAAAGACTTTGAGGATTTACGAAGTTGGCTGTCACTTAAGAAAAAGACAGCAGAATACACGTTAGT
>DUNN01000001.1 GCA_012839345.1 Clostridiales bacterium | reverse complement strand
TATTCACAAATTCCACTGCATCTCTGCGTAGTTTTTCCCGTTCCAGCATCTTTCATCACCTGTCTATATTTTACCATTTTACAACGAAAAAGCCCAGCTTTCACTGGACTTTTTCGACAGGCTGAAGTGCACTGCATACTTGCAGTGCACTTTTTAGCAGGATAAAGTTTTTCCGTATGAACCTATTAAAATAGTTGACTTGCATTTTGACTTGATAGTGTAACTTTGGCATAGCAAACTATTATTTTCATCATCTATTGTAAGCCGGAAATACCGATGCATCAAGAGTCAGACCGTGAGCCATTTCTCCCGTAGATACAACAAAGTCCCTGCTTTAAGCAGGGACTTTGTTGTATCGCAGTTCTGATGATATGGAGCGGAAGACGGGAATCGAACCCGCGTATTTAGCTTGGGAAGCTAATATTCTACCATTGAACTACTTCCGCGAAGTAATTTTTATTTTACCATAAACTCCACTCAGATGCAAGACCGATTTTATAAGAATGATAAATTACGAATTCGGCGATAAAATATCATTAAACAGCTTTTCATCCGCGGAGGTAGTGTTTCCAACGGAAACCAGCACATACTTCCCGTTTTGAACAATGATAGCATTTTTCAGTTCATTGTACTGCGCCGGATTCAATGATTTATATCCCGCCGCTTTCGAAGTTAAGTGTTGGTTAATCGCCGCCTGAAGCTGTGTAAACTTTGCGTTGTCAATCAATAAAAAGCAGGCGAGTTCCGCCGCATTGTCCGACGATTTGCTCATATAAAGCGAGCTGTCGGAAATGACGCCTTCCGGAATGTTGTAGTGTTTGGAAAGCTGGGTCGGATTCACTTCCATTAAATCCGTATACTTTTGTTCGCTGATGATACGGACCGTAATCTGAGAGGCGGAAGGACCGGCGACCTTTTCCCTACGGCTGTTCAGCAGAAAATAACTGCCTGTCAGAATCGCCAGCGCAGCAACCAGCGCAATGACAGAAAACAGCACCAGCCGTCTGCGGGTGATGGAATCCTTATCCACGCTTCTCCCACCTTTCGTAAACTGTTCATAGTATTTTACATTATTTCTCAAAGCAATTAATTCTAGTATAGAATAATGATGATTTATGCATAATTTTATCATTCAATTTCAATTTATTTTATGCACTTGGGAATAGCACTGCAAATTGAAGTAACTTAACATAATCTTTAAAAATATTTTACCGTTTTACGCGCCGAAAACAATTACTTCAACACTTTCCACAAAGTTTTCAACCAACTAACCGTGGACACGTCCACGGTTTTTTTATTTTTCAACACGTTTCGACATTTTTTTGCAAAAAAGCGGCGAAGTATTTGGCTTTTCAAGAGGTTAACATAACATTTATACACCACCGCGTCCTGTCTTTTCCACCGCTCGCAAAATCCGTAGCAGAATACCATATCATATATTATTCAGCGACAGAACCGTGATGACACAGAATTCTTAAACGCGCGATGTGCAGATAGAAAAAATGGCCGGATGCGTTTCGCATCCGGCCAAAAAGTTCCATTAATCCTTTGTTTTGTCTGCTACTTCCTGCAGCGCTTTTTCTAGGAACGCGCTCAGTTCCATGGTACCAAGGTCTCCACTCTTGCGTCTTCTGACGGAAACCGTGCCGGTTTCCACTTCCTTGTCACCGACAATCAGCATATAAGGAATCTTCTGAAGCTGTGCTTCGCGAATCTTGTAGCCGATCTTTTCGCTGCGGGTGTCCACCGTGGCGCGCAGCCCGGCTGCCTGTAGCTTTTCCAGAATCTTCGCGGCATCGTCGTGCAGGCGGTCGCTGATCGGAAGGATACGCACTTGCTCCGGCATCAGCCACATTGGCAGCGCACCGGCATATTTTTCAATCAACAGGGCAAGCGTACGTTCGTAGCATCCGATGGATGTACGGTGGATAATATACGGATTTTTCTTTTTGCCATCCGCATCCACATATTCCATACCGAATTTCTCTGCAAGCATCTGGTCGATTTGAATGGTAATCAACGTGTCTTCCTTGCCGAATACATTCTTAATCTGAATATCCAGCTTCGGTCCGTAGAACGCGGCTTCGCCGACCCCTTCCACATACGGAATCTCCAGATGATTCAAAATCTTTCTCATGACGCCCTGCGCTTCGTCCCACTGTTCCTGCGTGCCAATGTACTTGTCGCGGTCGTTCGGGTCCCACATAGAGAAGCGGTAGGAAACATCTTCGTAAAGGCCCAGCGTTTTCAGCATGAAAATCGCCAGTTCCAGGCAGCTTTTGAATTCCTGCTCCAGCTGAGCCGGCGTGCACATCAGGTGGCCTTCCGAAATGGTAAACTGACGCACGCGGATCAGGCCGTGCATTTCGCCCGACGCCTCGTTACGGAATAGCGTGGAGGTTTCGTTGTAGCGCAGGGGGAGATCCCGATAGGAGCGCTGCTTATTCAGGTAAGCCTGATACTGAAACGGGCAGGTCATTGGGCGCAGTGCGAACACTTCGTCGTCTTTTTCCGGGTCACCCAGCACAAACATACCGTCGCGATAATGGTCCCAGTGACCGGAAAGTTTATACAGGTCGCTCTTCGCCATATAAGGCGTCTTCGTCAGCAGCCAGCCGCGCTTTTGCTCCTCGTCCTCGACAAAGCGCTGCAACAGCTGAATCACGCGCGCGCCGTTCGGCAGCAGAATCGGCAGGCCCTGGCCGATCAGGTCGCTTGTGGTAAAGTAGCCAAGCTGCCGGCCAAGCACATTATGGTCGCGCTTTTTCGCTTCTTCCACGCGGGCCAGGTAAGCGTCCAGTTCGCTGTTCTTCGGGAAAGAAATGCCGTAAATACGCTGAAGCATCTTATTATTGGAATCTCCGCGCCAGTAGGCAGCCGTTGCAGCCGTCAGCTTAACGGCTTTGATGCAGCCCGTGCTCATAAGATGCGGGCCGGCGCAAAGATCTGTGTAGTCGCCCTGTTTGTAAAAACTGATCTTCTCGCCTTTTTCGGAATGCTCCTGAATCAGTTCCAGCTTATACTGCTGGTGTGCTTTTTCCATCAGCTCCATAGCAGCAGAGGGTTCCAGCTCAAAGCGCTCAATTGGAAGATTTTCCTTGATGATCTTCTTCATCTCTTCTTCGATATTTTTCAAATCGTCCGGCGCAAGTGAACGGGGCAGATCGATGTCATAATAAAAACCTTCGTCAATGGCAGGGCCGATAGCGAACTGCGCTTCCGGGAAAAGGCGCTGCACTGCCTGAGCCATAATATGGGAAGTGGTATGCCAATAGGCCTTTTTGCCCTCCGGCTGGTCAAACGTAAGGATTTCCAAATCACAGTCCTCTGTAACCGGGGTACGCAGGTCCACAACGGTTCCGTTTATTTTGCCGGCACATGCCGCTTTATACAGGCCCTGTCCAATGCTTTTTGCAATCTCGGCGACAGTAATCCCATTTTCAAACTCTCTGGGCTCGCCTTTCAGGTTAATCTTCAACATATCATTCACTCCTTATTTTTTCGGATTCAGTCATCGCATCAAACGGATGACCAAATAACGGAATGCAGAATAAAAAAAGCCCTGCCCCAATACACTGGGGCAAGGCTATGCTCGCGGTTCCACCCGGATTCAGTGACAACAGTCACTCTCATTGCTGCTTTAACGGAGCAGTCCGGCGTGCCTTTGGCCTACGCGTTCGGCACACACTCAGGGGTGGTAGCCATTGTGCTTCTTTTCGCCACGCGCGCTTGCAGCTATTGCGCACGCTCTCTGCTGCAATCCAAAACACGGCTTCCCCGTCATCGTTTTCAAGCTATTCTGTTTATCGTTATCTGTTATCGTAGCACCAGCTTTGGCACTTGTCAAGTGGGAAATCAAATTTCACGGAAAAATACAAATTCACCCGAAAAATACTTCCTTTGCAGGATAAAACTTATTAAATAATAGAATTTTTTAAAAGAAATTTCTATGAAATGATACTAAAACGGTAGGAACAAATTGTATATTTGATTATGCGAATAGTAGACAATATTTCTTGACAGCAGGGTACCAAAAGTAATACAATTATTGGTATGATGCATTAATATGCATTAATGGGATTAGCGCACCCATAAAATTAAAATGAAAAAATATGAAAAAGATTTGAAAGACAAGGAGGTGCCAACACATTTGTCTACTGTCAGTACAACAGCTTGCATTATAATTGCGCTTGTCTGCGCAATTATTTCCGGCGTCGTTGCTTTTTTTGCAGGTATTAACCACCGAAAGAAGCAGGCCGAATTTGCAATCGGTTCCGCAGAGCAGGAAGCTAAGCGGATTGTCAGCGACGCAATAAAGACCGCGGAAGCGAAAAAGAAAGAAGCTATTCTGGAAGGCAAAGATGAAATCCACCGTATGAGAAGCGAATCGGAGCGGGAGCTGAACGAGCGCAGGAAAGAAGTTCAGCGGCAGGAACGGCGGATTCAACAAAAAGAAGAAACTCTGGACAAGAAAATGGAAAGTCTGGAGGCCAAGGACGAAATTCTAACCAACAAGAACAAACAGGCCGACGACCGTCTGGCGGAAGCCGAAGCCGTCCGCAAAAGCCAGTTCGACATGTTGGAGCGCATTTCCGGGTTCACCGCGGATCAAGCCAAAGAGTACCTGCTGAAAAATCTGGAAGATGAGCTCACCCATGAAAAGGCCGTCAAAATGATGGAATTCGAGCAGCAAACACGGGACGAAGCGGAAAAAACGGCGCGCGAAATCATTTCCATGGCGATTCAGCGCTGTGCTGCAGATCATGTTGCGGAAGCAACCATTTCCGTTGTACCGCTGCCCAATGACGAAATGAAAGGCCGTATCATTGGCCGTGAAGGCCGGAACATCCGTGCCATTGAAACCATGACCGGAGTCGATTTGATTATTGACGACACGCCGGAAGCAATCACACTCTCCTGCTTTGAGCCTGTGCGACGCGAAGTAGCCAGAATTGCTCTGGAGCATTTAATTGCGGACGGAAGAATACATCCCGCGCGCATTGAGGAAATGGTTGACAAAGCCCGCCGTGAAGTGGACGCCACGATTAAGCAGGAAGGCGAGCGTGCCGTAATTGAGGCCGGCGTTAACGGAATTCATCCGGAACTAGTAAAGCTGCTTGGCCGTTTGCGTTACCGCACCAGCTATGGGCAAAACGTTTTGAACCATTCTCTTGAGGTAGCCTGCCTGTGCGGCGTAATGGCCTCGGAACTCGGCCTTGACCCGACCATGGCGCGCAGAGCCGGACTTCTGCACGACATTGGCAAGGCCCTTGACCACGAAATGGAAGGGTCCCATGTGGATATTGGCGTTGATGTGGCCCGCAAGTACAAGGAAAGCGAAACCGTCATTCACGCGATTCATGCGCACCACGGCGATGTGGAACCGAAAACCGTCATTGCTTGCCTGGTTCAGGCAGCCGATGCGATTTCCGCAGCAAGGCCGGGTGCAAGAAGGGAAAATCTAGAAAACTACATCAAGCGGCTTGAGAAGCTGGAAGAAGTTGCTTCTTCCTTTGAAGGTGTGGAACGTTGCTTTGCGATTCAGGCCGGCAGAGAAATTCGTGTTATTGTAAAGCCGGAAGCCATCAGCGATGATAAAATGGCGCTGTTGGCAAGAGATATCTGTAAGAAAATCGAAAGCGATCTGGAATATCCCGGTCAGATTAAGGTTAACATTATTCGTGAAAGCCGGGCAATCGAGTACGCGCGATAATGCGGCGATGAAAACGGTAACTGCGAAAATAACTGGGGAACGGCTTTGCTGTTCCCCTTTTTTAACATTAAAAACACGGGGCATCGGCAGGCAGAACCCGCCGGCAAATGGTTCCGCATACAGGAGGGTATTTCTTTGAACATTCTAGCCATTGGGGATGTAGTCGGCAGCATTGGCTGCCGCTTTTTGCGGGACCACCTCCCGCAGTTTAAAAAGGCTAAGGGAGTAGATTTGGTCATTGCCAACGGGGAAAACTCGGCAGACGGCAACGGCATTACCCCGGTTTCCGCACAGTATCTGTTTGACAGCGGCGTAGATGTTATTACAACCGGAAACCACAGCTTCCGCCGCCGGGAAAGCTACGACCTGTACGATTCTTGCGACACGCTGCTCCGCCCGGCGAACTTTCCCCCTGCCGCGCCTGGAAAAGGGGTTTGCATTGTTGATATGGGCCGGATTCAGGTCGGGGTCATCAACCTGATGGGTGTTGTTTACATGGATAGTTTAGACTCGCCGTTTGACAAAGCAGACCGCCTGCTGACCGAAGGATTGCCGAAAATCACACTGGTGGATTTTCACGCAGAGGCAACCGGTGAAAAGCGCTCCTTTGCCTATTATATGGATGGAAGAGTTTCCGCGGTATTCGGCACGCACACCCACGTACAAACCGCCGACGAATGCATTCTTCCGAACGGAACGGCGTACCTTTCCGACCTTGGAATGACCGGTCCCATTCATTCCGTGCTCGGTGTAAAACCGGAGTTGGTCATTCAGAAGATGCGCACCAAAATGCCGGTGCGGTTCGACTTGGCGGACGGTCCCTGCGAAATGGATGGCATTTTGCTGCATATTGACGAAAAAACAGGAAAAGCAGTATCTGTGGAACGTTTTCAGATTCGTTAAATTAAAATCAGGTAGTTTTTACAAATTTATTTTTACATTATATTGTTTTTTAGCAAATAATACTTGCAAATTTTTCAAATTAGATTTATGATGATATTATTAACCTGTGGTCTGGAGGATAGCCTATGGAAATATTAAAAGTATCATCAAAATCAGCGCCTAACTCCGTAGCCGGTGCAATCGCAGGAGTCATCCGTGAAACAGGTATGGTTGAATTGCAGGCTGTCGGTGCAGGAGCCGCCAATCAGGCTATTAAGGCCGTCGCGATTGCCAGAGGATATCTGGCCCCCGCCGGCACGGATATTGTCTGCATTCCGGCTTTTGCCAGCGTGACCATTGACGGGGAAGAACGTACCGCCATTAAGCTGATTGTAGAGCCAAGGTAAACACACCAAAGAGCCAGCGAAAAATCCTCACTTTTGTGGGGATTTTTTGTTTTATCTGCCCGATTTCATGTGCCGCCCACGGAATTAAACATTGAATCTACTCCTGTATTATGCTATAATGATGAAATGAAAATTACTAGAATCCCCAAAGTGATATACTGAGTAATCTGTTTGATTCGAAGAATGCTAAATTAGGGAGTGCTGTAAAGTGATAAACGGAACAGACCTGAGAAATGCGATTATATCAGGCGCGAATAATATTTTAAAGCATAAAACATCGGTTAACGAGTTGAATATCTTCCCTGTGCCGGACGGCGACACGGGTACCAATATGTCCATGACCATCAGTGCGGCTTCCACCGAGCTTGCAAAGGCAGAGGGCGGCAAGGCCGGAGACGTGGCCCATACGGCGGCCAGCGCCATGCTGCGCGGCGCACGCGGTAATTCGGGCGTTATTCTTTCTCTGCTGTTCCGCGGCTTTTCCAAAGGAGTGGAAGGCCTGGATGAAATTGCCGGAACCGAATTGGTAGAAGCGCTTTCCCTGGGTGTGGAAGCCGCCTATAAAGCGGTTATGAAACCAACGGAGGGAACCATCCTTACCGTAGCCCGGGTGGCCTGTGAAAAGGGCAAAGCGGCAGCTGCTGTAAACGACGACGTGGTTTATGTGTGGAGTGCTGTGTGCGACGGCGCCAAAGAAGCTCTCGCCCATACACCCGAACTGCTTCCCGTCCTGAAAAAGGCTGGTGTAGTGGATGCAGGCGGCCAGGGGCTTTGCTATATTTTTGAAGGCATGTTGAGCGTTCTGCGCGATAACACCATTATTGTAAACGAAGTGGAGACAGACTCCAAACCGTCGGGCGATGACTTTTTCCGGAATGCGGCAGCAGAGTTCGATCAGGTCATTCACTTCACCTATTGCACAGAATTTATTGTGGGCCGCAACCACGAATGCCAAAAGGACCCCGCCGAACTGCGTGCTTACCTGCAGACCATCGGCGACTCGTTGGTACTGGTTGACGATGATGAAATCATTAAGGTACACGTCCACACAGAAGAGCCTGGAAACGCACTGCAGGCCGGCCTTGCCTACGGCCAGCTGCTTACCGTAAAGATTGAAAACATGAAGGAACAGCACCGCAAGGCGGCGGAGGAAAACGAAAAAAGCAAAGCAAAGGCCAAAGCCCCTTTAGCTCCCGCTGATCCTGTGGAAGAAGTCGGATTTGTCGCCGTAGCCACCGGAGAAGGATTGAAAACCCTGTTCGCCGACCTGGGCTGCGCACAGGTCGTCAGCGGCGGTCAGACCATGAATCCGAGCACCGAAGACATTTTGGAAGCAATTAAAGCAACCCCGGCAAAAACCGTTCTGGTTTTGCCGAATAATAAAAACATCATTATGGCCGCGGAGCAAACGATTCCTCTGGTAACAGACCGTAAGGTCATCGTACTGCCGACCCGCACCATTCCCCAGGGCCTTTCCGCCATGCTGGCATATGACCCGGACGCCGTGGTGGAGGTCAACACCGTTAACATGATGAACGCCGCTTCGGGCGTATCCACCGGTACCGTTACCTTTGCCGCCCGCGATTCCGAATTTGGCGGCCATAAAATCAAGCAGGGCGATATTCTTGGCCTGAACAACGGCAAGATGGATTTCATTGACAAGGATATTGTGCGTACCTGCACCCGCTTGACCCGCTCCATGGTCAACCGCAACACTTCGTTCATTACCATTATTTACGGTTCGGATGTAACGGAGGCACAGGCCAATGAAGCGTATGAACGAATCAAGAGCAAAGTGAACAGCAACATTGAAGTCACGCTCGTAAACGGCGGCCAGCCGGTGTATTACTTTATTATTTCCGTCGAATAAACACAACGTGTAAAGATTCTGTTTTGGCCGCCATGCCGAAAGGAACAGGCGGGGAATTCCTATGAGTTCATTATTTCACCAGAATATTCGAAATTTAAAAGGCGTCGGTGATCGGCGCGCAAAGCTGTTTGACAAGCTTGGCGTGCCTACCATCGGCGCTTTACTGCGTTTCTATCCGCGTGCTTACGAGGATTTGAGCCATCCCTGCTCCATTCAGGAGGCCCCTTTGGGCACCCCTTGTGCCATTCGCGCTGTGGTGCTGCGTCCGGTCCGGGAAACCCGTATCCGCGGCGGCATGACGCTTTATAAAACGGTGGTTTCCGACGGGGCGCGCGACATGGAACTCACCTTCTTTAATAATCCCTATGTAGGAAATCTTCTAAAAGAAGGCGAGGCTTACCTGTTTTATGGCAAGGTAACCGCAAACTTTCTCAAGCGGCAGATGACTTCACCGGAATTTTTTCCGGCCGAAAGCTGCCTGCCCATCCGCCCGATTTATCCGCAGACGCAAGGCCTGTCCAGCAAATTGATTGAAAACGCCGTGAAAAGCGCGTTTACGCTTCTGCCGGATGTTCTGAATGACCCGATTCCAAACGAAATCCGCATGCGCTATTCCCTGAGCCATCTTCGCTTCGCATTGGAAAACATTCATTTCCCAAAGGATATGGAAAGCTTGGAGCTGGCCCGCCGCCGTTTGATTTTTGAGGAACTTTTAGTGCTTCAGCTTGGGCTGTTCCGCATGAAGGGCCGTTCCCGGGAAGCCAGCCGCCTGAAGCTGACCAACGACTATTCGCAGGAATTTTTCGGTCTTCTCCCCTTTGTTCCCACCGGCGCCCAGCGCCGCGCAGTACAGGAGGCCATGGCGGACATGCTCAGCGGAAAAACCATGAACCGACTGGTACAGGGCGATGTTGGCTCCGGAAAAACAGCAGTCGCCGCGGCGCTTTGTTACTCCGTCATTAAGAACGGGATGCAGGCAGCCCTGATGGCGCCGACCGAAATTCTGGCGCATCAGCATTATGATACACTGACCGGCCTGCTAAAGCACACGGGCACCCGCGTGGCCCTGCTGACCGGTTCCCTCTCCGCAGCGAAAAAGAAAGAGGTGCTGACCGGTCTGGCTTCCGGGGAAATACAGCTTGCCGTTGGCACACATGCCCTGTTTTCCGGTGACGTAGTATTTTCCAATCTTGGTCTGGTCATTACGGACGAACAGCACCGGTTCGGCGTGGCACAGCGAGCCGCGCTCAGCGCAAAAGGCGACCATCCACACCTTCTGGTCATGAGCGCAACGCCCATTCCCCGCACGTTGGCGCTGGTAATTTACGGCGATCTGGATATTTCTGTGCTGGACGAGCTTCCGCCGGGAAGGCAGCCCATCGCCACCTACGCAATCACCAGTGACAAGCGCCGCCGGGCGTTCCGTTTTCTGCGCAATCACATTGAAGAAGGGCGGCAGTGTTACATTATCTGCCCCATGATTGAGGAGGGACAGAACGATCTGGCAAGCGTTACCCAATACGCAGAACGGTTGAAAAACGAGTGGCTCCCTGGCTGCCGCATCGGTATTCTGCATGGCCGCATGAAGCCGAAAGAAAAAGAATCGGTCATGGCGGACTTCGCAGCTGGTAAGCTTTCTGTTCTGGTTTCCACCACGGTGGTAGAGGTTGGTGTCGACGTGCCGAACGCCGTTGTGATGATGATTGAAAATGCAGAGCGTTACGGCCTTTCCCAGCTTCACCAGCTGCGCGGGCGGGTTGGGCGCGGGGCCTACCGCTCCACCTGCATTTTGGTTTCCGATGCGCAGAATGAAGAAACAGCTGCACGCCTGAAAATCATGTGCGAAACAAACGACGGCTTTAAAATAGCGGACGAGGACCTGCGCCTGCGCGGGCCTGGCGACTTTTTCGGGCACCGGCAGCATGGCCTCCCCGAGCTGAAAATCGCGGACATGCTGAACAACACCAGCGTGCTGAAAGAAGCACAGGCCGTCGCGACAGAGCTGCTCCATCAAGACCCGGAGCTTGCGCTCCCGGAACATCACGGACTGCGTGCAGAGGTAAACCAGCTGTTTCAAGCCATGGTCGTTTCCTGATGTTCCTGCGCTTTTCGAGAAAGCGTGGGAAGATAATTAACCCAACAACATTTCGCTGGAATTTTCGCAGCCCAGAACAACCGTCCGGCGCTGAAAGCGGCAATGCCTTAAAAAATACCGCCGCACCGGAGTTAAACCCCCGGTGCGGCGGCCGAACGATTCAAGCGATTTAGCGAAAGCGCCTTTGCTGCGGCGCTTCCATTGGAATGACGTCATTGAAAACGGCAATGTTTTTCGAGGTTATTTTGCGGTCAAAATGTACGGAACCGAAAAACCACCGCCGAAACTCCACCTGTTTAGCAAGCTGCTCAAAATATGCGTCCAGCTGGTTGGCATTTTCCCTTTGGCCGCCCGCGCTGTATGTAATTTTCGGCGGCGGCTCGTGCGTTACAATATAATCCACTTTCATATCGGCATTACGAAGGTTGAGAACTCCTTCCTTCATTTCCTCTACACTTGGCATTTCCTGTTCCCACCATTTACCGACTTCCATACGCATCAGCTTTTCCGGGCTTTCCCCGCCGCCAAACGTGAAAATCGTTTTTCCCTCCAAGGTAAAGATTTGGCCGCGCATCAGGTGGTAAACATTTTCGTTTATACACTGCACCTTTCCGCCGTTCCATTCGGTTACCGGATAGCGTTCGAGCAGGTCAAAGTTTTCATGCGTTCCGTCCACAAATAAAATCCGGTACTTTTTACGGTTCAGTTTTTTCAAAGCTTTCTCTTCTTTTTCACCGCCATCCCAAATAAAACCGAAATCTCCGCAGACGATCAGCGTATCACCTTTTTTTAGTTTTTTCATCGCCGAAGAATCGAAACGGCTCATTTCCCCGTGAAGATCACCGGTAATGTAGATCACTGAAATTCCTCCATTATCTTACAAATTGTTTACAATTATAAACTTCCCTTTATCTTTTGGTAAAATACTGATATACTGAAAAGGTACACCGTCATTTTACCGGTTGTCAGCCTTTTCCAGGCCTGGGGCACACCGCATAAAGCCCCGTTTTTGGAAGGAAAATGCCATGCAAATTTACATCACAATCCCTTCCCATGCAGTATATCTCTTACTGTTTCTATAATATCACACTGGAGGCAAAAGTTCCATGAAAAAAAAGCTCACCGCCCTGTTCAGTTTGTTTCTGACGGTTTTCGTTTTCACCTCTTCTGTCGCGGCAAATGCAGCGACCTTTAATATCGATTTTTCGACCTATTCCGCGGCGATTGAACTGGTGAATCTGGACACAAACACCGTTGTGTACCAAAAGAACGCGGATATGCGCCGGGAGCCTGCTTCCACAACAAAAATTATGACTTTTATTGTGGCAAGCGAACATATTAAGGACTTGGAAGGAACAAAAATTACTGTTACAAAAAGCGTTGTGGACAAACTGCTCGGCACCGGAAGCTCCCTTTCCGGCATTAAGGAAGGTGACGTGCTGACCGCTTTGCAGCTTTTAAACTGTATGCTGGTTCCAAGCGGTAACGATGCTGCGCTGGTTCTTGCTGACTATATCGGCGGCGGAAACGTGGATGCCTTCGTTGATATGATGAATGCCAAGGCGAAGGAACTTGGCTGTACAGGTACCCATTTTGCCAATCCGCACGGTCTGCACGACGATAACCATTACACAACGGCGCACGATTTGTATTTGATGACCAAATACGCCATGAGCCTTCCGCATTTCACGGAAATTACCTCCCAGACCATCTACACCTACAAGCCGGTCGGCGGGCCAAGAGCGGGCAAGCCGCTGACCCTTTCCACAACAAACTATCTCATCAACAAAAACCTGCTAGGCGGAAAATACTATTATCAGTACGCGCGCGGGATTAAAACCGGCCACACGGATGAGTCCGGGTACTGCCTGGTTTCCTCCGCAACGGCGGAGGGTTACAGCTATCTCTGCGTGGCGCTCGGCGCGCCGGACGTAGACTCCAAAGGCAAACCTATTTCTACCCGTGGAGAAATGATTGACACGGCGGCGCTGTACCGATGGGCGTTTCGAAATTTGGAACTGAAGCAGATCGTAAAAACACAGGATTCTTTGGGAGAAATCAAGGTTAATTACGCCTGGAACAAAGATAAAGTACTTCTTGTCGCAGAAAAGAATTACTCTGCCATGCTGCCCATCAACGTATCGGCCAGCAGTGTGGTGATTACAAAACATATACCGGAAAGCATCAATGCTCCGATCAAGAAGGGTCAGGTTATCGGCACTGCAACGCTCAGCTATGCCAACCAGCAACTTACCACGATTAACCTGGTGGCCTCCGAAAGCGTGGAGCGCAGCGAAGTCCTTCATACTACGGACACCATTAAGCAGATTCTGACTTCCACCTGGTTTTTGGTCATAGCGGGAATTATTGTGTTGCTTCTCATCATTTATATTATCCTTGCACTGATTTACAACCGCAAAAAGAAAAAACTGCGCCGGGTAAAAAAATATAGAAGAATGTAATGCAATGCTCCGCCTTTTTAAGGCGGAGCATTTTCGATATGCGCATAAAATACTACCCAGCAAATCGCAGGACAGAGGATTGACAAAAGTGTCGAAATCATATATAGTATTCCTATAAAGGAACACTTTTGAGGTGGAAAACGAATGGATACCGTAGAGTTGCTGACGCATTTTGGACTGACAAAACAGGAAGCGACCATTTACCGCACCCTGCTGTGCGAAGGCTGCCTTACCGGATACGAGGCCGCAAAGCTGACCTGTATTTCCCGTTCCAACGCCTACACCGCGCTCGCCGGTCTGGTTGAAAAAGGGGCTGCGAACCTGATTGAGGGCACGGCAACCCGCTATGTTGCCGTACCGCCTGAGGAGTTCTGCAACAATAAAATCGAAGAGTTAAAGGACTATAAACAGCAGCTTCTCAGCAGCACACCGGCGCAGAATAAGGAACCGGACGGGTATATTACCATTTCCGGAGAAAAACATATTCTGCGAAAAATGAAAAACATGCTGTCGCAGGCATCCGCACGCGTATATCTGTCCGTATCCATGGAGATTGCGGAGCTGGTTCTTCCGGAACTGCACAGCGCGATAAAACGCGGGCTGAAAGTCGTTGTAATTTCCAATCATCCGTTTGAACTGGAAGGCGCCATTGTATATCACGCGGAAAAAACACAAAAGCAGATTCGCCTGATTGCGGATTCCTCCTGTGTGTTAACCGGAGATATCGACCATGGGGAAAATTCCACCTGCCTTTATTCCCAGAAGAAAAACCTAGTGGATTTGTTCAAAGAATCCCTAAAAAATGAAATAGAACTCATCGAACTGAAAGGGGAGAAATAAATGAAAAAGCCGTTTGTTACACTGGAACAGCTTCAGGAAATTGTAAAAAAATATCCGACCCCGTTTCATCTTTATGATGAGGCCGGCATTCGGAAAAATGCGCGGCGTCTGAACAAGGCGTTCGCATGGAACAAAGGATTTCACGAATATTTTGCGGTTAAAGCAACGCCGAATCCTTTTATCATGCAGATTTTGAAAGAGGAAGGCTGTGGTGTGGACTGTTCTTCCCTAACGGAGCTGATACTTTCCGAAGCAGTTGGCTACCGGGGACACGACATCATGTTTTCCTCCAACGTAACGCCCACGGAAGACTTTCAGCTGGCATACCGTTTAGGTGCAATCATTAATCTAGACGATATCACGCACATCGATATTCTGAAGGAAGCAGCCGGAATTCCGGAGACCATTTGCTGCCGCTATAACCCCGGCGGCGTTTTTCATATCAGCAATGACATTATGGATACGCCTGGAGAAGCAAAATACGGCTTTACCCGACCGCAGCTCACGGAAGGATTCCGAAAGCTGCAGTCGCTCGGTGCAAAACATTTTGGCCTGCACGCGTTTTTAGCCAGCAATACAACCGGAAGCGAGTACTACCCCGCCCTGGCGCGGATTTTGTTCCAGACGGCGGTGGAACTGAACCAGGAAACCGGAGCGCACATCGCGTTTATTAATTTGTCCGGCGGCGTAGGCATTCCCTATCGCCCCGAACAGCAGCCTGCCGATATTGAAAAAATCGGGGATGAGGTCCGGAAGGCCTACGAGGAGATTCTAGTTCCAGCTGGCATGGGGGATGTTGCCATCTACACGGAACTGGGGCGTTTTATGCTTGCGCCTTACGGCTGCCTTGTTGCGACTGCAACCCGCGAAAAACACATTTACAAGGAATACATTGGCCTGGATGCCTGCGCCGCGAACCTGATGCGCCCGGCCATGTACGGCGCCTATCACCACATTACGGTGATGGGAAAAGAAAACGAGCCCTGTGACCACAAGTACGACATTACGGGCGGCCTGTGCGAAAACAATGACAAATTCGCCATTGACCGGATGCTGCCGAAAATTGACATGGGAGACCTCATTGTGATCCACGACACCGGGGCGCACGGCCATTCCATGGGATACAATTACAACGGAAAGCTGCGTTCCGCCGAAATACTGCTGAAAGAAGACGGCAGCACCCAGTTAATCCGCCGCGCGGAAACGCCGCAGGATTACTTTGCAACGCTGGACTTCACCGGATTGTTTCCAGAAACAAAGAAGGACTAATCACTGTGTTTGCTTTTGAATTGAGATAAAAAATGCCTGCGGGCCGTTGATTCGGCTCGCAGGCATTTTTTGGTTCAGCACATATTTTATATGATCCATATTGGAACAGTTCTATGGTTCTGGAAACGTCGGTTTTCAACTCTCCTTTTCGCTTTTCTGAGTCTGTTCCTTCAGCAAATCACGAATTTCCGTCAGAAGCACCTCGGTATGGTTCGGCTCTGCCGGGCTCTCTTCCTTCTTTTCTTCCTCTTGCACATGGAACTTCTCACGTACTTTGTTCATAGCTTTAATCATAAGGAAAACGGAAAACGCTATCACCAAAAAATTGATAATAGCCTGTAAAAACGCACCATAGGACAAGACAATATCCGCGGAACCTAAAATTCCAGGAATCGTAAACTTCAGGTCTGAAATATTAATACGCCCCAGCAGCAGGCTGAGAAGCGGGGTAATGATATCCTTTACCAGGGAAGAAACAATCGCATTGAACGCGCTGCCAATGATGACACCAACTGCTAAATCGACCACATTCCCTTTCATGGCAAAACTCTTGAATTCCTGTAAAAACTTACTCATTTTAGAATTCTCCTTTTCAAGCAATGTATTACGGTTCAGCTCCCATTCCTGTTTGCGATGTGTAACCCGGAAAAAATAGATAAAGAAAATCCCTGCCGCAAATATACGGCAGGGATTGACTTTGCAAAAAAGTAAATTACTTTACTTCGACTTCTGCGCCAGCCTCGGTCAGCTTTGCTTTGATTGCTTCTGCGTCTTCCTTGGAAGCGCCCTCTTTCACTGCCTTCGGAGCACCGTCAACGACTTCCTTAGCTTCCTTCAGGCCAAGGCCGGTGATTTCACGAACAACCTTGATAACCTGAATCTTGTTAGCGCCAACAGCCTTAAGGATAACGTCGAACTCGGTCTTCTCTTCAGCCGGAGCAGCAGCAGCCGCCGCCGGAGCAGCAGCGACAGCAACCGGAGCAGCAGCGGAAACGCCGAATTCATCTTCAAGAGCCTTTACGAGCTCGGAGAGCTCAAGAACGGTCAGGGACTTTACGTCTTCAATGAGTTTTGTTACTTTATCAGACATTGTTAGTTACCTCCAAAATAATTTATCATTTTAAAATTGTTGTACAGCCTTAAGCGTTGGCTGCCTGCTTTTCGGCGATTGCATTCAAAGCAACCACCAGACCCTTCAGGGTACCATTCAGAACGGTGACGAAACCGGTAATCGGAGCATTCAAGCCACCCAAAGCTTTGGCCACCAAAACTTCCTTCGGCGGCAGAGAGGCAAGTTCCTTAACGCCTTTGGCGTCAAGCACGTTACCGTCAACAAATCCGGCCTTAATCTCAAAAGTTTTGCTGTTTTCAGCATACTTGGAAAGAATTTTTGCACCGGAAACATAGTCGTCTTTGCTGAACGCAATAGCGGTCGTACCCTCCAGAACGGAGTCAAGACCTTCAATTCCGGCATCGTTCAAAGCACGGCGAAGAAGCGTATTCTTCACAACCATGTATTCGTCGCCGGCTTCACGAAGTTCCTTACGGAGCTTTGTATCATCGGCAACCGTAATGCCCTTATAATTCACCAAAACGCCGACACAGGCGCTTTTCAAGCATTCGGACAAAGCGGCAACTTTCTGTTTCTTTTCCTCTAAAATCTTTTCACTTGGCAAATCGATTCACCTCCATACGCAGGATGCGCGATTCCTAATAAGAAAAGCCCTTCCCACAACCGCAGGAAGGGCATAAATACATAATTATGCATTCAGCTCTTATCCTCGGCAGGCTGGGAAAACCCATTAAGCAAACGCGCCTGCTGTCTTTGAATAAAGAACAGCAATGAAATTATATTATCACAGATTCAAACAGCTGTCAAGCACCGAGGCCAACCTTGTTCGGGTTGATGCGCACGCCGGGGCCCATGGTAGAAGCGACTACGCAGCTCTTAATATACTGGCCTTTGGAAGAAGCCGGCTTTGCCTTGACAATAGCGCCAAGAAGAGCGTCGAAGTTTTGCTCCAGCTTTTCTTTGCCAAAAGAAATCTTGCCGATGGTGCAGTGAATAATGTTGGTTTTATCCAAACGATATTCAATCTTACCGGCTTTTGCTTCTGCAATTGCCTTCCCGATTTCACGGGTAACGGTACCGGCCTTCGGGTTCGGCATCAGGCCGCGGGGGCCTAAAATCTTACCAAGACGGCCAACCAGACCCATCATGTCGGGGGTGGTGATCAGGATATCAAAGTCCATCCAGTTTTCGCTCTGGATTTTCTGAATCATATCTTCTGCGCCGACAAATTCAGCCCCGGCAGCTTCCGCTTCCTTGGCTGCGTCGCCCTTGCAGATGGCAAGAACGCGAACATTTTTACCGGTGCCGTTCGGCAGAACGATTGCGCCGCGAACCTGCTGATCCGCGTGGCGGCTGTCAACGCCGAGCTTTACGTGAACTTCAACGGTTTCATCAAACTTTGATTTGCCGGTCTTGACACAAATATCAAGCGCTTCGTCCACATCATAAAGCTTTGCGCGGTCAATCAGCTTTGCGCTGTCAATATATTTTTTACCGTGTTTCATTGGTTTTCCTCCCTATTGAGTGGTAAAATCGGATTTAAGAAAGTTCCTCCCACCCGGGTGATCAATCGACGACTTCAATGCCCATGCTGCGTGCCGTACCGGCAATCATGCTCATGGCGGACTCAACAGAAGCCGCATTCAAGTCGGGCATCTTTGTCTCAGCAATCTTACGAACCTGATCGCGGGTAATTTTGGCGACCTTTTTCTTGTTCGGTTCACCGGAAGCTGTTTCAATCCCGCAAGCCTTCTTAATCAGAACGGCAGCCGGCGGGGTCTTTGTAACAAAAGTAAAGGAACGGTCCGCATAGACCGTGATCACGACAGGAATCACCAGACCCACGTCGTTCTTTGTGCGTTCATTGAATTCCTTCGTAAACGCCATAATGTTGACACCGTGCTGACCGAGTGCCGGTCCTACAGGCGGCGCCGGGGTTGCTTTGCCAGCAGGTATTTGGAGCTTAATTAAGCCCGTAACCTTTTGAGCCATTTACTTGCACCTCCAAAATTCGTGGTGGATGGCGGAGCGGACGAAAAGATTTATCCGTTCCTCCCACAGGGGCAATGCCCCTCATAATAAGCGGTTTCCCGCAAATTACCGATCGTTTGATCAATTACTCCATTGCTTCAGCCTGATCCAGCTCAAGCTCAACCGGAGTTTCGCGCCCAAACATAGAAACTGTAACGCGGACGCGGTTTTTGTCGATGTCCACTTCCTCCACAGTACCGACGAAGCCTTCCAGCGGACCGTCGATAATATGGACGGAGTCACCGACACCATAAGAGACCTCCACCTTTTTCTGTTCGACGCCCAATCTCGCCACTTCTTCGTCGGTGAGCGGAATCGGTTTGGACGACGGGCCAACAAAGCCCGTGCAGCCACGGATATTCCGGACCACATACCAGGATTCATCGGTAAGGATCATCTTCACCAGAACATATCCAGGGAAAATCTTCCGTTCCACGTCGCGCCGCTTGTTATCCTTAATTTCGGTAACCGTTTCGGTCGGGACGCGAACCTCCTGAATCAAATCATGGAGCTGGCGGTTTTCCACCGTTTTTTCAAGATTGGAGGCAACCTTGTTTTCATACCCGGAATAGGTATGAACAACGTACCATCTTGCGTCTTCAGACATAGTGAATTCCTCCGCTTACCTACTTCGCAATATTCATAACCAGCCCAAGCAGATTCATGAGTAATGTATCCAGCCCAAAGATGAATAATCCTATTACGATAATAGTTACCAGGACAACGCCCGTGTTTTTAAACACCGCCTGGGGTGTAGGCCATACTATCTTGTGAATTTCGTTCTTTACATCGCGTAAGAATTTAGAAACGTTTTTGCCCGTTCTGGAAAAAAAGTTCTCTTTCTTTGCGGTTGTATCTGCCATGACCTGTCCCTCCGTCCGGATTACTTTGTTTCTCTGTGAAGAGTATGTTTCTTACAGAATCTGCAGTACTTGTTCATTTCAAGTCTGTCCGGATCATTTTTTTTGTTCTTCATGGTGTTGTAGTTGCGCTGCTTGCATTCTGTGCAGGCTAATGTGATTTTCACTCTCATGACGGCACCTCCCGTTATACGGAAAAATATTTAGGTCTGTTTAAGACCTCAGCCTCCCTCTTAAAAGAGCGCAAAAAAATAGCCCCCTTTATGAGGTGTAACAATCATAACACAATACATGGAAGCTTGTCAAGGGTTATAACCAATTTCTCAGCTTTTTTCCATAAAAAGGGAGCGCTAAGGCTACGGCAAAACGTCTTCAGCCCTTTGCGGCAGCCCGCGGTGTGTTTTAATCTGAACAAAAAAACAACCACAGGGCCGAGCGAAAATCCCTTCCCGGCCCTGCGGCTTTACAATTTACAAACTGAGAAAAGAATCCGCGGTTTTCAGCGGTTTAACGTATTCAGGTTTTCGGCCACAAAACGTTTTTGCTTTTTCTTCTTTTCCGGTCTAATCTTTTTGCCCTTCAGCTTCAGTGCGGAAACGTGGCTTTTCTTCAGGTCGTCGCTGAGCATCGGTTTCAGATTTTCCAGCGCAGCGTCGCTCAGGCCGTTCAACAGAACAATGGTGATAATGGAGCGCACGTCCATGTCGCCCACATTATACTGGTCGTTCAAAAGGTCGCCGCAGCGCTTAATCGCGTCCTGCTGAGAGCGGTTGGAGCAGAGCGAATCCAACCGGGGAAGCAGGCTGGCCCGGGCAAAGGTGACTGCGCGCAGCTTGCCGTAGGTGATCTTTTCCTGGTTGATTTCGTCGCGCAGTTCGGGGAAAATACCCACAAAGCGGTTGAAAAAGAACGGCGGGTCAACATTATAATCGTCATCCTTTTTCCTTCTCTTTTTACTTTTCATTTCGGCCACACGTTTCGGCCCCTGGATGGTTTCCACAAAATCGTTCGCAATGCTTTCCGCATCGGAAAGGACGTTTTCGTCCGGATCAAACAGCCAAATGGAAGCAGACTTCCACTTTCCGTCGGGCTTGCCGTCGTCTGCGTCGCAGGAACGCAGCTCAAAGCGTTTCTTTCCTGTATTGTACAACACGCTGTATGCCGAATTTTCACTGGTAAACAGGGCGGCATGCCCTTCCTTTTCCTCGACGGAACCGGCGGAAGTATAGCCCTGCGCGCTCAGCGCCTCCCCAACCTTGCTGACAATCAGGTCAAAAGCCTTTTGCTCCAAAAATAATCACTCCATATTTCATCTGTTCCGAAGGGAACATGTTCCGAGGGAACCAAGTCCGTTGAACATCATTCTGTTAAATTTATTATAGGGTTGCATGATATCTGTATATTATTCAGAAAATAATTATACAACATAAACGTCCTTTTGTCACCATACTATTTAATAAATTTTAGCCGCAAAGATTGCGCCGAATGTAGTGTTGTGATATGATTAGTATTCGTAGTATTCTGCATACTCGCGCCGTTCAACGGTGTGCTGCCGTGCGGCAGGCCGCACGGAACAAATAAAACTGTAAATAAAACGCTCCGCTTCATGCGGCTTTGCCATGGAACGAAGCGTTGTCTGTTTGGAGGATGTATTATTATGGATCGAAAGAAAGTTGCAGTGATATTCGGCGGATGTTCTTCGGAGCACGAAGTTTCCAGAATATCGGCGACCTCCGTGATCAATAACCTGCCAAAGGACAAATACGAGCCCGTACTTCTTGGCATTACCAAGGATGGCCGCTGGTATCTGTTCCGCGGTCCCGTGGAAGAAATTGCAGACGGCAGCTGGGAAAAGAACCCCGAAAACTGCCCCGCTGTTCTTTCCCCCGACCGGAGTACCCATGGAATTCTGGTCAGCACAAAAAGCGGAACAGAAGTAATCCCTGTGGACTGCGTTTTCCCCGTGCTGCACGGCAGAAACGGAGAAGACGGCACCGTGCAGGGCCTGCTGCAGTTGAGCGGCATTCCGTTTGTCGGCTGCCGCGCGCTTGCCTCGGCGGTTTGCATGGATAAGGCAGTCACCCATACGCTGCTGACAGCAGCCGGCATCAAACAAGCGAATTACCTGTGGTTCTTCGCAAACAAGTACGCGACCGGCTCCGAAAAAATCAAGATTAAAGTCAACGCCCGCCTGGGGTATCCCGTTTTTGTAAAGCCCGCCAACGCCGGCTCCTCCGTTGGGGTCAGCAAGGTGCACTGTGAGGAAGAACTGGACGCCGCGGTGGAAAAAGCTGCGCGCGAGGACGATAAAATCGTGATTGAAGAAGCCATTGTAGGGCAGGAAGTCGAATGCGCAGTGCTCGGCAACGAAGAGCCGCAGTCTTCCACCGTAGGCGAAATTGCTGCGGCAGCGGAATTTTATGATTACGACGACAAATACACGAACGGCAAATCCCAGCTTTATATTCCAGCTCATCTGGACAGTGCGGTCATTGAGGAAATCCGTTCCATCGCGGCGCGCGCATACCGTATGCTCGGCTGCAGCGGCTTAGCGCGTGTAGATTTCTTTGTACGCAACGGAAAAGAGGTTTTGCTGAACGAGCTGAACACGCTCCCCGGCTTTACCTCCATCAGTATGTATCCAAAGCTCTGGGAGGCCTGCGGAGTGTCCTATGGCGAGCTCCTCGACCGGCTGATCCGCCTCTCGTTTGAAATTAAGCCCAAATATTAATTACAATAGTATATAGATAGAAAAACAAGTTCGGGGCTGCCGCTGACGTAAGCCGTCCCGAAGCTGCCCGGCGCAGTATTTCTGCGGCTTCGGACCGCTTCTGACGGCAAAATCTCACCGGTTGCCTAAAATATGTAAGTTTCTGGAGCGATGGAACAGAATGGACAACAGACCGATCGGCGTATTTGATTCAGGGCTTGGCGGACTGACCGCCGTAAAAGAGCTTTTGAAAATACTGCCGCATGAAAATATCGTTTATTTCGGCGACACGGGACGCGTACCCTACGGTTCGCGCAGTCGTGAAACCATTATGAAGTACGCGCGGCAGGACGCCGCCTTTCTGAAAACCTACGATGTAAAAATGATTATTGCCGCGTGTGGAACCGTCAGTTCCGTCGCGGAAAACCTTGGCGACGGTCTTGGCGTGCCGTTCACCGGCGTGCTCCGCCCCACGGCGGAAGCGGCGGCGAAAGCCACCAAAAACCGTCGTGTGGGAGTCATCGGCACTACGGCGACCATCCGAAGCGGTTCCTACCGGCGGGCCCTGGCGGAAATCGACCCGGGCATTGAAGTGTTTGACCAAGACTGCCCGCTTTTCGTCCCGCTGGTGGAAAACGGATTCATTTCGGAGGACGATGAAGTAACCCGCCTGGTGGCACAGCGTTACCTGGAGCCGCTTCGTCAGGCGCAAATCGATACCTTAATTTTAGGATGCACCCATTATCCGATTATTCAGCAGATCATCTCAAAAACAGTCGGCAAACAGGTAACACTAATCGACAGCGGACGTGAAACCGCCCTTTTCTGTGCCCGAACGCTTAGGGAGCAAAACCTGCTCTGCGGCCGGGAAGAGGAAGGTGACCGACGCTTCTTCGTGAGCGACCAGATCGAAGGCTTTTCCAAAATTGCGGGCATTTTCCTTGGCTGCGACGTTAAAAACGGCGTCAGCCACGTGGATATCGAATCGTACTGATTCGTCGAAAAGTAAGGAGTTCAATATGCAGGAAGATTATCTTATCTCCATCCGCGGAAAGCAGAATGTAAACGGAGAACGAGGAGAAGTAGAAATCACGACGATGGGTTCCTATGTAAAAAAGGGGAACAGCCGTTATATTGTTTATAAAGAGTATGATACGGAAAACCATAATGCCGCCCACACTTCCGTACTGAAAATTGACGGAGATTCCAAGGTTACACTGATACGCGGCGGCGAACAGAGCACCCGCCTGATTCTGGAGAGCGGCAAACGGCACGTGTGCCCTTACGACACGGGCTACGGCTGCATGATGATCGGAATTTTCACCAACAAGGTCAAATCCAAGCTGGATGATCTCGGCGGAAGTCTGGAAATCAACTACACACTCGATATCAACTCAAATCTTTCGAGCCTGAACGAGGTTTTTATTACAGTCAAGGAGGCAAAAAACAAAGATGTCAAAACTAGTATTCAAGGCGACCAGTGATTTAAAAACAGCAATCCAGAATGCGTTCCGGGAGGCGATGCGCTGCGGTGAGCTGCAGAAAGCGGAAATTCCCGAATTTTCCATTGAGGTTCCGGCCGACCATGCCCACGGCGACTGGGCAACCAACGCAGCGATGGTATCCGCACGCACCTTTCACTCCGCTCCCCGAAAAATCGCAGAAACCCTGACCAAGCATCTGGTGCTGGAGGGTACTTATTTTGACCGCTTTGAAATTGCCGGCCCTGGCTTCCTCAACTTTTTCCTGAGCCGCAGATTTTACGGTGATATTCTGAAAGATATTTTAAGCAGCGGCGCGGATTACGGTCGCAGCGACTACGGGCAGAAAAAGAAGATCATGGTAGAATTCGTTTCCGCCAATCCGACCGGGCCAATGCACATGGGCAACGCGCGCGGCGGCGCGCTGGGCGACTGCCTTGCCGCTGTTTTGGACATGGCGGGCTACGACGTCTGGCGTGAATTTTATGTAAACGACGCCGGCAACCAGATTGAAAAGTTCGGCGGTTCGCTGGAAGCGCGCTACCTTCAGATTTATAAGGGCGAAGACGCAGTGGAATTCCCGGAGGACGGCTACCACGGCGATGACATTAAAGAACGCGCCGCCGAGTTTGCAAAAGAGTTCGGCGACCGTTATGTAAACGAAGATTCTGCCGTGCGGCAGAAGGCGCTGGTTGATTTTGCGCTTCCAAAAAACATTCAGAAAATGAAGGACGACCTGAAAAAATACCGCATTGAATACGACGAGTGGTTTTTGGAAAGCCGACTGCACAACGACGGCGAACTGGACGAATGCATCCAGATTTTGAAAGACAAGGGCTTAACCTACGAAAAAGACGGCGCGCTCTGGTACAAAGCCACCAGCTTCGGCGCGGAAAAAGATGAGGTTCTCGTGCGCCAGAACGGAAATCCGACTTACTTTGCGGCCGACATTGCCTACCACCGGAATAAATTCCGGCGCGGATTCGACACCTGCATCGACGTGTGGGGTGCGGACCACCACGGGCACGTTGCCCGAATGAAAGGCGCAATGAATGCCATCGGACTGGACGGTGACAAGCTGGACGTAGTATTGATTCAGCTGGTACGGCTGGTCAAGGCGGGCGAAGTCGTGCGCATGAGCAAGCGCACCGGCAAGGCGATTCAGCTGGCCGACCTGCTGGACGAAGTTCCGGTGGACGCCGCACGTTTCCTGTTCAACATGCGGGAAGCGAATTCGCAGATGGACTTTGACCTGGATCTTGCGGTACAGGAAGACGCCCAAAATCCGGTTTACTATGTGCAGTATGCGCACGCGCGCATCTGCAGCATTCTGAAGGCATTGGCCGCAGAAGGTATTGCGCCCCGTGCCTGCACGGATGAGGAACTGGCGCTTCTGACCCAGCCGGAGGAAATTGAGCTGATCCGGCATCTTTCTTCCTTTACCGGAGAAATCATCACCGCCGCCAAGGACTATGACCCGGCACGCATTACCCGCTATGTGATTACGCTTGCCACGCTCTTCCACAAGTTCTACAACGCCTGCCGCGTAAAGGGCGAAGACGAACACCTGACCGCCGCACGGCTTGCCTTGTGCGAAGCGACTTCCACCGTAATCTGCAATGTTCTTTCCATGTTTAAAATTTCCGCACCGGAAACGATGTAAAACGCGGAAAGCAAACCAAAATGACAATCGTCAAAAAGGAGCAATGAAGAGAAGATGAGCTTTCCCTTCCCGCTTCCCCTTCTGCTGGACGGCGCAACGGGCACAAACCTGACCCAAGCCGGAATGCCAAGCGGTGTTTGTGTGGAACAGTGGATTTTGGAACATCCGGAACCCCTTCTAAAGCTGCAGCGCGACTATGTCGCCGCCGGGGTACGGGCGCTTTACGCGCCCACTTTCGGGGCAAACCGTGCAGCACTGGCCAATTACGGCCTTTCGGAAAAAACAGTGGAATTCAACCGCCAGTTGGTGGCGCTTACGCAAAGCGTTGCAAAGCCCCATGGCGTACTGGTTGGGGGCGATCTTTCCCCCACCGGACTGTTTGTTCCCCCGTACGGAGAAAGTGATTTTGACGATATTTACGATATTTATCGGGAACAAATCCGTGCGCTGGAGGAAGCGGGCGTTGATTTTCTGGTCATCGAAACCCAAACTTCCCTTGCGGACGCACGCGCGGCGGTTCTGGCCGCCCGCACGACCAATCTGCCGGTTTTTGTCACCATTACGGTTGATTCCAGCGGCCACACGCTGACCGGCGGTTCTTTGTTACCATTTCTGATTACCATGCAGTCCATGGGGGTGGATGCCGTGGGACTCAACTGCTCCTTCGGCCCGGCAGCCATGGCGGAGCTAATCCAAAATGCGGCCGTGCACGCCAGCGTTCCCATCATTGCAAAGCCAAACGCAGGCGTTCCGATGTGGGATTCCGGAAAATCGGAGGGATATCTTGCGCCGGATGCATTTGCTGCCGAAATGCGCAAGCTTTTGGAAGCAGGGGCCTTCATTGTGGGTGGATGCTGCGGTACAACCCCGGAACACCTGAAGGCGCTGGCAGAAGTTTTAAAGGATTTTCCCGCTCCTTCCATTCCCGCGGAACCGGATAATTTTGCCGCCGCCATAGAGCGCGAGGCATTCTTTCTTGGGGACGACATTGTGTACAGCGAACCGATGGAATGCAGCAGTTCCCTCGGTGAGGAGCTGATCGACCTGGACGACGAGCAGGTCAATGCCGCGCTGGTGGTTGTAAACAGCATGGACGACGCTATGATTTTGTCCAGAAACAGTTCTATGACGAAGCTGCCCATTGCCGTGCACTGCGACCAGCTTCCGGTTCTGGATGCTGCCCTGCGGTATTTTCAGGGCCGGCTGATTGTGGATTCCAACTGTGCCATTGATACGGAACTGATTGAGCCGCTGGCAGCAAAATACGGAGCGGTAATCTATTGATTAAATAAAAAATTTTGCCTCACAATTTATTTAAAACGTAGCAAAAAAGCCCACGGACCGGATTTCGGCCCGTGGGCTTTTTAAGTTTGGCTGCTTTCCGAATTATTCATATTCAATCGGAAATCCCGCGTTTTCAATGCAGTCTTTGATTTCCAGCTCCGTGGCGGGTTCGTTGTAGTCCACCTTGACCGTACCGGACACCAGGTTTACCCCCACCTCTTGAACACCTGGAATCTTATCCAGTGCGTTTTTTATCTGGGTCTTGCATTCCTTGTTCCGAATTCCCGAAACATTGCAAAGCATGGTATTCATACCTATATCCTTCCTTTCCTATCTTCCAAGATTTTTCTGTTATGCGGGGTCATCTCCGGCCTTTTTCATGCTTTCCAGCATGTACGCCGGTTTTCTGCCCATCGATGATTCCCACATCCGCATTTTCCTTCGGCTTCATTTTGCGAAGCTCTGGATTGCTTTTTTCACGGTCTTTCATTCTGTTTTTATTGTTATCCATTCCTGATTTCACCTTTCAAAAATAAAAGCTTCTTATGACAAGGAGCCTTTATTAGTATCCTTTTCACCTCTGTTTTTATTCGGGTCAGCCAAGTCTTGCCTGCAAAAAGAAAACCACACCACAAAATTCTTATTATGAATAAATTTTGGTAAATAGGCAACAATACAGAAAAAATTATGGAAGGCAGGCGAACGGAAATCGCTTATTGTGTGAAAAGCCAGGAGGTAATCGATTCCCCTGAGCGGCCGGACTTTGGGTGGAACATAGCAAAATTCTGCGCCAAAGCGAATGAATTGATTCGGGAGAGCGCCGCCCCGAACTATGCAATTCTTAGCTTCAACGTAAAACATTTTTTACTTGTCAATGAATTATTCGGTTTTCAAAACGGGAACCGAGTAATCCTTCAGATTCACCGTGTTCTGAACAATTCCCTTCACGACGGGGAACTTTGTGCGCATTTGGGCGGCGACCGCTTTCTGCTGCTGCTCCGGTATGAAACAAAACGCGAGCTGGAAAAAAGGGCAGAGCATATTGGGCGCAGTCTGTCGCACAGCATTCTATTTTACGGAACGCACTATAAATTGGAATACCGGATGGGTCTTTTCGCGATTGATAGCAACTCGACGCTCAGCATAGAAGCGATGATGGACCGTGCGATACTCGCACAAAAGTCCATTCCGGATACTTCTCAGAAATTCATTTCCTTTTATGAAGACCGTATGCGCCTGCATCAGCTGGCAAAAAAAAATATGAAAGACCGTCTGCTCCCCGCGCTGAAAAACCAGGAATTTGTCATCTACTACCAGCCGAAATATGACCTAAACACGCAGAAAATGATTGGCAGTGAGGCGCTCGTCCGCTGGAAAACTGAGCCCGGCGTCCTGATTCCTCCGGGTGAATTTATCCCCGATTTTGAGGCAAACGGAGTAATCGTTCCGCTGGACCGCTATATCTTTGAGCAGGTCTGTGCCGATATCCGGCATTGGATGGAACTTGGCATGAAGGTGGTTCCGGTTTCGGTTAATCTTTCCAGAGCACACCTGTACCGACCCATGTTGAAAACGGATTACGAACGAATCGCCCGTCGTTACGGAGTTCCCTTCCCATTGTTGGAATTGGAACTGACAGAAAGCGCCCTTGCCGCAAATCCGAAAAAAATTCCAAAGGTGATGAACCGGCTGCGCAGAGCGGGGTTTCCCCTGTCGATTGACGACTTCGGGGCAGGCTACTCCTCGCTGAACATGCTAACGGATATTCCCGCGGGTACGGTAAAGCTGGACCGCGGGTTCATGAATCATTCCGTTAACAGCGAGAAAAATCAGGCTCTTTTGCGGAATATCATCCGCCTCTGCAAGGAAATGGGATTCACCGTGGTCGCAGAGGGAGTCGAAACAAAAGCGCAGGTTCAGTTGCTGAAAGCACTCCAATGCGATATGGCGCAGGGATTCTATTTTTCCCGGCCACTTCCGAAAAATGATTATGAACAAATTCTGGCAGCCCAGTAAACCAACCGAATACGGGCCCTTCTAAAATGCAAAAAGAGCGTATTCTCCCGTTTGAGAATACGCTCTTTTGCTTTCCAAATTTCCAGACTGCAGCCACTATTCCACCTTAATGACGGAAACAGGGCAGTTTTCCTGCGCTTCTACCGCAGTGTCCTCCGCTTCCGGGGGAACTTCCTCCTGATAGACCTCCGCAATCCCATCGTCCGCCATGCGGAATACTTCCGGGCAGGTTTGGGTGCACAGACCGCAGGAGATACATCCGCTTCGATCCAGATATGCTTTCATATTTTCCTTCTTTCCTGACCCTTTCTGCACAGAACTGCGAGAACGGTCAAAATAAAAATTCAATTGTATTTTGCGGCCGGCAAGCAGAATTTATTCCTGTACCAAACGTTTTTCTCCGGTTATCTCCTGAATCGGTTGAATATCCTGGGTGACTTCCAAAGTTCCAAGGTACGTTCCCTGTGCACTGCGCACCGCGTAATAGCGAATGAGTACATACCGCCCGTTCATATGAATCCAGAAATCCTCGTGGTCTTTCGCGCCGGATTTAAAATCCGCCACGATTTTCTCCACAATATGCACGCTGGCCGGCGGGTGGCAGTTCGTGACCAAGCGTCCAAGAATCGCTTTGGTGCGCGGAAAAATCCGTTCTGTACCGTTGGTAAAATACTTGACCGTATCGTTCGCATCCACAAAGGTCAAATCAAACGGCAGTGTGTTCAGCACGGCGGAAATCTCTTGCGCGGTCATAGTGCCCGTAGCAAAGGAAATCGCCCCGGGTTCCGCAGCTTCGGAACGGGCAACCGCGGTATCCTTTTTTTCGGGGTTCCACTCCGGAACCTCTTCCAGCAAGAAGCCGATTTCGCGGCTGTCATGCGCAATGCGCTTCCATTCATCCTGTGTTAAGGTTTCTGTCAGCATCGGCAGCATAATCTTTTCTTCCTTGTCGATCATGTCCTTAATTTTTGCCGAAAGCGATTCCATTTTCTGCCGCAACTGTTCGGTATCTCCGGCAGAAACCTGCTGCCGTACCTCTTTCAGCATGGCGCGGATTTCGTCATCCACACCCCACATTACTTTTGGCGGGGCTGTAATGCCGTAGCGTTCCATATACGGAAAAAGGATATTCTCTTTTCGGGAATAATGAAGGTCGATCTTCGAAAGCTCCTCCAGATCTTCCTTGAGCGCGGTCAGCGCGGTTGCGTCTGGCAAGGCGGAAAGATGCAGCTTTATGCGATACTCCAAAAGCTTTTCCACCGCGCGGTTTTCCTGCTTCATCACATTTACGGGGTGCCCGGGAATGGAACCGTAATCTTCCTGATGAATTTCTTCCACGGAACCTTGAAAGACCGCAGCATGAACATCGCAAAGGCGTTGAACCTCGCTGACCGGAAGGCCTTCCCGAATGAGCGCCTGTTCCGCTTCCGAGATTTCGGTAGCGGATACGCCACTGAACGCCGCTTCGAACTGCTGCTTCATTTCTTCCGGGCTTTTCCCGGCATGAAGCTGTGAAATTATATTCTTAATGACATTTTGGCGATATTCGCGGTTGTTGATTTCTTTACTCACTTTTGTTCCTCCAAAGTTTGGATTTTACGAAGTAAGTATTTCCAAAATCAACCGGATTTATTGACGGCCGTACAGAATATTGCCAGGAAATCTATTTCGTTTTATCGGCGGGCAAAGGCAGGTCTGCAATTTCATCTTCCGTCACGACCAAAATGTCGTGATCCATCAGTTTTTGTGCTGCCGCTCCGTTGCCGGGAATCAGCTTTCCCGTAAACGAACCATCGTACACCTTACCGCATCCACAGGATGGGCTTTTGCTTTTCATAATCGCACAGGAACAGCCGCACAGCTTTGCGATGCGCAGCGTTTCCTTCGCTCCCCGCTCAAACTCCGCCGTAACATCGGCTCCCGTTCTGGACACCACCCGGTCCCCCTTCCGTTCGGAAGGTTCGCGCGGAGTCGGCAGCCCGCCGAGCTGTTCGGGACACACTGGGATCAGGGTATGCTGTTCACAAAGCTTTAGAACCAATTTGTTTGCCTTTTCCTCTCCGTTGTATCTGCAGGGGATTCCCAGCAGACAAGCGCTTACCAAAATAGGAATAAAATTCACCTCTTCTTCGGTCGGAACAAAAAAATCACCGTATCTCGCGGGAAACGTTTGTGATTTCCGCTTCCGTATTTTCCTCTAAATAGCGAATTGCGTGGTCCAGAATACTATCCGCCTGTGCGGTGTCGCCCGCTAAAGCGGCAATGCCGATAACAATGGTTTGGTGCACGTCCTGTCCCCCGGTCTCCGCTGCTGAAACGTTAAAGTGATTTCTTAGTTTTGCAACAAGACTTTTTACAACCATGCGCTTTTCCTTCAGCGAGTGAACCCATGGTGCATGAAGCGTAATTTCGGCGAAAGCAATCATATGGCGGAACCTCTTTCACAAAATTAAAAATTATGTATTGAACGTGTTCCGCATCCGCATCAAACTGCTTTCGCGCTGTTATCCTGTGCAGTCTCTGCTTGATTTTCCTGTGCAGGCTCCGCCCGGAGCCAGTTTACAATCATATGTACGGCGCATTCCATATTTTTTATCGGATCAATTCCCCCGTCGTCTTTCAGCAAATCATTATACACCGCTAATTTCTGTGCATAGCTGAGCACCATCTGGGACAAGGTCATATAGGTTTGGTCCACCGAATCGGTCAGCCGTATGGTATGATCCTCCAGACCCTTTTCCAGCGCTTTTACTACATACGGCTTCATCTTCAAAAGCTCTTCTTCATATTCAGCAAGCTGAACTCGGGAAATTTTTTGCTTCCGAAGAAAAGCTTCAAAATCGTTCATAAAAATCAGGCGGTCTTTGAAAGTACTATATCCCTTAATCAGCAGTTTAGCGATCGTTTCAATCTGACGGATTCCACTCATAGCGTGATACTGCCGCGTCAAAAGGCTTGGGATGCAGAATTCATCAGTTTCTTTCCAAAAAAGCAAAGCGGACTGGATGACCAGTTCCGTTTTGGTATTAAAGTAACGGTACAGGGAAGCAATCCCGACTTCGGAGGCTCTCGCGACGTCCGCCATGGTTGTGCTTTCTATTCCTTTCCTGGAAAATTCGGTAATAGCCTGCTCAACAATCATCTTCTTGCGCTTTAAAATCATACCGTCCAATTCTGTACGGTGCTTTTCTTTCGGAGTCATTTGAATCCTCCTTATATCTGATGGTTAATAATATATTTTATATGACTTTCATCATAATAATTTGAGATAACAGATTATGCAACATACCTATTTTCGCGCTGTTTTTTTATCATTTGACATAATGTTACCACTATTTTCCATAGAAATCAACTGCCAAAAAACCATAGAAACACGCATTATTAGCAAATCCATCCTCTTAAGACAAAACTTGATGGAAGATTCCATCGTGAAATAAATCTTGAAAAATCATTGGCAGACTTAATAAATTACTTGAAACCGGAAAGCGTTTTACACAAAAGCCGCCGCTCCTTTTCCGAACGGCGGCAACTTTTTTCACCCTTACATGGGCGGAGCCTTTTCCTTGGTATGCTTTGCCTTTCCCTGCAGCTCCGGAACCGGTTTTACATCATTTTTCGGAACGTGGAACCGATTGCGGTGTTCTGTGCCGTGCGCTTTTGGGTCTTCCGGGTCCGGTCTTCTCATCCCTGCTTTCGCCATATTTTACACTCCTTTTTCAGACGTCATTATTGGGAATGGATTGTTTTTTCGCGTTCCGGTTCTGATTCTGATTTTCTTTTGTAATCGGTGTCTGGCCGTTGGCTTTTTTTATTCTTGCTCTTTTATTATCCGGCTGACTGTCTTTTGGCATACAAATCCTCCTACATCATATGATTTTCAAGATGTTCCGCAGTGACAGTATAACCCAGGTTGGCAAGTTCGCTTCGAATTTTTTCCTGATTGGTTCCCGTCGTATCGAAATCCACCGCGACACGGTCATCCATGGCATTTACACTAACGGAAATAACTCCAGGTATTTTATCCAGTTTGCGTTTGATTTCCGCAGCGTTCCGTTTGCCGCTTAAATCGTTTACGTTAAAATAAAGACTTGCCTTTGACATGAAATCACCTCTGCGCTTAGTATGCGCAGAGGTGATTTCATTATGTCAGAGTTGAACAGCCGGAAAACGCGTTCCCGTTAACTTTAATGAAATCCAATGGTTTTAAGTTCTTTGGTCTGGCGTATTCTAAAATATGTGGTAAAATAAAAAGAAAGATCCTTCCTGAAAAGGAGCAGCTTCCTATGAAAAACGTTTTAATTTTGGGCGGAAGCGGATTGGTTGGAAGCGCCATTATTCGGGAGCTTTCCACTGACAAACGGCTGTGCCTGTTTTCCACCGTATACCAAAGGAAAGCACCGCTGACTGCAGACCGAACTTTTTCGCTGGATGTGGGGCAGCCGGACCAGATTCATTCCATCCTGCGGCAAACACAACCGCAGGTCATTATATCCTGCCTGAGAGGGGACCTTTCAAGCCAGCTTGCGGCACACACAATCGCAGCGGAATACCTGAACGAAAACGGAGGAGTTCTGTACTTCTTTTCCACGGCCAACGTTTTCGACCGTGACATGATCCGCGCGCACCGTGAAAGCGACCAGCCGGACTCCTGTACAGATTACGGCCGGTACAAAATCGCATGTGAACAAAAACTGACCGCACTGCTGCGGGAGCGGACCTGCATCATTCGCATCCCGCAGGTCTGGGGGAAAAATTCGCCGCGGCTGAATCAGCTGAAAAACGCAACTGCACCGGAACACCGGGTCGTTGTTTACCCTAGGCTGAGCATCAGTACCATTACGGATACCATGATTGCAAAAAAGCTGGCCTATGTTATGGAACACAACCTGTGCGGCATTTTCCATTTCAGTGCGGTAGACTCCATTCGTTACGATACATTTTACCGTGAACTGGCCGCAAAACTGGCCGTTGATGAAGCCGTACTGGAAGAAAACACAGAGGAAGCCGGAGACTTTGTTCTTCTTTCCGAGCGGGAAGCGGAATTTCCCAAACCACTCTCCTTCTCGAATCGGGATGTAATCCGCGAACTGACCGATGGGATTTAGTGCTTCTCTGTTTTTTATATCACTATTTCTCATAAAATAGAAACTTCGTTTTCGATGAAAGATTGATTAAAAATATTGTCCGCTGCTTTCGAAGGTACGCAGCCAGCAGGCAAGGACGTTTACCTCTCATTCGGAGGAAGATGACATAAAGGAGAATACGCGTATGGCACAGGATATCTTTTCCAAAATACAGGCGAGTGAAAAAATCTTTACCAAAGCGGAACGCAAGGTAGCCGACTATATTATTGATTCCCCGAAAGAAGCGCTGTATATGTCGATTACCGACTTAGCGCAGCACTGCGGAGTCGGCGACACCACGGTTTTCCGATTCTGCCGGACCTTAAAGTTGGACGGGTATCAGGATTTTAAAATGATGCTGGCACAGTCTTTAAGCACACAGGACGATTCCAGCAGCGTGGCCCTTTCGGAGGAAATTAAACGCAATGATTCGTTAGACGAGGTATGCCGCAAGCTTCTCGCCACAGATATTGCCGCGTTAAACCAGACTTTCAGCATGATTAACGAAGAGGATATCCACCGCGCGGTTGAGATGATTGAAAAAGCACGCGTTATTCACTTTTTCGGCGTGGGCTCCTCCGGCATTATGGCACAGGAAGCAAAAAATAAGTTTTCGCGCGTTCTGCCGAACGTCGTTTTTACAATGGACTCCCACATGCAGGCCATGGAATCTGCGCTGTTGGACGAGCGCGATTTGGCGATTGCCTTTTCCTACTCTGGCTCCACCAAAGATACAATCGATATTCTGAAACGGGCCAAAGCGAATAAGACCAATACCATCTGCATAACCAGATACGCGGAATCCCCCCTGACGATTTACGCGGACATTACCCTGCTGTGCGGGGCAAATGAAGGGCCTTTCCAGGGTGGGTCCCTTTCGGTGCGGGTCGCTCAACTTTACCTGTTGGACGTTCTTTATACCGAGTACTTTAAACGGAACTACGGTACCTGCGACCATAACATAAAAAGCACCACACAGGCCATTGCCGGAAAACTGCTGTAAGAAAAGCTAAAAATAGGTTTATACCGATTCACGGAAATGGTAATAATTCTCCCCTGTCACATAAATTATAAGGACAAATCCAGTGTTATCATCGGAGAGGATAAGGTCAATAAAACTTCATTGTCGATGAAGCGATTCACCAACGAAAAATCTGCTATAACTGAAACACAAAGAAGCATAATAATTTGCAATACTTTCCGAAAATGAGGATGAGAGTTTGCACAAGATTCATTTGCAGTATGAATGCGCTTACACGGACAGATTGGTTATCTTGAGTATACGGTACGAATGGTACAAATAAAGGAACTGAAAATGGCGCCGAATCAGTAAATAAGCCTGAGTAAAGTCAGCAGTTACTACCGACTTTTGGGGTGATCAAGATGAAATATCATATTGGTGATGTGGCCCGGATCCTTGGAATCACATCGGGGGCATTGCACTTTTTTGAAAAAGAAGGGATTATAAACACAAAGAAGGAGAACAATGGATACCGTTATTATGACGAAGAGGATGTATTTCGTCTGTTATCGTACTTTAAATATCGTTCCATGGGTGTTCCGCTTAAGGATATTGGAAAACAATTCAGCGGAAAAGAAAGAGACCGAAATAAGGTAATTGAACGCGTTCGTCGAAGCCGAGAAATATGCACACAAAAAATTGCTTATTATGAGCATCTCCGCCAGCTAATCGATGATTATCTGTGCATATATGATAAAATTCCTGATCTGTTAGGGAATTATGAATTTGCTCAAAGTTCAGAGCTGATTTTCATAAGCTTTGGTGAGCATGGGTGGATTGCTCCGCGGAGGGAACAGCAGGATCAAATACATAAATGGGTGAAAGCCATGCCGGCAACACATCTTTCTGTTCTTTGCACCAGCTGGGAAAATGAATCGGATGAACTGTCCGCTGTGTTAGGCTATTCCATAAAACCCTGGAAAGCGGAGAAGTACGATCTGAAATACGACAACGAAAAAATCGTCACTCTGCAGTCACTTCCCTGCTATCATACGATTGTTTCTGCTGATCCAGATTTTGTTTACGCCCCGGGAAAGGTTTTCAGTGAAACCATGAAGAATATCCGTAAGCGAAATCTGACCCTGTCTGCACCACCGTTTGGCAATATTCTGCTTGTGGATGTGGATGGTTCTATAACGCACCCCTTAGTGGAATTATGGTTTCCCATCCGATAATCGTATCTTTGGTTTTTAAAATGCACTTTCCGATCCTGCATTTTTTGCAGGATTCGGGAAGTGCATTTTTGCTAAAAATTCTTCATAATCATTGACTTAATAGTTGCTATTGGCATTATACTACCATTGACAATAAAATAACGATAAAAGATAGCAATTCAAGGCTATGTCAAGAGAAGTTCGCAATTTGGGGACTCCACGAAATGAATTAAGCTGCGCTTAGCAGAAGTGTCTGAATCGATTTGGGATTCAAATATGCTCTGGAAACGGACCAGTCTTCAGCGTAT
>DUNN01000022.1 GCA_012839345.1 Clostridiales bacterium | reverse complement strand
GACCCCGGCACAAGTTGCGGGCCTAAACCTTTCTGCCAGAAGCAAACGCAAGCTTTTCCTCGTCGCTTGAAGCAATTGGCTGATTTCCCTTCTTAATCTTTCATGTTTACTTTACAAAGCCTTATTTATGATATTTGCCATGATGGTTAATTTGGAAAGCACGGTAAATTTGTTCGCACAGCATAACACGAGCCAACTGGTGCGGGAATGTCATTGGCGACATAGATAGCTGAAAATCGGATGCCTGTTTTACCTGCTGACTTAGTCCGAAGGAGCTGCCGATGAGAAAACTGATGGAACTGATTCCGCCGACTGCAAGCGCATCGATTTTCATGGCCAGCTGTTCGGAGGACAGCGGTTTGCCCTCTATACAAAGTGCCAGCCGTGCCGAGCCGGAGGAAGCCGCCAGAATTTTCTCCCCTTCGCTGCTCAGCGCCGCTTCAATAAGCGCCGGAGAAGGATTATCCGGCAAGCGACTTTCCGGCAGTTCTACAATAGAAAACCGGCAAAAGGACTGCAGCCGTTTTGCATATTCGGCGCAGGCATCCCGCCAGTATGCTTCTTTCAGTTTTCCCACACAGATAATTTGAATGGATAGCATGATTTCCGCCTCAAAAAATCGTAATCTTCCCCACCGTATTTTCACGGGGAGCAACACTGAGTTCAAAGTCCGTTCCGGCCTTCATACCCGCCATGGAAAGGGCGCAGAACGCTGTTTGATAAGCCAGTTCCGGCGTATTGTTTTCGGCGCTGAGATGCGCTAGGAAAAAGCGTACGGTTCCATGCTCCGCAAGTCCCCGCAGTTCCTCCGAACAGGCAAGGTTCGAAAGATGGCCGGTATCGGATAAAATCCGTTTTTTCAAAGGATACGGATACGGACCGTTCTTCAACATCCCAATGTCATGATTTGATTCCAAAACGACCAGATCCGCGCCGTACAGGGAATTCCGCACTTCATCGGACATATACCCCAAATCGGTGGAAATGCCGACCGTCCGACCGTCATAGGTGCGGATGCGGTAGCCAACGCTTTCCGCACTGTCGTGCGAAGTATGGAACGGCTGAATTAATAAATCTGCGCATTCCACGCCCGATTCGGTGATTTCAGCGCATTCGAACGCTCCTTCCAGGCAGCCCATCCGCTCCAGCTCATTCAGTGTACCGCGTGACGCATAAACCGGAATATGATAACGGGAAGCAAAGACACGCAACCCCTTCACGTGGTCGGTATGCTCATGCGTAATGAAAATTGCCCGAATCGCCGTCGGGTCAATTTCGCAGAGCGACAACATATTTCCGATTTGCTTTGCCGTTCTTCCTATATCAATTAAAATCCCGGATGTGGACGAACCTATGTAATAGCTGTTGCCGCTACTTCCGCTAAATAGCGGACAGAATCTTGCCATATAAATATAACCCCCAGATACAAGAAAAGGGAAAGACTCATCGTCCATCCCCATTCATACATCATTTCTCTTTTTCGATAATACCGGCAAGCCTTTCGGTAAAGCACGGTAAAATGAAACGCGCCCAAAACGGAATGTTCTTCAATTATGTCTTGATGAATAGATTGACCGGATTGCCGTATAATAGTTCATCAGAGTTTCCATTTAAATTGCCTGCGCAACGGCGGGTTCCGGAACATGAATGCGTTTAATATCCGCACCCAAATTGCGAAGTTTTTGTTCTACATCCTCATATCCACGTTCAATATGATTGATGTCCTCAATCTGAGTAATGCCCTTCGCGGCCAGCGCAGCAATCAGCATTGCAGCACCAGCACGCAGATCCGTCGCCTTAACAGGGGCTGCATTCAGGTGATCCACCCCTTCAATTACGGCCAGTTTTCCGTCTACAGAAATCTGGGCACCCATGCGCTTTAATTCCTCCACATAACGGAAACGGTTGTCCCACACACTTTCATTGATAATGCTTGTTCCATTTGCAAGGGACAGCAAAACGGCAATTTGCGGCTGCATATCGGTAGGAAAGCCGGGATGCGGCATGGTTTTGATATTGCACTTATTCAGCTTGCCTTTCCGGCAAACGCGAATAGAATCATCAAATTCTTCCACAAGAACTCCCATTTCCTCCAACTTTGCGGAAATCGATTCCAAATGCTTTGGAATGACATTCTTAACAAGAATATCACCGCATGTTGCGGCACCGGCAACCATATAAGTTCCCGCTTCAATCTGATCCGGAATAATCGAGTAAGAAGTACCGCTCAAATGCTCCACACCATAAATTTTAATTACATCTGTACCAGCTCCGCGAATATCCGCTCCCATGGAATTAAGAAAGTTCGCAAGGTCAACAATGTGAGGCTCTTTGGCAGCATTTTCAATTACGGTAAGCCCTTTCGCCTTTACTGCGGCCAGCATAATATTTACTGTGGCACCAACGGAAACTACGTCAAGGTAAATGTTCGCACCGTTCAATTCTTTCGCACTAACATCCACCATTCCGCCTTCCAGTTTATAAGTTGCGCCAAGAGCGGCAAACCCCTTCAGGTGCTGATCAATCGGGCGAACTCCGAAATCACAGCCGCCCGGCATTGTAACAAGAGCGTGATGGAACCGGCCCAGCAGTGCACCCATTAAATAATAGGAACCGCGGATATGACGGGCCAATTCGTAAGAAGCCACATGGGTACGGATATGCCTAGGATCAATTTCTATAGTACCTTTGTCTACAGTTCGAACCTTTGCTCCCATATCATATAAAATTCTGGTAATTGCCGTAACATCGGTGATATTGGGAACATTTTCTATACGACAAATATCGTCAGCCAAAATGGTTGCCGGAATAATAGCGATCGCGGCATTTTTGGCCCCGCTGATCGTAACTTCCCCGGTTAACTGACTGCCACCTCTAATTACAAATTTATCCAACGCGGCACGCTCCAATCTAAAATTTAAACAGTACTATTATTGCATTTTTTCGTAAAATATCAAGCGTATTTTAGTATTCTATAATTGTTAATATATTGAATTCGAATTTATAATTTTTTCCAATCAATTATTCCCAAAATATAAATTACATACTCATTGATAATAATACACGAAATAAAAATTGTCAATAAGACAAATAATAAGGTTACTAATTTGTAACAATGTGTAAATGTAACATAAGAAAATCAAAAAATCTAACTAACGGCAACACAGAAGAATCCGCGGAAGATGCGAACTCCTCTGTGCTTTTCCGTCTTAGCGTTTTACATACCCAAGCGGATTCACCTTAGTGCCATTTTTGATGACTTCAAAATGGCAGTGCGGTCCGGTGGAATTGCCTGTGCTGCCCACTTTTGCAATTGCCTGGCCCTTCGAAACCCGCTGGCCGGAGGATACCAACAGCTTGCTTGCATGGCCGTAAAGCGTGTGCAGACCCTTTCCATGACTGATTTCAATACAATTGCCATAACCGTTTCTCCAACCGGCCGAAACAACCACTCCGCCGTCTGCGGCAACAATCGTCTTGCCATATGCGCTGCCGCCAGAAATATCGATTCCACTGTGGAAACTTCCCCAGCGCCAAGTAAAATAGGTGGTAATGGTGTGGAGGGATGGAACCGGCCACATCAGGCTGCCGGTGCTTTGACCAGGCTCGCTAATGCGCGGGCGTTTTTTGGTACCGGTGACAACCACCTTGTCTACCGACGGAGTAATTACCGTCCGGCTGACAATTTCTCTGCCGGATTCAATACCATTTACATAGGAGACCTTATCCACACACTGCTGAACCCCGTTTACTCCCTCTGTTTTTACCTTGGAATAATCGGTGTATTGAGAATTATCCTGTATGGTAACCGTTTTGTAGGAAAGCGGCACCTGATAGGTAACCGTCTTTACCAGCCGGACGCCAATCGTTGGAACCGCAACTTCAATATTGACAATATCCCCGGGGTGCAAATCGTCCCCAAGCCTGTTGTTATTAATCTTATTCAGTTCCGAAAGCGTCATGTGATGCGCTTTTGCTATGGAAGTTGCCGTATCCCCTTCCTTAACCGTATATACAACCGCCGACTGTGCAGTGCTGTTGAGCATTTTCTTCATAGATTCCGTCGTCATGATGGAAGTCGTCGGGAATAGGCCGTTAATTGTTTCCACGTTTGGAATAAACTCCGCCTGCGCAGACTTGTCAGAACCACGCACACTGTTCAGCAGTTCCTGCAGGAGGAAGCGGAGATCCGCACTGCTTTTTACCGCACCCATCAATCGGCCGTCCACATAAAGGCCGCTCGCCTCTTCAATAATTCCATTGGACTGCTGGATGATTTTATCACAGACCTCATTGATGGAGCCAAATTCGGAGGAGTCCGCAATGGTGAGCTGGAATTTGGGAGTAAAGTTCATTCCCGTATTTGAATCGGCCGTATCGTGCACCATACGGCCGCTGACCATCTCCGTTGCCTGTTCAAATACCTTTTCATTCTGAATGGTTGCAACAGTTTGTCCATCATAGTTCAAAGTCAGACCGTAATTTAAACTGTTGTAGTGCTGCACCGTAAGCACCAAAAAGGCGATCGCTGCCGCGGGAGCGGCAATGTTAAGAAGCGCAAAGAAAAAACCGCGATGCCGGACAAAGCTTTTTGCGGCCACCCATGCATATTCCCGGGTGGCGCGTAGGAAACCATGCTTTCTTGCCTCTTTAATCCGCTGCCTAGCAATGCAAAATCCCTCTTGAATGGAACGAATCTCTCTTTTCAGGTGGGCCACCTGTTTTCCCAGGGACACTTCATACAGACGGACGAACAGGTCGGTGACCGGATGCAGCAGTTTTCGAATTCTGCGACGGAGCCTTTTTAAGATGCGTACGGACTGTATTCCAACGATATATAAAAAATCATAGCTGCTTCTGCACAATTGAATGAAAAGCTTCTTCAGCTTAGACATTTGCATGAAGCCAAATCCTTTCGCAATATTAAATTGTTACAATTTTGTAATCATCTTTAATATAATAAAACAAAGGTAACAATTTTGCAACCCGTTTGCAAAAAATTAACAAAAAAGAAAAATATGAATCGACAAAATTTGGCTTAATACTGCAGTTTTTCCTCGGTCCACGTGCTAATAATTGGCAGAAATTCTTTGGCTTCCTTTTTGGCTCCTTCCAAATCGTGTTCCAAATAATTGCCGCATTCAGACGCTGTCGTTCCCGGAACAGTGCCCTCAAAATTGGCAATAAACGTAAAGCCTTCCTGAATCATTCGAATCGCATCCGCGGGCTTTACATCACGCAATAGAAAGTAAAAGCCCGTGCGGCATCCCATCGGGCCAAAATAGATCACCTGGTCCTTCCGTTCAGAATTGCGCGCATAAGTAGCAAACAGGTGCTCAATGGTATGAATCGCTGCATTTTCCAAAAAAGGCGGGGTGTTTGGTTTTCTCATTCGAATGTCATATGTAATAATATCACCGTCGATACGGGACGTATAGATTCCCGGCAGCAGTTTATTGTGATCGACGCAAAAACTTGCAATTCGTTCCATTGTAAAAACTCCTTTTATCTAATTGATTGCTATACAATCTAATGCTCATAAATTCGCTGAAAATAAGAGAGAATCTTCCTTTTGTTCCTGTAGGTCCAAATACTCCCTCATTGCGGTTTCACAGGTTTTTTCCCAGTGCAACTGTTATGCATATTTCCTCAGGTTCTTTCCATGCTCAAACAGTAAAATACGATGGCAATATAAAAAATCCGGCCCCTGTCTGCCAATTTAGGCGCTACAGGACTTTTTACGCATGTAAAAAATAAGCAATGAACGCCGGCATAGTAAGCACCTTGGCAAAAAATAAGAGCGCAGTTTAAAACTGTGCTCTTTATTCTAGCATATTATTAAATATTTTTAAAGGACTTTAGATAAAAAGTCCTGCAATCTTGCATTCTTCGGATTGCCGAAAAATTCATCGGGAGCTGCTTCTTCCAGAATCTGCCCTTGATCCATAAACAAAACGCGCGTGGCCACTTCGCGGGCAAACCCCATCTCATGTGTTACAACCACCATCGTCATTCCGTCCTCAGCAAGTTCCTTCATAACCTGAAGAACCTCCCCGACCATTTCAGGGTCCAGCGCACTGGTGGGTTCGTCAAAAAGCATAACATCCGGATTCATAGCAAGCGCACGGACTATTGCGATGCGCTGCTTCTGGCCGCCGGAAAGCTGCGCGGGATACGCCTGTGCCTTGTCAGCAAGGCCGATCCGTTCCAAGAGCCGCATGGCCTGCTGTTCCGCTTCCTGCTGTGTTTTCAGTTTCAGCGTGACCGGCGCAAGGGTAATATTATTCAACACCGTCAGATGCGGAAATAAATTAAAATGTTGAAACACCATGCCCATTTTTTGGCGAAGCTTGTTGATGTCGCAGTCTGGTTTGTTAATCTGCGTGCCCTCAAACCAGATTTCTCCGTCGGTCGGCTGCTCCAGCAGGTTCAAGCAGCGGAGAAAGGTGCTTTTTCCGGAACCGGACGGGCCGATTACGACGACCTTTTCCCCTTTTTCAATCGTCTGATTGATTCCTTTCAGCACCGAAATCTCGCCGTCCATGGTATGAAAGTTTTTTTTCAGATTTTTAACGGTTATCACTCTGATGCAGCCTCCTTTCCAGTTTGCCAAGCAACGTAGTCAATCCCAACACAATCAAAAGATAAATAGCCGCCACGGTCAGAAGCGAAGTATACGGGTCATAGGTAATGCTGCGAATGATATCTCCGCCTTTGGTCAAATCCTGAATCGCAATATAGCCCGCGACGGAGGTTTCCTTCAACAGGGCGATAAATTCATTTCCGATGGCGGGGAGTACATTTTTCAGCGCCTGCGGGAAAACAATCTTAACCATGGTAGCCCTTTGATTTAGCCCAAGGGAACGCCCGGCTTCAATTTGCCCCTTGTCAACGGACTGAATTCCGCTGCGGATAACTTCCGCAACATAGGCACCGGAATTGATGCCGAATGCCAGAATGGCAGCGACCACCTTGTCAACATTGGCAGACTGCAGAACGACAAACCACATGATCAAAAGCTGCACTACCACAGGTGTACCGCGGATTACCGCGAGGTAAACGCTCGCAATTGCATTTAAAATCCGCAGCTTTTTCGGGTTGTTCTGATGCGAAACCTTAATCAGCGCAATCAGTGTACCAAGAACGATTCCGATTAAAACAGCAAAAAACGTAATCAGCAGAGTGTTGCCCAGACCAATCACAATGTTTTTGTAGCGCGACTTTTCAATAAAGGAATCGTAGAATTTCTGGGGAAATTCAGAAAAATAGGACAGCGGCAGCGCTGCCATAAGCATATTCATAAAATGCCTCCTGTTAAAACTGCAAAAGCAGGGCGGCGGATTTCTCCGCCTACCCTGCCAATTACGATCAGATGCGGAAACTTAGGCACCCAAAGCTGCCTTGTACTTCTCAATGATTTTATCAAGTTCGCCGCTGGACTTCATATCGCTCAGTACGTTGTTTATGGTATCCAGCATTTCTTTGTCGCCTTTTTTGACGGCAATGGCATACTTTTCTACCGTTAGGGCATCATTGAGTTTTACCAGCTTATCGGAATTCTTCTCTACAAATTTAGTTGCCGGGAAGCTGTCGATGACAACAGCGTCAATCTTTCCGTTCATCAAATCGGCAACCGCGTCAACTCCCTTGTTGTAGCGTTCCACCGAGCTAACCTTAATATCATTCTTACCGTCTTCATTGGTGCAGTAAGTGTCGCCCGTAGTTCCCTGCTGAACGCCTACTTTCTTGCCATTGAGATCGGAAGGCAATTTAATGGGGCTGTCTTTTGTGACAATAATAGCCTGTGATGCATCAAAATAGGTATCAGAAAAATCCACATTCTTCTGTCTGTCTTCCGTAACCGACATACCCGCCGCTACAAAATTGGATTTTCCGGAATTCAATTCGGTAATCAGAGTATCAAAGGCAATATCATTGACTTTCAGCTGAACGCCAAGCTTATCCGCAACTTTCTGGGCAATTTCAACATCGATTCCCGTAACTTTGTCGCCGTCCTTATACTCAAACGGCTCAAATTCTGCATTTGTGGACATGGTAATATATCCATCCGCTTTAATTTTATCAATAGTTGTAGATGCCGCCGCGCTGCTAGCGCCGGATGAAGCAGCCGTTGTGCCGGCAGAAGAACACGCGCCCATGGAAACCGCCATAGCAACTGCAAGGACAATCGCTGCGAGTTTCGAACCTTTTTTCATAATCATTACCCTCCGTCATATTTGAATAAACTGCATATCTCTTTGGAATGTTTGTATTATAACGCATATTTATGCATAAATCAAGCGATTTATTAAATATTCATTCATTATTATGCAATTAATTCGTTTCTTTCGGTTTTTTATTCATGCTTTTGTACAGATTGAATACCACAGCATGATAAAAGGCTTTTCATATCATTTGGCAGCTCGCAAAAAAGGCACATTGATTCTCCGAAATACGGGTGCTCAAACGAAACCATGCCGCAGTGCAATGCCTGACGAAGAATCAGGTTGGTCGTGCCCCCATACATATCATCCCCCGCCAGCGGATGCCCCATACTGGACAAATGCACCCGAATTTGATGCGTGCGACCGGTTTCCAACCGCAGTCTTAAAAAGCTGTGTCCTGAGCCGCAGCCCAGGGAATACCAGTGTGTCACCGCCCGCTCTCCATTTTGAGAGACCTCGCGCTGAATGGCGTGACCTTCTTTTCGGTCTATTGGACGGTCGATGGTTCCTTCCCCATTCAGTTCCCCTTCACAGATCGCAAAATAATCCTTTTGAATCTTTCCCGCCAGCTTTGCTGCAGCAAAAGAATTTTTAGCCAGCACCACAATGCCGCTGGTGTCTTTATCCAATCGATAAATTGGGCGAAATCCGACCGGAGCTTCCTGCCCGCGATAATAAGCGGACACCGCGTTTGCCAGACTGTCCCGGTCATGCCCGGGAGAAGGGTACATCGGCATAAACGCCGGTTTATTCACAATGAGCACGTCGTCATCTTCATACCGAATGTCAAGCGGAGCATCCACCGGCTCGATTTGTTTTTGATCGTCCGGCAGCAGAATACAGACAACATCGCCGGGTTCCAGGATTTCTGTCACAATGGCATGTCGGCCGTTTCGCGTAATTCCCATCGATTCCTTTTTCAGGCGAACCATAAGCCGAGCGGAAACACCGCAGCAGTTTCGCAGAAAACTTTTCAAACTGATTCCGGAATAACCTTCCGGCACGGAGAAGGTGAGCTCCCTCATATGGACCTCCAATAAACATAAAACAGCGGCGGTAAAACGCCGCCGCTGCAAACTTTCATGATTTGACCAGCTAATAAGTTAGTTATTTTACTTCAACCGTCCAACCAAAGGTATCTTTAATTTTACCCCACTGGATACCGGTCAAAGTATCGTAAAGGCGCTGCGAAATCGGGCCAATCTTCCCGTTGTTGATCTCCATGATATCATCGCCCCACTTTAAGTGGCCGATTGGAGAGATAACCGCCGCCGTGCCGGTACCGAAAGCCTCTTTCAATCTGCCGTTTTTTGCAGCATCCGCAAGTTCGTCGATGGAAATCCTGCGTTCCGATACTTTCATGCCCCAGGACTTCAACAGCTCAATGGAAGACATACGGGTAATGCCGGGGAGGATGGAACCCTGCAGTTCCGGCGTTACTACTTCATCGTCAATCACGAAGAAGACATTCATGGTGCCGACTTCTTCAATGTATTTGCGTTCCACACCGTCCAGCCAAAGGACCTGCGTGTAGTTCTGCTTTTCGGCCTCATCCTGTGCTTTCAGGGAAGCTGCGTAATTGCCCGCCGTTTTGGTGTAGCCCATACCGCCCCTTACCGCACGGACATAATTTTTTTCCACATAAATTTTTACCGGATTCAGGCCTTCCGGATAATACGCACCCACCGGGGAGCAAAGAACAATAAAAAGCAGGTGGCTTGCCGGGTGCACGCCAATGTGCGGGTCCACGCCGATAATAAACGGACGAATATAAAGAGAGGTTCCTTCTCCGGACGGAATCCAGTCCCTTTCAATGGAAACAAGCTTTTCAATAGCATGTTTAGCAAATTCTTCATCAATCAATGGAATGCAAAGCCGGTCATTGGAGGAATTCAGCCGAGCCATATTTTTTTCCGGGCGAAACAGAAGAATTCTTCCGTCCACCGCACGGTAAGCTTTCATTCCCTCAAACACAGACTGTCCATAATGGAGGCACATGGCCGCAGGAGACAGCTCAATCGGGCCAAACGGGACGATTCTGGCATCGTGCCAGCCCTCTCCCTTATCATAGTTCATCAAGAACATATGATCCGTAAAAATCGTACCAAATCCAAGTTTTGTCGAGTCGGTCGGCTTCTGCTTCGGGTGTTCCGTCAACTGCACTTTAATTTCCTGCACTTCAAAGGCCTTCTTTCTTTCGTTTATCAAATATTATAGCATTGCTTCCCAATAAATTCAAGATTTTAACACGGTAAAGTGAATTGAGTTAATCCAATTTTTTATACAGCCATTACACCGGATTGTTTCGCAGCCCCTTGGGATAATGATTTTTCATTCGGCCGCCGGAACACTTTCCAAAGCCGGTCATTACCCCGTCCACCGCAACACCCGCGTAACCACGAAGGGAAGGTTCCACTGAGAGTTCTTCCCCTCTCAGGAAAGCCGCAAGTTGCGGCGAATCATGGGAAAAGGCTACAACTGTATTCAGCTGGGAAGGCGCCGCCGCCATAAACAGAGCATGCGCAGGTTCCACCCGGTTCTTTTTCGCTTCCCCCAGTAAAACGCCCGCCCGGATGACACCTAGATTTTTTAATTCCGGCAAAACATCGGGCAGCAATAAATACAGATTGCCAACCGGTTCAATCCGCCTGGCCGGTTTTTCCTTGAAAATTTCCATGTAAAGTTCCTGCGCGGAGCTTAATTTTTCGGTATTCCTTTGTTCATACTCCGGAACCATGCACGGGTTTGGCGAACACCGCCGCATTGCCGCAACAAAATGGCCTTCTCCCCCATCCATAGGATAAATCCGCCGGGCCTTGGGCAGCGTGGCCGGTCTGCCAAATGTTACGCCGCAGTCTATAAGCTGAAAATCTTCATGGGATGCCAGAAATTTTGTAACAACGCCTTCATTTTCCTCCGGCGAAAACGTACAGGTTGAATAAACCAAAACACCATTCTCTTTTATAGCCTTTGAAGCGCTGTCCAAAATCGCCAGCTGACGAACCGAACACGCCTCCACATGTTCGGGACTCCATTCCTGCACTGCCTGCTCGTCGCGCCGAAACATGCCTTCTCCGGAACAAGGAGCGTCCACCAAAACCCGGTCAAAATATCCGGCCAAAGCGGTACATAGGTTATCGGGATGGCAGGAAGACACCACCGCGTTGGAAACACCGCAGCGTTCCAAATTGGATAGCAGAATGTTGGCCCGGCTGCGGACCACCTCATTGGACCAAAGTAAGCCCTGTCCTTTTAAAAGCGAAGCAATTTGAGTGGATTTTCCTCCCGGTGCAGCGCACAAATCCAGAATCCGTTCGCCGGGCTGAGGGTTCAGTACGGTAACTGCAGAAGCAGCCGAGAGCTCCTGTGAATAGAAAGCACCCGCGTGATGCAGCGGAAGAGTCCCGATTTTTCCGGCCTCCTGCGGAAGATAAAAGGAAAGAGGAGAAAACGGAGCCGGATTAATGGGAAATGGAAGTCCCGACTTCAGAGTTTCAAGGCTGCACTTCAGCGGGTTTAACCCGATTCCCCGGAAATGCGGTTTTTCATACGCCTCAATAAAATTCGGATATTCTTCCCGCAGCATATCCCGCATTCTGTTTTGAAATTCCAGAGGCAGTAAAATCATTCCAATATATCCCCTTATCCGATTGTATATTTCCAATTTCCAGGCAAATAATATGGGCAAAGGAGGTGAAAGCCATGAATAAGCAGCCCAACTCCAACAATAACGAAAGTTCATACAACAGTTCGAACAATTCGAACCATACCGGCGGTACCAGCTCCACCCGCACAACAGGCGGTACAAGCTCTACGCGCACCGGTACAGGGACCAGCTCCACCGGTACCTCATCGAATAACAACAACCCAACCAGTACGACCCGTACGACGGGCACTAGCTCCAACTGCAGAGACAACTGAATATTTTCAAGAAAACAGGCGGTTTTGTAGCAGATACAAGACCGCCTGTTTCTATTTCTTCTTAATGCATTTCAGCAGTTCTTTCAAAGTCTTGTCATCAGGTTGGACTTCTCGGAATCCTTCTCCGGAAATCTCGCCTGCATCGCCAACAATCATGAAAGCTTCGTCATCATGCGAACGAACAATTTCTTTTACTTTGATCACTTCATAGCGCCGGACCGCGCAAAGAAGCACTTCCCCGTCCCGTCCGCTGTATGCGCCCCGGGATTTCAGGATGGTAACGCCGCGGTCGACATCCGTTAGAATGTCCTTCGCAATTTCATCGTTCTTTGCCGACATGATAAACAGAATCTTTCCTGTTCCAATATCCGTGCCGTAAAGTACGGTATCAATAATCCGGGTGGACACGAAAATATCAATTCCGGCATACAAGGCGCTTTCAATACTTTGATATACCCATGCAGACACCAGTATCACCGCAAGATCGACACCAAACATTAATTTCCCCATGGAAATATGGTGAAAACGCCGGTTCATTAGCCGGGCAATCAAATCCGTTCCGCCCGTTGTTCCGCCGCGGATAAAAACGAGCGAAAGCCCCAGTCCTTCCAAAACGCCGCCAAAAATCGCAGCCAACATTTGATTGCCGTGATACGCCGGAATAAACCGATACGCAACGTCTACTGCGACGGAAAATAAAACCGTGGCAATCATGGTTTTTCCAACCAGCTTATATCCGATTTCTACAATCGCCCAGATAAAAATCGGAATATTTAAAATCAGGCTGAACATACCGATCGGCCAGCCGGTCAAATGGTTTACCATAATGCTGACACCGGTAACTCCGCCCGGAGCAATTTTATTCGGAGATGTAAACGCATTCACCGAAACGGCAAAAATCATGCTTCCGGCGACCATGCAAATGGCGTCTTTCAAGATTTCTTCCGATTTACTTCCCTGTTTGCTGAAAGTCATACAACATACACCTCGATCAGGATTCCCCACAAATCAGTTGAAACAATTCGCGAAGACGGTCAATTCTTCCCGACAGATAAAGATATCCAAACAAAGCCTCAAATCCGGTAGCAGCATGGTAATCCGCCGGGTTTGAATTTTTAGGCAAATGGTTTGTATGTGCGTTCCTGCCTCTTTTCAGAATTTCTGTTTCTTCTTCCGTTAAAGAGGACGCGATTGTTTTCAGCGACTGAGCCTGAGCACTGCAGCACACCTGTGCAACCGATTTTTTATGCAGAGCATTTACTGGGCAGTTGCCCGCGCAGACCAGTCGTTCCCGCACAAAGAGTTCAAAAACACAATCCCCAACAAAAGCCAGCGTCAGCGGGCTTAACAACCTGGGGTCGCATTCTCCGTTAAACAAACGTTCCAACCAAACACTCCTGTCCCAGCCGTATGGCGGCTGTATCTTACTACGGGTTTTCCTGCTCCTGTTTACCAAGTAAAGCGTTCCGTTTGTTTTAACTGAAATTATGCCGACCATAATAAAACAGTTTGAAGCATAGCAGAAATTTCCATAATTCTACTGTAAAAATTCATCGGCCTTTCTTATTGATAAGCAGGGGTTCTACCCGTTCATCATTCCACAAAATCGAATTCAATTTCATAGATGCTGACCGTATCGCCTTCTTGAATTCCGGCTTCCCGCAATGCGTCAATCACGCCAGAACTAATCAGGACACGCTGGAAATACTGAACCGATTCATAATCATCAAAATTGATGGAACGAATCAGCTGCAGCAGCCATTCACCTTCCACAACAAAAACGCCATCCTGATTGGTAACTTTCACTTCCTGACGACCAACCTCTTCCGCCGGGACAACCGGCGCCGCTTCCGGCTCAAACCGCTTAACCGGCGGAAGTTTGCTCAGCATTTCCGCAATTCGGTTCAAAAGAGGATCCACCTGATAACGGATCGCCGCCATAATTGGGAAGAACTCATACCCCTGTTCTTCTACAAATTTCTTAAAATCAGCAATTTGCTCCTCGGTGGCAAGATCGCATTTGTTACCAGCCACAAGCATGGGGCGCTGTGCCAAATCTGCATTGAACTTCTTCAATTCTTGATTGATAATGTGAAAATCCTCTTTCGGATCTCTTCCCTCGCTTCCGGAAACATCAACAATATGAACCAGCATCCGGCAGCGTTCCACGTGACGTAAAAATTGGAATCCAAGGCCGACCCCTTCGCCCGCACCTTCTATCAGGCCGGGAATATCTGCCACAACAAAGGAATTGCCTTCACCCAAACGTACTACACCCAACACTGGCGTAATCGTCGTGAAGTGGTAATTCGCAATGGTAGGCTTGGCCTCACTGATAACCGAAACAAGCGTCGATTTCCCCACGTTCGGGTAACCGACCAAACCGACATCCGCGAGAAGCTTTAGTTCCAACTGAAGTTCGAACGATTCCCCGGGCATACCAGGTTTTGCAAAACGAGGCGCCTGTCGGGTTGGCGTAGCAAAATGCGAATTTCCCCATCCGCCGTTGCCGCCCCTGGCTATCAACTGCGGTTCATCGGTAGACAAATCCGCCAGCAACCTGCCGGTTTCGGCATCTTTGACCAAAGTTCCGCGCGGTACGCGGATAATGAGATCCTCTCCCCGTTTGCCGGAGCTGCGGCTGGCGCCGCCGCGGTTGCCGTTGGGAGCGACATATTTACGTTTGTAGCGAAAGTCAGCCAAAGTGGAAAGGTTGTCATCCACCTGAAAATAGATATTTCCGCCGCGGCCGCCGTCGCCGCCATCCGGCCCGCCGGCCGCCACATATTTTTCACGATGGAACGAAACCGCACCATCGCCGCCGTCGCCCGCCTTGACCATTATTTTAGCACTATCAATAAACATACTGATTTATACCGCCGTTTCCTGTCGTACTTTAGTTATGCTTCGGACTGATTCACACTGCAATTACGTCGCTGTTTTCACCCTGACCGGGCATTCCCTTAATGAAACGCAAGACAATGGAACACCTCAGTTTAAACCTGCGGCCACCGCAGGCGGGAAGCCCACCACTTCGTCATTGTTAGAAGTCAAATCAGCCGAACGTGATTTAACTATTATACCACAATTTTCCCGGAAAACCAAAACAAAAACCCGGGCTTTTCGCCCGGGTTTTTATTTCGGAAATTTTACTGTTCTGCGTAAACGCTGACCTTCTTGCGGTCACGTCCAACACGTTCAAACTTCACTTTGCCGTTAACCAGAGCAAACAGCGTATCGTCCGAACCGATGCCAACATTCTCACCGGGATGGATATGTGTTCCGCGCTGCTTTACCAGGATGTTACCGGCCAGAACAAACTGACCATCGGCACGTTTCACACCAAGGCGCTTAGATTCAGAATCACGGCCGTTCTTAGTGGAGCCCATTCCCTTTTTATGAGCAAACAGCTGAATATTTATCTTTAACATTCTTTACACCTCCGTATAACTTACAATAATATTTTGGGGATACTGCTCTTCAAGCCCCTGTAAATGAAGCTTAAATCCTTCCAAAATGCTGCGGCAGTTTTTAAGCTGCCCGGACGCTACACGTACCAGCATGTACCCGTCCTCCACGGCTACTTCGGCATCTGCCCGTATCACTTCCGTTACAGTATTGGCAACCAGATACGCTGCAGAGGAAACCGCCGCGCATAGGATATCCTGCCCTGCTTCGCCATTATGACCGGTCACACAAAACCCGGAAAGTTCGCCGTCAGCCTGAATAAAAAACTCCGCACGAATCATAGCGAATTACTTGTTCGCACGAATTACGCTTTCACCGCGGTAATCTGAACCTTGGTGTAGGGCTGTCTGTGACCCATCTTGCGCTTTTCATTCTTTTTAGGTTTGTAAGTGAAGACTGTAATTTTCTTTGCTTTTCCGTTCTTCAGAACTTTACCTGTGACGGTAGCACCCTCCACATAAGGAGTGCCAACTTTCAGTCCGTCGTCGCCGCAGACTGCCACCACTTTAAAATTGACTTCGGAATTTTCTTCCGCTGCAAGCTTTTCGATAAAAATGACATCGTCATTCTGTACCTTATACTGCTTGCCGCCTGTTTCAATCACTGCAAACATGGTTAAAAGGTCCTGCCTTTTCTTTAATCTCGCTACTATCGGGCGGGTTACCCGCTTGAAAGCCCGTAATAAGCGGCTTATCAATAATATCATAAGGAAACAAATTTGTCAAGAAATGAACGGAAAAACCAACGTTTTAAAGATATTGGAAAATCCTCCTTATTTTTCTCTGGAGGCAAGCTGTTTTGCAAGATTCACAAGGGATTCAGCCTTTGGGCCAAAGCAGGACAGGGCTGACACCGCCGTTTCCGTCAGTTCCTCCACCTTTACCCGTGCGTTTTCCAGACCAAGAAGAGAAACATAGGTACTCTTGCTGTTTTCAGTATCACTGCCAACCGGCTTTCCCAACGTCTGCGTATCGCTGGTGACATCCAGGATATCGTCTACGATTTGAAACGCCAGACCGATTGCATTCGCATAACGCTCGGCGGCTGTAAGCTGCCCCGCATCCGCGCCGCCAACAATGCAGCCCATTTGGGCAGCCGCACGAATCAGCGCACCGGTTTTGCATTCATCCATAACTTTTAGCGTTTCCAGTGTAACGGTTTTCCCCTCGCTCTTCAGGTCAATTACCTGACCGCCCACCATTCCGTAGGCTCCGGCGGCTCTGGCCAATACCCCGGCGGCCTTTGCGGCACGTTCCGCACCCGCCAGCGCGATGGCCCGATCGGAAAGCATGGTTTCAAACGCCATGGTTAACAGGGCGTCCCCCGCAAGCAGCGCCATATCTTCCCCGTACACCTTATGGTTGGACGGGCGCCCACGGCGAAGATCATCGTTATCCATGCACGGCAAGTCGTCGTGAATCAGCGAATACGTATGCACCATTTCCACGGCACACGCAAACGGAAGCGCCGTCCGGGTGTCTCCGCCGCATAAACGGCAGAATTCCAGAACCAGCATCGGGCGAATCCGTTTTCCGCCCGCAAGAAGACTGTAACGCATGGACTGAATCAATTCCGCCTGCCGCAGTTCCTGCTCCGGCAGCAATGCTTTCAGTTCACGCTCTACCAATTCCAAATCGTTCGGTTCCATTTATTCACCCTGTTCTTTCTTCACAGATGTTTCTTCCAAGTCCGTAATCTGCTTGATTTTCTGTTCCGCACTTTGTAATTTCCCATAGCAATGAGCAGCAAGTGAGGAACCCTCTTCAAACAATTTCAGTGAAGTTTCCAGCGATTCTTCCCCGCTTTCCAGTCTGTTCACAATTTCCTCCAGCCGTTTCATGGCTGTTTCGAACGTCATATTCCGATTCATTCTGATGGCCATCCTTTCGCAGTTTGAAAGCTCTGTTTCCTTAAACGGTTTCCTCTCTGCCGTTAACCGTGCAGTTCAGCTTTCCGTCTTTCATCCGCACTGTGACCGATTCACCAATTTTAATTTTCTGAACGCTTGACACCGGGGCCTTGTCCCGATTATAAACAATGGAATATCCTCTGGACAAGGTAGCCAGTGGGCTTAACGCATTTAGACGGCCGCCGGCAGAAGCAAGCTCTTCCTTGGCTGTGCCGACCTTCCGTTCCACCGCCGCGGAAAGGCGGGTCATCATCCGGTCAATTTTGATTTTCTGCAATGCAATCCATTCCTGCGGTCTGCGAAAAGCAGAAGCAGCAGTTACGTCGTTCAGCTGTTGGCGCAGAGCATCCAGCTTGGAATGCATGCTTTTTGACAACCGAAAAACATCGTAACTCACCATAGCCAGGAGTTCTTCCCGGTCAGGCACCGCAAGCTCCGCCGCCGCGGAAGGCGTGGGAGCACGAAGATCGGCAACAAAATCGCAGATGGTAAAATCTGTTTCGTGCCCAACTGCCGAAATAACCGGAATTTTGGAAGCAGCGACCGCGCGGGCTACGGACTCCTCATTGAAAGGCCATAAATCTTCCAGCGAACCCCCGCCCCGGCCAAGGATGATCACATCCGCACAGGATAGGCGGTTAAACCGTTCCAGCGCATTAATAATTTGTGGTGCCGCGCCGGAGCCCTGAACCAGCACGGGACACAGAATTACTTGCGCCAAAGGATAACGCCGCGCCAAAATCGTGGTAATATCGTGTACCGCCGCGCCGGTTGGAGAAGTAATCACCCCAATTCGTTCTGGGAACGCCGGCAGGGCTTTTTTCCGCTCTGCGGAGAAAAGGCCCTCCTTTTCCAGCTTGGTCTTCAGCTGTTCAAACGCAAGGTTAAGTGCCCCGATTCCATCCGGCTGCATGTCTTCCACATACAGCTGGTACTGACCGGTCGCTTCGTATATGCTTACCCGCCCGCGAACCAAAACCTTCATGCCGTCCTGCGGAAGAAAACGAATGCGGCGCGCATTCTGGGCAAACATTACCGCCCGAATAACACTGCGTTCATCTTTCAGCGAAAAATAAAAATGTCCTGATTTATAATGATTGGTAAAATTAGAAATTTCCCCGCTCAAAAAAACATGATTCAGGTGTTCGTCCCCGTCAAGCAGAGATTTTAAATACGTATTTAACTGCGTTACACTAAGTACGACAGGAGCCTGCAGCAAGAAATTCGCCTCCTTCTGTTCCGGTAAATCACTATGCCGATGGCCGACTGATCCATTCAAGCAATCATAATATTTTCCGCAAGAGCGGTCAGCACAGCAATTCCGGCGGCATTGTCGGCGGAAAACTCCGGAGCAGCAAAATAAGCGCCGTATTTTTCGGTCAGTGCATTCCGAATGATGCTGTTCGACATGACCCCTCCCGCAAAAACCAACGGAAGCGTTCCATACTGCTTGAGCAATGCGTCTGCCATTGCATCCAGTGCCGCCTGAACCGACTTCAGGCAGTAAGCTGCAATGTCTTCTTTCGGCTTTCCAGCACGCAGCATGGCGCTGCATTGGTTCTCAATTCCCGAAAGTGAGCAGTCCGTGCCCTTCATAGAAGGCCGGATGGAAAATTTCGCGGTGGATTTCAGCGCAAGCTGCTCCAGTTCCCGCCCCGCAGGGAAAGCAAGGCCAAGCATAACCCCCACACGGTCAACTGCCTGTCCACCTTTCAGGTCTAGGGAACGTGCAACCAACTGAACCTGAAAAATCTTTTGCCGGTCCGGCGTAACCAGAACCGCTTCGGTCGTGCCGCCGGAAACATGAAACGCGAGAAATTTTTGCTCCATTAAATTCAGCTTTCCCGCCGAATAGAGCGCCGCGGCAATATGACCGGCCTGATGGGAAAAGAAGTGAACCGGTATGCCAAGCGTGCGGGAGATTGCCCTTGCGGTACCCGTTCCCACGGTAAAACACGGCATATAAGAGCCTTCTGCGTCACGTGGGCGATCGGAAGCACCCACCGCACAGAGCGACGGTTTCTGTTCCAGCAGCGTTTCCAGCACCTGAGGCAGCTGCTGCACGTGGTGAAAAACCGCATCGCTTTGCCGGAGCCCTACTTCTCCTTTTTTGACAGGAAGCAGCATTTTTTGCTGCTTCACTTCGCCGCCCCGGTAAAGGGCGGAAGATGTTGTATAATTACTGGTGTCGATTCCAAGTACTTCAGCCATGAATTAAGTCATCCTTTCCCACGGCCGGGTGGCCAAACCCCTTGGGAAAGCCGTTATTCCACGGCGGGTTCGGATTTTTCCCCGGCATTTTTCGCCACCGTGCCAAGAACCCCGTTTACAAACGGAGCGTCATCCGCACCGCCGTATTTCTTTGCCAGGTCAATCGCTTCGTTGATGGAAACGCTGACCGGGATGTCTTCTTCAAACAGTATTTCGTAAATTGCCATGCGCAGAAGAGCAAGCGACACTTTGGAAAGCCGGTTCATTTTCCAGCCCCGAATCGACTTCTGGATGAGAGCGTCAATCTGCTCTTCTTCCTTTTCTGCGCCGGACGCAATTCGTTCTGCAAACTCATCAATTCGGATGTCGCTGCACGTTTCAGCCGCATCAATAATTTCATCTGTTGTGTAATGGTTGATGCTCCGTTCAAAAATCAGGATAAATGCCTGTTCCCTCGCTTCGCGTCTTTTCATGATTCCCTCCACGCGGGCTGAACCCGCTGCTTTTTCCACGTCCCTGTTTACGGGGCAAATTTTAACCGCGTTTGCTCAGCGCGGCATTTCACAGCAATTTCATATTGCTGATAAACATGCCTGCCCATTCTGATTTTTCACCAATATTCCCACAAAAAATCAGAAAGATGAAAAAACCCTCCAGCAAATGTGGAGGGTTAAAGTTTGAAAAACATTAAAATATGTTTTCCCGATTCTGTTTTCAAACGTCCACGGGTTTATTATACCACAGACCGGAAAAGATTCCAATAGGTTCAAGGGCCCGGAAGGCAAAAGGGAATCAGACAAAGTTAATTTTAATTTTATCGTAGCTGATACCGGACTGGCCGGAAACAATGTCTTTAATCACAATGGCGGATTTTTGGTCGGCATCCTTCGATTTCACCACTACGCTGCACTCGCCGTTCTGAATAAACACCAGACAATCGGAAAAGCCCTTGGCCTTAATCAGGGTTTCAATATTGTTTTCCTGAATGGAATTCTGCGCGATCGCGGCGGCCTTGTCAACTGCTTCTTTTTTCGCGGCCTCCCCTGTGTTGGAGTCATTAATAATTTTTTCTACCATGTCAACGGCACTGTCCCGCACCTGCTTGCGAGAAAGCTGGGCCTGGGTGAAGTACGTATCCGCACTTGTCTGAACAGCCGACGACGCGGACGACGACGCAGATTTCGGATTGCCGGAAACCGCCGACCCTTCCACAAGCTGCGCTTCCCCTAACGTTCTGGTGGATGAAGAAGTCGCCGCCACATCCGTTGCAAGCGTAGTATTATTTCCGTAAAATTGCCAGTTTAAATACACTGCTGCACCAAGTGCGACGATCAAGGCCGCAAGTACGAGCTGACGCTTTCCCATATTCATAGTTATAGTTTCCCCCTGTTTCAAATTATTTCGCTTTTATCACGCACACGCGCGCGGAAGAAATATCCAGCGCGGTTGTTACGGCATTGATGACATCTCCTTGTACGGCAGGATTATCCCCGCCGTCGCACACCACGACCACACCCTTTACAATGGGCTGAACCTCTGTCACGAACAGCGCTTTCTGCGAGCCATCCGCATCTTTTATAATCGTGTATTTCTTTTCCGAACTGCCATTGGTTTGGTTTCTTGCTGTGGAGCCGTTGGATTTGTCTTCGGTAGACTGATTACTTGTTTTCTCTTCCGTTGCATAAACATATTGCATGTCACGTTCCATGGTTACCATGACCTTTGCGGAGCCGACGCCCCGTATTCCTGTTATAATGCTCGTCAGCTTTGTTTCCATCTGCGAAGCATACTCGTCGGCCGTAACCGTTGGCTTGGAAGAAGCCGCTTTTGCCTCTGCATTATTATTGTTTTTAAAAAATCCGGAGAGAAAAATCAGGGCGATTGCAATAACACAGCATACTACAATGATCGTCCGATATTGATCGTTGCTCGCCAGCTTATCAAAAAGCGTATTTTTTTCTTTCCTGCCTTTTTCATCCATTGGCGGCTACCTCCATTTTCAGTCCCGTTACTTTTTTCAGATGCTCGGCCGCGGCATCGCGGTAAGCCCCGTATCCTTTCGCAAGCGTTACAATCACTTTGTTAATTGATATGCTGCCATCTTCCCGAGTATCCATAAACACAGAAACATTTTCACATTTTATGTTCATTTGACTCAATTCCGATATGACCAGATTTCGTATGCTTTGCTGGGCGGCATCTGTCATCTGACGGTTTACGGTATTCTGCAGCCGGTCGTCCGTCTGGCTTGGAAAACTCTGCTGAACATCAAAACTGATTTCGGGGATAATGGAAGTAATCGGCTGGATCATGACGCAGATCACAAAGGCACCGATTAAAAAGCGGATCATCCGTTCCATGGAGCCGTTCGGAACCAGATTGTGCAGCATGGACGCAGCAAGCACCGCCAGGCAAATTGCAAGGGACCACGCTTTTACCGCATTCATGTCGTTCCCCCCATAATGAGCATGACCACAGTAGATACAATTAGCAGCGCCATGCAGCAAAACGTAATGGCAAGCATTGTTTCCAGAACCGCGGCCGACGCCTTTAAGACCGATGAAATTTCCTTCTGGTCAAAGACATCACTGATTCCGGAACAGATATGCATCATAATTACCCACGAAATACACTGAATCAGAAGCGGCAGAAAAATAAAAATGCCGGCAAGAAGACCGAATGCGCCAACCCCGGATTTGAGCATTTTCAAACAAGCCCCAATGCTCTGCACCGCATCGCCCAGCGCGCTGCCAACAATCGGGACGGAATTGCTGACCACAAACTTTGCCGCCTTTGCCGTGGCACTGTCCGCGGAAGCGGCAACCACACTGTGAATGGTGAGAAGTCCAGAAAATACAGTCATACAAAATCCAATGGTCCACTTCACCACCTTATGAAAGGCGGCACACAATCCCCCCAGGCCGATTCCCGGTGAAACAGCGGATACCACAGAAAAAGCTAAAAAAATGTTCATCAGTGGAACCAGTATGTTGGAGGAAAGAAGCGAAATTCCGTTTCCCGCCGCCATCATCAGCAGGTTGTAGGAATTGGCAGATACCAGCTGTCCGGCGGCTATCATAATGCCGACCAAAACCGGAACGCAGGCAAGCAGAAAATCGGCTGCCGCGTGAATAATGTTCGCCGCATTGTGAATGCAGGACACAATCGGCTGGATAACGACGGTACAGACACAGAGTGTTCCCACCAACCCGATTACGCTGCTTACCGGCCTGTCCCCAAAGGATAGTTTCATTCCGTTCAGCAATGCGCAGATCAGCATCATGGCAATTACGGCAATGGCTGCCCGAACCGGTTCCTGCAAATTGCCGCCAACCATAGAGAAAACCTGCTGAAACAGGCTTTGCGGGGACAGCGATGTAATTTCATTCCAGTCTGCCCCGCTTACGCCCAGTTGCTCCAGCGAACTGCGGGTGTCATCCGGCAGTTTGTCCATCAGGTCCGCGGCCCCGCTCTCCTGATACTGTTCGCTGTAATAGTTAAATTGGGGATCCGCGGCAAACGCCGTTACTGGCATGAAAAACAGAAAAACAGATACGATAAAACAGCTGAAGAATATTTTTAATACTCTCATAATTTATGTACCAACTAGTCCGGTTAACGTTTTCGCAATGCTTTCAAACAGCGGCAGCGACATTACCACAATGGCAAGTTTTCCGGCAAGTTCCACTTTGGAGGCAAGCGCGCTTTCTCCCGAATCCCTGCAGGAGTCCGCCGCAAACTGGGTCAAAAAGCAAATGCCCAGTGCCTTCAGCAGAATCAGAAGGTACTCTGCGGAAATGCCGGCACTTGAAATCAGCGTGTTAATCTGCTGAATAACCGGAAAAACATTTGCAAAGATTTCCAGAAGAATAATGATTCCCGCCGCGATGCTGATCAGGATGGCGTATTCCTGATGATAGCGCTTGATCATTGCTGCCATAACCGCGGCGATAATTGCGATCCCGGCGATTCCAATGATGTTCATGGCCTACAACCCAAAAAGAGACTTTATCGTTTTAAAAAGCGTGTCAATTTGCTGGATAATCATCATAAGCACAACGATCAGCCCGGCTAAATTGGTCATCATTGCCTGATCTTCACGCCCGGAACGAACCAACAGCTGATTCAGCACCGCCACAATGATTCCAATCGCGGCAATTTTGAAAATAAAATCGACATCCATTTCTGTGGTCATCCTTTCGCAGATATCGGTTTGAAAATTTTGTTTTCAAACTTCCGTCCTCTATTTGAACTTTCCGGGTTTTTATCCGGGCACTTCAAAACGGGACTTTTTCCCGTCAGCACAGCACCAAAGCCGCCACCAGACCGCCGAAAACGCCCAAAGTCAAATACAGCTTGGACTTTTTTTCTTTTTCGTCCCGTGCGTTTTTCAGGCGTTCCCCAATCAGTTCCGTATACAGTTCGCAATGTGAAATCTGCCCCTCCACATCACTTGCACCAAAGCCCTCCCCAAAGCTGCGCAAAAGGTCAATATCCCCCGGCAGAAAACTTTTTTCCTTTGCAGCTGCATTCACACTGTCCTGCCAGGCCACGGTAAATGGCATTCCACCGGAACAACCGGAGGCACAGCGCTTTAGAAATTGCAGCTCTCCGCCGTGACGCTGCACAATCTGCTCCACCGGCAGGGCAGCGAATCGGATTTCCGTTTGGGCACGGGAAAGGAACCGGAGAAACGCTTCCAGTTGATCCACCCGTACCGCCAGCCTACGCGACTCCATAATACCGGCGAGCGTTCCCGCCGCAATCAGCATCAGTGCGCCGATAAGCTTCAGCAAGCAAATCACCTGCCTTATAAACGCCAAGAATCGTTCCGGGGTGTTCGTGGCCGTCCAGAATCGCTACATTGCCAAACGCCCCCGTTTCCAAAAGCGCAACGGCCTGTCTTCTGCGGATGAACTCCTCAATACTGCCCGCATGGATACTGGAAATGATACTCACACCCGCGTTTAGTCCCTGTTCTACAGCCCTCACTTCGTCGCTGGTTCCTAGCTCGTCACAGATTATGTACTCCGGGGAAAGCGAGCGCACCGCCTGCAGAATTCCCTGCGCCTTTGGGTAGCCGTCCAGAACATCGCTGCACACGCCAAGGTCGTTCTGCGGAATTCCCATGTAAGTCCCGGCCAGTTCCCCGCGCTCGTCCACCACTGTTACCTTTTTAATATTTCCACAGATTCCGCTGGATAACTGACGGGCAATATCCCGAAGTATCGTCGTTTTTCCACTAGCCGGTGCACCTGCCAGCAAAAGTCCGGACGAAAGATTATGGTGCAGGCACTCTATAATGTCGTCCGCCGCACCGGGGATTTCACGGGCAATCCGAACATTAACAGAGGAAATATCACGCATCCCTGTGATTTCCCCTTCTTTGCACACCGCTGTTCCGCTGATCCCAACCCTGTGGCCGCCGGCCAGTGTCACATAGCCATTGCGGATTTCATTCTGATGGCTATAAATCGAGTAGCTGCAGATAGTATGAAAGCTTTCCTCCAGATCTTCTTTTTCTGCCATAAGCATATCGTTTCCGGGGCGGCAGCTGATTCCGCCCCGATTGGTTACAAAGTAAATTCCCCCGGTGCAGCAAACGGAAACCGGTCTGTTGATGCGCAAACGAAGCTCCTGCGTTTGTTCTTTTACACCGTCCGGAATCTGTTTAACTACCTTCCGGATTCGTTCGCACAGCGCACCCGCCGCAGAATCAAACCGGAGACTATTTTTCTTTTCCATCGTCTTGTCCCTCCTTACATCACATAGATATGGACAACTTCGTTCTATTAGAACCGAACCAAGCAAAATTTCGTAAGGAATATTCAACTTGACAAACGAGTAGGTTATGTGATATATTTATAACATATGTTATAAATATATCACATGAAGGCGGTTTTGTTTATGAATCGTCTGTATAATAAAAGGACACCCCTTGAAAAGGGAGTAAAAATCCCCTACCGAAAATATCTTATTTTCTCGTGTATCTGCTGTGCTTTGTTCATGATAATGTTCGCGATTGCATATTCCTTCGCAGAAAGCAGTTTGAACCGCACCATACTTCTTTTTGCTGAAAGCATTCTGATGGTCATTTATAATATTCCGATCAATCGACTAAAAAACCGAGGCCTGCTTGAACAAACAGATGAGCGAAGTCATTTCAATCATTTGAAAACCATTCAAGTTATCGCATATACCGGGTTTGGAGGAATCATTCTTCTTATGATTCTTACCATTCGGAACCAACTGCCCACATTTACCATCTCATTTTTCTTTTTATTAATTGGCTTTATCTTTCTTCTATACGCTGTTATCTTTTATTTTTATGATAAAAAAGGAAAATGATATGCCAATGCTTGTAACAAAAATCAGAGAATATCGCACAAAATTCGGTATAAGTCAGGAGCAACTGGCCGAACGGGTCGGAGTTCGTCGTGAAACAATTGTTCATCTGGAAAACGGGCGTTATAATCCGTCGTTAAAACTGGCTATGGATATTGCGCACGTTTTCCAGCAACCCGTGGAGGAATTGTTCCGTTTTATCGAAAAAGAAGAAGGCTGCGAAGCATAATGCTTCGCAGCCTTCTTCTTATATAGATTTATTTATTCCAGCATCTGCTGAAATTCTTCTTCAGAAATCACCGGAACACCAAGTTGCTGCGCTTTGGTCAGCTTGCTTCCCGCGTCTTCCCCCGCAAGGACGTAATCTGTCTTTTTAGAGACACTGCTGGAAACTTTTCCTCCGCATTTTTCAATCGCTTCCGTCGCTTGAGCACGCGTCAGTGTCGGCAGGGTGCCGGTAAGAACGAAAGTCTTTCCGGCAAAACGGGTATCCGTCGTTACCGTTTTGCTCTGCATGTTCACCCCTGCGTCACGCAGGCGGCCAATCAGGTGCGCCGTATTCGGCAAGAGGAAGAAATCCGATATACTTTGCGCAATAGTATCCCCAAATCCTTCAATATGGGCAATTTCTTCCTTTGTCGCATGGAATATCGCGTCTATGCTGCGGTAATAGGAAGCCAGAAGCTTTGCCGCTTTCAGCCCAACATGCGGAATACCAAGCGCAAAAATCAACCGGTATAGGTCGTTTTCCTTGGAGCGCTCAATGGCATTAATCAAATTCTGAGAGGATTTTTCCCCTACACGCTCCAATTCCATCAGCTGGCTTTGCTTCAGCTCATACAAATCCGCGGGCGACGTCAGCAGGTTTTCCCGTACCAACTGCTCTACCATGGCCGGGCCAAGCCCATCAATATCCATCGCGTCGCGGCTGGCAAAATGGATGATATGGCGCAAAAGCTGAGCCGGGCACTCCGGATTGGTGCACCGCGTGGCGGCCTCGCCGGGGGCCCGCTGCACCGGCGCGCCACAAGAAGGACATTCTTTCGGCATTTCATAAGGTTTGGAAGGATCCCCGTGGGAAACCACGGAAACCACTTCCGGAATAATCTCCCCGGCCTTCCGCAAAATCACCTGATCCCCGATACGAATATCCTTTTCCCGAATGTAATCCTCGTTATGAAGGGTGGCACGGCTCACAGTCGTTCCCGCCAGAGTTACCGGTTCAAAAACTCCGGTCGGCGTAAGCACGCCAGTACGGCCGACATTGATTTCGATATCCAGAAGCCTCGTTTCTTTCTCTTCCGGCGGATACTTATACGCCTCTGCCCATTTGGGGAATTTCGCTGTGCTGCCCAGCAAAGCACGCTGCGCGAAAGAATTTACTTTGATGACCGCACCGTCAATGGAATACCCCAAACTTCCGCGCAGATCGCCGATTCTGCGCACCTCCTCAATTACCTGCTCCACCGTGGTGCACGCTTTATAAAATGGAGGCACCGTAAAACCGAGGCTCTTAAGAAAATTCAAAGACTCATCGTGTTCATGCAGTTCTGCGCCCACGACCTGCTGCACATTAAAAACAAAAATGTCCAAAACACGGGAAGCGGTTACCGCAGGGTTTTTCTGACGAAGAGACCCGGCCGCGGCGTTGCGCGGATTCTTAAACGGCTTCTCGTCGTTTAATTCCTGCTTTTCACAAAGCTGCCGAAAGCTTTCATGGGACATGTATACTTCCCCGCGTACTTCCAGGAAAGGAAGCGGGTGATTCAATTTTTTCGGAATGGTGCGAATGGTGCGCAGATTCTCCGTCACATCTTCTCCAACGGTCCCGTCGCCTCGGGTGGAACCGCGGACAAACCTGCCGTCCCGATATTCCAAGGAAACGGAAAGCCCGTCGAACTTCGGCTCTACAATATAAACCGGGTTTTCGACAACCGAGCGGACACGTCGGTCAAAATCGGCCAATTCTTCCTCTGAAAAGGAATCATGAAGACTTTCCATCGGCACCGTATGAACGACCGGCTCAAATTTGCTCACCGGCGCACCGCCTACCTTCTGCGTTGGCGAATCCGGCGTAATCAACTCCGGAAATTCTGCTTCCAGCTGCTGCAGGCGGCGGTAAAGCATATCATATTCGTAGTCGTCGATCTCCGGAGCATCCTCCACATAATATTTCTGGTTATGATATGTGATTTGCTCAGCCAATTCTTTTGAAAGCCTTTTTGCTTCCTCAAAATCCATAATAATGACCATTCCTTTCGCAGAATCCGTGAGTTACAGCCAATCTGGTACAACTGAATTTCCACCCGTCGATAGACGGATGGAAATAGAAACCCCGGTCTGAATCTGCTTTTTGAACTGAATATCCTCTTTAAAGGCCTAAGAAACCGGTGCTTTTCTAAATGCACTGATCAAACACCGGAATTCTTTTTCGAAACCATTCCTTATTTCCCCGAAGCATCCGAAATAATCGGAAAAGCTGCGGTTCCGTTTGCCACTACCTGCGGAACCTGGCCGACAATAATCGTTTCAGCAACCGGGACATTCGTATCGACTTCCGTAGTAGTATTGAACCAAGGTAAAAAGGAATATACACTGGTATGTATGTTCATGTAAATCTGATGCTTCGTTTGGTTGATCCCTGCGGATTCAAACGAGCTTTTAAAATCCGCGTTTACGTTTCCGCTGAGCGTAACACGAAGCGGTATGTTCGGACCATAGCCATGCAAAAAATCGCTGCCGATCAAAGTACCCAAAGCAATTCCAACATTCTGATGACTGGTGTCGCCCAATTCCTTCTGAACATCCTTAATAATAATGGACTTTAATTCATTCATCTTAATCATGTTGGTGGTAATGGCAAGTACCTCGCCGGTACTGCTCCGCTCCACCGTAATCAAGTCGGCATAGGAAATCTCGTTATTTTTCAGTTCCTCCGCGATAGCATTGTTGATGGTATCAATTGATTTTATGCGTGCCTCATTCGTAGTAACCGATACAATAATAGGACGTAATTTCATATCGATTCCAATGAAGCAAAGGATGATTAAGAGAATAATGACTACGGCTTTGCGCAGCATATATCGTCGATGATATGTATTTCTCCACCTTTTCACAATGATTCCCCCTTTGGTCTTACCTCCATAATACTCAGAAAGAATCAATGTGTGACAAAACCAACAAATATCCGGTGGAGTTTACATCGAATCTGCCCGCTAACTAAAAAATTGGGCACAAAGATACAAAGCTCTTTGTGCCCAAAACATCAATCTGCTAAATTATTCGGCAGTTTCATCTGCAGGAGCGTCTTCTGTGGGTTCAAGAAGAGCACGGATGGAAAGGCTGACGCGCTTTCTGTCAAAATCAATTTCGGTGATCTTTGCTTTTACAACGTCATTGATTTTCAAAACATCCTGCGGCTTTTCGATTCTGTGGTCGGCAATCTGAGAAATATGTATTAATCCGTCGATGCCGGGGATAATTCTCGCGAAAGCGCCGAATGTTGTCATACCAACAATGGTAACATCTGCAACGGTTCCAACCGGATAATCACGCTTCAAAATTTCCCACGGATTATCTTCTTCGCGCTTGTAGCCAAGAGAAATCTTACCCTTTTCACGGTCGAGGCCCTTAATATAGACATTCACCGTGTCGCCAACATTGACAACCTCGGAAGGATGCTTAATTCTGCCCCAAGAAAGTTCAGAAATATGGATCATGCCGTCAATACCGCCCAAATCAACAAAAGCACCATAGGAGGTCAGAGACTTCACCACGCCAGTATATTCTTTGCCTTCTTCGGCGGTTTCCCAGAATTTTTCAGCCTGCTTCTTGCGCTCGTCCTTCAAAACGGAACGAATGGAGCCAACAGCACGGCGGCGGCCACGGTTCACCTCAATAATACGGAACTGAACTTCTTTCTTCAACAGGTCCTCCAGGGGATCATTGCGGGACGCAGTTGCCTGAGAAGCAGGAATAAAGACGCGGATTCCGTTTGTAACGGCAATGACACCGCCTTTAATCACTTCAGTAACAACACCGGTAAGAACTTCTCCGCTTTCTTCTGCGGCAGCAACGGTTTCCCAGCCTTTTACTGCATCCAGACGCTTTTTGGAAAGCATAATGGTGCCTTCCTGATCGTTTGTGCGCATAATCAGAAGATCAAGCTCATCGCCAACCTTAACGATATCTTCCGGTTTAACGTTCGGATCAGCAGAAAGTTCGGAAGCCGGAATAAAGCCGGCCTGTTTTCTTCCGACATCAACGTATACTTCACTCGGGGTAATGCCGACAACCACACCGCGTACCTTTTCATCTGTATTTAAGCTCTTTAAGGACTCTTCGAGCATCTCTTCGAAGGATCCCTCGGCATTATTCTCCATTAAATTCTGATCTGCACCCTCAATAATTTCTGACATGGTATCAAGTACCTCCTTTATAATGCTTGCCGGAGTAGACGCCCCAGCAGTAATGCCAATGCAACCGGCCTCTTTTAGGGCCGACAGCGGAAGCTCGTCCGCGGACTCTATCAAATAAGTAGTACAATATTTACCGCAAACATCTCGCAATTTTGCGGTGTTAGAGCTTTGTCTGCCCCCTATGACGATCATAAGATCGCATTTCTGCGACAAAAGAGCCGATTCCGACTGACGTTTAGCAGTAGCATTACATATTGTATCAAAAATAGTTGGATTTGTATATACCCTTTTTATTATTTTCAAACAATTTTCCCATTCTGCAACGCTGAACGTAGTCTGGGCTACCACACAAACCCCGGAATTTCCATCAAAATGATGATTTTCTACTAAATTTTGCAATTCCTGCGCATCGCGAAAAACAAAACATTCGCCGATGCAGTGGCCTTGAATGCCCTGTACCTCCGGATGGGAAGCATCGCCCGCAATGAGAACCGTTTTCCCATTTTTTCCGGCTTGGGCAACAATCTGGTGAATTTTCGCAACATAAGGACAGGTGGCATCCATACACTCCAGTCCCTGGGATTTCACTTCCTCCAATGTTGATTTTGGAACCCCGTGGGATCGAATCACGATGGTACCGCCAGGCGGAACTTCGCCCGGGCTGTTTACCACACGGACGCCCTTGACCTCCAATTCGGCCAACGTCTGCGGGTTATGAATAATCGGGCCGAGCGTGTAAACTTTTTTTCCTTCTTCCAGAAGCTTGTTTACCAGATTGACCGCCCGGTTGACGCCAAAACAGTACCCGGCCGACTTTGCAACATAAAATTTCAACCTTTTTCCTCCAACATGGTATTGATCCGCCTGGATAAAAGCAGCGAAGCATCCCGTATATTTTTATGACCTCCGCCCACCTGTGCCAGTGTTTCATAGGAAATAACTTCACCAAAGCGCACGGTAATAGGACGAAACGGCTTAATGATTCCATCACAATAAATGGAAGCAGGAAGAATCGGTGCATGCGCTTTCAGCGCAATCATTACGGCGCCTGCCTTCGGTTGGAAAGGAGCGTTGTCAAAGACGCATTTCCCTTGGGGAAAAATTCCAACCACTCCGCCCTGCTCCAGAATTTTCAGCGCAGTTTTTATCGACCCTGTGTCGCCCTTTCCACGCCTTACCGGAAACGCCCCCATTTGATAGAGCAGCCACCGAGCCAATGCACCGTGCTCCAGAAAAAGCTCTGATTTCGCCATAAACCGAATGGGCCGATGGAACGGAACCGCCAGCAGGAACGGATCAATCAGCGATTTATGGTTACTGCACACAATAAGTTTTCCGTCCCGCGGAATATTTTCAGCACCTTTAATTTGAAACGGAAAAATCAGCTTTGCCAAAGGGGTAAGCAGGCGCAGCCAAAACAAGTAAAACATAGTTCAGCCTTTAATCAAACCTCTTTAAGTCTCGCTCACGCAGCATAGCAATCCGCCGCATTAATTCCTGTGACGCCGCACGGTACTCCGAAAGCGAACCGTTCACTACGCCAAGTTCCTGTGGAGTAGTCGGTTTTCCAAAGGAAACAATGCATTTTCGAAAAAGCTTGGGGGGCTTTCCGCCCTTCGCCGTAATGCAGCACGGAATCAGAGAAGCGTTATAACTGTGCGCAAGCATAACTGCTCCCGCTTTCGCCGGAAGCAGCTCACCGGTTTTGGACCGTGTACCCTCAATAAAAATTCCAAGCGCCTTGCCTTCTTCCAAAAGCTGGCCGGCTACATTCAGCGCGCCTTTATCCCCTTTTCCGCGCTGGACCGGAAAAGCACCCAAGGCAGAAAGAAGAATCTTTAGAAATCTATTTTCGAAAAGTTCCGCTTTCGACATAAAGTAGATTTGTCTGTGCTGGGTAAAGGCCAGACGAACCGGATCTGTAAGGCTGACATGATTGCAGCACACAATAATTTTTCCGGTTTCGGGCATGTTTTTCGAATCAATTGCTTTATATCGAATGAAAAATTTGAGAAACCACTGTGCGAATATTTTGGCAAATCCATAAAGCGGCGTACGTTTCATAGTATCCCCGATTTCCGTATTTTTATTAAGTCAGTAAAAATCCCTGTGTCTTTCCATAAACACTCGGACACAGCAGAAGTAAAAAGCGGCCACACCAACAGTTCATGAGTGAAGTCTTTCCTTTATAACACCGATTAGCTGACAGACCGACTGCTCCAGCGTGTTTCCGGTGGTATCCACCAGAATCGAATTCTTAGCGGGAACAAGGGGCGCAACCTCACGGTGCGAATCGTTATAATCCCGCTGCTTCAAATCGCTGAGCACCTCTTCATATTCGGCTTTTACGCCTTTGCTAATGAGTTCCTCATAGCGTCTTCTTGCACGCTCCTCGGGCGAGGCGGTCAGAAAAATCTTAATTTCCGCATTCGGCAAAACCACGGTTCCAATATCACGCCCATCCATAACAACGTTGTTGCCGTCCGCCAAATTCCGCTGCAGGGAAAGTAAAAAAGCCCGAACATCCGGAATAGCAGAAACGTTGGATGCCGCCATGGACACTTCCGGGGAGCGAATCTCGTCGGAAACATCCTTTCCGCACAGAATTACCCTCTGTTCCCCGTCGCGAAACGCAATGGAAATCGTAATGCCGGAAAGCAAAGGAACAACAGAATCTGCGTCCGAGGGATCCACGCCCTTCTTCAACATATACAGTCCAATAGCCCGGTACATCGCACCGGTGTCTACATATATAAAGCCCAGTTCCCGCGCAGCACGGCGCGCGATGGTACTTTTCCCCGCTCCTGCGGGGCCGTCGATGGCAATTGCAGTCATGGAAATCTCCTATCTGATAGTATTCTCACTTTATATGAATACGAAAGACACGTTGAAATGTATGATTGTACTATATCGGTTTCGATATGGAATTAGCCGCCAGCCGCCCTGTGCTGAACGCAATCTGAAGATTGAACCCTCCGGTATAGGCATCCACATCCAGCACCTCGCCGGCAAAATAGAGCCCCTGCACCAGTTTGGATTCCATCGTTTTCGGATTGATTTCCGAAACCTTTACTCCGCCGGAAGTCACGATAGCTTCTTCAATGGGACGAAAGCCGGAAATCGTAAATGAGAACGACTTCAACAGTTCAGCGAAAGAGCGCCGCATTTCCCGAGTAATTTGATTGCATTTCATTTCGGGAGGTATTTGAGAACGTTTTATGATAACTGGAATCAGCTTACGGGGAAGCAGAGCTCCCAGCGAATTGCTGAAATCACGGTTCCGGTTTTCCGAAAAATCGCGTTGTATGCGGGCATCCAGTTGCTCCAGGCTGAGAGCGGGTTTCAGGTCAATTACCACCCGATAACGGCCAGGCGACATATTGCGCATGTGCGCACTTGCACTTAATATGGTAGGGCCAGACAGGCCAAAATGCGTAAACAGCATTTCGCCGAAGTCCTCATAGATTCGCTTGTCCTTTTCCCGGTCAAAAACCTGCAGACCAACATTTCTTAAAGAAAGTCCCATCATTTCCCGGCATTCGTCCCCGTCCACCGTCAGTGGAACCAACGACGGCCGCAGCTGCGTGACGGTGTGCCCTGCCTGTGTGGCAAACCGGTACCCGTCCCCGGTGGAACCGGTTCCCGGATAGGAAGCCCCACCGCAGCAAACAATCACGTGACCAGCCAAAAGGGACCGGCCGTCTCGTAATTCCACGCCGCAAACCCGGCCGGTATCAAGCAGCAGGCTTTTCACCTCAGCGGTAATCCGTTCTGCACCGCCATTCTGGACAAAACAGGCAAGCGTTTCCGCCACATCCGCAGCCTTGTCCGACTGGGGAAAAACACGGTTGCCACGCTCTACTTTTATAGAAAGACCAAGCGCTTCAAAAAAATCTATGGTATCTCTGGTTGTGAACTGGTGAATGGCACTGTACAAAAAGCGGCCGTTTGTCGGCACGGAGGCGATAAACGTCTGCTCGTCGCAATCATTCGTCAGATTGCAGCGTCCCTTCCCCGTAATACATATTTTACGGCCAAGTTTCTCTTTTTTTTCAACCAGACAAACGTGAAGCCCGTTTTGTGCTGCGGTTCCGGCCGCCATCATTCCTGCCGCGCCCCCGCCGATTACGATTACATCATATGATGGAGTCATCGTCCTGCTCAGATTTACCATCCACCTTTTCATAGACTCCGTATTCGTCCCAAATATTTTCCAAACCTTTGAAGATCTGCTTGACCTCATCTGATTTACGCAGCGCCGTTGTTACAATCAGCGCGTTAATCAGGCTGAGCGGCGCGACCAAAGAATCCACAATAGAAGCCATATCGCTGCGCGCAAGCAGAAGATTGTCAGCCGGCTCGGCAAGAGGCGAAAGAGAACTATCTGTAATGGCAATGACCTTTGCACCTCTTGAATGGGCGAAATTCATTGCTTTTACCGCTTTTTTGGAATAACGTGGGAAACTAATGCCGATAACGGCGTCTTTCTCATTCACGCGGATCATCTGCTCAAAAATTTCCGCTTCGCTGGTTGCCTGTACCAGAACAACATCCCCAAAAATCAAATTAAAGTAATAAGAAAGGAATGTCGCAAGCGCTAAGGAGCTTCTCGCTCCAATAATGTAAATTTTATGCGCACTAACAATGGCATCCACCGCGCGGTAAAACGCTTCGTGCGAAGTTTCTTCCATGGTTCTGCGAATAATGTCAATATCCTGATTAAAAACAGAATCCAGAATATCGGAATTTCCGATTCGTTCCGCCGTCACTTCCATGCGCTGCACCGAAGTAAGACGGTTACGGATCATTTCCTGCATCGCTTGCTGCAGTTCGGGGTAACCGTCATACCCAATCTCCGTCGCAAAGCGGACCACGGTGGATTCGCTGACCCCAACGGTAGCGCCCAGTCTGGAGGCTGTCATAAAAGCTACCTTGTCATAATGTTCCTCAATATATTTTGCGATTAATTTCTGCCCTTTGGAAAATTCAGGCATCTTATTTTTAATTCGTGTTACCAGTAAATTATTCATTCTACCAACTCCTACTATCCATATTAATTCGAAACCCATTAAAAATCAAGTAAATTCGCTTCTTCTGCAAGAATATTAAAGAACTTATTCGTAAATGCATCCATATAAAGCATTTACAAGCAAAAAGCCCCCATCGGGGCTTTTTCGTACCTATTCAAGTGCATTTTCAAATTAAAATCTTTCAAAAAGGGGCAAAATATCTATTTCATCCGTAGAAAACGGTTCACTGTTTTATGAAAGCGTTGCACATAAGAAACAACTAAAGATGTAATCGCAAGATCATAGAAGAAATAAGTAATATTGCCAAGAAGCAAATATACCACGGGAAGATATACGCCGAATACTGTAAAGCTATCTGCCGGAACACCCAAAATGTAGATACTCAGAAAATATCCCAATACCATGGAAGCATTAAAGACGGTAAACTTTAAAAAGTACGTAACCGACAACTTCATATGTTTCATTTCCAGAACGGCTTTTAAAATCGGATAATACCCGAAAAATAAAACGTACAGCATTGCCGCTTCTTTATCTGCCGCAATAAAAACTGCTAAAATGGAAGATGCAAAGTAGACCGGCCATGCCCAGCGGGTTCCAAGCTCTACTACAATGACAATCAGCAGAACTCCGGCAACGGCTGGAAGTGCATAAGTCCCGATCGGAATCAGGCCGGTTAAAAACAGCAGCATAACGCAAAAAGCAGTGATAATACCGCAAAAAGCCACTGCGATACTCTTTCTCAACCGAAATCCCCCTAACTGGCGCTCAGTCGCGTAAACGCCTCAGCAGCACGGGATTAAATCCCCTCCCATGGACTCACAGCAACAGTCCGCACAAATTAAGGAGGAGCAGATATCGCAGGAACTACATCCGCCGGTACGCGGCATCGCAGGATTATAGCCGCCATAAACTCCGCTGCGCTGGCTGTTCACCTGATTCAGCGCCGCGCGATATTCAGGGTTGCCCGGATCCATCTGGCACGCTCTGGCAAAGTTATTATAGGCCTCTTCCAGCCAGCCTCGTTTGTAGAGCACCGTACCCTTTAAAAAATGCCATTCTGCGTTACGGTTTTCCGCAGGAACTCCATTCAGTATCTGTTCTGCATCCGCAATCCGGCCGGACATAATCAGATTTCGCACATCACTGAATCCGGAGCCGGAACCGTAATAACCGCCATAGCTGCCGGTGTTTGCAGAGTAACCCGTGTATCCACCGCCATACGGTGCTGTATTCTGATTGGAAGCTGCACTGTGTCTTCTCTGTTTCCGCTCCGAAACAATAGCGTCGTACGCTTCATTGATTTCTTTCATTTTTTCGCTCGCCAAGTCCGCAATGGGACTGCCGGAATAATTATCCGGATGATATTTTTTTGCAAGCTCGCGGTAGGCGGATTTAATCTCTTCATCCGTTGCAGTTGGGGAAACGCCCAATACCTTATAAGGATCTGACATTCGTTTTCTCCTCTTTATATAGTCGGTCTCTTTGAATTTCAGGCAAACCTTTAATAATTACATTTCCCAGAATAGATTCAAAGTGCTTAATCTCTAACAAATGGAAAGCAGCTATCAACCTGGACAAAGTCATATTAAGCGCCTGATTTGCATGGTCCCTTACACTGAGAATCTCTTCATCCGTGGAATTTTCATTTAGTTGATAACGCTGTACAAACGGATTAAAAGAGTGTTTCTTTAAATCCTTTCTAATATCATCCGCCGCATCCATTAAATATATCCACCGGCCAAGGTAATATCCGATTTCATTTCGAATGCGGATTTCGGGACTCTGTGAATCGTTTTCAGTTTCCGAGACTGCGAACACCCTGCTGAGCATATTGGCAGTCGGCTCGGCGCAGCGGTCAATTTCTACCGGCTCCATACGCTCTGCCGCTTTCTGCTGCTCCATGTAGGATTTTACGATATTAGCAAGCTCAGGAAATTGTTTTTCTGCTTTTCTTTTGGCAGATGCAGCAAACGGCAAAAAAATGCAGCCGCGCAGTTTTCCCAAAAACCGGGAATCCTCTATATCGTCTTTCAGCTTTGCATAAGTCAACAAAACCGATAACGCGGCGGCTTGAACGAATTCCTCTTCCCCTTCACTGCAGAACATACACTTTTTCATTGGATTTACAACGCATCTGCCGGTGTGAAAACCAGTGCATTTGGGCTGCAGGGATAAAAGAAGCATGGCATAAAAGGCGCAATCATAGCTAAGCGTAAGCCGGGCAACCGGGCCATAGCTTTTTCCTAGCTGACGGCAAAGCGAACAATAAATTCCTTTATACTGTTCAAACTCGCGAACCAGCAGTTCTGATTTTTGCGGCCTTATATAACCAAACAATAAGATCATCCTTATAACTGCATATAGATTGCTGATACTGCTATTTTACTATATTATTAGGATTCATTTAATTAACAATATGTAAACAATTTTACAGTAATTAATGATGGAATGTTTCTCGACACGTTTTTAAATCATTCCTGTAAACGGCAATACACTTATATTATATGATAAGAAAAGAATTCTCCTGTCGCAGGAAATCCGATTACTTTCCATTGGAAGTGTAATCTTGAGTCCGATTCAATCCGTAGAAATTAATTTTAATTTAACCTATGTTTAGACGCACAAAAAGAAAGAAATTTTTCATAAATTTTTATCTTATAATTCTATGATTTTGAAAAAATTCAACAAATAATGATTGTCTTTATTCTTTTCGCATGGTATAATAAAGCTAAATAAAATATAAGGGGGTTACAATATGAAGCTTTATGACATTGATGTGGTCAAACTGATTGATCTTTTGGATCAGACAAAAGGCAATGTTTACCTAGTAACAGAAGACGGCAATAGGCTGAACCTGAAAAGTAAACTGATTCAGCTTTACGGCGTTCGTACGCTTCTGGAAAATGCAAAAAATTCGACAATTTCCGCCGAATTGAACGTAGAAAATCCGGAAGACGAATTGCTGTTTATCAATTACATGATGAGCAAATAAATTTATTCAAATCCATCTGCGGATGTTCTGTAAAAACAGAGCCGCATCTGTTACAATACGGATTTATATACGCGCGCAAACCCCAAAGGGAGTACTGCAAAATGAATTAATTCACTTTGCAGTACTCCTTTTTAATACGCTGCGCTAAGAGGATTCAGCACGCCATATTCCTTGTTCTCCATATCGTCTATAAACTGAATAGCCTTTCCGGCGCCGAGCGCGACACAAATCTCGCTGTCGTCCGCCACGTGAACCGGCATTTTTACCTTCTTTGAAATCAAGGTATCAAATCCAAACAGCTGCGCGGAACCGCCCGTCAAAATCACACCGTCGCTGTAAACGTCGCCCATTAATTCCGGCGGTGTAATTTCCAGCATCTCCTGAATCGTTCTTACAATCTGCATGGCCGGTTCAATCAATGCTTCCAGCATTTCATCTACGGTAATATCCGCCCACTGTGGTAAACCAGTCATGGCGTTACGCCCCTTGACACGGTACTTGGCCAAATCCTTTCTGGGGTAAACGCAGCCGATTGCCATTTTGGCTTCCTCTGCCATACGCTGTCCGATAATTAGATTATACTTTCTGCGGATATATTTGATAATGGCGTCATCAAACGAATTACCGGCAACTTTAATAGAACGGGAAATGGCAATGCCGCTTAGGGAAAGCACCGCCATATCTGTTGTGCCGCCGCCAATATCCACAACAAGGGAACCGTAGGGACGGGCAATGTCGACACCCGCGCCCATGGCCGCGGCGACCGGCTCCTCAATCAGACAGATTTTGCGAACGCCGGTAGAACTGATGGCATCCACCACAGCGCGTTTCTCAACTTCGGTAATCTGGCATGGCACGCTGACCACCACGCGCGGCATAAAGAGCTTGCTTCCACTGATTTTTTTCAGATAAGCACCAATTAGGTACTGCGCAAGATCAAAGTCAGAGATGACTCCGTTGCAAAGAGGCCGAACCACCTTAATCCGGTCGGAGGTACGTCCCACCATTTCATATGCTTCTTTGCCAATCGCAACAACTTCATCGGTTTCTACGTTAACAGCGGTAATCGCTGGTTCATTAAGTATAATTCCTTTTCCGTCAAGAAAAATTTTAACGGTTGATGTACCAAGGTCGAGCGCTATATCAGTGCCCAGCATAGTATCACATCCAATCCTATATTAGGTTTATTATAATACAGATGTCTTATGATTTCAATTGCGGGTATTCCACTTCCGCGATTGTCGCACAGGTTACCGCCTGCGCGCCCGCTTCCAAAAGTTCTTTAGCGCATTCGCCAAGCGTTGCGCCGGTTGTTACAATATCATCAATCAACAGAATCCGTTTGCCCTGAATCGTTCCGGAGGAAAGCAGACGATAGACCCCGCACACATTGCGTTTGCGGTCCTCTCGGCTCAATTTATGCTGTTCCGGGTTGTCCGCAATCTTTTCCAGTACTTCTGCGTAAGGAAGCCGCAGCCTCTGCGCTGCATTTCGAGCAATTAGTTCCGACTGGTTATACCCGCGCCTTTTCTTCCGCTGAGCAGAAACCGGAACCGACGTGATAAAATCGAACTGATCCGCTTGCCCGGCAAACTCATCGGCAACCCGTTCCCCAAAGAAAATGGCAGATGATGTTCTGCCATAGAATTTGAAGCGAATAATCGCTTCCCGAATTTTGCCCTCGTACCGATATGGAACTTTACAGGAAATAGTCTTCCCGCCTTCTGGCAAATCAATGCGTTTTTCGGCATGAACGCACGGATTTTCCTGCCGGCACCGTGTACAGACCTGCACGCCGGCGGGAATCACCGCTCCGCACAGCGCACACCGCGGTGGGAAAAGCAGCTCTAAAAAACGGGAAAGCACAGATTTAATCTGCAAGTTCTGCGCCTCCTGTTAAGAAATAATACAAGCCGGTGTAACGTCTTGTTTTCTTGTCGTTTTCCACCATCGTCTGTACGGTTTTAGGAAGGCCGACCAGAATCAAAAGTGATTTTGCGCGGGTAATGGCCGTATACAGCAAATTGCGGAAATAAAGCTGCGGCGGACCAGGATACATGGGCATAACCACGGCGGCAAATTCATTGCCCTGGCTTTTGTGCACAGTCATGGCATAGGCTAACTCCAGTTCTGACGCAGACTCCAGGTCATAAAGGACGATTCGGTCTTCCATTTGTACCGTCATGGTGGAAGCACGTCGGTCAATGCCGCACAAAATTCCCATATCCCCGTTGAATACCCCCTCCCCGCCGGTTCCATCGAACTTTGTCCATGCAAGGTTGTAATCGTTTTTAATCTGCATGACCTTGTCCCCCTCGCGGAAAAGGGTGCCGTTAATGGTAATTTCGTTCTTCTTTTTGTCCGGAGGATTCAGCACCGCCTGCAGCCTGCGGTTTATTTCTGCAGTTCCCAGCTCGCCCTTTCTTCCCGGGCACAACACCTGAATATCTGTCATCGGAGAAAATCCATAGGTAGCAGGCAGGCGCTGATCGCAGAGCTCTACGATGGTTGAGGCAATTTCACTGGGATCCCTGCGGGTTAAAAAGAAAAAATCGCTCGAATGAACGTTCAGCTCCGGCATTTGTCCGCTGACAATGCGGTGTGCATTTGTTACAATCAGGCTCTGCATTGACTGGCGGAAAATCTGGTTCAGCTGAACGACCGGCAGCAGATTGGTCGCAATCAGGTCGCCCAGCACATTTCCAGCCCCCACAGAAGGCAACTGGTCGCAGTCCCCCACCAGTATTAACCGGCAGCCAAGCGGAAGCGCGCGCAGGACGGCATCGAAAACCGTGATATCCACCATAGAAAGCTCATCAATCACCAGAGCGTCGCAGTCCAGCAGATTTTTTTCATTTTTTGCAAACACCGGGACATCATTTTCATTCCATTCCACTTCCAGAAGGCGGTGAATCGTTTTTGCTTCTTCCCCGGTCAGCTCCGACATGCGCTTCGCGGCACGGCCTGTGGGCGCAGCAAGCAGAACCTTTTCCCCCTTTTGCTCCAAAATGCGGATAATGGCATTCAGAGTCGTAGTTTTGCCTGTACCCGGGCCGCCCGTTAAAATCAGCATCCCGCGCGACAGCGCCTCGCGAATCGCCTGTTTCTGGCGTTCAGCGTAGGTGATTTGGAACTCCTGCTCAATACCGGTAATATAATTTTCAATCCCGATAATCGGCTGCGCAGGATAATGCATCATCATATTGATGCGCCCGGCCACATAAACTTCGGACCGGTACAGCTTCGGGGTAAAAATATATTCCCGATTTGAAAAAACGGCTAAAATCACCGAACCTTCCGCTTTCAGCGCTTCCAGATTTTCCGCAGCAAGGGATGGTTCCACCCCAAGCATTCGTGCGGACAAAGGAACCAGCTTGTCCGCAGGAAGACAGGTGTGTCCGTTTCCGGTATTGTGTTTCAGCACATATACAATGCCCGCGCGGATACGGCAGGAATCATCCTGAGGGCGTTCCAAAGCCGCGGCAACCTCATCCGCACGCTGAAAGCCAATATCAAGGGCATCGTCGCAAAGGCAGTACGGATCTTCCTGAATGCGGTCGACGGACTGCGGTCCAAAGAGCTTCCAGACGCGAACCGCCTCTTCCGGGGTAATGCCAAAGCTGCTCAGATAAAGCATAATCTCGCGGATTCCGTGAACCTTTTGGAATTCATTCGACAATTTTTGCGCTTTCGCCCTGGTGATTCCTTTGATGACACATAAACGCTCCGGCTCGTTTTCCAGTACCTGAAGCGTGTTTTCTCCGAACATCTCCACAATTTTAGCTGCGGTTCCCGGCCCAATACCTTTGACGGCACCGGACGAAAGATATTTCAGCATTGCCGCAGAGTTGGCCGGAATGGAACGCTCAAAGGCTTCCACTTTAAATTGGGTCCCATAAGTTGGATTATTGACCCAATTCCCCATAACGTGCAGCTCTTCCCCAACGCTTACCATTGGAATAGTCCCCACCAAGGTGACAAGTTCACCGCTGACGCTTAATTCAAGAATAGAATATCCGTTTTTTTCATTTCGAAAAATGACCTGCTCCACCGAGCCGGTCATCTCAAGAAGCGCCTCTTCCTGCATTTTCATTCCCCAAACAGTTTTCGCGGCAAATTTATTTTGACCACAACCTTTTTGTGTGTTCCCTGCCCACAGTGTACAAACCAGCGCAGGGAACACAACTTCAATTTGCATTAAATAAAAATGCCGCAATTAATTAAGTTTAGTATAATACAAGAAGTATGTATTGTAAACCTAATATTCCAGTAATCCTGCAAGCTCATCCGGGTCACAAATTTCCACACAGGGATTGCGCGCGGCAATAATTCGGCAAACCAATTCCGTTTCTTGATCCATGTTATAATTCACACAAATAACCCGATTATTCTTCCCCGTCAGCCAATCCAGCTTTTCAATGGCGCCGGTCAGCATCATTTCTGCGCTTTCCTCATGCCCGTGAATGGGTACAACCAAAACAATCTTTCCGTCATAATCGGTTTTCAGCAGCCAGTGGGCAAGCCACCGAACAAGATCGACGGTTCCGGTGATGGCAAGCAGAATAAAGACAATCTCGGCTATTGTGTCAAACATGAAAAATCACCTCAACACATTTTATGTGCTGAAGTGATTTTCTGCTCATTCCAGTTGCGAAAATAATTTGCTTTTACTTATTTATTAAGCATTCAAAGCCGCTTTTAACGCCTCCGTTTTATCGCAGCGCTCCCAGGAAACCTTCAGGTCTTCCCGGCCCATATGGCCATAACTGGCAACTGCGCGGTAAATGGGGCGGCGAAGGTCAAGGTCACGAATAATCGCGCTTGGGCGCAGGTCAAACACTCGGCTAACCGCGGCGGAAAGCTGTTCATTGGTGTAATTGGAAGTTCCGAAGGTTTCTACCATGATAGAAACCGGTCTTGCCACGCCGATGGCGTAGGCAAGTTCGATTTCGCATTTTTTTGCAAGTCCAGCGGCTACAATGTTCTTTGCAACGTATCTAGCCGCATAGGCTGCGGAGCGGTCTACCTTGGTTGGGTCTTTGCCGGAAAAAGCTCCGCCGCCGTGTCTGCCGTATCCACCATAGGTATCTACAATAATTTTTCTTCCGGTCAGGCCACTGTCGCCAACCGGTCCGCCGATGACAAAACGGCCTGTTGGGTTAATGAAGAATTTAGTGTTGTCGTCCAGCCACTTTGCCGGGATAACCGCACGCACCACATGTTCCACAATATCTTTACGAATCTGTTCCAGCGAAACATCCGGGTCATGCTGGGTAGAAACAACTACTGTATCCACCCGAACCGGCTGGCCATCGTCGTATTCCACAGTAACCTGTGTTTTTCCATCCGGACGAAGATAAGAGAGCGTTTTATTCTTCCGCACTTCACTCAATCGTTTGGAAAGCTTATGTGCTAGAGAAATTGCCAGCGGCATCAATTCTGCCGTTTCATCGCAGGCATAGCCAAACATCATTCCCTGGTCGCCCGCACCGATAAGGTCGTTTTCATCTGTGGCGCCGTTCTTCGCCTCGTAGGACTGGTTGACGCCCATCGCAATATCGGGCGACTGAACGTCGATGGATGTAATCACCCCACAGGTATTGCCGTCAAATCCATAAGACGGATTGTTGTAGCCAATATCCTTTATCACTTCTCTGGCAACTGCCGGAATGTCGACATAACATTCGGTTGAAATTTCCCCCATCACATGTATCACACCGGTTGTTGCGGTGACTTCGCAGGCCACATGCGCCTGTGGGTCTTTTGCAATGATTTCATCCAGCACCGCATCTGCAATTTGGTCGCATACCTTATCCGGATGCCCTTCCGTTACCGATTCCGATGTAAAAAAATATTTTGACATATCGTCTATATCCTCCTGCTACAATAGAAATAAAAAAGCTGCCCGGAAAACCCGAACAGCGTGTATTACTACCTCATCTTTCGGCTTTACCGCAGGATTTGGCACCTTGCCGCTTGGCAGGTTGTCGGACATCATCGGGCCTGTTCCCTCCGTCACTCTTGATAAGGGCCTATTCACTTTTGAGCTTATTATAGCATGGATTATTCATACGGTAAATATACAAAACAAGGAATTTGTCCGATTTTTATACTCAATTCTGTGGAATACTTCCAGAAATGCGCCTTCGTTCTCCATAATGGGAACCGAAGGCGCAGATTTTTTCACTGTACTAGAACTGATTTTCTCAGTGTCCTCCTAATTTCGATGCAGAATCGGGCTGACACGCTTATACAACAACATGGTAACTGCGGAAACTAAAATACCCTTGACCAGATTAAACGGTGCTACCGCCAGCAAAATGAAGGACCAAAGATCATGGATTGCCGGATTCACTGCGGTCCCCATTTGCACCAGCGCCTGAAGCGGCATATGAAACACCGTAGCATAAAACGGAAGCAGAACAAAATAATTGATAGCGCAGCCGAACAATACCAGACACAGAATCCCAATTCCCAGGCCAAAACACGCATATTTTTTGCACTTATGACGCTGATACAGGATCGCCGCCGGCAAAACGATGGCACAACCTAATATAAAGTTTGCCAACTCGCCAACGCCGCCCGTTGTTGTGCCGTTTATTACAAGATTCAGCAAAATTTTAATCAATTCAATCATTACGCCGGCCAGCGGCCCCATTGCAAAACCTCCGATTAATACGGGAAGTTCACTGAGATCCATTTTGTAGAAATTCGGTGCAAACCACAAAGGAAATTCAAACAGCATCAGAATCGTAGCGATTGCGGAAAGAACCCCAATTTGCGCAATCGACCTCGGTTGAAAGAGCTTAATGTTTCTTTCGGCCATTATAAAACCTCCCTTTCCGTGTTGGTTCTGTATAAACCGCTATTTTGCAAAAAAGGCATGAGCGCTTTCCAAAGTACACCGGAAATGGCGCTGTTCAACCCCGCTTTTATCAGATTAAACGGCACAATTCCCGGAAGAATCAGCGCATCTACCACTGACTTGGGCGTTCCAAAAAAATGAACAGTAAATATGTAATTCATTGGAATCATAATCGCCGTCATCGCGAGGGTGCCTAATATCATCCCCAATACCGCGTCGAAAAATTTATGCCTGTGCTGATAGAAAAAGCCCACCAAAGCCACCAGTGCGCCGGAAGCAGCAAAATGCATTACCAAACCTACCCAGCCGTTTCCTCCAAACAGGAACGCCTGTATTATGGAAATAATCAACAGAATCAATAGGGATGGTCCTGGGCCAAACATCAAAGCGGCAATTAAAATCGGAGCGTCCGCCATATCGTATTCCAAAAAAGGTGCCGCAGGAACAATGGGAATGCGGACAAACGCCATCAGAACAACCGCAACGGCAGCAAGCATGGCAAGCTGCGTCATACTGACAAGACTTTTCTTTACGTTTGCTTTCATAAAAAGACTCCTTTTTTAGCTGCCAACGAAAAAAGTCCCACAGTAAAATACTGTGGGACGAGAAAACGCAATATTTGCCTCTTCTTTTATCCGGACTATACCGTCGGCTTTGGAATCAAACCAAAATCTGCAACTTTCGTCGCTCGTGGGCTTGTCGGTCTGCAACCGCATTACCACCGGTGGGGAATTACACCCCGCCCCGAAGACAGCTTATTTTATTTGATTAGCAGTATAGCACAGTTCCATTCGGCTGTCAATCATTCTGCTAAATACTGTTTTGGAATATTTTTTTCAACAATAGACTGAATGAAATTCATGTTAAACTTTGGCGTATATTTTCTGACGCCATGGGCCGACGCCAACTGGTCGGAATACTGGCTGAGCGGATAAATAGTCAGCCCGGCACAGTGTTGGCCGTAATGCGTCACAACCGGCTTAAATTTCATGTCCGTAAACGTGGTTTTATTGGTTGTAAAATCCTTTGTCATGGTCACCGTAAGCAGACCGCTAACCATATTCATGCCAGACTGCTGCGCCGAAACAAAATTTCCGAACGAAAAAATGACCGGGCATTTGGTACCATCACTGCGGGTAAGCACGGTTAACTGCTGCAAAACATGCGGATGGTTGCCGAAAATGATATCTGCCCCCCAGTCTACCATGTTTTGCGCAAGCGTTTTCTGTTTCTCCGTCAATGTAAAGGTATTCTCGGTTCCCCAATGAGCGGATACCACCACAACGTCGGCCATACTTTTTGCTTTTTTAATCAGATGTTCAATCAGCTGTGTATTATCCGCATAGACAATGCGATAGGGTGAATTTTTGGGGAGATATAGTCCGTTCGTCATTTCGGTAATTCCGATATAGGCGGTCTTGATTCCCTTCGCTTCTACAATTCGTATGTTTTCCAGATCAGCGTCATTTCGATACGCCCCTATTGCCTTAACCGGCTTGGTATCCCAATAGTCAAGCGTGGCCTCCAACCCTTTCTGCCTTTGGTCCAGCACATGGTTATTTGCGTGATTAATGACATCAAATCCGAGGTCAACCAGTTCGTCCCCAAGCTGTGTTGGTGAATTAAAGAGCGGATATCCGGAGAGCGGTGCAACCTTACTCGCCAGAACCGTCTCCTGATTGATGACGGAAATATCTGCATTCTTAATGTCACTGGCGACCCTTTCGTATACCGGGGAAAAATCATATCCCTTGCCGTCCGCACGCTTTGCCGCCTGCTTATAGATCACATCATGGATCAGATTATCCCCAGTTCCCAAAATGGTAATAGACACCGGCTTTGGCACCGGTTTAGAGGAAGATTCCTGTGAAGAGGATGAGGGTTTTGATGAGGAAACTTCGGAAGCATATGCCGAAGAAATCGGAAGCTGATTTTCCTTGCCCTGCTGGCGTAGCAAAAATACCATACCGGACACACAGGCGCCAACCAGAACCACTGCTGTGGCCACACGTACCGCAATTCGTTTTCCTGATGCTTTTCGATTTGTTTTCATATTAATCTCCATAATTTTGTGATGTTTGGATTATATCACAAATAACTCAAAATTTCTACAGCAGTATATCGATTTAAAACAGAAAAAGACACAAAAAGCCCCATCCTTTTCAGGATGGGGCTAATCATGTCAAAGACTAATTAATCATTAATCTTGATAACAGCACCGGAACCAACGGTGTGGCCGCCTTCACGGATAGCGAAACGGAGGCCTTCTTCAATAGCGATAGGAGTAATAAGCTCAACGTCCATTTCAACGTTATCGCCAGGCATGCACATCTCTACACCTTCGGGAAGAGAAATAACGCCTGTTACGTCTGTGGTTCTGAAATAGAACTGAGGACGATAGTTGTTGAAGAACGGGGTATGACGGCCGCCTTCGTCCTTGGTCAGCACGTAAACCTGGCCACGGAACTTGGTGTGCGGGTGAATGGTGCCCGGCTTAGACAGAACCTGGCCGCGTTCGATTTCATTCTTCTGGATACCACGGAGCAGAACACCGATGTTATCGCCTGCTTCAGCAAAATCCAGAGTCTTACGGAACATTTCGAGGCCGGTAATAACAGACTTCTTACGCTCCTCGGTCAGACCGATGATTTCGACTTCTTCGCCAACCTTAGCGGTGCCGCGTTCCACTCTACCGGTAGCAACTGTGCCACGGCCGGTAATGGTGAATACGTCTTCAACAGGCATCAGGAAAGGAAGGTCAGCCTTACGGGTCGGAGTCGGGATGAATTCGTCAACAGCATCCATCAACTCATGGATGCACTTGTATTCCGGTGCATTCGGATCGGTGGAAGTGGACTCAAGAGCAGCAAGAGCAGATCCACGGATGATCGGGGTATCGTCGCCCGGGAATTCATACTCGTTCAGGAGGTCACGAATTTCCATCTCTACGAGGTCAAGGAGTTCCGGATCGTCAACCTGGTCTACCTTATTCATGAAAACAACGATGTAAGGCACGCCCACCTGACGGGAAAGAAGGATGTGCTCTCTGGTCTGCGGCATCGGGCCGTCAGCAGCAGAAACAACGAGGATAGCGCCGTCCATCTGAGCAGCACCGGTAATCATGTTCTTAACATAGTCGGCATGGCCGGGGCAGTCAACGTGAGCATAGTGACGTTTCTCAGTCTGATACTCAACGTGAGCGGTATTGATTGTAATGCCGCGTTCTCTCTCTTCAGGAGCCTTATCGATATTGGCGTAATCCATGAATTCGGCTTCACCGTTGAAGTGAAGAACCTTAGTAATAGCAGCAGTCAGGGTGGTTTTGCCGTGGTCAACGTGACCAATTGTACCAATGTTTACGTGTGGTTTGGATCTGTCAAACTTTTCTTTTGCCATTGGAATTCCTCCTTTTTATTGTACAAATACAAATTTTACAGTTAAACTATGCCTATCATTTTATCAATTAAATGTATAAAAATCAAGCATATTTTTCAAGTTATTCCGCCTTTTTGCCGTGCTCGGAAATAATCTTCTCAGAAATATTCTTCGGAACTTCCTGAGAGGTTGCGGGTTCCATAACATACTGGCCGCGGCCCTGTGTTTTGGAGCGCATGTCCGTTGCATAGCCAAACATTTCGGAAAGCGGAACGTGAGCGCGAATCTGCTGAGCGCCGGAAACCGCGTCCATGCCTTCGATGAGGCCGCGACGGGAGTTCAGGTCGCCGATAATGTCGCCCATGTACTCTTCCGGAACGGTAACGGTAACCTTCATGATCGGTTCAAGGATAACCGGGTCGGCCTTCCTCATTGCCTCTTTGAACGCCATAGAACCGGCGATCTTAAATGCCATTTCAGAGGAGTCGACTTCATGATAGGAGCCGTCGTACAGAGTAACCTTCACGTCGCAGACCGGGTAACCAGCAAGAACACCGGAGAGCATTGCTCCCTGAATACCTTGGTCAACAGCCGGGATATACTCTTTCGGAATCGCACCGCCGACAACAGCGTTGACAAACTCGTAGCCCTTGCCCGGATTCGGCTCAATTCTGATTTTAACGTGACCATACTGGCCGCGGCCGCCGGACTGACGAGCGTACTTCGTATCAACATCTGCATTGCTACGAATGGTTTCCTTGTAAGCAACCTGGGGCTTACCGACGTTTGCTTCCACGTGGAATTCACGCAGCAGACGGTCAACAATGATTTCCAGGTGAAGTTCACCCATACCGGCAATAATGGTCTGGCCGGTTTCCTCATTGGTATACGCACGGAAAGTCGGGTCTTCTTCTGCAAGCTTCGCAAGAGCAATACCCATTTTTTCCTGACCGGCCTTCGTTTTCGGCTCGATAGCAACTTCGATAACCGGATCAGGGAACTCCATGGATTCCAGAATGATCGGATGAGCAGCATCGCAGAGCGTATCGCCAGTTGTCGTGTTTTTCAAACCAACAGCGGCTGCAATATCACCGGCATACACTTTTTCAATGTCCTGGCGGTGGTTTGCGTGCATCTGCAGAATACGGCCGATTCTTTCATTGGTGTCTTTCGTGGAGTTATAAACGGTGGAACCTGCATCCAATGTACCGGAGTACACACGGAAGAAGCACAGTTTACCAACAAACGGGTCGGTCGCAATCTTAAATGCGAGTGCGGCAAACGGCTCGTCATCACTGGAATGGCAGTCTCTTTCTTCCCCAGTTTCCGGGTTGGTACCCCGAATTGCCGGGATATCGGTCGGAGCAGGCATAAAGGCGACAATGGCGTCAAGCAGCTTCTGAACACCCTTGTTGCGGTAGGAAGTACCGCAGGTGACAGGCACCATCTTGTTGTCAATCGTAGCTTTACGAATGGTTGCGATGATTTCTTCCTTCGTAATTTCTTCGCCGCTCAGATATTTCTCCATAAGAGCGTCGTCCTGTTCGGCGACATTCTCAATGAGTTCGGTATGATATTTTTCAGCAAGTTCCTTCATGTCTTCCGGAATATCCTCAACATGCATTTCCTTGCCCATTTCGTCATAGTACACGTCGGCCTTCATATCAATCAGATCGATGATACCCTTGAAGGTATCTTCGGCGCCGATTGGCAACTGAATCGGAACGGCATTGCACTTCAGACGGTCTTTCATCATCTGAACCACACGATAAAAGTCAGCGCCCATGATGTCCATTTTGTTGACGTAAGCCATACGAGGAACATGATATTCCTCCGCCTGACGCCAAACCGTTTCGGACTGCGGCTCAACGCCACCCTTTGCACAGAAAACTGTTACAGAGCCGTCGAGCACACGCAGGGAGCGTTCAACTTCAACCGTAAAGTCCACGTGGCCAGGGGTGTCGATGATGTTGATTCTGTGCCCTTTCCAAAAGCAGGTAGTTGCGGCGGAGGTAATGGTAATACCTCTTTCCTGCTCCTGGACCATCCAGTCCATCGTTGCGGCACCATCATGCACTTCGCCTATCTTATGGTTAATACCCGTATAATACAGGATGCGTTCAGTTGTAGTTGTTTTACCAGCGTCAATGTGAGCCATGATGCCGATATTTCTTGTTAATTCAAGTGGTACCTGCCTTGGCATAGTTTCCTCCTTAATTCTGTAAACGAGATAAATTTGTCATTATAGAAATGAATCTGGCGGACATCGCCGGATTACCATCTGTAATGAGCAAATGCCTTGTTGGCCTCCGCCATCTTATGCGTATCATCACGCTTTTTGGCGGCGCCGCCTGCACCATTTACAGCATCAAGGATTTCACCGGCAAGTCTTTCTTTCATTGTCTTTTCGGATCTGATTCTGGAATAAGTCGTGATCCAGCGCAGTCCTAAAGTTTGTCTTCTTTCAGGGCGAACTTCCATAGGAACCTGATAGGTTGCACCGCCGACGCGGCGAGCCTTAACTTCGAGAGCAGGCATTACATTTTCCATTGCTGCTTCAAAGACTTCAAGGGGTTCCTTTCCTGTTTTCTCCCTGACAATATCGAATGCGCCATAAACGATCTTCTGGGCTACACCCTTCTTACCGTCGACCATTACATTATTCACAAGGCGAGTAACAAGTTTTGAGTTATAAAGCGGGTCCGGCAAAACATCACGTTTTGCAACATTACCTCTTCTTGGCACTTTACTTCCCTCCTTCACAAAAATGATATCATAGGTACTCGAAAGCGACAAACTCCCGTTGGCCAACACAGAGGCGTCCAATATATTATATATAAACGCCGCCGCATTATGTTATAAAAACATGCAGCCGTTCGGATTCTGTCAAAAAATTTCCCTTATTTTTTTGCAGCTTTTGCTGCGCCAGCCTTCGGACGCTTCGCGCCGTACTTGGAACGAGCCTGCATACGATTAGCAACGCCCTGAGCATCAAGGGTACCGCGGATGATGTGATAACGCACACCAGGCAGATCCTTAACACGGCCGCCACGAATCATAACAACGCTGTGCTCCTGCAGGTTATGGCCGATACCCGGAATATAAGCACTGACTTCAATGCCGTTAGAAAGTCTTACTCTAGCAATTTTTCTCAAAGCAGAGTTCGGCTTCTTCGGGGTAGCGGTTTTAACCGTAGTGCACACGCCGCGCTTTTGCGGGGAATCCTGATCAATTGCGACACGCTTTTTGGAGTTCCATCCCTTTAACAGCGCAGGGGCCTTCGCCTTTGTAACGGCAACTTCTCTGCCCTTGTGGACTAACTGGTTAAATGTTGGCATAAGACACCTCCTCACAGTAAGTTAATATGTTAAGCGGATTTTATTTTATCCGCAAAACAGCAAAATAAGCAACTGATTTCAACAAATAAGTGCCTTCCTGCTCCGGTTATCATCGAAGCAGGAAGACCTTACATCATCAAACCATCACAATTGTTAATTATAACGCTATACTGCATCATTTGTCAATACATCATTTGCGGGCTCAATTTCTACATTATTGTAGCACTTCATGCCGGTACCGGCAGGAATCAGCTTACCGATAATGACATTTTCCTTCAGGCCGAGCAGCGGGTCAACCTTGCCCTTAATGGCGGCATCGGTAAGAACACGTGTCGTTTCCTGGAAGGATGCGGCGGAGAGGAACGAATCTGTAGCCAGAGAAGCCTTTGTAATACCAAGCAGAACCGGGGTATAGGTTGCTTCACGCAGATCGGTTTCGCCGTTGGCGATTCTCTCTCGAATGGCTTCGTTCTCTGCTTCCAGCTCGCTCTTTTCTACGAGGGAGCTCGGCAGCAACGTGGTGTCGCCCGCGTCTTCCACTCTTACCTTCTTCATCATCTGGCGTACGATAACTTCGATATGCTTATCGTTGATATCAACACCCTGCATCCGGTAAACACGCTGTACTTCTTCAATCAGATAATCCTGAACGGCCTCTGTGCCGCTGATGGCAAGAACGTCATGCGGATTGACAGAGCCTTCGGTAATCCGGGTGCCGGCCTTGATTTCCTGGCCTTCTGTAACAATAATGCGGGAGCCAAACGGAATCAGGTACGACTTCGATTCACCGGTTTCATTATTGGTAACCACAACATGGCGGTTTTTCTTAACTTCCTCAAAGGAAACCACACCGGGAATTTCGCTGATGATTGCAAGATGCTTCGGTTTACGGCCTTCAAAAAGTTCCTCAACACGCGGCAGACCCTGTGTAATATCTTCCGCACTGGCGACACCGCCCGTATGGAAGGTTCTCATGGTCAACTGCGTACCAGGTTCACCGATGGACTGAGCAGCAATAATGCCGACCGCCTCACCGACGTTAACCGGCTGGCCGTTTGCAAGGTTCGCACCGTAGCACTTCTTGCAAATGCCATGCTTTGCGCGGCAATTGAGGATAGAGCGGATTTTGATGCGCTTGACGCCCCTGCCGACAATAATATCGGCATCTTCGTCGGTCATCATCTTATCCTTGGATACCAGAACCTCACCGGTCTTCTCATCCACAAAGTCTTCTACAAGGTAACGTCCGATCAAACGCTCGTGCATCGTTTCAATGGCTTCCTTGCCTTCGCAGATATCGAATACTTCCAGACCTTCCGTTGTACCGCAGTCGTCCTCACGGATAATCACATCCTGTGAAACGTCGACCAGACGGCGGGTCAGATAACCGGAGTCAGCCGTTCTCAGAGCGGTATCGGCCAGACCCTTTCGAGCACCACGGGAAGAAATGAAGTATTCCAAAATGTTCAGACCTTCACGGTAGTTCGCACGAATTGGGATTTCAATGGTACGGCCGGAGGTATTTGCAATCAAACCACGCATACCGGCCAACTGGCGAATCTGGCTCATAGAACCACGAGCACCGGAATCCGCCATCATGAAGATCGGGTTGTAACGGTCCAGATTCTTCTGCAGAGCGTCCGAAACATCGTCCGTTGCTTTTGCCCATGTTTTCAGAACAGCGTTGTAACGTTCGTTCTCAGAGAACAAACCGTTCTTATACTGTTCCATAATGATGTCGATCTTCTGCTCCGCATCGGCGATAATCTGCTTTTTCTCCGGCGGAATAGTCGCATCTCCGACGGCAACGGTAATAGCACTCAATGTAGAGTACTTATAACCCTGCGCCTTAATGCTATCCAGAACATCGGCGGTTTCGGCCGTGCCGTGGATTTTAATACATTTATCAATAATTTTTCCAAGCTGCTTTTTGCCAACCAGGAAATCAATTTCAAATTTAAAGAGGTTTTCTGGCTTGGAGCGGTCAACAAATCCCAGATCCTGCGGAATCGGGCGGTTGAAAATCATGCGGCCAACCGTAGTATCCACCAGTCTGGAGACCTTTTCCCCGTTAATCTCCATTGTTCTGCGCACTTTGATTTTCGCATGCAGGCCAACCACTTTCGCGTCATAGGCCATAATTGCCTCATCATAGTCGCGGAACACCTTGCCCTCGCCGACTTCGCCGTCCTTATCCAATGTAAGGTAGTAGGAACCCAGAACCATGTCCTGCGTAGGCACTGTGACCGGGCGTCCGTCGGAAGGTTTCAGCAGGTTGCCCGCAGCAAGCATCAGGAAGCGGGCCTCCGCCTGCGCTTCTGCGGAAAGCGGCACGTGAACAGCCATCTGGTCGCCATCAAAGTCCGCGTTGTAAGCCGTACAGGCCAACGGATGCAGTTTCAAGGCACGACCTTCCACCAGTACCGGTTCAAATGCCTGAATGCCCAGTCTGTGCAGCGTAGGTGCACGGTTCAGCAGAACCGGGTGGTTTTTAATGACGATTTCCAGCGCATCCCACACTTCCGGCTTTGCACGTTCCACCGCTTTACGGGCGGCTTTAATGTTGCCGGCGGCTCCGGTTTCCACCAGACGCTTCATCACAAACGGTTTGAAGAGTTCCAGCGCCATTTCCTTTGGAAGACCGCACTGGTACATTTTCAGTTCAGGACCGACAACGATAACGGAACGGCCGGAATAGTCAACACGTTTGCCCAACAGGTTCTGACGGAAACGGCCCTGCTTGCCTTTCAGCATATCAGAAAGGGATTTCAGCGGGCGGTTGTTCGGGCCGGTAACCGGTCTGCCACGGCGGCCATTGTCAATCAGCGCGTCAACGGCTTCCTGCAGCATTCTCTTCTCGTTGCGCACGATAATGTCCGGCGCACCCAGTTCCAACAATCTTTTCAAACGATTGTTGCGGTTAATGACGCGGCGGTAAAGGTCGTTCAAATCCGACGTGGCAAAACGGCCGCCGTCGAGCTGCACCATAGGACGGATATCCGGTGGAATAACCGGAACCACATCAAGGATCATCCATTCCGGGCGGTTGCCGGAAAGGCGGAATGCTTCCACTACTTCAAGGCGTTTTAAAATACGAACACGTTTTTGGCCGGAAGCACCTTCCAGCTCCGCTTTCAATTCTTCGGAAGTCTGGTCAAGGTCAATTTCTTCCAGAAGCTTTTTAATCGCTTCTGCACCCATACCTGCCTCAAAGTCATCCTCATATTTTTCACGCATATCGCGGTATTCTTTTTCATTTAGAAGCTGCTTTTTCTGCAGTTCGCGCACATTGCCCGGATCCGTAACGATATAAAGGGCAAAATACAGAACTTTTTCCAGCATACGGGGAGAAATGTCCAGAATCAAACCCATTCTAGACGGAATTCCCTTAAAATACCAGATATGGGAAACCGGAGCGGCCAGTTCAATATGGCCCATCCGCTCGCGGCGCACTTTCGCGCGGGTAACCTCAACACCGCAGCGTTCGCACACCTTGCCCTTATAACGGATTCGCTTGTACTTTCCACAGTGGCATTCCCAGTCCTTAGTAGGTCCAAAAATGCGTTCGCAGAACAAGCCGTCGCGTTCCGGTTTCAAGGTACGATAGTTTATGGTTTCGGGCTTTTTCACTTCACCGTGGGACCATTCCCGGATTTTTTCCGGTGAAGCAAGTCCGATCTTAATCGATTCAAAAGTATTAAATTCCATGCTGCATCCCCCTTATTCTATATCGCCATCGCCTGAAATAAGGTCAAAGGGTTCGTCCTTATCGAATTCATCATCGCTCTCTTCGCTTACATAGCCGTCGGATTCATCAAACAGATCATCCTCTTCGGGCTCATCAACGGAGTATCCTTCCAGGTCATCGGCAACATTCTGTTCGTCGAAATTGCCTTCCGTAGGATTAAAGCTAATGTCGTCGTCATCGTCAAAGTTCTGCTTCAAATCAATTTCATCATTGTTTTTGTCAAGAACCTTAACGTCAAGACCCAAAGACTGAAGTTCCTTAATCAGGACTTTGAACGATTCCGGAACACCCGGTTCAGGAATGTTCTGACCCTTTACAATGGATTCGTAAGTCTTAACACGGCCAACCACATCGTCGGATTTCACGGTAAGGATTTCCTGCAGAGTATAGGCTGCGCCGTAAGCTTCCAGCGCCCAAACTTCCATTTCTCCGAAACGCTGGCCGCCGAACTGTGCCTTGCCGCCCAAAGGCTGCTGGGTAACAAGGGAGTACGGGCCGGTGGAACGGGCATGGATTTTATCGTCAACCAGGTGATGCAGCTTTAGGTAGTACATAATACCAACGGTAACCGGATTATCAAAATACTCGCCGGTTCTTCCGTCTCTCAGGCGGGTCTTGCCGTCTTCGCTGATTCCCGCCTGACGGAAGCATTCCACGATATCGTCTTCGTGTGCGCCGTCAAAAACAGGGGTCATAATCTTCCAGCCGAGGAGTTTTGCCGCATAGCCAAGGTGAACTTCCAGCACCTGACCGATGTTCATACGAGAAGGCACGCCCAGGGGGTTCAGGACGATGTCAAGCGGAGTGCCGTCCGGCAGAACCGGCATGTCTTCGACCGGGAGGATACGGGAAACAACACCCTTATTACCATGGCGGCCGGCCATCTTATCACCGACGGAAATTTTACGCTTCTGGGCAATGTAGCAGCGAACTACTTTGTTAACGCCGGGGCTCAGCTCGTCGTGGCTGTTTTCACGGTTAAAGACCTTAACATCCACAACAATACCGTATTCACCGTGCGGTACGCGCAGGGAAGTATCGCGGACTTCACGAGCCTTTTCGCCAAAGATGGCACGCAGCAGACGTTCTTCTGCAGTCAGTTCGGTTTCGCCCTTTGGCGTTACCTTGCCAACCAGAATGTCGCCCGCACGAACCTCAGCACCAATGCGGATAATGCCATTTTCGTCAAGGTCACGCAGAAGGTCTTCGTTGACGTTCGGAATATCGCGGGTAATTTCTTCCGGCCCAAGTTTGGTATCTCGGGCTTCGATTTCATATTCCTCAATATGAATAGAGGTATAAACGTCCTCACGGACAATTTTTTCACTGATCAGAACGGCGTCTTCGTAGTTGTAACCTTCCCAGGTCATAAATCCAATTAGGGCGTTCTTGCCAAGACTGATTTCACCGTTTTTCGTTGCAGGGCCGTCGGCAATCACATCGCCGACCTCCACGCGCTGATTCACATCAACAATCGGAACCTGATTAATGCAGGTTCCTTGGTTGGAACGCGCGAACTTAATGATATGGTATACATCAATCGCACCGTCATCGGTCGCAACGCGGACCTCGTCGGCGCTTACGCTACGGACCACACCGGCGCGCTTTGCAAGAACACAAACACCGGAATCCGTACCGGCTTTGTATTCAATACCGGTGCCGACAATCGGGGCTTCAGTTCTCAAAAGCGGAACCGCCTGCCGCTGCATGTTGGAACCCATCAGTGCACGGTTTGCGTCATCGTTTTCCAGGAATGGAATCATCGCCGTAGCAACCGAAACAACCATTCTTGGCGAAACGTCCATATAATCCGCGCGTTCACGTTCAACTTCCAGGAATTCATCGCGGTAACGGGCGTTTACCTTGGCGTTTTTAAAACGTCCCTGCTCGTCCAAAGGCTCGTTTGCCTGGGCGACAATATAGTCATCCTCCATGTCCGCCGTCATATAGACCACTTCACGTGTTACACAGCCGGTCTTTTTATCCACGCGACGGAAAGGAGCTTCAATAAATCCATATTCGTTGATTCTTGCAAAGGTTGCCAGATACGAAATCAGACCGATGTTCGGACCTTCTGGCGTTTCAATTGGGCACATGCGGCCATAATGGCTGTAGTGAACGTCACGCACTTCGAATCCAGCACGGTCTCTGGACAAACCTCCGGGGCCCAATGCAGACAAACGGCGTTTATGTGTCAGTTCGGCAAGCGGGTTAGTCTGATCCATAAACTGAGAAAGCGGAGAAGAACCGAAAAACTCGCGAATAGCCGCCACTACAGGACGAATATTAATAAGAGAATGCGGTGTCAGCGATTCCAAATCCTGCGCCTGCAAAGTCATTCTTTCGCGGATCACGCGCTCCAGACGGGAAAAGCCGATGCGGAACTGATTCTGCAGCAATTCGCCGACCGAACGGATACGACGGTTGCCCAAATGGTCAATGTCGTCTGTGGTGCCAAGGCCAACCGCAAGGCAGTTCATATAGTTGATGGAAGAGAAGATATCGTCGATGATGATGTGCTTCGGAATCAGTTCATCAATTCTGGCCTTGATAGCATCTTTCTGTTCTTCTTCCGTGGTGCAGGTTTCCAAAATTTCCGCAAGCACGCTGAAACGCACGCGCTCGTTTACGCCGCATTCCGCTTTTGCATCGAAGGAAACAAAGTTGTTGATATCAACCATGCCGTTGGAAATAACCTTGACTTCCTTTTCGTTAACGGAAACATACACAACGCTGACGCCGGCGTCATCCATTTCCTTCGCCTTGTCGTGGCTAATGATTTCGCCCTCTTCCGCCATCAGTTCACCGGTCAGCGGATTGACCACCGGGCGGGTGACCTTTTGGCCGGTAATACGGCCGGCAAGGTTCAGCTTCTTATTATATTTATAGCGGCCGACACGGGAAAGGTCATAGCGGCGCGCATCAAAAAACAAGCCGTTAATATGGGACTGGGCACTTTCAATGGTAGGCGGCTCGCTCGGTCTTAATTTACGGTATACTTCGAACAGAGCTTCTTCCGTATTTTTGCAGGGATCCTTTTCAATCGTCGCATTAATCCGGTCGTCGTCGCCGAAATATTCGCGGATTTCCGCATCGGTTCCCAGACCAAGCGCACGGATAAACACAGTCACCGGGATTTTACGGTTTTTATCGATACGAACGTAAAATACGTCATTCGCATCATTTTCATATTCAAGCCAGGCGCCGCGGTTCGGAATCACCGTAGAACTGAAAAGTTCCTTACCGGTTTTATCATACTCCATTTTATAGTAAACGCCAGGGGAGCGAACCAGCTGGGATACAATAACACGTTCTGCACCGTTGATTACAAAGGTACCACTTTCGGTCATCAGAGGGAAATCCCCCATAAAGACCTCGGACTCTTTAATCTCCCCGGTTTCTTTATTAAGCAGGCGGGCTGTCACGCGGAGAGGTGCAGCATAAGTAGCGTCGCGTTCCTTGCATTCCTCTACGCTGTAATTGGGCTTGTCATCATCCAGTTTATAATCCACAAAGTCCAGCACAAGGTTTCCGGTATAATCCGTAATACCTGAAACGTCCTTGAAAACTTCCTTCAACCCTTCGTCCAAAAACCATTGATAGGAATTTTTCTGAACCTCAATCAGGTTCGGCATATCCAGAACCTCGTCGATTCGCCCGAAGCTCATGCGGACCTCTTTGCCAACTTTCACCGGTTTGACATTCACCATCGGCTTAATCACTCCATTCATATATTTACCATCCGCGGCATAAATTAAGCACAAAAACAATTTGCTTCATCATTGCTTTCTTAAGCATTTTACGATATTCTCTTGCCTTTTTCGAAGCGTTGTGATATTATATAAAAAATAGACATGAGTATATGTTTCCATGATGATGCAGTATATTATTTTATTACAATATATTGTGATTGTCAAGCTGTTTCTCTCTTTTTTTCACACAAATTTGCCGGCGGTCGTTTGACCGCCGGCTGTTTTATTTTATTTGTGATTTTTACGGGAATGAACGGCACTTATTTCTGCGCCTGAGTCCCAGAGTCAATCGACTCGAATGTATAAGAATCAAGCTTCTCACGTACTACTGCGGAAATTTCGTCGTAAATCCGATAAAACCGGCAGGAAGTCTTGGCGCAGTCGTATTCCTCCTGTTGGCAGCGGCTAATCATGTACGGTCCTTCCACCGACTCTATCACCTGACGAAGGGTGATCTCCCCTGGCTTTCGGGCAAGCGTATATCCTCCCCGCGCGCCCTTATACGACAGTACCAGCCCGCCTGCCACGAGCTTGCGCAGAATTTTCAGTGCAAACCGCAGCGGCACCTGTGTTTCCTCAGAAATGGTATGGGCATCGATTCTGGACTGTGTCATCGAGAGCATTTCCACAATACGAACCGCATAATCGGCTTCCAGAGTCATTACCATTGCTGTTTCCCCTTAATCCAAAAAGTCCTTCAGTTTCTTGCTGCGGCTGGGATGGCGAAGCTTACGGAGCGCTTTTGCCTCAATCTGGCGAATACGTTCTCTTGTTACATTAAATTCTTTTCCTACTTCCTCCAGTGTACGGGAACGGCCGTCCTCCAAACCGAAACGAAGACGAAGCACTTTCTCTTCCCTGGGGGTCAGTGTATCCAACACATCGGCAAGCTGCTCCTTGAGCAGGATATGCGAAGCGGCATCCACCGGCGCAGGGGCGTCGTCATCCGGGATAAAATCGCCCAGGTGGCTGTCTTCCTCCTCGCCGATCGGCGTTTCCAGCGAAACCGGTTCCTGTGCAACACGCATAATTTCGCGCACCTTGTCTACCGGCATGTCAAGCTCTTCTGAAATTTCATCCGCTGTCGGTTCGTGGCCGTTGGTATGCAGCAGCTGGCTAGACACCTTTTTTACTTTGTTGATGGTTTCCACCATATGCACCGGGATGCGGATGGTTCTTGCCTGGTCGGCAATAGCACGGGTAATTGCCTGACGAATCCACCAAGTTGCATACGTGGAAAATTTAAAGCCTTTGGTATAATCAAATTTTTCAACAGCCTTAATCAAGCCAAGGTTGCCTTCCTGAATTAGGTCCAGGAACTGCATACCACGCCCAAGGTAGCGCTTTGCAATGCTGACAACCAGACGAAGGTTCGCCTCGGAAAGGCGCTTTTTTGCCGCCTCGTCGCCGTCTTTAATACGGATGGCAAGGTCGATTTCTTCCTCCGGGGTTAGCAGCGGCACACGGCCGATTTCCTTCAGATAAACCTTGACCGGGTCATCAATGGAAATGCCCTCGGTGCTTAACGCCGCTTCCAGATCCTCGTTTTCATCGATTTGAATATCGAAATCCAAATCATCCAGAGGAGCGTCCCCAAAATCCTCTATAATTTCAACGCCAAGTCCTTCCAATGTATCATAAAACTTCTCGATCTGTTCCGGATCGAATTCCAGTTCGCCGATTGCATCAAGAATCTCTTTGGTGGAAAGTTGCCCCTTGCTTTTGCCTTGCTCGATCAATTCCCTGATAACCGTCTTTTTATCCGGTGCTCCCATTTTATATCCCCCTACTTCTTCTGTTGTTTCAGCTCGCGCAGGTAACTTTGAATGTCCTGCGCCGGAGCGGAAGCAACATTTTCAATGTTTCTCTTTGCATTTTCCTGCAATATAACCTGAATGTACTCCTGTGCGTCACGGTCCGTGACAGCAACGGTATGAAACTTGGCAAAAATTTTAGCAATCGCAGCGATTTCCTCCATCGAAAAGTTTTCCGATATGTCTGTAAGGCTTACCGCCTTTCCGTCTATAATTCTGCCCATTATTACCTGATATACACGGCGATTGAACGCTGTGACAAATTTTTCAGGCGGTAAATGCTCATAAATCTGCATTCCGCGTTCCGGATTGTTCATCAAATAAGCAATCAGCGCTTCTTCTGCACTGGCCGCCCGAAGGTGTTGTGACTTTTCCGGATTGATGCTGTCACGGTAACCGACGGTCTGTTGCTGAAATTCCTTAAATTGCTTTGCTTCCCGGTTCTTTTTCATTCGGCTGCGCAGCTTGTCCACCTGGCGCATGATGGTGTCGCGCTCCACGCCGACTTCCTCGGACAATTTTCCGGCGTAAACTTCCTGCTCAATGCGGTTTTCCAGCGTGGCCAAAATTTCTGCTGCGCCGGTCAGATAGGCAACGCGGCCTTCTGCATTCTGCAAATTGCAGCTTTGACGTACCTTCTGCAGCCGGTATTCCACATCATTCCCGCAGGCATCCAGCATATTTTTAAATTTTGCCCGTCCATTCGAACCGTTGGAGCGTATGTATTCATCCGGGTCTTTCCCGCCGGCGATGGTCAGAACTTTCACCAGAAGCCCAGTATCCCGCAAAATCGGAATCGCGCGGGAAGCAGCTTTCTGCCCCGCTGCGTCGGAGTCGTAGCAGATTACAACCTCTTTGGTATAGCGCGCCATCAGATGCGCCTGTGCAGGAGTCAGCGCAGTGCCCAAAGTAGCAACTGCGTTGGTAAAACCTGCTTGGTGCATGGAAATTACGTCCATATATCCTTCACACAAAATCAACTGCTCCGCACAGCTGCTTTTTGCAAAGTTCAGCGCGAATAAATAACTCCCCTTATTAAACACCGGCGTTTCCGCAGTGTTCAAATATTTTGGCTTTTCATCCGTCAGAACACGGCCACCGAACGCAATCACATTTCCGCGTAAATCAATAATCGGATACATGACCCGGTGGTAAAAACGGTCAATCGCTTTTCCATTTCGCCCCTTCACGGCAACGTTCGACAGGATGATTTCGTTCTGAGTATACCCCTTTTTCGCAAGATAATCAACCAGGGAAAAACGCGACTCGGGCGCATAGCCCAAGCCGAAATGGCGAATCGTCTGCAGGGTAAGGCCGCGCCCGGTCAGGTATTTTATTCCCGGTGCACCCTGCTCTGACCGCAGAATCGCATGGTAATACCGTGCGGTTTCCCGGTTAATTTCCAGAATGCGCGCACGCAGGCGGCTCATTCCGTCATCCACTCCACTTTCCGGAACCTGAAGGCCTGCGCGCTGGGCCAGAAAGCGAATGGATTCCATATAATCCAGATTTTCTATTTTACGGATAAAGGTGATTACATCGCCGCCTGCACCGCAACCAAAGCAGTAAAACGATCCATTTTCCGGGAAAATATTGAACGACGGCGATTTCTCGCTGTGGAAAGGACAAAGCCCGACCAAATTCCGTCCCACACGCTTTAAGTTCACATAAGAAGACGCGATCTCTGAAAGTTCGCATCTTGCTTTCAATTCCTGCAAAAAGGATTCCGGCAACGGCATACTGTCACCTCCGATTCCAACCGAGTTTTTGCACTACATCTTCCAAGATTTCGGAACATAAATATTTTCAAAAAGCTGAACGGCATAATGGTCGGTCATCCCCGCGATATAATCGCAGGCGGCACGTTCATATCCGTCCTGCTCCGCAATAAAACGCATGTCTTCCGGAAGATTTTCCGGCTTTTGCAAATACTGGTAAAGCGTTTCTATTAAAAACGGCACCTTTTTCTCCTCCGCCTTTGCATAAGGATTCAGGTAAACCGACTGATACATAAACTCGTGAAGCCGGTCAAACGCGGTCTGCACCTTCGGTTCCATACTCAGCACACCGTCCCTGCTGGTTTCCACTACACTGTGAATCAGCCGGTCAATGCGTTCGGAACGCTTGGCGCCGAGTACCTGGGTAATTTCCGGCGGAAAATCAGACTCCTTTAACACTCCGGCGCGTTCGGCATCGTCAATATCATGGTTGATATAGGCGATGCGATCCGCGATACGGACAATACGGCCTTCACAGGTAGAAGCCTCCGTGCCTTTGGTGTGGCACAGAATGCCGTCACGGACTTCTTTGGTAAGGTTCAGCCCCATACCACCTTTTTCCAGCTTTTCCACCACGCGCACACTCTGCTCATAGTGCCGGAACCCTCCGGGAAAAAGCTCGTTCAGGGCCCGTTCCCCTGCGTGCCCGAATGGCGTATGGCCCAGGTCATGGCCGAGTGAAATCGCCTCGGTCAAATCCTCGTTCATCCGCAGCGCCCGCGCAATCGTTCGCGCAATTTGCGCAACTTCCAGCGTATGGGTCAAACGAGTGCGGTAATGGTCGCCTTCTGGGGAAAGGAACACCTGCGTTTTATGCTTCAGGCGCCGAAATGACTTACAATGAATAATCCGGTCACGGTCCCTCTGATAAGGGGTTCGCAGGTCACATTCGGGTTCAAACCGATCCCTGCCCTGCGTATTTTTGGACAACGCAGCATAGGGCGACAGAATTTGTTCTTCGATCTGCATGGTACGCTCACTTACTGTCATTCCTAAGCCACCTCTCTTTTATCACATGAAACAAGCTTATATATGTATACGCAGAATGAAACAAAATCCCTGCAATTTTTCAGAAATCTTCAAAATATTTTTGAGTTTGAATCTCTGCGCTGTATTTTCCGCAGGTAGCGTCGGCTAATTGGCGCTGAAAATCAGATACCCGCTCCACACCGATATGAAAGAGGATTTCCACCGCTTCTGTGAAAACCGTGTCATCAATCACGCCGCCGTTTTCCGGAATTAGCGATGCAATTTTTCCGTAGCTTGCGTAATCACAGCTTACCCGTGCCGTAACGCCTGGATGCATGGTAACAATTCCGGCCTGCTCCAGCGCAATGGATGCCGCATGGGAATAAGCGCGCACCAGTCCGCCGGTGCCTAGCAGAATCCCGCCGAAATAACGGGTCACCACAACGGCAACATCCGTTACCTCCGACTTTAAAATCACATCCAGCGTCGGAATTCCTGCAGTCCCCTGCGGTTCTCCGTCATCGGAATAGCGTTTAATCTGCCCCGTGCGCAGAGAATAGGCGTAAACATTGTGCGTTGCTTCGCGGTGCTCGGCCTTTACAGAATTGATGAACGCAACGGCTTCCTCATCCGAGGTTACCGGTTTTGCCCACCCGATAAAGCGCGACTTGCGCTCCACAAATTCCGCGCAGGCCTGCCGTTTTACAGTGCGGTATTCCGTCCACTCTTTCATTGATACAACCCCAGTCCTAAAACATTCTATGCTTCAGGCCCTTTCTGTAAAACTGAAGATACAAAATAGGCGGCGCAATTATCTGCGCCGCCTAAGCCGATCCAATACGTAAAAGGTTGTTTACTTATCCATACCGTAACGCTTTTTGAACATATCGACACGACCGCTTGTATCAATAAGCTTTTGTTTACCAGTAAAGAGCGGGTGGCACTTCGAGCATATTTCAACGCGGATATTTTCCTTTGTCGATCTTGTATGAATGACATTGCCGCATGCACATGTGATCGTTGTATCCTGATACTTAGGATGGATTCCTTCCTTCATTCTTGTCACCTCTTTCAGCCAAACTGCAACTTAACATTTGAATTTTATCATACCACTTCAAAAAAAGCAAGTACAAATTTCAATTTGCACAAATTGCTAATATGAAACTGCGTGAAATGTTTATTCCGCGGTTTTGCTCCGGTAAGCTGCGTATTCTTCCAGACACATGGAATATTCCCTCATCTTCTCCGCATTTTCCTCCCCGACATAACGAAAACAACGCGGGTTAAAGCTACGCCCCGTAATTTCGGTTTTATCCTGTGGAAAACGAAGCACAAAGCCGTAACGAATACTATTGCTGTTCAGCCAGCGGTACTGCGCCGTAGTTTTAAAATCCGTATCCGATTTTTCCCCTTCTGCGGAAAATACAACCGCCATTCCAGTTTGGAACTCATTATAACCACCGCGCCCAACCGTATTCTGCGCCTGATTTTCTGCCCGAACCTGCGACATGCCCTGCTTTTTCAGGCTTTCCACAAGGGACTGGTATTGTTTATCCTGCTGGTCTGCGCTTACATAGCCGCCGGAAAGTTTCAGCGGGCAGCCATCTTTTTCCGCATCCTGCATCATTTTCTCCAATGCGGGAAAAATTCTTTCATCCACTAGGATTCCCTGATACTCCTTCGGCTGAAAAACAAACTCTGGTTCCAGCGGATGGCTGGAATTAACTAACGTTAAATTGTAAGTATCATCGTAAACCGGAAGTGTTTCTTCCCCGGAGGAAACAGGCATACTGCTCGGAACCGCGCTGGAAGAGGAAGCCGTACCGAACGGATGCCGAAGCTGCATCCAGGCCAAAACGGAACCTGCCGCCACAGACAGGCAAAGCGCAACTGCTACGACCGTCATTACGATTTTAATCCGCCTGACCTGATCGGCTTTCTGCCATCCGGATCTTGATTTTATCACTTTGTTTCGCTGTATTTTCATTATTCATATTCTCCATATTATGCTGTAATCATTGTATATCTTTCATTAAAACAATTCAACCAATTTATTATTTTCAGAGCAATGTACAATATCATGTAGGAAAATTGATTTTATTTTATAGATGTAGTATCATATAAAATGGGTAAATTTTTAATGTTATTTTTTAATGAAACGGAGTCTGTGATATGCGTAAAACAAAAATTATTTGTACGCTTGGTCCGGCAACGGACGATACGGAAGTATTGAAACAGTTGATGCTTGCCGGAATGGATGTGGCACGGCTGAACTTTTCGCATTCCACGTCTGCGGAACAAAAAGTCCGGTCGGACGCCGTGAAGAAACTGAGGGAAGAATTGGACCTTCCGGTGGCTCTGTTATTGGATACAAAGGGGCCCGAAATCCGCGTTCGGGACTTTAAACAGCCGAAAATTGAATTGAAGGCGGGCAGCAAATTTATGCTGACAACCCGCAACGTTGTCGGGGACGAAACCACAGCCTCCATTACGTTCCAAAATCTTCCCCGGGAAGTTTCCACCGGGGCGAAAATTCTGATTGACGACGGCCTGATTGAATTAAAGGTGGATTTTTGCACAGACACTGACATTCACTGCACCGTGGTGAACGGCGGGGTCATTTCCGCTCACAAAGGCATCAATGTGCCTGGAATTAAGTTGTCGCTTCCTTTCATTAGTGAAAAGGACAAACAGGACATTGCCTTCGCCGTGGAAGAAGACTTTGACTTTATTGCCGCGTCCTTCACACGCTGCGCACAGGATATTATTGATTTACGCACCGAACTGGAAAGGCTGAACTGCCATAAGATCCGCATTATCGCAAAAATTGAAAATTCCGACGGTGTGGAAAATATCGACGAAATTATCCGTGTGTCGGACGGCATCATGGTCGCCAGAGGCGACCTCGGCGTGGAAATTCCCATGGAGGAAATTCCGGTCATACAAAAGCAATTAATTAAAAAAGCATATAACGCCGGGAAACAGGTAATTACGGCAACCCAGATGCTGGATTCCATGATCAAAAATCCCCGGCCGACCCGTGCGGAAGCAACCGACGTTGCCAACGCGATTTATGATGGGACCAGCGCGATTATGCTTTCTGGTGAAACCGCCGCGGGCCTGTACCCCGTTCTCGCGCTGAAAACCATGTCGCGCATTGCAGAGCGCACCGAACAGGACATTGACTATAAAGCCCGGTTTGCCAAACGCGACGTGCAGGACCAGCCGAACGTAACCTCTGCCATTTCCCACGCGACCTGCACCACAGCGCACGATCTCGGTGCAGTTGCTATTATTACGGTTTCAAAATCCGGAAGAACCGCCCGGATGATCTCCAAATACCGTCCGGAATGCCCCATCATCAGCGGCACAACCGACCCCACCGTGCGCAGGCAGATGAATCTTTCCTGGGGTGTTATCCCAATTATGGTGGACGAAAAAAATAACACGGACGAACTTTTCGACCATATTGTGAATGTTGCACGCAGCCACAATCTGGTACAAAACGGCGACTTGGTTGTAATTACCGCCGGCGTTCCGCTTGGCGTATCCGGCACCACCAATCTTCTGAAGGTGCAACTTGTCGGCGACGTGCTGGTTTCGGGAATGGGTGTGACCAAAGGCAGCGTCTGTGCAAACCTGTGCGTTTGTTCCAGCGAAGAAGAAGCGCTGAAAAAGTTTAAAAACGGCGATATTCTTGTCATTCCTCAGACAAGCAATAAAATCTTAAATCTTCTGAAAAATTCGTCCGGCATTATTGCAGAGGCCGAAGGTATGAATTCGCACGCGGCTATTGTCGGACTAGCGCTCGACAAGCCGGTTATTGTCAACGCGGAAAGCGCGACGAAAATTCTAAAGAGCGGAACGACTGTTACGCTTGACGCGGCGCGCGGCATTGTGTTCAGCGGCGTTCAAAAGTGCTGATTTCCTGCTAAATAATTCAAAGAAAAAGGATGCTGACCGAATTCCCGGCAGCATCCTTTTTGTTCATTTGTTTGAAAGCCGTTGCAGTCAAATATCTTCCAAATCAACGACCGTCTTGTCTTCTGTGGAAGCATAGTTCAGCTTTTCCACAATTTCCTTGGTGTCGCGCGCAATTACCAGTTCTTCGTTGGTCGGAATGACATAAACGGAAACCTTAGAATCAAAGGCGGAAATCTTTCCTTCTGCGCCGGAAACCATTTTGTCGTTCTGTTCCGCGTCAACCCGCAGGCCAAGGTATTTCAGGCCACGGCAGATAGCATAGCGCATATGCGCCTGATTTTCGCCCAAACCGGCGGTAAATACGATTGCGTCCACGCCGTTCATTGCGGCTGCGTAAGCGCCAATTTGCTTTGTAATCTGGTAGTAAAGCATTTCATGCGCAAGAATCGCTCTCGGATCCCCTTCGATTTCCGCCTTGGTTACATCGCGGTCGTCGCTGTAACCGGCAATGCCGAGAAGTCCGGATTTCTTGTTGAGAATTTCGTCCATCTGCGCCGAGGTCAAGCCCTCTTTTTCCATAATGAACGTTACGATGGACGGATCCAACGAACCGGAGCGGGTACCCATCATGAAGCCATCCAGCGGGGTCAGACCCATACTGGTGTCAATTACCTGACCGCCCTTAATTGCAGCAATGGAGGAACCGTTGCCAATGTGGCAGGTAATCATATTGATGTCTTCCAACGGCTGATGCATCAGATGTGCGCAGCGGTTGCTCACATAACGATGAGAGGTACCATGGAATCCGTAACGGCGGATTTTGTATTTTTCATAATATTCATAGGGAATCGCATACATATATGCCTTTTGCGGCATAGTGGAATGGAAGGAAGTGTCAAAAGAAACACACTCCGGAACATCTTTGCCAAACACTTCACGGCAGGCAAGAATTCCCTGAAGTTCGGGGCCGTTATGAAGCGGAGCCAGTGGAATCAGGCTGCGGATTCCTTCAATCACTTCATCGTTGATATAAAGGGATTTCTTGAAAATGGAACCACCCTGTACAACGCGGTGGCCAATAGCCGCAACTTCGGAAAGGTTTTTAATTACGCCGACTTCCTTATCGGTTAAAGCGGCGGTAACCAGCTTGAAAGCATCAGTATGGTTTGCCATGTTGACCTTCATTTCTTTCTTCCGGCCATCTGAAGTTTTGTGGCTGAAAGTACCGCCCTCTATACCGATTCTTTCGCAGTTGCCTTTCGCGATCATAGCTTCAGTATCCATATCAATCAGCTGATACTTCAGCGAAGAGCTGCCCGCATTAATAACGAGAATTTTCAATGTCTTTCTTCCTCCTAAAATATTCCTTTTTCCGTCCGAGGCCTATCTTTCCAATTACCGCAATGAAGGAAAAGAGAAACAAAACGTTCCAATGGAACAAACGAATATTCCCCGTGCGGAAACTGCACGGAAAGGAATGATTCAAAACAGTTTGCTGCTTTTATTCAAATTGGTAATTCCTTTGTAAAGAGGCTTGTCCGACGGTTGAATCCGTAACAGGAAACATGTATATTATAATAGTACATTGAACCATCAAATTCAAGGAGTTTCATGTAAAATGCAGGTATGCGGTATTATTTCCGAATATAATCCCTTCCATTTCGGACATGCCGCGCTGATTCAGCAGGCGCGAAAAGCTGGTGCGACTCATGTTGCCGCCATCATGACCGGAAACTACGTCCAAAGGGGCGAACCCGCCCTGCTGTCAAAATGGGCACGAACAAAGCAGGCGCTGTCCTGCGGGGTTGACTTGGTGGTGGAACTGCCTCTGCCATGGGCCGTTGCGGGAGCGGAAAAATTCGCACTGGGCGGCGTTGCACTGGCGGACGCCCTCGGCGTGGACTGGCTGGGCTTTGGCAGCGAGTGCGGGGATGTGCAGGCGCTGACCAAGGCGGCAAATGCACTGTTGGACCCCGGCCTGCAGGCAGAAATTCGGCGTGAACTGCAGGAAGGAATTACCTATGCACGGGCCCGGATGAATGCCGTGGAATCCCTGTTTGGGACCAAAACTGCCTGCCTTTTGAATGAACCGAACAACATTCTGGGAATTGAGTATATAAAAGCGCTGAATCAGCTGAACGCAAAAGCGATTCCGTTTACCATCCGCCGCGTTGGGGCGGCGCACGACGAACAGAATTCAGATTCGCCAATCGCTTCCGCCTCTAAAATCCGGAACACCGTGCTTTCCAAAGGAAATTACTGCGAACTGCTGCCGCCGTCCAGCGCAGAAATTCTAAAAGAAGAAATCGAAGCCGGACGGGCTCCCGTTTCCCTTTTGTGCATGGAACGGGCCATTCTGGCGAAACTAAGAACAATGGAAAAATCGGAGTATGCATCGCTGCCGGACCTCAGCGAAGGGTTGGAAAACCGGCTGTTTCAAGCGGTAAAAAATGCCTCAACTTTGGAAGAAGTTTTTTTGCTTACCAAATCAAAGCGTTATACGCACGCTCGTATTCGAAGAATTGTGCTTTCGGCCTTTCTCGGCGTAACTTCCGGCATGAATCAGGGTACTCCCCCCTATCTGCGGGTGCTTGGAATGAATAACCGCGGAACGGAAATCCTGCGGCGTGCGAAAAATGTCAAAAAATTACCGATAATCAGCCATTCCTCGGACATTTTATTGCTTGACAATCGGGCTAAAAATGTGATTGAATTAGAAAACAGAGCAACCGATCTTTATGCTCTTTGTATGCCGGAATCAGCCCCGTGCGGGCTGGATCGAACCACCGGCATAATCATCGCTTCGCCTTCATTTTGAAAGGATGTATTGATATGGCAGCTGAAGTAAAGGAAATTCAGTATGAAAATTACGGCAGATGCGTGCAGATCAGCAACGGCCTGATTGACCTTGTTGTAACCATTGAAGTGGGCCCGCGGATTGTTCGGTTTGGCTTTGTAAACGAAGAAAATGTGTTGTACAACGACTTAGAGCGAAAGCTAGTAAATCACAATCCGAGCATTGCAGAGCGCTACGGAAAGAATGCCGCATTTTACTGTTACGGCGGGCACCGCGTCTGGATTAGCCCCGAGCGTATGCCGGAAAGCTATTACCCCGACAACGATCCAGTCGTTTATGGAATTCTTCCGGACGGCGTCAGCTTTACCCCCGCCCGCCAAAAGAAGAACGAGATTCAGCTGGGTTTTGAAATCATACTTGGCGAAGGCGCCACCGACGTTATGATTCTTCATACTGCTAAAAATCAGTCAAAGGAAAATCAAACGCTTGCGCTTTGTGCGATCACCATGCTGAATGGAGGGGGAACAGAACTGATTCCGCAGAACCGCGAAAACACGCCGGACAACCTGATTCTGCCGAACCGCTTGCTTTCCTATTGGCCTTATACAGATCTTCATGACAATCGAATTTCCTTATCCAATAAATTTATCACCATCCGGCACGACCCAAAAATCGCCGAGCCGCTAAAAATTGGATGCAACAACCTTTTGGGCTGGGCGGCATACAGCAACCACGGCTATACACTGGTCAAACGTTTCGTTCATAATGCTAAGGCGGCGTATCCGGACTTTGGCTGTTCGTATGAAACATACGTCTGTGGGGATTATGTGGAAATGCAGACGCTGAGCCCCCTGTATAATATGGAGCCTGGGGAAGGAATCCGTCATGTGGAAAACCTCGCGCTTTACAAAACAGATGGGGATGTGCCGACGGAGGAAGACGACATTGATGAGTACATTGCTAATTTGAAATAGATTTATGAGTGTCCCCCATTCTTCTTTTTCTAATTGTAAATCGAGCTAAAAAGGGCGGCTGGTTTTCACCGGCCGCCCTCTTTGAATACATATGTAAATTTTAAAACCAGAATCAGATTGTTCCGAAGATACGGTCCCCTGCATCGCCAAGGCCCGGAACAATATAACCTATTTCGTTCAGATAATCATCCACGGCAGCGCAGTAGACCTGAACATCCGGATGCGCTTCCGTTAGCGCCTTCAGTCCTTCCGGCGCGGCAATAATGCACATGAATTTAATGCATTTTGGATTGCTGCGTTTGATAATTGTAATCGCATCAATGGCAGAACCGCCCGTTGCAAGCATCGGATCCAGAACAATGACCTCGCGCTCGTCGATATCCTGCGGCAGCTTGCTGTAATATTCCACCGGCTGAAGGGTTTCATGATCGCGATACAGGCCGATATGACCGACTTTTGCCGCCGGAACCATCTCCAGCACACCGTCCACCATACCAAGACCAGCTCTTAAAATCGGAACAAATGCAAGTTTTCTGCCGGAAATTACCTTGGTATGAGCCGTGCCCATCGGCGTTTCAATTATGGTCTCCTCCAGCGGAAGGTCACGGGTTGCCTCGTAGCACATCAGCATAGCAATTTCACTGACCAAAGCACGGAACTCCTTGGAACCAGTGTTCTTATCACGCAATAAAGTTAGTTTATGCTGAATCAGCGGATGGTCCATGACGAATACCTGATTTTCCATTTAACAGCCTCCAAATTTCGTTTTCTTTATTCATTACGGGAACCGTCCCGGTTTTACAGCTTTTCCCCACGTTCAATAGCAGCAATCTGATCAATTCTGCGCTGGTGGCGTCCACCTTCAAAAGGCGTATTCAGGAAAATCTTCGCCAGTTCAACCGCTTTTTCCTCATTAATCACTCTGCCGCCCAGGCAAAGGATATTGGCATTGTTATGACGCCGTGTCATTTCCGCGCTGAACGGGTCGGAGCAGACGGAAGCGCGGATTCCCTTTACCTTGTTCGCGGCAATACTCATTCCAATACCCGTACCGCAGCACAGAAAACCCCGCTCAGCTTCGCCGTCCACAATCGCATTGGCAACTCTCGACGCGATCGGCGCATAATCAACCGAGTTCTCATCAAATGTGCCGAAATCCTTGTAGGCTATGTTCTGCTCATCCAAATATTTTTTAATGGCTTCCTTTAGTTTTACTCCTCCGTGGTCGGCTCCCAACACTATCATGCTACTTCTCCTTCATTCGTTTTTTCAACTCGCGCTCCGCCTGTGGAAGACGTAAATACACAGGCATCAGCGCCGCGGCACTTACCGCACCGCCGTTTTCATAAATGCGTACTGCCGCCTTTGCTACGCCGCAGGCACGCTGATAAATCAGCGGTTCCGGCGGGAGAACGGCGCCCAGTTCCTGAAACCGTTCTATATTATAGCACAACTTCGCCCCATCTCCAACCAAATAGAGCGGTTTTTCATAATTTTTACTTTCTTCGCATTCTTTCGCCAAACTTTCAACGGAAAGAGCGCGGTCTGGGGTAAGTCTCTCCATTTTGCCGTGGTCCACGGCAAAGACCGCATTGTAAACCTGCTGGCAGCGCGCATCCATCACCGCACAGACAGTGCCTTTCAAATGGGAAAGATTCTCCGCCATTGCTTCCAGCGTGGACACCCCCACACAAGGTTTATTCTGCGCCATGGCAAGGCCTTTCATACTTGCAATGCCAATTCGGATTCCGGTAAAAGACCCCGGGCCAGCGGAAACCGCAAATAAATCCACTTCAGACAACTCCGTACGTGTGCATTGGAGCACATTGGTTATCATCGGCATCAGGGTCTGACTGTGGGTCAGCTTTGTATTGATGTAAAATTCCCCGAGTACCTTGCCGTCCTCCACCAAAGCTGCCGAAGCAGCAGTGGCGGAGGAATCAATCGCCAGTATTCTCAATAATATAACCGTCCTTTCACAGGCTGCTGGAAAACCTTGTTCCTTAAACTTCTATTCCGTCAATCCGGAAAATCCTTTCATTTTCCGCATTTCCCTGCCGGATTTCAATCCGGACAGCGTCTTGCGGAAGAGCAGCCTCGATATTTTCACTCCACTCAATCACCAGTACTCCGCCGCTTTCCAAATAGTCGAAAAAGCCCGTGGAATACAGGTCGTCCCAGTCCGTCACGCGGAACATGTCGAAATGATAGACCGGGATTCTGCCGGAATATTCATGCACCAAGGCGAAGGTCGGGCTGGAAACGCCGTCTTCCACCCCAAGACCGCGGGCCAGGCCGCGTGTAAACGCCGTCTTCCCCATTCCCATCCCGCCGAACAGGGCAAGCGTTTCTCCTCCGCGCAGCCGCGCGGCAATTTTTTCACCTAGCGCTTCCGTCTGAGCCGGGGACGATGTTATAATTTCCTGCATTCTTATGTCTTATCCTTTCGCTGCCGGCCGCATACCACGGCCGATCTGACCAAATCCCCGCCTTATTTTTTGCGGAGATAAAGACTTTTAACTGTCCTTAAAATAATCCTGTTATTTTGCCGCTGTCGCTCACGTCAATCCGCTCGGCACTCGGAACTTTCGGAAGACCGGGCATCGTCATGATATCACCTGCATAAGCCACTACAAACCCGGCGCCGTTGGAAAGCCGCAAATCGCGGATAGTAATCCGGAAGCCGGTCGGCCGGCCGAGCAGCGCGGCGTTATCCGAAAGGGAGTACTGCGTTTTCGCGATACACACGGGAAGTTTATCCCCGCCGAGCGCTTCAATTTCCCGAATGGACTTTTCCGCCTGCGAGGTATAATCCACGCCGTCTGCGCCGTAAATTTCACGTGCAATCGCGCCGATTTTCTCTTTTACAGGGGCAAGCTCCGAATAAATCGGATGAAAATCGGACGGTTTCTCTGCCGCAGCGCACACCTTTTTTGCCAGGTCAATTCCGCCTTCCCCGCCTTTTGCAAACACCTCGGAAAGTGCAAAATCAGCGCCGTTCTGACGGCAATATTCTTCAATAAAGCCAAGTTCCGCATCGGAATCGGTCAAAAAGCGGTTGATAGCAACCACAACCGGAACGCCGTATTTTTTCATGTTGGAAATGTGGGCGCCAAGGTTCACAATTCCTTTTTTCAGGGCGTCCAGATTTTCTTCCGCTGTACGGTCTTTGGGGACTCCACCGTTATATTTCAGTGCGCGCGCCGTGGCAACTACCACAATCGCGTTCGGCTTTAAACCCGCAAACCGGCATTTAATATCCAGAAACTTTTCCGCACCAAGGTCAGAACCGAAGCCCGCCTCGGTAATACAGTAATCAGCTAGCTTCAGTGCCAGTCGGGTTGCACGCACGGAGTTGCAGCCGTGCGCAATATTGGCAAATGGGCCGCCGTGCATAATCACAGGCGTACCTTCCAATGTCTGCACCAGGTTTGGATTAATCGCATCTTTCAACAAAGCGGCCATTGCCCCCTGTGCCTTCAGGTCACTGGCATAAACCGGTTCCCCGGTATAAGTATAGGCAACCAGAATCTTTCCCAAACGCTTTTTTAAGTCGGCAAGGTCGGCGGCAAGGCAGAAAATAGCCATAATTTCCGAAGCAACCGTAATGCAAAACCCCTCTTCACGGGGGACCCCGTTTATTTTGCCGCCCAATCCAATGACCACATTGCGCAGGGCGCGGTCATTCATATCCAGACAGCGCTTAATCAATACCCGGCGGGGATCAATTTGAAGCGCATTTCCCTGTTGAATGTGATTGTCCAGCATCGCGCAAAGCAAATTATTAGCCGAGGTAATGGCATGAAAATCGCCGGTAAAATGCAGATTAATGTCCTCCATTGGCACAACCTGCGCATAGCCGCCGCCTGCCGCGCCGCCCTTGATGCCGAAAACCGGTCCAAGGCTCGGCTCACGGAGCGCGAGGATCGCGTTTTTCCCGATTTTTGCCATTGCTTCGCCCAGTCCGGCGGTCGTGGTCGTTTTTCCCTCCCCGGCGGGGGTCGGGTTAATTGCGGTGACCAGAATTAGTTTTCCATCCTGCTTATCCCGCAGGCGTTGAAAAAGCGCGTCGTTCAGTTTGGCCTTATACCTGCCGTAAGGCTCGAGTTCTTCTTCCTGAATTCCCAGTCTGGAAGCAATTTGTGCAATCGGCACCAGCTTTGCCTGCTGTGCAATTTCAATGTCCGTGAGCATGAGGCATTCTCCTAACACAAAAATATGTAAAAATTATATCATATTACAGGTCGAAAATGAACTAAAACCGGCAAAGAAATTCGAATTATCCACAAATATCATTGTGAATGTTTTGTAACCATTCCGAAATTTGCTTGCATGTTGTGCGCTCGCATCTTATAATAAGTAAGATTGAGAGGTGAATTCATGCGCGTATTAAAACCATTGCTTGATTATTTAAAACGCACGGACAAACTGTATTGGCTGCTGATGCTTACAATCTCGGCCTACAGTCTGCTGCTGCTCAGCAGAATCCCAACAGAGGGAAAATCGCGAAGCGTTTTCACCATTCAGTTGATTGCGATTTTGCTCGGGTACTGCGGTGCAATTCTAATCACATTAATCGATTACCATGAAATCGCCAGCTTTTGGTATCTTGTAGCGGGCTTTTGTTTGTTCCTGATTCTTTATACCAAGCTGAAAGGAACGGCCGTTACCAACAGCGGCGGCGTGAATGCGCAGGCCTGGATTAAACTGCCCGGCGGCCTGACGTTCCAGCCAAGCGAGCTGGTGAAAATCGGATTTATGATTACGTTTTCCAAGCATATTTCGGAAGTTAAGGAGCGTGGGCTGCTCTATTCCTTCCCCCATGTTATGCTGCTTGCGGCACACGCAGCGGTTCCGGTTATTCTGGTTCACTTTCAGGGCGACGACGGTGCCGCAGTTATTTTCTTCTGCATGTTCCTTGCGATGGCGTTTGGTTCCGGAGTTCAGCTACGTTACTTTGTTGCGGTATTTGCATCCCTCTGCGTTGCATTTCCGCTGGCTTACAAATTCATGCTGAAGCCTTACCAAAAAGACCGCCTGACCATTTTTATGCACCCGGACTCCGATCCTCTGGACAAAGGGCTGCAGCAGGTGCAGGGCAGACTGTCTATTGGAAGCGGCGGCCTGTGGGGGCGCGGATTATACAACGAACAGACCCGTGTAAACAAATGGCTCGTTCCGGTGCAGGATAAGGATTACATCTTTTCCGTAGCGGGCGAACTGCTGGGATTTGTTGGCTGCGTACTCATTATTTTGCTTTTGTTTACGCTTCTTCTCCGCACGCTCCATATTGCGCGGAAGGCAGGAGACGCCATGGGAAATTCCATCTGCTTCGGCTTTTTCGGAATGGTGGCGGCACAGGCGCTCTTCAATTTGGGCATGTGTTTAAACCTTCTGCCGGTTATGGGTGTAACGCTGCCGTTTTTCAGTGCCGGAGGTTCCTCCGCAGCCTGTCTATATCTTGGGTTTGGATTGGTATTGAACGTGCATATGCATCGAACAGTAACCGATAAAGTCAGCTTGAAAAAATTCAGTTAAATCTTCCTTTTGGCATAGAAATGGCGGGCCTTTCGGCCCGCCTCTTTTTATTTTGCTTCGTAAAACGCCTTAATACCCTTATAAGTCATATATACATCCAGCTTGGAAACCACCTCGAACGGGGAATGCATTGACAGCACCGGCACACCGACATCGAGTACGTCGATATCCAGGTTCGCAATGAACATCGCCACGGTTCCGCCGCCGCCTGCATCGATTTTGCCAAGTTCGCCAATCTGCCACAGAACGTCGTTCTGCTCAAAAATATTGCGCACTTCTGCAACAAACTCCGCGCTTGCCTCACTGGTGCCGCTCTTGCCGCGGGCACCGGTATATTTGCACATACCCACTCCGTTGTTGAGGTACGTGCTGTTCATGGATTCATAAACGCTGGCGTAGTTCGGGTCGTACGCAGCGGTAACATCCGCGGAAAGGCACTTGGATTTACGCAGGACATAACGGGTTCTAAGCCCTTCGGACTGTGCCAGGTCCGCAATAAAATAGTGCAGGAACTGGGAATTCAGGCCGGTATTGCCGTCACTTCCGATTTCTTCACGATCTGCCAAAACGGTAATGACCGTATTCTTCGGATTTTTCACATTAAGCGCAGCCATTAAAGCAGGATACGCGCAAACACGGTCGTCGTGACCGTAAGCACCAATCATGCTGTGGTCAAAGCCGATATCCGTCGCCTTATGGGCGGGAACAAACTCAAAATCGGAGGAAACAAAATCCTCTTCCGTCATGCCGTATTTTTCATGAATAAGCTTCATGATATTGAGCTTTACAAGGTTGTCGCCCTCGTCCGCCCGCACCGGCCGGCTGCCGGCTAAAATATTCATACTTTCGCCCTCAATCGCCTTGGACATCTTTTTGTCCATCTGCTCAGCAGCAAGGTGAATTAAAAGGTCGGTAATGCAGAACTGAGGTTCGCCGTCCTCTTCGCCAAGACGGACGTCAACCTTGGTGCCGTCCTTCAGAACGACCCGTCCATGCAGGGAAAGCGGGGTCGCCATCCACTGATACTTTTTAATTCCACCATAATAATGTGTTTTCAGCCACGCGATATCGTCCTTTTCGAAAAGCGGATGGGGCTTTAAATCCAGGCGCGGAGAATCGATATGCGATGCTGCGATGCGGACGCCGTTCTTGCATCCTTCCGTTCCGATTACAGCCAGAATCAACGCTTTATCGCGGTTGTTGTAATAAACCTTGTCGCCAGCCTTGTACTGCTTATTGAAATCATAAGGAACAAATCCTGCTTTTTCCGCCGCTTTAACAGCGTACGCCACAACTTCGCGTTCTGTCTTACCTTCATTCAGGAACTTTTTGTAGTCTTCGCAGAAACGGTCCGCTTCTTTTACCTTTTCGTCCGGAATTTGAAAATAACCGTTCTTGCGGTTAATCAGCAGTTCCTCTTTTAATTTTTTGATTGTTTCATTTTCCATTTTTTCAGCCATTAATCATTTCTCCTTTGCTGTTGAATTGATACAGACTTTTATATTTTTCATAGTTTTTCAAAACTGCATCGACATATTTTCGGGTCTCGGCATATGGGATGTGTTCCAGCGTTATTCCGTCTTTGGAAACCTCGGAATCTTTCAGCCATCCGTTGACCGTACCGATGCCCGCGTTATAGGCACTAAGTGCGGTACGGGTGTTGGAATATTTTTTGAGAAGAAGCGCAAGAAAGCGGCAGCCGTAACGGATATTAATGTTCGGCATTTTTAAATCCTGCGAAGTATACACCGAATTGTTTTCACTTTTGCTTTTGGTCCGAAGCCATTCAAACGTATCTGGGGTAAGCTGCATCAGTCCAACGGCGCCCGCGTGGGAAACGGCTTCGGCGTCAAAATTGCTTTCCACTTTTATCACTGAATAGACCAGTGCTGGGTCCAGTTTATTTTCGGTTGCTTCCACCGAAACAATTTCGGAATACTTTAGGGGATATGCCTGCTTCATAAAGGAATCGTAACAGCGTGACAAAACGAAATAGCCAAGAACGAGCAGCAACACCAGACCAACTACAATAAAAAAAGGCTTTTTATAAGGCTTTCTATATCGTTTCATGCAAATCTCCAAATATTTTCTCCAATAAATTACGCGCCGATTCAGGGATTAGATGAATTGGCAGAGAACCGTCAAAGGAATATTTTGCCCGTTCTTTGTAATACATTTCGTCATGCTGCGCTCGGATTCGCGCCTGCGCGAGTTGCGCAGGGATGGAGTCCCGCTGCATAATCCGGCCAAGCCGTACATCCGCCGGTGCCGTCACGGCAATCACAGCGTCGCAGAAACGGTCTGCTTCACTTTCAAAAAGCAACGGTGCGTCCAGAATCACCGCCTTGGCGCTGCCGGCCTTTCCGGCTTCAATCTGGCGCAGAACCTCACCCAAAATTCTGGGATGTGTGATTTCGTTCAGGCGGTCCGTTTTCTGCCGGGTAGAAAAAGCGCGGATGCCTAGCAGCTTTCGGTTCAGGCTCCCGTCCGGAAAGATAAGGTCGGAACCGAATTCCCGGGCAAGCTCCGAAGCACATTCGGGCTGATTTACCACTTCATGGGCAATCCGGTCGGCGTCAATCACCATACACCCCAGGTCTTTCAAAGTCTGAGCCACGGTGGATTTTCCGGCACCGGTGGGGCCGGTGAGCCCAATGACCGGCTTATTCAAGATGAAGCACCTCAAAGCCGGCCGCACGAATCAAGCGGTTATACACCGCCAAACCAACTCCTGTCGGCTCCGGGCAGCGCGCATAAACGGTTTTTGCGTTCATTTCGTCCAGTCTGCGCAACGCTTCAAACAATTCATGCGCCTGCTGTGACCCGTTCTGTTCCCCGCCATAACAAACGCAGGGCACTTTCAGTTCTTTCCCCTCACCGTTATAGCAAAGAGCAACAGTTCCCTCTTCGCAATGCGTGTTTACATAGTTCCGATACGCCTCAAAACTGCCTTCCAGAATAATTACGTTTGCCTTCGGAGAATAATGCTTATATTTCATACCGGGTGATGCAGCCTTTACCCCCTCTTTGAGCGGGTTCAGAACCGCGCTGTCCATATCGACTTTCCCGAGTACGCTGCGCAGCTGTTCCAGCGTAACCCCACCCGGGCGCAAAAGGCGCGGAGGATTGGTAGCAAGGGTCAGTACCGTAGATTCCACACCCACGCCGCACGGGCCGCCATCCAAAACCGCTTCAATCTTGCCGGCCAAGTCATGCATGACATGCGCAGCAGTGGTTGGACTGGGACGGCCGGAGGTGTTCGCGGAGGGCGCAGCAATCGGCAGGCCCGCAGCGGTAATCAATGCACGGGCAACCGGATGCGACGGAAACCGTATGCCCACCGTATCAAGACCGGCGCTAACCTCATCCGGAATCCGCGCGGATTTTGGCAAAACCATTGTCAACGGGCCCGGCCAGAACTCTTCCGCCAGTTGGACCGCAGAATCGGGCAGTTCCCGCACCAGCTGATGAATCTGATCAAATTCCGAAATATGTACGATCAAAGGGTTGTCCATCGGACGGCCCTTTGCCACAAAAATGCGTGCTGCTGCCTTGCCGTCCAACGCGTTGGCGGCAAGGCCGTATACGGTTTCCGTCGGCATGCCGACCAAACCGCCATCGCGAATAATTTGGGCGGCAGTTTCTACAGCGTGCGGATCATTCGCATTTAATAACTGGGTTTGCATTTCTTTTTCTATGGCATCCTTTCTTTTTCAGCCGGATGTTCCACCCGAATCTTAGCGGAACAGGACAGAACATTCCGCTTGAAAACATGGTTTTCAATCTTCTCGTTCTTCCGACTGATTCTCTATGGTATCTTTCATTTTCTCCGCCCGGTCCGCGGTAATCAGGGCGTCGATTACTTCATCCAAACTACCGTTCAGCACATCGTCCAAACGATACAAGGTAAGGCCGATGCGGTGATCGGTCAGCCGGCCCTGGGGATAGTTGTAGGTGCGAATCCGTTCGGAGCGGTCCCCAGTGCCAATCTGTGATTTTCGATCGGACGCAATGCGCTCGTCATGCTCCCTCTGCTTAATTTCAAACAGACGGGAACGCAGCACCTTCATTGCCTTGTCTTTATTCTTGTACTGACTGCGTTCATCCTGGCATTCCACCACCATACCAGTCGGCAGATGGGTGATACGGATGGCAGACGAAGTCTTATTGATATGCTGGCCGCCCGCTCCGCTGGAACGGAACGTGTCAATCTGCAAATCTTTCGGGTTAATTTCAACCTCTACTTCATCGGCTTCAGGCAGCACCGCAACGGTTGCAGTGGAAGTATGGATTCTGCCCTGTGTTTCCGTTTCCGGCACACGCTGCACTCGGTGAACGCCGCTTTCATACTTCAGGCGGGAATACGCGCCTTCGCCGGTAATCATAAAGCTGATTTCCTTAAAGCCGCCGAGTTCCGTTTCGTTCGCGTTCAGCAGTTCCGTTTTCCATCCGCGGGACTCCGCATACATGCTGTACATCCGGTACAGCACGCCGGAAAACAGAGCGGCCTCTTCCCCTCCCGCCCCAGCACGAATTTCCACAATTACGTTGCGGTCGTCATTCGGGTCGCGCGGAAGCAGCAAAATTTTCAGTTCTTCGGCCGTGCGCTCCATGTCTTCTTTCGCCTGCTGAAGCTCCTCGTCCGCCAATTCCTTCAGCTCTTTTTCCAGCCCGCCTTCGTTCAGCAGTTCCAAAGACTCCTCCATAGATTTGCAGGCGTTCCGGTATTCCCGATATTTTTCGACAATCGGCGTAATATTTTTGTGTTCCTTTATCAATTCTGTGTAAAGGGATTGGTCGGCCAGCACGGCAGGGTCATACAATTTTTGATTTAACTCTTCATAGCGTTTCTCAAAAACATTTAAATTTTCAAACATTTTAATTCTCCTTCAAATTTACGGTTTGCAAAATTGAAGGAAGCTATAATTCATCCTGTGTATTTTCCCGGATAATCTTTTTTATATGCTTTTCACACTTGAGCCTTGGCACCATCACTTCATGCCCGCAGCCGGTACAGCGGATTTTGAAGTCCATACCGGAACGCAGCACAAGGAAGGTTTTGCTCCCGCATGGATGAGGTTTTTTCATCTGCAAGATATCGCCGGGCCTTACATCCATGTCGGCATGCCTCCATTCTACAGCATCATCTTGGAAGTTCTTCTAATCGAAATTCCCTTATAGTATAACACCAAACAATCCGATAGAACAACATATTTTTCATATTTGCTTGCCACGCAAAGAAAAAAGCAGTTATAATAAAATTATTCTGAAAAAATTAGAAAAATGATACCGTAGAATACGGGATGAGAGGACAACATGAAGATAAAAGAACAGATACTGTTATTGCTGAGCAGTACAGAGGAATTTGTTTCCGGGGAAGAGCTCAGCGAACGGTTTCAGGTTTCACGAACCGCCGTCTGGAAAAATATCAATGCTCTAAGGGAAGCTGGCTATGAAATTGAGTCGGTCACCAACCGGGGCTACCGCCTGATTTCCCGTCCGGATCTAATCACAGAAGAAGAGCTTCACTCCACCCTGCACACGGGTTTTACCGCCAAAAAAATCTATTTTCTACCTTGCGTCGATTCCACAAACAAGGAAGCGAAGCGGCAGGCGCTTGTAAACGCGCCGAACGGCAGCTTGTTCATCGCGGAAGAACAGCAAAGCGGCAAAGGACGGCTGGGTCGGAACTGGTCTTCCCCCGCTGGAACAGGGTTGTGGTTTACCCTTCTATTGCGCCCACAGTCCATTCCGCAGCAGGTCACACTGCTGACTCTTCTGGCCGGGCTCGCGGTGAGCAAGGCGATTCGGGCGCAAACCGGGTGCGACGCAAAAATAAAATGGCCGAACGACGTTGTAATCGGCAGCAAAAAAGTCTGCGGTATTCTGACCGAAATGGCGGCTGAAATGGAGCGCATCAATTATGTGATTATTGGAATCGGAATCAACGTAAACCAGAAAGAGTTCCCGGAAGAACTTCGGGTAAAGGCAACCTCCCTCCTTTTGGAAAGCGGTAAGCCCTTCCGGCGCACCGCTCTTTTGCAGGAAGTACTCACGAATTTCGAAACTCTTTTGTCACAGCTGAAATCCAGCGGGCCGGATGCTCTGCTGGAAGATTACAAAAAGCAATGTATTTCCCTGAACCGCACCGTGGGGTTCACCCGGAACGGGCAGCCAGCGACCGGCACGGCCATTGATATTTCCCGTGAAGGAGAACTGATCGTGCGGTGTGAAAACGGCGAAACCGTTCCAGTATTTTCTGGAGAAGTAACCGTACAGGGAATATACGGGCAATAAGGCATAAAAGTAAGCGGGTGCTGATGTTGGAAGAAAAACTCCCTCACCGGCACCCACTTTTTGATTGTTTATTTCTTTTTAAAGCTGTCTTTCAGTGATACAGAACGGTTGAACACCAAATGCTCTGGCGTGCTGTCGCGGTTATCCAGGCAGAAATAGCCCTGACGCATAAACTGGAAGGACTGCCCCACCTTTGCTTCCTTCAGGGAAGGTTCCACCTTGCAGCCGTTCAGGACTCGCAGCGAATCGGGGTTCAGCTCTTGCAAATAATCGCCCGCTTCCGGGTCCGGCACGGTAAATAGGCTGTCATAAAGGCGCACCTCGGCATCTACGGCAGTTTTGGCATCCACCCAATGAATGGTGCCTTTGATTTTCCGGCCATCCGGCGTATTGCCGCCCCGCGTCTGCGGGTCGTATTCCGCATAGATTTCCTCTACGGTGCCGTCCGGCGCTTTCTTACATCCGGTGCAGCGGACCACGTAAGCCGTTTTCAGACGGACCTCGTTACCGGGGAACAGGCGGAAGTATCCCTTTACAGGTTCTTCCATAAAGTCTTCCCGCTCAATCCAAACTTCGCGGGAGAAAGAAACCGTCCGGGTTCCATCCTCCGGACGTTCCGGATTATTTTCAACTTCAAACAGTTCGGTTTTATCTTCCGGATAATTGGTAATAACCAGTTTAACCGGGTTCAACACCGCCATGGTGCGCTGTGCCTTTATATTCAGGTCTTCCCGCAGGCAGTGCTCCAGAAAACCGTATTCCACCGTGCTGTTAACTTTGGAAACACCGATGCGGTCGCAGAAATTCCGAATGGAAGCCGGGGTGTAGCCACGGCGGCGCAGGCCGCATAGGGTTGGCATACGGGGATCATCCCAGCCGGTCACATAATGGTTCTCCACCAGGGTACGGAGCTTGCGCTTGCTCATTACGGTATTATTGATGCCAAGGCGCGCAAACTCAATCTGTCTCGGCTTAGACGGAAGGTCGATATTATTGATAACCCAGTCGTACAGCGGACGATGGTCCTCAAACTCCAGCGAGCAAAGCGAATGGGTGATATGTTCCAAAGCATCTTCAATCGGATGCGCAAAGTCGTACATCGGATAAATGCACCAGGTTTCGCCAGTGCGGTGATGCGCCATATGGTTAATGCGGTAAATCACAGGATCGCGCAGATTAAAGTTGCCGGAGGCCAAATCAATTTTTGCTCGGAGCGTCATTTTCCCGTCTTCAAACTCTCCGTTCTTCATCCGTTCAAACAAATCCAGACTTTCCTCAATGGGACGGTCACGGAACGGGCTGACAGCGGGATGCGACAAATCGCCGCGGTTTTCCTTCATCTGTTCCGGCGTCATCTCGCACACATACGCAAGGCCCTTCCGAATCAGCTGACATGCAAATTCATACATTTGTGGAAAATAGTCGGACGCATAGTGGAACCGGTCGTCCCAGGTAAAGCCGAGCCAGCGGATATCCTCCTGAATCGCATCAACATATTCGGTATCCTCTTTGGTCGGGTTCGTGTCATCCATACGGAGGTTGCAGATTCCACCGAATTTTTCCGCTGTGCCAAAATCAATGCAAATCGCCTTTGCATGGCCGATGTGCAGGTAGCCATTCGGTTCCGGTGGAAAGCGGGTATGCACCGTTTTGCCCTCAAAACGCCCTCCGGGAGCAATATCCTCTTTAATCAAAGTATGAATGAAATTTCCGGAACCTTCCGAAATTTCTTCTTTTATCACTTCATCACTCATGTTTTCCGCTCCTTATGCCTTTAATTTCTCAAGCCCAAACGAAAGCCGCCGCAGGGATTCTTCTCTTCCAAGAATCGCAAGAATTTCAATCGCACCGCCCGGCGTTACCAGCATACCGGCAGCCGCAATGCGTACCGGCCACAGCAGGGTTCCGTTTTTCACTTCCAGCTTTTGTGCCAGACCCATTAAAGTTTCGTGCAGGGAATCCACCGTCCACTCCTGCAGTTCGCTCAGTGCGGAAATCGCGGCGTTCAGCATATCTGCGGAATTTTCCAGATTCGTTTTGCTCTTTTTATTGACAAAGAAGTCTGCCGGATAGTCTGGCAGCTCTTTCAAAAAAGCAATCATTTCGGGAATCTGCGTGAACTTTGTAACACGCGGCTGTAAAATGGAAGCCAGCACCGGCCAGTTTAACTGTGCAGCGCCGAAAACCTGCTGAAAATACGGCATGGCAGCCGCGATAAAATCTTCCTGCGACATGGCGCGGATATATTCCCCGTTGAACCATGTCAGCTTATCGTAGTCAAAAACCGCCGGCGATTTGCTGATTCCGTCAATGGAAAAATGCTCAGCCAACTCCGAAAGCGTAAACAGTTCCCGGTTTTCTTTCGGGCACCATCCCAGAAGTGCTATGTAGTTCACAATAGTCTGCGGCAGATAGCCCTCCCGAATCAGGTCGGCAAAGCCGGTGGAACCGTGGCGCTTTGACAGCTTGGAAACCGTTCCGTCGTCGTTTTTGCCCATAATCAGGGGAAGATGAACATAGGTTGGGATTTCCCAGCCGAACGCCTGATACAGCAGATTATACTTCGGTGTAGAGGACAGATATTCGCATCCCCGCACCACATGCGTAATATGCATCAAGTGGTCATCAATTACATTGGCAAAGTTATAGGTCGGATACCCGTCCGATTTAATTAGAATCTGGTCCTCCAGCTCTTTGTTTTCAATCGTAATGGAACCATAAACGGCATCCTCAAAGGTTGTGGAGCCTTCAATGGGCATTTTCTGGCGAATGACATACGGAGTCTTTGCGGCAAGCAGACGCTCTACCTCTTCTTTCGGCAAATTTCGGCAGTGCCGGTCATAACCGCCGAATTCCCCTTCCCCATTGCCGGAGTGCAGGGATTCCAGACGTTCTTTGGTACAGAAGCAATAATATGCCTTTCCTTCCCGAACCAGCTGTTCGGCATAAGGCAGATAAATATCCTTCCGCTGGCTCTGAACATACGGGCCGTATTCACCGCCGATGTCCGGGCCTTCATCATGCTGCAGTCCAACCTGCCGCAATGTGTTGTATATGATATCAACCGCGCCTTCCACCAACCGTTCCTGGTCGGTATCCTCAATTCGGAGGACAAACTTCCCCCCCATTGATTTTGCGATTAAGTATTCATACAGTGCCGTGCGTAAATTACCTACATGCATGAATCCTGTCGGACTAGGCGCAAACCTTGTCCTTACCATTTTCTCCTGCATTTTTGTAACCCCCAAAAAAGTTCAGGCGGAATGCCTGTCGCGTCAAATGGCACCGGCTTCCGCATAAAAATACTGATTTAATTATTATAGCAAATTGAAATGGATTATTCAATCGCCCGCTTTTTCTTTTTTCCCCAAATAATCTACATATTCTTCCAGACACATATGCAGCCGATTCATTTCTTTCGCGTGCTGCACGCCCACATAACGATAATGCCAGGGTTCATATTTTATTTTGGTAATAGACTGCTTGTCCGCTGGGTAGCGAAGCACAAACCCGTACTCTGCAGAATGTGCCTGAAGCCAGTTGGAAGCAGGCGTTCCCCCGAAGTCTTCCCGCACCCCGTTCAAATCAAGGGCCAGCCCCGTGTTGTGCTCACTGTACCCCGCTTTGGCGACGGAAGACTCTGCTTTTGTAATTGCATCGGCATAAGTAACGCCGTTTTGATAGTAGGAATTAATCTCCTGTTCAAAAAGGGCCTGCTGCTTTTCCGGCGAGCGGTAACCGGAGGAAATCCAAAGTGTTATGTTATCCTTTGCAGCCGCATCCCTCATTTTTTTATAAGGCTCAATAATGCGCGAATCCATTTCAACCCCGAGCTCATTTACAATAACATGTTGAAAGTTGTCCGGCATTTTATGACTGTAATTTACCAACACCAATCTCCAATCGTGTAATTGTTGTTCCTGTGCAGCGACCGTCTTTACGGCAGAACTGTCCGCACTGTTGGAAGCAAGAGACGACGAAGCAGTACGAAATATGTTGCTCATAATCCCCTTATGGGGAAAATACAAAAATGCCGTTACCGCAGCAGAAACGCTCACCCCTGCGATGACAGCCGCCAAAATTTTTAATGCTTTGTCTCGATTTTTCTGATCCAAATTAGCACCGCCTAATAGTTGATGCTATTATTATGATACTTTCGAAACAAATCATTCTTTCATCCGGTCCTTTTTGGCATTTGATGCTTTGAAAACGTATTATATAAAAATTTAAAACGAAAAGATGGTGAACCATGGAACCATCAAAAAATTGCAACGGTGTTTCGCTTTCCGTAGTGGGAACCGCCATCGCCATTGCCATTGCCGAAAAAGTAACCACAGACGAAGCAAATTTACTGGGCGCCCTTTTCAATGTGATTGGGGATCAACTGACTTTAATCGCGACGGCGAATACCAGCGGCGGAGATGGAAATCAAAACAATCATTGCTAGTAATTCCGGAAAACCTTTCTCCGACTGCTCCTTTAAATGCCGTTCCGAACTATCCGGTTTCTTTTCGAAAATTCTCTGCATCAGCTCATACCGCTACAATATATTAAACTTTTTGAAAAATCATCGGTAGGAGCGGATCCCCATCAATAATTTACTGCATAAAAAAGCTCCTTTACTTTCCTAGAAGAATAAAAATTCAAATCCAGCAAAAGTAAAGGAGCCTATTAAAATTACGTTTTAAAGATAACAATAATAAAGAAAATATAATATTCTATCTTTCCTCACTCTGAAGTCATTCCTGGTTTCTTACTTTGTCCAGTATTCAAGCATTTTTCAGTGTTAACTTGCCGTCTTCATATGGAGTCTTAGACGGTCGCTGATCATTGCGATAAATTCGCTGTTGGTCGGTTTGCCGCGTGTATTGTGAATGGTGTAACCAAAATAGGAATTCAGGATATCGACGTCGCCGCGGTCCCATGCAACTTCAATCGCGTGACGGATGGCGCGTTCCACCCGCGACGCGGTGGTTTCATACCGTTTTGCAACACTTGGATACAGTCGTTTCGTCACAGCATTAATAATATCGGGAGTTTCAATCGCCATAATGATGGAATCCCGTAAATAGTGGTAACCCTTGATATGCGCAGGAACTCCAATCTGGTGCAGAATCTCCGTAACCTGAATTTCCAGTGACGGTTCCTGTACCGGCGCCGCCTGAGGTTTTGCCGCATTTTTCGGCAGCAACCCTGAAATTGCACAGAGCTGGGCAATACGGTCAGATAAATCCGCAGCGCTAAACGGACTGATTGCAAAATAAGAGGCACCGGACATCATTACTTCCCTTTCCAGAGTCGGGCTGGTAAAATTCGAAATAATGACAAACAGCGGTTTTGTTCCGGTAAGTTTTGCCTGTGTCGCTTTCATCACGCCGATTCCATCAAGACGGGGCATAAACAGATCAGCGATCACAACATCTGGATGGAGGGTTTCAATCTTTTCCAGCAATTTCATGCCGTCTTTCTGTGTATAGATGGTCTCCATTCCGGATTCTTCAAAAACGCGGCCATAATCGCGTGAAAATTCGACACTATCATTTGCAATCAGCAGTTTTATACGCTTTTCCATATTTAGTCCCCCTAATTGATTTAATATATCGCTATATTACCATATATTGGGAATTTTGGCAATAGCTTGTAATGATATTTTTGCTAAAAAGGGGAAAAATATCTATAAAAAAGAAATTAAGATGCTTTCTTCGTTGTATTGCTGTTTACCTTTTGCGCTACGGTTAGCATATTTTCAGCAAATACACCATAGCCCCTTGTCGGGTCATTTACAAAGACATGTGTCACGGCACCAACCAATTTTCCATTTTGCAGAATGGGGCTTCCGCTCATTCCTTGAATGATACCTCCGGTTTGATTCAGCAGCTTTTGATCGGTAATATGCAGAACCAAATTTTTACTGGTAATCGAATCACGGTAATCAATTTTTTCAATTTGCACATCGTAGTATTGAGGGCCTTTACCGTCGACGGTGGTTAAGATTTTTGCGGCGCCGGGTTTCACATCCTGTTTCAGCCCGACGGGCATGGCTTTTCCTTTCGGCGCGGAATAAAGAACCCCAAACACACCGGAAGGTTCATTTGCCTGAAGGCTTCCGATTGCGTCATCCGTCGAAAAATATCCGCGCAATTCTCCCGGGGCACCCCGTTCCCCTTTGGAAATTCCATTGATGGTAACCGGAAGAATATCGCCATTGAGCAGGGGCATCAGTTCATTGGTATCGGTATCGCATACGCCGTGCCCCAAGCCGCCGAAACTTTTGGTGGCCGGATTATAAAACGTGAGCGTTCCAATGCCGGCAGTACTGTCCCGGACCCATAATCCGGCCTTGTAGGTGTTGTCTACCTGAGACAGAACCGGCTGAATGTCCACATTCATGCTCACGTTGTCCCTGCGTATGGTCAGTTTCATCTTTTTTCCTTCACTTGCCGCCATAAGAGCCGCAATCTCAGAATTTGTGGTAATCGCTTTTTCATTAACCGAAGTAATTACATCCCCCACCTTAATTCCCGAAATGGAAGCGGGGTTCACGGCTCCGGAAGAAGTTTGTATATCGGCCACGCCAACAATTACAACACCGTTGGTAAACAGTTTGATTCCAAACGGTGTGCCGCATGGAATCAGCATTGGTTCGTTTACAACATTAACATCAACCGTTTTAACTGGTACTATATTATAGAGCATCAGTTTTGCCTTATAACTTTGATTTGCCTCTGCAAGAGAGTTTTTGGAAATACTGTTACCGTCCCTGACAGCCGTTATAGAAGGCATGTTCCAGTCTAAATCCTGACCGGCGGCAACCTGAAACGAATCTGGAGTAAAATAATTTGCAACGCTTATACTAATAATTAGATAAAGCGCAGCAATGGCCGCAGTTGCGGTGATGCCTTTCATAAATTTTTTCATAAATTCACCTCCTAGGCGACGCCTTATTAATCTGCCACAGGACGGTGAAAAATATTATGTCAATAATGTTTTATTTTGGGAAAAGATGGATTTCTTTTTCTGCGGACCCGCATCTTTGGGACGCAAATAGATAAAATTTCATCGGCTGGCAATAAAAACGGAGATGCTGCATAAGAAATAAGTTTCATTTTGCAGCATCTCCGTTTTCGGAAAATTCTTCCTTGGGCCATAAGCAAACCCAAACTTCGTATTTTCTTTTGTAAAAACAAATCAAGCATAATTTTCCAGCAGAATTCATTTGCCGGTTCGCTCCGCAGCAATGCTTTTAAAAGGTTCTGTCATTTAAAAAGGGATTTTATTGAAGCTCGCGTTTTGCTTTAACCTTTTTATAAATGACGATTCCGATATAAACCGCCAGGAATCCGGCAAGAACCGCAACCAGCATAGCGGTCTGGCCCGGGCCGCCCATTTTCACTTCTGCCCACAGGGTATCCAGCAGCATATTGTTGTCGTCCGGAAGATTTACAAAGGCTTCCGAACGATCCAGAATGCTCTGATCCGGATAGCGAATCGGGTCATTGACGACTTCTTCCGGAAGAAGCTTTTTCGCGGCGCTTTCCGGTGTAGAATAACCAATATAGTCCATGTTTGCCGCAGCGATCTCCGGTTCGCAGAGGAAATTGATGTATGCCTCTGCTTCTTTTTTATGCTGAGCACTGGTCGGAATGCACATGGCATCTACAAAGAAATTGGTTCCTTCTTTGGTCGGAATGGCAAAGCCAATGTCCGGATTATCCTTTACCAGTGTGGCCGCATCGCCTGCATAGTAAGGCGCAAGCCATGCTTCTCCGTTTGCCATTTTATCAAAAATCTGATCCATTACATACGCCTGAACCAGAGGTTTCTGTTTTTTCAGCAGAGAAGCCGCCTCTTCCCATTCAGACGGATTGGTGGAGTTGAAGGAGTAGCCTAGAAGTTTCTGTGCGATTCCGAAAGCGTCGCGGGGATTGTCGAACATCAATATTTTACCGGCATATTTCTCATCCCACAGGATTTTCCAACTGTCGACCTTTTCCTTTACATACTTTTTATTGTAAAAGATGCCAACCACGCCCCAGGTATAAGGCACAGAATATTCGTTGGTTTTATCGTATTCCTGATTACGGAATTCTTCATCAATATACTGAAAATTCGGGACATTCTGAAAATCGATTTTTTGAATTAACCCTTCGTCTTTCAGCTTAGAAATCATGTAGTCCGACGGTATAATCACATCATAGCTTGCACCGCCGCTGGCCAACTTGGAATACAGAGACTCGTTGCTGTCGAAGGTGGTATAGTTTACCTCAATCCCTGTGCGTTTGGTAAACTCCTTATTGACATCTATGGTGTCGTCCACACCGTTTGAGATATACTCGCCCCAGTTATAGACATTAATGGTTACGCCGGTCTTCGGTACGGCGGGTGCTTCGGAGGAAGCCTCCTCTGCACGGGCGGAAACCGGAAATGACGTCATCAGGAGAAGCATCACGGTGAAAAGAGATAGTAGTTTTTTCTTCAACGGCCCATCTCCTCCTCCCCTGCAATCTCTGCCTTGTTCTCTTTGTTATTGCGGAAATTAATAATGAGGAGCAGCACCATAATGGTTCCAAACAAAAGCGTGGAAAGCGCGTTGATTTCTGGACTGATGCGCTTTCTGGTCATGGAATAGATAAAGATCGGCAGTGTCTGCGTAGTGCCGCTGGTAAAATAGCTGATGACAAAATCATCAATAGAAAGGGTGAACGCCATAATCATGCCGGTAATCACACCGGGCATAATTTCCGGCAGAACCACTTTGAACAGCGCACTGACCGGATTGCAGCCAAGGTCCTGCGCCGCCTCATACAGATGGGGATCCATCTGCCGCAGTTTCGGCATGACGGAAAGAATCACATAAGGCAGACAGAACGTAATGTGTGCCAAAATCAGCGAAATCATGCCGAGCGAAGCATTTCCCATTCCGCGCGCTGCAAAGACAAACAGCAGCATCAAGGAAACGCCGGTCACGATTTCCGGGTTCACCATGGGAAAATTCGTAATGTTCATAACCACACGCTTCATCCAGCGGTTCATCGCGTTAATGCCGATAGCCGCCGAGGTGCCCAGCACAGTGGACACAACTGACGCAATCAGGGCAATCACTAACGTATTGCGAAGCGCTTCAAGCAGCATTCTGTCCTGAAACAATTTTGAGTACCACTTCATGGAAAATCCGGACCAGACGGAACGGCTCATCGTGGCGGAATCGTTAAAAGAAAAGATGATAAGGACAAAAATTGGCGCGTAAAGGAACAAAAAGATCAAAAAGATATAAAACCGGGAAAGAGTTTTCATATCATAATCCCTCCCCCGTTGCTTTCTCCATCGTCAAACTGATTCATAATGCCCATGCAGATCAGAATAATCACCATTAATACAAGGGAAATGGCAGAACCAAGATTTGGGTTGTAGGCGCTGCCCAAAAACTGCATGTCTATCAGGTCACCGATCATCAGATTCGCACCGCCGCCCAGCATTTTAGAGATAATAAAGGTGCTGACTGCCGGTACAAAAACCATGGTCACGCCGGAAATCATTCCAGGAGTGCTCATAGGAAAAATCACTTTGAAAAATACCTTTCTCTGATTGGCACCCAGATCCTGAGCCGCTTCAATTACACTTTGGTCAATTTTCGTCAGCACGGAATACAGGGGCAGAATCATATAAGGGATATAGTTGTAAACCATCCCCAGTACAACGGCGCCCTGTGTGTTGATAAGCTGAAGCTTACCAAGGCCCAGTGATGCGAGAAAGGTGTTAATGATTCCGTTGTCCTCCAGCAATGTCATCCAGGCATAGGTTCGAAGCAGGAAATTCATCCACATGGGAAGCATCACCAGCATGATCATTACACTTTGGCGCTTTGCTTTCATATGAGAAATAATATAGGCAAGCGGATAGCCGAGAACAAGGCAAATCAGGGTAGCAAGCGCACCCAGCCAGATGGAGCGCAGAAAGACATTAGAATACTGGCCAACGCCCTCCAGATTGCGCAGGGTAAACGCTCCGCTCCGGTCTGTAAAGGCAAAGCCTATAACAAGCATCATAGGAACGACAATAAAAATCGTCATCCAAACCAGGTAGGGCGCGGCGATTGATTTTGCTTTCATTCTTATCTCTCACCCTCCTCCTCGTCCAGGACGGACGCATCGTCCATTTCATCGCTGAAAGAACTGTAATCCCCGAACATACCGGAATATTCCGACTTTTTCATAATGTGAATATCATCCGGCTGAAGCATCATGCCGATTTGTTTGCCTTCCGGCTGAAAATCGGTGGACTGTATCATCCATTTAAATCCATTTACATCCACGATGATTTCATAATGCACACCACGGAAGTTGACACTGGTAACCACACCGGAAAGGTGCCCCTCCTCCGGCTCCACCACATCAATGTCTTCCGGCCGGATGACCACGTCTACCGGCTCGTTCGGCTGAAAGCCCTTGTCCACACAACGGAATTTATGCCCGGCAAACTCCGCAACATAATCCTCACGCATCACTCCGTCCACAATATTGCTTTCACCGATAAAATCCGCAACAAACGCGTTGCGGGGTTCGTTGTAAATATCCTGCGGCGTGCCGATCTGCTGGATGATGCCCTTATCCATAACGACCACCGTGTCAGACATGGAAAGCGCTTCCTCCTGATCATGCGTAACGAACAAAAAGGTAATTCCGGTCTGCTGCTGTATTTTTTTCAGTTCCACCTGCATATCCTTGCGCAGCTTCAGGTCCAGCGCACCGAGCGGCTCGTCCAGCAAAAGCACCTTCGGTTCATTCGCGAGAGCGCGCGCAATAGCCACGCGCTGCTGCTGACCACCGGACAAAAGATTTACGTTCCGGTGGGCAAAGCCTTCCAGATTCACCATCTGAAGCATTTCGTGTACCTTGGCCTTTACCTGGCTCTCTGTTTTGCCATGGACGCGCATTCCGAACGCAACGTTATCGTATACATTCAGATGCGGAAACAGCGCGTACTTCTGGAAGATTGTGTTTACTTCCCGTTTATGCGGCGGTACATCGTTGATTTTCTTTCCACTGAAAAAAACATCGCCTGCATCTGGTCGGACAAAACCGCCGATAATCCTCAGTGTTGTGGTTTTTCCACAACCGGAAGGACCAAGAAGGGTAACAAACTCTCCATCTCGGATGTTGAGATTAAAATCCTTCAGCACGGCTTCTCCGTCAAACGATACAGCGATGTTCTGCAGAGTAATAATTGGACTTTGGGTCAATTCTGTGCATCCCCTTTGCGGTTTATAATAGTCACGTTAAGCCTTGGCGGTTAAACGCAATTCCGGCTGCGCACAAACCATTGCCCTCCGCAAAGGATTTTTCACAATCAAAGCTGACTGCGGCAATGAAACGCTGCCGATTTTCAGATGCAAACGCAACATATCAAATATAGTGTCAAAATATTGTTTTGTCAAGATATTTTTGAATAAAACAGTAAAAATCTCTCATATTTTTAATTTATCGATAGAATCATTTCTTTTTTCTCTGTTTTTCTCTGCCATTCTTTGTTTTTCAATCGAGCTATTGCTATTTCTGTAAATAGCGAATGAGAGAAAAAACGCACAAAAAAGACTCCCGCGTCGAAACCGTGGGAGCCTGAATAATTCTAAGTATTAATTTACAGGGGCGTACCGACCCCTGCGGAATCAAAGTGATACGGAATTCCGTCAATCAGCTTATTGGCATTGACGATATACTGCCCGTTCTCATAATAGTATTCCTTCCCGTCAAACGTAACCAAACCGGTGGTCGGATATGTAATCTGCGGAAGCTTAAACCATTTTGTCCACTTTGGGCTGGAGCGACCAAACACTTTTTCATACTTGATATTTACGCCGGATTCACGGTTGTCGACCGCCATATTGTTGCCGACATACACGCCAACATGGCCCGGCTGGTACAAAATCAGTCCGTGCACCCGAGGAAGAGAAGACGAATCCGAATATTTGATTGTCCCGCTGACCTTAGCAGAGCGAAGCATGGCACTGGAACTGCCTGCAACCGACATTAACTTGGACGACGGATTGGTTTTCTCCCCAGTCCACCAAAGGTAGGATTTCACCAATCCGGAACAATCCGTAGCGCGCCGGCCGTTTACAAACTGGCCATAGCACCCCGAACGGTATTGCCAGTTTTCCCGATACGCTTTCAGTACATGCTCAGAAAGCCCAACACCCGTCTTTTCTTCGGATGCTGCGGACGCAGAAACACCTACATTGGGAGTTATGGCTGCAAGTACAAGGAACACCGCTACAAAAAAAGACATCAAAAACAGTTTTCGTTTCATTCTGATGACGATCCTTTCTCTGCGAGCCGTAATCTTTAACCGGTTCGGCGCCGCCCAATCTCCGTTCTGATTCCCGGCGGAAATGATCCAAATTTCAAATCACGCCAAAGTAGATTTTTTGCATATTTGTTTGTTCTCGTCCAACTTCTGTTACAATTTATTACAATGATTACAAATTGGTTACATTCTAACATAAATCTTTTTGTGTCGCAAGCCCATATAGATAAATTTGACCAATTTTTATTACAAATTTTTCTGGATTTTGTTGTTTAAATGCACAAAGGCGGCGGACAATTTGTCCGCCGCCTTCTGACTTTTGTGTATTGTATTGCAATTACAATCTATGATTTTATAGCACTTGACTATAAGAGTGCCTTAACGATTTCATCCGTATGCATTCCGCGTGAGCCTTTTACTAAAACCGCATCTCCCCCGGTCAGGGTTGCCTGAAGCAGCTCAATCGCCTGTCCGTTCTGCTCGAAATAGGAGCAGTCCAAGTTTGGATTAACGGATTTGGCGCCATTTATGATTTCCCGGGATTCCGGACCAATGGCGATTAAACGGTCCACACCACTTTTAGCAGCATAAACGCCCACATTGAAGTGCGCCTTTTGGGAATATTCCCCAAGCTCCAGCATATCTGCAAGAACCGCCACCCGCTTTCCGCTGTGAAAGCTGCACAAGAGTTCCAGGCTACTGCGCATGGAATCGGGACTGGCATTGTACGAATCATCAATTACCGTGATTTCATTGACCGTATGGATTTGCTGGCGCATGGCAAGCGGACGGTAATTGGCGAGCTTTTCCGCCGCGTGGTCCACCGATACGCCCAAGGTTTTCGCAACGGCAAGCGATGCAAGGGCATTCAGAACATTGTGCATTCCAAGTACCGGAATGGTAATCTGCCTGCTGCCCTCTTTTGTACGCAGCGTAAAGGTGGTGGTTCCGGATTCACTCTGTATATCTTCGGCATAATAATCGCACCATGGCTGTGTGCCGTAAAATACGGTTTCAAACTTCGTTTTCCCGCGAAGACCAGCAAGCAATTCATCGTCCCCATTCAGGAACAGAACCGAACCCTCGTGAAATTGATCGGTAATATGAAGTTTTTCAGATAAAATATTCTGCTGGGTTTTCAGCTGCTGAATATGAGAAATTCCAATATTCGTCATAACGGCATAATCGGGTGCGGCAATTTCCGCCAGCCGGCTCATTTCCCCAAAATTGCTCATTCCCATTTCAACCACCGCAGCTTGGTGTTCCGTACAAAGCCGGAACATCGTCAAGGGCAGACCCACCTGACTGTTCTGATTTCCCTCTGTTTTCATTACGTTTCGTTCGGCAGAAAGAGCAAGTGCAACCATTTCCTTGGTTGTGGTCTTTCCCACGCTGCCGGTAATCCCCACAAACGGAATCTGAAATTTTTTCCGGTAAGCTGCGGCAATCTGCTGCAGCGCAGCCAAAGTGTCGGGCACAGCAATCCACGCATGGGCATCGTCCATTTGGCTGTGTTCCTGCGTCAGCGTCGCCGCCGCACCCGCTGCAAAGGTAGCGGTAATAAAATCGTGCGCGTCCGTGTTTTCTCCCTTAATCGGCACAAACAACGAACCCGGCGTGATTTTCCGGCTGTCTGTGCTGACGGATGTTAGAATGGTTTCCGGATTCCCGCAAAGCAGGGTTCCCCCACAGGCGCGGACGGCCTCTCCCACTGTTATTTTCATAATTCTGTTCGACCTTTCGTTTCAGTCAATTACGCCGAAATTTCCTTTCTGGCAGAAGCCCGAAGCGGAATCTGCCCGCGGCTGGTTTCTCCAGATTCAATGAGAAAGCGGATCATCGGCTCTTAAATTTTGTGATGAATAATATCCGCAATGACTTCGCGTTCATCCAAGTGATATTTTACACCGTTTATCTCCTGATAATCCTCGTGACCCTTTCCGGCCAGAACAATAATATCACCGTCCTGCGCGTTTTCCATGCAGTATTTGATGGCTTCCTTCCGGTCCGGAATGACCACATATTTGCCGTTGGTTTTGGCAAGGCCGACCTTGATATCTTCGATAATATCCATTACGTTTTCAAATCTGGAGTTATCCGCCGTAATAACGGAAAGATCAGCCATTCTGCCGCTGACCTCCCCCATTTCATACCGGCGGGAGCGCGCGCGGTTGCCGCCCGCGCCGAACATGCAGATCAAGCGGTTGGGATGGTATTCGCGGAGGGTTCCCAGAATATTCTCCATACTGAGGGCGTTATGCGCGTAATCGATGAGGAGCGTGTAATTTCCCGGAACGGGAACCGGCTCCACCCTGCCCTTAACTTTCACGATATTTAGGCCCTGCTGATAATGCTGCTCCTGCACACCGAAATGCCGGCAGACGGCGATTGCGCCAAGCGCGTTATAGATGCTGAACCGGCCCGGAATATCCACATCCACACCAAAGTTCAGCGCGCCCTCTACATTAAAATGAACACCCACATAGCCTGGACGGGAGATTAACCTTTCCCCCGAAGCACGAAGCTCTGCTTGTGAAGAAAAGCCATAGGTTTCCAGTTTGCAGGTATGATTCGCGGTAATGCCCTTCCAGTTTTCATCGTCGATATTGACGATTCCCGTTTTGCACTGGCGGAACAGCATGTTTTTGCACTGCATATACTCTTCCAAAGAAGCATGTTCGCTGCCCCCAATGTGGTCGGGAGAGAAATTGGTAAAAAGACCGATGTCAAAAGTAAACCCGGACACACGGTGATCCTTTAACCCAATGGAGGAGGCCTCAATCACTGCGGCTTTGCAGCCTGCGTCCGCCATCTGCCGCAGGTAGCGCTGCACATCATAGGATTCCGGCGTCGTGTTTTCCGTTTGAATCACCTGTTCCCCGATCATAATACCAACCGTGCCGATCAGGCCGGTTTTAATGCCAGCGGCTTCCAGGATGGAACGGATCATGTAGGAAGTAGTGGTCTTCCCTTTCGTACCGGTAATCCCGACCACGGTAAGTTTCTCTGCCGGATGCCCGAAATACGCGGCGGAAAGTACCGCCAGCGCGTAGCGCGTATTTTCCACCATCACCACTGGCGCGCCAGAAACTTGGACTTCATGCTGCGCAATAATCGCAGCAGCACCCGCATCGGCGGCCTGCTGGGCAAACTCATGGCTGTCAATTCGGGAACCGCACAGACAAACAAAAGCACTGCCCTTTGTTACCTTTCGGGAATCAATCACGATATCGGTAATTTCCTGCTCTGTGCTCCCAGAGCAGGTATATGGTAAACCAATCAGCAAATCTGCAAGACGCATGGTATTTCCTCCAAAAAACTTTAATATATTTTTGATCATACAATAATACTTTTCCAAAGTCAATTGCATAATTTTTAAGGCAAAGAATTATAATAATATGACACTTTCCAGATTTTGTATAAAAAACATACTTCCCCTGATTTTTGTCTGATTACGCCCCGTTTACAATATGTTAAATTAAGGACGTAGCATTTTACCGTTTTCCAGGTATCCATGAAAGCGGTAGGAACGCTGCCGGTGATATTCTAATTTAACATAGAAATCATTCGAACCACAAAATTTTTTCTGAAAGGAAGAATAGGAAATGGGTATCGTCAATGAGAAGCTGGAAGCTTTCGGGCTCAAAAAGGTTCTTGGCTATCTGGACAGCAATCCTGAGGAAAACGTTCCAAAACTCATCGGCTGGCTGCGCAAACTGGACAGCGATGGATTTTTCAACAACACTTACGATATGATCGAAGAATTCATGAAAGATCCGGATAACAACTGGAACCGGCTGATCAAAAGCATGTATACAGAAATCGACGACGGCGTACGCAAAAAGCTGTTTGAGAATTTCCTCGTAAACTCTGCTATTATCGGTTCCCAGAAGAAAAATAAATGCGAAGAAAAATACAACTGCAACATTCCGTGGGCAATCCTGATGGACCCCACGTCTGCCTGCAACCTGCACTGCACGGGCTGCTGGGCCGCGGATTACGGAAACAAGCTCAATATGAGCTTTGAAACGTTGGATAGCATCATTGAGCAAGGTAAAAAGCTTGGAACCTACATGTATATTTATTCCGGCGGCGAACCACTGGTGCGGAAAGATGACATCATCCGCCTGTGCGAAAAACATAACGACTGCGAATTCCTGGCCTTTACAAACGGTACGCTGATCGACGAAAAATTTGCGGACGAAATGCTGCGTGTGAAAAACTTCGTTCCCGCCATCAGTATTGAAGGCTTTGAAGAAGAAACCGACTTTCGCCGGGGCAAAGGGACCTATCGGAAGGTCATCGAAGCCATGGATTTGCTGAGGACAAAGCGGCTTCCGTTTGGCGCATCCCTCTGCTACACCAGCAAAAATACGGAAAACATCGGCAGTGAAGAATACATTGACTTCCTGATTGAACACGGCTGCAAGTTCGCATGGTTCTTTACTTACATGCCGGTCGGCGTAGACGCGGTGCCGGAACTAATGGCCACACCGCAGCAGCGCAAATTCATGTATGACCAGATTCGTAAGTTCCGCGGGACAAAGCCGCTGTTTACCATGGACTTCTGGAACGACGGCGAATATGTGAACGGGTGCATCGCAGGCGGACGGTGCTATCTGCACATCAACGCAAACGGAGATGTAGAACCCTGCGCGTTTATCCATTATGCGGATTCCAATATCAAAGAAAAAACATTGCTGGAAGCGCTACAGTCCCCTCTGTTCATGCAGTACCGCAAAAACCAGCCGTTCAACAACAATATGCTCCAACCCTGTCCGCTGCTTGACAATCCCGGCCGCCTGACAGACATGGTGCAGAAATCCGGCGCGGTGTCAACCGATATGCAACATCCGGAAGACGTAGAAGCCCTAAGCAAAAAATGCGAGGACGCAGCACATCAGTGGGAACCGGTGGCAGAAGAGCTCTGGAACGCCAGCGAAGGCCGCGAAAGATCAGAGGAAAAGATTCGTAAGGAATTAGAACGAAAAGCAAAAATCGCGGAAAAAGCCGCCAAAAAAGTAAAAGTAAAAGCAGGTTAAGAAGTCTCAACCGCACTGGGGGAATAGTGAAAATTCCACCGGTGCGGTTTTCACAAAAACCTCCGGACGAAATAGGAGCCTGAATGCGTAACCATACCATTCAGGCTCTTTCCATATCCGCATTTTTATATCTGTTTTTCGGCACCCCGGTTACAGGTAAAAGGTGCTTACCGCCATGAGATAAACAGCTGAATAATAAAATGCCATTAAAAGCCGATCACGCCATTGCACCGGCTTGCCAAAGGTATTTTGGGCAAGCATTGTATCGGAAATTAGGAACAGTACCGCACCCACAGCCAGCAGTATAGTACCGGAAAGGTAAACCGAAAACGGAAGCAGCAGCGCCATAGAAACCATAAAGGCCATCGCCAGCGCATAAGCCCCGCAGCAAATCAGCCGGTTCAAAGGATAGGAAAAAGAAGGTTTTAAAATCAGAGCTTCGAGGATCAGAATTCCGAAAAAAAGGAGGATACTGACCCAGTGAAACGGCGCCAACGTAAAGTAATAGGCAATCAGGCACAGCTGCGCAACCAGAAAAACCAAAGTTCCGGCCTCGAAACGGATGCCAATAACCACATCGGCCGCCATACACAGGAATATACCGGTAAAAAGCAGCCAGTACACACCGGCTGGGGCCCGGCGAAGCAGCGCATACAGACAAAGTAAAACCGGAACCAGCGTGTCGGAGGCTTTATAAATCAGCGCGACCTTATTGTCTTTATAGTCTTTGCGATGATGGAAATACCGGTCAAAAAAGAAACCCATAGCTGCGACAGAAAGGATGCAAAGGGTAATACTCATACTAAGAAAACCCCTTTTCTATTTTTTGTCCTCCATCAGTGCGTAAAGCTTGTTGATCTCCTCTTCATTGGTATAATCGGATTTTTCCAATTCTGCAATGAACGCTGCACGGCGTTCTTCATGCAAAAGTAAATCCTCCAGACCCTTTTCAACTCCCTCGCTCGTCATCGGAACAATCAACCCGTTGCGCCCTGAATCAATCTGGTCCGCCGCCGTTGAAAAATTCGTCAGAAGAATCGGCCTGCACATCACCATTGCCTCATCTACGGCAATGGACTTTCCTTCAAACCGGGATGGCTGAAGGTAAATATCGCAGGATTTCAGGAACGGGTACGGGTTTGGCCGTTCCCCGAGGAAAACGACCGTATCCTGGATTTCTAGGCGTTCGATCATCTCCTTTAAAGCAGCTTCTTCCGGGCCGATTCCAATGATGTACCACTTGAAGTCAAACCCTTTTTTCTTCAGCGCGGCAATCGCTGGAATCGCAATATCAAGTCCCTTTTGATGGGAAAGACGCGCAATGCTCAAAATCCGCGTGCCGTGATAGGAAGAATCGAAATCGACCGGTTCCTCCGCCATGCTGCGCATAAACTTCGCTGAAATTATATTATAGATAACATGAAACTTATTCCGGAATTCCGGGAACGTTTCATCCAGCGCGGTTTTGCACGATTCTGACACCGTACATAGTGCGTCCAACCGGCGGATAAAGTCATAATCGTAAATCTTGCTGAGCCCCATGGCCTTATAATCGCCGTGAATGAACCCGATTTTCGTGCGGCTTTTCACCTTGGAAACCACATAATAAATCGGCTGGCCCTCCATAAAAGCCACAGCCGCGTCATATTCCTTCCGGTTTGTGCGGGCAAAACGCCGCTCGATGTTCCACATGTTGGCCAGTCGTTCGCCCATGGTGCCGCGCAGGCTGACAATGGTAACCAACATACGGCAGACAGCCAAAAGCGGATGCCCTTTTTGAAGCAGTTTTGGGAACGCCTTGCGAATGTTCAGCTTATATTCCGGAGGAAAAATCGGCGGGAGCAGGTTCACCTGTTTTGGGACGCGATTTAAAAACAAGCCTTCATTGACAAAAAGCTGCAAGTCCACATCGTACCGGTCATAATCAAACAGGTTCAACAGTGTGACAAGGCTTTTTTCAATTCCTCCGCTGTGCAGGCTGTAATTCACAAACAAGATTTTCTTTTTTTCGGGCATTTCCGGTATCATTGACATCATTTTTTCCTCACGTTTATGGATAAAGTATAGGAATACAAACGGTAAAACACATATACAAAAAATGGGTTTCCCATACGAATCAGGCGCAAAATCAACCGGTCCGCACGAGTGCCGCTTTCCAGATAATGTGATTTCGCGGCCTGCCTGAGAAGCGGATTGCGCAGAATGCCCCGTACCTCACGGTAACGTTCCGAAAAGCGGACCTTATTCTGCGGGCTGAAACAGTTGACAAAGGAGGAATGGGCGGCGCTCCGGAGCAGCCACGCTTGGTGCCGCTCGGCATATTTTTCATAAAGGTTTCGGCTTTCCAAAAACTCTTTCACAATCTGATAACATTCCACCATCATTTCCATTCTGTGGGGACGGTAACGGATACTGAGCGACTGTGGGTTATAGCGGTAATGGTAAAAAGCACCGCCGACGAACAACACGCGCTTTGCAAGGGCGTGCGCCTTAATGCTGACCGGAAGATCTTCAAGCATGATTTCCTGTTCGTTATAATAAGAAAGCTGGTTCTGTAAAAACCACTCGCGGCGGTACATCCTCCTCCAAGCACAGCCAAGCATTTCCACTTTACGCCAGTCGGTATCCGCAGGGTCTGGACCAATCAGCTGCCTCAGCACCGTTTCCTGAATTTCAAGCCCGAAATCCGGGTAGTTTATGGGCAGCCTGCAAACCCTTTGTTCCCCGTTGTTCGTATTTTCCCTCACATAATTAAAAACCACCAGATCGGAATGATACTCTTCCGCGCAGGCGCACAGATTCGTGAGCATCCCGGAGTCGATCCAGTCATCAGAATCAATAAAGATTAAATACTTACCGGAAGCGCGGGCAACGCCGTAATTTCGCGTATCCCCCAGCCCCCCGTGCGGCTTGTCATACACCTTTACGCGCGGATCCTTTTCGTATGTACGCGCGATTTCGAGAGAACGGTCTGTTGATGCATCGTTAATCAGCAATATTTCAATATCATCCAGCGTCTGTGCCAGAATGCTTTCCACGCACTGCGCAAGATACTTTTCCACGTTATAAACAGGTACTATTACACTTACCTTCGGCAAATTAAGGCCTCCGTTTTTTGACGGCAAAAAGAATTCAGCCCTTTCTTGGGCCACCGCCGTATTTTCCGTGACCGCGATTGCTCCGACCGGCAGCCAGAGAAATCCGCGGCTCTGGCAGAAACGCACAGGCCGATAAAATTTTGCCTGAAAAGGGCCTGCGCTTTCCATCCAGTTTATTTCTTCATTCATAAGACTCAATATTGTCAGATGTAGAAATTATATCATTTGCTTAATTTGATTACAAGATGAATTTGTGCAGTATCGTTACAATAGGTTGAAATGCATGATTTCCTATGGTATTCTTTAGTAAATGTTAATATGGAGGAGTTCCATGAAAGACTGTCTTGTTTTGCTGACCAAAACCTACCCCTTTGACAAAGGGGAAGAATTTATAGAAAATGAAGTTCCCATCTTAGCCCAGTCGTTTCATCAGGTTATACTGATTGCGACAAGCACCGGGGACAAGCCTGTTCAAACCAGAAAAACCGCCGACAACGTCCGTGTGTTCTCCGTGCCCGCTTCAAAAATACGGAAGGGGCTCCCTTCTACTGCTGTAAAGTATTTCCCCTTTTCTGGATTTAAAGGATTGTGTGACGCACAGGAGAAAACACTGCTTGGCCACTCTTTGAAAAAAAGATTATTCCTAACTTATTTTCTGGCGAAGGCTGACCTTGTCTGCCGGGAAGCAACTGAACTTCTGCAAAGCTGCAATCTGGAACAATACGACCGTGTAACCTTCTACAGCTACTGGTTCTATGATACCGCCGTCGCCGCAATCCGGTTGAAAGAACAGTGCGCCGCTGCCGTAAAACGCGTGGTCAGCCGCGCGCATGGTTATGACCTTTACCCGTATCGCAATCCAATGAATTATCTGCCCATGCGCGGTTACATCTTGCAGCATATCGACGCTTTGTACCCCTGCTCTGAAAATGGCAGCAGCTTTTTGAAAGAGCGTTATCCCGAATATTCGGATAAAATCCACACCGCATACCTTGGAACAAAGGATTTTGGAGTATCCACATCGAAGGAGGAAACTGCGTTCCATATTGTCAGCTGCTGCCATATTGTTCCGGTAAAACGGGTGGAGCTTTTGGCACAGGCTTTGGCCTGCCTGAAAGACAGCGGACTGAAGCTGGAATGGACTCATTTCGGCGGCGGTGAAGGGCTGAATCGTTTGAAGGAGTACGCGGACAGTGCCCTTTCGTTTATGAAGTGTGAATTCAGCGGGGAAATTCAAAACGAGAAGCTGATGGAATACTATCAAAAGAATTCCGTGGATTTATTTGTAAACACCAGCAGTTCCGAAGGACTGCCGGTCAGCATTATGGAAGCCTGTTCGTTCGGGATTCCAGCGCTTGCAACCAACGTAGGAGGAACCGGAGAAATTGTGCAAAACGGAATTACCGGTTTTTTGGTCAGCGCCGATGTTACCGCGGAAGAATTAGCGAAAAAAATAAAAGAAGCCGTTCTGCTGCCCAAGGAACAAATGCAGCAGCTGCGGGAAAACTGCCGGGAAGAATGGCAGAAAAAATTCTGCGCACAAGACAACTTCCGAAGGTTTGCGGAAGAAATAAAAGCGAAGTAGAAAAATCCGGGCTGTTCGCAGGCAGCTCGGATTTTTTACATAATCCAATATTTACCGCACATACTAATGCTACTTGCAACAGCAATTCGTTTTATTTAAGTTAGTAAAGCGGTGACAAATATGACAGTATCATTTATCAGAACCTTACTGCTCTACATAGTGATTATAGTAGCAGTAAGGCTAATGGGAAAACGACAGATCAGCGAACTGCAGACAAGCGAGTTGGTAGTTACGCTCTTAATTTCCGACATAGCGGCCATTCCCATGCAGGATACCGGCCAGCCGCTGGTCAGCGGTCTGCTGCCCATTGCAGCCTTGGTGATGTGCGAGATCGTCGTATCCTGCGGAATGGTTAAAAACGCGAAATTCCGCAAGATCATCTGCGGAAGTCCAATTATCGTAATCAACGACGGCCGAGTGGATCAGAAAGAAATGCGACGCCTTCGCATGACCACGGAAGACTTAATGGAAGAGCTTCGTCTGAAAGATATTTTCAGTCTGGAAGACGTAGCGTACGGGATTGTTGAAACGAACGGCAAAATGAGCATCATAAAAAAGCCTGACAAATCAACCCCTACTGCCGGAATGCTGGGAATCGCTGTGCCGGATACTGGTATTGAAACCGTCGTCATCAGCGACGGCGTTATTTATGACTCCGCCCTCTCCCTCTGCGGGAAAAACCGGGACTGGCTGAACGGCGTACTGAACGGGAAAAAGATTAAGGCGGAGGATATTTTTATTATGACCGCTAACCGGAAAGGCGATTTTAATATTATTAAAAAGGATGCGTCAAAATGAAACGAATCTGGGTTTCCGGAATTATTTTCGTGCTTTTACTTGCCATGTGCATTTTCGGTATTATCAACACGCAAAAAGTCAGTTCCGAGGTAGAACAAACCATCGAGTTGGCAAAACAGGCCGCAGAGGTGGGTGACCTGAAAACCGCTTATCAGATGAGCCAGAAAGCAGTTGCAGACTGGCACCAAAAGCACAAAATTCTCTGCGTTTACATGTCTCATGCAAAACTGGAAGCGATTGACCAGACCCTGGCCGCCCTGCCCGCTCTGGTAAAAAACGAGGCAAACGAACAGTTCGAGGGAGAATGCGACCGCGGAATCACACAAATTCAGTATCTGAACGAATCGGAAATTCCGACCATCCAGAATATATTCTAGGTAAGCGCTGATTGAGTCGTAAGGCAGCAATTTAAAGCAACAAATTTCCTTGTCATGAGCGATAACAGTGTAACGAATTAAAAACATCGGCTGGAAAACTCCGGTCGATGTTTTTAATTCGATTTATTTTTGATCATACGGTTCAGTTCTTCCATAAAGGTATTAATATCTTTGAACTGACGGTACACAGAAGCAAACCTCACATAGGCAACTTCGTCCACATCTTTCAGCTTCTCCATCGCATACTTTCCGATTAGGCTGGAAGGGACTTCTCGGTCCAGTGAATTCTGTAGCATATTCTGAATTTCGTCTACAATCCGCTCCAGAGTATCCAGTGAAACAGGCCGCTTTTCACAGGCACGCAAAAGCCCGTTCAACAGCTTGTTCCGGTCAAACGCTTCTCTGGACCGGTCTTTCTTGACCACAATAATGGGAACCGTTTCAATTACTTCATAAGTGGTAAAACGTTTCTGACAGCTTAGGCACTCCCGACGGCGCCGGATTCGTTCCCCTTCATCAGTCGGACGGGAGTCAATCACTTTGGATTCTGTATAGCCGCAGTATGGACAGCGCATCGCGGAATCACCTCAACTATATTTTGTATAATTATAACATAAATACCGCAATTTAATCAAGTAGTATATACATCAAATCATGAAATAAAATCAAGAAATTAGTCGTTCTGTGAAGTGTTTTGCCGTTTCCAGCTCCTGCATCGAGCTGAAACTGTCCCGATATACCTCAATGATCAAGTCGCCGTCATAACCGAATCCCTTCAGCTTCCGGACCAGAAGATCAAAATCCATGGTGCCAAAACCCGGCAACAGACAGTCGCAGCCTTTCCGATTGTCATTTAAATGAATATGAATCATTTGCTCCCCCATGGCATCGCACAGTTCAAACGGGTTCTTTCCGGCGCGTACCGCCTGTTTAATATCCAGCACAAAAGCGCAGTCATTATTCAGGTACTGACGCATCCGACGGATCAACCCGGGGTCATCGCTGCGGAAGGAATTCACATTCTCCTGCGCTACGGTAACGCCGAACGTTTGTCCCAACGCAAACAGCCTTGCATAATGTTCAAAGTACTGCTCTTCCGTAATACGGCTCCTCTTTTCCGACCGCTGCCCGTGAAGAACCAAAATATGCGCCCCCAACCGGTTCGCGGCCTCGAAAAAGCGCTTATACAGTTCAAGCCCATCCAAAAACCTTCGCTCATAATCCGAAAACAACAAAAAGCTTTCAAACCCCGAGGTAAACGGGTGGACTGATTTTACACAGCTGCCGCTGTCATCGATCATCTTCCTCAATTCGGACAGATATTCCGGCTGAAGCTCGCTGAATGTATTGATAAAGACTTCGAACACATGGAAATCCATGCCAATCAGAAGCGGCAGGGATTTTTCCAGTTCCATCGGATATAAACACGCGGTAGAAATTCCAGATCGCATTCGTTCTCCTCCATCTCCGTACCGAATAGTAACGTTTCATTTCTGCCGCCGGAAGGAATCATTTTAACCGGAAACGACCTTATTGAAAAACGCATTCATAGAACAGCTGACAAACATGGCACGGAAACGCCGGAGCTGCCTCCTGCCAACAAAAAATACAGATATTTTATTAAAATTATATTCCGCCATATAATTTTTGTCCAGTTTAATTTCTGAATTACCGGGTACGATAAGAAATAGCCGCAAAACCCGGAACACCGTTCAGGGATTTTGCCGCGAAAGTGCAGCAACGCCGCGGGTTCCAGCCCGCGCGCCAGAATAAAAACTAAAACAGGAGGCGCGGAGATTATGGCCGCACAAAGCGAACAAATCGGACAAAACGAAAGTTTACTAGATGAAGTTTATTTTGCAACTCAAATGGGATTGGATGCAGTCGAAACCATTCTTCCCCAAGTAAAGGATGCCTCGCTGCGGGAACAAATTGAACAGCATCGAAAAGATTACCGAAGCCTGGGGCTGAAAGCCAAAGCCATGCTTCATGAAAGCGGGGAACAACCGAAAAAGGAGAAACTTTCCCAAAAAATGATGCTGAAAAGCAGCATTAAAATGAAAACCTTAGCCAATCATTCCACTGGCCATATTGCAGAATTGATGATTAACGGAACTACAATGGGCATCATCGACTTAACCAAAAAAATGAATAACATGAGCGAGTCCGACGCCGGGGCAAAGCAACTGGCAAATGATTATATTTCAAAAGAACAAAAGCATATTGAAATACTAAAGCAATTCCTTAACTGAGCCTTCCGGCCGTACCCGGCAAAAGCGCTTGATTTCATCCTGCTTTTTCATTATAATAGAACAGCGATTGATTTTTCATGAGCGGAGCGACGCTCCGCATTTTTACATATAAGAGGTACGGTTATGGGTCTTCTCAGCGCCAGCAATCTGATAAAGTCATTCGGCACCGATTTGATTTTCAGCGGTGTCTCGTTTGAAATACAGGAAAACGATCACATTGGATTAGTCGGAGTCAACGGTTCCGGCAAAACCACGCTATTTAAACTGTTGACCGGTGAAATGCAAGCCGACAGCGGCGACATTTCCAAGGCAAATTCCACCGTAGTAGGCTACATGGAACAGCACGTCTGCCGGGACTTGGAACGCAGCGCTTACAGCGAAGTGCTGAGCGTTTTCCATGACCTGATCGAGATGGAAAAGGATCTGGAAAAAATAAATCAGGAACTTCAGGCAAAGCCCAAACATTTGGATGAACTGATTGAACGTCAGGCTTATTTAAACGACCGGTTTACGCGGGACGGCGGGTTGACCTTCCGCAGCCGCGCCCGTGCTGCGATGCTGGGGCTGGGATTTGACGATGAGCAGATGGGACTTCCAATCGGCGTACTAAGCGGCGGGCAGAAAGCGAAACTGCAGTTGGCCAAAATGCTGCTGAGTGGTTCGAATTTACTGCTTTTGGACGAACCGACCAACCATCTGGATATTTCCTCCGTGGAATGGCTGGAAGATTTTTTGCGCTCCTACAATGGAGCTTACATTGTGATTTCCCATGACCGATATTTTCTGGACCGGACAACGAACCGGACGTTTGAAATGGAAAATCAGCGTCTTACGCTGTACAAAGGGAACTATACTGCTTATCTTTCCCAAAAGGAAGAGAATCATTTGGCCGCTCAGCGGAAATACGACAACACCCAGAAAGAAATTAAACGGCTGGAGGGCGTTGTAACTCAGCTGCGCCAATGGAACCGCGAAAAGAGCATTAAAACCGCAGAAAGCAAAATGAAAATGATTGACCGGCTGGAGCAAACTTTGGACAAACCCGACGAAACGCCGGAAAGTATCCATTTCAACTTCAGTATCCGCCAGCGAGGCGGAAACGACGTGTTGAGCGTCCAAGACCTGGCACTCAGCTTTGATGATAAAAAGCTGTTTCAAAATGTAAACCTTGAAATTCACCGCGGTGAGCGAATTTTTCTGATTGGCCCGAATGGCTGCGGAAAAACCTCCCTGCTGAAAACGCTGCTCGGCATCTATTCCCCGGACTGTGGCGAAATCCGCTTCGGCGCGGGAATTGAAACTGGGTATTATGATCAGATACAGGCAGGTCTGCACCCGGAAAAGACCGTCATCGACGAAGTCTGGGACTGCTACCCCCGTATGACACAGACAGAAATCCGGAATGCGCTGGCGGTGTTTCTGTTCAAAGGTGACGACGTATTTAAGCCCGTTTCCGCGTTAAGCGGAGGGGAACGCGCTCGCGTGCTCATGCTGATACTGATGCTTTCGCAAAACAACTTCCTGCTGCTGGACGAACCGACCAACCATCTGGATATTAACTCCTGCGAAGCACTGGAAGACGCGCTGCAAAGCTACGAGGGCACCCTGCTGATTGTGTCCCATGACCGATACCTGATGAACAAACTTGCGGACAAGGTCTTTTTTCTGGACGAAAACGGCGTAACGGAATACGTTGGCAATTACGATAATTATCTGGAAAGAAGCAAGGCCGCCGCAGCCCAAGCGGTGGAAAAAGAACCACCTAAGGCAAACGATTACAAACTTCGCAAGGAACGCGAAGCCGCCATTCGCAAAGAAAAGGCGGAATTAAGACGAATGGAAGCAAAAATTGAAGAAGTGGAACAGCAAATCGCTGAACTGGAAGAGCAGCTTGTAAAACCGGAAATCGCCACGGATTACGAAAAAGCAATGGAAATCACCGAACAGCTGAACGAACTGCATCAGGAAAATGATGCCTTATTCCAGAAATGGAGCGAACTGGCTCAAAAGTACGAATAATTAAAAAAAGCCCGGCTCAGCCGGGCAATACATTCAAAAATGTGTATGTTTATTGTTTTACTTTAAACTGTTCCAACTGTTTGATAAAATCGTCTGCCTTTTCGCTTTCGCTTTCAAATTCAATGTCCACTGGCTTGGACAAATCCAGGCTAAATACACCCATGATGGATTTCGCGTCAATTTTATATTTATCAGTAGTAAGATTGATCGGAAATTCGTAACTGTTAGTCAGGGTGACAAACTTTTTGACCGCTTCAATACTGGATAACATGATTGATGTTGTATACATTTGAATGTACCTCCATATTTCGCTGTATTCTTCAATAATATCGCACGTTGCGAAAATGGTCAATATTCATTTTCACTATACATCATGCCTAATACACAATTAAAATATGTATTTTTATTGAAAGGATACAATATGAAAGTTTCTATTATTACGCTCGGCTGCAAAGTAAACCAATACGAATCCCAGGCCATGTTGAACCAGCTGTTGGATGCTGGCTTCACCGCAAACGAGGGTAGCTCCGGGAGCGATATTGTAATTGTAAACTCCTGTACTGTAACATCGGTCAGCGACCATAAAGTGCGACAGACGCTGCACCGTGCACGCCACCAGAACCCAGACGCCATCCTCGTATTGACCGGCTGCATGCCGCAGGCTTTCCCTGAGCTGGCGGAAGGCTTGACCGAAGCCGATATTGTTCTGGGCAACTCGAACCGTGCCTCCCTTCTGCCTGACATTCTTCAATACCTTTCCTCGCATCACCGAATTATTGATATTGTTCCCCATGGAAAAGCAGACGGATTTGAACCGATGAGTGTAAACCGTTTTCACGAACGGACCAGGGCGTTTTTAAAAATTGAAGACGGGTGCAACCGTTTTTGTTCTTATTGCATTATTCCCTATGCGCGCGGCCGGGTGCGTTCCAAGCCACTGGAGGACCTGAAGCGGGAAATCGCGCAGATTGCCGCGAACGGATACCGGGAAGTGGTGCTGACCGGCATTAACCTGCCTGCTTATGGCCAGGAACTGGGGCTTACCCTTTGCGACGCGATTGAAGCCGCCTGCGAACCGGACGGAATCGAGCGCGTTCGGCTCGGTTCCTTGGAACCAGAGCAGCTCAGCGAAGAGGTAATCGCCCGAATGCACCGTCAGAAAAAGCTCTGCCCGCAGTTTCATCTCTCCCTGCAAAGTGGTTGCGACGAAACGCTCCGCCGCATGAACCGCCACTACACAGCGGACGAATACCGCACCATCGTGCGAAATCTTCGCGCTGTGTTTGACAACGCCGCAATCACTACGGATATTATGGTTGGCTTTCCCGGGGAAACCGAAGAAGAGTTTCAAAAATCACTTGCATTCGCCAAAGAAATCGCGTTTGCAAAGGTTCACGTTTTCGCCTATTCGCGCAGACCCGGTACAAAGGCATATGATGCGCCGGAGCAGGTAATGCAGAAAGTCAAAGAACAACGCAGCCACCGCATGATTGAAGCGACTTTACGGACCAAGGAAGCGTTTTTCCGCCAGCAGATCGGCCGCACGGAACCGGTTCTGTTTGAACAGGAAGTGGAACCGGGCGTTTTTGAAGGTTATACAGAAAACTATACGCCTGTCCGAATAAACAGTGAAAAAAGCTTGGGCGGATTGATTCTTCCGGTCAAAATCAGCACAGCGCAAAAAGATTTCTGCACCGGCGAACCAGCGTAATAAAAGAGCGCAGACGGAAGTCTGCGCCCCATTTGTCGGGCGATATGTACACCGGAACGATCGGATTCAGCGGAAAAGCTGTTATGTTCCATTCAGCGTTTTAATCACATTCTGAACCTCATCTTTGGTTTGACTGCTGTTCAGATATTCCCAGGAATAAAACATAAAACCGTCGCAGGTGGTTTTTCGGCCCAGTTCCACCTGCTTTGCCAGGATATTGGTAGATTTTTTCCAGGTGCCGCTGTCCGCATCGGAACCAGCTTTATAAACCGCAAGACCAAGGTATAGTTTGACATTTTTGTTGGTCACCATTTTTCTCCAGCTTTCCGCCGCGGTATCGAACGGAAGAACCGGATTGTCAAAATTCACATAGAGCTCCGGGCAAATATAATCCACATACCCTTGGGCAGAGCACCACACTTTAACATCAGCGCCCATTTTCAAGTCGTTCTGCACATTCCCCTGCGGCGCGATTCCAAACGCCAGATTGGGTTTTACGGCCTTGATTTGCCGGTAAACCTGCGAAACCATCGCGTTGATATTTGCACACCGCCAGTCCGCAAGGGAAAGCGGCGTACCGGTTTTAGCGGCTTCCGTACAGTAGCTGTCGTAAGCTGCTTTATCGAAGGAAGCATCCTGCGTGGGATAAAAATAATCGTCGAACTGAATTCCGTCTACTTCGTAATTTTTTGCGACTTCCTGCGCACCGTCCGCAATCAGTTTGCGCACCTGAGGATACGCGGGGTTATAGTATTTCCCACTGCCTGTGTCGACTACCCAGCCGGCTTTGGAAGCATCCTTTGACCATACCGTGTAGGGATTATTTTCTGCCAAAATGGAAGGAGAACCGGAGATTTGAATCCGCATTGGATTAATCCACGCATGAATACTCATCCCCGCCTGATGGGTTAACTCTACCATAACCTTCAGCGGGTCATAACCCGGATTGACCCCCTGTGTGCCCCCCACCACGTTGCTCCACGGGAAATAAGCGGATGGATACAATGCGTCACCAAAAGGACGAACCTGAACAATCAGAGTGTTCATTCCGCATTGTTTGGCGCCGGTGACAATACCTGAAAATTTCTTTCGGAAGGCAGCTTCACTTTTATCGTTTTCCTTGCTCATATTAAGGCTCATATACGGCACCCACACCGCGCGCATCTCCCCGTTAACAGTACTGACGGAAGCTGTGGCAGCGGCAGCGGAAACGGAATTGGACGGACTGACCGGCGAGGTAGATCCTGCCGCCAGATTCGTCGGAACGGCAGGGCTGTTCTCTTTCGGATGGAGACTGACATTCACAGCCATAGTAACGGCAATCACCGCCGCAAGGATACAGACACACACTAAGATACTGTGGCGGTTGAATATCTTTACGACCATAAAAATCCTTCCTTTCAAAATCCGTTTATTTTCGGTCAGACCGGTCCGTCGTTCGGATCGACACGGGAGGTAAGACGACGCTAAATACGAAGTATTGGATTACAGAAAATAAAGTATTGTAAAAGCTCATTCGGTAATATGCATTCATTAAAGCTATGAGGGTGTTTCCATGTTTTTTATTGTTGGAATCGACAGCGGGTCCGAAAACATCGGCCTGCGAAAATGCACCTTTTTTCCATGCTGCAATCGCTACGGCGCAATGGCAGCAGTTACCTGTTCCTATCAGGTATTCACGCTGTTTTTTATTCCCTTGTTTCGCTTTGGAAAGCGCTATTTCGTGACCTGCCCACAATGCGGGACGGTATATGAGCTTTCCCGGGAAGAGGGCCGCCGGATAGCACGCGACCCCGGTGCGGAAATCAACCCGTCCCAAATGTATGCTTTACGGAATTTTAACAACGCTTATGGCAAAACATGCCCGAACTGCCATGCCGCTGTGGACCCAAATGCCCACTTCTGCTCCAACTGCGGCACCAAACTGAATTAAGGAAGAAAGACATGCCTGATTATATATATTTCATTGGCTGGCTGATTATTATTAATTTCATTGCAATGGCGGCAACCATTTCCGACAAACGGCGTGCGGCACGGCACCGATGGAGGATTCCGGAAAACACCCTTTTGCTTTTGTCTGCTCTGGGGGGCTCCCCCGCCATGCTGATCACCATGAAAAAAATCCGACACAAAACCCAGCGTAAAAAGTTTATGATTGGAATTCCGCTCATCCTCTTTTTTCAGATTGTACTTTGCGGTTCTTTTCTTTACTTCAAATATTATGCATAGCAGAAAGGAGCTGTCCGGCTCGGCCGGGCGGCTCCTTTTGATTTGTATTTCTTCTTTACTTCGCCACAATATTTACCAGTTTGCCGGGAACATAAATTTCTTTCAGAATCTTCTTTCCGCTGATTTCCGCAGAAACCTTGTCCTCTGCTTTTGCGGCAGCAAGGGCATCATCTTTGGTCACATCCGCTGCAACGCTTAGGCGTGCACGCACCTTGCCATTGACCTGTACCGCAATTTCAATCGTATCTTCCATACACTTAGATTTCTCGTAGGAAGGCCACTGTTGCTGGCAAACCATGCCTTCCCCAAGTTTTTGCGCTTCCCAAACTTCTTCGGTAACGTGCGGAGCAAACGGATTGAGCAGAATAGTGTAGATCTTCAACTCGTCACGCGTGATGGAACCCGCGTCGGCCAAGTCGTTCATCAGCGCCATAAGTGCCGCGATTGCGGTGTTGTATTTCAGATTTTCAATATCCTCGCCGACTTTTTTGATTGTCTTATGGAAAGAGGTCTCCAAACTTTTCCGGATACCAGTCTCCTCGCTGATATTGTTCTGCAAATTCCAGTAGCGCTCGACAAAGCGGCGGCAGCCCTTAATGCCCGCAGCACTCCATGGAGCGGACTTTTCAAAATCACCGATGAACATTTCATACAGACGCATGGTATCCGCGCCATACTCGTCCACAATTTCATCTGGATTTACGACGTTTCCGCGCGACTTGCTCATCTTTTCGCCGTTCTCGCCCAAAATCATACCGTGGCTGGTACGCTTTGCGTACGGCTCCGGCGTAGGAACTTCACCAATGTCATACAGGAATTTATGCCAGAAGCGGCTGTACAAAAGGTGCAGCGTGGTGTGCTCCATGCCGCCGTTGTACCAGTCAACTTCACCCCAGTATTTGAGTGCTTCCTTGCTGGCAAACGCGTTAGAATTGTGCGGATCCATATAGCGCAAGAAGTACCAGGAGGAACCTGCCCACTGAGGCATAGTATCCGTTTCGCGTCTGGCTTTGCCGCCGCAGTGCGGGCAGGTGGTTTCCACCCAGTCCGTCATGTGGGCAAGCGGAGATTCGCCGTTATCCGTCGGTTCATAAGATTTTACATCCGGCAGACGAAGCGGAAGCTCACTTTCCGGCACCGGAACATAACCGCATTTCTCGCAATGGACAATCGGAATTGGTTCGCCCCAGTAGCGCTGGCGGGAGAATACCCAGTCGCGCAGCTTAAAGTTCACCTTGGCATGTCCGATTCCCTTTTCCGTTAAGTACTCGATAATCTTTTTCTTGGCCTGCTCAACGGTCAGGCCGTCCAGAATTCCGGAGTTCACCATGACTCCGGTCGCGCAGTCTGTAAAGGGCTCGTTCTGTACATCGCCGCCCTTGACTACTTCAATAATGGGAAGGTCAAATTTCTTTGCGAATTCCCAGTCGCGGGTATCGTGCGCGGGAACCGCCATAATCGCACCAGTTCCGTACGAAACCAGAACATAATCCGAAATAAAAATCGGAATTTCTTTGCCGGTGACAGGATTAATCGCAGAAACGCCGTCCAACCGCACGCCGGTTTTCTCTTTGGCGACCTCGGTACGCTCAAAGTCGGACTTTTTCGCGGCTTCTACCTGATACGCGCGGATTTCATCCATATTTTTCAGCTTGTCCGCCCATTTTTCAATTACCGGATGTTCCGGGGAAACCACCATATAGGTTGCGCCGTAAAGGGTATCCGGCCGGGTGGTATAAATGGTCAGCTTATCGCCTGCCGTTGTGGAAAAATCCACTTCCGCACCGGTGGAACGACCAATCCAGTTAATTTGCTGCGCTTTTACGCGTTCCGGATAATCCACAAGTTCCAGGTCGTCTATCAAGCGCTGGGCGTACTCGGTGATTTTCAGCATCCACTGGGATTTTACGCGGTGAATGACTTCGCTGCCGCAACGTTCGCAGACGCCGTTGACCACTTCTTCATTGGCCAGAACGCATTTGCAGGAAGTACACCAGTTGACGGACATTTCCTTTTTATAGGCAAGCCCATGCTTAAAGAGCTGCAGAAAAATCCACTGGGTCCATTTGTAGTATTCCGGGTCGGTGGTGTTGATTTCGCGCGACCAGTCAAAGGAAATGCCCAAAGACCGAAGCTGGCTTTTAAAGCGGGCAATGTTCTTTTTTGTTACTTCCGCCGGATGCACATGATTCTTAATCGCAAAGTTTTCGGTCGGCAGGCCAAATGCGTCCCATCCGATTGGATACAACACATTGTAGCCCTGCAGGCGGCGTTTACGCGCCACAATATCAAGGGCGGTATAGGAGCGCGGGTGACCGACGTGCAGCCCCTGCCCGGATGGATACGGAAATTCAATCAGGGTGTAGTATTTCGGTTTATCCGAAGAGTTCGAAGCGTGAAAAACGCCGGTCTCTTCCCATTTGTCCTGCCACTTTTTTTCAATCTGCTTATGGTCGTATTTCATTTATCCTTCGCTCCTGTACATAAAAAGTTCGAACCGGTCTCCGGTTTTTATTCAATACCCGGAATCGCAACAGTCTCGCCATCCTGCCACAGACGGTCAAGATCATAGAACTGCCTGGACTCGGGAGTAAACACATGAACAATCACGTTGCCGTAATCCAAAACAACCCAGGAATTGGAATGATATCCCTCCGTATGCTGCGGGGTAACATTCCGCTCTTTCAGCTTAAATTCAACTTCATCAGCCAATGATTTTACATGAGTATTGCTGGTACCAGTCGCAATGACAAAATAATCCGCCAAAACGGAAATATCCTTAATTCCAATTACTTTTAAATCAATTGCTTTTTTGTTATCCAGTATTTCAGCTGCTGCGGTGGCAAGTTCCAATGGTTCCATTCTCAACAACCTTTCAAAATATTAAATCAAAATTAGGATTTATACATCACAACCACCTGATTATAGGCGGAAATGGTGTCGGGATGTATTGGCTTGTAGCCGGAGGCAAGGTCCTTAATGTTAAAGGTAAGGCCTTCCACCATGGCCTCCTCCAGACTGACCTTCGCGGCACGGCGCATATTTTCCACTCCGGTATAGTCCCGGTCAGCGGAAATAAAGTCGGCGATAAACAGGACTTTTTCCAACAAAGACATGTTGGCACGTGCGGTGGTATGATACCGTACGGCATCCAGAATATCGTGGTCCGAAATTTTCAGTTCTTGTTCCAAATATGCTTCACCCAGTATGGCATGCCAAAGCTTCGGGGCCCTGCGCTCCACATCGCTTAGGATAATATCGTAACGCGTCATCATTTTCAGCTGTTCATCCGACGGAGTATCCTTCATAATATCGTGCAGGATTCCGGCAACTGCCGCCTTTTCTTCGTTTGCGCCGTATTTTTTGGCGAGCTCTACAGCGGCTTCACTGACACATACCGAATGATAAAACCGTTTCTCCCCCAAAAACGGCCGTATAATGCTTTTATAGGTTTCCAAATCCTTCATTACAGTCACTCCAAATATAAATGATGTTCATAAATATAGCGTTCTACCGGGGAAGGCACGAGTTCGGAGATTCGTTGACCATGCTTCACCGCACTGCGCACCATGGTAGAAGAAACCGGCAGATATTCAATGTCTGCAATATAGGACCTTGCTCCGCTGCGCTCCAGCAGTTTGGCGTGTTCCATCAGGTTTTTCGTGCCGCTCGCGCTGCGAGGCGCGGCACAAAGAGTGGAAAGCGCGTACAAAACCTCCGGATGCCACCAATTCTGAACGGTCAGGAACATATCCTCACCCATTAGAAGATAAAGCTCCGAGTTCGGGTAAAGCTGTTTCAGCTCCTTCAGCGTATCAGCGGTATAGCTTGGGCCTTCACGACGAAGCTCCAGATCGCTGACCTGAAACAATGTTTGCGGCTCGGCAAGCCGGCACATAGCGAGCCGGTCGTCGGCGGGGGCCAGGTCGGGTGCCTCTTTATGAGGCGGTACCATTGTGGGAATCAGCAGAACGTGCTCCACCCCAAGCAGCCGAGCAAACTGCTTTGCCACATGAATATGCCCATTGTGAATTGGATTAAACGTTCCGCCGTAAACAGCTATTTTCTGCATTTTCTTTCCTAAACAAATGTCGCTTCATATTTCAAATCACGCTGACAAGTACGTTTTTACCAAAATCCGTCTTTCCGGAAGTAAAAACGTTATAGTAATTTATATCATATTACTTTTTCGGCGCGAATGGAAGAGTTATTTTCGGTTCTTTTGTATTTTTACGGTAAAGAACGAATTTGGAACCGATGACCTGCACCACTTCGGACTGCGTCTGCTCCGCAACCTGCTGTGCCGCCTCCTTGGCTTTTACCGGGGAAGTTTCCAGTACCTTGGCCTTAATCAGCTCCCGCGCGGTGAGCGCGTCGTCCGCCTGATGGATCAGCTCCGGACCGATGCCGGATTTCCCGATCATTACAATGGTGTCGATGTCGTTTGCAAGGGAGCGCAGATAAGCGCGCTGTTTGCTTGTCAGCATGAAAAGTTCTCCTTCATTTTTTCTAATTCTTTGGCCAGCTGCCGGAGCGCGATGCCGCGGTGGCTGATTTTATCCTTTTCGATGGGGTCTAGCTCGCCAAATGATTTCCCATTGACCAAAAATATGGGGTCATAGCCGAAGCCGCCCGTTCCCTGCGGCGCATCCGCAATAATGCCGGGGCATTCTCCTCGCACGGTGATTTTCTCACCGTTTGGGAACACGCAGCAAATCGCACAGACAAACTTTGCTGTACGCCGCTCACGCGGCACGCCTTTTAAATGATCCAACAGCTTTTGAATGCGGTCCGCGTCGGTCGCATTTTCCCCGGCGTACCGCGCGGAATAAATGCCCGGTTCCCCATTTAAGACGTCCACCATCAGCCCCGAATCATCCGCAACGGCGGGCATACCGGTCTGGCGGCAAGCGGCATCCGCTTTTAAAAACGCGTTTTCTTCAAAGGTAGTTCCGGTTTCTTCCACTTCCTCCAAATCCGCGGTAACAGCACGGATATGAAGCGGAGCAAGAATCCGTTCCAATTCTTTCAGTTTGCCCACATTATGAGTCGCAATTACAAATGTAGCCATAATTTTATGGTTCCTCTCTTACCGTTCAAACAATGCCGCCGCAAATTCCTCCGCGTGGAACGGCTGTAAATCGTCCACCTGTTCGCCCACGCCGATAAATTTTACGGGGAGATCCAGTTCTTCACGGATAGCGAGAACCACGCCGCCACGCGCTGTTCCATCTAGCTTGGTCAGCACAATTCCGGTAATATTAGCGGCATTTTTGAATTCGCGCGCCTGATTTACAGCATTCTGCCCTGTGGTGGCATCCAGAACAAGCAGCACTTCTTTGTCCGCCCCAGGCAATTCGCGGTCAATAACGCGGTTAATTTTCGACAGCTCATCCATCAGATGCTTTTTATTGTGCAGGCGGCCGGCGGTGTCGCAAATAACAACATCCGCACTGCGCGCCTTAGCGGCGGCGATGGAATCAAATACAACGGAGGCAGGGTCGCTGCCTTCCGCCTGTTTCACCAAATCGGCGCCGGAGCGTTCCGCCCAAACTTCCAGCTGCTCAATGGCAGCCGCACGGAAGGTATCCGCCGCTCCCAGAATTACTTTTTTCTTTTCTTCCTTGATTAGACGGGAGGCAATTTTTCCGATTGTGGTTGTCTTTCCAACACCGTTCACCCCAATGACAAGAATCACGGAAGGCTTTGTGCTAATGTTCAGCTCTTCGCCGCCGCGCATCATATCCGTAACGATTTCCCGAATCATGTCGTAAATCTTGTTCGGGTCGGTCACACCCTGCTCTTTCACCTGTTTGCGCAGCGTGTTGCAGATATGTTCTGCTGTGTGGACGCCAACATCCCCCATGACCAACAGCTCTTCCAGTTCTTCAAAAAGGGATTCGTCAATTTTGGTAAAGGAATTCAGCATAATTTCTACTTGTTTGCTCATGCTGTCCCTTGTTTTTTTCAGGCCTTCCTTTATTTTTGAAAAGAAACCCATTCGGCAGCCTCCTTTTATCTTCACAATATCATTCTACTATATTATTACAATATCATGATATCATATTTCTTCTTTCATTCCCAAAGCCGATTCAATTTCCGAAACTCGGAGCTCCAACAGCTTGGAAACGCCCTCGTCCTGCATGGTAACGCCGTACAGCACGTCGGCTTCCTCCATACTGCCGCGGCGGTGGGTAATCACGATAAACTGCGTGTTCTCGTTCATCCGGCGCAGGTACGCGGCAAAACGGTCAACGTTCACATCATCCAGAGCGGCCTCAATTTCATCCAGCACACAGAACGGCGGAGGATTGACCTTCATTATGGCAAAATACAGAGCGATGGCAACCAGTGCTTTTTCGCCGCCGGAAAGCGACTCCAGATGCGCAACAATTTTGCCCGGCGGCTGAACCGCAATTTCAATGCCGCAGTTCAGAAGATCTTCCGGATCACTGAGCGACAGCTCCGCGTCGCCGCCTCCAAACAGTTCGCGGAAGGTCTGTTTGAAGTGCCCCGCAATCTGCTGAAAACGTACGGTAAACAGGTCCTTCATCTGGGTAGTCAGTTCGCCGATCAGTTTTTTCAGCTCGTCGCGGCTCTTTTCCACATCGGCAACCTGCGTGGACATAAATTCGTAGCGTTCGGATACTTCTTTATATTCCTCGACCGCGGCTAGATTGACCGCGCCGAGTTCCTTGATTCGATTTTTGAGTTCGTTCAGGCGTTTCTGCGCTTTGGCGGCATCCTCGACTTTCGCCACGGATTCTTCCGCCTCACGGCGGGTCAGCTCATATTCTTCCCACAAACGACTGATAATTTCATCGTATTCTTTCTGAAGCCCGGCCTTGCGTTCTTCCAGACGCGCCAGTTCATGACCGATGGTTTCCTTTTCCGCCGACTTGTCACGTTCCTTCGCGCGCAGTTCGGTGGAAAGGCGCTCGTATTCCAGACGCTTGGCTTGAAGCGCTTCGATTTGCCCTTTGGACTGCTCCGCCTGCGCACGCAGGGCTTCCGCCTGCTTTTTCAGTTCGTCGATCTGAACGGAAAGCGAAGCGCTGGATTCTTCGAGTGCTTTGATTTCCTGCTCCTGGGATTCCATCCGGTCGACATGCTCCAGCTTGCGGCGTTCAATTTCCGCAATAGCCGCATTCTGGGATTCAATATCTTTCTGGGCAGTCAGGCACGCTATCCGGATTTCCTGCAGCTGTGCGGTAATTTCCTCGCATTTGCGGTTCTGCTCGCTCCGGTTCCCGCTGATTTGATTCAGTTCTGCTTGCAGCGCGACGATTTGTTCGGTTACTCGGCGGGATTTTTCACGCGCCTCGGCCTGAATTCGCTTCTGCTCCTCCAAACGGGCAGAAGCGGTGCTTTGCTCTTCCACAAGGGCTTTTTGGTCGCGATCCACCGTTAACGCGTCCGCAAGGGCGCGCTGATGCTCGGTGTTGATTTTGTAGCGTTCCTCCTGTGCGGAAGAAAGCTCTGCCTTAGACGCCGTCAGCGCCGCTTCAGCAGCGGAGACCTCTTCGGTTGCCGCTTTCAGCGCGGCGGCGGACTGCTCCGCTTTTGCGCCAAGCTCCTGCGCCTGCGCTTTGAGGCGCTCAATTTCTGAAGCACGGCTGAGCAGACCGGAGTTTCGCGCAAGCGAACCACCCGTCAGGGAGCCGCCCGCATTAACCACCTGGCCGTCCAGCGTAACAATGCGGAACCGGTAGCTGTAACGGCGCGCGATGGCCACCGCGCTGTCCAAATCCTCCGCCACGGCAATGCGGCCGAGCAGGGAGTTCAAAATTCCGTTATATTTCGGTTCGCAGGAACAAAGGCGGCCCGCAATTCCCACAAACCCTGGGCAGTTTTCCAGCCCTTGTTCCTGTAAGACGCTTCCTTTGATGGTGGAAACCGGCAGAAAGGTTGCGCGGCCGGAGTCCTTTTGTTTTAACAGCTGGATGGCACGCTTCGCGTCCTGCTCATTTTCCACCACGATATTCTGCATGGCGGCACCGAGCGCGGTTTCAATGGCAACGGCGTATTTGCTTGGAACCTTGAGAATGCGCGAAACCGGGCCATGGATTCCACTGAGGTTACCCCTTCCGGCTTCCTTCATCACGGTTTTTACGCTTTGCGAGAAGCCCTCCAGATTGCGTTCCAGTTCCTCTAAAAGATGAGCGCGGCGGGCACATTCCTGCGCGTCCAGCCGAAGTTTTTCGTTTTGCTGCTTTGCCGCCTCCATGTGCTGGCGGCGGGAGGTCAGGCGCATTTCATAGCCCTTGACTGCGTTGTTGAGGGCGGTAATGCGCTCGTCGGTATCGGCCAGCATTTTGGCATAGTCTTCCGCGGCCTTCTGCAGTTCCTGCAGCTGCGTCTGTTTGATCTGAATAGATTTTTCCACGGAGGTCAGACGCAGGCTGATTTCGGAAATGGCGGATGAAGAGGTCATTTCTGCCAGTTTAGCATCCGTTGCCTGCCCGTTTAGTGTATTGATTTTCTGTGTGTATTGGTCAATTCCGGCGTCGGATTCGCTCATGGTGCGGCGGATTTGCTCCATCCGAATATTCAGCGCATCCGACTCCTTTTGCTTGCGCTTTATGTAATCGTTCTTTTCCGCAATCTGCCGATTCTTTTCTTCAATCTGGCGGTCCATATCCTGGCCGGACTGCGCGCTCTGCTCTATTTCACGGCGGATGCGGTTAATATTTTCTTTGTTATGGAGGATATCGTTCTGCAAAACCAGCGCTTCGCTGTCTTTTTTGGCGGCAGCTTCCTCCAGGCCTGCAGCCTGCTGACGGATTTCGTCCGCTTTTGCCCCGCAGGCGTTGGACTGGCTGAAATTGTCTTCAATCTGCGCATCGATTTCCTGCAGTTCCAGCTCCGCAGCCTCATGCTGTGTACGGGCCAGCGTGATTTTATCATCGTATTCACGCAGGGTACGGCCGGATTCTTCCAGCGTATTCAGCCACAGGCCAATTTCCACCGAACGCTTTTCCTGTGCGTATTCCAGGTATTTCTGCGCCTTTTCGGACTGCTCCTTCAGCGGTCCGATGCGCCCCTCCAGTTCGGAAACGATGTCGCGCAGACGAAGCAGGTTTTCCTCCGCCTGACCCAGCCGGCGTTCCGATTCCTCTTTGCGGTAGCGGAAACGGGAAATTCCCGCCGCCTCCTCAAAAATTTCACGGCGGTCTTCCGAGCGGGCAGCAACGATACTGTCGATTTTACCCTGACCAATAATAGAATAGCCGTCCCGGCCAAGGCCGGTATCCATAAACAGTTCGTTAATATCCTTCAGCCGGACGGAAACCTTGTTAATTAGGTATTCGCTTTCCCCGGAACGGTAATATCGGCGCGTAACGGCTATGCTGTCGTTATCAAAGGGCAGGGCGCGTGAAGAATTGTCGATATTCAGCGTTACCTCTGCGTACCCCAGCGCTTTGCGGGTGGGCGTGCCGTTGAAGATAACGTCTTCCATTTTGGTGCAGCGCAGCGTGCGGGTGGACTGTTCGCCCAAAACCCAGCGAACCGCGTCGCTGATATTGCTTTTTCCGCTTCCATTTGGGCCGACCACCGCCGTAATTCCACGGTCGAAAGTAAGTATAGTTTTATCGGGAAAGGTTTTAAAACCCTGAATTTCAAGTGATTTCAGCAGCATGTTTTCATCCCCTTTGCGCAAGGTAAACGCTGATGAAAGCAATTCGGACCGTTCTTTACAGCCCTGAATCACCGCCCGGCAACAAAATCAGCGTATCTCAAAAATTGAAAAATCCGAATTAAGACAGGAAACATCCGGTTTTACCGTTGCCTGAAACCCCATCTGCGCCAGCAGCTTTAGATTGCTTTTCTGGTTGCCAATGGCCGTGGAAAGGCAGCGGGGATTCACGCAGATTATAATTTTTCCTTTCGGAATACAGTTGGTTTGCAGGTAATCCGTTATTCTGTTTAGCATCCTGCGGCTTTCGCAAAGCTGGCGGAACGCCGGGTGCCACGGGCCTGAAAGCATGTCGCGCTCCAGTTCCGGCGAACTGTGAAGACCAAGCCGGATGACCGCGATGCCCCGTTCCTCAAAAAAATCCAGCAAATTCGCGCATAGCGTTACCGTATCCTCCAGTGAAAAGGTCCGGTAAACACCCGCAAGATATTTTTCTCCCAGTTCGGTCCCACGCATAATAATGGTGGGATAAATGCGCACGCACTGCGGCTTTAGAGCGGCGATTTTTGCTGCCGTTGCATAAGCCCCCGGTATGGTGTCGCCGAAAAGCCCGGTCATCATCTGTAAACCGAGCGTAAACCCAAACGCCCGAATCTGTTCGGAGGCCTGTTCCACCTGCCGCGCGGTATGCCCGCGCCTGTTCTGCTCCAGCACGCGGTCATCCATGCTCTGCGCGCCAAGCTCGATCGTGGTCACGCCGTATTGCTTCAGCAGGCTGAGAATTTCCCCATTAATCGCGTCCGGGCGGGTGGAAATTCGAATTCCGGAAAAGGTGCCGTCCTTTACATAAGGATACGCCGCTTCCAACAGCGAAATCATGTACGACCGTTCAATCGCGGTAAAGCTGCCGCCGAAAAATGCGATTTCCGCATTTTTCGTTTCTTCCCCCAGGCTCTGGATCGCCGTATGTACGGCTCGATGCACATCCTGCGGACTGGGCTGGACCGCTTGGCCGGTAATGCTGCGCTGATTGCAGAAGCTGCACTGATGCGGGCACCCGTTATGGGGAACAAAAAGCGCGACGTTCGCGTGCTTCAATAGCCCATCAGCTCCAGTGCTTCCCGCGCGGCTTGCTGCTCCGCTTCTTTCTTGCTGCGGCCGCCGCCTTTTCCAATGACGTTGCTGTTCAAGTGGACCTCCACTGTAAAGTGCTTGTCGTGGTCCGGGCCGCTTTCCCCGGTTAGAACGTATTCCAGGCGTTCTTCCGGATTCTGCTGAATAATTTCCTGCAGAGCAGTTTTATAATCCTTAAAGGTTTTCGGCTTAGCGGTCTGCAGCTGAGGAAGCACAAAACGAAGGATAAATTTGCGCGCTTCCTCCATGCCGCCGTCCAAATAGATTGCCGCCGTAATGGATTCAAAAGCATCCGCAAGAATGGAGGAGCGGGTTCGGCCGCCTGAATTTTGCTCGCCATGGCTCAACAGCAGAAATTTTCCTACCTCCAGCTGTTTGGAAAAACCGCAGCAGGCCTTTTCACAAACCAATGAAGCGCGCTTTTTGGTCAGGTCGCCCTCCGGAAGGTCAGGAAAATGGCGGAACAAATAATCCGCAACAACAAAACCCAACACGGAATCGCCCAGAAATTCAAGCCGTTCGTTGCTGCCGCCGGGGCATTTTGTTTCATTCGCATAAGAAGAGTGGGTCAGTGCGTTTTTCAGCAACGCCTTATTTTTAAAGTGATACCCAATCTTTTCTTCCAGTTCATTCATAAACAGGACCATCCTTTTCTTTCAGCCGGAAGAGTGGCCGGTCTTGGCAATCAGGGAATTCCCGGTCATTCCTCGGAGTCTTCTGCCCCTTCGGGTTTCCAGTTCTTTTTATATTCCTCTACCGATTTGGCGATTTCCGTTACCACATCGCCCAAAACATATTCTTTCGTCAAGCGAAGCGCGTTATAAAAAGTTTTCGCTTTCGCGCTGCCATGCGCCTTGAAAACCGGTTTCGCGCAGCCCATCAGCGGGGCGCCGCCGTATTCGTTGTAATCCATTGTTTTCTTTAATCCGCCAAGGTCGCGGTAAACTATGGCTGCGGCCAGCTTGTTTAAAGTTCGAGCGGTAAAAATGTTTTTCAGCTTGCCCATCAGCATCATGGCAACGCCTTCGTAAAGCTTTAAAATTACATTGCCGGTAAAGCCGTCCGCAACAATTACGTCGCCGGCATCAAAAGGAATGTCGCGCGCTTCGATATTTCCAATAAAATTCACATTGGATTGTTTCAGCATGGCAAAGGCCTGATGCTGAAGTTCCCCGCCCTTATGATCCTCCGTGCCGATATTGGCAAGGGCCACGCGGGGATTTGAAATTTTCATTACCTTCTGCATATAGATGGAACCCATAACGCCGAACTGACGAAGCATTTCCGGTTTGCAGTCCACATTGGCACCGCTGTCGATCAGCATAAAGCAACCCTTGTCCTTCGGCATAACCGGGGCAAACGCGATCCTGCTGATGCCCTTAATCCGTTTGACAATTAAGGTGGAACCGACGACCAGCGCGCCGCTGTTCCCTGCGGAAAGAAAGGCGTCACCTTCCCCCGCAGCAAGCCTGCGCAGGCCTTCTGCCATGGAACTGTTTGATTTTGACTTCATCACTTCGCCGGCATGGTCTTCCATTGTAATTACATCGGGTGTGTCGATGATTTCCATTCGGTTCAGGGAAATATTATTTTCCCGTGCGACACGGCGAATCTCTTCCTCCCGCCCGGTCAGCAGAAAGTCCAGGTCAAGCCCTTCCACCGCCATGGCGCAACCTTTCAGAATTTCCAGCGGTGCATTATCGCCGCCGAAAGCATCTACTATGATTTTCATTTAAAACACCCCTTTTTTGATGGATCATTCCTGAGCAGAAAGATAATCCGCCAGCGACCGCAGCGCCCGTTCGGAAATCGCGGCATAACGATCACGCTTGTCCTTGATGAGCACATCGAGCGGCGGCATAATGCCGAAGTTCGCGCCCATCGGCTGAAAGTCGGATTCGCCGCCCTGCGCCGCGTACCGGCTTAGCGCACCAATCATCGTATCCTCCGGAAGGGTGAGCGTTTCTTTCCCGGCAAGACGCCGCACAGCGTTGATTCCCGCCATAATGCCGGAGGAAGCGGATTCCATGTAACCCTCTACGCCGGTAATTTGGCCCGCAAAAAACACGTTCGGATGGGAGCGCAGGCTGAAATCTGAATTCAGCACCTGCGGAGAATTGAGAAAGGTATTGCGGTGCATTACCCCGAACCGGGTGAATTCTGCGTGCTCCAAACCGGGAATCAGCCCGAACACCCGTTTCTGTTCCGGAAATTTCAGGTTGGTCTGAAAGCCGACCAGATTGTAGAGCGTACCGTCTTTGTTTTCGCGGCGAAGCTGAACAACCGCCCAAGGGCGGTGCCCGGTTTGCGGATCACGCAGGCCGACCGGCTTTAACGGGCCGAACCGCAAAGTATCCGCACCGCGCTGTGCCATAACCTCAACCGGCATACAGCCTTCGTAGACCTTTGGGTCGGCAACGTCAAAGTCATGAATCGGCGCGCGATCCGCATGGAGAAGGGCATCGTAAAACACTTCATATTCCGCCCGGTTCATCGGGCAATTCAAATACGCGTCGTCGCCGCCCTTGCCGTAGCGGGAAGCAGCAAACACGCGTTCCCGGTTCAGGCTTTCAGCGGTAACAATCGGCGCGGCCGCGTCAAAAAAGCTAAGCCGCCCGCCGCCGCAGAGGGAATCAATCCGGGCCGCGAGCGCGTCGGAGGTCAGCGGGCCGGTTGCGACTATCGTGAAACCGTCCATCGGGATCTCCGTGACTTCTTCCGTGTGAATATGGATAAGCGGATGGCTTTTGATACGGTGTGTGACCGCTTCGGCGAATTCGTCCCGATCCACCGCAAGCGCCCCGCCCGCCGGAACCCGGCAGGTATCCGCACACTGCATCAGCAGGGAACCGAGCCGCCGCATTTCCTCTTTCAGCAAACCTGCGGCGCTTTCCACGCGCTCCGCTTTCAGTGAATTAGAGCAGATCAGCTCTGCAAAATTCGGATTATGATGCGCTGGTGTAAACTTCACCGGCTTCATCTCATAAAGTTCAACCGGGATGCCGGCCTGTGCAATCTGCCAGGCGGCTTCACAGCCGGCAAGGCCGGCTCCGATTACTGTGATACTCATTCGTCCTCCATTACCTTTTCATAACCGCAGTCGGGCGTTACGCAATAGTATTTCGGATGCTTGCCCTTTTTCTTCAGCAGCGTTTTGCCGCAGCGCGGGCATTTTTCCGTAGTAGGCTCATCCCAAGACATAAAGTTGCATTCGGGATAATTGGAACAGCCGTAAAACACCCTGCCCTTCTTGGATTTCTTAACAATAATCTTGCCGCCGCAGCGCGGGCACTCCGCGCCGGTTTCCTGCACCAGCTTCTTGATGTTCTTGCATTCCGGATAGCCCGGGCAGGCGATAAATTTGCCATAGCGGCCGGTTTTAATAACCATGCGGCGGCCGCATTTTTCGCAGATGATATCCGTTTCGTCTTCCTTCAGCTGGATTTTCACGCCCTGCATTTCTTCCTTCGCGGTTTTCAGGGTTTTTTCAAAATCACCGTAAAAATCCTTCAGCGTCTGCACCCAGTCGGCTTTACCGCTTTGCACCTGGTCCAAGTCGTTTTCCACCTGCGCGGTAAACTTTACGTTTACAATTTTCGGGAAACGTTCCTTCATCAGTTTGGTTGTTACTTCGCCCAACTCGGTTGGCTTTAGCGCTTTTCCGTCACGAACAACGTATTCGCGCCCCGTAATGGTGGAAATGGTGGCCGCGTAAGTGGAAGGACGGCCGATTCCGTTTTCCTCTAGCGCCTTAATCAGCGAAGCTTCCGTGTACCGTGCGGGCGGCTGCGTAAAGTGCTGGTTGCCCGCGATTTCCTTCAGCTTCAGGAGCATCCCGTTTTCCAATACGGGAAGCGAACCTTCGTCCTCGCTCTCCTCGTCTTTTCCCTCTTCGTAAAGAACGGTAAAACCGTCAAACGTAACGGTATAGCCGGACGCTTTGAAAATATAGTTTGCCGCCTGAATATCCGCCTGCGTGGTGCTCTGCTGGCAGTTTGCCATTTGGCAGGCGATAAAACGCTCCCAGATGAGCTTATACAACTTATATTGGTCGGAGGAGAGGTTTGCTTTTACCTTGTCCGGCGAAAGGCTGGGCATGGTGGGACGGATGGCTTCGTGGCCGTCCTGCGCGCCCGCCCTTGTTTTAAAATGGCGGGGCGTGTCCGGCAGGTATTTCTTGCCCCAGCGTTCCTCAATGTATGCTGCTGCGTCGCGAACGGCGTCTTCGGCAAGGCGCAGGGAGTCCGTTCTCATATACGTAATCAGACCGATTGCACCCATGCCCTCAATTTCAACGCCTTCGTAAAGTTCCTGCGCCGCTTTCATGGTGCGGCGCGCCTGAAAGCCCAGGCGGCGCGAGGCCTCCTGCTGAAGGGTGGACGTGATGAACGGCGGCGCAGGGGATTTTCTGCGCGTGCCCTTTTTCAGCTTTACAATCTTATATTCGGCATCTTTCAGTTCTTCCAGAATTCGGTCGGACTGTTCCTTGTTTTCGATTTTGATTTTTCCGTTGACATCACCGTAAAAGGAAGCATGAAATGCTTTTCGCTGACCCTTCGGAATCAGCTTTGCGTCGATGGTCCAGTATTCTTCCGGCACAAAAGCACGGATTTCCTCTTCCCGGTCCACAATCAGCCGCACCGCAACGGACTGTACGCGCCCGGCGGAAAGGCCCCTGCGGATTTTCTGCGAAAGGAACGGGCTGAGCTTGTAGCCCACCAGCCGGTCGAGAATTCGGCGCGCCTGCTGTGCGTTGACCAGGTCGATATCAATGCTGCGGGGATGCTCCATTCCGGCGGAGATACCGGTCTTCGTGATTTCATTAAAAGTCACGCGGTTCTGGGCCTGAGTATCCAGCCCAAGAATGTACGCAAGGTGCCAGGAAATTGCTTCTCCTTCGCGGTCCGGGTCCGTTGCAAGGTAAACGGTATCGCTTTTTTCGGCCTTGCTTTTCAGCTCCTCAACCAATTTTTCCTTTCCTTTAATAATTTCATATTTCGGCTTGAAATCCTTTTTAATATCAACGCTCAAGCGGCTTTCCGGCAAATCCCGGACATGCCCCATGGAAGCGATTACGTCAAAATCGTTGCCCAAATATTTTTTAATGGTTTTGGCTTTGGCTGGTGATTCCACAATCACAAGCTTAGACATAACTACACCTCATATCTTTTTTCAATCCGTATGCAGTATCATTAATTCCGGCATTTATTTGCTGCCGGGCAAAATGTTACCATATATCATACCATATATCGTTGCAAGCAACACAAAAATGATGCATTTTTAGCATAAAATTTAAAGATTTTTAAAACCTGCCGAAAAAATCAGCAAGTTTTAACAATCTTTAAAAGAAATTTCATCATTTTTTGCATCATTCATCCATGCGGCAAACTGTACCGCCTTCCGGAATAAGACTGTATTTTCCCTGCCAGCTCCAGTTCGGTCACCGCCCGAAACAAAACCGGAATGGAAAGGCCGGCCTGCGCCGCCAATGCTGTGATATGCTGCGGTACGCCGGAAAGTGCATAGTAAAGGGAAACCGCTTCCGCGGAAAACGTGGACTCGTCCGGCAGTTCCCGGTTCGGTTTTAGCCCGGGATGAGGTTGTTCCGAAACCGGTGCTTTGCTTACCACCACGTTGATCCCGGCATCTTCTTCGTTTAGCAGCCCCGGAAAGCGGCTGCTGTATTCCTCCAGAATTTCTTCCGGCCAGGAAACCGGCTTTGCGCCGTTTTTAATCAGGTTGTTCACGCCCTGAGAAACCGGACTGTAAATGCCCGACGGAATGGCAAAAACATCCCTTCCCTGCTCCAGTGCATAATCGGCGGTAATCAAAGATCCGCTTTTCCCCGCAGCCTCCACCACAAGCGTTCCCAAACTCAGGCCGGAAATAATACGGTTGCGAATGGGAAAGTTGGAGTTGACCGCCTGGGTGTTGGGCGGATATTCCGAAATCACTGCGCCGTTTACGGCAATCGCGTCCCGCAGGGAAGCGTTTGCCATCAGATAATTAAAATCAATCCCGCAGCCGAGCACGCAGACGGTTTTCCCGCCCGCCTGCAACGCTCCCTTATGTGCGGCGGTGTCAATGCCGAGCGCGCCCCCGCTGACGACCACTACGCCGCGCCGTGCCAAACTGTATGCAAAGCTGTGCGCAGCGGAAATTCCGGTTGCCGTCGCCTTGCGCGTACCCACAACCGAGATGGCCGGAAGCAGCGTGAAATCCGGCAGTTCCCCCTTGACATAAAGTACGCACGGCGCGTTGTGGATGTGCCGGAGAGGCTCCGGGTAATTCGCACACTCAGGCGTTACAACACGCTGGCCGATGCGTTCGCTGTACTCCAGAAGCGCCTGTGCCTGTTCAACAGAAAACGCGCTCAGCTTTTCCAGTTCACGTGCAGTAAAATATCCCTCAAACCGCCAGGCGGAAATGCCAGACTCATAAAAATCCGCTAAGCACGGATACGTTTCCAGAATCCGGTTCTGCTTGGAGCTGCCTGCGCCCAGCGCGTGCTGCAGCCAAATCCAGTAAGATCGGCGATCCACTTCCGTCATCATAACCATCCCTCTCAGAACCTATGATAAAATTAAACCCGCAAACGCAAATTCTTTTAATGGAAAGACCGGTTCTTATTTTCAGACCTTCCCTGCCTGGCCGCGCATCATTTCCCACATTAATATAGCGGCACTGGCAGAAGCATTCAGCGATTCGGCACGGCCCAGCATCGGGATGGTTACCCGCTGGCCGCAGGCTTCGATGGCCTCCTGTGTAAGCCCATTCCCCTCATTGCCTACCGCAATCACCGTCGGAGCATCAAACAAAAACTCCGTGATTTTCTTCGCGGAGGAATCCGGCACAGCCGCAAGGGTAAGGAAGCCTTTTCGGTTCAATTCGGAAAGGACATCCGCCAAGACGGGCGCCGTGTAAAAGGAAAGGCGGAATACCGCGCCCATGCTGGCTCGAAGCACCTTAGGGGAGTACACATCGCAGCTGCTGCCGGCCAAAATGATTCCGCCGACCCCAAGTGCCTCCGCCGTACGGAGCACGGCGCCAAGGTTGGCCGGGTCCTGCAGATTTTCAAACGCAGCGTAGTGCCGGTCGGCTTTCAGCTCTGCAGGTTCCCCGGTGCGGCGGGGAATCTCACAAATGCAGAACACACCCTGCGTGGTTTTCGTATCTGACAGCAACTGGGCGACATGCGGCTCCACTTCATAGACCTGGCGCGCGCCGGGCAGAATTACATTCAGGTATTCCCCGTATTTTTCCATGGCATGCGCGGTATAAAACAATGCTCTTACTCGGATGCCGCTTTGCACTGCATCACTGCACAGGCGTGCACCCTCTGCTAAAAACAGCCCCGCTTCGCGACGATATTCCGGAGAGGAGGACAAACGGACGGCATTTTTGATAATCTCGTTTTTCCGGCTGCTAATGACATTCGGCATTCCGCATCCCCCCAAATAAAATTTGCGCCCGGTACTATTCCGGGCGCAATAACGGCTTATTACAGCGCAGCCTTTGCTTTTTCGATCAGGCTTTTGAATGCAGCTTCGTCGGCAACCGCGATTTCGGCAAGAACCTTGCGGTTTAATACGATGCCCGCCTTTTTCAATCCGTTCATGAAAACGGAATAGCTGATGTCGTTTGCGCGGCAGGCGGCGGAAATACGAGTAATCCACAGACGGCGGAAATCCCTTTTTCTGGCTTTACGGCCGATGTAGGCATAATTGCCGGATTTCATAACAGCCTGTTTGGCCATTTTAAAATGTCTGCTCTTGGAACCCCAATAGCCTTTCGCAAGCTTTAAAGTCTTTTTTCTTCTTTTGCGGGTCATCATTGCGCCTTTGATACGTGCCATTGTATTACCTCCAATAAATGGTTATAATTTAAAAATCCGTCAATTCTTATTTGTAAGGAATTAACTTCTTGAGCTTGGCCACATTTGTCTTATCGGCAACGGTTGTCTTTCTGAGGCCTCTCTTGCGCTTGGTGGTTTTTTTATTCAAAATGTGAGACTTATTGGCGTGGGCACGGATGACCTTTCCGTTTTTTGAAAGTTTGAAGCGCTTTTTCGCGCCGGTATGGGTCTTAATCTTAGGCATTGTATTGTCCTCCTTTAAATGATTACTTAGCGGGTTTTGGAGCAAGGAACATCAACATGTTGCGTCCTTCCAGCTTAGCCGGCTTTTCAACGTTTGCAATCTCGGTGAGCGCATCGGCAAAATTTTTCATAATGGCATGGCCCTGTTCCGGGTGGCCCATTTCGCGCCCACGGAAACGGATCGAAACCTTCACCTTGTCGCCGTCTTTTAAAAAGCGGGTTGCATGACCGACTTTTGTTTCAAAGTCATGGGTGTCGATGTTTAAAGACAAACGAATTTCCTTGATATCAACAATGTGCTGATTCTTTTTCGCTTCTTTTTCGCGTTTGGCCTGTTCAAAGCGGAACTTGCCGTAATCAATGATTTTACACACCGGTGGCGTCGCCTGCGGCGCGATTTTGACAAGATCCAGATTCAGCGCATAAGCCTTTTCCAGCGCGGCAGCGGCCGACATTACCCCAAGCTGGGACCCATCCGCACCGACTACACGTACTTCCTTATCGCGGATTTCTTCGTTAATCTGCAGTTCCTTGTTGCTGATAGTTAAGCACCTCCAAAACACGTTAACTCAACAGAAAATAAAAAAGCGGGCAGAATATCCGCCCGCTTTCAATACACATTCAGAAAACTCCAGTACCTGGAGTTCAAACGTATTGACCCATGGCGAACGAAATCCCAAAGGTGTGAACACATTAATGATGTGCCCCGCTTTGTTTTACTTAATGATTCTATCAGCATTTTCTGCGTTTGTCAAGGCGAAATTTTCAATTTCCTGGTTTAACGAAAAAGAATAAAGTAGGCAGGAAGCCACCGTTTTCCCCGTGCACTGCTCCAGTGCCTGCCGGTAAAGCGCCAGTTGGGCACGGTAGCGATTCCAAAGTTCATTCGGATCTTTCGTTTGGTCGGTTTTATAATCCACAATTACCAGCCGGCCGTCTTCCTCAAATGCACAGTCCACCGCACCCTGCAGCACAACCGGAACGGAAGCCATTTCGCCCGAAAGTTCCGGCTTTACCGTGCCGGACGGGATTTCAACCGTAAACCGGTATTCCCGCATCACGTGAGGGGAAGCAAGGATTCGCCGCGCCACGGAGCTTTGGAAAAACGCGCGGATTTTATCCAGCTCCACCGCGTCGCCCTGCTCCGCCGTCATAAATTTCTGTTCCACCAGCCGGTCCCGCTCCGCGGCTGGGTCCAAAGCGGCTTTGGAATAATCCGCAAACTGCATGAACAGATGCAGCGCCGTGCCGCGTTCTGCGGGGGTCAGCCCCTTCCTACTTAAAAACGCAGGGCGTGAGGTCGCGGCGTACCGCGTGGAAAACTCCTGCGCCGCTAGGTCGGAAGCCGCCACCTTTGCCTGCACGCCGTGCAGCGCTTCGTATGGATAGACAAAATCGATTTTCCGCTCCAATTCCGCTTTCAGCGCTTCGTTCGGAAGCGCCGGGGTTACGGTATGTTCCTCCTGCTCCCCGTCCTGCGCGCGCGGCGGATAAACAATCTTAATCGTCCACGGTTCCTCCGCCGGCACCGAAACCCCGGGCAGAGCACCCGCTAACTCCCGCAGGCGCTCCCCGCTCGGGTGGCGCAGGGCACAAAGCAGCAGCCAGTCCGAAATGCTGGAGGCACTGCGCACCACATAAGGCTGAATCCGCGGTTCCTCTGTTAAACGTGAGGCCAGCTTTCCGAGCGTTTTGGTGGCATCCTTTACCGCTGTAATCAGAATCAACTTTTCCTTTGCGCGCGTCATAGCAACATACAGGACGCGGAGCTCTTCGCTCATTTCCCCGCGGTCCAGCTCCAGGGAAACCGCTTCGCGCGGCATGGTATTATAGCGTGCCAGCGTAGTCATATCCCTCAGCTTGACCCCAAGTCCAAGCTCCGGGTGCAGCAGCACATCCGCCCGCTCGCTGTTAAACCGGCGGGAACAGCCTGCCAGGATGCAAACCGGGAATTCCAGCCCCTTGGAGCGGTGAATGCTCATGATGCGCACCACGTTCGCCGCCTCGCTGATGGTGGAGGCCGCGGCTAAGTCGGCATCGTTCTTCTGCAGCCGGTCGATAAAGCGGATGAATCCGGACAGGCCGCCGTTTCCGCCCGCCTCATACTTTTTCGCATATTCCAAAAGGAGGCGGAGGTTTGCAAGCCGCAGCTCACCGTTCTGCATGGCCTGCACCAGATTCAGGAACCCGCTTTTTTCGTAAACCAGCTGAATCAGCCGGTCGGATGGAGCGGTGGCGGCAAGGGTGCGGTACTGCTCCAACTGCTTCAGCACCTCCGCCGCGCGGGGATGCCCCTTCTTGGCCGCGGAAGTCAGAGCAAGGTACAGGGAACCTGCGCGGTTCGGGATGCGGATTTCTGCCATATCATCCGGCGTAAACCCGTAAAGCGGGCTCATCAGCACGGACAAAAGCGGAATATCCTGCATGGGGTTATCTACAACACGCAGCAGGGAAATGGCCGTCTGCACCTCATAGGCGGCAAAAAAGCCGCCCGCTGTATCCGCCCATGCAGGAATGCCCAGCGCGGTGAGCTCCCGTACATAATCGTGCGCGTACTGGTTTGCGCTGCGCAGCAGGATGCAGACATCCCGGTACACCATTGGGCGCTGGGTTCCGTTTTCCGTTACGGTGGTTCCTTTTGCTATCATCTCATAGAGAAGCTCCGCAATCCGGCGGCTCTCCGCCGAAACCGCCGTTTCGTTCGTATCGGCGGAGGAAAGGTCGATGATATTAAGCTGCGTTGCCGGCTCGTCACACGGCGGATACGTTGCGCCGGCCACCAGTTCTTCGGCTTTGGTATAATCCAGCTCGCCGGTCTGGCGGCTCATTAGCTGACGGAACACAAAATTCACCGCATCGGTCACCCCGGAACGGCTGCGGAAGTTGCGGTCCAGCACCACGCAGGCAGGATATTCGTTGCGCGCCCGGTCGTAATCAGGGTACTGTTCCCGACGGCGCAGAAAAATCTGCGGCATAGCCTGGCGAAACCGGTAAATGCTCTGCTTTACATCGCCGACCAAAAACAAATTGGACTCGTTGCGCGAAACGGCGCGGAAAATCATATCCTGCGCTTCGTTCGTATCTTGGTATTCGTCCACCATAATCTCGTCAAATTGTGCGGAAAGCTCTTGCGCTTCCGGCGTTCGGACAAACCCATTCTCCGTGTCCGTAACCAGCAGCTTCAGCGCCCAGTGCTCCAGATCGCCAAAATCCGCCGCGCGCCGCTCCGCCTTGAGCTCATCCAGCGTTTCGCCGAACCGGGTGGTCACCTCAAACAGCTTACTGACCAGCGGAGCGAGACGGGCGATGTCCTCCCCGCACTGTGTTTCGTCGGCGGTGAACAGCTCTGCAAGCTTTTTGACGGTTGTCTGCACTTCCTTCCGAGAAGCAGAAATCTTATTTTTCAGCGGATCCGCATCATACCCGCGCAGAGGCTTCAGTCGCTGAAACGCAAAGCTGTTTGCCTGGAACGAAATTTGATTCCAATCCTTTAAACCGATGGCTTCCCGCAGGCTGCTAAGCCCCGCAAGATCGGAGGAAAAACCATCGGAATAGGCTTTTGCAATCGTTTCATCCTCCCGCATCAGCCGCAGGGCGTTCTCCGTCAGGGAAATACAGTAATCGACGGCGTCAGCAGCAAAGCCGAGAATCGTCTGCCCCCAAACCGTTTGGGAAGCGGGCAGGCCGGAGGAATACATTGCTGCTTTTTCAGCGAGCCAGCGCTTTGGGAACGGATGGGAACGCACAAAATCATACAGCCGGTCAATCGTCTGGATAAGGCGGTCATCGTTTCGGCCGGAGGAAAACGCCTCCACCAGCTCGCGAAACACCGGATCCTCCCGCGCGTAAAATTCCTCCAATACGGCATCGGCTGCGTCGCTGCGCAGCAGGTTCATTTCGCTGTCCTCCAGAATACGAAATTCCGGGGAAATGCCCAGCTTGTAAAAATTTTCGCGTACAATTTCACTGCAAAAGCTGTGAATGGTGCTGATGTGCGCGCGGGTCAGAAGAATCTGCTGCCGCTGCAGCCGCACGTTAAAGGGGTCTGCTTCCAGCAGGCGGGAAATTTGAACCGAGATGCGTGCCGCCATTTCGGCTGCCGCCGCTTTGGTGAAGGTTACCACCAGAAGGCGGTCCGCGTCCACCGGATGGTTCGGGTCAGTAATGCGCTCAATGACACGCTGCACCAAAACCGCCGTTTTACCGGAGCCGGCGGCGGCGGACACCAACAGCGTACCGTCCCGCGCGGAAATGGCATCCTGCTGACTGTCAGTCCACTTCCGGTCACTCATTTTGCTCACCTCCGTTCGGTTTCATCAGCTCTTGAACCGCCGCGTCTCGGTCCCATTTTTCCATTTCCCGCGTTGGGTCCTCCTGCTCATGCCCACAGACCGCGGAATAAGGACACCACGCACAGGCGTCGTAATCCCCGGAAAGCGGGACGGCGGCCACAGAGCCCTGATGAAGTTCGCGCACCATGGCAGTTACCAGTCCCTTAATATGGCTCATCACGCTGAATAGCTCCTGTTCGGACACGACATGGTCGCGCTTTGCGGGCGCACCGTCCTTGAGTGCCACCGGAAGATACTTCCCCTGCCCGTCCTTTTCCATGGCGGTAATCACTTCTGCATCATTCAGAACCAAACCGTCCATACGCAGCTTTTTTTCCGCCTCCCGTTCCAGCTTTTCCGGCGAATCGCCTCGGGAAGCGGAAACCGATGGGCGGTTTGCAGGCATGTAAAGCACCCCGGCAGGCGTGATTTCGCCGTATCGTTCCCCGCCGTTTTCACACAGTGCAGCCAGATAAATGAGCATCTGCATATTCATGCCGTAAATCACGTCGGATAGGCGGAACTCCTTCTGCCCGGTTTTGTAGTCCACCACACGCAGATACCGCACGCCGTCGCGCGTCATCAAATCAACACGGTCGATTTTTCCGTTGATTTCCACACTACCGCCATCCGGCAACGGGATGCGCAGAGGTGGAATGCCCTCCGGCCCGATGACAAGTTCGAAATCTTCGGGGGTAAACTCGCTCTGGGCAAGCTCCTGCGCGATATGCAGCGCCACAACTCGTGCGGTATCCGTCAGGCGGTGGAACAAGTACAGAAAGCGCGGCGATTTATTGGCGGCACCGCCCAGCTTGGATTCCACATAAATGGTAAGCAGACGGTGAATTTCCTGTGTCAGCTCCTCCTGCGTCATGGCAAGCAGCGCTTCGCTGCCGAAGTCACGGAAAAGGTGTTCCAGCAGATAGTGCATCAAGCTGCCGTATTCCAACGCGTCCATTTCCGCGGCGCGGCGTTCTTTCGCATTCAGACCGTAACGGCAGAAATACTGGAAGCGGCACAAAAAGAACTTTTCAATCTGTGTGGCGGAAACGCGCATGTTGGAACCGAACAGTTCCCGCGCACGGGCAGGCTCCGTGAAGACAGCAGGACGTTTCTGTGCCGCACGGCCAATCGCCTGCAAACGGTGTTCTTCCCCGCGCTCGGAAAACAGGCTTTTCAGCGTGGCGGAAAATTCTGTATTGTGGTTCCACTGCTGTGCCATTTGTTCAAATGCGGGTTCTTTTGCATTGGCAAAGTAACCCTGCGGCAGAGTCAGTTCCGTGTGTACATGCACTTTTTTCAGCACCGCACCAATTTCCGTAGGAATGGAGGAAGGCGCGGCGGCCTCCCCTTTTGCGCCGGAAACCGGGTAGGACACAAACAGCATCTGAGAAGCAGCACTCATCGCGGAGTACGCAAGAAAGCGTTCCTGCACGGCAACGCCGTCCATCGTATCGTTCAACGGCAGGCCAAGCTCAATGAGCGCGCGCCGCTCGCTGTCGCTGAACACCTGTCCGCCGCCGGGGGCCAGGGGGAATTCACCCTGCACCGTCCCGATTAGAAATACGACTTTTGGTTCATTCACGCGAATCCGATCCGCCGTACCCACCGTGACCTCGTCCAGCCCCTGCGGAATGCTTGCCATGTTGTTCGCAAGAATCACCAGCCGCAGAAGCTCCGCGTATCGGGAACGGGAAATTTTACTGCCGCGCAGCACCAATGCCGTCTGGTCAAGAATTTCCATCAGCAGGTCCCACAGGCGCAGCTGGCGGTCGGCAAGCTCCGGCTCCCCACAATTGGAAAGCCGCTGCGCCAGTGCCTTTAAATGCTCCGGAACCCTGGTTTCCTCCAACAGTGAATAGACGGCAGAAGCCATCCCCTCGCCGTCCGCGTCATTCAGGCGGGAGGCAAACCGCACCAGCGGCGTAACAACTGCTGCGCGGCTTTCGTTCAGCTCCTGCAGGCTGCGCTTGTCCGATTCCGTCATGACCTCCGCAAAACCCTTCGGGTGCTCCGTCCACTCCTCTTTCCATTTCTTCCCGGAAATATTCCAGATAAAAACGTAGTTTTCCAGACGGGCAATTGCTTCGGTATCCAGTCCTGCTAGGCCGGTTTTCAAATAGGAAAACACGGCATCCGAAGAAAACCCAGTTTGAAGAATGCGAAACGCGGCCTGGACAAGACGCATAAGAGGCTCCGCGTCTATGGGACGCGGATTGTCCATAAAGTAAGGAACCTGCCAGCGTTCCAGAGCTGTATCCAGCACACCCTGGTAGCGGTCGGTCGAACGCGCAATCACGGCGAAATCCCGATACCGATACTGCCGCTCCATAACAAGATTCCGAATGGTAGCTGCGACAAATGCAGCTTCATCGTAAACGTTTTTCGCTTCGTAAATCATAACGTCTTCCGCACTGCAGTCTGTGTGCGGCCGACCAAACCGGTAAACACCTGCTTCCAGAGCGGCAAGCGCGGGGTTCTGGAACCGTTTTCCTCCCTCCAACACCTGCGGCACGGCGACCCGGACCTGGTTTTCTTTGGCCAGACGGATTAAATTCTTTGCAGTGCGGCGCACCAGGGAAAACAGTCCCATACCGTGCTCCGGATCGTCCAACTGGTCAGCACAGAGCGCGGCGTATAAATTCTCCGATTGGATTAAAATCTGCCGGATGATATTGTACTCCTGCACCGTAAAGCTTTGGAATCCGTCCAGTGCGACGGTATAGCCGCGGAAAAAGTCGTGCTCCCGCAGGGCCTTTTCCAATCGGGTCAGATCGTCGAGCGGATCAATATAGCTTTGTGCCACCAGCGCGTCATAAGCAGAAAGAATCAGCGCAAGCTCTTCCGTTTTCTGGCGCAGCGTTCCCGGTGGAACGGCGTGTACCGTCTGTTCCAGTTCCTGCGGGGTAACACCGCACATTTTCAGTTCGGATGAAATGGATAGCATCAGGCCGATCAATTCGGTGCTTTCGGCGCTTTTTCGGAAAAAACTGAGCCGGTCCTTCACCTGTTCCAGCGCAAGGCTCATAAAGATACTGCGCCCGCCGTCGTCCAGCCGGCGGCCCGCTGCCCCGCCGTACTGGCGAAAAACCGCGTCCGCCAAGCGGGAAAAACTTGTTACCTGCACGCGCTGCACGTCCCGTGCACCCAGAAGATGCAGCATGGCGCGTTCGTTTTCAAACGAAGCCTGCTCCGGCACAATCAGCATCAGCTTTTGATCGGTGTTCCGCGCCATGTCTTTTAACAAGGTGCGAACCGTTTCCGTCTTGCCGCTGCCGGAACGGCCTAAAATTAAACGCAGCATCCAATGCCTCCTCGAATCTGTTTGCGTTTTTCCTCTCCTCTACGGAGAGAACACACGCCGAAATCTCAGCTTAAATTGGATTTTCTGTAGATTCGATTATAACATAGATGCTGCGCGGAAAAAAGTACGTATCCCTGCGTGAAGCCCGAAAAAGGCAGCATACACGCCGTTTATAAAAATTTATTATGGCTGCGTTTCTGAACAGAATTTTTCCGTTTTTCTGCTCAGCGATTTTCCAGAATCGCCTTTACTTTCTCGTACATTTCGACGGAGAGAAATTTCACCTCAAAATCGCCTTTTCCTTCCACAATCTTCAGCTGATTCTCATTCAGAACATCCTGAAGCTCTTTTGGCTCTTCCGCCGCTGGGAGGCACATGGGCGGAAAAATAACGCACCACCAGTTATGCCCTTCGGCTTTCCCAATGGACACCCGCAGCGCATCGTAATTCCCGGCAGGAAGGGTAACCGTACGGTACGCACGGGTGGTAAAGTACATATTGGTCAGCTCCACGTTGACCGGGTAGTCATATCCCTGCTTGCGAATTTCATCTTGAGCGGCGGCACGGAGTTTTGGAATCCCCGCTTTTACGGCGGCCTCTGCTTCCTCTTTGCTCTTCAGGTGATCAAACATGCCGGCGCTTTCCGCCAAAATGCGATCGCGGACTTTCAGCTTCAGCGCCTGATCCTCCTGTGAATCGGAATTGGCCAGCACATGCAGGCGAAGTACACGGGTCGAAATATCTTCACATCCGGCAGTAAAACCGGTAAATGAAATCAAAACGGTTAGCACAAGCGCCAGGCAGATGGATTTTTCCAACAGCTTCATAAGTAAGACTCCTTTTGTTTATGTGGTGTTGCTTTCCAAGCAAAAGGAGTATTGGATGAAAAAAAGGATCCTATTCCAATATTTTCCAATTTAATAAATATTTCATTTTTCGCAAGAACCAATTTTGCTTCGTGTTTCACCTTGCCTTGATTGATGGAAAGAGGTTCGATAGCGTTATCTTTTTTTGCTTTTGAAAACAGACTTATTGAATTCTAAAATAATACGGTATATAATCGGACATGCATTACCATAATTTATACTTTAAGTAACCACTAATGAAAAAAACGAAAGCTGCTTGGAGCAGTCCTTTCGCGGCACTGAATTTCTGTCGGGCGACGGAATCAGATTACTTAAATCGTAGATAAGTTTATAAAGAAGGAACGATCATGCAGAATCTTTTCGAATCTTTTTCCATCCAGTTTGTTCTTCAGATTCACTATCTGGCGGAAATGGCAGCGGCACTGGTTCTTTATATTATCTGCCTTTTCCTTTTCTTTCGCAGAAAGACCCCTGCCCAAAAATTTTGGCTGGGTGTGTTATTTGTTTACCTTGGGGTCATTTGGGGAATCACCGTTTCCCTCCCTCTTCCAAACGCTTGGCATATCAACGCAAAAAATACAACGTTCGTGCTGAAAAACATCCAGTGGATTCCATTCCGTTCTGCGGGAAATATTTTACATAACTCTTTTGTCACAGGAAACTTTAAGGAATTTATCCGGGTAATCGGCGGGAACTTTATTATGCTGATGCCGCTGGGCGTTCTGGTTCCGCTGTGCAACTCGAATTTCCGCATCGGGCGGATGGTTCTGGTCGCCATTCTTGTGCCGGTGGGAATCGAGGGGCTGCAGCTGGTCGGCAATATTTTATCGGGAAGCGCGATTCGTACCGTGGAAATGGAAGATGTTGTGCTGAACGCGGCCGGATGTATTCTGGCGTATCTGGTCTTTGCGGGTCTGAGAAACCTGTTCCGCCCCAAAAAGAAGAAAAAACGTTACGCTTCGGCGCGAAGATAAGGCCTCAAAGCTGCTAAGCCGGAGTAAAAGTAAGCAAAAGTAAAAACAAACCCCTGTTCCGCGCCCCGGCAAAACGGGAACGATGGAACAGGGGCTTTTTTAACTCTGTGGTGAAACCCAGTCGAATTACATACTCTGCACTTCACAGGGAACCGAAACCGGTTCGCAGAGGAATACCGAGCGGTACTCCTGCTCCAACTGCTTTTTACAGGCGGACGCGGCGGATTTCTCTGTAAAAATACCGAATACAGCGGAACCGCTTCCGGTCATACAGGCGCCGAGCGCGCCGCGGGAACGCATAACCGCTTCAATCTGCTCTACTTCCTGCAAAGCGACCACCTGCTCAAAATTGTTTCCAAGAACGGCGGCCACACCCGCAAGATTTTGCTGTTCAAGGGCGGCAATCATCCCATCCGTACGGCTGCCTGCAACGCGGAACAAATCGGCTTTTGCGTAGGCTTCCCCGGTATTGACCCCCACAGGCGGCTTGCAAATCACTAGAAAGCAGTGCGGCATACCTGGCAGCGGGGTCAGTTCTTCCCCAATTCCCTCGGCCAGCGCTGTTCCTCCAAGCAGGCAGAATGGAACATCCGCACCCACCCGCAGGCCGATTCCCCGCAGGGTTTCTTCCGAATAGCCGGTACGATACAAAAGGTTCAGTCCGTGCAGCACGGCGGCAGCGTCCGCACTGCCCCCGCCAAGCCCTGCCTGAGAGGGAATGTTTTTTTCAATCTGAATCTCCACGTCAGGCGTCCCGCCGCTTTGTGCAAAGAAAAGCTCTGCCGCCCGGTAGGCGGTATTGCTCCGGTCACACGGCACACCCGGGGTGGAACAGGTTACCCGGATTCCCGGTTTCCCCGTGGTCAGTTCCAACCGGTCGCAAAGGGAAACGGACTGCATTACCATGCGCAGAAGGTGATAGCCGTCCGCCCGTTTTCCAGCCAGGTCAAGCGTTAAATTAATTTTTGCATAAGCAAGTATCTGCATGGATCGCGCTCCCAATTTCCGGATTTCGGTTTAAGATAACGAATTGATGAAATGTTCGATGCGGGAGAGCGCTTCGGTAATATGTTTAATGGAATAAGAATACGAAACACGGATGTAACCTTCCCCACATGCACCGAACGCATTGCCCGGAACCACTGCGACATGCTCTGCGTAAAGCAGCTTTTCGCAGAATTCCTCTGAACTCAAACCGGTGCTTTTAATGCAGGGGAACACGTAAAATGCACCCTCCGGTTCAAAACAGGTCAGCCCCATGGAATTAAAGCCGCTGACAATCAGGCGGCGGCGCATGTCATACTGCTCGCGCATTTCATCAATGTCGCTGTCGCCGTTCTTCATTGCTTCCGTCGCGGCGTACTGCGCCATGGTGGGGGCGCTCATAATCCCGTACTGATGCAGCTTGGTCATCTGCGCAATAATTTCTTTCGGTCCCGCGGCATAGCCAAGGCGCCACCCTGTCATAGCAAACGCTTTGGAGAAACCGTTTACCACAATCGTGCGCTCTTTCATTCCGTCAATTGCCGCGAAGGAAACATGGCGGGTGTCGCCATAAGTCAACTCGCTGTAAATTTCATCGGACAGCACCATTAAGTTGAACTCTTCCACCACTTTGGCGATTTCTTTTAAATGCTCGCGGCGCATCACCGCGCCGGTCGGGTTGTTTGGAAAAGGAAGAATCAGCAGTTTGGTCTTCGGGGTAATTTTTTCCCGCAGCGCCTGCGGGTTCAGCCGAAACTGATCCTCCTGTTTGGTTTCAATAATCACCGGCACGCCGTGCGCCATTTCGGTTAAAGGTTCATAGCAGACAAAGCTGGGCTGGGGAATCAGCACCTCTTCGCCGGGCTTGACCAGGCTGCGGATACAAAGGTCGATGGCCTCGCTGCCGCCCACCGTAACCAGCAGCTCTGTTTTCGGGTCATATTCGGTGTGGTAGCGGCGCTTTAGCCACCGAGAAATTTCCTCCCGCAGTTCCATAAAGCCGCGGTTCGGCGAATACCAAGTTTTGCCGTCCTCTAGAGTACGGATTCCCTCCTGACGGACATGCCACGGAGTGGTAAAATCCGGTTCGCCGATGGACAGCGAAATAACGTGATCCATTTCATTGGCAATATCGAAAAAGCGGCGGATACCGGACGGTTTGATTTTCTGCACCTCTTCATTGAGGATGCTTTGATAATCAATCACAGAGCACACTCCTTCTCTCGTCCCGTTCCTCCTCTTGATTGAGGATGACTCCGCCATCCTTGTAGCGGGTTAGAATAAAGTGTGTTGCGGTGGATAAAACAGAATCAAGCGTGGAAAGGCGGCGCATAACGAACATGGCGATTTCCTGCATACTGCGGCCGTGCACCTTTACCGCAAGGTCGTACCCGCCGGACATTAGGTAGACGCTTTCCACCTCTTCAAACTGCATAATGCGGTTGGCAATTTCGTCAAAACCGCGGTCACGCTTCGGAGAAACGCGCAGTTCAATCAGGGCGCTTGCCTTATTTTCGTCCACTTTTTCCCAGTTGATCAGCGCTTTATATCCACGGATGACACCCGCTTTCTCGTAGGCGTCGATTTCCGCTTCCACCTCTTTTTCTGTTTTGTTCAGCATTGCCGCTAACTGCGCGGTGGAAAGGCGGGCGTTTTCGTCCAGAAGAGTCAATAACCGATCCATATCAATACAGTCCTCCTAATATGTTTCTCATAATCTATTCTTAAAAGGATGCGCTTCCCTTTCAGGAAGCGCTTGTTATTCAATGGGAAGAAAAACAGGTTCATGGCGCACATAAACGGTAAAGTGGCTGTACCCGATTTTTCGGAGCAGCGCCAGCCCCTGTTCAATTCCACCGCCAACATCCGCCCAGCGGTGTGCATCCGAACCGAGGGTAATCAGCTTACCACCCAGTTCCCGGTAACGGCGGATAATCGCTTCATCCGGCATGGTCGTTCCCAATTTCTGCCGAAATCCGGAGGTATTGACCTCCAGAGCCTTGCGCTTCTGAATCAGAAGCTTTAAGACGGAATCGATTTTCTCCCGATAAAGCTCGTTCCGGATGGTCATACCGTGTTCGCCAACAATGTAGCGCCAAGGGTAGGTCAAGTGAGCAAGGGAATCGAAACGCCCCCATAAAATGGTTTCGGTGATTTCATCAAAGTAACGGTTGAGTACATCGTCAAGCCCGATGGTAGAATAATCCAGTTCGTAAAAGTCTTTCAGGTTTTTGACATTGTGCACCGAAGCCAAGGCAAAATCAAAATCGCACGAATCCAGAGCATCTTCCGCCGCAGACAGATCCTGCATAGGCTGTCCGATTTCAATTCCGGCATAAACATGCAGCCTGTCGCGAAACACGGCAGCAGCCTTGCGCGCTTCAAAAAAGGACTGGCGGATGCTGCGGTCGTACGCTTCTGCGTAATAAACGTTGCATTCACAGTGATCTGTTATCGTAAGAGCGTACAGCCCAAGCCGTGCCGCATTTTCACACATCATCATTGTGGGGTCATTGCCATCGCGGGAGCAGTCGGAATGCACATGGCTGTCTGAGATATATCGGTATTTCATAACGCTTGTAACCACCCTTTCACTGCCGGTCGGAATGTTCGCCCAGTCCCGCGGTCCGCCGAACTTCCGCTCCTTTGTACGCGGGAAAGAACCAAACTTCCCGTTTGAAAATCGCGTTTTTCAAGGCTTTCCTTCTGCTTCAATAGTTCTTAGTAACTTCCTTTATCACAGTTTAATCAGCTGTTTCTTTAAATTAGTATCATATATATAGTATCATAAATCAAAATACAATGAAACGTTATTAATAAATATTTCACTGAAAAAAAACACAAACTTTTTAAACACATTGCCCACGGACAGGATTTATGCGGTTTTTCGGCAGTATTGACAAGATTTCGATTCTCGTTCATAATGAAAATTATATTTAAATATTCATTCTGGAGGTAATTTTTATGCGCGCGGTTATTACTGTAATTGGCAAGGACATGGTAGGTATTCTGGCCAGAGTTTCCACGATTTGTGCGGAAAACGGAGTCAACGTAGTAGAAGTAACCCAATCAATTCTGCAGGAGCTTTTCGCCATGATTATGGTGGTAGATATTTCCAAATCCACCGTTCCGTTCAGTGAGCTTTCTGACAAGCTGACCGCCATAGGAAATGATATGAATTTGACCGTGCATGTCATGCACGAGGATATTTTCAATTCCATGCACCGCATTTGAACATACTCCATTTGTTCCGTAAAAGACGAGAACCATGGGAACGGCCGTGAATGACGGAGCAAAGTGCCGCGTGCGGTTTTCGAAATCTCCTTCACGGTTTCGAAACCTCGCCGTATTTCTTCCCAGAAAGGTTGATAATTAATATGGTAAATTCACATGATATACTGGAAACCATCAATATGATTGACAACGAGAATCTGGACGTGCGCACCATTACGATGGGAATTTCGCTGCTGGACTGCGTTGATCCAGACATTGAAAAAGCGTGCGATAAAGTTTACGATAAAATTTGCAGGTACGCGCAAAATTTGGTCAGAACCGGTGAAGATATAAGCAAGGAGTACGGCATTCCGATTATCCACAAAAGGATTGCTGTAACACCGATTGCCATGATTGCGGCGGCCTGCCCCGGGAAAAACCCTGTCCGGTTGGCCAAAGCACTGGACCGCGCGGCCAAGACGGTCGGCGTAAACTTCATCGGCGGGTATTCCGCACTGGTTCACAAGGGATTCGCACCGGGCGACTACGCGCTGATTGCAAGCATTCCCGAAGCGTTGAGCGAAACGGAACTGGTTTGTTCCTCCGTTAACATTGGCTCGACAAAAACGGGCATCAACATGGACGCAGTGGCAAAAATGGGTTCCGTTGTAAAGGAAACCGCCCTGCGCACCGCCGACCGCGACTGCATTGGTGCGGCCAAACTGGTGGTGTTTTGCAACGCGCCGGAGGACAACCCGTTCATGGCGGGCGCGTTCCACGGCGCAGGCGAACCCGACTGTGTCATCAACGTGGGCGTTTCCGGCCCCGGTGTGGTGCGTGCGGCGCTGGCGAAAGCAGGCGACTGTGACCTGACCGGTGTGGCGGACATTGTAAAAAAGACAGCATTTAAAATTACCCGCATGGGCCAGTTGGTCGCACGGGAAGCCTCCCGCAGGCTGTGCGTACCGTTCGGCATTGTGGACCTTTCCCTCGCCCCCACGCCGGCAGTCGGCGACTCGGTCGCGCACATTCTGGAAGAAATGGGGCTGGAATCCTGCGGCGCCCACGGCACAACCGCAGCCCTTGCCCTGCTGAACGACGCGGTTAAGAAGGGCGGCGTCATGGCTTCTTCCCACGTTGGCGGTCTTTCCGGCGCGTTTATTCCGGTTACCGAAGATGCTGGCATGATAGCGGCGGCCCAGTGCGGCGCACTGAGCATTACGAAACTGGAAGCCATGACGGCGGTCTGCTCCGTTGGTCTGGATATGATCGTCATTCCGGGCGACACGCCGGATGAGGTGATTTCCGCGATTATCGCGGACGAAGCGGCAATCGGCATGGTCAATTCTAAAACCACGGCGGTCCGCCTAATTCCCGCCATCGGCAAAAAGGCAGGCGACGAACTGAACTTCGGCGGTTTGCTGGGCAGCGGCCCCGTAATGGAAGTCAACTCGTATTCGCCGCTGAAATTCATTCAGCGCGGAGGAAGAATCCCTGCTCCCATGCAAAGTTTAAAAAATTAGAGAAAGCTGTTAATTGTTTTCCTTTTCAGCCGATAAATAAATGAAAATATAGTTTTTGGTCAAAGTGTAATATACCATATATAGTATATTTAAAACTTTTTATGACACAAGTGAAAAATTGGCAACCTTCCTAAAAACAAATTTGTTTTTTTGATTTCGTTGCACAGTTTTTCACTTGTAAATTAAAATTTGCGGTCTTATAATATGGTATCGCCATTAAGGCAAAACAACAAAAAGTAAATAAGGAGGTGCGGTGATCAATGCAGGATTTATTAAAGCAAATCGTTGATATGGACAAAAAAGCCAGAGAAATTACGAATGCCGCCCAAATAGAAAAAATAAATTCCGAAAAAGAAGTCGTTGGGAAACGAGAGCAGATTCGTAACGAATATCTGGAACGAGCCAGAAAGCGGATTGCCCTAAATGAACCGCAGGAGCGTGCCGCCGCGGAGGAAAATTGGGAAATCAAGAAAAAGAAAAACGCAGAACTTGCTCAGAAAATGGATCAGCTTTATCAAGAAAAGGGGGACACTTGGGTTAAGGCAATCGTTTCTAGAGTGATAGGAGAGTGATTGTGATGCTTGCCACCCTGGCATCCAATGCAATATTGTCAAAAGCGCGCGCCATGTATGGCAGACGCCTGACAGAACAGGACTACAAAGAACTGCTCAACTGTCAAAACGTCAGTGAAGTTGCCTTTTACCTGAAAAATCAAACCCACTACAAACAGGTGCTGGCCGGTATCAACGAAAATGCCGTACATCGCGGCCAGTTGGAAGCAAAGCTAAAGCAGAAACAGTTTGAAGATTACGATTCCCTATGCCGCTACGAAATAACGGTGGGAGAACGGTTTGCGAAATATCTTTTGGTGCACAGTGAAATCGAACAGATTCTGCACGTTCTTATCCTGTTAGATGCCGGCAAGCCGGAAGAATACCTTTTCGAGCTGCCGATGTACCTCAGCCGCCACGCCAGCATGGATATGGATAGACTTAGCAAAATTCGAAGTTATGACGACCTGTTGCTAGTGCTGGACCGGACCCCGTACCGGGAAATTTTGGAACCGTTTAAACCGGTTAAGGACGTACCAATCAACTTTACCGGAATTGAAAACGCGCTTTATGGTTATCTGTATCGAAATCTTTACGAAGTAATCGATCACTACACAAAAGGGGAAGCACGAAAAGAACTGCACGAAATATTTGATTCCTACCTTGATTTAGACAATTATTCGCGCATTGTTCGCATGAAAGTATCCTATCAGTGCGGTGCAGACTTCATTCAAAGTTCTCTTCTCCCCTTTGGGTCGCTGGACCCGGCTACCATTAAGCAAATGGTGGATGCTGAAACCGAACAGCAAATTTCAGAGATTATGCACAGGACGAAAATCGGCAGACGAGCACTGGATATTCCGTACTCCTATGTCGATGAAATTCCAAAACGGATGCTTTACAAAATCTGTCGTCACAACATTTACTTTTCCACACATCCCGCTGTTGTAATGATGTCCTATCTGTTTTTGGTACAATGCGAACGCACCGATATTATCACAATCGTGGAAGGCGTGCGCTACAAGTTACCACCTGATGAAATCCTGAAGTTGCTGATTATACCGAATTATAGAAGAAAGGAGTAATTGATGGTTGGCTGTTTTAAAAATTGATGTCATCAGTATTATTGGACGAATGGCCGATTTGGACGAGGTTACCGCGCTTTGCGGCAAGTCCGGCGTATTTCATCCCGACAATGCGCTCTCCTTTTACTCCGACACTTCGGATTTCTCTCCTCTAAATGAAGAAAATCCCTATGCAGAACCGCTGCAGCAACTAAACGGTATTCTTTCCGATCCATCCGAAGCGCCAGGACTGATTCCCTATTCCAAAGAAGATCAGCCCACGATGAGCCCAGAAGAAATGAGGAATTTCGCGCGGTACATTTCTGGCGAATATGCCGATTTGCAGCGCCAACTGGCTAAGACAGAGGAAAACATTAAAGCTTACTCCGAACAAATCGATGAAATTTCCCATTTTGTCGGTTTGGATGTAAACCTGGACGAAGTGCATGCCTGCGAATACATAAAGGTTCGCTTTGGCTCTCTTCCCAAGGAAAGCTTTGAAAAACTGAACGCGTACACGCAGAATCCCTATGTAGTCTTCTTCCCCAGTTCCAATGACGACTCCTACTACTGGGGTGTTTATTTTGCCCCAATCAGTGAAGTCAGCGAAGTGGACCGAATTTTTTCCAGCCTGTATTTTGAACGCACTAGGCTGGCGGAAATGACCGGCACTCCGGAATCTGCTTTGGAAGATTACCGCAGAAAACTTGCCGACGAAAAGGCTCTTCACAAAAGCATAGAGGCAAAAATTGAGGATCTGCTCAAAACCAACCAAAAGACCTTTCAGACGGTTTACTGGTGGATGACCGAGCAATCCGTATACTTTGGAATTCGCCGTTACGCTGCCCGGTATAACGGGAACTTTATTTTGACCGGCTGGATTCCGAAAGAGAAGGAACAAGAATTCACCAAAGCGCTTGACCAGGTGGAATCCATTGAATATTCTGTGGAGGGCGCAGAGGAACAGTTGGAGCACTCCCCACCAATCAAGCTCAAAAACAGAAAATTGTTCAGTCCGTTCGAGTTTTACGTTGATATGTACGGCCTGCCCGCATACGACGAAGTCGATCCGACCCCGTTCGTATCCCTGACTTACATGATTCTATTCGGAATTATGTTTGCCGACTTAGGGCAAGGGCTGGTCGTTTCCCTAATCGGTTGGCTGATGTGGCAGAAGAAAAAAATGCCGCTTGGCAGGATTCTGGTACCGTGTGGGATTTCCGCCGCGGTATTCGGTACTCTGTTTGGTTCGGTGTTCGGTTTTGAACACGCACTGGATCCGCTTTACATCAACCTGCTAGGCATGAAGTCAAAACCCATTGAGGTCATGGAACCGACCACCACGACGGGAATTATCTATTCCGCCGTTGGAATCGGAATTTTCCTTGTGATGTGTGCAATGCTGATCAACATCTACTCTTCTCTGAAAAGAAAGCATTACGCAGACGGGCTGTTTGGGCCCAGCGGCATCGCCGGATTCATTTTTTACACATCCTTGATTTTCGGGTTCGGCGGACAGGCACTTTTCAATTGGAAAATTGTCACCCCTGCATATGTAATCTGCCTGATTATTGTTCCGATTCTTGCCATGTTTTTCCGCGAGGTTCTCGGCAAACTGGTAGAACGAAGCCCGGACTGGAAACCCAAGAGCTGGGGGGACTTCATCATGCAGAACTTTTTTGAAGTCTTTGAATTCCTGCTGAGTTACGCAACCAACACCATGAGCTTTCTCCGTGTGGGCGCGTTCGTTTTGGTTCACGCCGGCATGATGATGGTGGTGTTTACGCTTGCGGAAATGAGCAGCGGTATCGGATACGTCCTTGTTCTGATTATAGGCAACGCATTTGTGACCGCACTGGAAGGACTGCTGGTTGGTATTCAGGTACTGAGGCTGGAGTTTTATGAAATGTTCAGCCGCTTCTTTGAAGGCAGCGGCCGTCCGTTTAAACCCATTGTTGTTCACGCGGAGCAGTAATCGCTGCCGCGAATTAATACTTTCTATTTCATTTTTTAATTTTTGGAGGCTAATGTTATGAATTTCGTATTATTTTGCATTCCCGCTGCATTTCTTGCTGTTTCCGTATTTTTTGCCATTCGTGCCGTGAAAAAGGGGACAAAGAAACAAAGTGCTGTTGTCACTCAGCTTTTGGCGTTTGTGGCAGTATGTGTAATTATGTTCGCGTCCCCTGTCATTGCTAACGCGACTTCGACCGGCGGCACCAACACGGCTGCTGCCACCACACAGTCCCAGCAGGCACAGGGCACCGACTGGAATAAGGGCATGGGCCTGATCGCGGCTGCTCTGGTTACCGGTCTTGCAGGTTTTGGCGGCGGTATTGCGGTTGCAGCAGCTGCTCCGGCAGCAATCGGTGCCACCAGTGAGGATCCGAAAGCATTCGGTAAAGCTTTGATTTTCGTTGCTTTGGGCGAAGGTATTGCACTGTACGGCCTGCTGATCTCTATTCTGATTCTGAATAAAGTCTGACCGCTGAAAGCTGAGGTGCATAAAATGCGCTTTTATTTAATCAGCGATAATGTGGATACCCAAGTTGGCATGAGGCTGGCAGGCATTGACGGGGTTGTGGTTCACGAAGCCGCCGAGGTGCAAAAAGCGCTGAAAGAGGCAATGGCTCGCGAGGATGTTGCTGTGGTATTAATCACGGAAACCCTCCGGGAGCTTTGCCCGGACCTGATTGACCAGCTGAAACTCAACCAGAAGCGCCCGCTGATTGTTGAAATCCCGGACCGGCACGGCAACGGCCGTACGAAGGATTCCATCACCCGCTATGTCCGCGAGGCCATCGGGGTTAAAATTTAGGCCGCTTGTTATGGCGGAACGGGGGTTACACTATGGCGAACAATGAAGAAAAAATAAATAAGTTTAATCTTGCCATTAATCATTACGCCGAAGAGCAGCGAAAGAAAATTGAGCAGGAAATCGCCGAATTCAAACAAAAGGAACTGGAAGACGCCGAAGTGGAGGCTCTGACGGAAGCCTACCGTTTGATTCACAAAGAAATGTCCGAAATGCGCAACGGAATCGCCAAAGAAATGGCCCGCCGCGAAATGGACGGCCGCAGGGAACTGCTGGAACAGAGAAAAAGAATTACTGCAGAGGTGTTTGAAAAAGCGAAGCAGCAGCTGATTCAGTTTACAGAAAAAGAAGAGTACGCTGCGCTGCTTCAAAAATTCACCGCAAAGCTGCCCGCAAAGCTCCATCGGCCCGGCACAGTGATTGAAATAAGACAAGAAGATGAAAAGTACGAAGAAATGATAAAAAGCACTTTCGGCAGTGACTGTACAATAAAAGTCGAACCCGGAATTAAAATTGGCGGCATTCGTGCCTATAATTCGGAAATCGGCATTTTGGCCGATGAAACGCTGGACTCCATGCTGGAGGATCAGCGCGAATGGTTTGAGGAAAATTCCGGCATGACTGTGGTCTGAGCCGCTGTCCACTTTTTATCGGAGATGATTAAATGGAAAATCAGAATGTGATATATGGCATTAACGGACCGGTTGTGACCATACAGAACGCGCGCGACTTCTCCATGATGGAAATGGTGTACGTCGGCAAGGAGCGTCTGGTCGGTGAAGTCATCGGCATGACCGATAAACTTACAACGATTCAGGTCTATGAGGAAACAACCGGCCTGAAACCGGGCGAACCGGTTTACGGCACGGGCAGCCCCATGAACGTCACGCTTGGCCCCGGCATCATCGATAATATCTTTGATGGTATCGAACGTCCTCTGAAGGAAATTGCCAAGGAATCCGGCTCGTTCATTTCACGCGGAAGCAGTGTTTCTCCGCTGGACGAGTCCAGGGAATGGGATGTTACCATTACGGTAAAAGTCGGTGATACGCTAAAGGGCGGCGATATTTACGCGGAATGCCCGGAAACGACGATTATCAAGCATAAATGCATGGTTCCGCCAAAGATTTCCGGTGTTGTCACCAAAATTGCAGAAAACGGCAAATACCATGTAAACGATACCATTGTAGAACTGAAAGACGAAAAGGGCAAAATTCATCCGCTATCGCTGTGCCAGCGCTGGCCGATTCGTACGCCCCGTCCGGTCAGCGAACGTTTGCAGACGACCATTCCGCTGATTACCGGTCAGCGTATTATCGATACCCTCTTCCCTATTGCCAAAGGCGGTACAGCCGCCATTCCTGGCGGATTCGGTACCGGTAAAACTATGACGCAGCATCAGTTGGCAAAGTGGTGCGACGCAGATATTATTGTCTACGTTGGCTGCGGTGAACGCGGCAACGAAATGAGCCAGGTTCTGGACGAATTTGCCGAGCTGATCGACCCGAAATCCGGCCGGCCGATGACCGACCGCACTGTACTAATTGCCAATACGAGCAATATGCCTGTTGCCGCGCGTGAAGCTTCTATTTACACCGGTATTACGCTGGCGGAATATTACCGCGACATGGGTTACCACGTGGCCATCATGGCAGACTCCACTTCCCGCTGGGCGGAAGCGCTTCGCGAAATTTCCGGCCGTTTGGAAGAAATGCCCGCAGAAGAAGGCTTCCCGGCATATCTGCCGAGCCGCCTTTCCGAATTCTATGAACGCGCAGGTATGGTAAACAACCTGAACGGCAGCAATGGTTCCATCACCATCATCGGTGCCGTTTCCCCTGCCGGTTCCGACTTTTCCGAACCGGTTACCCAGAACACAAAGCGCTTTACCCGCTGCTTCTGGGCACTGGACAAGGCTCTGGCTTATGCCAGACATTACCCGGCCATTAACTGGACACAAAGCTACAGCGAATATTTTCTGGACCTTGACCCGTGGTTCACCAAGGAGCTTGGGGAAGATTTTATCAAATACCGCAAATCAATCAATCGTTTGCTGCAGGAAGAAAGCAAGCTGATGGAAATTGTAAAGCTGATTGGCTCCGATGTTCTGCCGGATGACCAAAAGCTGGTCATCGAAATCGCGCGTCTGATCCGTGTCGGTTTCCTCCAGCAGAATGCGTTCCATGCGGAGGATACCTTCGTTCCGCTTGAAAAGCAGAAGCTGATGATGAAGGTTATTCTTCACATGTACCGCAAGTCCAAACAGCTGATTGCTGCCAACGTACCGATTTCAAGCATTATGAATACCGGTCTGTTTGACAAGCTGGTAAAGATGAAATACGATATTCCGAACAACAAGCTGGAACTGTTTAACGATTATATTGCAGAGATCGATTCGGCCCTTGCGGGGATCATGTCTGCCTGAGTCCGTTTTCGGACAGAATACTGATTTTCCTTGAGATGTTCTTCGTTAAAGACCGTTTCAAGGAAGATCCGTGTAAATCAAATTAGTGAAGAAGGTGGTTACACCATGATTCTTGATTATATCGGCGTTAAAGAAATCAACGGTTCCCTAATCGTGCTGGACGATGTGGAAAACGCCTCGTTTGAAGAGGTGGTCGACATTCGCATGGACGATGGAACCGTACGCCAGGGCAGAATTGTGGCAATGGATGGAAACCGCGTCGTGGTACAGGTGTTTCAGGGCACGCGCGGAATCTCTCTAAATAATACCCGCACAAGACTGATGGGTCATCCCATGGAAATGCCGCTGTCCCCCGAAATTCTTGGACGCGTGTTTAACGGCGCCGGAAAGCCGATTGACGGACTGGGCGACATTTTCCCGACAAAACGCGCCAACATTAACGGCACGCCAATCAACCCGGTTTCCAGAGTTTACCCAAGGGACTACATCAATACTGGTATTTCAACCATTGATACGTTGATGACCCTGATTCGCGGTCAGAAGCTGCCGATTTTCTCCGGTTCCGGTATGAAACACAACGAGCTCGCCGTTCAGATTGCCAGACAGGCAAAGATTCGCGATGCAAACGGCGACAACTTCGCTATTGTATTCGCCGCCATGGGCGTAAAGAACGACGTTGCGGAATACTTCCGCCGTTCGTTTGAGGAATCTGGCGTCCTGCAGCGCGTTGTAATGTTCCTGAACCTTTCCAATGACCCAATTATTGAACGAATTCTGACCCCGCGCTGCGCGCTGACCGTTGCAGAGTACCTTGCGTTTGAGCTTGACATGCATATTCTTGTCATCATGACGGATATGACCTCCTACGCGGAAGCACTTCGTGAATTCAGCTCTTCCAAGGGTGAAATTCCAGGAAGAAAAGGTTATCCGGGTTATTTATACTCTGACCTTGCTTCTTTGTACGAACGCGCGGGCATGGTAAAGGGAAAGAAAGGCTCTGTTACGCAGATTCCGATTCTGACCATGCCAAACGACGATGTTACACACCCGGTTCCAGACTTGACCGGTTATATCACAGAAGGCCAAATTGTGCTGGACCGCGCACTTGACAGCGCCGGAGTTTATCCGCCGGTTTCTGTGCTTCCTTCCCTGTCGCGTCTGATGAAAGACGGCATTGGCGAAGGCTTTACCCGTGCAGACCACGCCGCTGTTTCCAACCAACTGTTTGCTTCTTACGCAAAGGTAATGGATGCCCGTTCGCTTGCCTCTGTTATCGGTGAAGAGGAACTCTCCCCAACGGATAAGAAATATATTGAGTTCGGCAAACGGTTTGAGGCGCGGTTTGTCAACCAAGGCGCAAACGAGAACCGCTCCATTGACCAGAGCCTTGACCTTGGCTGGCAGCTGCTTGCCACCCTCCCCCGCGAGGAACTGGATCGTGTGGACAGCGAAACACTGGATCGGTATTATGAAAAGGCCAAACAGCAGCTGGAAAGCGGCGAAAAGTCCCAAAATAGCATAGACGCGGAACCGAACGAAAGCACCGAAAGTGATGAGCCGGTTTGATTCCGCTCCGTACCGGAGGAGGTGACCCGCCTTGGGTAATCAGATTGTACCAACCAAAGGCAATCTGCTAGCAACTAAAAAATCGCTTGCCCTGTCCCGCACAGGCTTTGAGCTGTTGGACCGCAAGCGCAATATCTTAATCCGGGAAATGATGGCACTGATCGGCCGGGCTGCAACCATACAGAACCAGATCGACGATACGTATGAGGAAGCTTATGCTGCGCTTCAAAAAGCCAATATCACGCTGGGAATCAGCGCGGAGCTTTCCCTTACGGTTCCGCTGGACAACAACCTGAACGTGGCCTACCGCAGCGTTATGGGCGTGGAAATTCCCATGGTGTCCCTGAAGGAGTCCAAAATTCCGATTCCCTTTGGATTGAGGTCAACCAACATTGAGTTGGATAATGCATATAATAAATTTAACGATGTAAAACGCCTGACGGCGGAACTTGCCGAAGTAGAAAACAGTGTTTATCGTCTGGCCGACGCCATTAAAAAGACACAAAAACGCGCCAATGCTTTGCGCAACATCATGATTCCCCGCTTTGAGCAGACCGTGAAAATCATTACGGATGCTCTAGAAGAAAAGGATCGTGAAGAGTTCTCCCGTTTAAAGGTAATTAAACAACAGAAAAGCAATCAAAACAATTCTTAAGAACAAAACCCCGGCGCGTGTACCGGGGTTTTATTTTGTGAAATAATAAAAGAGAGCCGGTTCCGTTTTTTATGCGGAAACCGGCTCTTTTAGAATCAAAGACAGTCAGGAAGCATCTGGCGTATTAGAAATTTTATAGCAAAGTGTCATCAGGCTGTCGCTCAGATGCACATTTTCCACCAGTGCGTCCGGATATTTCATAATAATGTCGTAGTGACTGAAATTCCAGAAATTGCGCACACCGATATTATACAGACGTTCCACCAGTACGGCGGAAGCTTCTCTGGGAACGCACAGTACCGCCATCGAGGGCATATCGGCCTGACAAAACTCTTCCAAACTGGCAATATCCTGCACGGTAAGGCCGTTCACCGTTTTGCCGATTTTCTGCGGCGCGCTGTCGAAAATACCGATTAGATTGAAGCCATCATCTTCAAAAGACATATGCGAAGCGATCGCCTGCCCCAGGTTGCCGGCACCGAGCAGAATCGTTTTGTACCCGTTTGACAAGCCCAGGATATGGGCGATTTCTTCACAGAGCTGGTCCACCATATAACCGTAGCCCTGCTGGCCAAACCCGCCGAAACAGTTTAAATCTTGACGGATTTGCGATGCGGTAAGACCCAGTTTTGCCGAAAGCTCGGTGGATGAAATTCGAACCACGCCTTTGCTTCTCAGGTGTTTTAAAAAACGATAATACCGGGGCAGCCGCCGGATGACAGACATTGAAATATTCTCGCGTTTTGGCACAACGCATTACCTCCGTTTATCCTGCTTAAATTACAGTTTCAAAGCAAGCCTTTTCCCAATTTCCCGAAGAAACGTCTCCGTATCAACCGACTGCTTGTTGGGCAGTGTGGAAAGACTGGCAAGATCGCCGGTCATGACGCCGTCTTCAATGGTCTGCAGGGACGCTTCTTCCAGCATTTGTGCAAAACGCATCAATTCCGGCAGGGCATCAAGCTCTGCGCGCTTTTTCAGTGCGCCGGTCCATGCAAACAAAGTCGCCATCGAATTGGTAGACGTCTTTTCCCCTTTCAGGTGCTTGTAATAGTGGCGCTGCACGGTACCATGCGCCGCTTCATATTCGTACACCCCGTCGGGAGAAACCAGAACGCTGGTCATCATGGCCAGACTTCCGAACGCCGTCGCGACCATATCACTCATAACATCGCCGTCATAGTTTTTGCAGGCCCAAATGAAGCCGCCTTCCGAACGGACAACACGGGCCACAGCGTCGTCAATCAGAGTATAGAAGTAGGTAATTCCTGCTTTTTCAAAGGCCTCTTTGTAATCTTTGTCAAAAATCTCTTGAAAGATATCCTTAAAACGATGGTCGTATTTTTTGGATATCGTATCCTTGGTGGAGAACCAGACATCCTGTTTTGTGTCCAAAGCATAATTAAAGCACGATTTGGCAAAACTTTCAATACTTTTGTCGAGATTGTGCTGCCCCTGAATAATACCGGGAGTCTTAAAATCATGGATCAATGCGCGTTCTTCCGTTCCGTCGGGCCGGGTTACAAGAAGCTCCGCCTTAGAACCGGCCGGAACTGAGAGCTCCACATTGCGGTAAACATCACCATAAGCATGGCGGGCAATGGTAATCGGCTTCTTCCAGTTCGAAATATACGGGGAAATTCCCTTAACCAGAATCGGAGCGCGGAACACCGTACCGTCCAGAATTGCGCGGATGGTTCCATTCGGAGATTTCCACATCTCTTTCAGATTGTATTCCTTAACGCGCGCGGCGTTCGGGGTAATAGTGGCGCATTTGACCGCCACGCCGTATTTTTTCGTGGCATTCGCGGAATCCAAGGTCACCTGATCATTGGTTGCATCGCGGTTTTCCAAACCGAGGTCATAGTATTCCGTTTTCAGGTCGACATAAGGTGTAATCAGAATGTCTTTTATCATCTTCCAGATGACGCGGGTCATTTCATCCCCGTCCATCTCGACCAAGGGTGTTTTCATCTGAATTTTATCCATATTTTAATGACCATCCTTTCCCTGCGAACCGGAAGTCCCGCTGCACCCAGCGTGCGGAACTTCCCCGTCCAGCTGAAAAACTGCACAGGCAGTTAGTTTTGTTCTCTGGTATAATTCAACAAGCCGCCTGCCAAAACCATATTGCGCTGACGGTCGGTCAATACTGCTCTCACTTCAAATTCGGTGCCTTTTGTTTTGTTTTTCACAAGAATCTTTCCGTGGTTCTGAATGGCCTCACGGATATTCGGCAGTTCCAGTTCGTCCATCTGGTCGATGGTATCGTAATCGGCTTCGTTTTCGAAGGCCAGCGGAAGAATTCCGGCGTTTGCCAGATTTGCGCAATGGATGCGGGCAAAGCTCTTCACAATCACCGCTTTAATGCCAAGATAGAGAGGAACCAGCGCGGCGTGTTCACGGGAAGAACCCTGGCCGTAATTAGCTCCGCCGATGATGATGCCTTTTCCGTTCTGACGGCAGCGCTCCGGAAATTCCTTATCGCAGACGCCAAAGCAGAAGTTGGAAAGGTACGGGATGTTGGAACGGTACGGAAGAATTTTCGCCCCCGCCGGCATAATGTGGTCAGTCGTAATGTTGTCGCCGACTTTCAGCAGTGCTTTCGCTTCAATGCTATGCGGAAGCGCCGTGGTGGTCGGGAATTCCTTAATATTAGGACCGCGCAGAATTTCAACCTTTTCGGCCTCTTCTTCACTAGCGGGCGGAAGAATCATATTGTCGTTAATCAGGAACGTTTCCGGCAGAGCAATCGGGTCTTCCTTCCCCAATGTCTGCGGATTGGTCAACACCCCGCTAAGCGCAGAAGCACAGGCGGTTTCCGGGCTGACCAGATAAATCTGTGCGTCGGCAGTGCCGGAACGGCCTTCAAAATTCCGGTTGAAGGTGCGCAGCGAAACGCCCTTGGAATTTGGGGACTGCCCCATGCCGATGCATGGGCCGCAGGCACACTCCAAAATCCGCGCGCCCGCCGAAATCAGGTCGGCAAGCGCACCGTTCTGCGCAAGCATATTGTAAACCTGCTTGGAACCCGGTGCAATCGCAAGGCTGACATCCGGATGAACCGTTTTGCCCTTCAGGATAGAAGCAACGCGCATTAAATCAAGATAAGAGGAGTTGGTGCAGGAGCCGATACACACCTGATCGACCTTAATTGGACCAATCTCGTCCACCGTTTTCACTGCATCCGGGCTGTGCGGACAGGCCGCCAGCGGTTTCAGCGCAGACAGGTCAATGGTAATGGTTTCGTCGTAAACCGCGTCGTCATCCGGCAGAAGTTCTTTCCAGTCGCTTTCGCGGCCCTGCGCTTTTAAAAAGCTGCGGGTAACTTCATCGGAGGGGAAAATCGAAGTGGTTGCGCCAAGCTCCGCGCCCATATTGGTAATAGTGGCGCGTTCCGGGACGGTCAAAGTAGCCACGCCGGGGCCGCCGTACTCCACAATTTTACCCACGCCGCCCTTAACACTGAGGATCCGCAACACTTCCAGAATCACGTCTTTCGCGCTGACCCATGGGCCCAGCTTGCCGATCAGGTTGATTCGCAGCATTTTCGGCATGGTAATATAGTAAGGGCCACCGCCCATGGCAACCGCAACGTCTAGGCCGCCCGCGCCCATGGCGAGCATTCCAATTCCACCACCCGTGGGGGTGTGGCTGTCAGAACCAATCAGGGTTTTGCCCGGAATGCCGAAGCGTTCCAGATGCACCTGATGGCAAATTCCATTGCCGGGGCGGGAAAAATAAATTCCATGTTTTTTTGCAACCGACTGAATATAGCGATGGTCATCCGCGTTTTCAAAACCGGTTTGAAGCGTGTTATGATCGATATAGGCTACGGAACGCTCTGTTTTGACCCTGGGAACTCCCATCGCCTCAAATTCCAGGTAAGCCATGGTTCCAGTTGCATCCTGGGTAAGCGTTTGGTCAATCTTCAAGCCAATTTCGCTGCCGACCGTCATATCCCCGCTAAGCAGGTGGTTTTTTATAATTTTTTGAGCCAAAGTTAACCCCATTGAGTGAGAGCCTCCCGTTTCTTTTCTAAATCAGTATAGTGGACAAAGATATTATTAAATATATAGTTATTATCTTATAAAATAGGCGGCTTGTCAATCGGCTTGTCAGGATTATCATTGCGAATGAGAAAATGGAACGTTCTTTTCTTGATGAAAATCAAAACAAATGCTATAATAATGTTTACGAAATTATTGCCGCTTTTTGTGTATGAGATTCCGCCTCCTACGGCAAACTAACCGAAGGAGGGATTGTGAATGAGTACAACAAGTACCTCGGAAGAACAAAGCGAAAAACAAGTGCAGCAAACGCATCAAATCATTGATACAGGCTCCATACTGACGAGTGACGGCGTCCACACGATTCATTGCCTAACCATTATTGGTCAAATCGAAGGGCACTATATTCTTCCTTCGCAAAACAAAACCACAAAATATGAGCATGTAATTCCGCAGCTGGTTGCCATTGAGGAATCGCCAGATGTGGACGGCCTGCTGATGATTTTAAATACTGTAGGCGGCGATGTGGAGGCCGGCCTTGCGCTGGCCGAGCTGGTATCCGGAATGAAAAAGCCCACCGTATCCTTGGTTTTGGGCGGCGGGCATTCCATTGGCGTGCCGCTTGCCGTTGCCGCAAAGCATTCTTTTATCGCCCCTACCGCAACCATGACAATTCATCCGGTGCGGATGAACGGAATGCTACTGGGGGTACCGCAGACACTGGAATATTTTCAGCGCATGCAGGAACGCATTGCAAAATTTGTGACCCAGAACTCGAAGATGTCGATGGAGCGTTTTTACGAGTTGGCCATGAATACACAGGAACTGGTAATGGACGTTGGCAGCGTTTTGGATGGCCCAGACGCAGTCAGCGAGGGTTTGATTGATTCGCTCGGAACGCTTTCCGACGCGATGGAATGCCTGAACAAAATGATTGATGAAAACCGGAAAAAAGACACCCGAACCGGCACGAAATCAGAGGACAAGTCCAAAACGAAAACAGCATCAAAACCAGCAAAAAGAAAACCCGCTGATTCCTAAAAAGCACTTTTTCCGGGCGGCCCATGCCGCCCGTTACATATAACGGTTAAAACCTTTTGCTTTCCTCAGCGGCGTTTTTAAGTAGTGTTAAGTACAGACAAAAAAGTGGAATTTTAAAATAAAGGTGATCGTACAGTGGCAAGAGGAAAAACACAAACGAAAAGGCCCGCGCAGCATGCGCGGCCGCGCGGCGGAACAAAACCGGCAAAAGCCGCAGCAAACAGCAGGGCAAAACCAATTAAAGACCCGGAAAGAATGCGGCAGAACAATCAAATTCAGGCAATTATGCTATTCGCCGTTTCCATTTTAATGGCCTGTCTGGTGATTATTAACGGTGACCACCTGTGGCTGTGGACGCACAACGTTCTGCTCGGTTTGTTCGGGACATGCGCCATTGCTTGGCCCATCCTGCTGTGTTACATATCCATTGTGACTGCCTTGGAGCGACAGAACAACCGACTGAGCAGTAAGGTGATTATGATCATAATCATCATCACCCTGTTTTGCTCTGCCGTATACATCTTTACAGAGAAGGAAAACACGGCGCTTTCCTCCTATTGGAGCACCCTGAAACACCTGTATGAACTTGGAATTGAGCGCAGCGGTGCCGGTCTGTTCAGCGGCCTGCTTGGGATTCTGCTGGTCGCGGGACTGGGCAGTGCGGGCGCGAAAATCGTCATTATTCTCGCGCTGTTTGTCACGGTCATGATTCTGACCGGTACCAGCCTTGTGGAGCTTTTCCGCGCGATTACCAAGCCAGCAGATATGGTTGCCACCAACTTTAACAACGTACGGGAACAAAGGCAGCTGCAGCGCAGCCGCAGTACAAACATTGATATTGCGCTCGGGCCGGAAGACGAGCTGCCTCAGCATCCAGTACAGTCCCCTGGAAAAACTCCAGCAAAAGAAAAGAGCAAAAAGTTAGAAAAGCTGGAAAAAGTATTTGGTATGAAAGAACCGGTCGTGGAAAAAGTGGAGCCTGCGGCGCCCGCTAAGGAAGCCGCCGCACCGGCCCCCACGGATAAAACCGGTGTAGAGGAAGCCGCCGCCCAATTTGCCGCCCGCAAGCAGGAAACGGCCCAGAAAGACGAGCAAAACACACCGGTCGGCGTGCCGGTTCAGATGACGATGTTCACCGACGAACCGCCGCAGGACGGAAATTACCACTTCCCACCCGTTTCCATGCTGGAAGCCTCTAAGCAGGTGAACGAACAGGAAGTCACCGAAGAACTGAAAATGAACGGCCAAATGCTGGTACAGACCCTGAAAAGCTTTGGCGTACAGACAAAAATCATGGATATCAGCCGCGGTCCCGCGGTAACACGCTATGAACTGCAGCCCGCTGCGGGGGTAAAAATCAGCAAGATTACCAACCTGTCCGACGACATTGCCATGAACCTTGCGGCTTCCGGCGTGCGAATTGAAGCGCCGATTCCCGGAAAAGCCGCAGTAGGCATAGAAGTTCCGAATAAAAAAATCAGCGTGGTGCGGATGCGCGAGCTGATTGAATCCAACAGTTTCACTACGGCGAAAAGCCGGCTGACGGTCGTGCTTGGCCGCGACATTGCCGGAGAAGTCGTGACGGCCGACCTTGGGAAAATGCCGCATTTACTGATTGCCGGTTCTACCGGTTCCGGTAAATCCGTATGCATCAACTCCTTTATTATCAGTCTGCTGTATAAATCCACTCCGGATGAAGTCCGTTTTCTGATGATTGACCCGAAGGTCGTGGAACTTGGTATTTACAACGGAATTCCTCACCTTCTGGTGCCGGTTGTCACCGAACCGCGCAAGGCCGCCGGAGCACTAAACTGGGCTGTTACGGAAATGCTGAAGCGCTATAAGATTTTCGCAGAAAACAACGTGCGTGACCTGCATGGCTACAATGCACTCGCGGCTTCCTGCGGCTATCAAGATGCGAATGGCCAGCCGATGCAGCACATGCCCCAGATTGTTATCATCATCGACGAGCTGGCCGACTTGATGATGGCCGCGCCAAACGAAGTGGAGGATTCCATCTGCCGCCTGGCACAGATGGCGCGTGCCGCCGGAATGCATCTGCTAATCGCCACCCAGCGCCCGTCTGTCGATGTTATCACCGGTATTATCAAAGCCAACATTCCAAGCCGAATTGCCTTTGCCGTTTCCTCCCAGGTGGACTCCAGAACCATTCTGGATACCGGCGGGGCGGAAAAGCTGCTTGGCCGCGGCGATATGTTGTTCTCTCCGGTTGGTTCCCAAAAGCCGACCCGTATTCAGGGATGTTTTGTCAGCGACGCAGAAATTGAATCCGTTGTTACGTTCGTCAAGAAAACGCAGGAAGCCGGCTATGATCAGAACATCGCGGAAGAAATTGAAAAGAACGCCGTTGTCGATAAGGATTCGGGAGACAGTTCCGTCAGCGACGATACCGACCCCATGATGCCCGAAGCGGTTAAGTGTGTGGTAGAAGCGGGGCAAGCCTCTACTTCTCTGCTGCAGCGCCGCCTTCGCCTTGGCTATGCACGCGCAGGCCGGCTGATTGACGAAATGGAGCAAATGGGAATTGTAGGCCCGCACGAAGGCTCCAAACCGCGTCAGGTTCTAATTACCTACCAGCAGTGGCTGGAAATGAGCATGCGGCAAAACGACGCTATGAACCAGCAAACTGCGCAAAACAAAGAATAAAATTTTTATCTTGTATTAAACTGTATCTAACAGATTCTATTATAAAGGAAAACAGAAGAATGCCTTTTTTACCAATTACCCAGGCAGAAGTAACCGCGTTGGGCTGGGATGCGCCCGACTTTATATTCGTCACCGGTGATGCCTATGTGGACCATCCGTCCTTTGGAACGGCTATCCTTTCCCGCCTTTTGGAAAATTACGGGTATCACGTGGCGATTCTGGCTCAGCCGGATTGGCGCACCAACCGTGATTTTACCCGATTTGGCAGACCGAAGCTCGGCTTTCTGGTCAACTCCGGCAACATTGATTCCATGGTGGCGCATTACACGGTCGCACGCCGCCGCAGAAGTGAGGACGCCTACTCCCCCGGCCGTAAAACCGGACTGCGTCCGGACCGTGCCGTGATTGTTTACACGAAAAAGATTAAAGAGCTTTACCCCGACTCCCCGGTAATCATCGGCGGGCTGGAGGCCTCTCTTCGGCGCTTCGCGCACTACGATTATTGGGACAATGCCGTGCGCCCCTCTATTCTGCTGGATTCCGGCGCAGATCTTCTAGTCTATGGCATGGGAGAAAATCAGACGATAGAAATCGCAAGGCGCCTGAATTTTGGGGAGCCTATCTGTACCATAACCGACATCCGCGGAACCTGCTACACGGTTCCCACAAAGGAATATCGGCCCGGCCCCGCGGTGGAATGCCCCAGTTACGAACAGGTCCAGGAAAATAAACGGGCCTATGCCATATCCTGCCGCAAGCAGCAGGAGGAACAGGACGCGGTGCGCGGGAGAAAAATCATTCAGCGCCACGGGGACCGGATTCTGGTGCAGAATCCCCCGATGCCGCCTCTAACCCAGCCGGAACTGGACGCCGTCTATGATTTGCCATACGAGCGCACCTACCACCCCTGCTATGAGCCGATGGGCGGTGTGCCCGCCATTGAAGAAGTGGAATTTTCCATTACCCACAACCGCGGCTGCTTCGGCGCTTGCAATTTCTGCTCCATCGCGTTCCATCAGGGGCGCGCGATTGCAACACGCAGTGAGGAATCCATTCTGCGGGAAGCCAAAAAGCTGGTGCAGAATCCGCGCTTTAAAGGGTACATTCACGATGTGGGTGGGCCGACGGCAAACTTCCGTCATCCTTCCTGTGAAAAGCAGGCCAAGCTCGGCCTTTGTGGCGGAGGAAAGAAATGCCTTGCCCCGCAGCCCTGCCCTGCGCTGAAGGTGGATGAATCGGAATATTTGGAGATTCTTCGAAAGCTTCGCGCCCTGCCGGGTGTAAAACGGGTGTTTATTCGTTCCGGCATCCGCTTTGACTATCTCATAAACGACCCGGATGACACCTTTTTCCATGAATTGGTAAAATACCATGTGAGCGGCCAGCTAAAGGTTGCGCCGGAGCACTGCTCCGCGCAGGTGCTGGACACGATGGGAAAACCGCACATTGAATCCTTCCTGAAATTTGAGAAAAAATTCTTCCAGCTCAGTAAGGAAGCAGGGAAAGAACAGTACCTTGTCCCCTATTTGATGTCTTCCCACCCCGGCTGCACCATGAAAGACGCGGTGGAAGTCGCACTGTTCCTGAAAAAGGAACATCTTCGCCCGGAACAGGTACAAGATTTTTACCCAACCCCCGGTACCATTTCAACGTGCATGTTCTATACGGGGTTGGATCCCTATACCTTGAAAGAAGTCTATGTTCCTCGTTCCGACCATGAAAAGGCAATGCAGCGGGCACTTCTTCAATACTTTGTCCCAAAGAATAAGGATTTGGTCATCGCCGCGCTGAAAGCAGCGGGACGGACCGATTTAATAGGTACGGACGCGCGCTGCCTTGTGCGCCCGAACGCAGAAATGCTGCGCGCGCAAAATAATCTGCACCGGCAAAACAACAACAGAGAGAAGCAAAAAAAATGGAGCGGCAAAAAAGTAAAACGGCGCTGAAGCTGGTTCTTCTGCTTTTGCTGGCCGTCGGCACCATTATTTCTCTTTTGCCCTATGGGGCGGCGGCTTTCCGGCACCGGATTTATTCTTTCTTCGGCCTGACGGATTTTACAGATGCAGCTGACCAAAGTCCCCTTTCCGTCCATGTGCTTGACGTTGGCAAGGCCGACAGCATTCTGATTGAATGCGAAGGAAAGTACATGCTGGTGGACGGCGGAACCATCGACTGTGGGGAACCGGTCGCGGAATACTTGAAACGCCGCGGCGTGAAAACGCTGGATTATGTAGTAAACACCCACCCCGACAGCGACCATATCGGCGGACTGAGTGAAATTATCCGCCGCTTTTCCGTGGAACATTATCTGGCTCCGGCAATCCCATTGGAACTTATCCCATTAAGCGAGGAATACCGTCTGACGCAGGAAGTGCTACACGAAAAAAGACTCGCTTCGTCTGCCCCGAAATTCGGAGACACCTATTTCCTTGGAAAATTAAAAATTCAGGTGCTTGGTCCTTTGAAAACCGGAACCAGTACCAACAATAATTCCATTCTTTTGCGGCTGACTTACGGCAACACACATTTTCTGCTGATGGGTGACGCAGAAAAAGAAGAAGAAGCCGATCTGCTGGCCTCTGGTGCTGACCTTACCGCAGATGTTCTGAAAGTCGGCCACCACGGAAGCAGTACTTCCACTACTGCCGAGTTGATCAAAGCGGTGCAGCCGCGGTACGCGGCGATTTCTGTCGCGGACGACACCAACCACCTGCCCAAAAATGACGTGATCAAAAGACTGAATGATAAGGGCGTGCAAACATTCCGAACCGATATTTACGGAACCATTCTTTTTCTGAGCGACGGCCATTCGGTGCATGTTGCCACAGAAAAAAAGAAACCATAATTACGGCCCGAAGAAAAACGGACCGGCCAAAGGGGATTAAAAAATGAAAACACTGACGATCGATCGCTTTGAAGGAACCTATGCCATTTGCGAGGACGCCGATAAAAAGCTGTTTGCCATTGAAACCTCTGAACTTCCGCAGGGTGCCGCGGAGGGCGACGTGCTAAACGTGGATGACAGCGAAGGAACTTTAAGCATCAATCAGGAACTAACCGAAAAAAAGCGGGCAAAAATGGTGAAGTTGCAAAACAAACTCTTTCAGGAATAAAACGGATAAAATCATTTCCACCCAAAAACAAGGCTGCCGAAGCAGTCTTGTTTTTTTATAGTTATAGCACCAAACCCTTCCCTAAGGGGATTAATGGAAAAATTCAAATATACCCAGCAGAATGAGAAGAAGTCCGGAAAAGAGCGATGCGTATTTGCCGAAAAGCTTCCCCAGCGCATGCGTACCGAGTACCTCCCCAAAAACCAAGGTTACAAGGCTCAGTATAAAAGTAAATAAAATCGTTAGCGGAAGATTCACTTTGGTAATGCTGGCGGCAATTCCGGTGCCTAGATTATTGACCATCAGTCCAACTGCTACCAGAATGGCTTCTTTGTAGTCGATTTTTCCGTTGTGGTTCCGGTCGGATTCCTGCGCATATTCCATCATGTCCGAAACATCTTTCAGCGCCAGTTCCTTTGGCTTCGTCCGTTCTGTCAGCTTAACGATACTTTGCAGAGAAAAATAGAGCCCCAGCAGAACAACGGCCGCCGCGCCAATTGCATTCGCACAGAAATCCGGCAAAAACTGTGAAATATAAGTGCCAAGTGTCATCGACAGGTATGTCCCAATTGTTGTAATGGCGGCAATAATCAAATTTGCAGTAAACCCGATTTTAATTTTTTTCATTCCGTAGGCTGCGCCGATTACCATGTTATCCATATTGAAGGTCAGGCTAAAAAGCAAAGCGGAAAAAATCAATCTAGGATCCCTCTTTCCCAAATTCCGGAATTGCCGCTCTTTTGCCGGCATATCTTCCGCAATTCTGCGTATTTCTTTTATTAGATTATGAGAAAGAAGGGATTTGGTGATTTTAGGGTCGTTCTGTTGTTTGCAAATAACCGACCACGAAAAATTCCACAGAAGAATGAATCGACAAGAAATTAGCGATTTACGGCGCAGGCAAACGGCCGGATACGTCCCAAAGCGCCCATGTGCAGCGCTCTGTAATATCCGGCCAATTTCCGGTAAAAATGAACGGGCGGCCACTTTTCTAAAAAAGAGAAATATGGTACTATGAATGCATTAACATTTAGGAGGTTACATTATGAGCTGGTTACCTTGGGCAATTCTCGGTGCAGTGGTTTTGATTCTGATTCTTTGGGCTGCAAGCAGCTACAACCGTCTGGTTTCGTTTTCTGTCCGGGTAGACAACGGATGGGCACAGGTGGATGTGCAGCTGAAAAAACGCTTTGATCTGATTCCGAATCTTGTGGAAACTGTAAAAGGCTACGCGACGCACGAAAAGCACACCTTTGAAGAAGTTACAAAATGGAGAAGCGCAGCCATGAACTCCAAAACCCCGGAAGAAGCAATGGATAACAACGCAAAGCTCTCCCGTGCCATTGTGAACCTGTTCGCAACCGCGGAACAATACCCCGACCTGAAAGCAAATCAGAACTTTCTGGATTTGCAGGGGCAGCTGCAAGACATTGAAAGCAAAATAGCGATTGCACGCCAGTTCTATAATGATACCGCGATGAAATACAATGAATACGTCATGCGCTTCCCGTCCAACATTATCGCCTCCATTTTCAAATTCTCCCAGAAAAAGTACTTTGAAATTGACGAGGCAAGCAAAGCAGTACCTCAGGTAAAATTTTAAGATGCGATTGAGGAGGAAACATGCGTAATTCTTTCTTCGCGGTCAAAAAAATCCGAAAAAGAATTTTAGCGGTTGCGGCGGCAGCCTGCCTTCTGTTGTTCACGCTTGGCGGCTGTTCCGATTATCGGGGAGATTCCAAGCAGGTCATCGATCATATAAAAATCGATGCCGAACTGGCGGAAAACGGCGATATGACCATTCGGGAAACCTGGAAAATCAATCTGGAGGACCGCGACCGGGACTACCGCAACTTGTACCGCACCTTTGAGCTGGATTCTTCAAAAGCGGACGGAATCACCGACTTTTCGGTATATGATGAGGATGATAAAGTCTCCTACCATTTCATCGGTGATTTTGACCCGGAAAGCGGCGAATTGGCGCCCGATTATTCCAGTTATACACACCAAACGGGCAACTTGTTTGAGGTAGGATGGTTTATGCCGGCCATCCGGGAAGGCGTTCGTACTTTTACCATTACCTATACGGTGAAAAATATTGTTGCGGTACATCAGGATACCGCCGTGCTGTATCATTTCTTTAACCCCAGGAACTTTTCCCTTCCGATTACGGAAATGGACGGAACCATTCAGTTTCCCTCCGGAGAAGAGCAAAGCGCCATCCGCGCCTATCTGCATTCCACTGCAAAAGGAAACCTGACTATTGATTCCGCCGATAAAATTTCTTTTACCGTGCATGAAATTCCGGCCAAAACCTCGGTAGAGGTCAGGCTGTGCACACCGCCCCACCTTTTCACCGCCTCCACAAGAACCGACACGCAAACGGTTCTGCCGTCGATTACAGCCGAAGAGCAAAAGTGGGCGGAGGATTACCGTGCAGAACAACAGCGGCAGTACCTTTTAGGCATCATCGACGCGGTGGGCGGCGTGGTACTTTTCCTTGCCGGAATCGCGTTATTTATCCTGATTAAGCACAAAAACAGAAGACATTCGGTGGATATCCCGGAATACACCCGTGAAATTCCGCCGGGAAATTCGCCGGGCGGAATAGCAAACCTGTTCTATTTCTACTCGGGCGGCATCACTAAAAAAGTGGAAGGGCGCGTGTTCAGCGCAACACTTCTGAGCCTTGCACGAAAAGGATTTATTACCTTCGAAGGCCAGCGAGAAAAAGATTTTGCCGTCCGAATTACCGGGAAAACAAAAAATACAGCGCTGACCGAAAGCGAACAGGTCTTTTACAATATGATTTCCACGGTAGCGGAACATTTTAACGGTTCCTTTACCATGAAACAGTTCCGAAATTTCGCAGAAACCGATTTTAAGTATGTGAACGACCATATAAACAGCTTTTTAGCCAGCACAAAGCGTGAAATTTCCACGCGTGGCTATTATGAATCGAAGCCGGCTTACCTTTATGTGTCTATAGGAGCTGGCATTGCCTCTTTGGTGCTTTCATTCATTGTATTGGCGCTCAGTGGGGCGGTGAACAGCACACTGGTTTATATTCCCCTTTCACTGATTCTTTTCGGGGTTCTGCTGATTCTTGCGGGCAGTTCCAAGCAAAAGCTGACCGTAAAGGGGGAACAGGATCTTGGACTGTGGAACGGGCTGAAAAAATATATGCTCGAATTTTCCCGCATGAAGGAATACAGCGTGCCACAGCTTCCCCTATGGGAGGAATATCTGGTATACGCGACCATGATGGGCATTTCCAAACAGGTATGCAGCCAACTGAAAATGGTATATCCCGAACTGAACGACGAAACCTATCTGAATACCTATTGGGGCAACAGCTACCTTTACTATATGTTCGGCCACCCAATGGGTCCTTATGGATACCGCAGTTCGAGTGATGACTTTGGCGCCTCGCTGGCATCCACAATCAGCGACATCAGCAGCGCGGCCACCAGACTTGCCAATCCTCCCCCGTCCAACAACAGTGGTTTTGGAGGCGGCGGATTTGGCGGTGGCAGCTTCGGCGGCGGAGGCGGCGGCTTCAGCGGTGGCGGAGGCGGCGGAGTCCGCTAAGTCAAATTTCCAAAATGACAAAAGAGCGGAAACCCTAAAACGGGGCTTCCGCTCTTCTTCTGTGCTGCCGCAACATGATTTTATTCTCAGTCGGCACAAGATTTAAAAAGTTCTGTGAAAAACAGCATTGGAAAAATAATATACAAAAATGCGTCTTGATCGGGCCACACCAGCCATTTCAAGACGCATTTTTCGCTCTTTATGTGTACTATTAATTTTGTTTCTGGTGGTATTCCTTTGCCGCACCGATTAAACCCTTAAACAGCGGGTGCGGACGGTTCGGGCGGGACTTGAATTCCGGATGGAACTGAGCGCCCACGAACCACGGATGATCCGGAAGCTCCATCATTTCCACAATATGATTGTCCGGGGATTTTCCACAGAAAACAACACCGGCCTGTTCCAAACGGTCACGGTAATCGTTATTCACTTCAAAACGGTGACGGTGGCGTTCGGAAATCAGTGACTGATGATCGTACAGCTCGTACGCTTTCGTTCCAGGAGTCAACTTACACGGATACTGGCCAAGGCGCATAGTGCCGCCGCGCTGGACCACATCTTTCTGCTCCGGCATCAAATCAATCACATGGTTGGTACTCTGCGGGTCAAATTCTGCGGAATTCGCATCGGCAAGGCCAAGCACATTACGGGCATACTCCACAATCGCAAGCTGCATGCCAAGGCAAATGCCCAAAAACGGCAGGCCGTGGGTACGCGCATAGTGAATCGCAGTAATTTTCCCTTCAATTCCGCGCTGGCCGAAGCCGCCGGGAACCAACAGGCCATCCGCACCGGCAAGGACTTGTCCCACATTTTCCTCGGTAATGGTTTCGGAATCAATCCAATTGATGTTTACCTTAACCTTGTTGCCGATGCCGCCATGGGTCAGCGCTTCCGCCACGCTCAAATAGGCGTCATGCAGGTCAATATACTTTCCGACCAGAGCAATGGTGACGCTTTCGGTTAGGGACATGGCCGTGTTGACCATGGTAATCCAGTCGCTCAAATCCGAGCCGGGGGTGTCAAAGCCGAACCGCTTGCAGACGATGTCATCCAGCCGCTCTTCCTTCAGCGCCAACGGCACCTGATACAGAAGCGGAAGGTCCAGATTCTGTATTACGCAGTTTTCCTGCACATTGCAGAACAGGGCAATTTTCTTTTTAATGTCCTCGCCAATTTCCTTTTCGGAACGAAGCACAATCACATCCGGCTGAATTCCAATGGAAAGCAACTCTTTCACACTGTGCTGCGTCGGCTTCGATTTATGCTCATGGGAGCAAGCCAAATACGGTACAAGGGTAACATGGATGAAAAGGCAGTTATTCCGGCCGACTTCCGTAGCAAACTGGCGAATCGCCTCCAAAAACGGCTGGCTTTCAATATCGCCCACCGTGCCGCCGACTTCAACCAATGCTATATCAACATTATCCTTGCCTTCGTAAATTCGGTTTTTAATTTCATTCGTAATATGGGGGATAACCTGAACCGTGCCGCCATCATAGTCCCCGTTGCGTTCCTTCTGGAGGACATTCCAGTATACTCGGCCCGAAGTCACATTGCTGTTCTGGCTCAGGCTTTCATCAATAAAACGCTCGTAGTGGCCAAGGTCAAGATCCGTTTCCGCTCCATCGTCTGTCACAAATACCTCGCCATGCTGATACGGATTCATGGTTCCGGGATCAACATTCAAATAGGGATCAAACTTTTGCATGGTGATGCGCAGACCGCGCGCCTTCAAGAGCCGTCCGAGAGATGCCGCTGTGATTCCTTTTCCCAATCCGGAAACAACGCCACCGGTGACAAAGATAAATTTTGCAGACATAGTTACCCTCCATCAGTCATTCACTTATTGTACCATCGATTAAAAAACAAACATATCAATTATATCGCCAACCGCTCGATGTTGTCAACGGGCGATTGGCGATATTCTGAAGTTCCGTTTTATAAAATTTTAAACATGGTACCAATAAACGGAAGAGGTTCTTCCCGGTCCTGCGCCGCATGAACAATACCGATAATCATAAGGGCTAACGGAACCCCCCAGGCGATCAGGCCAAGCACGGCATTGATCCCGCTGCCGAACGCCGGAATCAGAAATACTCCGGAAAACAGATCGGTAAAAATTAGTTTGACGATTCCCTTTAAAATGGCCACGGCGACATCCAAAATAATGGTGAAAATCGTGAGAATTATTCCCTGATTTACATGGAACCGAACTTTGGGATTATCCCGGTCGGCCAAAAGGCCTACCAGCCAAAGCAGCCAAATATAAGACAGAATGCTGAATACTTTCGTATTATCGACAGAATAGCCAGTATAATACGGAGGAGGAACCGGCGGCCGCTGATTGTTGTAGCCCTGAGGATTTCCCTGCGGATTGTATCCACCGTAATAGTTTTGCTGGTTCCAGTCGGAATGATTCGGCTGGTTGTTGTACCACTGCGAATTCTGGTATCCTTGCGGGTTCTGTCCTCCCTGGTAATTTGCCCCGTAGGGCGGCGGAGTATGCGGTGGTTGATTTGGGCCGCCGTACGGCGGTTGGTATGGGTCCGTCTGCTGGGGATTTTGGGGACTTCCTTGGTTCGGGTCACGGTTTTGATTGTTTTCGCTCATTTTCATTCCTCCCAATCTCCGTTGCGGATAAAATTACTGATATTTCTGAATTTCTGCCTTCACTATTTTCACAGCCGTTGTTGGCTTGTCATTCTGGTCGGTTTCCACAGCCGCAATTTTATCCACAACATCCATACCTTCAATCACCTGTGCAAAAACCGTATGCCCAATTTGAGCAATACTGTACGCACCGTCCAAATTCGGATTTCCGCCCTGCTCATTATAAAGCGTTTGATAGGCATCGGTCACCTTGGACATGTCGGGCCAGTTCCCACCGTACTGCTGCAAAAATTCATTCGGATACTGCTTGAACACGTTGTAGGCCTGTTTATAATAAGCCCAGTTAATGGGTTCCGAGGTTCCCTTTTGGTTGATGAAGAACTGGCTTCCGTTTGTGTCCGCTCCAGCATTCGCCATAGAAACAGAACCGCGGATATTTACCAAATTGGTGTTAAATTCATCGGCAAATTCTTTGCCCCAAATGCTTTCCCCGCCGGTGCCGTCCCCTTTCGGGTCACCGCCCTGTATCATAAAATCCTTAATCACCCGGTGAAAGGTCAAGCCGTTGTAATAGCCTTTCTGAATCAGGCCCTTGAAGTTTTCAACGGTCTTTGGCGCTGCGTCCGGAAACAAGCGAAGCTTCACAACACCCATACTGGTTGTCAGCACGGCGATGTCTTCCCCTTTTTGCGGCTTTTCCAGCTGATAGCCAAGCTTTTTCCCGTCGTCCGGGCGGATTCTGCCGTCGCTCGCCGCCCCTGAAGAAGCACTCACCGACGAGACCGCAGAAGACGTTGAAGAGGAACCCGAGGCAGTACTAGCCTTGCCGGAACACGCCGTCAAGCTGAAAATAAAAACGGCTGCCAAAGCCGAAACAAGAATTCTTTTCTGATGAGGCATTTCTTTGAAACATCCTTTCCATTTAACCGAAACAGCCAGGTCTAACCGTAAAATACCTGGATTGATTCCGATCCCATATCTTTCATATTCTATTATATAATGAAGCAAGATTCAAGAGCACAAGACGTTAATTAACAATTTAATAATTTTTCAGTCTAGTATTACCTCGAAATTTCACGCATATAGATGAACGAACATGTAAAGGAGGTACTAAAATGTTTGACTACTATCCTGAAGGTTGGTTGATTGACACCCCTGAAAATCGTGCAGCGTTACAGAATATTTCCACGCTAAATGATGCCTGCCGGGATGGACAAATTTTGGAAGGACGCGCGCTGATTTGTGACAGCGCCCACAATTTATTAATTGATCTGGGGTGCATGAAAGGACTGATTCCGCGCGAAGAGGGTGCCATTGGCATTCGCGAGGGTTCCGTACGTGATATTGCGATTATTTCTCGTGTAAACCGCCCCGTCTGTTTTACGATCAGCGGATTCCAAAAGGACCAGGACGGCCGCATGACCGCACTTCTTTCCAGACGGGCGGCTCAAGAAAAATGCATGGCGGACTATATTTCTAAATTGACACCAGGCGATGTGATCAACGCGCGGGTTACCCACCTGGAAAGCTTCGGCGCATTTGCTGATATCGGCTGCGGCATTATTGCACTCCTGCCGATAGACGCGATTTCCGTTTCCAGAATCGACCACCCCCGCGAACGTTTTTCCGTCGGCATGGATATTAAAGTTATAGTAAAATCAGTGGAAAACGGCCGCATTACGCTGAGTCACAAAGAACTGCTGGGAACCTGGGAGGAAAACGCCGCACAATTCACTGTTGGGGAAACAGTGGCCGGCATTGTCCGTTCCGTGGAGCCTTACGGTATTTTCGTAGAACTTACCCCGAATCTGGCCGGGCTGGCGGAAGCGAAAGAAGATGTGGTCCCCGGGCAGCAGGCGAGTGTGTACATAAAAAGCATCATTCCATCCCGAATGAAGGTCAAACTGGTCATTATTGATACCTTCGATTACTCGTACCGTTCCAGCCCGCCCAAATACTTTTTTGAAGGCAAAAGAATGGATCGTTTTGTTTACTCACCGCCGGGCAGTGAAAAGGAAATCTGCACGGATTTCAATGTAAAGTAAAAATTATTCAAAAAACCTGTCTTTTTTCGACAGGTTTTTTCTATATTATAAAGTTTATTTCATATAGAAATTTAATAAATTTCTAATAAAATATAATAAAATACCCGAATTTGTGACAAGAGTATTGAATTTTCGCTATCTTCCCTGTATGATAAGTTAAACTAATAAACAAACGAAGCGAGGCCTAAACCATTCATCTTTCCCATTTCACAATCTAATACAAGGAAGCGAAACCGACATGCTGAAGAATTTAAAACTTGAAAAGAAGCTGTTTCTTACATTTATTCTGGTTGCAGTTATGTTAAGCGTTGGCAGCATATTCAATCTTTCCATGATGTCAAATATGAACCGGCGGTACGGCGACGCGCTGAATCGGTACGGTTTTACCCAAGGGGACATTGGTATTTTCAGTACGGAGTTGAACAACAGCTCCTCGATTATGCGGGAAATTATCTCCTACAGCAATTCTTCCGAAATCCAGGCGGGGCTTGCGCAGTATGAATCCCATATGTCCAACGTGGACAAGTACCTGGAGAAAATGGGAACAGAACTGTCGGGAGACGCCGAGAAAAAGCTGTACGACTCGGTAAAGAACGACTATGCCGAATATAAGGAAAACAGCGCCTCGGTCATAGAGCAGGCAAAAGAGGACAACGATGAAATGGCGATTAACCTGCTGAACGGGCAATGCGTGCCTTTGATGGACCGAATCAATTCCTCAGTTCTGGAATTAATCCACCTAAAAACGCAAACCGGTACTCAGATTCAAAATCAGCTCAATGTTCAAAACCGCGGCGTAATCTTTGCCATATTGGGCATTATGGTAATCGCCATTGGGCTTTCGCTTTTTATCGCCAGGGCGATTTCTCGGGGAATCAGCAAGCCAGTAAAGCAAATGGCTAATGCGGCACAGGAAATGGCAAACGGAAACCTGAAGGTACAGATTGATGTCAAGTCTACCGACGAAATCGGCGAATTGGGTACCTCCCTGCGGCAGACGATCGAATCGTTGAGCTCTTATATTGAGGAAATTAAAGTCAACCTGGCCAAAGTGGCGCAAGGCGATCTGAATATCCGTTCCCAAACCGATTTTAAAGGAGATTTTATTGAGCTGCGGGATTCTATTCTGCAGATTGTGGATTCATTTAACGATGCATTGGTCCTGATTGACCAGGCTTCCAAGCAGATTACAATCGGTTCCAGCCAAGTATCTTCCAGTGCCCAGGCTTTGGCGCAGGGCGCTTCGGAACAGGCAAGTACCGTGGAGGAACTGACCGTTGCCATTGATAAGATTTCCTCTGACATTAGAACCAGCGCAGAGCATGCGGTAAACGTTAGTCAAGACGTGTCTCTTGTTCGTGAAGAAATTGAGAAGAGCAATCAATTGATGCGTGAAATGACGGAAGCTATGAACAGCATTAGTGAGTCTTCGGAACAGATTAAGCAGATTATCAAGACCATTGACGATATTGCTTTCCAAACCAATATTCTTGCTCTGAACGCTGCTGTGGAGGCAGCACGTGCCGGAGCTGCTGGAAAAGGCTTTTCAGTGGTTGCAGATGAGGTTCGGAACCTGGCTGGCAAAAGCGCGCAGGCTGCAAAGGAAACTACCGAGCTGATTGAAAATTCTTCCAGACAGGTGGAAAACGGAAATCGTCTGGCTGACGCTACTGCACGGGCTATGCTGAGCGTCATGGAGCGCGCACGGTCCACGACGGAAACGGTCGCGAAAATTTCCAAACTGACAAAAGAACAATCCCATGCGATTACGCAGGTGACACAGGGTGTGGAGCAAATATCCAATGTGGTGCAGACAAATTCTGCCACGGCTGAAGAAAACGCGGCAGCAAGCGAAGAACTTGCCGGCCAGGCACGTTCCCTGCAGGAACTGCTGAAGCGCTTTCGCCTTCGTAAATTGGACGAGAGCAACCAGCCCAGCGACGAATCGGAAGAACCAAATACGGAAAATGCGGTGTACGAGGCTGCTGAACTTTCAGAGGGCTTCACGGCAGCTCCGGAATTACTGCCACAAACCGCGGTCAACATGAAATATTAAGAGAGCTCTGCCGTCCTACACAATTTTCTCTTTCTCTTTTTTGCTTGCAAATTATATTGGAAAATATTTTTAAGGGCGTGCTGTCAATTACAGCACGCCCTTTTCTTCAATCTATGCAGACTGATACCGAAAAAATATTGTTTTCCTGTACTAATTTTCATTTCACTGCAAAAACTATAACCTGAGGTGAAGAACATGCCTGAAAACAACTTTTTCGCAAATATTGAATCCAACGCATATTTTCAGTCACTGCCGACATTTATTCAGGAAACCATAAAACAAGGGAATTCACAAATCACTTCGGAAGCGGATTTGCGCAAATGCGCGGAAAACCTGATGCAGGGTTCAAAAAAACAGGCTCAAAGCAAATAGCCCGCATGGTAAATGGGCTGATCCCGACAACAATTATCGGGACAAAAGGAGGGTGCTGCAAAATGGAATGAATCCATTTTTCAGTACCCTTATTTTATCAGTAGTAAACGAAGGGATGGTCAAATGGGTACCTTTTATGAAAACAATCCGGACCTACAGTACTATTTTGAAAATCTGCCGATTGCGGTAAAAAATAAAATATTAGAATCCGGCGCGGAAATTTCTACGTTAGGCGAATTGATGCAGGTAGCTGAACATTTTAAAGCGGATTTGAACAACAAACCATCTGCACTGTCATAAAGGTTAAAGAATTATATTTTGCTTTCTTTCCAGCGCTTTAATTCTCCATTGTCAATATAACACTTAATTCCGAAGTATAATAGTAAGTTAACTAAGCAGTACCGCGAAATGAAGGGATCGTCATTTTGCAATTGGGGTCAGAAAGCAGGAAAACAGGCCACGGCCCTAATATTTTTTACTGCGGTTGGGCTTAGACATAATTATCGATAAACAGGAAGTGATTGGAAATGGCAAAGCAGGCGGCGTTTTTTGATATTGACGGCACCATCTCCCGTGAGGGACTCATCAGCGAAATGTTCAAAAAAATGATCAAATACGAACTGATTGACAACAGCAAATGGTACAACGAAGTGGAACCGGCTTTTACCCGCTGGGACAGGCGCACCGGGGACTATGATTCCTATCTACAGAAAATGGTGGATATATACACCGAAACAGTTAAAAGCACAAACGCCTTTCACATTGAGTATATTGCGAAAAAAGTGATTGAACAAAAAGGAGAGCGTGTCTACACTTATACGCGCGACCGCATCAAATGGCATAAGGAGCAGGGGCACGTGGTCATTGCCATTTCCGGCTCCCCGATTGAACTGGTTCGGGAAATGTCCCGAAAATATGGAATGGATGACTACCGAGGCACGATTTATCAAATCGGCCCCAACGGCATTTACAACGGGGAAATTATTCCCATGTGGGATTCCGTAAGCAAGCGAAAGGCAATTTTGGAAATGGCCGACAAATACGGAATTGACCTCTCGCAAAGCTATGCATACGGGGATACCAACGGCGATTTTACCATGATGAAGCTGGTGGGAAACCCCTTTGCCATCAATCCAACGCGGGAGCTTCTTTCCCATATTTTGCAGGACAATGAACTGAAACAGCGCATTACGGTCATTATTGAGCGAAAAGACGTTACTTATCGGCTGAATGTTAACGACCTGAATCTAATTTAAAAGAACGCCGCAAAATAAATCTCCATTTATTTTGCGGCGTTCTCTTTTTCTCTCTGCCTGTCTTGATTTTCCCCACATTCGTCTTCGACCAATTTCAGCCGATAAACCCGAAAGCCCGTGTCGCCGGCGGAGGAAGCCCCGTATTCCGAAATCAGTGCATCCCCCGCTTTGCGGATCCGTTCTTTCCCAATCTCGCAAATGGTGCGGTAGCCTTTCCGGTAGGCAGCATCCGATTGGTCAATCGGCTCAGGAAGCTGCACCATAATAAACCTGCGGGAACCTCTGTCTTGCGCGTTCCGGTTCATGACGGCGTGCGCCGTTGTAGCGGAACCGGAAAAAAAGTCCAAAACCACCGAATCACGGTCGGTCACCATGGATAGCATCCGATCCAGAAGTTTGAGCGGTTTTTTGCCGTTTTTAAACGGCACTTCACCTTCCAGGTCCAGCCTGCCCCAAGAGATATCGTCCCACAGCGTTCCAAGGGCAGCACGCTTGTACACTCGGTTTTTCTCCTTCACCGCGCTGTCGGACAGCCAGACAATCAACGTTTTATTCCAAACATATTTTGTAATCCTTTTTCCCTTGCTCCGTCCGGTTTTTGGAACATATTCATAGGAAATCAACATGCGGTTCTCCGGCGTTACCTGATTCACCTTTATGAGCAGAGAGGTCTGGGCGTTGGTTACCATAAAAATTTTAGAAAAATAGCGGCTGTACACTTCATCCTCCGACAGATTTTCCTGCTTCCTCTTTTCGTTAACGGTAGAAAAGCGGAAATGCCGGTGAACATAAATCTTCAGTCCGTCGCGTTCACAGAGGAGTTCCTTCTTCCCTTCGTCCTCCAAAATTCGGGTGTAATAAAAACCGATCCCGGCGGAACGATGTTCCCGGATATAGTCGGAAATTCTGATTTTTTCGGTCGGCTGCCGCAGTATCATTTTGTCTTTGTTCTTGGCATACATCAGAACATATTCCGTATTCTTTTTCAGCCGCTTGTCTTCCCCGCCACCGCTTGCACCAGAACTTGTTTTGGTTTTCACGGTAATTAGATTAATGTAATTATCCTCTCCAAACACCTCGCCGCAGATTTTTATCAGGTTATCTAATTCATTGTCGTCAATGGATAGAAAAATGACGCCGTCTTCCGCAAGCAAAGAATATGCCAGCAAAAGGCGTGGATACATCATATTCAGCCAGCCGGTGTGGTAACGTCCGTTCGTCTGATGCTTAGCTCCGGTTTTTTTCCAATACTGCGTTTTGCTGTCGTAAAAATTATCGGAATAGATAAAATCCTTACCGGTATTATACGGAGGATCAATATAGATCATCCTGATTCTGCCGCCGAACTCCGGCTGCAGCAGCTTCAGAATTTCAAGATTGTCCCCTTCCAGATAAAGATTCCCCGTAGCATTCCAGTTTCGGCTTTCCTCCCTGCAGGGAATCAGGGTACCTTTGGCGGGAGTTTGGGACACCTGAAACGATTCCTCTTTCCCGTGCCAATTCAGCTGAAAGCAATCATCCATCAGGCGGCAATCTTCTTCCGAAAAATTCGTTCCGGCCAATGTGTCTCCCCCCCTTTGCCTAAAACCTTTCAATTTCAAAATATTATAGCATAATTTAAAATCCTGTTCAATTTAACGGTGCCGGAAATCTCTTCAACATCTAAAATGACCGGTCGATCCAATAAAAAATGCACCATCCAAAATGGACGGTGCAAGAAAATTATTTATTTTCAGCAGTCGGTTGTCACAAAACCGATGACATTGGCTCCGGATGTTTTCAGCCGGCCGTAAGAATCTTTGAAATCACGGTACGGGGTCGAACCACACTTGGCAACCATAATCACAGAGTCGCAGAGTGGAGCCAGATTGTCCGCATCCGGGAAGCGAACTTCCGACGGAACATTAACCAAAACGTAATCGAACTTGGGTGCCAGTTCATCCAGCAGCGTTCTGAATTTGTCGGTGGCAAGGATATCCGAAAGGTCTTCTTCTCCACGGTCAGCTCCAGCAATCAGGCTGACTCCTTTCATGGAGGTTTCGCTGACGGCCTGCTGCGCGGTGCAGGTGCCTTCTAGCACATCGTAAAGGTTGTGCTCCGACTTTACGCCAAGCAGCTGCGCAATCTGCTGGGTACGCACATCGGCGTTAATTAAAAGAACAGATTTTTCCGAGCGGGCCATCGCCTTTCCAAGACCGATGACCACCTCCGCGGAACCGTTGTTCATGCAGACATCTGTTACCAGGAAGGTTTTTCCTTCCCCTCCCTGATGAACCGCGGCGGCGCGAAGTTTACGAAAACTGTTGAGCTTCTTTTCCTCCGAACCAAATTTATAAGTGGAACCCAAGAAAGGCAGGTTCAGCGCTTCACTTACAAAATCACTGTTGCGAATGGTCTTATCCGTAAGTACAACCACGATGCCAAAGCAGAGATAAATGAGGAATCCGGCGATAGCGCCAAGCACGCCGGTTTTTACCATGGTACGCTTTTTGGACTGCTCCTGCTGAGGAATGGCTTTATCGCTGATGGAAGCGGTAATTTTCGGGGACGGGAACGCATTTTCCAGTCTTTCACCAAGAACCTCAGCCGCCGTATCGGAAATAACAGAGGCCATTTTCGCCACCGGAGTCGTAACCGTTACTTTTACCAGCGGGGCTGAGTTCAACTGAGTTGCGCTGATATTTAGAATCTGATCCTCCTTAATCCCGAGTTTTTGAGCCGTTGCCTGAACCATGTCGGTACCGTTCGCCATGGCGACGGCCGCCTGAACTCTAGTGCTTAAAATACCGGTATACTGCAGCCGATAATCCGTGCCAGCATCCTCGGGGACTTCACAGGAAATCAGAATCGTGCTGGACGCACTGTATTCGTGGTTATAAAAACGAAGCGGAAGCAGAGCGCCAATAAGCGCAAACAAAACCACCACAATAAAATACTGACGGATATGGCGTCTGAAAAATTGTTTCATCTCAGTGAAGCTTACAAAAAGTTCCATTTGATTGACCTCCAATTATCTTTCCAAATTTTTGCCGTCGGCAAAATCAAGCACTTTCTTCAAAATGGATTCCCAGTCGAAATGGGAACGGGCAAATTCGCGTTCCTCCTGAGAGATGTGCCTATTTGCGCGGCATTTTTTCACGAAATCCACTGCCTGAAACAGATCGATCGGGGTATCGTCATTCGGTACCTGCAGCGCAAAATCTACGTTTTCATCCTCAAGGGAGTCTTCGCAAGTATATATAAAGGGCAGGCCTTTCGCGCAATATTCCCGTGTCTTTAGGGAAGAGCATGACGTCAGCCCGCGCCGATAGCACCCCAAAGTAGAAACGCCAAGGTCTGCGCGATCATAAATGGCGTCCAGCTCCGCGCCGGTTTTAAAGCCCGGGCATTCCACATCGTCATCCAAACCGTACCGATGAATTAAGGCCTTAAAATCCGGCATTTCCTTGGCATCCCCGCCGACTAGAATAAACCGGATGTTAGGGTCTTCCGCTTTCTTCTTCTTTTTATATTCGTGCATTCCCACCAGAATGCGGTCATAAGCCTGCCACCAAAGAGTACCTGCAACGCCAACAAGGACAATCTCCCGTTCGTTGTTTTTCGGCGGCACCGGTTCCATGTCGTCCACATCGATTCCGTTGCTGATGTTAATGGCCTTTACACCGAAAAAGCGGTCCGCCTTGTTGCCAATTAACACAACGGCATCCACCAGCCCACGCAACTGCAGCGCAGAAAGGCGGTCCTCAGCAGCGGTACCCAATACTTTCATCCGGGAAAAAAGCCTTGCGGAAAACGGACGGACGCCGTTGACACTGTTGATGTAATCTCTAAGATAGGGATAATTCGGCACTTCGATGATCACTTTTTTCGCGCCGCGCGCGCGTGCTGTGCGGCAAAGCTGAATCATTTCAAAGCTGATGCGGTCCAAACGCAGATAGACCACATCAAACGAATGGCTGTTCAAATAGTCCTTCGCCACATCCGCAAACTGATGCATCAGGCCATGCCAGCCGGGAATCGTCCTAGTTTCCACACGGTCCCCCGTGATAAAGCGATACTCCAGACCTTTCCAAAGCGAATACGTTACCTCGTAACCCAGCTTTTCAAACGCCTTTGCCTGCCAGCCGAGCTTGCGAATTACGCCGACATATAGCGTAGCGTCCTCCTGAAAAGTCAAATACAGTAATTTCATTTGCTTATCTCCTCGTAAAACCTGCTGTAATTCACCGACGCATGGAATTTTTTCTCCCACATCGCCCTGGAATTTACACACAGGGCTTTGTACTCCGCATCGCTCAAATCACGGATTTGCCTGATTTTTTCCATAAGGCTGCGCGGAGTAAAATCTTTTTCCAGCAGGAAGCCGTTGAAACCGTCCCGAACCGCTTCGGAGGTTCCCCCTACGTTGGTGGCAACCACCGGAATGCCGAACGAAATCGCTTCCATAATGGAAACGGGAATCCCCTCGCTGGAACTGACGTTGACAAAAACGGACACCGGATTAGAACGGTAAAAATCAAGAATCGCCGTGTTTTCCAGCTGCCCGGCAAAGTTCACGTTTACGTTTTGGGGGAGCTTTTCCGCCTGCTGCCGAAGCTCCTGTTCCAACGGGCCAGAGCCAAGATGCGTCCAGCGAACCGGAAAATCACAGAGTGACAAGGCCTGAATGAGCAAATGCAGCCGTTTGACCGGCACCATGTAGGAACAAGAAACCAAATGAAGCTCCGGCTGCCGTTTTCCCCCGGTTACGCCGCAGTCGGCGGTACCAAGGAACGCAGGCCGGACTTTATCCCGATATTCCGGATACTGCCGGCAGATGGTGTCGGCTCCATTTTGGGAACACGGGTAAAGACGGTCAACACTGCTCAATAAAAACTTGCGCATCGGAAGATAACCACACAGGGAACGCTCCGGATGAATGTCGAAGCCGTGCGCGCGGGAAATTTGCTTAACCCTTTTTCCGCGTCGCTTCAATTCCTGCGCCAACAGCGCACCCGCCGCCGCCGCGTCATAGAACCAGTAGCTGTAAATCGTTATATCGTCCGCAGCCTGAACCTCTGGAATTTCCAGCATCGATTCATAAAGCTGCACCGCGTTCTTCATAAAAAACAACATTTCATGCAGTCTGGAAAAAGAAAACCGGCCGCTGTGCACCAGGTCAATCATTTCCTGTAATACCGGTGGACTAAACAACAGCTTTGCATAAGCCGCCTTTCCAAGGCCCTGCTTGCTCAGCGGATAAACCAATATCCCGGTCGGAAGTGTTTTGGTAACGGTGGATTTTTCTTTTAGATTGCAGGGGCAGACTAATATTTTGTCGAATCCGGAAACCGCGTGCAACTCCGCGGGCAAAAAGTCTTCCCCTTTGTCATATGGGAATGCTGCGGTCAGCAAAAGAAGCAGTTTCATTCCTCAGCCTCCAATGCATACGTGGGTTTTTCGCCCTTTGCCGCGCGCACGTGATTCCCATAGTGCAGCATAAGAAGAGCAGTAAAATAAAGAATGGCATAAAAGCAAAAATAAGTAATATTAAAGGTATCGGTCACCCACATGAAGGCAAAGCCACGCGGGATATAAACAAAATCCTTGATGGCCAGCAGGCAGCAGACAACCACCACCCAGGAACGGGTAAGCATGGAAGAAAAGAAGCGGAACGCCACTCCGATCATCATACTGATCACAATCACACCGAAAATACCATAGGCCACAAAAGCCTCTGCAATATAGGAAGTACCAAACCCACCGCCGCTAAGATACCGGGCAGGGTCCACCAAATAGGTTAGCACATGGGCAAAATTATGCGTTGTCTGCACAAAGATGGCATTTTGGACCTCTACAATCGGGGTCAGTCCAAACATTGGTCTGGTAAAAACATTGTTATGCACGAACCGCTCAAACGGGTAAAAAAGGTACAGATACGACTGGGAGCGGTCAAATGAATGAATATTGTTGATGGTCTGTATAATGACACGGAAGGAAGCCCCCTGCGAATCAAAAAAGCTGACAAGCGTTTCGCCCAGGCCGCGGAATTTATTCGAATACCCGGCGCGAATCAGGGCGACAACCTGCAGCATATACATGGCTGCGACGCCGAAAACACCCGCAACCACCACCGTCTGCTTGTTCAGCCTGCGCTTTCCCTTCGGCAGAAGGTTGTCCCGCATCACAAAATAAATAATCAGCATCAGCGCTTCGGTCACAATCGTGGTGCGTCTTCCGGTCAACAAGGAAGAAAGCATGTAAAAAAGGTAAATCAGAAGCGGCCACTTCAACTGCTTTTTGGTTGGCATTGTTGCAAGGAAAACCGCAAACGACGGCACAAAAAACATGGAAAGGCGGCTGATGATTCCCGGAATATCCTGAGTGTCTGTAAAAGAGCTCAGGTATCCGTGGCGCAAAACATTCAGTGCGCTTTTTGACAACACATACAAAAACGGTACGGAGCTGACAAAGAGAATAATTTCACTAAGCTGGCGAAGAATCGGCGTAATAGCGTTCCTGCGGGTAGCGTCGATTCCAAGGCGCTGTATCCGGCTTTCCTGTTTATGGAACAAGGGCCCAATCAACCGATAAGCAAGGTATACAAAGAATTGCGACAGTGCGACAATACGGAGCGCCTGAAAAAGCTCCGACAAGCCGTTTGCTTCCAAAAGCTCGACATACTTGTGGTAATAACCGATCCAGGAAACATAAACACGCCCCAATAAAAGCGTGTCAAACGCAGCCATAAAAATAAACAGCGCAATATCACGGCGCATATTTTTAAGGATGCTGCCAAAAATAGCGATATTTAAAAAGATGATGGCAACCAGTAGGACATTCAGCGCGTTTTCCAGCAGAAAATCCCCTAAAAATGCCATAAAATTCGCGACAAGGAATAATAGGGCGGTTATCCCAAACAAAACCGTGTCGCGCAGAAAATCGCTTGATTTTAATTTCACCATGGACTCACTTCCAATCCAACTAGTTCGTAACCTTCAAACGCTCCGCGAGAGCGCGATCCGGAGTAACATAAATCGTTTTGTAATTCACATAAATCACCATGCCGGGTTTGGCTCCCTGCGGCTTGCTGACGTTACGCACCTGTGTGTAATCCACCGGAACCTGAGAGGAATCCTTTCCGCGGCTGTAAAATGCGGCCAACATTGCCGCCTCGGTCATGGCGGTTTCGGTTGGCGTGCGGCCATCCGTCACCAGAATGGTATGGGAACCTGGGATTGTCTTGGTGTGGAACCAAACATCCTGATTTCTGGCGTCTTTCAGGGTCAGGCGGTCATTCTGCCGGTTATTGCGCCCCACCAGAATCCGGAACCCGTCGGAAGAACGGAACTCCATAGGCTTCTGGCTGTTCGGCTGTTTCCTTTTATCCTTTTGCGCGCGAATATAGCCCTGCTCCGTCAACTCGGCGCGGATTTCCATAAGATCCTGCTCCGTTGCGGCACGGCTAAGCTCGTCAAATACCGATTCCAGATAATCCAGTTCCTGCTGCGCCTGCGAAATTTGAACGTTCAGCATTTCTTCCGCCGTGCGCGCTTTATGGTAGGCTTTGTAATATTTTTGAGCATTTTGCGCCGGGGTAAGCACTGGGTCCAATTTTATTTTTACAAGCGGCTGCGAATCCTCATAAAAATTCTCCAATTCCACATGAGAAAGCCCCTTCTCGATGCGGTAAAGATTGGCGTTTATTAAATCGCCGTACATCCGCATGGTATCACGTTCCGCACAGTGCTCCAGTTCCGCACGCTGAATATTGATTTTACGGCTTAAACGGTCAGAAACCGTCGTTAAAATATGAAGCAAATCCTGCGAACGGGCACGCATCCTCTCAATTTTATCCCGTTCCGAATAAAATGCGTCCAGCAGCTCAGAAAAACTTTCAAAATGGGTTACAACTGCCGTGCGGCCATACTGCTCAATATTCAAAAAAGAAAAATCAATCGGCTTATTACGGGGATCCGTCGCCATATACGGTTGGCCGTCTGCGTTCTGAACCGTCTGTTTCAATCGATTCAAGAAAAAAGACAGCCGTTCCACCTGAGTCTCGCTCATGGTATGAACGGTCAGTTCTGCGCCGTGCCCGGTTAAATGCTGCAGTTCCCGACACACGACCGGAGAAACGCCCTGCAGGGTATTCAGCAGCGCCTTAGAAAGCTCCATGTCCGAAGGGATACTGTGAAGGCGCGCCAAAACCTCCTCCACCGAATGTTCCAACAGGCATAGCTTGTCCTGCGCCGGCGGCAGGCGGTACGTCAGCCCGGGCAGCACCAGCCGTTCGGAAGACATTTCCGCATCTACGCGTTTGAGCGCGTCAATGATTTTCCCGTTTTCATCTACAAAGATGATATTGCTGTAACGGCCCATGATTTCGATGACCAGCGTCAGACGGATTTCATCGCCCAATTCGTTGACCGCGTCAAATTCAAGGGACAGCATTCGTTCCAAACCTGGCTGGTGAACGGCCGCCAGGCGCGCGCCGGATAGGCGCTTGCGCAGCAGCATGCAGAGCATGGGCGGCACTTTAGGATTTTCGGGCACAAACCGGGTAAAATGAATCCGGGCGCTGTTGGCGCGCGCAGACATCAGCAGCTTGAAATTTTCGCTGCGGGTGCGCAGCAGCAGCACCATTTCTTCCCGGTTTGGCTGATATATTTTATCAACTTTCGCGCCGATGGCGCGTTCTTCCAATTCTTTTTTAATATGTCTTAAAAACGCTCCGTCAAGAGCCATCCGGCTACCTCCTGAGGCTTTCGCTAAATAAATTTTGCGGGGCTGTGCATTTTCTGCGACAAAACGAATCGGATTGCCGGGAACTGCTCCGAAAGCCGGGTTTTTAACGGCTCCAGAACCACGCATTCCGTATAATAGTGCCCCGCATTCACCAGAGTTACATGGGCGTTTTCGGCGTCCAGCAAAATGTGGTGCTTGCTTTCCCCTGTAACAAAAGCCTGGCAATCCGCCTGCGCAGCATAATAAAACCAATCTTCCCCGCCGCCGCTGCAAAGCCCTACCCGGGTGATTTCGCGGCCGCCGTCCGTGTAGCGGACGCCATCGCAGCCAAGCGCATCGCGCACATACTGCGCAAAAGCACGCGGTGCAAGCGGAGTTTCCAAATCCCCCATCAGCGCATCCGGCAAGCCGGACGCTTCATCCTGATGCAGCGTACGAATATCCTTCAGCCCAAGCTTTTGTGCCAAGCAGGCGTTTACCCCGCCCTGCGCAGCCATGTCCAGATTGGTGTGCGCGCAGATGGCCGCGACACCATGTTTCGCCAGAAGGTAAGGTGCGGTTTCCGGCTCCAGCCGCTTTAGGGGATTGAAAATTACCGGATGATGGCTGATGACCAGCTCGGCCCCGCGCGCAGCGGCTTCCCGAACCACAGCGGGGGTAATATCCAGCGCCAAAAGAACGGTATTCACCGCGTCCTTCGGGCTGCCTGCCAGAAGGCCGGCGTTGTCAAACCCCATCTGGGTATGAAACGGCGCAAAGCCGTCAATATAATGATAAATTTCACCGATGGTCGTCAATTCGCAACATCCTTTTCCAGCATGGAGTACAACTGTTCAATCAACCGGAGCAGCGGTTCGGCTTCAGCCTGTTTCCCGGAACGAGCCAACCCGCTCGCCTTCTTTTGCAGCTGCTCAATTCGCTTTCGAATGTAAAGACGGTTATCCGGCGTGTCCGCTTTCAGCTTGCCAATCTGGAGGTAAAGCGCATCCTCCTGTGCTAAATCAGGGCGATAAACAGTCAGAAACGCAGAATATACACGCCCCTCGTCCTGCACCGCCTGCTCCCGCAAAACAGTGAAGCCTTGAACGGCTAGATAGTGGCGTAACGTGGAAACCGTTGTCATGGGCTGCAGAATCAAATGCTTTTCCGCATTTTTCAGCCATGGCGCGCGGGAAAGAATTTGAACCATGGTTTCACCGCCCATTCCGGCGATGACAATATCCTCTGCTTCCGAAGGCTGGAAAGCATCCAGTCCGTCAGAAAGCCGTGCGGAAACCAGATGCTGAACCTGATACCGCTCAATGTTCTGCTGCGCTCTCTCCAGCGGGCCTGGCCGCACATCCGCCGCAATCGCCCGGGAAATCATTCCCTGTTTAGCCAGCCAAATCGGAAGATAAGCATGATCCGTGCCAATATCCGCCAACGCGCACCCGGGGCGAACCATGGAAGCGCAAAGCCGGAGTCTTTCCCCAAGTTGGAACAAGGGATGAGAACTCAATTATTACACCCCACAGTTTCTTTAATCAATCAAATCTGCACTCTTGTACTTTCCAGAATGGCTTCCACCCGCACCAGAACCGGAAAAACGAGAAATGGCCTCCAAGACAAATTGCTCGAGCCCCAGGGTCATCGTCGCCGACAGTGTGCATCCGCCCGGCAAGCGGTAATTTAATACATATGCCCTTATACTTAACAACCGCCCGACAATTGCTTGCCGGGCGGCGTTATCATTCTGGTGTACGGCAACAAAAACAAGTTATGCTTTTGAAGTCACATGCTCATTCAGTTTCTCAACCATTTCGTTTACATCGACCCCATGCACCATGCAGGCCTGCTCAAGGGATTCGCCGCGGGAAGCGGGGCAACCCAGGCAATGCATGCCCATTTCCATGAAAAACGGTGCGGTGGTACGGTCCAAATCAAGAATATCGCCAATCAGCATATCTTTTGTGATTACTGTTGCAGCCATGATAAAATCCTCCGTTACACATAAATGGAAGTAGTTTAGAACAGTTTCTATTATAATACCCGCTTGTACGCTTTGCAATACTTTTTTTCCGGACATGATAAAACGCCCCGGCAGAGCCGGGGCGTTCTGGTCGTGAATAAGATCTATACTAAAACTTATTCTTCCCTCATCTTTGCAAAGCACTCGCTGCAATATACAGGACGGTCTTCACGCGGCTTAAAGGGGACCTTGGCTTCTTTTCCGCAGTTAGCGCAGATTGCGGTAAACATCTCGCGCTCCGGCTTAGCGGCATTCTTGCGTGCATCGCGGCAGGCCTTGCATCTCTGGGGTTCGTTTACGAAACCCTTGGAAGCATAGAATTCCTGTTCGCCGGCTGTGAATACAAATTCACTGCCACATTCCTTGCAGATGAGAGTCTTGTCTTCGTACATTTGTTTTACCTCGCTTTGGATTAAAGATATTTGCCCATAGACGGATTCGCACCGACGCCTTTGATTACCAACGCTCTACTTAAGCTACCAGGGCATATTAAAAAATTTATTCAAAAAGTTTTTTCAGCTTAACACGAGCGCGTTGCAGAGCATTGTCAACCACCTTTGGTGTGATGCCAAGCTGAGCTGCAATCTGCCCATAACTGCTGCCGCCCAAATAAAGCATCAGCACCTGCTGCTCCAACTGAGTCAGCATGTTCTTCATGTGCTTGCGCAGCTGCTCTACATTTTCCTGATCAATCAGCATCGATTCGGGATTCGATCTGGTATCAGGCATATCAAGATCCATTTTCTGTTCGCTCAGTGAAACAAAGTTTTTTAATGGGGAATTTTTTCGCCCAGCCGCCGAGCGGCAGGCCATAATCATTCGATTCCCTATACAAACACCCGCATAGGTTTTAAAACTAGCTCCGCCGGATGCATCATAAGTACGGGCCGCGCTTAACAGCCCCATCAGGCCCTCCTGGCAAAGGTCGTCCATCTCCAGCATAGTACTGCGAAGGCGGGCGGCTCTGGCCTTAATCTGTGTAAGATAGCGGGCGGTAAGTTCAGAAAAAGCGTTTGGGTCGCCGTCTGCAATTCTGGCAGACAATTGGCTGTCGGTTAATTCGGCCATTTGTTCATAGCAAGTCACGTCAGCCAAGCCAAACACCTCATGGACATTAATCAAAATCACAGGCATATCATAACTCATTTCTTCGATTAAGTCAACAAATATTTTTCTAAAACACATGAATATTTGTTTTATTTGGTTAATTTATATGAAAAAAAGAAAAATGTATGGTTATATTTTCAAGTATTACTTTTTCTTCTTCGATTTCTAAAGGAATTCGACACCTATCCCATATTTTCTTATATAAGCAATAAAAATGGGAAATTCATTTTCCTTTCCTCCAGTATATGCAGCAGTAAAGTTGATGGTTCTGCCGATCCGCTGAAAAATAAAGTCGGAATGGCTTTAGATGGTTCCGATGAAAATCAAGGGAGCTTTCTTTTTTCTTGATTCGCAGAAAATGTTGAGATATAATGAAAATATGTAAATTTTGGAGGAATTTGTCATGGTATCACGCCTGTTCAGCATGGGGCTTTACGGAATGGATGCATTCGTGGTCGAGGTGGAAACAGACATTTCTATCGGGCTGCCGTCCTTCGACATTGTCGGCCTGCCGGACGCCTCAGTCAAAGAATCGCGCGACCGAGTGCGCTCCGCGATGAAAAACTGTGGGTTTGATTTTCCGGTCCATAAAATCACCGTAAACCTTGCTCCTGCGGACAAACGCAAGGAGGGGCCGATTTATGACCTTCCGCTTCTCATCGCCCTGCTAAAAGCAAGCGGGCAGTTGGATGCCGGATTGGAAGACTGTGTCTTTCTTGGGGAACTTTCCCTGACCGGGGAAATAAGGCCCGTAAAAGGGGTTCTGCCCATGGCAATGAAAGCCAAGGAGGAAGGGTTCCAAAACCTGTTTATTCCCTTTGCAAATGCCGCAGAGGGCGCCGTAGTGGAAGGAATCCGCGTATACCCGGTCAGAAACCTTCCTTCCCTGCTGAACCATCTGACGGGCCGCCAGAGAATCGAGCCTGCGGTTCCCAATGAAAACGCGCCGCAAAGTGCCGTTCCCCTCCCTGACTTTTCGGAAGTACGAGGCCAGTACGAGGCCAAGCGTGCGCTTGAAATTGCCGCCGCCGGCGGACACAACGTGATTCTGATTGGCCCGCCTGGTTCCGGAAAAAGCATGCTTGCCAAACGCCTTCCGTCCATTCTTCCTGACATGACGTTTGAGGAAACCATTCAAACCACCAAAATCCACTCCATCGCAGGGTCGATCCCGGAGGGGGTGTCCCTGATTAAAACCCGCCCTTTCCGCTCGCCTCACCACACTGTTTCCGCTGCAGGACTTTCCGGGGGCGGAAGCATTCCCAAGCCGGGCGAGATTTCCCTTGCACATAATGGGGTTCTGTTTTTGGATGAGCTGCCCGAATTTTCCCGCGCCGCAATGGAAGTACTGCGCCAGCCGATTGAAGACGGGAAAGTAACCATATCGCGTGTCAGCGGCACCATTTCGTATCCTTGTTCCATTATGCTGGTCGCCGCTATGAATCCGTGCCCCTGCGGGTATTTCGGCCACCCCAGCAAACCCTGTACCTGCTCCGCCACCGCGGTTTCCCGCTATTTGGCAAAGGTGTCCGGCCCGCTGCTGGACCGACTGGACCTTCACATTGAAGTGCCACCGGTTGAATTTGATGAAATTGCTTCTGAAGAAAAAGCAGAGAGCTCCGCGGAAATCAAAAAGCGCGTAAATGCCGCGCGGGAGATTCAAAACAATCGGTTCCGGGGTACCTCCGTTACCTGCAATGCCAGAATTACAAGCGATCTTCTGCATGACACCTGCCGTTTGAGCGACGAAGGAAAAGCGCTTCTTCGGTCGGCATTTGAAAAGCTGGGGCTTTCCGCGCGTGCTTATGACCGGATTCTGAAGGTTTCACGCACCATTGCCGATTTGGATGCCAGCGAGGAAATTCAGTCTAGACACGTTGCGGAAGCAGTACAATACCGCAGTCTTGACCGGAAATACTGGCTGAAGGAACGCTGACCGACGCGGAAACAGTATAGGAAAAACAAACAGCCCGCGAATGATTTGGCTCATTCACGGGCTGTTTGTGATGTATAAAGATTTTAGGAGTTAGCTGATTTAATACTTGACTAAATCCTGTGACTCATCAAACACAGCCGCCTGAGCGGGTGCTGTTGAAAATTCCTGCACCGGTTTGGAGTCCTCCGTCGACATCCATATTGCTTCGGCGGATTCCGGTTTCTTCGCTTCCGGGGTTTCCCTCTTTTCTGCCGGTTCCGATCCTTTCAGACGGAAGAAAGACAGGGATTCCTTCAACGACTGAACCTGCGCGTTCAGCTCTTCACTAGTGGCCGCAGTTTCCTCACTGGTAGCAGAGTTGGTCTGGACAACCGCGGAAATCTGATCAACGCCGGACATAATTTCGTTGATGGAAGTAGCCTGGGCGTTGGAAGCCTGAGCAATTTCTGCAATCAGTTCACAAGTCCGGTTTGCACCGTCAATAATAGAATTGAGCGACTCAGCCGTCTGAGTTGCAATTTTTGTACCATTCTGTACCGCTTTAATAGAATTGCCAATCAACGCCGTAGTATTCTTTGCCGCTTCAGCACTCTTGCTGGCCAAGTTGCGCACTTCATCCGCAACTACCGCAAAGCCGCGGCCGGCGGAACCTGCACGTGCGGCTTCAACCGCAGCGTTCAAAGCGAGAATATTGGTCTGGAAGGCAATGTCTTCGATGGTTTTGATAATCTTGCTGATTTGTCCGGAAGTGTCGCTGATTTCCTTCATAGCGCCCATCATTTGCTGCATATGTTCGTTTCCGCGTTCGACTTCTTTAGACGCATCGTTGGAAAGTTGATTTGCAGATGTTGCATTGGATGCGTTCTTGTTTACACGGTCCGCAATTTCGGTCAAGGAAGCGGAAAGCTCCTCGATGGAACTGGCCTGCATGGTAGCACCCTGTGACAGTGCCTGAGCTGCGCTGGAAACCTGGGCCGCACCGCTTGCGACCTGATCCGCCGACTGGCTGATGGAAGCAAAAATATCATTCAAATGATTTGTGATCGTATTAAGGGATGTTTTAATCGGTTCAAAATCCCCCTTGTATTCCAACTGAGGTTCTACGGTGCAGTCGCCATTTGCAAGCGCACCCAGGATGGAGGAAATTTCGCTTACATACCCCCTCAGGGTATCCACTGTTATTGTAAAGGAGGTTGCCAGTACACCGATTTCATTTTTACTGCGAATGACCGGAACTTCGGAATGGAGGTCACCGGCCGAAAGTGTTTCAATTCTGGAAACCAAAGTGGTAATCGGTCTTGCAATCGGATTTGCAATTTGGAACGCGAGGAAAAATGCAATCACAATGAAAGCAATGGTCAGAATAACCGTAAGAGCAATGGCATTGTAGAAACTGCTCATCATTTCAGAAATATTGGCGGTTACGCCGATGGACCATCCATCCGTATTGGAAATCGGATAATAGGAAATAAAATGGTTGGTATTCTGAAGATTATAAGATCCGTAACCAGCTTTCCCCGTTTTCATACTGTTGATGATACTGGCAACACCGGAATAGGAGCCGTCCTTCTTCGCCACATCAACATAGTTGGTGAAATTTTTGACCAAGTTCAGATCTTTATGGGCAATGACGGTACCGTCTCTGTTGACAATAAAGCTGTAGCCGGTCTTTCCGATTTTTGCATTGTCAATTACGGAATTGAAGGTCTCGAAGCGAAGCAAGCCGTAAACAATACCGTTAAATCTCTGTGAACTGCTGATTCTTGTCGCAATGGCAATGACCAGCTGGCCGTTTTTATCGCCATCCTTGTAAAACGGACTAGATACATATGTATTGCCGACAATGGCATTCTTAAAGTAATCCGTATCCGAAATATCGGTTCCCTCATCATTTTTACCGTCTGTGGAAGCGGTGTGAATCTCTTGGAAACCGTACTGCGCGCACAGCAGGCTTTTTGCCATTTGAACCAGATAAGAGGAAGAATCGGCTTTTGCAATATTTTCATTTTTGGAAATAATTTCAATGGAATTCTTATAGATGTAAACTTGCTTCTGAACTAACTGGGAGTAGGAATTTGCAACAGCCGAAACCTCGTCTTTCATGCTGGTGTAACTGTTCTGATACAGAACAATACCGGAAGCAATACCGCAAAGAATGCTGATACTAGCAGAAAGGCTGATAAGACCCAGCAGCAGAGTTTTTCGGATGCTTTTCTTTCCCTCTCTTAGACTGCTTGTTTCGTTTTTCTCTGTTTTCTTTTTTGGAAATGTAAATTTATGAAATGTAAATCTATGCTTCTTTTTCTCTTGTTGTTCAGGCATTGTGGCTACTTTTGCCATCTTGGCCATCTTATGCGTTTTCACTTTCCTCATCTTTTTCATAACCCCATGTCATCTCTTTCTCTAAAAATATGCAAGCAGTATTCAGATTAAAAAGAACGGCTATTTTTTATTATCGGCCACATTAATCATAAGTTTATAAAAATAAAGAAATTTTTCGACAAAATATTACCAAATTATATCTAGAATTATAAAAAGCCGTTCAAAAAGGGGTCATCCACCTTTGAACGGCATTAATTCTTACTGTTTCCCCTTCGAGCGGTTCAGTCTTTGAATAATCAGACCCGCAATGGACTGGCAGGGTGCCTGTTTGACCACAGCGCCGATGTCATAGGCAACCATGGGCATTCCATAAACCACACTGGACGCCTTATCCTGACCAAATGTGTAAGAACCGCTTTTGCGCATTTCCAAAAGGCCCTGCGCTCCGTCTCTCCCCATCCCGGTAAGGATGACGCCGATCGCGTCACGCCCGGCCGTATGTGCCACCGAACGGAACAGAACGTCCACTGAAGGGCAATGGCCGCTCACCTTATCGCCGGAAGCGCATTTCACGTAATATCCCTTATAGTCTTTCGCCAGCGTCATATGCTTGTCGCCGGGTGCCAGCAGAGCCAGTCCGGCCCGCACACGGTCACCGTTCTGCGCTTCCCGCACTTCAAACTGGCAAATCCGGTTCATGCGGTCGGCGTACATTTTTGTAAAGCCGACCGGCATGTGCTGAACAATTACAATTCCCGGAATATTCGGCGGGAACTGCTTTAAAATCTCAAGCGTTGCTTCCGTTCCCCCCGTAGAAGCCCCGATTGCAATCACATGCTCACTTTCGTCGTCCGCTTTCAGCTTTGGCAGCGGAAGCCCGCTGAACGGAGCAGACGCATTTTTCTTTGTTACCTTTGCCGTAGAGGCGATTTTCACTTTCACGGAAAGCTCATTGCAGAAAAGCTGAAAATCGTTCCCATTTTGGCCTTCCGGTTTACGCACAAAATCCACGGCGCCGGCATCCAGCGATTCAAAAATTCCGATGTTTGTTGAACTAACCAAGACCACCGGCACCGGATGCACAGGAATAAGCTTTCTTAAAAAGTCCGTCCCCTTCATATCCGGCATTTCCACATCCATGGTAACGACGTCCGGCTCCAGTTCCTTGATTTTTCTTTCCGCGTCCGTCGCGCTGCTTGCCGTTCCAACTATTTCAAGACTCTGATCCTGCGCCAACGCTTTTTGCAGCGCAGTCCGGAAAAACAAAGAGTCATCCACAATCAGAACCCGTATCGTTTTTTTTAGCGACATTGATTCCGTTATCCTTTCTGGTAAACAGACGGTTCAATATAAACGAATTTTGAACTGTCACGCTGTATGGTTTCCGAGTGACCGATGAACAAATACCCACCGGGTTTCAGCACATCATAAAATTTATTTATTAATGCGTTGCGTGTAGCCTGATCAAAATAGATCATGACATTCCGGCAGAAAATCAAATCAAACGGTTGGAAAAGGAACGGATCCATCAGGTTGAAGCGCTTAAAAATCACCTGCTTGCGTACTTCCTCGCTCAGCACATAATGATCGTTGCCCTGTTTGGTAAAATAACGCCTCAGCCATGTTTCCGGAACGTTTTTCAAGGAATCCTTTCCATAAAGGCCAACCCGTGCCTCCTGCATTACCTTTTCTGAAATATCCGTCGCTAGAATACGATAATCCCATTCCGATCTTCTCAGTCCGAAATAATCCATCATCACCATAATCGTGGTAAACGCTTCTTCTCCGGAAGAGCATCCAGCGCTCCAGATTCGGATGTTTTTCATACGGTTTGTTTTTTCCTGTTCCGGCAGAATGACATTTTTTAAAAAATTGAAATGCGCTTCTTCCCGAAGAAAATACGTGTGATTCGTCGTAAGTTTGTTCAGCATTGCAGTAACTTCCTGGGAATTGTTCTGCTTAATCAGGTTAAAATAATCGGTAAAATTTGTAAGACCCTTTTCAACCAGCACGGAATACATTCTGGCTTCAATCAGCTGCCGTTTATTAATAAGATTGATGCCGTAATTACTTTTTATGTAAGTAACAATATCGTTGAACTCCTGGTCGGTCAGATGTATCATGTTCGTCCTCCAAAGGTATATCTCCAGCCGCAATGGACAATTCAGGGGAAGCACCGATGAATGGAATTTCGTCGGCGTTCCCCCTACAAGTCCAAACTATATAATAGTATAACAAATTAATTATAACTGTAAAGGTTTAAAATATCCAAAATAATACTGATGCTTCCGTCACCTAGAATCGCACAGCCGGATATGCCGGTGTTCCGAATTTCGAATTGATTCAGATAGGCGGGCAGTCCTTTTACAACAACCTGCTGTTCGCCGAGCAGACTGTCGGCAAAAATGCAGTATGCCTTTTCGTGGGTTTCCACCAAAATTACAATGCCTTCCTCGACATTCTGAATTTCGGTTTCCAGATTAAACGCTTTGTGTAGACGCAGCAGCGGAAAATACTGATTGCGGAGCATCACAATTTCATTTCCGTCCGTATCGTGCAGAATCTGATCCTGCGTAATCCGGAAAAGCTGCTTAATATTGTTAATCGGGATGGTAAACACGCTGTTCCCAACCGACACCTTCATGCCGTTTACAATGGCCAGCGTAAGTGGAATCTTAAAGATGATTTTTGTGCCCTTGCCGGGTTCGCTGGTCAGGGAGACATCGCCGCCGATTTTCTCCACGTTCTTCTTTACAACGTCCATGCCGACGCCACGGCCGGAATACTCGGTAACAACTTCGTTCGTGGAGAAACCAGGCATAAGCAGGAAATTGTAAATTTCACGGGTCGTATAGTCTTTCTCCGGCTTTTTCAGCATGCCCTGCCGTTTTGCCTTATTCAGCACGGCCTGTTTGTCAATGCCAGCGCCATCGTCCTGAACGCTGATCAAAATCTCACCGCCAGTGTTCTGAGCGGAAAGCGTAACGGTGCCCTTCGGCGGTTTGTTCGTCTTTGCGCGTTCTTCTTTGGTTTCAATGCCATGGTCCATGGCGTTGCGGACCAGGTGCATAATCGGGTCGCCGATGTTATCGATAATGGTTTTATCGACTTCCGTATCTTCGCCGATCATAACCAGTTCCACGTCTTTGTCCAACTTTTTGCTCATATCGCGGACAATTCGGTTCATTTTCTGGAACACACCGGAAATCGGCACCATGCGGATGGACATAACCACTTCCTGCAGCTCGTCCGTTAGTTTGCGAAGCTGACGGGAAGCCTTATTGTAATTGTTGTCGATCTCGCCCGTCTGGCCCGCCTGGGTAGAGGCAACCATCGATTCCGTAATAACAATTTCTCCCATCAGGTCCATCAGGTTGTCCAGTTTGGAAAGGTTGACATTGATGAGGTTCTGCTTGACCGCTGGATGGCTGGCGCCGCCTGCTTCACGCGGCTTGCCTGCTTCGTTCTTCGCCTTTGCTTCAGACGAATTTTCGCTCTGCTCCTGAGCAGGCGGAGTGATTACGGTATAATTCTTGGTATAGACGAAATTTTCGATTGTCTTCAGGCTGCTGTTCATTCCCTTTTCGTCTTTAAAGCAGAGCAGGAAACCATCTTTCAGAATGACCTCCGCGCTGCCCGGGTTCGTTTCAATATCCTGCGGTACATACTTAATTTCACTGCAAATGTCTTTCACCGACTGCACAAGCATCACCGCGCGCAGGTTTGCCATCTCCACATCGTCCTCAAAGGCAATGCGGACGGAATAAGGATAGTCCTTGTCAAAGGGCGCAACAGCGGCCGGCTGCGGGGTAGATTCTTCCTTTTGGGCTGTTTCCTGTGCGGACTTTTGCTCTTGCTTAGGAGCCGCCTCCGCCTTCCCATCTTTCCCGGATGCGCCGCCTGAAATCTTTTTCAGAAAATCGTTAATTTCCTGTTCGAAAGTGCCGATATCTGTAGTTAGAGGCTCGTTGTTTTCAACCTTTGCAACTTCATCCTTAATAAAGTCGCTGGATTTGAACATCAGGTCGAAAAGCTCGTCATTGTACTGAGCATCAATTCCGTTTTCGCGGACGTAAAAAAACAAGTCCTCCACTTTATGGGAAATGGTTGCCAGACTGTTAAACTGCATCATTGCGGATGAGCCTTTAATGGTGTGCATGATTCGGAAGATTTCATTAATGCTGTCCGAGTCGAAGGAATTGGCTTTTTCGCATTGAAGAAGTATTTCATCCAGATGTTCCAGAAGATCATTTGTTTCGAAAAGATATACCTCAAGCATTGATTCCATGTTGCTGTCCATAGTTACTTCACCGCCTAATAAACTTTATACTTAATATATCGAATCGAATTTGATAAAATTAACTCTTAGATTATATTTTTTGAGGTGTTTTTATGCCCGACAATATTCGAATCACTACTCCGGTCTCAAGCAGCGATAGCTTAAACCGCGTTTCCCCGTCAAAACACACCGATGCGCTCGGCGCCGTCGACACTTCTAAAATTCAGCAGGCCGGCGCGCAAAAGCAGGAGTTGGGAGACAACTTCAAATTTCTGCTGAACCGGAATTCCGTATTCAGCAAATTTATTGAACAGCTCAACCAGACGCCCGGGCTTTCTCAGAACATGGAAAAAATCATGCTGGACATCTTCGGCAAAACCGAAATGCTGATGGCGGACGGCGGTTCTCCCTTGCTGAAACAGTTGGCCCAGGCAATGCAGATGGACCCGGACACCATGCTGGAAAACCTGCGCTTTCAAAGCAGCGGGCAGACCAAATTTTCGGATGGGATTTTTAAAGTATTCCGCGAGCTGTCTGCACAGAACGCTGACACGGCGACCCGAACCAAACTGGCGGAGTTTTTATCGGCATACGACGGATTTTTTTCCATTGGTGATACCACAAAATCCATAATTGATCAGCTGGAGCAGCTGAAAATGCAGATTCCGAATCCCTACCGCGACCAGCTTGACTCGCTTGCGAAGGAGCTGACCTTAGAGCGCCCCACAGACAACCTGCAGAAGAATTTAACCGTACTCAAAAATAAGATTATACCGTTTTTAGCCAAATATATCAACGCCTCTAACGACTTCGGGCGCGCCCGGGACACCATTACGCTTCTGGTTCATAACCTGGCCCGGCTCAACACCAGTTCTCAGGAGGAACTGGACGACAAGTTCAATTCCCTGATGGACTACCTGCGCTATGAGCGGAATATTCCTGCGGCAAAAACGGAGGAAATCAAGGCTCAATTTCTCGAGCACCTAAACCGGAAATCCGGTCCCGAGTCCACACAGGAAAATGCGCTGTTCCGTTCCCTGACGCAAGTGCTTTCCGAAGGCTCCAAACAGAATACCTCCAGCTTAAGCCAGGCGCTGTACAAAGAAACCATTCTTTCCATGCTGATGGACAAAAGCGTGTACATGCCGTTCCACCATTTGTTCCTGCCGGTCAACTACAACGGCCAGTTCATGTTCAGCGAGGTCTGGATTGAGAAAAAGGAACCCTCAAAAGACGGAACGCGTTCCGCTGCGGCAGAATCAAGTCCTACAAAAATCTATTTGACGTTTGACATTCGGGAGCTTGGTTATTTTGAGGCTTCCATCGAACTGCTGGCAAACCACGCGAACGTGGCCATCAGCTGCCCGCCGGAGCTGGCTTCGGATACTCAAAAAATCAGCGACGGCATTACGGAAATCTTCACACGCAACGGCCTTGTGGCCGACCGTGTGTATATTCGCCCGGACAACACACCAACCATTTCTCAGCTTATTATGAAAAAAATCAACGAAAGGAAATATGCGATCGATGTCACAATATGAGAACAACACCCAGCGCGCCGCCGCTCTAAAATACAACGGTGATTCCTCTAGCGCACCGATTGTGGTCGCCTCCGGATTGGGCTATGTTGCGCAGAAAATCATTGATTTGGCACAGGAAAACGAAATCCCGGTTTATCAGGACGACGCGCTCGCTTCCCTTTTAACCCAGTTGGAGTGCGGGAGTGAAATTCCGCCGGAGCTTTATCAGGCGGTCGTGGATATCTATGTTTATTTTCTAAACTACAATCAAAAAGATCTGGAAATTTCCGAAAACTCCGAAAACCTAGAAGATGAATTTCAGCCGCTTTTGCAGGAGCCGCCCCAACAGGAACAGCCCCAAACGGAGTAACCCTTGAAAGCAGGCTAAATTCCGGAAATTTTCATGATTAAATTTCGTAAAAATTTGTTAATTATTTTTTTAAATTGTCGATATATGATATTGAGATAAAATTACTGTCATCTGTTGCCGATAAAACAGTTAAAAAATCCGCCGCTACGGCAGCGGCAGAAGTGGTGAAAGAAAGATATGGAAAACAGAATTGAAGAGGTATTAGAGAAAGCATCCCAATCTTCTGCAGAAAACGTACCCACCGAAAAATACCTTACTTTCTTTATTGATGGACAGCTGTTTGCCCTTCAGAGCAGTCAGGTTGTGGAAATTATACGGATGCAGCCAATTACGTTTATGCCGCACTTGCCGCCTTTTGTAAAAGGCGTCATCAATCTGCGCGGTAAAATCGTGCCCCTAATCGATTTGCGGTTGAAACTTGGCAAGCCAGAAATTGAATACAATGATCGCACCAGCATTATTGTGGTGGAAACGGGTGAATTCAGTATCGGCTTTATTGTAGATATGGTAAACGATGTGGTCGATGTTTCCAATAATCAGATTAGTGAATCTCCTAGACTGGGCAAAGACATTACCAACAACTATGTCAGCGGAATCGCTACACTGGAACATGAGGTCGCACTGATACTGAACTTAACAAAGCTGCTGACCGAAGACAGCAATGAGGTGAGCCCCACTGTTCCCTCACCGGATCAGGCAGTAGGAGCATAACACAAATTTCCAATAAATCAAATCAAGTTATTGGGGGAATTTTTATGCTGCCGCTGTCGAAGGAGTATTGCAATTCCGTCTGCGAAATCAGTTCTCCGCAAGGGGAAAGTATCTGTTCCGGGCTGTTAGAGAAAATCGAGGATGAATCCATTCAGCTGAAAAATCAGGAGGATGACATCCTTCCCATCGTGCATTGTGATACGTTTGTAAACATTCACGTTTTGAGTAAATCGCTGGAATCGAAATCCATGGTAGGAAGAGTTTATTTGTCAACATCTCAAATGATGCGGCTGATCGACGTTCAAAATCTTTCCGACTTTGAGCGAAGAGATTTTTTCCGTTTGAAGATCGGTATGGAGACTCAGGCTTATCTTCTGAAGCCAAATACCAATGAGACAATCGAGCTGTTTCCCATAAAGGTAACGAATCTGAGCTTGAGCGGGTGCTTTATTGAAACAAGAAAGCAGCTGGAAATCGGCCGCCGCTTTGTCGCGACGTTTCCGCTGACCGATGCAAAACTTTCTTTTACCTGCCAGGTACAGCGTATGAAGAAAATGGATGACTTGAACAACGGTTACGGCTGCACGTTTCTGGAACCAACCAAAAGGCAAATTGATTTGCTCTGCCAATTTATCTTTGAAAAGCAGAGGGAACTCATTCAAAAATCCCGTAATCATCTAGATCATTAAACGAATCATTACAACTGTACATTAAATAAATTGAGGTGGTCAGAATGGATACAATCAGCCAAACCAGCGATCTAGAAGAAGAAGAAACCGACACCAATGAAATGAAAGGGAAGTTTCTGACATTCTGGACGGACAATCAGCTTTTCGGAATCCCGATCGCGGATGTTGTTCAGATCATTGGAATTCAGGAAATCACGCCGATACCCGATTCCCCGGCTTATGCCAAAGGAGTCATTAACCTGCGCGGTAATATTATCCCTGTGATTGACGTCCGCCTTCGTTTCAGCAAGGAAGAAACCAGTTACAACGAACGCACCTGCATCATTGTGACGCAGATTGACGACAACCTGATTGGTTTTATTGTGGATTCGGTAGATGAAGTTACGACGATAGAGGACAACAACATTACTCCTCCTCCGAGGGTTTCCAAGGAACGTACAAACGCATATCTTTCCGGAATCGGCAAGCTGAAAAACAAGGTGATCTTACTACTGGATACCGATAAAATACTGAACGCTGAAGAAATTGAAATTGTCAGCAGCGCGGTTGAAAACTTAGCAAAAGAGGAAGGCAAGAAATCATGAAATCAAGTAAGTCAATTGTTATCATGAATGCAATTATTTCCATTATCGCCTTTGTGGCTGGCGGTGCAGGACTTTTCCTTTACCAGACGATGAACTCGATCATCATCCCCATTGTCATTTTTGTAGCGTTCCTCATCATCGCTACAGTTCTACTCCCGATCTTTAGCAGAAAGAAAGTACGCAAAACGCTTGATTCTGTTACCCTGGCGGCAAAAAGAATTGCCGAAGGCGACTTGAACAATGTTGCGATTGAAAACACCTCTTCCGAATTGGAAGAATTGACGGATGCAATGAATGCAATGGTTGTTTCACAGAAAAAATGCATTGCTCAAATTACGTCGTGCTTGGACGCGATCGCAACCGGAAATCTTAACGTTGAACTGAGCAATGATTTTAAAGGCAGCTACATAAAAGTGAAAAAGTCTCTGGAACAAATCATTGCAATGCTGAACCACAGCATCAACTCCATTAATCTTACTTCCAGTGAGGTCGCAAACGGTTCTGCTCAGGTTTCCAATGCGTCTCAGGCTCTTGCACAGGGCGCTACCGAGCAGGCCAGCGCAATTCAGGAGCTTTCCGCTACCATTACCGAAATTTCGGAACAGGTAAAGCAGAATGCAGCTGATGCTTCCGAGGCAAACAAGGCATCTAACAACGCACAGGAAAAAATGCAGAGTGTCGCTCAGGAAATGCAGCAAATGCTGCAGGCTATGGCAGACATTACAGAGTCTTCCAATAAAATCAATGAAATTATTAAATCCATTGATGATATCGCCCGTCAGACCAATATCCTCGCTCTGAACGCAGCTGTGGAAGCAGCAAGAGCAGGTGCAGCAGGTAAGGGCTTTGCCGTGGTTGCGGATGAAGTTCGTAATCTTGCCAGCAAGAGCGCACAGGCAGCTCAAAACACTACCGGCCTGATCGTCAATTCCATTGAAGCCGTAGAAAAGGGCAAGGAAATTGCCGACATTACTGCTAAGACCCTGAATGAGGTCATTGAGGCAAATGCAAAGTCTACGGAGCTGATTAACCGCATTGCTTCCGCTTCCAATGCACAGGCAAGCTCCATCAGCCAGGTAACGCTTGGGGTGGAACAGATTTCCGCGGTTGTACAAACCAATTCGGCAACTGCCGAACAGAGTGCGGCTTCCAGCCAGGAAATGGCTGTTCATGCGAAAAACCTGCAGCAGCTTGTCAGCGCGTTCTCACTGAAAACTGCTTAACAATTTATCATTAGTCAAATACCGCACAGGTAAAATGCTCTCCGGCGTTAACGCCGGAGAGCATTTTTGTATCGGTAATTGTTTTCGCGTAAGAAAGTGCTCATTCCAAATCCCAGGAACAATCTCTGTTCTCTTCCCTACTCCGGCAAATAAAAAACCGGCCATATCTTGTTTAAATCATGATAAAGCCGTTTGCCCGTAAAATGAAAAATCTCAATTCGCGCCTCCTCTTTTCCGCGCAAATTGAGATTCGTCAAAATAATTTGAATTTAGTCTTGCAATAAGGCCTAGTTTGCCAGCAGTTCTCCTGCAGTTACATTGCATACATCATCAATGACAATATTCTGATACTCCCGTTCACGATAGAGATCCATCGTTTTCTCCGGATCACTAAATGGCCGTACAACCGGCCGCAGCGGATGGAAATCATTCTGTTCCACCACAATGGCAATTTCCCCGTTGCTCAGCTTTACGCAGGAACCAATCGGATACGGAGATACTTTCTTCAAAAATGCTTCTACCACCGATACATCAAACGCACTTCCGCTGGCGCCCATAATATATTCAATTGCTTCTGCAGGTGTGGATGGATTGCGGTAGGGTCTTACCGAAGTAAGCGCGTCGTATACATCGGCAACGGAAATAATCCGCCCGAACAGGGGAATCTGATCTCCGGAAAGGCCGCTCGGGTAACCAGTGCCGTTAAACTTTTCATGATGGGTCAAGACCCCGGCACAGATTCTGTTGTTCGCCAGACTATGCTGCATAAAAAATTCGGCACCCTTTTCCGGGTGCTGTTTGACAATTTCGAATTCCTCGTCCGTCAAACGCGCCGGCTTAGAGATAATCTCAATGGGAACTGCCATTTTCCCAATATCGTGCAAAAGTGCACAGAAACCAAGGTCATAAAGCTCCGTCATTTTTAAATTCATAGACAGACCGATTGCAATGGAGAGAACGGAGACACCGAACGAATGGTTATAAGTATAATCATCGTACATTTTCAGATTATCAATACTCAGCTTCATGTCTTGATTCATTTTTAAGGCATTCACCAGCTTCTTTGAAATCGCCATTGTCTGGTTGATGCAGTGAATATTAATATGCTGAGCGCCTTTGTCAAACATTTCAAAGACACGCTGAATATTGGTAATAGCTTCCTGTTCCAATTCCGGTTTAATTGGGGATGGAACCGGAGTGATAAGTTCGCTTTTCTCATCGGAATGGATATAAGCACCTAAAACCTGAAGTTCGCCTAACTTGTTAATATAAGCTTGTGTCAGAACCTGACCGGAACGCAGCATGGCGATTTTGCATGTACTGCAGTCATACAGATAGACATCCCGGTCCAACATCATTCCTTCTGCAAGCTGGTCAATCGGAACAAAAGTCATTCGCTATCCTTTCTCTCTTTCTAAATTCTTTGTTCAATTCAAATTAAGATTGTTATTCCAATAATTAATATTATAGTGACAAATATCGACAAAATCAATAATTTTTTTACAGTTTTTCCGAAATACTCTTCTTTTTTACACTAATTTTTTATTTGGAAGATACGATATAAATAATAGAATTAAGTTGGATATTCCGTCAGGAGGTTATTATTTATGATGATTTCCAGCTCAAGCAGTGCCAGCAGCAGTTCAAGCACCAGCGGTACGACACTTACTTCGAATAAAAGGTTAAGCGGCCTGATCTCCGGCTTAGATACCGATACCTTGGTGAAACAACTTACTGCGAATATACAGTCAAAAATCGATAGGCAGAATCAGAGCAAACAAATTGCCCAGTGGCAGCAGGCTTCTTACCGTGAAGTCATCAGCGCCCTGTCGGATTTCAATTCCAAATATTTGTCCTCTTCCACAAGCAGCAGCAGTATTTTAAGCAGCGACTTTTTCAATTCTACTTCCATTGGCAACACGTCCTCCTATTTAAATGTCAGCGGCTCTGCTTCCGCTGCAAAAAATATGCAAGTGAAGGAAATTTACCAGTTGGCAAGCCAGGCCAGCTTTTCTTCCACACACAAGGTTTCCAGCCAGGCAATCAAGACGGGCGCGATTTACGAAAACTATGCGGACAGCCAGGTAAATGGAAGCTATATCACTATTAATTATGGCGGTAAAGATTATAAGCTGACCGTCAGCAGTGATTTGCAACTTGGCGACTACGGCACCGACGGTAATCCGTTGGTTAACGTGCAAACAATTGTCGATGACCTTCAAAAGCAAATTGACAGCAACAGCGATCTAAACGGTAAACTGAAAATAGAGACAACAAATAGCAGTACGGGCATCAAACTATCTACCACAGATTCCACTGCAATTAAGATTATGGACGGCAGTAAAAACCTTTTAACAGGGTTAGGATTAACCGCCTCCGATAGTACTTCGCAGACTTCATTTACCGGTACGGTAAAACTGGACAGCTTATACACGAAAGCAAGCCTAAGTGAAACATTGGCTGGTTCCACACTCACGTTCAATCTGGACGGTCTGACGAAAGTAATTTCTTTCGACGAATCGGCGAAAGATAATTATAAGACTCCAGAAAGTTTAGCAAGTTATCTTCAAACAAAATTGAACTCCGCATATGGCAGCGACAAGGTGAAAGTAGAAGCAAAGGATGGACAATTATCCTTTACCACACCAAATTCCACCACTTCTGTCTTAACCATCTCCTCTTCCAGTAAAGTCGGTGTACTAGGTGCCACCGGCGCTTTAAAGGTTTATGCAGGTTCCTCCAACCGGATTAATACCAAAATGACACTGGGCGATTTGGCAAAAGCGGGTAATCAATACCTTACAACACCGCTTACTCCTGCCATTGACGGAACCTATAAAATTAAAATAAATGAAAAAGAATTTACGTTTAAATCCACTGACTCCATCAATTCCATTATCAATACCATCAATAACGACGCGGACGCAAACGTAACCATTTCTTACTCCAGTACGTTGGACACTTTTTCAGTCGCTGCAAAAAGCGGTGGTTCTTCCGGAAAAGTCGATATTTCCGACGAAAACGGTAATTTGGCTCAAGTCCTTTTTGGCACCAAAGACACCGATTATACAGTAAAAGATGGAAAGGATGCAAAGCTGAACGTCAGTTTCGATGGCGGAAATACTTTCCAAACGATTATCCGCAGCGACAATAAATTTACCTTGGACAACGTAAACTTTGAGTTATTGGCAACAAACACAACGCAATCCAACGATAATAGTGTCAGCACAATCAAGTTTACCGTTAACAATGAAACAGACGCGCTTTACAAAAAAATCAGCGATTTTGTAACGGACTACAATAAAATAATTACTCTTGCTTACGGAAAAGTAACCGAAAGCAAAAAAACTGATGGGGAAACTTATGCGCCTTTGACCGATGACCAGAAAAAGGAAATGACAGAGGCACAAATTGATGCGTGGACTGCCAAAGCAAAAAAAGGTATTCTGCAAAACGATGACCTTCTGTTTAATCTAACCAACAGTCTGCGCTCCGCCATGACCGATCAGGTAGAAAGTATTAAGAGCGCCCTTTATGAAATTGGAATCACTACGGAGTCAAGCGACTATTCCAAGTCAAACGGCCAGTTGAAAATCGACGAAACCAAACTCAAAAAAGCGCTAACGGAAAATCCCGATAAGGTGGAAGCACTGTTCACCACTTCTGATGGGGACGATGACAATGTTACCAACTCGGACGGCATTGCAATCCGGCTGCAGAAAGTGATTAAGGACTATATTAACACCAGTTCAGCCAATCCTGGAATCCTGGTACAAAAAGCCGGCCTTTCTACCGATACCGTGGATAACAGCACTATTGCAAAACAGATTTCAAATTTCACTAAGAAAATTAAAGAATTAAAAACCCAGCTGGCGGATAAACAAGAATACTATTACAATCAGTTCACCAAACTGGAACAATATATGAGTCAGATGAATACACAGCTTAGTTACTTTATGAGCAGCTCCGATTCGTAAAAATCAGCGGGTTTAATTTTTAAAGAAAAATGGGAGTGTACCCAATGCAGAACAACCCAATTATGCAGTACAAGGAACAGGTCATCAATACCATGACCAAGGGCGAACAACTGGTTTTGCTGTTTGATGAGATTCTAAAAAATCTTCATTACGGTTCCATGATGATGAAAGATGGGAATTACCCCACTTCGCAAAAATGCACCGAAAAGTGCAAGGAGATTTTTCGCTATCTTTCCTCCATCCTTGACATGAGTAACAGCATTTCAGGCAATCTATATGATTTGTATTATTTTGCAAATCAGCAGATTATCCGTGCGGAGGTCAAGCGTGATCCTTCCCTATTGGACGATTTGGCTCCTCTGGTGCAGGATATGCGCGATACCTGGGCGGAAGCAGAAAGACTGACCCACATTCAAAAATAAAACAAACTTTTGTCAGACCCATCGGCAACCACCCGCCGATGGGTTCCTTTCAAACTGGAGGAAATTATGTTTAGCAAGGAAATCATGACCTGTCTGGAGCAAAAAGTAATCCTGATGACACAGATTCTCAATATTACGAAACAAATCGAAGTACAGTGCAAGCAGCCTGAAGTAAACCTGGAAAACCTGCTAGACACACGGGGCGACCTGATGGAGCGCACGAAAAAGTGCGATCATTTTATCCGTGTATTGGCGCAGCAGCTTGACGATGACCAGAAGGAACGGATTCAGCAAATTCTAAACGGGAGCGCTGTGGATTGCAGCGAAGAAGAACAGAGAGCCATGGACCTGGTACAGCAGTGCTCTTCGCTGTTTGACCGGGCAGCCGTTCTGGATCGCGCAGCAAATGAAGCAATCAAGCAAAAGTACGAAGAAACCAAAAGGATTCTGATTGATCTAAAAAAGTCAGGAAAAGAACACGATCTGTTTTACCGCTAAGACACATAAAAACATGAGGGTATGAAAAAAGCTTTCTGTCAAAACCCGTTGGATTTGATAGAAAGCTTTTTAGAATTTCTATTCATTTTAATACGTTTTCACCCCATTTGCAAAAGACTTCACGACCATTGATCCGTTTTCCGTATAAAAAAACACGGTGCGTCCGTAATTCAAGCCGGTGTCTTCCGCTTTGATGGGAATATGGAAACTCATTAATGAATTTTTTACAGCCTCAACGTTTCGTGCTCCAATATTCCCGAATGCGGAATCCCCGGATACTTCGAACATCTTTGCTCCACCTGCAATTTTGGCGACAATTCGCTGGCGCAAGGCACCCATTTTCGCCATTTCATCCAGCATAGCAGGAATACAGGTATCTGCAAAACGGTGTGGATTCTCTTTTGGGTTATTCTGCGGATAATTCGGGAGCATAATATGCCCCAGCCCCCCGATTTTTGTAACAGGGTCGTAAAGGCAGATTCCGACACAGGAGCCCAGCGCGTAAGTTACAAGCGAATCGCCTTCCTTCACAACCTTCATATCCGAAATTCCGATGGTAACCATATTGCTCATAACTCAATCCCCAATTTCTGCATTAATCTGGTGAGCGAATCCATAGACGGTACTAGCAGCATATTGGCGGATACGTCATTACGATTGCTTAAGAAATCATCCTGGATAAAGATGATCTTATCCGATACCGAGCTCATTTCGATAGCAGGAACACTTAACAGCGCGCCCACCATATCTACTGAGATGGCCGGCACGGACGTTTTGATTGCCAACTGGGAAAGCGTGCTGATGGAGCCGGTATAGGCCGAAATCATGATATTCCCGATTTCTGAAATCGCAGACAGCTCCATATCAGACAGACGGTCGCAGTTTACATCATTCACCCCAAGCAGACTGGATAAAACCGTTTTGGCAAAATCTTGTTCAATGATGAACATCATGATGCCTTCAATATCGCCGTACAGCTTAGCCAAAATGCCAATCACCGGGTTTTCCGGGCCGCCAAGAGCATTCGCAGCATCGTTGATATCCAGAATGCGAACCGTTGGCACCGTCATATCCACCTCGGTATTCAGCATCTGGGAAAGGGATGTCGCCGCGTTGCCAGCCCCGATATTACCGATTTCTTTCAGCACGTCGATATGCATTTCATTCAGCTGTTCCAAATTTACAATGGACATTTCAATCCCTCCCTGCCGCCGCATATCGGCTTTTTTCTTACAGAACCTCCTTCCTGCGGTTGATTTGAAGGAGGTTCATATCTTTTAATTTACTTGCTCATGGAACATCCGACGGAAGAACAGGGCCAAACACAATGCCATTTTGATCCGGGTAAAACTTCGAATTGCTGAATTCATTGTTGATATTCATGGAGTAAGGGCCGATTGTGATCTTGGTACCGGGGTAAATAACCCCCGTGCCAATTACGTTGTAATCAATCAGGCTGGTTGCATTTTTTCGGTACTGCTCAATCTGGTGCGTAATCTCTTCGATCGCCTGCGTCAGCTTGCTTTTCTTCACGATAGATGCCTTAATCAGCATCTTTCCGCTCTCCGACCCAGTTTGCCCACTCTGGGCAAGCTGCTCCAACAGAACTTCGTAACCTTTTGTAAACGCTTCCAGTTCCTGCTGGGCATTTGCCAGCTTTTGATTCAGGACATCCAGACTACTGGCTTCCCCATAAGAAGCAAAAATATTATTTAAATTGCTGGACTGAATAGAAACCTTTGTAATGGCATTGCCGGATGTTCCGATGTTCTTCAGATAAACCCTACGCCCAACCTGATAATTTCCACCAATCAGAGAAGCTTTCGGGCCTTTTAAAATGATGGAGCCGCCTGCAACCACATGGCAGTTCATCAGGACATCCGCATAAACATCGTTTTCTGAAAATAGGTTCGCGTTTTCAAAATATTTACCGGAAATATTTCCGCCTGCGCGAATGGTTCCCTTTGCCATTCCATGCATACCGTTGGAGATGGAAATCGAACCGCGCGCTTCCAGCAGCGCTCCTTCCGCCATGCCGCGCACGGTAATATCATGCCCGGACTTGATGGAAAACCCCTCCATTACATCGCCCTGAACAATCACTGAGCCGTTCGTTTCAATATTGCCCGAGGCGCCGTCAACATTGCCCCGCACAATATAAACCTCATTGACATTTACTTTGGATTTCAAATTTTCCACACAGCCATCGGCGGCGGCCAGTAAAGAAAGGCCGTCCTCCGAAATAACAGTGTTCGTACCAACCGGAAGCACCGGCATCCTTCCGGGTTTGAACGGAACCGGGCGATTATAAACGTCGATTCCGTCGGTTCCGGTGGTAGGAGGGGTAATACTGCAAAGCACATCCCCCTTGGACACATTCTGAACCAAGCCCAAGTCCTTAAAATCCACCGTACCGTCTTCCCGCTCTTTCGGTCTGAGCGTTTTGTCCGTATTGAAGTGATAATTCAAGATTCCGTCTTTGCCGTCAATGGGAAGGATTCCCTTCGCACAAATCAGTTCAGAGAAGAATCTTCGTTCCTCACAGAACGTTTTAATCGCATCTTCACAGATCCCATACTGTATATTGTTTTCTTTTAAGAATTCCAAAATCTGCTCATAAGTTATTTTTTGGTCTAAAGTCGCCGGTTTTACTCGCAGGTAAGCCGTCATATTATCTGCTGAAATCTGAAGAGTAAACTGAGGTTTCGGTTCTTCTTCGGACGATCCAGCCGTAATGGGTCGACCACTGGTCAGTGAATCAGATGCGTTATTCATACGAACCACTTTCCTTATCCCATATAAAGATTATACTTAAAGTCCTTCATTCTTACCGCAGATTATTCACAGTCTGCATGATTTCATCCGACATCTGAACGATCTTTGAATTCATCTGAAAAGCTCTTTGCAATTCCATAACCGACGTAAGCTCAGTCGAAAGATTCGCAGAGCTTTCTTCCAGCCAGCCCTTTTTCACAGCGGGATTTTCCACCCGCGTGGCGGCACCGGAACGATCGGTCGCAGTAAAATATGAATTGCCCTCACGGGAAAGCCCGTCGCAGTCCGGGAAAGAATAAACAGCAGCCGGAACATCATCTGTTTCACTGTTTACCGTGATTCTCTGGCCGTTTGCACCCAAAACATAGCCACCTGTGGAATCAACCACATATTTCAGACCGCTTTCTTCGGAAATATGGAAATTGCCGTTGCGGGTATATTTTATGGTTCCGCCTGTCTGCACAGCAAAAAACTCATTGGGCTGAGTCAGCGCATAATCCATCATTTGACCGGTCTGTTTTAGTCCGCCTTGTGTGAAAACCGTATCGGTTTTGGCCAATTTAGTGCCATGGCCGTTCTTTAAATCCGTCTGCGTATTCGGTGCGGCATGAATGTTGGTATAAAGCAGATCGGAAAAAGTAGGTTCCGTCGCTTTATAGCCGGTTGTTTCCACGTTGGCGATGTTGTTGGCTGCAACATCAATTCCCTTTTGCAGTTGAATTGTGCCAGTAGCCGCCGTATAAAATGAAGTAATCATTGATAATCCCTCCCTATCTATTTTTCACTTAATTAATCTTCGCAATTTCCGTTGATGCACGGCTCATGACCTGATCATACATCTTAACGGCCTGGGAACAGCTCTGCAGTTCCCGTTGAGCCGCCAGCGCATTCGTCATTTCCTCCGCAGGATCCACATTGGAACCCTCCAGCTTCTTCCAGCTAATGTTCGGGTTCTGAAGAAGCACAGCTCCCCCCGTCGCCGTGTACATACCGTTATCTGCCAGCTTCAGGTTGTTGTAGTCGGCGAAGTTATAAACGCCGAGCGTTCCGACCGTCGTTCCATTCACCATAAGGTTTCCTGCTTCATCGGCCTGTATCTGATCGGTTCCGACACGAATCGGGTTTCCGTCCGCGCCCAGCACTCTTCCCTCGTTGTTCAAGATTAGGTACCCTTCCTCATCGACATTAAAGCTGCCGTTGCGGGTATAGCGGACCCCGTTGTTTCCCCGTACCGCGAAAAAGCCTTCGCCCACGATTGCAAAATCCAAAGCACGGTCGGTAGACTTTAACGTGCCTTCGGAGTGAATAACGTTTGTTTTATCCGCAATGGTTGCAAGGCTAAGCGAACCAATCGGCGTGGAGGACTGAGAATCCAGCCGGCTGATGACCATCTCACCAAACGTTGTGGTAGAAACCTTCTGCTTTTTATATCCATTGGTTTCCGCGTTAGCAATGTTATTACTGATTGCGGTTAATTTTCTGCTCTGGGTAATCAGCCCCGAGCCCAGCATATAAAATCCTCTTTCCATGGTTAGCCTCCATCATTGATTATAATATTCCGTCAGGCTTTTTTTCAGCTTGCGCAGCGCATTGGAATGGATTTGAGAAACCCGGGAGTCACTGATTTCCATTACGCTGGATATTTCTTTAATCTTTAGCTGTTCCTTATAATACAGGGAAATCACAAGTTTTTCCTTTTCATTCAGGTGGTCGATGTAATCCGCCAGAACATCTTCCAACTCTTTTTCCGCAATGACCTGTTCCGGGCCGCGGATTGGGTCGCTGGTCATTCCAAATTCAATATTCTCGGCGCCTTTTTCATAAATCAGTTCCTCAAAGGAAAGCATGTTCAAAGAGCAGGTCTCCGCCTGCATCTTTTGATAATCCTCCAGCGAAACACCAAGATAATCGGCAAGCTCCTGATCCGTAGGGTTTCTTCCAAACTTATGGCTCAGATCGTTTTCCGCTTCATTCAGATTTTTGGCAATTCGCTTCAGGCGGCGCGGGAAGCAGTCCTGCTTACGGATATAGTCAATCATAGCTCCTCGGATTTTAATCGAGGCATAGGTTTCAAATTTCACTTTCTTATCTGGGTCGAATTTTTCTACGGCATCCAGAAGAGCAATCAATCCTTCATTTACCAGATCGTCCATATAGTTAAAATACTGATAGCGGCCAATGGTTTTCAGAGCGATGCATTTTACCATGTAGCTGTACTGAATCACAATCTGATTTCTGATCTCCGTGTTCCTGGTCTGCCGGTATTCCGCCCAAAGATCCTCAACCAATGTCTGACACGGTTCTGAATTCTTCATTCAGCCATTCCCCCCTTCCGAAAAGCATGTTCCTTTGTATTGCGGCAGGCGCTATTCCAAGGTAACATTGGCAACCGCCTGAATCTGTACATTTGAATTCAATTCATTGAAGGACAAAACGACGGCGTTCGGATAAAACTGTTCCAACATCTTGCTGAAATAAATTCGCACCAATGGTGAAGTCAGGATAATCGGTACATTAATTACGTCCTTTACCTTGGTGATGCAGTCCATCAGCTTTGTAATAATCTTCTGGGTGGATTGAGGATCCAACGACAGGTAAGTACCCTGCTCGTTTTTCGTGATTGCATTTAGAATCATCCGCTCGACTTCGCTGTCCAGCGTAATGACGCGAATCTGTCCGCCGTCGGACCACTTACGCGTAATCGTACGTTTCAGCGACTGCCGTACATATTCCGTAAGCACTTCGCTGTCATGCACGGTCGGCGCATAATCGGAAATGGTGCTCAAAATGGTTTCCATATCGCGAATCGGAATTCCTTCTTTCAAAAGGTTGCAGAGAACCTTCTGAAGATTGCTGTAGGAAATAATGCTTGGAACCACTTCGTCGACCAGGGAAGGATCGGCCTTCTTGACCGACTCCAGCAGTTGGTTAACATCCTGGCGGGTGAGCAGTTCATGCGCATGGTGACGGATGGTTTCCGAAAGGTGCGTAACCATAACAGAAAGCGGATCAATAACGGTATAGCCGTAAATTTCAGCCATTTCCTTTTTATCCGGCGTAATCCATTTGCTCGGAATTCCGTAAGCCGGTTCAATGGTTTCAATCCCGTCGATATTGCCGGTCAGATTTCCCGGATCAAGCGCCAGGTAATAATTGACCAAAACTTCTCCGCGGCTGACTTCTTCGCCCTTGATTTTGATCACATACTGGTTTGGGTTCAGCGAACCGTTGTCGCGCAGACGAACCGCTGGAATCACCGTACCCATATCCATTGCAAACTGCTTCCGGAAAGTAACCAGTCGTTCAATAAAGCTGCTGCCGTTGCTTTCATCAACCAAAGGAATCAGGCTGTAGCCGAATTCCATTTCGATTAAATCGATTTGCAGCAGATTGTAAACATTATCAATATTGTTGTAGAAAGAGGCTTCATCCTGTTCCGGCTGCTGCTCCGCCAATGCCGATTGAGCCCCTTCCGCTGCCACTTCCTCCTGCAGCGCTTTGCGTTTCCGGATAGTCAGGCCGCTCACAATCAGCGCGCCGGCCACAATCAGCAGCTGTACCACCGGCATTCCCGGAATCAGGCACATGGCGCATATTGCGCCGCCTGAAATAATCATAACAATTGGTTGTCCAAAGAACTGGCGGGTTACATCCAGGCTCAGGGTTGCGTCGGAAGCAGCGCGTGTAACGATCATACCAGTCGCGGTGGAGATCAAAAGTGCCGGAAGCTGGGAAACCAGACCGTCACCGACGGAAGCCGTGGTGTAAGTGGAAAGCACATCGTTAATGGAGCCGCCGCCCTGCACCATGCCGATAATGGAACCGCCAATCAGATTGATAAACGTAATCAGAATGGATGCAATCGCATCTCCCTTAACAAACTTGGTAGCACCGTCCATAGCGCCGTAAAATTCCGCTTCGCGCTGAATGTCTTGGCGGCGGGTGCGTGCCATTTCTTCCGTAATCAGTCCGGAGTTCAAATCAGCATCAATTGCCATTTGTTTACCAGGCATAGCGTCCAACTTGAATCTGGCCGATACCTCGGAAACGCGTTCCGAACCTTTCGTAATAACCATAAAGTTTACGATAACGATGATTAGGAACACAATAAAGCCAACAACTAGATTACCTGCCAAAACAAAGCTGCCGAACGTATGAATAACCTGACCAGCCTGCCCAGAATTGGTAAGAATCAAACGGGTTGAAGAAATATTAAGGGCAAGGCGGAACAAGGTAGTAATCAAAAGCAGAGACGGGAAAATAGAAAACTGCAGTGCATCCTTTACGTACATGGTCATGAGCAGAATCATAATAGAGAAAGAAATATTGATAATCAGCATCATATCCAGTACGAAAGAAGGAAGCGGAATGATAATAAACGCAATGATCACAATCACAAAGATGGCAACAACATTATTTAGAAGTTTCAAAATCACCCTGACTCCTTTTCATGGAATATACCCAAGCCATTATTTCAGCCAGTACTACGTAGTATTGAGGTGGAATTACCGCATTTACCTCAACCTCGCGGTATAGCGCACGGGCGAGCGGTCTGTTTTCCGTCATTGGAATATGGTTTTGCTCCGCTATTTCTATAATCTTCAGCGCCACATAGTCCTGTCCTTTTGCCACGACTACGGGGGCACTGTCTTTTTCAATGTCATATCTCAGCGCAATCGCAAAGTGCGTAGGGTTTCTTACAATAACGTCTGCTGTCGGAACCTGCTGCATCATGCGCTGATTTGCCATTCGTCTTTGCCGTTCACGAATTTGCCCCTTAATCTGGGGGTCGCCTTCCATCTGCTTATATTCGTCCTTTACTTCCTGCTTGGTCATGCGAAGGCTGCGCTCGTATTCCCACCACTGATACAAATAGTCCAGCGCGGCAATTGCGACAAACACGACCGAAAGTTTAATGACGATGTTCATGATTGAATTCAGAATGTAGTAAACCGCCTGTGCAACATCTTCGTACATTAGCTTGGCAACATCATTCAGAATTTCTTTTCCGGAGGTATAAAGCATGGCGGCCATTACGATGATTTTAATAAGGGATTTTACGACTTCGATAACGGACCGCAGAGAGATCAGGCGTTTTATCCCCTGAATCGGGCTAAGCCTGGAAAATTTGAATTTCAGGTTTTCCTTGGAAATCTTGAACCGGGTCTGAACACCTGTACCAACCACCCCTGCCACAATGGAAGCCAACATGACAGGTCCTGCCATCAACAGAAAGGCAATGGTACAATCCCGGAACAAATCCATAACAAAATCGGTGGATAGAACATCAACCGTTTTGGTATAAACGAAATACTTCCGCAAAAATCCGGACATGTACTGATAAATAAACGGGAAAACCAGCTTCAACGTGAAAAAAAGGGTTAAAATGGATAACGCGCTGACCACGTCTGCACTTTGAAAAATGTTACCTTTTTTTCGTGCGTCTTCCTTTTTTTTCGGCGTGGCCTTTTCGGTTTTGCTGCTGTCGGCCATATCATCCCCCCCACGGCAAGCTATTTTGGCGAGATGGTTCTATATCAATCTACGGGGAGGATTATACGGCAAAGCAAAATTCTTTTGCTGCAACGTATAAACACCGCGTTAGGTAAGCTGTATAAACACATGATTGAGATTATCGAACATCAGGGAAATCATCCGCTCCAGAAAAGCGGAAAAAGCAGGCACCAGAAGGAAAATCATCAAAAATCCGATGATAACCTTCATTTGAATGTTAATGGTGAAAACATCAATCTGAGGGACAGCACGCATTACAATGCCGACGGCTATTTCTGTAATAAGTTCCGCGGCCAGAACGGGAAGCGACATTTTCACTGAATAAATCAGGATCAAGCTGAATAAGGAAAGAAGGTTGGACATCAGCTCCGGCTGAAAATTCAAAGAACCGTAAGGCACCAAAGTGCAGAGCTTAACAAACACCTGAATCAGCGTCAGGTGGGAATTCGATGCAAAAAAGATTAGAATGAACATTGCGTTCATCAAAGAGCCGGTAAGTGGCATGGAAATATTGCTGGAGGGATCATAAATTTTAGACATGGAAATGCCGATCTGCATATCCATGGTTTCTCCGCTCATTAAAATAACGGACAAAAAAAGCTGAATTACATAACCGACGATAAACCCGACCATCAATTCCTTTAAAAGCTCGACAAAGAATACTAGAAAAGATGAAATCGCCAGATGCTGAACCGGCACAAGATTGTAGGTAAAAACAGAAAGCATCAGCGACAGACCAATTTTAATGACAACCGGGATATTCCGCCTTCCGAATATCGGGTTAAACAAAATGCAGCCCGACATTCTCATAAAGATCAAAAGCAGAAGAGTAAAATCATAATCAAATTCCATATCGCCTTATGACCAAGCCCTTTCCGCTTTAAATAGTGATATTTTTCGACCGGAACAACCGGCTTTCCGTCCCTTGTCCGCCGCCGGACCTTAATTCATTCGAACAATCATATCAAATATGTATTTCACAAAGTCATTCATGGTCTCCATCATCCATGGACCAAGAATCACAAGGATTAGTGCAATGACAATCAGTTTTGGAACAAAAGAGAGGGACTGTTCATGAATCTGCGTCGCTGCCTGAAAAATGGAAACAATCAGGCCGACCGCCATACTGCCAAGCAAAACCGGGGCTGCAAGTTTCATCGCTGCAATCATGGCAGCCTGTATTACCCCGACAATTTCCGAAGTTGTCATTCAACAATGTACCTTTCTGTTTTATAATTCTCCAAACCTAGACGTTAAATCCGGCGACAAGGGTCTTAAACAGAAGACTCCAGCCATCAACCAAAACAAAAAGCAGCAGCTTGAACGGCAATGAAATCATGGAAGGCGGCAGCATGACCATACCCATGGACATCAGGGTGCTCGAAACGATCATATCGATGATCATAAACGGGATAAAAATAAGGAATCCGATTAAGAACGCGCGCTTCAGTTCACTGGTCATAAACGCCGGAATAATCACCGTCAGGGATAAGTCATTCACCGATTTGACATTCTTCGTTTTCGAAAGATTGATAAACAGGTTCAGGTCATCCTTTTTGGTCTGCTTCAGCATGAATTCCTTCATCGGAGCAGAGGCCTTCTGAATAAACTCTTCCTGTGTGATTTTCTGCGCCTTGTAAGGCTGATAAGCGTCTGTGTTGATCTGATTCAGCACCGGTGACATGATAAACAGAGAAAGAAACAACGCGATCGCAATCAACACCTGATTTGGCGGCGTTTGCTGAAGACCGAGAGCGTTCCTCAAAAAAGACAATACAATTATAATCCGGGTAAAGCAGGTGGTCATGATCAGGATGGATGGCACCAGACCCAGAATCGTAAACATCTCAATGATCTGAAGCGTATCCACGCCCTTGCCGTTCACATTCACATTCACGTTGGATGCGGCGGAAGCGCCCATTGGTACCAACATTACAAAAACAAGCGACAGCACACACAGGAGAAGAACTTTTTTTCTAAGACTTCTTTTTTTCTTCTTCTCTTTCGCCGGTTCTGGCATCGCCGCCTTTAGCAGGTCTTGCGTTGTTTCTGTCAAGCGTTTTCACATCCAATCTGTTTTTCATGGTGGAACTTAAAATTTCAAGAAAATTCCCGCCCATATTAAAAGCAGGCTGCTGGGCTTTAATGTCTTCTTTGGAAACCTCGTGAAGAATTTCAACTCCGTTGTTTGAAAACCCGATCAGATAGTAGCTTCCGCAGATTTCCGCCAAAGCGAGCCCCTTATCCTGCGCAAGCGCAACTTTCTCCAATATATGAATATTGGTAGTGTCCGTCATGCGGTTTGCTTTTTTGGCGATGAACTTGCTAAACAAATAGCACAGATACAGCACCGCGACAACCGCAAGCAGCGACAGAATGAGGGGCAGTATATCCGATGAGTAACCCGATCCGGTTAACTTCGTCAAACAGGTTCCTTCCTCTCTCTCGGTATCAGGCTCAGCCCAAAATACTATTGACGGTTTTCATAATGCGATCTGGCTTAAACGGCTTTACAATAAAGTCCTTTGCGCCGAGCTTCAGGGCATCTACTACCATGGTTTCCTGCCCCATTGCAGAACACATCACAACTTTAACGTTCGGGTCCATTTCCTTCAGCCTTTTCAGCGCTTCCAGACCATCCATAACCGGCATGGTGATATCCATAAGAACCAGATCCGGCTTTTCGGCCGCATAGGTGGTTAACGCCTGTTCCCCATTGCCAGCCTCGACGATTTCCGTATACCCGTTTTTCTGCAGAGTATCCTTAATCATCATTCGCATAAACGCAGCGTCGTCAACTAACATAACTTTCTTTCCCATTGTGTTTCCTCCTAAAAAATGTGCTAAACTCAGAGTAACTTCATGATTTCGCTGTTGCTGGAGATTTCCGTAATTCTTACTCCGTAAAAATCATCTACCACGACAACATCGCCCTTGGCAATTTGTCTGCCATTGACGAAGACATCCACCTGCTGACCTGCCTGCTTGTCCAACTCTAAAATCGTTCCTGTGGTAAAATCAAGAATATCCTTGATTTTTCTGGAAGTACGTCCAATTTCAACGGTAATTTCCAACGGAACATTCATAATCAGACCCAGATTGGTATTCTGGTCGTTGGTCAGGGAAGAATCCTGCTCATCAAAGCTCTGATAGGTGGCGCTCCGGACATCGTAGCTTGGGGCCGGGTACGGCGCGGGCCGGTTAATTGGAGCGGGCGCAGGAGCCGATGCGGGAACCGGAGCCGGCATTGGAGCCGGTGCAGGCGCGGGTGCCGGTGTCGGAACGGGTGCCGGTGCAGGCGCGGGTGCCGGTGTCGGAACGGGTGCCGGTGCAGGTGCAGGCGTGGGCGCGGGTGCAGGCGCGGGTGCCGGTGCCTGCGGCTGTGCTGCGGCAGCAGCGCTGTCATCAAAACCGAATGTGGAAATCAGTTCTCTTGCCAGATCAACTGACATCAAACTGATAAATTCACTGTTCACCAGATCCCCGATGAGCAAATTAAAGTGAATTGCCACAACCGGATCGTCATCTTTAAAATATTTGTTTTTAAACTGCTTGGAATTTTCAATTTGAAAAGAATTCGGCGGTGAAATGTTGATGGCACGATTCAGAAGCTGCGAAAGCGCCGTGGAAGACGCCCCCATCATCTGATTCATGACTTCACAGATCGCACCCAGGCTCATTTCGTCCAGGACAAATTCCTGATCGGAATAATCTGTTTGCAGCAGCAATCCGACGATCACTTTCACATCAGATTCTTTTAAAATCATGATGTTTTTGCCATTCAGACCGCTTACATAGTTAATTTCAACCGCAACCGCCGGTTCCAACGATTCAAAATGAAATTCATCCGATTTTGTAACCTGAACCCTTGGAGTTGTAATCGTTACCCTCTGGTTCAGCAGCGTTGAAACAGTGGTCGCCGAAGACCCCAAGCTGATGTTCATAATTTCTCCTATGGTATCAACATCCATGGGAGAAAGAACATTGTTCATCGGCTCCATAGAAATCACCTTCCATCAATATATTAGAGAGTTTTTTCAATCTTTACAGCATACTTTTTCTTTTTTGACCCTATAACACCCGTAAACCACGGGAACTTTCCAACGTTGACTGTAACCAGATTGTTTTCTACCGGTGTATTCAAAGTAATAATATCACCCACCTGCAAATTCAGAAGATCCCGAAGTGTAATCTCTGTCTTCCCCAGAATGGCCGACACAGGAAGCGGGGAGTCATTCAAGGTTCGCATGATAGCCTCCCTGCGCCGCCTTTCAATTTCGGGATCATCCCTCTTCGGTAATTTTACATATTTTGAATTGAATACTCTGAAAATCTCTTCCAATGAAGAGGCTGGAAGACAGATATTCATATTTCCTTTCAGCGTATCCAAAGTCATTTCAATTACAATAATGGCAACGGATTCATCGGGGGGAATGGACTGCATTAAACGGGAATTCGTTTCAATCATGTCAAGGCTGTGTTCAATCTCAATATAGTTTCCCCAAGCATTTTTGAGCAGCCCGAGAACCTGCTTAAAAAGATATTCCAGCAAAGACAATTCAATGTCCGTATAATCCCGGTCGATTTGATAACCAGAACCATTGCCGCCCAGCAGCCGGTCCATAATGGAAAACGAAACCGGGCGTGACATTTCCATGAGAATCTGCTTGTCGTCAATTCGATTTTCCTCGTTATGCATTCCGATTACCGCAACCAAAACGGAATCGCTTAACGCATTGTTAAATTCCCGGTATTCTTCTTCTTCCACCTGAAGAATTTCCATTTGACAGGCGGTACGAAGCATACTGGAAAGCTGCAGGCTGTACGTTCGGGCAAAGCTGTCAAAAACGTTGTCCAGCAGCTTCAACTGCTCTCTGGAGAATTTTTTTGGCGACATGAAGTCATATTCTTTAACCTTTTGCGAGCCTGACTGCTTTTCGATTTCCTTGAAGTCCATGTTGCCGTTTTGCAGGCTTCCAAGCAATTCATCAATTTGCTGTTGTGACAAAATTTCCGCCATATAACCACCATTCCCACTTCATTAATCTCATCCGCAAAACGGAAATTTAAAATACCCTTCCTGAACAAACCCCATTGATAAAATACGGAATAAAATTTTCAAGCATTCGCTTACCGCGAACTGTGGAAGATTATTCCGAAGAAAAACAATTAAAACAAAATAGCTGTTTCAAAGCTCAAAAAGTCAATCCTTCAACCGGATTACATTCTTAAAAATTTCCCGGTTGTAAGCAATGACCTTCTTTATGATCTCATTTTTGTCTTCACTTACAAGATAATATTTTCCAGTTGTCAGAGTTACCTTCGTTTCCGGAATATTTACAATATCTTCTATCAGATTGCTGTTCAGAACAAAAGAAACGCCGTTTAAGTTGGTTAACTCGATCATTTGAGTCCCCTCCAGGACCAGCCGGACCGTACCGGACTTTTCGTTCCGGTACGGAAGCTGTCATTCCTTATTATCTCTTCATGTTGACCAGCGTTTCAAGCATTTCATCACTGACCGTGATGATTTTGGAGTTGGCCTGATACGCTCTCTGTGTTACGATCATATTGGAAAACTCATTTGCAAGATCTACATTGGAACCCGCCAGGCCGCCGGTTTTTAACTTACCGGTGCTGTTTTCGCCCGGAACCGAATAGACCAGGTCGCCCGTGTTGACGCCCGCGGAAAAATAGGAGTTTCCGTCATAAGAAAGCGCGTTGGGGTTTGGCACATATGCAACCGCAATCTGGCCAATACTCTGAATCTTTCCGTTTGTGTCCTGGCCGGTGATGATACCGTCGGCGCTGATGGTAACATTTTTCAGGGTACCATAGGTATTCACAATCGGGGTCAGGCTGTCGGTATTGAAGGAAGCACTGTTGTTTACCGTGCCGGAAGCATCGGCGGGTACAACATCGTTGGCCGTGGCATCCCCTGTGGCGCCGCCCTTAATGGTAATATCGGTTGTTGTGATACTCGGCGTGGTAGTTGGTGTGCCGCCGTTTTCCTGCCAAGTCCAAGTGCCTTGCAGCAAAGTCTGCAGTCCGTTTTTCGTCAGGGAAGAATACTCGTTCGTAGTAGCATCCTGCTCCTGTTTGTAAGTAACAGTAATGGTCTTTTTCCCAATATCTGCAACCACACTGCTGTCGGCCGTTTTGCTGTACACAACTTTTAAGGTGTAGCCGTCCAAATCATACTTGGAAAGGTTATCCTTACCAAAGTCAATCGTAGCACCGCCGACGGTTACCTTGTCCGTGGTATACCCGGCATAAGGGAACCCAATGACTTTGTTTTTGTTGCCGTCTACCAGGTTGCCGCTGCCGTCAAAGCTGAACGTGCCGACCTGCGTTAAAAACTTCTTGCCGCTTCCGTCCTGCACCACATAGTAGCCTTCGCCATCGATGTAGCAGTCCGTGCCGAGACCCGTGGAAACAAAACCGCCGCGGGTGTTCACCACGTCAACGGATGACAGCTGCGAACCATAACCGATCTGAGACGGGTTGGAACCGCCCTGTGTGCCTGCCTGAGAAGCACCCGAAAGCGTTTGGTAATAAACGTCGCGGAAGGTCGTTCTGGAGGATTTAAAACCGGAAGTATTCACGTTGGCAATGTTGTTGCCAATTACATCCATTCCGGACTGAAGCGCTGAAATAGCGGATACGCCGGAGGTCATTGCTCTTGATAATGACATTTTAATCTCTCACTTTCTTTTTCGGATTCCGCAAAGACTTCTCTGTCAGTCAAAGTCTTGATAACTTCCTGATAAGGTCCGGTTATACAATTACGGCTCCGTCAATATTTGTAAAGACATTGTCGGTCATTTCCTGACCGCTCATGGTAGTAATTACTGTTCCGCTTGGAATGTTCACGATGAATGCGTTCGGCCCGCTTAATATAAGCGCGTCTTTAATTCCCTTAGCCTTTGCCTTTTCTACCCCGCCGTTGATTTTTGCAAGCATTTGGGGAGAAAGCTGAATCTGGCGGCTGTCCAGCCGCTGCAGCGCGTGTTTGGAAAACGTCAGCTGCGAATTTTGCTGAACCTTTTGCAGAAACAGTTGGGAAAAATCCGTTCCATTCTGCTGCGTTTCCAACGCTTTTGCGGAATTGGAAATCTGGGAAACGGGATAATTGGGGCCGATCATTGAAGCGTACTTTTTTTGAAATTGTATGTCTTCCATGACTTCTCCTTACGGGTCCCTGGGCCGGTTAAACCTTTGCGGTAGAACCACTGCCGGATGCTTCCGAATTGCTGTCCTTTCCGCTGCTCTGGGAAGTGTCCGAAGCCTCCGTGCCGTTCACCACTTTGGTAACCGCGGAAAGCGAATATTCTTTCCCGTCAATCACCAGGCTTACATTACCGTTTTTGTAGATGCAGCCGGATACCACGCCGGTTGTGTCGACGGAATTGCCTTTCGCATCGGTGCCAGTCACGGTTACGGTTTTTCCAACCAGAGAAGTTCCATACTGGAAATTATCCGCTGTAGGCGAATTGTCAACTTCCATAACGGAGCCCAGTGAATATTCCTTACCGTTGACTGTCACCATAGGTGTGGTCTGAGAAAAATCGCACTTTGTAACAATCCCATGATCTTTGGTAAGTGTATTGGTTTCGGAATCATACGATGCGACAATCACCGATTTTCCCACGATGGATGAACCAAGCAACGAGGTTTGCAGATCATTTTGATTGTTTGCATAGTTGACCAGGTTCTGCAGCGCTTGCAAAGACGTAAACTGGGACAGCTGCGTAATGTATTCGGTGTTGCTGCTCGGATTCAAAACATCCTGGTTCTGCATTTCCTTGGAAAGCAGCTGAAGGAAAGTGTCCATGCTTGCAGCATTGTTTTTCGTCGTGTTAGAACTGGCGCTGGAGGTAGAAGACGTATTGTAACTGTTGATGTTGTTCGTTGTTGTAATACCCAAGTTGTAGCCTCCTTTCCTAGCTCATATTGGCTTTGATCCGAAGCTGCTGGATCATCGTAAGAAAATCCTCTTGGCTGTCGTTCACGCCGTCTTGGTCGTCATGATATCGATACTGCCGCTGCTGATTTTCCTGCTGCTGATCCTGCTGGCCGGAAGAGTTCTGATCCTGCTGATACCACTGGGAATCCTGCGCAGGCTGAGTAACTTCCACCGTATGATGGACCGCGCTTTCCAGCAGAGCACGAATTTCACCCGAATTGGAAAGAAGCATACTCTGTGTTTTCGGGTTTAATGCAGAAATTTCCACCGTCATAGTGCCGTTTTGCACGGCCAGCTTAACGGTGACCTTCCCCAGTTCCTTCGGATAAAGATCCATCTGGAAATTCTGAGTGCCGGCTTGATACTGTTTCAGTACCTGATCCGCAACCTGGTGACCCACCGGTTTGGTTGTTTTGGGCACTTCATCGGAAACTTTAATGATAATGTTGCCGGTCTGCATCATATTCTGAAAAGAAGAAGCCGGCTGTACGTTTGCCGCCGATTCCTCCGTTTTCTGCTGTCCGGAAAGGTCGGCCGCCTCACTCTGCTCCGCCTGTGCCCCCGTGTTCAGTCCGGTCTGCTCCCCTTTGGCTGAGACAGACACGGTAATTGGATCATTCGAAACAGGCGCTTCCATCTGCTGAGAAGAGTTCGTCTGCGGGAGCTGATTTTCCTGCTCCTGCGTCGTAAGATCCGTTGTGTTGGGTACCGACGCCTCATGAACCATCTGAGAAACAGTACCGTCCACCATCCCGTGATTTTGGTTGACAGTGGAAACGTTTGGCTGACTCATTGTGGACGTTTCGCCGATTCGATTGGTCTGCTCTGCCGCTTGATTTTGCGGTATGGGCAAATCAGCAGAAACGGTTTGCCCAACAGAGGAACCGCTCGCCGAATCAGGTGTCATCGGTGCGGTTGGGAGTATTTCGCCACCCGCTTCAACGGACAAAACGGACGGATTGGAAACCGTTCCGTCGGCAGAAGCTGCGGAGGGCTGCGTCTGCGCAGAAGGCTGAAGCTGTACTGCAGAGCCGCAAAGTCCGCTTAATACGGTAGCTTCCGGCGATACGGAAGAAGTGTCGTCTTTTTTGCTTTCTTTCCCGGGGCGGCTGCTTTTTGACGGTCCTTCCTGCTTTTTGCTTTCCAGCTTATCGGTGGACTGCTTCAGCACAGACTGAAAACTCCGGTCGTCCTTCTGAGTTTGAACAGACTGAGTCTTCGGTGTGGCTTGCTGCACCTGAGGCATTGTTATTTGCTGTACCATTTTTTCACCTCCTTGTTTTTTCGTCTACCGTGATTGTCACGGTACTGGTTTTATAAATAAAGGTATTTATAAACAAATATAGATTCAGCGAACTTGGCTGACAAATTCCTCAATCGCAAGTTCCTGGCTTTTCTGAACCTGCTTCATATATTCTGCAAACTGCTTGTCCCGAAGCTTTTCAAAACCGGAAATTTCGCTGTTGACCTGCACAATTTCATCTTTTTTGTGTGAAATCAAATCCAGCACCATTGATTTTTCCTCAATCAGCTTTTTGATCTTCTTGTTCAGCACGTTGAAATACATTTTATAAACCGAAATATCACTGGCGGAAAGGCCTTCTTTCATGGCCTCCACCATTTGCTGATTGTACAAGGTGAATTTACGGTTCAGGTCATCAATTTCCTGTTCCAGTTCATGCAGTTTGGACTGCATGGCGGACAGCTCGTTTTTTTTCACATCCAGCGTCTGCTGTTTAAACCCCAAGACTTTTTCGAGGGAAAAGATAAATTTCTTCATAGTAAATTCGCGTCCTTACAGTTCTTTCATCATTTTCAGAGTTTCCTCAAAAGAAAAGCTCTCATTTACTTTCTGACACAGAAACGAGTTTACGGAATCTATCTTTCGAACAGCCTCATCCAACCGAGGGTTCATTCCCGGTTTGTATGCGCCGATTGAAATCAAATCATAATTCTGATAATAAACAGACAGCAGATTTCGGATTTTGGAAGCCGCCTGTTTATGTTCGTCATCGACAATATCATTCATCAATCTGGAAATACTGGAATTCACATCAATCGCCGGATAATGGTTTTGATGGGCAAGTGAACGGGTTAAAACAATATGTCCGTCAATAATGCCGCGAACCGTATCGGAAATCGGTTCGTTGGTGTCGTCGCCTTCCACCAGAACCGTATAAATTCCGGTGATGGAGCCGGTTTTGAAGTTTCCGCTGCGCTCCAGCAGCTTGGGAAGCTCTGCATAAATCGACGGCGTGTAGCCCCTCGCAATAGGAGGCTCGCCCGCGGCGAGGCCGATTTCCCGCTGCGCCATGGCGAAACGGGTTAGGGAATCCATCATGAGCAGAACATCTTTTCCTTGATCTTTAAAATATTCCGCAATCGCCGTTGCAACCATCGCGCATTTTACCCGGTACATGGCCGGCTGATCCGAGGTTGCAACAACCAGAACCGAACGGGCCAACCCCTCCGGGCCAAGATCTTTTTCCATAAACTCGGTCACTTCACGGCCGCGTTCGCCCACCAGAGCGATCACATTAATATCCGATTTGACATTTTTTGCGATCATTCCCATCAGAGTACTTTTCCCAACGCCGCTGCCGGCGAAAATGCCCATTCTCTGGCCTTTGCCTATCGTCATCATGCCGTCGATCGCTTTGATCCCGAAGCTGAGCCGCTGGCTGATTCTGGGACGTTCCAGCGGATTCGTGTAAGTGGAATCCACATCGTAGAACTCCGTTGCCTGGAAATCGCCCTTTCCGTCAATCGGCTTGCCGGTGGCGTCTATGGTGCGGCCAATCAGGAAATCGCCGACAGGCACCTGGAGCTTTCGTTTGGTACACTGAACCAGACTGCCAAGGCCAATTCCTTTTACATCGCCGTAAGCCATTAAAAGAAGATTTTCGTTTTTATATCCAATGATTTCAGCAACAATGACTTTTTCTTCGCCGGGGGTTTCGATGGTGCAGATATCGCCGACATTTCCGGTGATTCCGCTGACTTCAATCATCATCCCGACAATGTTCTTTACTTTCCCCATACAGCGAAGCGGGTCAAGCTTTGCCAGTACATCATATGAAGTTGAAAAATCCATACTGCAAACACCCCCGCAACGCAGATTGTGAAAACCGTAAAATCATAACAAGCTGTTTTTTATAAGTTCAGCGCTTTCTGAATTTGCTCCATTTGCGTATCGACTCCGGCGTCGATCACCTGATCGGGCAGATCAATGATGCAGCCGCCGTCTTTCAAATCCGGATCCGGAACAATCTTGACATTGGAAGAAACCTTCTGTAATTCCTGGATAATGCTTCGATCTGCTTTCGTCAGAATCTCCGCATCCGAAGGCGAAACGTTTATTTTAACCCAAGCCTGATTCCGGTAGGAATCCAAAACATTATTAATAATGGTCCGAATGGAATCAGGTTCCAGCTGAAGCTCCCTGCGGAGAATCTTTTGCGCAATTCCAATGGATAAACCCTGCAGGTCTTCCTCAAACTTTTTCAGGATATCTTCTTTCGCTTGTTCGATGCTGTCCAGCATCGAACGTATTTCCTTTTCGGCGTTTTCTGTAATGGATTGATTTTTCTGGTTGAATTCTTCCTGCGCCTTTTTCAGCCCCTGCTGATATCCATCCTGATAACCAAGCTCGGTACCCTCCTGCTTTCCTTCTGCGAAACCACTTTGGTAACCGTCTTCATAGCTGCGGATCTTCATTTGCGCGCATTCTTCATTCATCCGCATGGTTGCTTCTTGAAGCTGGTTCAAGCTGTAATTCTGAGCCGCCTCGACAATGCTCTTTGCTTTCTGAAACGCGTCTTTCATGATCGCCTGCTGCCGGTTCCTGACATCCTCCTGCGGCTCAGCTGCAGGAGCCGGGGCCGCCGCCTGAGTGGGAACCGGGTCGCTTTTGGGCGCCGGTTCACTCGTGGGAGCAGGACTGCTGGGAGGAACTGGATTGCTGTGGAACCTTGGCAGTTCCGCAGGGTCCACGCTCTGCGCATGAATACCGTCATACTGGGACGCCTTAATAATAAGATTAGGCAATGACCTCATCCTTTCCGCCCTTCATGATCACGAGTTCACCCTCGCTTTCAAGTCGACGGATAACACCCACAATACGCTGCTGCGCTTCTTCCACATCACGCAGCCTGACATTGTGCGTATACTCCAGGTCGGACTTGACGCTTTCGCTGGAACGTGTGGACATATTTCTGAAGATGCAGTTTGCCACTTCTTGATTGGCACCCTTGAGGGCAAAAACAAGGTCTTTGGAATCGACTTCGCGGAGAAAACGCTGAATCGACATATCGTCCAAAGTTGTAATATCCTCGAAAACGAACATCCTTTTCCGGATTTCCTCGCAAAGTTCGGCATCCTTGCGGGTCAACTCGTCGAAAATGAACTTCTCGTTGGCCCGGTCCATATTGTTCATAATATCTGCAATATAATTTACGCCGCCGAATTCCGTAAAGTCCAGCGACATGAGCGAGGCAAATTTCTGCTCCAAGTTGGACTCCACAATTTTGACAATGTCCGGCGAAGTGCGGTCCATGGTAGCGATTCGCTCCACCACTTCCATCCGGATGTCCTTAGGCAGCTCGGCAATAATGTCTGCCGCCTGGTCAGCCCGGGCATATGATAAAATCATAGCGATCGTCTGCGGGTGTTCGTTCTGAATAATTGCGATAATATTTTTGTAGTCCGCCTTGCGGATAAATTCAAACGCCTTGGTCCGAAGCGATTTGGTAACTCGGTCCAGAAGCGAAGTTGCCATCTGTGCACCAAACGCTTTTTCCAGAACATCGCGTGCATACTCCACGCCGCCTTCGGTAACTACTTTCTGCGTCAGGCAAACCTGGTAGAAATTATCCAGAATCTTCTCAAGATCCTCAGCGGGTATTTGTGAAAGCCGGGCAACTTCAAAAGTCAGCTGCTCCACTTCATCTTCTTTCAGGTACTTATAAATTTTAGAAGCATTGTCGGCACCCAAAGCAACAATAACCGCGGCCGCCTTCTGCTGTGTGGTAATCTTTCCATCAGCCATCAACATCATCGCCCCTTAACCACATTCTAATAAGCTGCGCCGCAATTTCAGGATTCTGAGACGAGAAATCCTGTATTCTCTGGCGGAGCTGCTCTTCCTTGGTCTTATGCTGTCTGCGTGTTTCTTCCAGCTGCTTCAAGGCATTTAGACGTTCTTCATCCGCCTTATTGCTTTCGGACTCAACCATATCCTCAGCCTCCGCTTCTTCTCCGTTCTCGTCAGGAGCCTCAGCTTCAGCATCTTCTCCTTCCTCTTCGCCTTCTTCGTTCTCTTCGTCCTCTTCGGTGTCTTCGACTTCTTCCATCTCTTCGGCATTTTCGCCCAGCGCATAGAAGTCTTCCGGAACGGTTTCGCCAATGCCGACACCGAGCAATTCCTCACGTCTCTTCTTTCTCTTGCGGGCAACCAGAACAGCCGCCACAATACCGATAGTCAGAAGCAGACCGAGCGCAATTCCGCCGTACAACAAAATCTGGTTGAGATTCGGCAGCAGATTGGTATTAACCGTCGGCGTTGCCGAAGTAGCAAACGCTGCGCTGTAAACCGCAACCTTACTCGGGTCAGTCGCCGCGGCGTTCGCGGCAATGTTGGCAATTTGGGATTTTTGATTATCATCCATCATTGCCTTATTAATTACAACAGAAACCGTCATATCCTTAATATTGGCGGCGTCGCCCTGAATCTGTTCCTTTACCTGACTGACCAGGTACTTATATGTCTGCTGATCTTTGGTATAAATGGTGTTTCCGTTGACGGTTACTCCTGGATAAGTTGTAACATCCGAATTCGTTTCCGTCCCCGTTGTTCCACCGTCTTTGCTGTTCGTACCCGTTTCCTGTTCCTTATCGACGTTGCTTTCTGAAATAACGCCTGTGTTGTCTTTGCCGGACGGGTTGTATGTAATGATTTCCTGAACCTTTTTGTCCACGTCCATTACGCTTTTTGCAGTTACCTGGACATTATCGATACCAAAAACAGGTGTGAGGATTTTCATAATCTTCTTTTCCACATCGTTTTCGTACTCTTTTTCAATCGTACGTTTAAACTGGGAAATATCAACCTGATTTCCGGTATTGTCCTCGGTATCGCTTAGCTCTTCCCCGGTGGCAGTATCCACAACGCTGACGTTATCCGTCTTCATATTCGGGACGCTTTTGGCAACCAGCTGTTTGATCCCGTTCACCTGTTTTGCCTGCAGCTTTTTCCCGTCCTCTAAGGTTATCGTAACAGAGGCGGTTGACTCAGCCGCATTATCATCCCAAGCGTAGCTGCTCTGATCCGGAATGCTGATGGTAACATTTGCGTTTACCACTCCGTCCAACGTTTTAATGACAGCCTCCAGTCTTTGATTCAACTGGTATTTTTCAATGGTCTTCTTTTCATAGTCTGTCGACATAATGTTGGTATTATTGGTAAAGAAATCATAATTCGGAGCGGTTTTCGGATGTCCTTCGTTGGATAAATCCATCCTTAAGGCATTTTCCTGATCCTTCGGCACATAGATGGTTCCGTTATCCTCTCGGAAGCTGACATTACGCTCTTTTAACTCATTCATAACCTCAACAGCTTCGGTGTGGTCCAATCCCGGATACAAGACCACATAAGGCTGTTGATTCAAAAGTACCCCGGCAACAATGGAAATCAGAACGATTGCCCCAAGTACGCTGAGAATGATTATTTTCCTTTTTTTCGTCAAATTTTGCCAAAAATTCTTGACCGGGTCAAGATACTTCTTGATTTGTTCGCTCATCTTTCACTCTGCAGCTGCCTTTCAAACAAATTGAACTGGAACTCCATGCTTCATCGGCGCTGATGCTCCGGCATTCCCAAAATGGGGTAAAATGTGCCGTTACAACAACGCATGCTAAAGCAATGTTTGGGCATCCCGATATCGCCTTACGTCAGACACTCATCCGCATGACTTCGTTATAGGCATCCATCGCCTTATTGCGAAGCTGCACCAACAGTTGAACGGATAAGGTTGCTTTTTGCGACGCAATGGTAAGCGAAGGTAAATCGTCGGTCTGCCCGGTGGCAAGCTTATAAATCTGCTGATCAAGATCGGCGTTGGTCGTTTTTACATTGTTGATTGCATCCTGAAAAAGATCCTGAAATGGCAGGGTAGAGCCGGAATCAGAAACTTTTGAAGCAGGGGATAAATCAGTTAAAGACTCGATTGACTGAATCGGCTGAATTGGTGTAATTACCATGATGCATTACCTTCCCATCTCTAAAGTCTTGGAAGCCATTTGCTTGATCGCATTAAATGCGGTTAGATTCATATCATACGATCTGGTGGCACTCATCAGATCAAGGGTTTCTTTCACGGGATCCACGTTTGGCATCATAACGTATCCCTGATCGTTGGCATCCGGATTAGTCGGATCGTAAACCGGTGTAAAATCGCTGGGGTCTTCTGCCACCTGAGCTACCTTTACGCCGCCGTTCTGAAGATTGTTCGCGCTTTGAGTACTCATCTTCTTCTCCACGATATGCCGGAAGCTAGGCTGCGACTGGTTCGCGGACTGAAAAACAACAACCTTTCTCCGGTAAGGGCCACCTTTTTCCGTTCTGGTTGTCGTTGCATTGGCAATATTATCCGAAATAACATCCATTCTCAGCCGTTCCGCAGTAAGCGCGGATCCGTTGATATTCAGGGAACTTAAAAACGCCATAAATCATCCTTCTTTCCAGCTTATTAATGGTAAAGTGCTGTTCTTTTGGTTCGGGTGAGGTTGAGGTAATATGTGATGATGATTTTATTTACTTAATAATGTTAATGACTAAAGAAAAATATATGAGGAAAATTGATATTGATAACAAAAACAATCAGCTTTAATCAGCTTTTTCCTTCTGTAATTACGTATTTCAGTCGGGAAAAGTAACTCGAAAGCTCGCGAAGGGAATACATATAATTGAACTGGGTTCGCACCGATTCAACGTTCTGCTGTTCCACATCGACATTATTTCCGTCCAGCCTGGACGTCAAATCATCGGTAACCGTCACCGACGGCTCAACATCTTTAATCTGCTGATTCACATCTTCCTGATTGGAAGGATCCGCCAGAAGTCCCTTCAGCTGATCTTCAAAACTAACTACTTTACTTTTATAACCCGGCGTGCTCACATTTGCTATATTATCAGATATTGCCTGCTGCCTGGTCCAAAGGCCCTCGAGGTCCTTGCTGAGCAGATTGATTGGTAAACTGTCCAGCCAATTCAACAAAACCGCCTCCTGAAATTCAACTTTAGGGGGATTTACGTTTATCCCGTCATAACAATTTTTTTGAAATAAGGTTAAACTAAAATTAACGGTATCCTGTGACCCAACATAAATCCATTATATACAATGTGTGTCAAAAGTCAATCTTTTTCGACAATAAGCTTATAAAAAATGTATTAACTTAATAGTTTGGTAACATTTAGTTAATAAATTATTCATTTTATAAAAATAAAGAGTTGATTTTCCGTTTTGCTAAAGTATTTTTAAGATATGCCGATACTATTTTCGAGGTGAATTGTGATGATGATTAAGAATTCCAATTATATACCCGGCGCTGTTTCAACCCCCTACTCCGTGCAGAAGTCCGAGGCCGTTTCAGGCGCTTCCAATAAATCTAACGCTGTGAAGCTAAACCAGATTTCCGTACCAAAAAATCTGGATACCATTGAAATTTCAAAACAAGCGATTCAAAGCAAAACTTCCCTGTCGCAAACACGTGACCAGATCCTTGCGGATATCAATCGGGACAAGGATATCTCTTTTCTGGAAACATTAAAAGCAAAGATCCAAGCAAACGAGTACAAAATTGACTCCAAGGAGCTTTCCAGAATTTTAACCATCGGCACAAACTCGGAAGACTGAGGACCAACATTTCTTACCTATATATATTGTTAAAATGGAGATTCTGCAATGTTAGAGAAAGCACTGGCAAATGAATTCATTGATTTTTTCCAAGGCTACCTTTCATTTTATAAGGACTTTTTTCAGCTGGAATCAGAAAAATTTGAGGATATTTCTATGAATCGGCTGAATAAGCTGGATGAATGCGTAAACCGCGAAGAAGCTTTTATGTTAAAATCACGCGGGCTGGAAGCGGAACGTGACCGTCTGGTGGCAAAAGCAGGAAATCCGAAAGCAACCTTTAAAGAGCTGATCCCACTGTTTGAACCTCCGCAGCGGGAACAGATTCAGCAAATTTATGATGAACTTTATCAGGTTCTTCGCTCTTTTAAGGAAATTAATCTGCGCTGTAACTACCTGACCGAGCTGCGGCTCCGCCGGGTGCAGGCGGATATTAAGAAATTGGAAAAACGTCCTGATCTTCAAAAAATATATAATGCTCGAGCCAAAGAAAACAATATTCACACAAGCTTCATCTCAAAAAAAGTATAAAGGACATTTATATATAACATTTATATATAATTGATACTAATAAAGCGTTATCATAAAATTTAATTTAAAAGGGGAGATTTTCATGCCATCCACCTTTTCCTCCTATTATATGGCGAGAAGCGGAATTCAAACCGCTCAATACAATTTGAAAGTAACCGGTCAGAATATGACCAATGTAAATACGGACGGGTACACCCGCCAGCGTTTGGTTTCAAACGCCCTTGCGTCCACCACTCGGAACGCAATGTATGCCAATAAAGACAGCCTCGGAATTGGGGAAGGTGTCGAAAGCACAAGTGTCTCCCAACTGCGCGATCCTTTCCTGGATGTGCGTTACCGTATGGCAAGCACGAAAACCGGCATGACCGGCGTTCAGCTTGACGCCATGAACGACATGGAATCCGCGCTGGATGAAATCAGCAAGAACGGAATCAACGCCCAGCTGACCGAATTAGTAAGCGAGCTGAAGAATCTGGCTGCCACTCCTTCGGACACGAATTTGGAGACCATTGTAAAAACTGCCTGCACAAAGCTGAAAGATGAATTCCACAAAGCCGCAAAGCAGCTGGAAGATATCCGCACACAGCAGCAGGGCGCGTTTCAAAAGTATGCGGTTGATAAGGTCAACACGCTTCTGAAAAACATCGCTAATGTGAATCAGGAAATTAAGAGCGCGGATATTTCCCAAACGCCCTGTTTGGAACTGCTAGATCAGCGGAACTCTTATCTGGACGAATTGTCCCAATATTTGGACATCGACATTTCCACCAGGCAGTACTCGATTGGTGCGGGAAGAACAGTGGACGTTCTCGTTGTGGATATGAAAGGCGCCGACGGCACCAACTACAACCTGATTGATGACGACCAATACAGTACTTTTTCTGTGAAACAGAACGTTTCTGTTGATTATGTGACTTCGCCACACAACGACGTATACTATACGAAAAATTTGGATACCGCCGTTTATCTGACCAACTCCAAGGGTGAGCTGCTTGGGAAGAAAGCCGCTGACGGAACCACAACTCTTCCCCTGAATGATCAGATTGCCAGTGGTGAATTTGCCGGTTACCTTTCCATGCTGAACGACAACGGCGAATACGATATTGCCGCTTCTGGCACCTCCGCAAACGGGGATACTTACCCTGCTGTTGCGGCAACGACCCGCGGCATCGGCTATTACCAGAAAACATTGGACAAGCTTGCCGGCGCATTTGCGCAGATGATGAACAACGTGAACAGCACCAATGTGACATTGGATGACATGGGAAACAACGCTTCTAATTTGCCGAACAAGCCTTTGTTCACAACAGACGACGGTATTACGACTGACATTTCCCAGATTACCGCCAAAAATATTTCAATTTCCAATGCATGGAACTCTGCGGTTGGCAACTTTATTACGGCAACAAAATCAGAAACACTGGTTGGGGTGGACAATTCCAGTGCTGGGAAGAATATTCTCTATATGATCAACCAGTTTACACAGGAGAAAACCTTCTATACCGATTCTACAAAAACTACCACCCTTTTCACCAGCAGCCTCGACTCGTTTATGTCCACGCTTTCTACTACACTTGGGCAGGATATTAACACTACGTCTAATCAGAATACATCGTTTACTTTAACGCGCAATGATATCGACACACAGCGGCAGGCAATTTCCTCCGTCGATATCAACGAAGAAAGTATAAACATGATTATGTATAATCAGGCGCTGGCCGCCTCCTCCCGCTTTATGACCACGCTGGACGAGGCAATCGACACCATCATAAATAAAATGGGCGTGGGCTGATTTTAGATTAGAACAGGAGGATTTTCATTATGCGAATTACGATGAATATGATCAGTAAGCAATACAACACGAATTTGAACTCCTCGCTTTCTGATTTAAACCGTGCCTACCAAAGAGGAACCGATTACCGCACGTTTACCAAAACTTCAGAAGATCCGTTTGCCGCTTCAAAAGCGTATCGTCTGCGGAGGGAATCCACTGAAAATACCACCTGGCAAAGCTTAGTGGAAGATACGGTCGACCAGTTTACCACGGCGGAAAGCGCCATGCAGTCGATCTATAAGAATGTGGTGAAGGAAGCTGGTTCCGGCGACTGTTTACAGGCGATTAACGGAACAATTAATAAAAGCAACCGGCAGACAATCGCCGTCAAGCTGCGCCAACTCCAGAAGGAACTGGTATCCCCTTGCAATACCAAATACGGAGACAAATATATTTTCGGAGGTTCCGATATGACCGAGCCTCCCTTTACTGTGGAAAGCGGAACAAACGGAACCCAGCTTTATTACCGTGGTGTCAATGTGAATGACGGAACCTTACTGAACGGAGAAACCACAAATCTAAATGGCGCCTTGATTCAGTTTGGTAAGAGTACAGACGGAACCCTGAACTATTCAGAATTTGACGGAAAAAAGATTTCGATTGAAACCGTAGGAACGTCTGGGACTTTTTCCGTGGACACCTCTGCAGCGGATACGGTCGTAATTAAGGTTCCGCTGGATGCCGGCGCAACCAATCAACAGCTTTACGACGAACTGAAAAATCATTTTTCCGGTCTGACCATGTCCGGGGATATGAACCGCCCAATCAAGAACGGGATGACTTCGGATTATGCCGTAACAAAGCAGCTTTCACAGGATCAGCTGAAGGATCTGGCTAATGAAAGCAGTATGATTGATATTGGAATGGGGCTGAATTTTGAAAGCGATGGAACCATCAACGGGCAAAGCGTGTTTAACGCGGCCATTCCTGGAATTTCTTTTCTGGGTTACGGCGTTGCACCCGATGGTACCTCCAATAATTTATATACGCTTTTGGGCGATATTGCGCAAAAGCTGGAGGATTCCGCAGCGGATGGCCATGCGGAAACCTTGTCTGATAGTGAAGTGGAGGATATTGAAAAGCTGATCAATAAGTTTAATGATCAGGGGACCAATCTTCTTTCGAATATTACAGAGGTTGGAACCAAATCCGATTACCTTAACACAACCAAGAAAAACCTGGAATCCATGGGAGATGCCATCACAGAGAAAGATGACCGGGTGGAATATATGGACCCGGCAACCGCTATCATGAACTTTTATATGCAGCAATACTCCTATAATGCCGCGCTCAATATGGGGACAAAGATTTTAACGAAAACCCTGCTTGACTTTATGGGATAAAATTGCCATTCTCCACGGTGAATGGCATTCGGAAATTGCTCTTTGGCACACAATGCCTTCCCGCCTTTGGCGGCGCGATTTCCGAACCTGATTGTTTTCTATATCTATCAGCGATGGAACTGATTTCACTTTTGGGAAAGATTTGTATTGAGGAGGCCCTCTATGGACGGGAATCAGGCGGCAAACCAAAACACGGAAGTAAAAACACAACAGCAAAATATTATTCATTTTTCAGAGGGAATCCTCGGATTCGAGGATATCCATGAATATCTGCTGTACCACGAAGATGAAAACAATATTATCTGGAGCCTTCAGGCCGCAAATTCGGATATTCCTTCCTTTATTGTAATCGACCCATTCACGGTTTGCCCCGGATACAATCCGACGCTTACTGAATCGGAACTGCGCGGCTTTGGCAACCCGGATCCAACCGATTTGTGCTTTTTGGTGATTGCGGTCATCCGTCCCGAACCGAGTGAATCGGTGGTTAATCTGAAAGCGCCGATTGTAATCGATATTAATACCAGAGAAGCGAAGCAGATCATTCTGGAAAATTCCGAATATCCTCTCCGCTATCCCCTGCTTGGCAAGCAGTGAGGAGGGGATAATGTGCTGGTTATTAGCCGAAAAGTTTCCGAATCCATTCTGATTGGCGACAATATTGAACTGGTTGTATCTGAAATCAGTGGTGACCGAGTCAAAATCTGCATTAATGCACCGAAAGAAGTACACATCGTACGAAAAGAGCTGCTAGAAACGCAGGAATTGAACCGGGAAGCCAGTATTCTTCCAAAGCAGGATGCCTTGGAAGAAGTAAAAAACAGGCTGAAAAGAAAGTAAAAAGAAATGATAAAAAAATTTTTATATTCCCTAAATTTTTCCCTTTTTCCACCGAAATAAGTGGTGTAAGCAAAAAACTTACGGCTTCGGTATTTGTTCCCGCGCCCGCAGGGCCCGCAGGTACGGGAATTGGTACATAAATTTATCAGTAAAGAACAGGGATGTTCTTTTCTAAAGACGTTTGGGCAAATGCCCGGCGAATTAAAATCAAAGTTTCAGGAGGAAAAAAACTATGCGTATTCAACACAATATTGCCGCTTTAAATGCGACAAGACAACTCGCTACCAACAACAGTGCTCTTAGCAAGAACATTCAGAAGCTGTCTTCCGGCTACAAAATCAACAGTGCCGCTGACGACGCTGCAGGACTTGCAATTTCTGAAAAAATGCGTGCTCAGATTCGCGGCCTGGATCAGGCAACAAACAACGCGAACGACGGTATCTCCCTTGTGCAGACCGCAGAAGGCGCACTGAACGAAACCGCTTCCATCCTGCAAAGAATGGCTGAACTGGCAACACAGGCTTCCAACGGTACTTATCAGGATGACGTTGACCGTACGAACCTCCAGACCGAAGTTGACAGACTGAAGAAGGAAATCGACCGTATTTCCACTTCCACCAATTTTAACCAGATTAACCTTTTGGATGGTTCTTTGTCTTCCGCTTCCGGTGCTAAAAAAGTTAGCTATACCATCGGTACCACCACATCATCTCCAACAGCTACTGGCGGTGTAGCAGCCAGCCAATCCGTAACGGTATCTGCTGCTGGTGCCACCAGTACTGGAGCGTTAGACATTACGTACTTAGACAATGACGGAAATGTCAAGACGGTTTCTGTTTCTTATGCCGGTGCTGCAGATGATAATGCCAATATCCAGAATGCATTGAACGCTACTTCTTTGGCAGATCATTTTGATATCACTGTTTCGAGTGAAAAGATCACATTAACCGCCAAAGAAAAAGGAGCCAGCAAATTCCATCTGGTGAGTGTTGCGCAGTCAATTGATGGTGCTGCATCTACAGAAAAAACACTTGGTACTTATACGGCTGGCAAAGACGATGTCTTTACAATGGACCTTTCTACTGTCGATGCTTCTAATGCAGCAAGCATTGGTACCTTTGAAATCGACGGTAAGAAGTTCCAGATTGTTAAGACTGGACAGAAAGCACAGAACGGTTATATTGCTATTTCGACTGATACCGGTAAAGTATCAACTAAAGATGATACTGATTCTGTCGTAGCCCAGTTAAAGCAGTATGGCCTTGATGCCAAAGCTAATGCTACAGATGGAAACATCGATATTACCGCAGCAAAGAGCGACGAAAAATCCGGCAATTCTTTGATGTTCCAGATTGGCGACAGTGCTACAGATGATCAGCAGGTTTCTTTGAACATTGCTGATATGAGCACAAAGGGTCTTGGTATTACTGATATCGATATTTCGACCCAGAGTGGTGCACTGGCTGCAATTAACGTAATTAAGACCGCAATCAACACTGTTTCCACCCAGAGAGCTGAACTCGGCGCCCTGCAGAACAGACTGGAGCACGCGGTGAACAACCTTGGTACCACCAGTGAAAACCTGACCTCCGCTGAGAGCCGCATCCGCGACGTTGACATGGCGAAAGAAATGATGGAAATGACCAAGAATCAGGTTCTGGCTCAGGCTGCACAGTCCATGCTTGCTCAGGCCAACCAGCTGCCGCAGAGCATTCTCAAGCTCTTACAGTAATTTATTACCCGCGCTACCCGTACAAATTAAGCACTTGCAGCGGACATCCGGCCATAACCGGGTGTCCGTTGTTTTTTCTATATGAAATACCTAATAATCTGCTTCGTTTAGCCGATATATTAATCGTGTTTATCTTGACGATTGGAGCAAATGGGTATGAAAGCAAAACTTACAAAATCGGCTAATCTATTTCAAAATGACGGATATGGACCATATGGTGGATATGATTTAAAGCTGACTATTGGAATGATAGTAAAAAATGAAGAGAAAACACTGGAAGATTGCTTGACGGCACTAATGCCTATTCTGAACGCTTTGCCGTCGGAATTAATTATTACAGATACGGGCAGCACCGACCGTACTGTGGAAATTGCAGAGCAATATGCTACTAAAGTTCTTCATTTTGAGTGGTGCGATGATTTCGCCGCAGCCCGAAATACCGGGTTAGAAGTCGCGCGCGGGCAATGGTTTATGTTTTTGGACGGGGACGAAATTTTTGAGGATACACAGGAGATTATCGACTTTTTTAATAGCGAGGAGTACGAACAATATGGTTATGCCTCTTTTGTTGTACGAAATTATTTAAATCTTCAAGGAACGAGATATCAGGATTTTCATGCGCAGCGTTTATTTCGCCGATTTTCCGGAATGCATTTTGATGGCACCATTCATGAACATATGAATCGGGTTTTTTCACCCGGAAAGTTCTTTGAGTGTTTTGCTCATCATTACGGCTACGCTTTTTCATCCGAGGAAGAAAAAGAAGAAAAGCGGCTTCGTAATTTGACCTTGCTACAAAAAAATCTTCTTGACAATCCAGAAAGTCAAAGAGATTTATTTCAGCTTGCCCAGGAACAAGCCACCTATAAACAATTTGACCAATCATTTGAAACCGCTGTATCCGGTCTAGAAATCGAAAAAAAATCGCCAAATCGACTATTCCATCTTGGATTTATTTTATTTGCAGTAAAAGCATTATTTTGTAAAGAAGATTATGAGGCTGTAATTTCTTTTTGCAATGAGCATATCCCCGCAGAAGCAAAACCAGAATTACCCTATCTGGATTGTTTTTTCTATCAAATTGCCTCAGCAGATAAATTAAACCGTTGGGAAGAGGCAGTCGAAGCCGGAAATAGTTACCTGAAAATTTATGAACTGTACGAAAAGAATCAATTTCAAGATGCGGTTTTGACGTTAACATCATTTGTATCCATTAATCCAGCGGCCAAAGAAAGCGTTTTGTATCTCTTGGCAAAAGCCCATCTTCAATTAAGACATGCAGATGATGCGATTCAAATACTGAGTCTTTTAGACCTAACTCTTCCAGATTCCATCACAAAAACAACCACGCTTTATGTAGAATTTGCAAAGCAATTTAGCGATTACAGCGTTTTCGGAGATCTGTATCAGAAGGTTCTGGAACTTCACAGCGAAGATAAACTTAATGCCTTTATTGCCTACATCGAACAATATGTTCTTTCAAAAGAGGATAAAAGAGAAAGTATTCTATGTGCTCTTGCCGCTGTAAACTCTGCCCATCCCTATTCCCTACTCTGCCGTCTTCGTTTGGCTCAGTCTGAAGATTCCAGTAACTCCATACAATCGCTTTTAGAACAGTTTACACAGCTAGAAGATAGTTTTGATCCATTATATTCCGACTTTCTGTATTGCGGCATGAAAGAAACGATTCCATTGTGCAGATTATTGTCCCGATTTGATTCAGAAGATTTTTCATCGATTTTCGTTTATCTTCAAAACCAGCACATCGACTTTCCGGAAGTTTCCTCGCGATACCTGGAAAACGCGGCGGCAGAATCTCCAAAGGAAATGTATTGGATGCTCTATCTGCTGGAACGGCTGATTCTGAAACGAGCAGAAGAAAAGCAGGAAGACGAGTGCGCAGAGCTACTGGAAAATTACGCCGAAGCCGCAGGCAGTTATTTGAATCTCGTTTACCGGAATGACCAGCTGGAGGAAGTGTGTGACGTTCTCCCCCGCCTTCACCGCTTCATGTTCTGGATTGGAAAAGCTTTTACCGCAAAGCAAAGCGGCAATGCTTCTGTTTACCTCAGCAGCCTGCGTAAGGCGCTGAAAGCCTACCCGGTGATGAATAACCCGATTCAAATTTTACTAAGCCGCTACGAAGCGGAAGAGGAAAAGCGGAGGGCTAACTCCGATGAGTTCGCAATGCTTGCCCAGAAGATGAAAAATCAGGTAAAACTGCTGATTGAGCAGGGGCATCTGCTTGAAGCGGGGCAAATCGCGCAGAAGCTGGCAAAATTAATGCCAGACGACAAAGATATTCAGCGTTTCCTGCTGCAGACCAGCGTAAAACCGGCCACACAGGAAATGATTTCAGAACTAATGCAATAAATCGCAGAAGGGTGCCGCCAATGAAACTTCATTGGCGGCACCCTTCTTGATGAAAAAATTGCTTGCTGGCTATAAGGTTCCTAGCCAGCAGGCAATTCTTTTTTAGAATGGGATACTTTCGGTTAGTCCAAACCGGAAGCCGACTGCGGATAGGAATAGCTGTATTTATTGTATCGTACCGCGCTGTAATCTCCATAGTTGTAAACATTTACTTCGCCCATTCTGCGGTAAAACAAACCGGCGTAGAATTTGCCTCCCGCCTGATTCCAGAGGATCATTTCACTGCCGAACGCATGCGCATTGGTATAATTCAGGTCATGTACCAGCGAAGCCTGATTGGAAAGCCGGACATAGCCGGAATTCATCCACCCCTGGCTGCCGTTGCTCAGGGTAACCTCATACCAGCCATCCCTGATATCCGTAAAATTGCTGCCGGTCACAGTCACCGTGGAACCATTGGAAACGCTGCACACCTGTGCGCTGTTCACACTGGGCGAACTGCGCAGAATCGCGTCGGCCGTCACAGTAGCGGAAACCGAACCGCTGGAGAAGTCCGGTGGAACAACCGCATTTTCCATAATCTTTTTGAAATCCGGTTCATTGGAGCAGTTGAAATAACCGGCTCCAACATTGTAGGCAAAGCTGATTAGACAGTCCGCCTGACTTTGGTTCATCCGGAAATTGTTGTTATGTATCATTTTATTCAATTCCGAAGTATAGGACGAATTATTGATTTTATTGACCAGAAGGGACCATGCTTCTGTTTTGGACAGGTTATTGTAGAAAACCGCGTTTGCTCCGAACGTGCAGCCATAGCCAATGGTGGGAACCTGATTGGCGGTCAGCTGATCCGCATATACTGTCGCACGGTAACCCTCCCACTGCGCAATTAGGGAAATCATCTGGTCGCTGATTCTGCGGTCTTCCGTTGTGCTAACCGAAAAATCCTGCTGGGTGGACACATAGGCGTTTGTCGTATAGCCTGTGGAGCTCATTTTCCCATTCACCGAAGCATAGGTTGAAAACGTATAGGTTCCTGGTATATTGAAGGTCGTGGTGGCCTTCCAGATTCTTACGGTTGTTCCTCCCGTGGTTTCTGTTGTGTAAGACGATGCGCTCACAGAACTGGTGCTTCCGTCCGGCGCGGTAATCGCAAAACGAACTCCGTCGCGGGTCGTATCTGTCACAGCCGTCAGCGTAACGGTAGTACCCGGCCCGGCGATATTCGGTGATGCATAAGCCGTACGAACCGGTTCCGCATCCGTAACCGTCACATTACAGGTTGCCTTATAGGAACCGGACGACGCGGTAATAACCGCGCTTCCCTTGGAAACCGCATAAACATATCCGTTGGATACGGTGGCAACCGAAGTGTTACTGCTTGTCCATGTAACGGAAGAGCCGCTTGGACTTACATTCGCCTTAATGTACAGGGTCTTACCCATTGGGACACTCTGGGAAGAGGTGGACAGGGAAAGGGAACTGGCATTCCCCGTGCTGCCGCTGGAATAATTGAATTTGATGTAATCCGCACTGACATATCCTACCTGTCCGCCAGAAGTCTGAACCTTCACCCAGGCGGAATTGGAGGTATCGAGAACCGAAAGGTTCGTACCGTTCGGAAGATTCGCCAGAATTTTACCGGATGTGCTGGGCTGATCCCGCAGACGGAGCACATCCGCCGTTACGGTAGCTCCAGTAACGGCAGGCGTTGAGCTTCCGCTGCTGCTGGAGGGTTCGCCGCTTGGGTTGGCATCGTCAGCGCTGCTGATGATGAGCTGGCCTCTTGGGCACCAGCCTTCTTTTCCGGAGGCGGTTTTTACCTTAACCCAGGAAGCATTGGAATTATCCGTAACCGACACCACCACCCATTGTGCAATGGTATCTACTACGCCGTAATTTTCCCCGGGGCCACTGCGAACACTTAATTGAGCGACCGCCTGGCCGGCCAGCTTTGTACCGGTCGATGCAGGAGGGGTGGTCGGTGTGGTAGGTGTGGTGGGTGTGGTAGGCGTTGAAGAAGTCGGAGAGGTCGGAGACGTTGTAGATATTTTCAAATACTGCTTAAAACAGTATCCTTGTTTTCCCGAAGAAGTCTGCACCTTGGCCCACTGGGCGTTGGAATTATCCAGAACCTTTACCAAAGTGCCTTTTGTAAGCGTTACAATAACCGCGTAATTGGTTCCGGCGCCCTTGCGCATATTCACATAATCCGTCGTCTGAGCCGATAACGTTGTTGTGGAACTGCTGGAAGTCGACGTGCTATCCGCCGGCTTTGTGCCTGTGGAGCTTGTGCCGGACGCAGAAATCTTCAGATATTGTTTGGAACTATATCCTGTTTTCCCGTCCGAGGTGCGCACCTTTGCCCATTGGGCATTGGAATTGTCGATCACCTGAACGGATGTGCCTTTTTTTATGGTAGTCAGAATGGAATAAGAAGTGCCTGCTCCGCTGCGGAGATTTACATTGTCAGTCGCGACCGCCGTACTTGCGGTCGCATTGCTGGAAGCTGTGCTGCTGGAACCGGACCCCGTCGACGAGGAACCGGAATTGGAATAGGAAAGATACTGCTTAAAGCAGTACCCCTCTTTGCCTGAAGTGGTTCGCACCTTGGCCCACTGCGCGTTGGAATTGTCCAGAATGGTGACCGTTACGCCCTTGCTCAACGTTAGCAGCACCTTATTGTTTGTACCAGCTCCGGTACGAAGGTTCAAATAATCCGTTGTAACAGCGGTGGCAGCAGAATAAGCCGTTACACGGGGCAATGCAGTGACCACAACGGCTGCCGCGCATACAAGAGAAACAGCCCCTGACACAACTCTTTTCATCTGATTCAATTTTTTCACTCCACAATAATTTATTCTTAATAAAGCGATACTTCTTATTGAAAGCTGGTCTGCATCGGCTTGACCAGTGCAAATAAAAACAATGCCAGGATAATTGTGCCTGATCTTCCAGAATATTATGTTTCATTATACGTCAAAATAGTATTTTTTTCAACCAATATCGGGAATTCTTGCAGATCTGACATCAATTTGTTACCTACCTGGCAAAACATTACAAAAGAAAAAATTTTGCGTCCAACCTTCCTTTTTTCGAAATTTTGATTGACAAAATCTGTAAACCGTGTTACGATAAACCTGAAAGTTAGCAATAGCTTACCAATGAATGAAGATAAATTTCCAGCTTATACTATTGAGGAATAAGTTAAAGAAGGTGTATGTAATGTCAGAATTAAAAATTAAGTCTGTAACCGGAAGAGAAATCCTCGATTCCCGTGGAAACCCGACTGTAGAAGCGGAAGTCGTTCTAGAAAACGGGGCTTGGGGCCGCGGCGCAGCGCCCAGCGGAGCATCTACCGGTTCGTTTGAAGCTCTGGAGCTGCGGGACGGCGATAAGACCCGCTACGGCGGAAAGGGCGTTACGAAGGCAGTAAAAAATATCAACAGCACAATCGCTGAAGCAATCCATGGAATGAACGCCGCGGATACGGCCGCCATTGACCGGAAAATGATTGAAACGGACGGCACTAAGGAAAAATCCGCTCTGGGTGCAAACGCCATTCTGGCGGTTTCCCTGGCCACGGCCCGCGCTGCAGCTAACGCGCTTGACCTGCCGCTGTACCGTTTTATCGGCGGAGCGAACGCCAATACGCTGCCGGTGCCAATGATGAACATTCTGAATGGCGGAGCCCACGCGGCGAACAATGTGGATATTCAGGAATTTATGATTATGCCAACGGGGGCAAAGTCGTTTCAGGAAGGTCTGCGCTGGTGCGCAGAAGTGTTCCACAAGCTGGCATCCATTTTGAAAGAAAAGGGTCTTTCCACCGCCGTTGGCGATGAAGGCGGCTATGCGCCGAATCTGGAAACCGACGAAGAAGCCATCGAGTTGATTCTGGAAGCGGTAAAACAAGCCGGCTACCATCCGGGCGAAGACTTTGTCATTGCGATTGACGCGGCATCCAGCGAATGGAAAACGGAAACTGGTTACTTGCTGCCGAAGCACCAGAAAGCCTATACAACCGACGAACTGATTGATTTTTGGAAAAATCTTGTGGCGAAATACCCCATCCGCTCCATCGAAGACCCGCTCGGGGAAGAAGACTGGCAGGGCTGGGAGAAAATCACCCGGGAACTGGGGAATAAAGTCCAGCTGGTGGGCGACGATTTATTCGTAACCAACACCGAACGCCTTCAGAAAGGAATTAACCTGCACTGCGGCAATTCCATTCTGATTAAGCTGAATCAAATCGGTTCCCTGACAGAAACGCTGAACGCAATCAAAATGGCGCATCAGGCCGGCTACACCGCCATTGTGTCGCATCGTTCCGGCGAAACGGAAGATACCACCATTGCGGATTTGGCCGTGGCACTCAATGCCGGGCAGATTAAGACAGGAGCCCCCAGCCGCAGCGAGCGTGTTTCCAAGTACAATCAACTGCTGCGCATTGAAGAAGACCTTGGCCGCAGCGCCGTCTACCCTGGAATCAACTGTTTTTAAATTTGAAACCAAAAAACAGCATAAAAAATCCGGCGCCTTTCTCCGGCGCCGGATTTCTTTTATTATTTTGGAGCGCTCTCCGGGTTCCCTGCCAAATCCTTAATAACTTCGCCGGCCAAAATCAGTCCGGCGACGGAAGGCACAAAAGAAATGCTGCCGGGAATTGCACGGCGAACCGTGCACTTGCGCTTTGTTCCCGGCGGGCAGACACAATGCTCCCGGCAGCTGATGCTCATATCCTCCAAAGGAGTAAGCGGCGGCTCTTTAGAATAAACCACCTTCAGCTTTTTGATTCCCCGGGCCTTCAGTTCTCTGCGCATCACGCGCGCCAGCGGACAGACGCTGGTACTGTAAATATCCGCAACCTCAAAACGGGTCGGGTCCAGCTTGTTCCCCGCTCCCATACAGCTGATGATGGGTACACCGGCCTTTTCGGCCCGGACAATTAGTTCCAGCTTGGAGGAAACGGTATCAATCGCATCGATAATATAAGAGTATTTTGAAAAATCGAACTCACCCGCATTTTCCGCGGTGTAAAAACACTGATGTGTAACCACCTCGGCGTTCGGATTGATTGCTTCAATCCGTTCCCGCATGACGTCCACCTTTTGCTTTCCGATGGTTTTACGGGTGGCAATCAGCTGACGGTTAATGTTCGTCAGGCAAACCTTGTCGTCATCAAAAAGTTCGATGTGGCCCACCCCGCACCGGGCAATCGCCTCCGCAGCGTAGGAGCCCACCCCGCCGATTCCGAAAATCGCAACCGAAGCGTGTTTTAATTTTTCCATTGCCTCTTCCCCCAGCAGCAGCTGGGTTCTTGAAAATTCATTCAGCATAAGTTCATTGCTCCACCTGATTCAAAAATTCCTGTATTCCGTTCACAGATTCTTATGTTATCGCAAATCTATTTTACTGTCAAACGACTTTGATTGAATACAAAATATTTTTATAAAATCATACATAATCACTATGTTATACTTGACGAATACCCTATCGAACTATATTATTAGTAATGGAACAAGAGCTGAAACATTGCAAAGACAATTGTTTCAAATTCAGGAAGGAGATTGGAATGAGAATTTCCTCAAAAGGAAGATATGGCCTTGCCGCCATGATTCATATAGGCCAGAATTATGCGAGCAACGAATGCATTACCATTATCAGTATCTCGGAAAAGCTGGGCATTTCCAAAATTTATTTAGAGCAGGTTTTTTCGTTATTAAAAAGAGCGGAACTTGTGACCGCCGCCAAGGGGGCACAGGGCGGATACCGGCTTGCCAGAAGTCCAGAATCCATTAACGCTTATGAAATTCTGCGGGCACTGGAACAATCGCTGTTTGAAAAGACAGAGGAATCCGTCACGGAACATGCCAACGAAATTGAACAGGCCATGCGGAAATGTGTTTACACGGTGATTGACAATACGGTGAAAGAAGCTCTGGAAAAGGTATCCCTGGAAAGCCTGATTCAGGAAGTGCAGGACCAGAGGCAGGGCGAAGCGCTGATGTTCTACATCTGATTGCAATCCATAGTTTCTCTTTTTACGCAGATTTTTATGTTACAAACAGAACCGAAAAAGGTGCCAAGGGATAAAGCTTCATTTATTCCTTGACACCTTTTTTAACGTATAATCAAGCCCAAAAAGTGGGAAAGGTCACAGGCCTGTTCCGGGGTTACAATCGCGCCGCGAAGCTCTTCGCCGGACAAAACAATGCCGCCGATGTCGCAGGTGGTAAAATTGATGCCTTTCAGCGGCGTTTGAAACAGCTCCGCGCGTGTCAGCCTGCAGTGCTGAAAAGAAACCGACTGAAAAACGCATTGCCGAAAGCCGCCTCCCGAAAAATCGGATTGTTCCAAGGTAGTATGCTTCAGCTTTGCTCCGGCCAGGTTGGCCATGCTACAGCTGCAGTCCAGCACCGTGGTATGCTCCCACACCGATTCGGTAAAGTCCGCACCCACCGCTTTGCAGCTTTCAAACCGAACCCGGCGGAACAAGCTGCCGGAAAAGTCGGCGTTGGAAAGGTCACATTCCCGAAAAAGTACGTCCGCAAAATATGCGCCATGGAACCCATACCCGCTGAGCCGGCAGTTTTCGAACACACAATTCTGAAACTCCGGAGGAAAATCGGGCATTGTGTTGACGTCCTGCGGATCGCCGATGATACGGAAAAAGCGATACCCCGTAATTGTGCGTTCCTCTTCCCTTGCTTCCCGAATCAATTCCTGAAAATTCCCGCACTCCCGCAATACGGCTGGCTGTTTTTCTTTCATATTGTCACCCGAATTCGAACAAATTTTCTTTTGCCAGTATAAAACATTATGTTCTTTCCGTCAAGCCATAAAAATGGGGGTATTCGGAATGGATTCATACCGAATACCCCATTTCGGGAAATTGCCTGTGAATCATCGTCAGGCATGATTTCGTTTGTCTTTTTATTCTTCCTTCGCCAGTTTGCGCTGAATTAGTTTGATAAGTTCCACAATCGGGATAATGGCAAAGGCAAGGCCCAGCGCCACAACATACTCCAGAAGCGAAATTTCCTCGAATCCGAAGGCGGTGGAAAGCACCGGAATGTAAATAACCGCTGTGGTCAGCAACAGGGAAACCAGCATGGCACCCAGCAAGAAGAAGTTCTGCTTCTTTATGGTCAGGATGGAGCCGCGCTGCGAACGCATGTTAAATGAATGGAAAATTTCCGCCATAGACATGGTCAAGAACGCCATGGTCATGCCATCTGGACTATTGGTAATTTCCCAAACTCCGTTTTCAATGAAATGCCCGATAAAGTAAGCGGCAAGAACCAGAAGCGTAGTTAAAATGCCCTGATACGCAACGTCAATACCGACTCCGCCCGAGAAAATACCATCTTTGGATTTTCTCGGCTTACGGGACATCAGGTTTTGCTCGCCCAGTTCCATACCCAGCGCCAGCGCCGGGAAGCAGTCTGTAATTAAGTTAATCCACAAAAGATGAACCGGCTTCAGAATCACAAAGCCAAGCAGTGTTGCAATAAAAACAGAAAGCACTTCACTCAGGTTCGAAGCCAACAGGAACTGAATGGCTTTGCGAATGTTATCGTAAATTCTGCGGCCTTCCTCCACTGCAGAAACGATGGTGGCAAAGTTATCGTCCGCAAGCACCATATCCGCAACGTTTTTGGTAACGTCCGTGCCGGTGATGCCCATGCCAACGCCGATGTCGGCGGTTTTAATGGACGGTGCGTCGTTCACGCCGTCACCGGTCATTGCGGTAACCATTCCTTTTTTCTTCCACGCCTCTACAATGCGGACCTTATGCTCGGGCTGAACGCGCGCGTATACGGAATATTTCTCAATATTGCGATCGAGCTCTTCGTCGCTCATCTCGTTCAGCTGGGAACCGGAAAGAGCCTGCGACGCATCCGTAATGATACCAAGCTGTGTTGCAATGGCAACGGCGGTGTCTTTATGGTCGCCTGTAATCATAATCGGACGGATTCCAGCCGTTTTGCATTCTTCAATCGCGCCGATTACTTCCGGACGGATAGGGTCGATCATGCCGACCAAGCCAATCAGGGTCAGGTCATTTTCCAGCGCATCGGCTTCAAAAACAGTCGGTTTTTCGGTGTGCATGCGATATGCCGCGCTCAGCACACGAAGCGCTTTGTCTGCCATACGCTTATTTTCCGCAAGCATTTCCCGGCGGATGTCGTCCGTTAACGGAACCGGCTTGCCGCCGCGAAGAATGTGCGTGCATTTTTTGAGGACTTCGTCCGGAGCACCTTTTGTGTACTGAATGAAGCCATTCTCAGCAGCGTGAACGGTCGTCATCATTTTGCGCATGGAATCAAACGGAACTTCTCCAATCCGGGGAGCCGCTTCTTTCAGTTTGTTTTTATCCAGTGAAAGCTTTGCCGCGTAATTTACCAGCGCGCATTCCGTCGGCTCCCCTTTCGCGTTCCCGGTTTCGTCCAGCTCTGCGTCGCTGCACAGCGCCATGGCTGTTGCCAACAGGGCTTCGTCTTCCCCGTAATGGTCTACAACGGTCATTTTATTCTGGGTGAGCGTACCGGTCTTGTCGGAACAGATGACCTGCGCACAGCCGAGGGTTTCCACCGCGGTCAACCTGCGAATTACGGCGTTTTTCTTTGACATGTTGGTCACGCCGATCGACAGAACAATGGTAACAACGGCGGCGAGGCCTTCCGGAATGGCGGCAACAGCAAGGCTGACCGCAATCATAAAGGTATTCAGAACCACCTGTGTGCTGAAGTTTCCTTCCTTTAGCAGACTGAACAGGAACATGAAAATACAGATGCCAACTACCAGATAAGTCAGAATCTTGCTCAGTTGGTTGAGCTTGATTTGAAGCGGGGTGTCTTTCTGGCCGGCATTTTCCAGCGCGTCGGCGATTTTACCCATTTCTGTTTTCATACCAGTACCGACAACAACGGCCCGGCCGCGCCCGTACACAACGGTACTGCCCATGTAGGCCATGTTTTTCCGGTCCCCAAGCGGGACTTCCTTTTCTCCCTTCAGGGAAAGAACATTCATAACTTTATCCACCGGAACCGATTCGCCAGTCAGCGTGGCTTCTTCAATTTTCATGCTTGCGCTTTCAATGATGCGGCAATCCGCCGGAACTGCGTCACCGGCCTCCAGCAGAATCACGTCGCCGGTTACCAGGTCCTCGCTTTTTACGGAAACAACGGAACCGTCGCGAATGACTTTGGAGGTGGCCGCCGCCATTTCCTGCAGGGCTTCGATGGCTTTTTCCGCCTTATTTTCCTGATAAACGCCGAGAATCGCATTGACGATAACGACAAACAGGATAATGAATACGTCGGCAAAGGATTCGTTGGAATAAGCGGAGGTAATCGCGGAAATCACTGCGGCGACAATCAGGATGATGGTCATTGGGTCGCCCAACTGCTGGAAAAAGCGTTTCACCAAAGAATCCTTTTTCGCTTCTGCCAGCTTGTTTTTGCCGTTGGCCTCCAACCGCTTCTGCGCCTGCGGGCTAGTAAGCCCGCTTTCGCTGCTTTGCACCTGTTGGAACACCTTGTCGATGTTTTCCAGATAATACTTCATTGTTTACTTCCTTTCCAGTGTGGACATTTATTGAATAAAAAAACTCATGCACAGCTTTGGAAAGCCATGCATGAGTCTTGTTTATTAAGACAAGCCAGACCGAAACCGGCCATGATGTTGACTTGGCACATACGAAATCGTATGTAAACTACTCCCCCACGAGAATATTCAATTCAACCGAGTGTTCATATAATAACAGGAGGGAAGAAATTTGTCAACTTATTTCTCGACAATCATGACAAAAAGTGCTATAACTATAAAAGAATTAAAATTTTAAGAAAAACAAAGGCTGATCCATGAAAACTGTTGTTAAGTTTTTCCCAACCCAATTTGGTTTTATACATTCTTTTTACAAGAACATTATGCGGACAGGCTTCATACTACTGGTCCTTGCGATGAGCGCATTTTTTCTGGCTGGCTGCGGGGAATCTTCCAGTACAGGCTCCTCCTCTACTGCATCGTCGGATGCCTCCCAGGCCGAAACCTCTGCTGCTGCAGAAAGTACGGCAAGCAGCGCAGTTTCGTCCTCTGTATCGAACACTTCTTCTGCTTCCTCCACCCAGTCGGACAACGGTTACGTATTGCCGGCGGGTTCCAGTTCCCGAGTAAACTCCTCCGTTGCTTCTGCCGGTTCTTCGGTACAACCAGCTTCTTCCGCCCCTTCAACGTCATCCCAAACGAACAGCGCCGCGAAAACGACGTTTGGTTCTGTTTTCGGGAACTCCTCCCAATCAATTTCATCGGAGGCGGCACGTGACAACAGCGGTTCAAAAGTTTCGGAAAATGAGTACGACCAGATTGAGAACGGCATGTCCTACGCACAGGTAAAATCCATCATTGGCGGCGACGGAAAAGTATCCCGTGAATTTGGGGACAAAAACAGCGAGTTCTACAGCGTAACTTACCACTGGACCGGTAATGACGTTTCCAGTTCCTACGCGGAAGTAACCTTTGAAAAAGGCGTTGTCAGTTCAAAAATACAATTCGGTCTAAACTAATGTAAAATATTTTTAAAAGGAAGTGCGCAAAATGCGCACTTCCTTTTTTGATAGGATTCAAATCTGGTTAAATGCATAGCAGACAATTTGGTTTGTCGGTATGACGCAGGAAGTTCCCAACCTTCCCGTGCAGCTGTCCGAGCCCAGCCAGTTTGCAGAATCCAGTCCGAGCGGATGGCGTGGGGCGCTGGGTAGTGAGGTCACCAACTTAATAAACTCGTCGTTTGCCTCGACCAAAAGACCGGTAAAACCTCTTCCGGAGCAGCCCCCGCTGCTGGTAAACACGGTTACAACTCTGCCGAGGTTCTTTTTCAGGTCTTTAAATGCATCATCCGAAACACTGTTGTTACCTCTATTGTTACGGCATTCGTAAAGTGCCATAATAAACCTCCTATCTCAAATATAGTATCGGTGCGTTGATCCATTTGAAAGAAGCGTAAAGTCCCGTCCATATAATCTTCCGGTAACATAATATGGTGAAACCTTGCAGATGGTACCGCCTAAAAAGCAGATCATCCCGCAGTAACACCGTTTTGGAAAAAATCATATTATGACAGCAATTCATATTATTTTGGAAGACTTCTGCCAATAACATAAAGGTTTGGTGCCCCGATTATGCTGTACATAAAAAACTATCAGGCTCTGGAAGAGCTGATCCCGAGAAATCCGAAAACTCCAAAGGAGGAAAAAAAGAGCTCCACCGGCGGACTGGCGGCGCTGCTTCGCACCTTAACGGGCCGGCGCATCATTGTATACACTGCCCAAAATGAGCAGCCGTTCTCCGGTATTTTAATTACGGTATCGGACAGCCACATTTGCCTGGCTGCCTGTCCCTGCAAGGCAGTTCAGCCGGGAAAATGCCTGCGCTGCCCCAAATGGGTTTCTTCCGGAGTTAAATATGAAATCCCGGTTGCCCGGATCAGCGCGGTCTTTTACCAGACTGTATAAGCGTTACGGCGGCATCTCACATTATGCGGGGTGCCGCCGGATTGCAATTCTTATCGGAGAATAAGCTGAAAAACCGCCGTCACAAGCCCGGTGGCAGCCGCGCCGATTACGGCGGCAATCAGCCGGTCCCAGATACGCATCGGACGAAGCGTAATCTCTTTAATATCTTTCTTGATTTCTATTACATCTGATTTCAGATGATCCACTTTTTCATTGACAGCGGCCATTGCCGCAGTCAAACTTTGGATCTCTTTTCGTTCCAATTCCAATTCGTTCAGCCGGCAGTATGCCAGACGTGCACTGTCCAGCGCTTGTTCCGCTGTTTTCGATTTCTCTGTATAGTCCATATGGGAAATCCCCTACTTTATTTTTACCACAAATCGTTTCAACGGGGATTCCTCGCCCGCGGCCGTGTAGATTCCGGTTGCCTGCCCGGATGTGCCGATTGCAACCAGAGCAAAAAGCTGGTCGTTACCGGTCCTGGGGAAACGGACAACCGTTACAACACCGCTCGTTCCCGCTGTTAGCGTAACGGTCTGGTTTGCAGTCGTTTTTACCACATAATACTGGCCGTGGGCCAGGGAGATATCCATGGTTGTATCAATTGCTACGGCAGTCGACGGCATTTTGGGAAAACCGTTGTAGCCGCCGGACTTAATGATGGTCGGATAATCCCGATAGGAGATATCCAAATCCACATTCCCGTCAATTCCAGGGACGGAACCGGTATTGCCCGTCTGCTGAATGCCGCAGGGGTAATCCGGCGGGCCACTGTAATCTGCCAGCCATAAATCATATTTTTGAATCGTTTCG
>DUNN01000007.1 GCA_012839345.1 Clostridiales bacterium | reverse complement strand
CAATCAGCTGATTGGTCGGCGGAATCCCCTTTTTCTTGGCATATTCCATACTGGCGTATTCGTAGTCAAACGCGACAGGAAACGTCAGCTTTCCACGATAGGCGGAAAGCACCTTTTTGCAGGCCTCCGCTTCCTTCTTCGCATCTTCCACGGAAATCGCATAGCTGAACCAGTAAGCACCGACAAAAAGCTTGTGCGCCAACGCGCCTTTAACATTTTCATCAAATTTTTGATCTTTCTGGCTGATGTCGTTCCCATAGCCGGCTCTTACCAGAACAAAGTCGATGCCGGAAGCATCTACCATGCCCCAGTTTACCGTGCCGTTGTGCCTGCTTACGTCAATTCCCTTCAAGGTTTCATCTCACTTCCCATCTTTTTCAGCCGGAAAACATGTTGGTAAACCGGCTGTACCACATAATATGAGAACACACTGTGTTGCGCGCTCTTTTCATTTTTCGCATACATGGGCACAACTTCGGTAATAATAGATTCGGGAGGTGTGCTTATGAATCAAGGCACCGTAAAATGGTTCAATGCCGCAAAAGGCTATGGTTTTATTTCCAGCGACGACGGCGGAGAAGACGTGTTTGTCCATTTTTCAGGAATTCAGGCGGAAGGTTACAAAACACTGTCCGAAGGGCAAAAGGTTACTTATGACACGGAAGTCGATTCCAGAAACGGAAAACTCAGAGCCATCAATGTTACCGTTGTAAAATAGTTCTTTGGCGGGAACTGATTGACAATACGCACAGTTCCCCCAACCCAAAAAATATCCGGCCGCCTGCGGTAAACGCCAGCGGCCGGATATTTTTCTATGGATTCATGATAAGTCCAGCGTACTCAGCACCTTTTGCAGTGACTCCGCAGAGGCCAGCAGATTCCGCTGCTCCTCTTCGTTCAAACGGATGTCAAGCACCTTTTCCACCCCGGTACTTCCCACAATGCATGGCACGCCCATGCAGATATTGTGCAGACCGTAATGCCCCTGAATCAGGCTGGAAACCGGAAGGATGGAGTGTTCGTTGCGCAGAATGCATTCCGCGATGCGGCGCACCGCCATGGCGATTCCGTAATAGGTTGCACCCTTGCGCTCAATAATTTTATAAGCGCTGTCGCGAACCTCTTCATACAGACTCTGCATTGTTTCCCGATCGTCGCAGTTGCCGCACAACTCGCAGAAATGGTCCAAATCCACGCCGGACACATTCGCACTGCTCCAGACGGCAAGTTCACTGTCCCCATGCTCCCCGATGATGAATGCATGCACGCTGCGGCTATCCACACCCAAATGCTGACCCAGCAGATATTTCAACCGGGCCGTATCCAACACCGTGCCAGACCCGAACACGCGGTTGGCCGGGAAACCGGACAGCTTTAACGCCGCATAGGTCAGGATATCCACCGGGTTGGACACCACCAGAAGAATCCCTTCGCAGCTGCGCTTGGTAATTTCCGGCATGATACTCGTCTTGAGGATACCAACGTTTTTATGAACCAGGTCAAGCCTTGTTTCGTTTGGTTTTTGATTAGCGCCGGCTGTAATGATAATCAGGCCGCAGTCTGTAATATCGTCATAGGACCCGGCATAAATCTCCATCGGGTGGGCAAACGGCATGCCGTGGCTTAAATCCATGGCCTCGCCTTCCGCCTTTTTCGTATTGGCGTCTACCAGCACAAGCTCCGAAAACAGCCCGCTTTCCACCAGGCTGAACGCACAGCTCGCACCCACAAAGCCACATCCAATAATCGCGCATTTTCGGATATTTAACATTCCATCACCGTCTTTCTCAAATGAAGTATTGACCAATCTGCATGGTTTTATGGAAAGATTAGATTACAAAGTTTCCGTCCTTAAATACCGTAATCTGCTTCCCGTCCTGCGTGGTTCCCACAATGTTCATGTTGGGGCTGCCGAACATAAAGTCACAGTGAATTTTAGAGTAATTGGAACCAAGAGCGGTCAGCTGTTCGCGCGTCAAATCCGCGCCTCCCTTTACATTGTCCGGGTAAGCTGCGCCCAGTGCCAGGTGGCAGGAGGCGTTTTCATCAAACAGTGTATTCAGGAACAGAATGTTGGACTTGCTAATCGGAGAATCATATGGAATCAACGCCACCTCCCCTAAATAGGAGCTGCCTTCGTCGAACCCGATCAGATTTTTCAGGGTTTCTTCTTCCTTTTCCGCGGAAAAATCAACGACTTTGCCGTCCTTGAAGTCCAGACGGAAACCGTCAATCATCTTTCCCTGATAGCTTAAGGGCTTTGTTGCATAGACACGCCCGTTCACACCGAATTTATACGGCATGGTAAAAATCTCTTCCGTGGGCATGTTCGGATTGAATACCGCTCCATTCTTGGCAGGGGAGCAGCCGCCCTCCCACACATGGTTCGGAATCAGTTCCACAGTAAGGTCTGTTCCAATTTCGTTTTTAAAATGAAGCGACTTAAAGTTGAAATCATTCATCACCTTGCTGCGGTGAGTCAAGTTTTTGTTATGCTCATGCCATTCGGCAACCGGGTCGTTATCCTCGCGGACGCGAACGCTCATTAACACGGCATTCCAGAGTTTTTCCAGCGCGGTATCGTCATCGTCATTCGGGAATACTTTCTTTGCCCAGTCAAGGGTTGGAATCGCAACAATCGTCCATTGGCCGACATTGGACATAGTGTAATATTCAAACGGTTCCATGGCCGTTTCGCGCGCGGTTCTGGCTGCCTGCAGTTTGTCGCCGTCAATATCGGCCATCAAGCCCGGTGTGGCGGATTCAATATACAAAAAGCAGCATTTGCGATCAATGCCATTCTTCGTGCGCTCAATCTGCCAAGGTGGAATCTGGCACAGTGTTTCCGTGGATTCGTGCTGATAAGCAAGCTTTGTGACCGTTTCGTCGTTCCACCGAACTTCCACTTGTCCGGCGCCGGCACGGTAAGCCTCTTCCACGCACAGGCGGACGAAATACGCGCTGCTCACATCCGCGTTAATCACGAGGAGCTGGCCTTTCTGAACATTTGCCCCGATACAGACCGCGAGCTGTGCATACTTTTTTAATATTTGCTGTGAAACCATGATTATCCCTCAATTCTAAATTATTACTAATCTCAAGAAATACTTCGGATGGTCGTTGGGTACATTCCGAAAAATTTGAGATCAATTTGCTTCAAGGTCCTCTGCTGATGCTGAACCAACCAACATTAGATATAGAAAAGCTATACCGATGTCAAGCGGAAGGGGCGCTAAGCGCCGCACAGCAATTTCTCAATGCAGCATCAGCCTCCGCTGATGTTACTATATTATACCACGATTTGTTGAAAAATGGAATTAGCATATGCTAACTTAAACCCGTTTTCTGCAATTTTTCTTCCAGAATTCTTAATTTTGCTCTTCGAATACGGTAATCCGGCAGTTCCTGTTCCACTAGGCGCCAAAATCTTGAAGAATGATTGTGCTCCTGAAGATGCGCGAGTTCATGAACGACCACATAATCAATTACATCGGGTTCGGCCGCTACCAGCTTCCAGGTAAAATTCAGACGGTTCTTTCCGGAACAGGAGCCCCATGCGGCAGTTGCTGTGCCAATGCGCACCCCCGCCGGAACCCAGCCGGTGTGGGAGGAGTAAAACGCAACCCGCGGCAAAATCCAGCGTCTGGCCAATTCTTTGTAAAGTTCCTCCACCAGTGGGCGAACACTTTTGGCATCCCCGACTGGGACATGAAAAAAGGTTCCATCAAAGGAAACCGTCTGTCCCGGTTCAATCGGATAATCACGCCCCAGAAGCGGCAGAAAAAAGCCCTTTTCAAACCGGAATGCCTGCTTTTCCAGAGCGCGCTTTGTCATTTCTGCGGATTTCGCCAAAACCCATCCCTGCTTTTCCATGAGGAAGCGTTCTATGGCGCTTTGCGGGGCATTCAACGGTGCCCGGACTGTAACGCCGCCTTCGCGGTCGATGCAAATAGCAATGGTTTTTCGTTTGGAGCGGATTAGTTCATATTCCAAGCTTTCCGGCCGTCCTTTCGTATGATCCCGGGTTTTGGTCCGCCGGAATCTTCCGGTGAACATTTGGTTACGCTCATTGTAATATGATTTCTGGAAAAGTTCAACGGATGTCCGGAAAAAGAGCGGCTGTTTTTCTGTTTGGTGCAAATCGAATCCAACCAAGGTTGTCCCTTTACTCGAACAGTTTCCTATCATCATATATCATCCGCCAAAACAGAGCAAGCCGGTATGCATCAATGAAAAGACGGAAAAATCCAGTTCGCTTATTTACTTCGGATTCGAATGATGGTAAGATGGTTCAGGTAAATACATACGCTTCGGAAAGGTTCGAACAATCATGAAAAAAATTCTTCTGATTACAACCGGGGGCACCATTGCTTCGGAACAGACCGAGGAAGGACTGGCCCCCTCATTAAATGGTCAGAAGTTAGCCGCTTTTCTAAACGGCATAACCAACGATTATGAAATTACGATAGAAAATCTGTTCCAACTGGATAGTTCCAATATTCAGCCGGAGGAATGGCAATGCATGGCACGTGCCGTCGCGCGCAACTACCAAAATTACGACGGCATTGTTCTGACGCACGGGACGGATACCATGGCTTACACCGCCTCGGTGCTCTCTTTTATGCTGTGCAATATTCCGGTGCCGGTCGTGCTAACCGGTTCGCAGCTGCCCATTGGCCACCCTCTGACGGACGGGGTAGAGAATCTGCGCTGTGCTCTGGCCATGGCTGCAAGCGGCAAAGCGGGTGTTTTTGTCGCGTTCCACCGCAAAATTATGCTTGGGACCCGCGCAGTAAAAGTTCGAACCACGGCGTTCGATGCGTTTGAAAGCGTGAACTGTCCTTGTGCGGCAGTAATCGATTCCGGCGGACTGAAATTCAACGATGAAGTTCTGCCCGTACAGAATGGTCCGTTTGAGCTGGAAGACCGCCTGTGCAATGGTGTTTTTCTGGTGAAACTGACCCCGGGCTTGAACCCGGAAATTTTCGACATGCTTCTTCAGATGAACTACAAGGGAATTGTCATTGAAGCGTTTGGCTCCGGCGGACTGAACTTTGTACGGCGCGATTTGATTTCAAAGCTGCAGAAAATTGTGGAAAGCGGAATCGCCGTCGTCGTTTGCAGCCAATGCCTGTACGAGCGCAGCGACTTTACCATTTATCAGGTTGGGAAAAAGGCACTGGAAAGCGGTGTGCTGCAGGCGTTTGATATGACAACCGAAGCCGCCGTAACCAAACTGATGTGGGCGCTTGGAAAAACGGAGCAGCCGGACGAAATTCGGAAAATCTTCAGCACGAACTATGTGGGCGAAATCCAGCTTTAAGCCCGAAAGGGCGCGGCAGGCGCAGGCCAGCGAAAGCAATACGCAAACCCGTAGAGGGACACCGCAAATTACGGTGTCCCTTTTATTTTTTAACAAATTTATGTTTATTAGAATCAAAAAATGAAATAATAAGGAAAAGCAAAAAAGAAACAAGACCAAACAACGAAAAACACCGTTCTGAATGTTTTTACCGCATTGTAAAGAATCAATGAATATTCTGCTTTTCTATTGACATACTGTCTTCTATGATATATAGTATTTAATACTAGATGAAATAATCACAGTTAAAAGGAGTGCTGTTATGACACAGTCAATCTGCGTTTTTGGCGATTCCGTATCAAAGGGTGTTGTATTCGACAGCACCTTAAAGAAATATATGATCATTAAAGATAGCTTTGTACATTTACTGGAGCGGGCTGCTAATATGATGATCAGCAACTACTCAAAATTCGGCTGCACTGTTACAAAGGGCAGCGATATTCTGAACAAGCATTTGAACGAAGTCAGCCGGAGTGATTTTACCGTACTGGAATTTGGCGGCAACGACTGCGATTTTGACTGGACGAAGGTTTCGGAAGCGCCGGACGCCCACCATGTTCCGAAAACACCGGTGGAGGACTTCGAGCTTCAATATGCCAAGCTGATTGAAAACGTGAAAAATTGTGGAGGCCGGCCGGTGCTGCTTTCCCTCCCTCCCATCGACGCCAAGCGCTATTTCGCTTGGATTTCCCGCGGACTGAACCAAGCGAATATCCTGAAATTTCTGGGTGACGTGGAATACATTTACCGCTGGCATGAAATGTATAATCTTGCCGTTTGCCGACTTGCGCTGCAGCAGCAGGTTCCGTTAATCGACATCAGCAGCGCGTTTCTTCAGGCTGGGAACTACCAGAAATATATCTGCGAAGACGGGATTCACCCGAACGAGCAGGGGCACAAGCTGATTGAGGAAACAATTTCCCGTTATACCGCGCACCCCGAAAAGTTGATGCTGCGCACCCAGTTTGCATCTTAATCAATTTCACAAAAAAGCGGCGAACCGGATTTCCGGCTCGCCGCTTTTTCATTTCTGCTTTTTCTCTATTTTTCCGCAATGTTGCGGGCCACCACGACGCCCGTTACCGAAGCCTGCATCAGGCCGCGGGTAATTCCGGCGCCGTCGCCGATGGCGTACAGGTTTTGAATCGCCGTTTCAAAGCTTTTGGATACGGAAACTTTGGAGGAATAGAACTTAACCTCTACACCGTACAACAGCGTATTCTTGGAATAAAGGCCCGGAGCCAGCTTATCGAATGCGCGAAGCGATTCCACAATACTGGTCAGGTGGCGGTGCGGCAGCACAAAGGAAAGGTCGCCCGGCACCGCGTTTTTCAGCGTAGGAATCGTCGTAGATTTGCTCAGCCGAGTTGCGTCGGTGCGTCTGCCCATCAAAAGGTCCCCCAGGCGCTGCACCATAATGCCGCCGCCGGTCAGCATATTGCCAAGCTGCGCAATATAGCGGCCGTATTCAATCGGCTGGTTAAAAGGCTCCGTAAAGCGGGTGGACACGAGCATGGCAAAGTTCGTGTTTTCGCTGTGTTTGTCTTCATCCGCATAGGAATGGCCGTTTACAACGGCAATGCCGCCGTCGTAGTGCTCTTCGCTGACAATTCCGCCCGGATTCATACAGAACGTGCGAACCTTATTCTCGAACGTATCGGAGTAATAGACCAGCTTAGCCTCGTAAAGGTTTTTGGTCAGGTGGTCCATGACCGAATTCGGAACTTCAACACGCACACCGATATCTACTTCATTATTGGTTGTTTGAAGATTGTTTTCCCGGGCAATGCGGGAAAGCCATTCTGCGCCGCCTCGGCCAGGTGCCGCGACAACATAGGGCGCGCGCACCAACGTGCGCTCCCCTTGGCGGTTCACAAGCCATACGCCCTGCGCCTTGCCGTCCTCCACCTCGATGGAATCCGCGGTGGTACGCTCCCGGAACTCAAAGTTTGGGCGGCTGGAAAGATAGTCGTACATTCTGCTTAACACTTGGTAGGAGTATTCCGTTCCCATATGCCGCACCGGGCACGGAATCAGGCGGATATTTTCCTTGCGCGCCTCGTAGGAGATTTTGTCCGCGAATTTGTCACTGCGGCCAAAGACCTGATCCGGAGCACCGAATTTCAGGTAGATTTCGTCTGTGTAGTGAATCAGCTCGCGCGCATCATCCACCGACATATAATCGGTAATATTACCGCCGACATCTTCGGAAAGGGACAGCTTTCCGTCGGAAAAAGCGCCGGCGCCAGCCCAACCGTTCATAATATTACAGGTCTTGCAGTGCGCGCACTGGCCGGAAGTTCTTGCCGGGCAAGCTCGCTTTTTAATTTCGCTGCCTGAATCCACCACAAGCACCCTCTTGTTCGGAGCAAGTTTGTCCAGCTCCAGCGCGGTAAAAATACCCGCGGGGCCTGCTCCGATTACAACCACGTCATAATCGTACATGCAATTCATCCTTTTTCGCTGCCATATTCAAGCCGGCCGCCAAAAGATTGGTGTTACCGGCTTTGGGCAAAACAGAAGTATTATAACATATAAAAATAAAATGTCAATTAAGATTTATAGGATTTTGGAAATAGTACCGCAGCACCAACTATTCGCGTTCCTCCAAGATTCTTCGAAAGGAAGCTTCAAATGCGGCGTCGTCTGCTTTGGTCCGTTTTCGGATATGGCCCGTTCTTCCTCCGGCGCGGCGGATTTCCTGCCCGAGCGCCCGCTCGAACAGCAGGCGGTCCATATTGCCGCTGTTGTATTCCATGCCGTTCTGGTTCAATGCGTACGCTTCCCTTGCAAGAGCCATTGCGGCCACTCCGAAGTCTTGAGTTACCACCACGTCGCCCGGTTCGATCAAATTCACCAGGCGAATGTCCGCGCTGTCACGCCCCTTGTCCACTGTAATCACTGTACTGTAACCGTCATTCAGCACGTGACTGGTGTCAATCAGCATGATAACCGGAAGCTTCTTTTCCTTTGCGAGGCGGACAATAATTTTTTTCACCGGACAGGCATCCGCATCCACTAATATTTTCATCGTCCTGCAACCTTTCAGATAAAGATAAACGGAACCAGAAGCATATAGAACACTGCCTTCACACCGACACGAAGTAAAGTGCTGTGCTGTCATCGGTGCAGAAGGGCAGCTGTCGAAACGACAATTCGCTATAGACTATTCTCGTTCCAGCAGCGGAATAATATCCGCCAGTGTCGGCACGCACGCATACAGCATTTGATTCAGGCGCGGATTCGGCGGAACAAGGTCGGGCACCATTACCGTTTTCATTCCGGCGCTCCATGCGGAAGCAATTCCATTCGGGGAATCTTCCACTGCCATGCAGGAATGTGGGTTCACCCCCAAAGCGGAAGCGGCTTTCAGGTAAATATCCGGATCGGGTTTGCTCTTTTCGACCATATCCCCACAGATAATTCGGTTGAAATAACCGGTGATTCCGGCGCTTTCAAAATATTGCAGCACGGTGACTCGTTTGGTGGAGGACGCCGCGGCAATCAGAAAACCGTTCTGCTTTAAATAGTCCAACAGCTTGTAAAGCCCCGGCTTGACCGGAACACCATTTGCCTGAACTTCCTCCTCTGCATATTTTCTCCCACGCCGCATGAATTCTTCATAGGGAAAATCAACCCCGAAGTGATCCAAAAAATGCTTGTGAATTTGGTCAGAATTCATCCCCATAAATTCTTCTGGGTGCTGTGTAACGTCTGCGCAGTTCATTTCTTTACAAAGCTTTTTCCATAGCTTCAACGTCATGTTTTCCGTATCAAACAACACGCCGTCCATATCAAAAATTACTGCTTCAATCATATTTTACCTCTTTCTTCCAAACTTTGTTGACATCTGCTTCGGTGAAATGCTATACTGCTGAGGTGTCATATCAAGGTGTGTGCCATAGCGGACGCCGCGAAAACAGATTAACCAAAAAAGAAGGATGTCCATGCTGGGAACGATTGTAAATGCGCTTGCCATTGTGTGCGGAACAGGGCTTGGCTGCGTTTTAAAAAGCGGAATTCGAAAAAATTACCAGGAAACCATTATGAACGCCGTTGCGCTGTCCGTACTGCTCATCGGCATGTTGAGCGCGATAAAAACCAACGACTTGCTTTTACTAATTTTCTCCCTTGTTCTGGGCAGCATTTTAGGGGAAGCAGCAAAAATTGAAGACCGGCTGGCAGGGTTTGGTCAGCTGCTGGGGCAAAAAACCAAAAGCACGGACGGTAGCGTAGCAAAAGCGTTTGTCACTTCCAGCCTGATTTTCTGCGTAGGCAGCATGGCGATAGTCGGCTCCATTGAAAGTGGCCTGACCGGCAATCACCAGACGCTGTTCGCCAAAGCGGTGTTGGACGGAATCACCTCTATTTTTCTGAGTTCTACGCTCGGATTCGGCGTCGTTTTTTCCGCGGCCGTGGTCGTTCTGTATCAAGGACTGATTACGCTTGCGGCAGGCGCACTGAAAGCATTCCTGACTGAAACGATGATCACTGAAATTTCCGCGGTCGGCGGAATTTTAATTATAGCCATCGGGCTGAACATGCTGAAAGTCACAAAAATCAAGGTTGGGAACATGCTTCCCTCTATTTTTCTGCCGTTTCTGTATTATTGGGCAAAAACAGCGCTCGGCCTAAAATAAAGCGCTCTTTTCCCCCGTATTTTAGTTTCCTCATCAATATGGAAAAACCTGCAGCCTGCACATTGTGCAGGCTGTATTGATTTTTCGGAGACACCGTGGTCAGCACTGTGGAAACACCGGGAGTGTGTGCAGCCAGCGCCAGGGCCCGGTCAATCAGCTCACGCTGCAAACCGTTTCCGCGGTAAGCCGGGTGTACCACGATGGTGTCCAGCTTTGCGGCGGCACAGACCTTTTCCGGGGGCCAGCCCAGGTCTTGCGCATAATTTTCCGGAGTATTGCCGGGAACCACAAAGGAGCAGTAGGCAGCCAGCACATCGCCGTCAAAGCAGCCCAAAATAAAATTCGGTGCGGCAAGGTATGTTCGATTTTCCTCCCGGTCGGTGGCAACAAACAAATCCGGGTCCTCTAACGCGGCGCAGACAATTTCCTGCAGCCGCATGACGGCATCTAAATCCGCTTGGGTACACATGCGGAAACACCAGTCGGAATTTCGTTTGGTTTTGGCCATGGTTTCCCTCCAATTAATCTACCATAGAACCCATCGGGTCCCGCGGTAATCCAAGGCATCCTCTTTGCTCAGATTAACCCGTCTTTGAAGATTTTTTCTTATAAATCAAGTATAAATCAAAAAATGTTGAGTCACAAGTATTATTCAAAAAGTGGCAGTGAATTTTCACAGAGAAATTCTACTGTTTTCAGTCAATTTCACGAAACCAAAAGAGAAAAACCGCACGCCGCTATATTTTTTATTTATATCATTATATATCTATTTACTATAGATTGAAGTTCTTTTCTTGTTCGGTGAAATTTGATATAATAAAGCGGTAAACTGTAAAATTAGCCTTTCAGGACGAAGGATGAATTAAATGAGAATCGATACTTTATTAAACAGTGGGAAAGTCACGGTTTCCTGCGAATTGTTCCCCCCAAAGCAGGGCACGGACATTGCACAAGTACAGCAGGTCGTTCACGATATTGCACAGCTAAACCCCGCTTACATGAGCGTTACTTACGGAGCAGGTGGGGGCACCTCCCAAAACACGGTGAAAATCGCAGCAGAAATCCAGCGAAACGGCGTTCCGGCGCTGGCGCACCTTTCCTGCGTATCATCCACAAAAGAGCAGGTCGTGCGCGTATTGGATGAACTGAAAGCAAATCGTATTGAAAATATACTGGCGCTGCGGGGAGATATTCCTCAGAACGCGGATTTTCCTTCTCCGGCTCATTACCATTATGCCAGCGAACTGATTGAAGAAATTCACGCCTACGGCGATTTCTGCATCGGTGCGGCCTGTTACCCCGAAGGGCACGTGGAATGCGAGCACAAGGAAGATGATATCGACCATTTAAAGCAGAAAGTGGAAAGCGGATGCGACTTTCTGACCACCCAGATGTTTTTTGACAACAATATTTTTTATAATTTTCTTTATCGGATTTTAAGCAAGGGAATTCACATTCCCGTGGTGGCAGGCATTATGCCGGTTACCAACAGCAAGCAGATCAAACGGATTACCGCCCTTTCCGGCACGGAGCTGCCGCCGCGCTTTAAGGCGATTGTCGATAAGTTTGCCGACAAACCCAGCGCTATGAAGCAGGCCGGTATCGCCTATGCGACAGAGCAAATCATCGACCTGATTTCAAACGGTGTAACTGCCATCCACATTTACACCATGAACAAACCGGATATTGCCGCGAAAATCATGGAGAACCTTTCGGAAATTATCAAATGATGTCAAATTTAAGGAATAAGAATTTTACCGTGGACACGAACGCGGCTCTGCGCTACCTGGGGTACCGCGGAAAGCCCGCAGACGCGGAAACGCTGACTTTGATTCAAGACTGTTCCGCCCAGTTGGAAGGCTGCGTTACCCCCCGCAGCCTGCTGCGCCGGCTCCCGGCCGAAGTGAAGGACGGAAGCGTAACCATCAGCGGGGTGACGTTCCGCAGCCGTGACCTGAGCGAACACCTGAAAGGCTGCATGGAAGCGGTGCTGTTCGCCGCAACGCTCGGCACGCCGGCGGATACGCTGCAAAGGCGGTACGGCAAAACCGATATGGCCCGAGCGGTTATTCTGCATGCCTGTGAGGCCGCCTATGTAGAAAGCTACTGCGACTTTGTGTGCGGAAAATTGTCCAACCAAATAAAACCCGAAGGGCTTTATCTGCGCCCACGCTACAGTCCCGGTTACGGTGATTTTGACATTCGGCATCAGGCCGACCTGTTGGGGATATTAGACGCGCCGAAAAAAATCGGCCTAACCATGACGGACAGCTTCATGCTGGCCCCGTCCAAATCCGTGACCGCCGTCGTCGGCCTGACCAAAGAAGCAAAAAGCTGCCATATTGCCAAGTGTATGGAGTGCAAATCGATAAACTGCCCGTTCAGAAAGGACTGATCTCTTGAATCCATTGGACAAGCTTGGAAAGCAACTGCTGTTTTTTGACGGAGCAATGGGAACACTGCTGCAGGAAAATGGGCTGAAACCGGGCGAACTACCGGAACTGTGGAATTTAACCCGCCCCGAAATCATTGCAGAAGTTCATCAAAAATATCTGTCTGCGGGTGCAAACCTGCTGAAAACGAACACGTTCGGCGCCAACGCCCTGAAGCTGAACGGCACCGGACATACCGTGGAGGAAGTGGTATCCTCCGCAGTAAAAATCGCTCAAAAGGCGGCCGAAGGAACCGGCGCTTTGGTGGGCATGGACATTGGACCAACTGGAAAACTGATGAAACCGCTGGGTAACCTCAGCTTTGAACAGGCCTATGGATTATTTCAGGAACTGGCGGAAGCCGGGGAAAAATCCGGAGCCGATTTCATCCTAATTGAAACCATGAGCGACACATACGAATGTAAAGCAGCCGTACTTGCCGCAAAGGAGAATACGAAACTGCCCGTGTTCGTTACCATGGTGTTCGATGAAAACGGAAAACTGCTGACCGGCGGTGACATTGCTTCTGCGGTTGCGCTGCTGGAAGGGCTTGGCGTAGACGCCATCGGCTTGAACTGCGGGCTCGGCCCGGTGCAAATGCTGCAGCTGCTGCCGGAACTGAAACGCTGGTGCTCCCTTCCGGTCATTGTGAACCCGAACGCTGGACTGCCCCGCAGCGTGGATGGAAATACCGTGTTTGACGTAACACCAGCGGAATTTGCGGAAAAAATGGAGGAAATCGTGCGGGGCGGCGCGTGGATGATCGGCGGCTGCTGCGGAACCACCCCGGCGCACATTGCGGCCATGACGGCCCGCTGCCGCGGCCTTTCCCCCGCACCGCTAACCAGACACAGCCACACGGTGGTGTCCTCTTACGCCAAGGCGGTGGTTTTCGGGAAAAAGCCGGTGCTGATTGGGGAACGCATCAACCCGACGGGAAAATCTCGCTTAAAGCAGGCGCTGCGGGAAAATGACCTCGACTATATTTTGCGGGAAGGCATTACCCAGCAGGAAAACGGCGCAGATATTCTGGATGTGAACGTTGGCCTGCCGGAAATAGACGAAACCTCCATGATGCGGCACGCAGTGGAAGAACTGCAGTCCGTTGTGGACCTGCCGCTCCAAATTGACACCTCCAGCCCGGAGGCGATGGAAACAGCGCTGCGCATTTACAACGGCAAACCGCTCATCAACTCGGTGAACGGCAAAGAGGAATCCATGCGTACAATTTTCCCGCTGGCAAAAAAATACGGCGGCGTGGTGATTGCGCTGACGCTGGACGAAAACGGAATTCCAGATACGGCACAGGGGCGGCTTGCCATTGCGGAAAAAGTGGTACAGACTGCCGAAGCTTATGGATTTGACCGAAAAGATATTATTGTGGACCCGCTTGCCATGACCATCAGCGCCGGACAGGAAAATGCAGCTATTACGCTGGAAGCGGTACGGCTGATTCGGGAAAAACTCGGTGTGCACACTTCGCTTGGGGTTTCGAATATTTCGTTCGGACTGCCGCAGCGGGAAAACATCAACGCCGCGTTTTTCACCATGGCAATGCAGAACGGACTTGACGCCGCCATTTTGAACCCCGGTTCCCAGGGCATGATGAGCGCATACTACTCCTTCTGTGCGCTGACCGGTGCCGATGACCAGTGCGCCGCTTACATTGGAAAATACGCGGGGCAGAAAATCGAAGCCGCCCCCACCGGCACCGAACTGACCTTGTGCGACGCCATTATCAAAGGCTTAAAAGAAAGCGCATACGCCGCCGCGGAAAAGCTGTTGGCCACCCTGCCACCGCTGGAAATCATCAACACCCAGCTGATTCCCGCGCTCGACCGGGTCGGCATTAATTTTGAAAAAGGAACGCTCTTTCTTCCGCAGCTTTTGATGAGTGCGGAAGCTGCCAAGGCGGCCTTTGATGCCATTCATGGGAAACTCGGCGGGGCGGGCGGCAATGTAAAAAAGGATAAAATCATCCTTGCAACCGTAAAAGGAGATATTCACGATATCGGCAAAAATATTGTGAAGGTCCTTCTTGAAAATTACAGCTATGACGTAATCGACCTTGGAAAAGACGTTCCTCCGGAGCGGGTCGTAGAAACTGCCGTTCAAAACAAGGTAAAGCTGGTCGGGTTAAGCGCCCTGATGACAACAACGGTGACCAATATGGCGGAAACCATCCGACAGCTTCATCAAAGCGCGCCGGGCTGTAAAATCATGGTTGGCGGAGCGGTTCTTACACCCGAATACGCCGAAATGATTCACGCCGACCAGTACGCAAAGGATGCTATGGCGGCCGTGCGCTACGCAAACACCCTGTTCCAGCGGGATGCGCAGACTGACCCTGCTGTGTGAGGAGTGGATAGGATGACATTAAAAATAATCGGTATTGTCGGAATCCTTTGCTGTGCCGTGTGGTTCGTCCTGTTCGGAAGAAAAAAGCCAAAGAAATCCATGGTGTTCGGCGTTCTGGCCGCACTGGCGGTTTTTGTTCTCGCCTTGTTCCTTTCAGTAAACGGGACGGAAACGCCCTCCACAGGCTCCGTGCCGGTTTCCTCTTCTTCCGCTTCCGTTCCCAGTTCCAGCGTTGCCGTTGGCAAGCCCTATCAGGCGGAGTTCATCGGCGGATATTACACGCCCGGAATTGACTTTCCAGCTGGCACCTACAATATTACCGTGCTGGACGGAAACGGACAAGTCTACTACACCTCTCCTTCCGGCGGAGGAAAAACGGAAGCCCTCGGCATAAACGGAACAAAGCAGCTTCAGAAGGTGGACCTTCCGCTAGGAGAAGCTCTCTCCATTACCGGATTAAAAATTCGGATTGAAAGCGACGCGGCAGATACCGCCGAATTATCGGAACGTGAAAACACCGCGACAAAAACCGTGACCCTCGGCAGCGGAACCTACCGGGTCGGGGAACAGCTGGAAGACGGCGTCTACGACGTTACCGCGTTAAACGGCATCGTGAAATTCGATTCCGACAGCGAAGGCGCTGTGTGCCATGAAACGCTGAACGCGCAGGGAAAAGACTTCGAAAAGGGATTCAAAAATCTTCTGCTCGACGTTGGAACCTCCATTACCGTTTCGGGAGGAACCGTTCAGCTTATTCCCAGCAAATAGAAAAATTAGACGAAAAAACACAGGTGCCGCAGCATGAAATCCTTACTGTGGCACCTGTGCTTTTCGTTCACGGAGAAACCAATTCCCACCGTTTCGCTTACTAAAACAAGTTTGAGTTAGCTTTATTTCTGATTTTATAATGAGAGGATCCACACTATTTCAAACAGGCTCTGGGGTCAAAGTATTCGAAAATGACAAGACCGCCGCTATTCGTTACTTTCCTCGCCTGCCACGGATTCCGTACTGTCCAGGCAAACTCCTGTACCCCGTATATCAGTTTGCACAGACAGAAACTGAGGTTTTTCCGGTCTTCCACGCAGTAAGCGATAAAATCCGGCCGCGTCAAAAAGTTCATCAGCAAATTTCCTGCAGCAAACGCGGTGACCGGCAACACAGCGCCGCGGTAACGCGAAGGCTTCATGGCAAGCTGACCGCGGACAATTTCAGGACGATGCCTTTTAAACCACATCAACACGCGCGGATCAAACGATTCAATACCGTAAAGGCCACTGTACCCTTCCAGCTCCCGGCAGAGCTGCTCACATAGGGTGCCGATGTTCCCGCCATAGGGTTTGACCTCAATAATCATGGGTACTTTTCCGTGAATCACCGGAAGCACGTCTAAAAAAAGCGGAATGGTGTTTTCGGTTCCGTTCAGCTTATACTTTTTCAGCTCCCAACTGTTAAGGGAAGCCAAATTAATTTCCACGCCGCACATGCGTTTTAGGTTTTCGTCGTGCAGCACCGCCAGCTTTCCGTCTTTGGTCAGGTGTACATCCAGTTCAACGCCGAATTTTTTTCCACCGCGCGGGCAAAACCGGGCAGGGAATTTTCCGGAATGGTCTGGTCTTTTCGGTAGCAGCCGCGATGCGCGTAATACCACCCCCTAAACGGGGTTAAATCCGGCTTATTTCTAGTACGTGGGGCAATGGCAAGCACCCACAAAGCGAAAAGAAACAAAAGCACACTAAGAATCGTCCAAAAAGTCTGCAATATTATCATCCTCCATAGGAAAAGCTTTCCGGCTGTCAGCAAGCGGAAGTGGTCTGCTACCGCCGTGTTTCACAAAAAGCATAGTAATATAAGGAAATCTCCTCTAATAGCCTCCGTATTCTCGATTTAACTCAATTTTAATATCCCCGCACAAAATAAATTCCAGAAATTGTAACTCTTTTCACAGGAAAATTTTAAGGGGTTCCTGCATAAAATAAAATTGTAGCTGAAGAGGAACATAATGATCACCCCGGAATGGCTCCGGGGAAACAAAAACATCCGTACCGGCCGAAAAAACCGGTACGGATGTTTTTACACTGCTGTTTTTTCCCGCTGCCCGCAGGAATGTAAAAAGTTCAGCACTTCCTGATAAACCTCGTCTTTATTGGTTTCCGTCAAAATCGCGTGCCGTGCGTTTAGGTACAAAACCAGCTTCACGTTGTGGCCGGTTTTTTTCAGCCGTTTTGCAACCTGTCGAACGCCCTTGCTGAATCCACCCACAGGGTCTTGATCCCCGGATAGGATTAACAGAGGAATATCCGGAACCGCGCGGTACCATGCTCGGGATCCAATTTCTTTCTGAAGTGCGACAATATCGCGGTAGCCAGAAACCGTCATATCAAAACCGCAAAGTGGATCGTTTGTGTAAAAATCGACCTGTTCGCGGTCGCGCGAAATCCAGTCGTTCGGTGTCCGTACCGGTTGAAACGCCTGATTGTACCGCTGTGTGGACAATTTGGCAAAAATGGGGTCGTGACCCTTGGGGCCTTTTTTGCGAACTAGAAAGTCGGCCAGCAATAGCTCCGCCGCATAAACCACGCCGCCCGTGCTGCCGCAGGTGCCTATGTAAATGGCGCCGTCCAGTTCCTTTCCATACCGCGCCGTATAGCTGCGCGCCAGGAACGAACCCATGCTGTGGCCAAGCAGGTAATACGGAACATTGCCGTACTGCGCATGAATCAGCTCATAAAGATGGTGCATATCCCGAATCAGGTTTTCCACACCACCCGGCCCGAAATAGCCGGACACACCCCCGGGAGAAAGCGTTTTTCCATGCCCAAGATGATCGTTGGCCGCAACGAAATATCCTTGAGAAGCCAAGAATTTCATAAAATCCGTGTATAAAAGGCTATGCTCCGCCATGCCATGGGCAATTTGCACCACACCTTTGATATCCCTGCGCTCCTCGGGTTCCGCAATCCGGACGAAGATATTTTCTCCCTTTACACAGGATTCAAAGGTGATTTCCCTCTGCAAAATATTCATTCTAAACGCTCCCCTCGTTATTTGTATAGTAATTACATTATAACGTGGAAGATAATAAAATTATTGTATCCTTAGTTAAATATTTTGGAAAAGAATATTTTCTCAGGCAATGACAATGCGGTAAATAACAAAATAATGCAGAATGGTTCCGGCCAGCACAAACAAATGCCACAGCGAATGAAGATATTTATGCTTTTGACCAAGCCAATATACAATGGCGCCAAGTGTATAAACCGCGCCGCCGGAAAGCAGCAGAACGACAGAAGTGAAATCTAGATTGTCCAAAAGCAGTTTAAAGAAGAAAATAACCACCCAGCCAAGCGCAAGGTAACAGACGATGGTAAATACGCGGAACCGGCGCAGGTTGACCGCAGTCAGTACAATGCCAAGCGCGGCAACGCCCCAGGCCACCCCAAACAGGGTCCAGCCGATTACGCCCCGAAAACTCAACAGGGTAATTGGTGTATAAGTTGCGGCAATCAACAGAAAAACCGTACAGTGGTCCAGAATGTGAAACACCTTTTTCCCCTGATTAACCGCCAGCGCATGATAGAGCGTAGAAACCAGGTAAAATAGAATCATCCCAGAACCAAATATGCTCGCACTGACCCTGGTCAGTGGGTCGGGGCGCCCCATTACAAGAAGAACCACCAGCCCAGCGATGGCCAATCCGGTTCCCACACCGTGGGTAATGGCATTAACGATTTCTTCGCCGAGCGAATATTGGGGAAGGTCCAGGTCTTCCCGGCGCATTGCACGCCACTCTGCCATACTTTCGATGTATTTTCCCAATGCGATCACCGTATCCTTTTCTGTTTCTGTTTTCTTTCCCGTAACGAAAGATTAAGCGGATGAATCATTTGACAGACGAATTTAAAAACAGTGTAAAGCAGTCCTCAGTTTTTGTCAAGGGGAATCAAACCCCTTCCAAGTTAAACGGAGGAATGAATTTTTCACTTGCGGACGTTCTTTCCTGAATGAATCCGTCCAGTCCAAGGTCAAACAGATGCTGCTGAACCTTTTCATATTCACGCCGGGTAATGGTACGGTTAATTTCAGGGTATTCCTGCGCTTTGCCGCAGGGAATATACTGCGCCATCAGACTGACCGGAACCCCGTCGGGAAGATGGCTGGAAAGCCAATCCAGCACCGCAATGGAGTTGCGAGTGTGCCCCGGAAGAATCAGGTGGCGCACAATGGTGCCGCGCGTCATCATGCCATCCGCATCGTATTGCGCCGGGCCGGTCTGGCGTGCCATTTCCAGTACGGCGGCCTGCGCGGTTTCCACATAATCCGCGGCGCCGGAAAAAGTTTTGGCAAGCGCGTTGTCTGCGTATTTCAGGTCCGGCAGGTAAATATCCACCAGACCCTCCAACAGTTTCAGTGTTTCCAAGGTTTCATAGCCGCCGGAATTGTAAACCACCGGAACGGGCAGTTTCCGCAGCCGCAGCGCCTGTGCAATAGGAAGCGCGAAATGAGTTGGATTGACCAGATTGATATTATGCGCGCCCTGCGCTACCAGACGGTCAAAGATGTCAGCCAACTGTTCCGCCGTGACCGATTTCCCGACCTCACGTTCCGTGCTGATTTGGTAGTTCTGGCAAAACACGCATTTCAGCGAGCAGCCGGTAAAAAACACAGTTCCGGAGCCGCGCTTTCCGCTGATGCAGGGTTCCTCCCAAAAATGGAGCGCTGCGCGCGCCACGACCGGATTGGCACCCATCCCGCAATAGCCGCGCCCTTGTTCTTCTTCCCGTAGCGCGCCGCATTTGCGCGGGCAAAGCGTGCAGGATTCTATTCTCATATTTTTTGACCATCCTTTTTATTCCGTTAAGCATGAAATAGTACAGATATAAACAAAGCTGAAGAACGGTTTCAAGCCTCCTCCAGACAAATCATCGCGGCAAGGCCGCCGCGCTTTCCTCCGCTGGCCCGGTGGGAATACAGCAAATCCGAATGGCATTTGGTGCAGAGCTTTGCTACGGAAATCTGCGCATCTGGCACCCCGGCCTGAAGCAGAATTCTGCGGTTCGCTTCCCACAAATCAATATGATACTTCCCGCCGCCGTCTGCAGTAATAAATTCCTGCGGAGAAAGCTCCTTTTGCCCGGCAAACTCCTCATAAACCGGGGTATCCACCTCAAAACAGCAGGGGCCGATGGACGGGCCCACCGCCGCAAACACATCCCGCGGGTCGGTCCCAAATTCGCGCTGCATGGCTTTGACCGCTTCTTCCCCAATTTTTGCGACGGTTCCCCGCCAGCCCGCGTGGGCCAGACCGACCGCGCGTTTCACCGGGTCCACAAAGAACAGCGGGACGCAGTCGGCATAATATGTCACCAGCGTTACACCGGGTTCGTTGGTAATCAGGCCATCCACACTCTGCATGTCCTTCGGCTTCCAAATTCCAATCCCGCGGTTTTCCGCGGTAACCCGCCGGATAAAGGTGTGGTGGTCCTGAGCGGAAGCAACCAGCGTATGTGGATCAAACCCGACTGCGTTACAGAAGCGGCGGTAATTTTCGCGCACATTTTCATCGGGGTCGCCCCGCCCGAAATTCAGATTCATGGAAGCGTATTCTTCTTGACTAACCCCACCAAGCCGCGTGGAAAAAGCGTGGCGCACAAAAGGGAACGCTTCCAAAGCTGGAAAGGTAAGGTAGGTTACCCCTTTATTTTCGACCAAATTCATATTGCCGGAAAAGTAATTCATATTATTCGTCACCCGTAATACTTCATCAAAGATAGAACCAGTGTAACACATTTCCTTCCAGAAAGGAACTGCCGGAAAGGCTTCCTTGTAATTTTCGCAGGAAAAGTAAGCCTGCCTGGGGCTGGGCCATTTTAAAATTGCTCGGCTCTTTTTGTTTTCGGGCAAAAAAAGAGAGCCTTATATTAGCTCTCTTCTTGAGGAATCTGTTCCTCTTCTTTATCCTTTTCCTCGTGGTACGGAAGGATTGCTTTTTTCACGGTAAGGCCTTCGTATTTCAGCTTAAACTGAATCCGTCCGTAAAATTTATGCTGACATTTCCGGCAGAAAAACAGCGCACGAAAGCTTTTGTTTTTCAGCTGCCATTCGCTGGCTCGGTGCGCACGACGCCCGCAAAGGTCACAGTCAAAATTCATTTCGCTGCGGCGAATCAGCGGGTTGTTCAAGTCGCAGATAATCACCGTCTTAAACAAAATGCGCTCATAGAATTCATCGCAAAGGGCATCCTGCAAAAATGGCTCCAAAGTCCCCGGGGAATACAACTTTTGCAGACACCGCAGGGAAAGCAGGCTGTCACCCAAAGCGCGGTGATGGTCAAAATCCCGCTCGTCAATTTTCAGCAGCTGCGCCGACGTGCTGAGGCCCATCTGCTTCGATGAGTCGTAATCCAGCAGCTTTTCACAATAGGCCTGAAGGTTTACATACTGCGTGAGAAACGGAATACGGGGATTCCCGCAGAAATAGCGGTAATTTTCGATTAACGCGAGAATGTCCGAAGTTCCCCACGTCATGAGAACCGCGTCGCCCATCCACTTTCGGAATCGGCTTGTCACCTGCATAAACTGCAAGCCGCCTTCCAACTCTTCATTGGTAATGCTGGTCAGCGTTTTAATCTTCCCGCTGATCCGCTTGCCCACCTGCGGGCGGACAAGCGATTCGAACGTGTCGATGATTTGGAGGTTTTCATCCACCTTAACCGCACCAAACTCAATGATTTCGTTGATAAATCCTTTAATCCGGCGGCTATAGGTACCGTTCCATTCCAAATCCAATATTACGAAATTCATATCATTTCAATTTGCTGGCTTGCTTCATGCGAAGCTCCTTGCTCAGCACTCTCTTGCGCATACGGATGTTTTTCGGCGTTACTTCCACCAGTTCGTCATCCTTAATGAACTCAATGCACTGCTCCAGGCTGAGAACGGTGTGCGGCGTCAGCTTCAGGGCTTCATCGGAACCGGACGCACGGGTGTTGGTCGCGTGCTTTTTCTTGCAGACGTTCACCACAATATCGTCCGATTTGGGGCTTACGCCAACAATCATGCCCTCGTACACTTCCACGCCAGGCCCAATAAACATGCGCCCGCGGTCCTGCGCATAGAACAGACCGTATCCAGTGGACACGCCCGTTTCATGGGCAATCAAAGAACCCTGTGGGCGTATGACCATGTCGCCCTTATACGGCTCGTAAGAATCAAAAACACTGTTCATAATGCCGTTGCCGTTGGTATCTGTCAGGAATTCCTGACGGTAACCCATCAGTCCACGGGAAGGAATCCGGAATTCCAAATGAGACGTTCCGGTACCGCGAGTACCCATATTCACAATTTCTGCCTTGCGGGCACCCAGCTTTTCCATTACAACACCCACATAATTTTCCGGCACTTCAATCATCAGCAGTTCGATTGGCTCATACTTTTTGCCGTTGATTTCCTTGAAAATTACATGCGGAGCGGAAACCTGGAATTCGTAGTCTTGACGGCGCATCTGTTCAATCAGGATGGATAGATGCAGCTCGCCGCGCCCGGAAACCTTAAATGTATCCGAAGATTCGGTTTCCTCCACACGCAGGGCAACATTGGTTTCTACTTCCTTGAACAGGCGGTCGCGAAGGTTGCGGGAAGTGACATACTTGCCCTCCCGGCCGGCAAACGGGCTGTTGTTAACCATAAACATCATGGAAACGGTCGGCTCATCAATTTTAACGAACGGAAGCGGTTCCACACAGTCGGGGGAGCAGATGGTTTCCCCGATATTCAGACCGGTAATACCCGATACGGCGACGATATCGCCGAGTTTCGCTTCTTCCACTTCCACGCGCTTCAGGCCCTCGAACTGATACAGCTTCGAAACCTTCACGTTGCGGGTTGAGCCGTCGCGGCAGCAAAGAACCACGCTTTCACCGTCGTGCACTTCTCCGCGCTCCACACGACCGATTCCGATTCTTCCTACATAATCGTCATAGTCGACGTTGGAAAAGAGGACCTGAGTCGGGCCGTTCAAATCGCCGGTAGGAGCTGGAATGTTTTTCAGAATTGCGTCAAACAGCGGTTTCATATCCGTTCCAGGGGTATGCGGGTCCGTGGAAGCATAACCATCGCGGCCGGAAGCGTAAATGACCGGAAATTCCAGCTGGTCCTCGTTTGCGCCGAGCTCAATAAACAGGTCCAGCACTTCATCCACGACCTCTTCCGGTCTTGCACCGGGGCGGTCGATCTTATTTAGGACAACCAAAGGCTTTTTCCCAAGACCCAGTGCCTTTTTCAGCACAAAACGGGTTTGGGGCATGCAGCCTTCAAACGCGTCTACCAAAAGAAGAACGCCGTCCACCATCGTTAAGATGCGTTCCACCTCGCCGCCGAAATCGGCATGGCCGGGCGTGTCCACAATATTAATTTTTACGCCGTTGTACATGACGGCTGTGTTCTTGGAAAGAATGGTAATGCCGCGTTCCCGCTCCAGGTCGTTAGAATCCATCACGCGCTCCTCAACGACTTCGTTGGAACGGAACACGCCGCTTTGCCGCAGGAGCTGGTCAACCAAGGTTGTTTTACCGTGGTCAACATGGGCGATAATCGCAACATTTCTGATATCATTTCTTGTATCCATGATTCAACCTCTTTTACATATTCACAAAACTTTAATATTATATCATATTTCAACAAATTTGTGAATTAAAATTTTACCTTTCTTCTGTTTGCAAGTGTTTGCAAGCATTTTAACTTGCAATTTGCAATCGTACCGCGTGAACCATATTCCCTGCAACCGCGCAAAAAGGCGCCGGCAAATGCCGACGCCTTTCGTTTGGAGCGAACGACGAGGCTCGAACTCGCTACCTCCACCTTGGCAAGGTGGCGCTCTACCAGATGAGCTACGTTCGCAAATTTGGAACGGTTGTAATTATACGATATCTTCACCGGGTTTGTCAACCCTATTTTTCATAAAAATTCGGCAGGATTTAATCATTCCCTAATGGTTGCGTGTATGATATAATAATCAAATCAGCTAGTGGCTGATTTGATTTTAAAAAATGGCGGCCGCAGATTTTGGCCGAATCGGTCGATTTGACATTCTTCCAGTACAAATTATATACTATAAATACGACGGATCGGAGCTGTTGGAAGCGCGAAAATGCACGCGAAAAAACGGTTCCGGCAGATTTTCGAAAGGCAGACTCTTTTATGAATTACACCCTGAATCTCGGCGCGTGGAACTCGGTTTTCGCCGTACCTTCCTGCGTGGTGGACAAACATATTAAACTGGCGGGTTCCGTGCAGCTGAAAGTGCTGCTGTGGATTTTAAGGCACGCCGGGGAACCGTTTGAAACGGCAGACACGGCCAAAGCGCTCGGCATTGACCGCGGTGAAGTAAACGACGCCATGCTTTACTGGCAGGAAGCCGGGCTGCTGACCGTTGGCGAAAACGATTTGCAGCCGGCTGGAACTGCGTCGGAACCCAAAGCAGCTGCGGAATCTGCCGTGGAAGTTCCTGTGACTTCCGAATCGGACATGCCAGAAGAATCGGTAAAGCCAAAGCACCGGATTCTTTCGCGCCCGCAAAAAGCGGACAACGCGTTTGTTGCCCGGCGGATGAGCGAATCCACGGAAATTGCCTGCCTGATGCAGGAAGCTGAACAGATTCTGGGGCGGCTGATTTCCAACGGGGATTCCGCAACCCTGCTGATGATACACGATGACTTTGGTCTTCCGGCAGACGTCATCATCATGCTGCTGCAGTATGTAGTAAGCATTGGCCGCGCAAATATGCGTTACATAGAAAAAGTGGCCATGAACTGGGCCGACGAAGAAATTTTTACCCATGAAAAGGCAGAGGAAAAGCTGCGCCGCTTGGCCGAAAACGCCACCGCTTGGCGCACGGTGGAACAGGCGCTCGGTATCCCGCACCGTTCCCCAACTGCCAAAGAAGAGGAGTTTGCCTCCAGATGGGTCAACGAATGGAAATTCACACCCGCAATGATACATGAGGCGTATGAACGCAATGTGGATGCGACGGGAAAGTTTACCCTGAGCTATATGAATAAGATTCTGGAGCGCTGGCACAGGGAGGGAATTTCTACCCTGCCGCAGGCCCAGAAGGAAAAGCTGGAGCGTGCTTCCGCACGGAGCAATGCGCCGAAAAAGACGACATACGATATTGCGGAATATGAACGATCCGATGTATTTCAAAATTTTGAAAATTTTGAAAGGAAATGATTGAATGGGTTACAGCAGGGAAATTTACCGCGCCGTGGAACAGCAACTGACGGAGCGCCGCAGAAAAGCGGAAACCGAAGCGCAGGAACACCGCGCTGCATTTTACCGCCGCTGTCCCCCCGCGGAACAAATTGAAAAACAGTTAGCCGCAACCGCGATTTCCGCGGCACGCGCGGTGCTTAGCGGAAAAGACGCGCGGGAACAGCTGACGCGCCTGAAGCAGAATAACCAAATGCTGCAGAATCGGCTTGCGGAACTGCTGAAATCGCAGGGATACCCGGAAGATTATCTGGAACCGCATTACGCCTGCCCCGACTGCAAAGACACGGGCTACCAGGACGGTATCCTGTGCAGCTGTATGAAAAAGCTGCTCCGGGAGGAATCCTACCGCAGGCTGAACGCGCTGACCCCTTTGTCACTTTCCACCTTTGAAAGCTTTTCCCTGGATTATTATTCCGACCGGCCGGAAGAGGAAGGTAAAAAGTCCCCGCGCGCCATAATGGAAAATATTTATACCCAATGTCGGCGCTACGCCGCCTCCTTTTCCCCATCTTCCCCCAATTTGATTCTGCAGGGCGGAACCGGTCTGGGAAAAACACACATGTCGCTCGCCATCGCAAATCTGGTGATTCAGAAGGGCTACGGTGTGGTTTACTGCTCGGTGAACAACATTATTAACCAGCTAGAGCGGGAACACTTCGGGCGGGACGACGGCGACAGCAGCCGCACCCTGCAGGAATGTGACCTGCTGATTCTGGACGACCTAGGCACCGAATTTCGGAGCGCGTTTTCCTGCGCGGAAATCTATAACTTGGTTAACACACGGCTGATGACGCAAAAACCAACAATCATCAGCACCAACCTTACCATGCAGGAACTGCAGGAACGCTACACAGAGCGCTTCGCCTCCCGAATCATGGGCAACTACGCACGTTTTTCCTTCTGCGGGCGCGACAATCGGCTGCAAAAGCTGTTGAAAAATTCGAAATCCGTTTAATTTTTTACAGAAACACCGCCGTATCACAACGGAAACGTTTTGATACGGCGGTGTTTTGTGCAATGGCACCCTTCCTGTTTTTTACCCGACGAACGCAGCTGGATAACAGCAGCCCTATTTTAGTTTTTGTTTTGCAGGGGGAATGATCGGAGGAAAAAATGCATCCGGGTTTTGTTTAAACTGCTGCACCAAGTCTTTTGTTTTTTCTTCTTTTTTCTTTTCCGTTCCTCTCATCCAATACGGAATGGGGTTTTCTTCCTGATTCATGCAGTGGTATATTTTCATCTCCATACTAAACCCCTCGAATAGATATTAATTTATAATATTCTATTCCGGATTGCGAAAAAATGCTAAACCGGGTACCGCAAAATGATTAGGTCCATTGTGCAGCACCCCGCGTTGGTGTTAATTTATTCAGCTTCACAGCAGAGCCTTTTAAATGTACAGACAGAAGGACTGCTGCCTTTATTGTTTCAGTCGATATTCTTCAATACGGTCCCGTAAATCCTGATCCGAATGAACGTCATCTTTCAGCAGTTGCTGCTGGACCTCTTCCGGCAGCTGAAAAAAATAACGTTCCATGTCCGGGTCACTGTTTAAGAGCGCACCGAAAGCGATTGGAAAAGCAAAATTATTATCCAATATTATCACCTCGCGCTTAGTGTGCACGAAAAACAGTTGATTCATGTTGGAAATGATTGCAAAACAAAAGCCGCCCGAAAACGGGCGGCTGGGCGGGGTGCAATGTACTTTTTTATTTGTCCTTCATACAGCACAGAAGCCGTTCACGAAAACTTTGATACGACGGACTTCCGTTGAGCAGCCTCAGCTGTTCCTCATCTGGGAGCGAATAGAAAAACTTCTTCATTTCTACATTGTCTTCCGACGATGGAAAGGGGAATTCATAATAACCCGTGTAATCCACAGCAATCACCTCTTAAAATTTTGCGGCCTCTTTGCGAACACCCATGAACTTATGGGGACGGATTTTTCTTACTGAAAACCGGATTTGGAATGCAGGCTGTTCTGAATTTCTTCCCATGCGCGGTCGATTCCGTTCTTCAATTCTTCCCACGCCTGTCCGGAAGCCTGTTTCAGTTCATTCAGCTGTTTCTGCACGTTTTCCCGCTGCCGGCGAAGTTCTTCCACATTCCGGCTGTATTCCTGACGAACTTCTCCTGCGGCGTGTTTGGCTTCATCGGACAGCTCATCAATTCTTCTTCCCAAACTGGCAAGCTGTTCCTCCATGCGGCCTTGATATTCCTGATGACTGGTCATCATGCTAAGATTCCTCCTTTCTTTCTCTTTTATTTTTTCCGTTTTTTCTGCTTAATAATCTTTGAAGCTATGACACCGTTAAAAAAATATGATATAATTCATTCATATATAACAGAGATAAAGTCAATTACTATCTTCTGAAGTCGGCTTTGTTCCTATGCAAAGGGCTTTTGCAACGGGAATACAGGCCGATTCCATGACGAGCCGTAATTGGCTTTTATACTGTGGTTAATTCCAATAAAATTTTAACAATCTGCGAAAGGATGGCCATAAAAATGAACTCTTCTCCTGAATCCCATGTCCCCACCTGTTCCCCATTTGTAATCGGGGTGGCGGGCGGAACAGGCTCCGGCAAGACGACGCTTGCAACTAAGCTGCAAAAGTCCATTTCCGGTGCGTCCGTAATACTTTCCCATGATTTTTATTACCGTGCAAACTCCGACATTCCGTTTGAGGAAAGAGTGAAGCTGAACTATGACCACCCAAACGCTTTTGACACCGACCTTATGATTCGGGATATTAAAAAGCTGAAAAGTGGACAGGCCATTGACCATCCGCAGTATTCGTTTGTCACGCATACGCGCCTGAAAGATACCGTTCACGTGGAACCGGCGCCCGTGATTATTGTGGAAGGTATTTTAATTTTTGAAAATCAGGAGCTTTTAGACCTGATGGATATTAAAGTGTTTGTGGATGCAGACGCCGACATCCGGCTGATCCGCAGACTGACCCGCGACGTAAAGGAACGCGGCAGAAGCCTGGATTCCGTCATCCACCAATACATGAGCACCGTAAAACCCATGCATGAGCAATTTGTCGAACCAAGCAAGAAAAACGCGGATATTATCATTCCGCAGGGCGGCGAAAACCGCGTGGCGCTTCACATGTTAATTGACCGCATTAATGCACTGACAAATCACACCACAAAAAACAGCATCGCATGAAATTTTGCTCTATTTTTACAAAAAAAACAACAAAAAGGACTTGGTCAGACCGGATATTTTATTCATTTATCTAATTTATTTTCATTCGACACTCTTCTTCTTTATTCATCTTTTTTCCCTATTGCAATTTTGTCTGATTTTGAATACACTAGTAAACAGAAAGGATGATTAAAAAATGAAGAAAATCAAGTTAAATCTCAACGCGCTCCTGAAAACCCTAATTGAGATGGAACGTGATCACATGAATGAAGTTGAACTGCAAATTGTTCCTTCGCAGTACGACTGCGGCGAAAGGCAGCCTGCCTTCCTTCATTTGGAGGGGATTCGAGCGGGTGAAAGAAAAGACTATGAAAGTGTGGATGAAATACTGAAGGTCGAAGAATTAAAATCGGCGTAAAAGCAAATCTGGAATCCCGCTTTGTTTTCAGCAACTGTTATACATAACAAATCCTGTTTTTGATAAATTCTTCAGAGCGTGTTTGTAAGATGACTGATTTTGGTTATAGGCACAAAACAACGGATTTTTTCAAACAAAACTCCTTTGATTTTGAGAAGAAAGGGAAAACGGTTTGAAAAAGTCCTGATTTGCGCTTTCCCTTTAGCCCAATGGATGGACAAGATTTTAAAAGACCCCCGTAATAAACAGCCGTAAAGCTTCGTTGTCTGCGAAGCTTTACGGCTGTTTGCGCTCTAGCAGTACCCTGGCAAACGTAGCAAAAACGATGCTTTCATCATAAAGTAATAGATGAAAGCCCATTCATTGAAGAAACGGAGGATTGCTGTTGCTATGAACGAATTTTTCAGCTGGAGCACCCTGGCAACCTTCGCCGGCTGCGTTGCCGCCACCTCATTGATTACACAGTTTATCAAGGGACTGCCCCCCATCGATAAAATTGCGACCCAGTGGGTGTCCTACATCATCGCCGTCATTTTATTGCTGGGGGCCACCTTCTTTACCGGAAACCTAACCTGGTCTTCCGGTGCATTGATTCCTTTTGATGCAATTCTCGTCGCACTAAGCGCAAACGGCGCTTATTCCGCAATAAAGAGAGCAACAAATTCCGGAACATCCAAATAGCGAAACGGTACTGCGCCGTCGAAGGAAAACTTTGGCGGCGCAGTATTTTTGTCTTCTTCCCACGTTTTTATAAATCAATGGCAATTTCGTATTTTTTCAGCCAGTAATTCACCTGCAGCAGGTATGCCATCAACTGTGGACCGGCCATCAACTGTCCAAAGAACGGCTTTCCGTAGTCAGACTGGCCGTTGACCAAACCTTCGATGACCTTTTTATCCACCAGCGTATGAATTGGCTCGTTCCGGTCAGACATTACCGCCTTTAGCCGCTGTTTGACGATCAGTTCATACCCTGGATTATGCGTCTTCGGATATGGGCTCTTCTTGCGGAACAGCACATCTTCCGGCAGCCACGGCCTCGCCGCATCGCGAAGCAAGCCTTTCGACACACCGTCATGGCATTTATATGCCCATGGCGCGTTAAACACATACTGAACCAAACGGTGGTCTGCGTAAGGCACGCGGACTTCTAACCCGCTGGCCATGCTGGCGCGGTCTTTGCGGTCCAACAGCATCGTCATAAACCAATAAATATTCAGGAAAGAAATCTCCCTGCGGCGTTTTTCCTCCGCATTCTCTCCCTCCAGTTTTGGAACAGCGGCAATCGACTCTTCGTAACGCTGATTTACATAGGATTCAAGCTGCAAAGCGTCGGCAATTTCAGGAATCAGCAACTTTGTGCGCACGCTCAAATCTGGGGACCAGGGGAAGGTCTTTCCCTCGAATGCTTCTTTTTTATGGAACCACGGATACCCGCCAAAAATTTCATCCGAGCATTCACCGCTGATTCCAACCACATGATTCCGTTTAATCAGCCTGCAAAAATGCAGAAGCGAAGCGTCCACATCCGCCATACCGGGCAAATCCTTCGCTTCCACGGAATCGTACAGGCAATCCGCAAGCTCCAGGTTATTGCATTCCAAATACCGGTGATTGGTCCCGCAGAACGCGACCATTTTATCGACCCACGGCCGGTCGGCATCCGGCTGAAACGAACTGGGGCGGAAAAACTTATCATTGCCCACAAAATCGAACGAATAGGTAGAGAGCACTTCTCCCCTGCGGTGGTAATCCTGTGCTGCGAGCGCCGTAATCACACTGGAATCCAGCCCGCCGGAAAGGAACGTGCAGAGCGGTACGTCGGCAACCAGCTGACGGGTGACGATGTCTTCCATCAAATCGCGCACATGCTTTACGGAATCCTCGTAGCTGTCCGGATGTTCATAGCTTTCCAGCTTGAAATAAGCGCTTTCGTGCAATCCGTCCCGGTCAAACACGGCGGAATAGCCCGGTTTGATTTCACGAATATTTTTAAACACACCGACGCCGGCGGTTCTTGCTGGACCAACTCCGAAAATTTCGCACAGCCCTTCCCGGTCCACAATGGGATTGACACCGGGATATTCGAACAGCGCTTTAATTTCCGATGCAAATACCAGGCGTCCGTTCATCAGCGTGTAAAACAGCGGCTTTACCCCAAAGCGGTCGCGGCACAAAAAGCAGCTGTTCCGCCTTTGGTCATCCACTGCAAAAGCATAAATCCCGTTCAATTTTTTTGCACAGTCAGGGCCGAACTGAATGTAGCTTTTCAGCAATACTTCCGTATCACTTTTGGTTTCAAACGTATGTCCCAGGGCTTTCAGCTCGCTGCGCAGTTCTTCGGTATTGTACAGCTCGCCGTTGTAAACGATGGTATATCGGTATCCATCCTCCATTGCGCTCATGGGCTGTTTCCCGCCCTTAATATCCACAACAGCCAGCCGGGCGTGCGCAAAAGCGGCATGACTGGAAACATGGATCCCGCTGTCATCCGGCCCCCGGTGCTTTAACCGTTTCCCCATTCGTTTCGCCAGCGCGCCCCAAAACAGGGCCTCCTCACTGAGTTCGTCGTTATAATCGCAAAATCCCGCAATTCCGCACATAACCAAACCTCGCTTTCCTTTTCTCATTCATATTATGCCAAAAGAGGATTATGGTTCCGTATGCGACTATTTTCCCAAATGAAAAAGCCGCTCTTTCGGAGCGGCTTTCAGATTGTCGAAGAACCCATCCAACGCGGTTAAACGAAGGATGGGTTCTCTTGATAATATGCAGGATAGGAAAATAAGCAAAGTAAAATCAATAAAAACCCGGAGGGATGGCCATCCCTCCATT
>DUNN01000019.1 GCA_012839345.1 Clostridiales bacterium | reverse complement strand
TTAAAGCGGTTTAGATCTTTAAAATAGGCAGCTAAATTGTGAAAGAAGCGATCAGGAAGGATATCTAAAACCCGTCCGTTCTCAGGGTCTGTAAGAATACATTGATATTTTTCTTTTCCTGTATTACCTTTGAATTCATCAATACCCAATACATTACCTAGTACAGGCTTGCCATAATTAACAATGTCAAAGATACGGATAACGGTTGATACGGAAAGGTTCACCTGGTTTGCTATACTGGTAAATGAGCAAATATCCCGCAGGCGGTCTATTACATAGGCCACAAGACGGCTTGTCATTCGGTGATAGTGGGGTAAAAAAGTATTCTTCTCGTAGAAGCACTTACCACAGGCCTTACAGCGGTAGCGGCGTTTGCGGTATAACAGTATCACTTGCATACCGAAAGCCGGTATGTCCTTAACGGGCTGTAAGCGGTAATCATGTACACAATCCGTTTCTTGTCCGCAACACGGGCAGAGATGTGCTTTTCTTGGCAGTTCTATTGTGGCTTTATAAATTCCGTTAATATTCTCTTCCTTTTTTATGATTACCTCCTACAATAAAGTTAAGGTTTAAGGCACGGCAGCCAGCCGTGTCTTTTTCCATCTCAAAGCTGAAGCTGTTAGAATGAGTGAGTAAATGGTGTGACGCTTATTACCATGGGCCGACATGCCCGTAAAAGAGTCCGTCAGCCGCCTCTCTCATTCGCAGCATTCGATTTGCGCAGGTTGTACTGCCGGATTTCCGGCGCGTTCGTGTCACTCAGGAGATTGAACAAGCAATGAGTAAAAGCGGTCGCCATATCCAATCACGAGGAGGAACTTTATGAACGCTGTTGGAATTGATGTGTCCAAAGGAAAGAGCATGGTGGCGGCATTGCGCCCAATGGGTGAAGTCGCGTTGCTGCCAAAGGAATATCCGCACACAGAGGCCGGTCTGTAGCAGTTGGCATGTTCCATCATTGCCCTTGGCGAAAACACGCGGGTCATCATGGAGGCCACGGGCCGGTACCATGAACCGGTAGCGGCGGCACTGCATGAATACGGGATTTACGTTTCGGTTCTGAATCCACTGTTCATCAAGCAAAGCGGGGGCGGTTCCATTCGGAAGGTCAAGACTGACAAGGCGGACGCCATGAAGATCGCCAAATATGGGCTTGACAACTGGACTCAACTGCGGGAATATACTCCTATGGAATCAATTAGGCAACAACTCAAACTTTATAGCCGCCAGTACGACCTTTACATGAAAACCATTGTGGCGCTGCAAAACAATCTCATTTCTCTGACCGACAAGACTTTCCCAGGTGTGAACAAACTGTTCTCCAGCCCGGAACGCGCCGATGGCCGCCAGAAGTGGGTAGATTTTGTCGCGTCTTTTTGGCATTGTGAATGCATCTGCCACGTCAGTGAAAAAGCATTTGCCGAGCGTTACCAGAAGTGGTGTAAACGGAAGGGCTACCATTTCAGCGCAGAAAAGGCTTCCGAACTGTATACCGCAAGCTGTGGGCACATTACCACGCTGCCGAAGAACAACATGACCAGACTGATCATTATTACGGCGGCACAACAGTTGACTGCTGCGGAAACGACGCTTGTTGCCATGCGAAAGGAAATGCTTAATCTGGCAAAGCAGCTTCCCGAGTACGAGACTGTCCGCGCCATGTACGGTGTCGGAGAGGTCACGTCCGCCCAACTCATGGCGGAGATCGGAGATGTGCGGCGCTATCCTCACCGCAGCGCTTTGGTGGCCTTTGCCGGCGTTGATCCCTCTGTGAACCAATCAGGAAAGCACGAGGTGCAAAGCAATCCCACGACGAAACGCGGCTCGCCCCATCTGCGCAAAACGCTCTACCAGATCGTCTGTACTTACCTGAAGAAATCTCCTGCCGGTGAGCCGGTTTACCAGTTCCTCGACAAGAAACGCTCTGAAGGCAAGCCTTACTTTGTTTACATGACCGCAGCTCAAAATAAGTTCCTGCGCATTTATTACGCAAGGGTGAAGCAGTGCCTAGCGACTCCGGACTCAGCAGAACCTCCGCAAGTGTGATTTACATCTTCATATCTCCCTGTTAAGCTGGCGAAAAAGACTTCTTTCCCCGGCTTGTTTTGTTGTATCCTTTTTCGATCTCACAAATTTTGTGGGAGTTTCTTTATTTCAGGGCTTGACTTTTATTTGCAGGACTCTTTTAATCCCAGCAGTTTTTCTGTAATATTAGTAGAGAGCATATTGTGTACCTCCGATGATGGTTTCTAAGCAATTCCATTCTATCGGTTTTTCCACAAATATGCTCTCTTTTTTTACTCTTTTTGAGCTCTATTTGCTGTCTACCACAACATTTATTATAGAGCCGAATTATCTTCGATAGAAATTCAGTTATAGAAAATAAATATTTATATAAATATTTATATAAATAAATTTTAAGGATATCGTCAATTATTATAAAAACGAAAATTAATATGTTAAATATGCATATAATAACTATCACAATGTATTATATTATGGACAAATAATAAATTATTTAGATATTTTATTTAAAAATTTATTGTAAAGTTTAAATTATTATGTATAATGAAAATCAGTCGGAAGGAAGTGAGGGGAGAAAGTTGAAGGCCAGTATAAAGGTAATCAGCGAAATGACTGGTTTATCCCCAGCAACTGTTTCGAATGCACTGAATCGTAAACGCGGGGTAAGCAAAGAAACAGTTGAAAAGGTACTTCACGCAGCGGAAACACTTGGTTACAGCAATAAAACACATATTTCAAAAATTAAATTTGTGATTTATAAAAAGAACGGGTTGATCATTAATGACAGTCCTTTTTTCCCGGCGGTAATCGAAGGCGTGGAACGCCAGGCGAAAAGCCTCCAATATGAGACCGTATTCTGCAATCTGAACTGTGATACTTCAGACTGCCAGGAACAAATCAAAATGATTCTGGAGGACACCAGTTCCGCCGTGATCCTTTTGGGCACGGAAATGATGGAGCCTGATTTCAAGCTGTTTGAGCACTCGCAATGCCCTTTGATTTTACTGGACGGATGGAGCGAAACCATCACTTTTGACAGCGTACTGATCAGCAACACCGATTCCGCCTGCAAGGCAGTGGAATATCTGATTGAAAAGGGTCATAAGAAAATCGGTTATCTCAAAGGAAAGTACCGGATCAAAGCTTTTACCTATCGAAGCATTGGCTATAAACGGGCGATGAATCACCACGGGCTTGCCGTGGAGCCGAAATACTCCATAACGCTTGGCACGACGATTGACAGTGCCTACCGTGACATGGCCGCACATTTGGAAAATACGCAGGATTTGCCGACTGCTTTTTTTGCGGATAATGATGTGATTGCTTTGGGGGCGATGCGAGCCTTACAGGAAAAGGGGTACCGTGTGCCGCATGATATTTCGATTATCGGATTTGACGACATTCCATTCGGCGAAATTTCAAGTCCCAGATTGTCCACCATTCATGTATTCAAACAGGAGATGGGGGAAATCGCCGTAAGGCGTTTAATCGACCATATAAAGCTGGGCAGCAAGGTAAAAACGAAAATTCAGGTTTGTACAGAATTTGTGGAACGCGACAGCGTACGCAATCTTAATTTGGAATAATTCGGGAGGAATGGGCAATGGTTAAAATAAAACTTGGGTATGCTCCGACAAGAAGAAGTATTTTCAGCGCGCCGGATGCATTGAAATACCGCAATCTTACCGCGGACCGCCTGCAAGAGCTCGGCGTGGATTTTGTGGATATTACGGACATAAATGAGGAAGGCCTTCTTTATAATGACGAAGATATGGCCAAAATCGCGGAGAAATTCAAAAAAGAAAAGGTCGACGGGCTGTTTCTTCCTCACTGCAATTTCGGAACCGAATATGTATGCGCAAGACTTGCCAAAGAACTGAATGTACCGGTGCTTTTGTGGGGGCCGCTCGATGAACGTCCGGAAGAAAACGGCGTCCGCCTGCGCGACACCCAGTGCGGTTTATTCGCAACCGGCAAGGTGCTCAGAAGGTTCCGCGTACCATTTACATATGTGACGAACTGCCGTCTGAACGATCCTGTTTTTGAACGCGGTCTGCGCGATTTTATGGCCGTCTGCAATGTCGTGAAGACCTTTCGCCACACCCGTATTCTTCAGATTTCGACCAGACCGTATGACTTTTGGACTACGATGTGCAACGAAGGGGAACTGCTGGAGAAATTCAATATCCAGCTTTCCCCGATCCCCATGCCGGAGCTGCTGCAGAAAGTCCGCGCAGCCAAGGCGGAGGGTGTCGAAGTGGCCAAAGTGACTGACTATATCCGTTCCCATATGGAGATCAAAATTTCGGAGGATGCTCTTGAAAATGTCGCCGCGCTAAAAGTGGCTATGGCAAATCTGGTGAAAAAATACGGCTGCAACGCGGTCGCGATTCAGTGCTGGAACTGCCTGCAGCAGGAACTTGGCATCATGCCCTGTGCTGCCAATTCCCTGATGAACGACGAGGGGATTCCGGTGGTTTGCGAAACGGATATTCACGGTGCGATTACGGCGCTGCTGGTGGAAGCCGCCGGGATGGGTGAGACCCGTTCCTTCTTTGCGGACTGGACGATTCGCCACCCGGATATCCCCAACGGGGAACTTTTACAGCACTGCGGCCCATGGCCGGTTTCCGTTGCAAAGGAAAAGCCGGTTCTCGGTTACCCGCTCGCGTTCAAGCATCCGGGCAGCCTGACGGCAGAAGCAAAGCACGGCGATATCACCCTGTGCCGCTTCGACGGCGACAACGGCGAATATTCCATGCTTCTCGGCAACGCGAAAGGCGTGGACGGCCCGAACTGCATGGGAACCTACCTTTGGGTTGAGGTTGACAATATTAAACGTCTGGAAGACAAAATCGTCTGCGGGCCGTATATCCATCACTGTGTGGGAATCCATAAGAACATTGTGCCGGTTCTGTACGAGGCCTGTAAATACATCGGGGTGAAACCCGACCTTTACGACCCGATTGAGGAAGATGTAAAAGCTTATCTCAGAGGAGAGTGATACGAATGGTGAATCTGAAAGAAAAATCATGGCAGATAAGAGAGGACATCGTAACGCTGATCCATCACGCAGGCAGCGGGCATATCGGCGGCGACATGAGTGTCACGGATATTCTGGTTACGCTGTATTACAAGCATATGAATTGTACCCCGGAAAATCAGAATGACCCAAACCGTGACCGTTTTATCCTGAGCAAGGGTCATTCCGCGGAGGCGCTCTACTGTGTTCTTGCCGACAAGGGCTTTTTCCCCAAATCGGACTTAGACAATTATTCCGGTTACAAATCCAAATACATCGGCCACCCGAGCCATAAGGTCAACGGGATTGAAATGAGTTCCGGTTCGCTCGGCCACGGCCTGCCTGTGAGCGTCGGCATGGCGCTCGCGGGGAAAATGAACCACGCGCCCTATCGGGTTTACACCGTCCTGGGCGACGGCGAACTGGCCGAGGGTTCCGTATGGGAAGGCGTCATGGCCGGCGCGCACTATAAGCTTGATAATCTGACCGCGTTCGTCGACCGCAACCGCCTCCAGATTTCCGGTTCCACGGAGGACGTGATGACGCAGGGCAGCCAGGAGGAACGCTGGGCCGCTTTCGGGTGGCATGTGATTTCGGTGCCCGGCAATGACACGGACGCGCTTGACCGCGCTGTGGAAGAGGCAAAAAGCACGAAGGGAAAACCAACTGTTATCATTGCCAACACAACAAAGGGTTGCGGCGTATCCTTTATGGAAAATAAAGCGGTCTGGCACCACAAATCGTTGACAGACGAAGAATTTAAACAGGCCATGAGCGAACTGGAGCAAAGGAGGGCGGAAGCACATGAATAAAATTCCAAACAGGCAGGCAATCTGCGATGTTCTGGTACAAAAAGCCGCCTCAGACAAAGATATTGTCGTGCTTTGCAGCGATTCCAGGGGCTCCGGCTCCATGACCAACTTTGCAAACACTTATCCCGAACAGTTTGTGGAAGTGGGAATCGCGGAACAGAATCTGGTTTCCATCAGCGCTGGTCTTGCCCGGTGTGGGAAAAAGGCATTTGCGGTTTCGCCCGCGTGCTTCCTTTCTACCCGCAGCATGGAGCAGATCAAGGTGGATGTGGCCTATAATAATACGAATGTAACGCTGATCGGCATCAGCGGCGGCGTCAGCTACGGAGCGCTGGGTATGACGCACCATTCCACAAATGATATTGCGGCGATGGCATCGAATCCCAATATGAGGGTTTACCTGCCGAGCGACCGGTTCCAGACGGAAAAGCTGGTTCAAGCCCTGTTGAAGGACGAAAAGCCCGCCTATATCCGTGTGGGCCGCAACCCCGTCGAGGATGTCTACGATGAAAATTTTTCATTCGAGCTGAACCGCGCTTCCCTGATTTGTGAGGGAAACGATGTTGCCATTATTGCCTGCGGCGAAATGGTGGCTGCGGCAAAAAACGCGGCGGCTCTGCTAAAAGGAAAAGGCGTATCCGCCCGCGTGATCGATATGTACTGCGTTAAGCCGATTGACCGCGCGGCGGTCTTGAAAGCGGCAAAAGAGACAAAGGGCATTATTACCGTGGAGGAACATACCGTGTTCGGCGGTCTTGGTTCCATGGTCAGTCAGATTACGGCAGCGGAGTGCCCCGCACGCGTCGTCAATCTTACCCTTCCGGATGAACCGGTGATTACGGGGAAATCGCAGGAAGTGTTTGACTATTACGGCCTGAATGCCGAAGGCATTGCAAAGGCGGCAATGGAGTTGATATAGAATGCCGGATTTTTACATTCTTGGCGTCGATCAGAGTACGCAGGGCACCAAAGGAATTTTATTCGACCGCGGGGGCAAGCTAATTGCGCGGTGCGACCGTTCCCATGAACAGATTATTAATGAAAAAGGCTGGGTCGAACACGACCCGGAGGAAATTTACCGAAATACCATTGCCGTGATTCAGGATGTTGCGGAAAAGGCCGGCATTCAGAAAAGCCAAATCGCCGCAATGGGGATCAGCAATCAGCGCGAAACTGCCGTGGTTTGGGACCGTGAAACAGGCAAACCCGTATATAACGCGATTGTCTGGCAATGCGCCCGCGGCGAGGCCATTTGCAAACGGATTCAGGCTGCCGGTCACGCGGAAACAGTCCGCAAAAACACCGGTCTGCCGCTTTCCCCTTACTTTTCCGCTGCGAAAATCGCGTGGATTCTGGAAAATGTGGACGGTGCCCGCGAAAAGGCGGAGCGTGGACAGCTTTGCTACGGCACGGTTGACAGCTGGCTTGTCTATCGTCTGACCAACGGGAAAAATTTTAAGACAGATTATTCGAATGCGTCTCGTACGCAGATGTTCCATATTACGGACTTGAAATGGGATTCACAGGTGTGCGGCTTTTTCGGGATACCCACCGGCTGTCTTGCGGAGGTCTGCAGCTCGGATGCGAACTTCGGGGAAACAACGCTGGAGGGTTGGCTTGACCGTCCCGTTCCCATTCACGCGGTGCTGGGGGATTCCCACGGCGCGCTGTTTGGCCAGGATTGCCGCAGGCCGGGTATGGTGAAAGCAACCTACGGAACAGGCTCTTCGGTAATGCTTAACACCGGCGAGCATCCGATTTTCAGTCAGAACGGTCTTGTCACCTCGCTGGCATGGAAGATCGGCGGAAAAATCAATTATGTAATGGAAGGCAATATCAACTATACGGGTTCTGTAATCGGCTGGCTGAAAAAAGATCTCCACTTGGTGGAAACCATCCAACAGGCGCACCGGCTTGCGGCCGAGGCGAATCCACTCGACAAAACCTATTTTGTTCCTGCGTTTACCGGCCTTGGTGCCCCTTATTGGGACAGTGAAGCGACGGGACTTTTTACCGGCATCACCCGTATGACAGGGCAGGCTGAAATGGTGAAGGCGGCGGTCGACAGCATCGCTTATCAGATTGTCGATATCGTCAACCTCATGCGGGAAGAATCCGGGCTGGAGCTCAAAGAGCTCCGTGTGGACGGAGGCCCCACCGAGAGCAGTTACCTGATGCAGTTCCAGGGTGATATTTTGGGGATACCGGTGCAGGTTCCGGATTTACAGGAGCTTTCCGGCATGGGCGCCGCTTACGCGGCCGGTATCGCAGCCGGTTTCTATGACGCGGAGCAAATTTTCACGCATATCAAAAGAGAAAAATACGAAGGAAAAATGGAATTGGCAAAGCGCGCTGAGTTGTATAACGGATGGAAAAAAGCCGTCCGGAAAGCATTGATTCACGAATAGTGAACTGAAGGAATACGGTTCCAAACAGTTTCTATTATAAACAAAATTTTATGGGAGGAATTAAGATGAACCAGTTCAAAAAACTCGCAGCAAGTATCCTGACGTTAACCATGATCGGTGGCATGTTCGCAGGCTGTGCAAGCAGCCCGGCAGCCAACTCCAGTAGCCAGGCTGCACCCGCGCCCGCCGCGTCCGAAACGCCTGCTTCTTCGGCAGCGGTGGAGCCGGCATCCTCTGCGGCCGCGAAAGCACTGACCGGCGGAGGTTCCAAGATTGTTTACATTATCACTCCGTCCCACTCCAATCCGTTCTTTAAGACCGAAGCCGAAGCGGCATCAAAAAAAGCAAAGGAACTCGGCTATGAAGTCAAGGCGGTTTCTCACGACGACGACGCTACCAAGCAGTCCGAACTGTTTGACAACGCGATTGCCGACAAGGCGGCCGCTATTATCTGCGACAACGCCGGTGCCGACGCAACCGTTGCGGCAGTGAAAAAGGCGAAAGACGCCAACATCCCGACTTTCCTGATCGACCGTGAAATCAACCAGTCCGGCGTTGCGATTTCCCAGATCGTTGCCAACAACTATCAGGGCGCCAAGGCAATCGCTGAAAAATTTGTTGACGCTATGGGTGAAAAAGGCAAATATGCAGAACTTCTCGGCAAAGAATCCGACACAAATGCAGGCGTCCGTTCCAAGGCGTTCCATGAGATTATCGACCAGTACCCCGATATGAAGATGGTTGCCCAGCAGACGGCAAACTGGGAACAGACCGAAGCGTATCAGAAGATGGAAACCATCCTGCAATCCCATCCCGACATCAAAGGCGTTGTCTGCGGCAATGATACCATGGCGGTCGGCGCGGCGGCTGCGATTAAGGCGGCTGGCCTGAAAAATATTGCAATTATCGGCGTTGACGGTTCCGATGAAGCGGCAGCTCAGATCAAAGCAGGCTACATGGTTGGCACAGCGCTTCAACAGGCCGCTAAAATTTCTGAAATGGCCGTTCAGCAGGCGGATGATTACCTGAAGAAGGGCTCAACCGGCAAAGACGAAAAACAACTTGTTGACTGTATTGTTATTACAAAAGACAATGTCAGCAAACTGAAGAGCTTTGTATACAACGGCTAATAATTTGATCGTATCCTGACGTGTAAGGATAAGGAGGGGGTAACCGCAACGGAGCTCTCCCTTATCCTTCTCTGAATTATAAGCGAAATCCGGCATTACCATGATGTGCTCTGATTCGAAGAGTCTTATTTTATCTCAGAAACGAGGAATGCAAGTTGAAAAAAAGAATGGCGGCTGTCCTGTTGGTCCTTGTGATTGCACTTTCCTCTCTGACAGGCTGTGTCAAAGTTGTAAAAATCGGCGAGGAGGGCAAGCTTACCGGCAATACCACATTTAATGCGGACAGCGATGTTGCAAGCATATGGGAGTCAAAAGCCTTGCCCGAACTGAATAAAAAGGCGGTTGATCTGAAAACCTTCCTTACGGAATCCAAAGGTGATCTGAAATCGCTCGCCAAAAAATATGGAAAATACTCAATGGGCAGTTCCGGGGAATTAAGTTATGTGGTAAAAGGCACTGCAAAAGTCACCAAGATAGACCAGCAGAAAAAGGCTGGCTATATGGAGGTCACCCTTGACGGCTATTCCGGCAAGGAAGTCATCAAGCTTCAAATCGGCACTGTGTTCAAGGGCTCCGCTGTGCGTGATTCCCTTGACTTTATCAAATACGAAGACTTTAAAAATCAGGTACAGTGGGCTGCCGTTTCACAGAGCATCCATACCGTCATTCTGGATAAGGTGGTTAAACCGCTCAATGTAAGCTCCCTTACCGGAAAAACAGTGGAGTTTGTCGGCTGCTTTACCGTGGATGACAACAGTGAACTTCTGATTACACCGGTTCAGATATCGGCAAAGTAGGAGGTGCGGCATGAATACCAATGAAAAGATGGAAGACGCGGTCTGCCTGCGTGCGGAAAACATCAGCAAAATTTATCCCGGTACGGTAGCGCTTGACAATGTTTCATTCGAAGTGAAAACCGGCAGGGTAAACGTGCTCATCGGTGAAAACGGGGCGGGAAAATCCACATTGATGAAAATCATCGCCGGAATTGAACAGCCCAGCTCAGGAAAGCTCTTCATGGGTGATCAGGAGGTCAGCTTTCACGACACAACCGAGGCCCGCAGCCACGGAATCGGCATTATCCATCAGGAACTCAGCCTGTTCCCAAATCTGAATGTTTATCAGAATATTTTTATGGCGAGGGAAAAGACCAAAGGACATTTTCAGCTCAACAATAAACAGCATGCAGAATTAACGGAGCGAATCCTTGCAAAGCTGGAACACCCGATTCCACCCGAAACGCTGGTGGGCAACCTGCGCGTCGGTCAACAGCAGATGATTGAAATTGCGCGAAACCTGATTCAGGATGACTTGAAAATCCTGATCATGGATGAGCCGACATCTTCCCTGAGCGCACAGGAGGTTGACGTTTTGTTCAAGCTGATGCGTGAACTGACCGAGGAGGGAATCTCGATCGTTTACATATCGCATCGTCTGGAAGAGATCATGCGGATCGGCGATCATGTGACCATTCTCCGTGACGGAAAGTATGTGGTGGACGAGGAAGTCAGCAAAATTGATGTGCCGTGGATTGTCCAGCACATGGTTGGAACGGATAAAACCTATCACAAACGCGAGCGTTCCATCGACTGGAGCAAGGCTGAAACTATTCTGGAAGTAAAAAACCTTACCTTGCCAAAAAGCGGCGGCGGCTACCTGGTGAATCACGTCAGCTTCGAAGTGAAAAAAGGTGAAATCCTTGGTATCTATGGGTTGCTGGGCGCGGGCAGAACGGAAATCTTCGAATGTATCATGGGCCTTCACCCTGAGCACGAGGGTGAAATTTTCCTGAACGGGGAGCCGATTTCGGTAAAAAGTATTTCAGAGCAGATCGACCGTGGCTTTGCACTGGTTCCGGAAGACCGTCAGCGCGAAGGTTTGGTGCAGACGCTCGATATCGGCAAGAATATTTCCCTTTCCAGCCTGAAAAATTATGTGAAAGGGCCTTTCTTGGATAAACAGCAGGAAAACGCCCATATCGATGAAGTAATTAAAGACATTCATATTAAAGTTTCAGACAAGAAGCTTCCGATTCTGTCGCTTTCCGGCGGCAACCAGCAAAAGGTCGTTATCGGAAAAGGCATCCTGACACAGCCGAAGATACTGCTTTTGGATGAACCGAGCCGCGGTATCGACATCGGCGCAAAGACCGAGGTTTTCGATATCATCAATCAGTATGCTTCGCGCGGCCTGTCCATCGTCGTGATTTCCTCCGAACTGAAAGAGATTATTGCAATCGCCGACCGAGTTATCGTACTTTCCAACGGAAAGAAAACCGCCGAACTGACCGGCGATGATATCAAGGAAGACAGTTTGGTACTTGCCTCCTATCAGGGCCACCACGGCCATTAATCCGGAACATAAAGGAGAATGCTGGTATGAAAAATAGTAAAACCAATCACTCGATTGCCATGACGGTGTTAAAGGGCAGAACCTTTATCGTGCTGGTTGTCCTGCTGATTTTCTTTAGTTTCGCAGCCCCGAATTTCCTTTCGGAAAACACTTTTATGCTGATTGCCAAGCATGTGGCCCTATACGGAATTCTTGCGATCGGCATGACTTACGTCATTATTACCGGCGGCATCGACCTTTCGGTCGGCGCGGTGGTCGGGTTCACCGGAATGATCGCCGGCGGTTTGATTCAGGAAGGATTGACCCTTCAGATTTTTGGTGTTACACTCTATTTCAGCGTACCCTGGATTGTTTTAATCGTTATTGTGTGCGGCGCGCTGATCGGCTGGCTCAACGGTATCATCATAACTCGCTTTAACGTTGCCCCCTTTATCGCGACTTTAGGTATGATGTATGTTGCGCGCGGCTTTGCAATGCTCCGTTCCAACGGTGCGACCTATTCCGACATTACTGGCAAGCCGGCGCTGGGGAATACCGGCTTTGACTTTTTTGGCAGCAGCATATTCGGCAAAATTCCGGTCGGCGTTATTATTTTGGTGGTGATTGCTTTAATCACCGCGGCTATCCTGAAAGAAACGCCTTTCGGCTGGCATGTGCTGTCAATCGGCGGCAATGAAAGGGCAGCAAAACTCTCCGGCGTGAAAGTGAACAGGGTGAAAATCATTGTTTACATTTTATCCGGTGTCTGCGCAGCAATTGTCGGCATAATTACAACCTCTCAGCTGGTCGCCGCCCATCCGGCAACGGGCGAATCCTGGGAAATGAACGCTATCGCGGCGGCTGTGTTGGGCGGCACCTCCATGGCGGGCGGCGTCGGCACCATCGGCGGTACGATTGTGGGCGCGTTTGTCATAGGCGTAATCAATGACGGCATGGTTATGTGCGGCGTTTCAGAATTCTGGCAGATGGTGATTAAGGGCCTTGTCATTGTTCTGGCGGTTATTATTGACCAGTTCCAGCGCAACCTTCAGGCGAAAATCGCTTTGCAGGCGCGCAACGAAAATAAATAATCCATACGGAGGGTACAATATGAAGAAAAAAGGAATCCTTAACGCGCAGTTGGCTGGCTATATCGCCGCGCTGGGGCATAAGGACCTGTTCCTGATCGGCGACGCGGGGATGCCGGTTCCCAAAGGTGTTCCGATTGTGGATCTTGCGCTTTGTGAGGGTGTTCCCACGTTCCGCCAGACGATGGACGCTGTTCTGGAGGAAACCGAGGTGGAGTTTTACACCATCGCGGAGGAAATACAGGAGAAAAATCCGGCTCTGCTTGCTTATATCCGCGAGAAACTGCCGAAAACACCCAGTGAGATGATTCCACATCCTGCGCTGAAAGAGATGTCCGCAACGGTAAAGTTTGCAATTCGCACTGGGGAGTTTACGCCTTACCCGAATATTATTCTCAGGGCAGGAGTCGCTTTCCCCGCGTAAAGGAGACAGAGCATGAAAATTTTCAACTTTGGTTCGCTGAACTATGATTATGTTTATTCGGTCGACCATATTCTGATGCCCGGAGAAACTTTGGCGTCCTCCCGTATGGAAACATTCTGCGGGGGCAAGGGGCTGAACCAGTCCGTTGCACTGGCAAAGGCCGGAGCGGAGGTTTGGCACGCCGGTATGGTCGGGGAAGACGGGAGCACCCTGCTGGACATGTGCGGGAAAAACGGAGTGAATACTTCCTATATCCGGTCGATTCCGGGGAAAAGCGGCCATACGGTGATTCAGGTCGATAAAAACGGACAGAACAATATCCTTTTGTTCGGCGGCAGCAACCGCTGTTTTACCCGGGATTTTGTCGATGAGGTTTTTTCCGGCTTCGAACCGGGTGATATGATGCTCCTGCAAAACGAAGTTAACGACATTGATTATATCATTGATACCGCATACCAAAAGGGAATGAGGATTGCATTTAATCCGTCTCCGTTTGACGAAGCGGTGAAAAAATGCGACCTGAACAAGGTATCCTTCCTCCTTTTAAATGAGATTGAAGGCTGGCAGATTTCGGGTGCCCGCGAACCGGAAAAAATATTGAAGTACTTTGCTGAAACCTACCCGAAAACAGCGATCGTCTTAACGCTGGGGAAAGACGGAGCGGTTTATCAGGACGGAAGCTGTCGGATAAAGCACGGAATATATCCGGTCAAAGTGGTTGATACCACAGCCGCCGGCGACACCTTCACCGGATTTTTCCTGTCGGCTGTACTTCAGGGGAAAACTCCAGAGGAGGCGCTCGAAATTGCCTCCAAAGCTTCGTCCATTGCGGTAACAAGAAAAGGCGCGGCTCCCTCTATTCCCACACTGGATGAAGTGCTGCACACTTCTTTTGATTAAAGGATTTTTCATAATATCTTCCTCTTTTCTGAGGCGCCATTGAAGCGGGTGGCGCCTTCTTTTCTCATGGAATAAAACGCTGTGCCGCTCTTGAACAAGCTGCTGGTTTCCTTTATAATAACAGGATAAAGGGGATAGCAGGCATGAAAGTTAATATCAGTGAAATCAGCCGGATTTCAGGTTTTTCACCGGCTACGGTTTCAAACGCTTTGAACAATAAAAAGGGAGTCAGCAGAGAAACTGCAGATAAAATTTTCCACGTTGCGCAGGAATGCGGATATCAGCCGAAAGCGAAAATCAGCAGTATAAAATTTGTAGTTTACAGGAACAGCGGACTGGTGGTGTCCGATACGCCGTTTTTTTCCTCCCTGATTGCCGGGGTGGAAAGCGAAAGCAGAAGTTCGGGGTATGAAACCGCAATATTCAATCTGGATAAAAACTCGCCCGATTATGAAAAAAATTTGAACCTGTTGATGACCGACAGCAGGTCGGCGATCCTTTTGCTTGCTACGGAGCTTTCGGAGGAGGAAGCTCCGGTCTTTCAGAAGGTTTCCAGCCCGCTGGTGATTTTGGACAGTTGGTTTGAAAATTCACTTTTTAATTCCGTGCTGATCAATAATACGGATTCCGTAAACCATGCCGTGCAATATCTGATTCGAAAGGGGCACCGGAAAATCGGCTATTTGCAGAGCAGCGTGAGAATTCAGAATTTCATTTACCGCCAGATGGGCTACCAGCGCGCCATGCTTGACAGTGGGCTTCAGCCGGATTCAAAGCTCACATTTTCACTTACTCCCACTATGGACGGCGCTTACAATGATATGGACAGGCTTTTGCGTCAGCACCCAGAAATGCCAACGGCTTTTATGGCCGACAATGATATCATCGCTTTGGGCGCCATGAAAGCGCTGCAGGGCCACGGATATCGTATTCCGGATGACATTTCTCTGATTGGTTTTGACGATTTGCAGTTTTGCAGCATTTCCACTCCGCCGTTGACGTCAATCCATGTGTTTAAGCAGGATATGGGAAAAATCGCCGTACGGCGGCTGATTGAATTGATCGATTCCGGCACACAGGTGAAAACAAAAATTCAAATCTGCAATGAATTTGTCGAACGTGCCAGTGTCCGTCAAATGGAATAACGGTTCTCTTTTCTGATATCAATATGAATTGTAAAATGCTTGTTCAGAGTTATCGGTGCAGATACTTTGATCGGGCATTTTTATATGTATTTTTAACCGACTGATACAATGGAATCATACTTTTATGGCATTTAAAAAAATAAGACGCAAATTAACTCTACAATTCAACTGGCATTGTTTCGATTTCTTTCTATTTCAGGTTGGCTCATTGCCTTGAAGTTGTGTGTATTTTATGCTAAACTTGTATTGTATATAATAAATAATTTTTACTAATTATAATTATAAAATTTATACAGAACATAATTTTATGAGAGAAGGACAGGGCTAATGCAGGGAAAAATCAGCTTCCAGACAAAACTGGTCGCCATATATTCCGCTTTTTTTATTTTGCTGATTTCCATTTTGAGCTTTGGATTTTATTATTATAATGTTTATACGTTTGAACAAAGCACAAAAGCGAGTCTAAGTGACATAGCGAAAAAAATGTCACAGCAGACGGATAACCTGATCCAGACAATGGATTACATCTCCATTGATTTGCTGTCACAGCCGGAATTCGTTTCCGCTATGGTGACTTTGAATACATACGATGAGAAAAAACCGGAAAATCTGGTCAGCATTGGGGAAGCAATCAAAACGGTAAAAGCTTCCATTATCCGTGACTCCATTAACCGAACGGTTTATAAGGTGAATGTATTTAACCAAAAGGATGATTTCTTTACCAGTTACGATATCGATTCCAGTTATTTGGAATATTCCTACAAATATTACGAGGCATCCTGGCTGAAAGATGCCTCTCAGAAAAAAGGAAGCCGCTACATGGTTCCCCCCCATAAAGTGGTTCTTCCGAACGGAAGGTCGTTTTGGGTTTTTTCCCTGATGCGTTCCATAGAGGGGCCGGCCGGTACAACGGGCTATCTTGAGGTACAAAACCAGCTGGATACGCTGACGAAAATTTTGGCTCCGGTCAACAAATTTAATATTCTGGTGGTCGACGACCAAAAACGTACCGTTTATTCCAGTTACCGCATGAGTCCGGAGCTGGTCGACTATTATCATTCCCATGTTTCGAGCCAGCCGGAAGGAGTATCGACGGGGAAAAATCCGATTACGGGCAAAGCGGAAAGTCTCATCGGAGTACGTTCCCAACTGACAGGCTGGACTGTCATTGCAATGCAGGATACGGAAAGTATGCTGAAATCGCTGGAATTCACCCGGAATATCGTAATTATCATTGGTTTTGCGCTGATTTTGGTTTCAATTATCTTCGTCTATTTTTTCTCCGGAATCCTGACCAAGCCGCTCCGGCAGCTGATGGGTTACATGGAGGAAGTGAACATTAAAAACCTTTCCGAGGAGTTTAAAGCGGAAAAAGGGAACAATGAAATCGAAATGCTTTATGAATCCTTCCAGCTGATGCGTGAGCGTCTGGATCAGGCGATCGATGAAGAGGTGAAATCCCATTCTCTTCAGCTGAAGGCCAGCCTCGATTCCCTCCAGGCTCAAATCAATCCACATTTTCTCTATAATATCCTAAACGTTATTTCCAACCGCGGGCTGGAGGATGATGACGAGGAAATCTGCGATATCTGTTCCATGATTTCATCTATGCTGCGTTATTCGACATCCACGGATAACGAGATTGTGACCATCGGCGATGAGGTTGAAAACCTCATAAACTATCTTAATCTTATGAAGAAGAGATTTGAGCATAAGCTGCAGTATGAAATCAAGATGGATGACAGACTGGAAAAAATTCCGATTCCGAAGCTGATTTTGCAGCCGATTGCGGAGAACTCCCTGCACCACGGGTTTGAAAACCGCTCGGTGCTGTGTCTGAAAGTGCGGGGAACGATACAGGACGGCATGTGGAGGATTGACGTAATTGATAACGGGAATGGATTTGAACAGCGGGTGCTGGATGAAATAAAAAAGCGGATGGAAACCTTTGAAATGGAAATTCACAGCCGTACGGGATTTGAGGGATTAAAAATCGGTGGAATGGGGTTGGTGAACACTTACGCCCGCATGAGCCTTTTTTATAATAGAAAATTTGTCTTTGAACTGAAAAACAATCCGGAAGGCGGAGCGTGCATCAGTTTAGGCGGTTTGCTGGATTAAGTATCGGAAAGGACGGGGTTTTATGTATCAGGTTTTAATCGCGGAAGATGAACCGCCGATTATGCGGTATCTAAAAAAAATCATTGAAACAAAGTGTGAAAACTTTGAGGTTGCCGCTACAGCGGAAAACGGGCAGGAAGCGCTGAAGATCATCCGCTCTGCACATATTGATCTGGTTTTGACCGACGCGAAAATGCCTTTTCTGGATGGGATTGAACTGATTTCAAAGCTGAAACATGAATTCCCGGAAATTTTAACCGTTGTTATCAGCGGCTATCAGGATTTTCAATATGTCAAACAGGCTTTTAAATCGGGGGCGCAGGATTATCTTTTAAAGCCGGTGCAGCCGTCGCAGATGAAAGAGCTTTTGGCAACGCTTGCGCAGCGGCTCGACAGCATCTATTATCAGAACCGGCAGGAGCAGCTGGAGAATATTTTACTGGATCGTCCGCTTTCTGAGCAGACGCCAATGGATCTGGACTTTTCCGATTTTTACATCAGTATCATCCGAAAAAATGCGCTTCCGGCCCGTTTTTGCACCAAACAGCGGGTTGCCGAGTCTTTTCTGTTTGCGAATTATGACGCTGAAAAGCTTCAGCAATTGTATCAGGCCGACGGGGTCTGGACGATCGCCGGACGGGATGATAATGAATCCATTGTTGTGTCCGGATACAAAACAGCGGGGAACCATGAGTTTACCGGAGTCTTTTCGGATGTTGTACAGCAGTTGGGCGGCGCACATCTTTTTTATACCCTGGTTTATAAAGATACGCCGATACGTTTGGAAGAACTGAAAGAAAACGTTAACCGGCTGTATCAGGTGCTGGATCAGGCGCTGATCATCGGCAAAAACCAAATTGTTAATGTGGAGGAGCATTTGTCCGAAAACGAAAAGTCTGCGATCCTCGAGGATGCCCTACAGAACAAACTGGAATTTTTGGCGTCCAATAAATCCTTGCCGCAGTTCAAACAGCAGCTGGTAAAACTGTTCGGCCAGTGGGAGGAAGAACAGAGACCCCAGGTATGGGTCGAAAAAATAATACGGCAGATTCTACATATTGTGGAGAAAACCGCGGTTCCGGTCACCGGAGAAAATGGAGCCGATCTGGAAAAAATGCTGGATGAAGCACTGTGCTATTCCACATCATTTGGAGAATTACTGGCAAGCATCTGGGATATTATCGATCAGGTTATGACAAGCTGTCAAATTCCCGCTTCCATCAAAAAGGATGCGGAAAGCCTGCTGGACAATGTTGACCAGTACATAAGGAACAATCTGGCCCAGCAATATTCCCTGCAGAAGGTGTGCGATGATTTCGGTGTTTCGCAGACATATTTAAGCAGGCTGTTCCGGCGGTATAAAAACACTTCCTTCAACGAATATGTGACAAACCTGCGCATCAGTGAAGCCAAAAAAATTATGAGTGAGAATCCGGACATGATGCTGAAAGACGTGGCAAATGTGGTGGGTTACCGCGACCAATACTATTTCAGCAGGGTGTTTAAGACCGTAACGGGCTGTTCGCCGTCTGCTTACAACAATAGATAGAATGTGCTGAAAATCACAAATCGCCGTTTTGTATTCTCCATTTACCCACAGGCGTGCAAATGCTATGATAGAGCCAATGAAAAACGTTTCAGAGGAACGTAATATCGAAAGGGTGTATTTTATGAAAACAAGGTTCATGCGTATTGTTGCGTCGACTCTTGCATTGGCGACAATCATGACCGTAACGGCAGGCTGTTCCGGCAATTCGGCCTCGTCCGGCAGTACAGGCGGGGCGGCTGCATCGGCGGCCGGTTCCAGCAGTGCAGCCAGCACGGGCGGAGCGAAAAGCGATGTTACACTCAATCTTCTTTGGCCGTCCAGCAATGCCGTTGCCGGAATCAACGCTGAAGTTGCCGCGTTCGAAAAGAAAACCGGTATTAAGACCAACATTGAATTAACGGCGACCGGCTCGGAACTTGACAATATCGTAAAATCAAGAATTGCAACGAATGATCTTCCGGATATCCTCGGTTACAACTGCGGCTCGCTGCTTTCCCCACTGAATCCGGAGAATAACTTCCTTGACCTGACCAATGAATCATTCATGCAGAATGTGGACGACGACTTTAAAAAGGCAGTTACCGTAAATGGAAAGCAGTACGGTATTCCATCACAGGAAATGAGCGTCGGCTGCGTGGTTTACAACAAAAAAATCTATAAGGAACTGAACCTGACCGTACCGAAGACATGGAAAGAATTTATCGCGAACTGCGACAAAATCAAGGCGGCCGGAAAAACCGCAATTCTCGGTTCAAATAAAGATTCCTGGACCTCTCAGGTTTTGATTCTCGGTGACTACTATAACATAGAAAAGGCCAACCCGACCTTCGCGGATGACTATACCGCAAACAAGGCCCATTATGCTGACACTCCCGCTGCGCTCAGAGGGTTTGAGAAACTCGCTCAGCTAAAATCCGGCGGATACCTGAATAAAGACTATATGTCCGTCAGCTACAGCGACGGTGAAAAACTGATTACGGAAGGTTCCGCGGCGCATTGGTTCATCCTCTCACAGTGTCTCGGCGATATTAGTACGAAGTATCCCGATAAGGTAAATGACCTTGATGTTTTCCCGATACCCAGCGATGACGCAAAAATAAACGGTTTTACCGTTTGGGAGCCAACCGCTTTCTATTTCTCAAAATCCTCCGACAAGATCGACGCGATGAAGCAGTGGGCCGCGTTTATGGTATCCGACGAAGCTTTGCAGGCTTATTCCGGCGCAGAAAAGCTGTTCGGCCCTTATGCACTGAAAAATGCAAAACTTCCGGACGATGTTATCCCGGCGGTAAAAACACTGCAAAGTTATATCATCGCTGGCAACGGCACAGCCGCGTTGGAGTTCAAATCTCCGGTCAAAGGCCCCAATCTGATGAATATCTGTGTTGAATGCATGAGCGGCCAGAAATCCGCGGCAGACTGCGCAAAAGAATATGACAACGACGTGAAGCAGCAGGCAAAACAGCTGAATCTGAAAGGCTGGTAATAAGCATTCCATTGGGTGAGCAACGGGGACGGCGAAAACACAGCCTCCCGGTTATGAAAATGGTCCCGCACGAACAATGTGGGGCCATTTTTGAAAAAACGTCAAGGGCAATGATTCTGTTTGCATTTGGATTCCGCTGCGGTTCCAGGTGCAGGGTTACATAAGGAGAACCGTTATGATAAAATCTGTTCGAAAAATATACAGCTACTGGTTTTTAGTTCCGGCTGCTGCCGTATTTTTAATTTTTTTCATTTTACCTACCATTATGTCCTTCTTCTTTAGTCTGACACGCTGGGACTTATCCAGTTGGACCTTTATCGGCTTGCAGAATTTTCAAAGCTTTTTTCAGACCTATTCGCTCAGCATCGGATTGGTAAACACAATCATATATGCCGTGCTTACCTCGTCGATGAAAGTAATTATTGGGCTGATGTTCGGATTATTCCTGTGTTCCAAAATCAAGACGAAGAATTTTTTGCGATCGGTCGTTTTTTTTCCCAGCCTGGTCAGTACCATTGCGGTTGGCATGACATTCAGCAGCCTTATGAACCCGACGCACGGAATCATCAACGGCGTACTCAGTCTGTTTGGAATCGCCGGCCCCGACTGGCTCGGCAATCCTTCCCTTGCGCTTTACTCCGTTATTTTTGTTGACGTCTGGAAAGGCGTAGGCATCGCTACCGTAATCTATATTGCCGGGATTACCTCTATCCCGAACGACTATAATGAAGCGTTTGCCATTGACGGTGGAAACCGGTGGCAGAAATTTATCTATTTGACGCTGCCTATGGTTCGTCCCGCCATGAATACTGTTATTATTTTGTCCTTCATCGGCGGCATGAGAACCTTTGACCTCGTTTGGACTATGACTCAGGGCGGCCCCGGCTTTGCAAGCGATCTGGTTGCATCTGTAATTTACAAGCAGTATACGGCCGGTTACTATGGCTTGTCTGCGGCAGGAAACGTGGTTCTGTTGGCTATGATATCACTTTTGGCGTTTCCGCTCTACACGTTCCTCAATAAAAGCGAGGTGGCAGAGTAATGACTGGGAAAAAAGTACGAATTCTGCTTCTGGATTTGGTTGGCGTTTTGTTGGCGGCAGTTGTGTTTCTGGTGCCGTTTTACTTCATTATCGTCAATGCCATGAAGGGACCGACCGAAGCATCCGAAATGAGTATCCAATTGCCGCGCATTCTGATACTGGATAACTTTTCCAAGGTGCTGAACTATCAGAATGGTATTGTTCTCAAAGCATTTTTCAATAGTATTTCAATGACAATTTTCTCTATTGTATGTATTGTCGTATTCTGTTCGATGGCTTCTTTCGTAATGCAGCGGAACCAATCCCGCATGTCCCCTGTGATAAATTTTTTTATGCTGGTTGGACTGATGCTGCCCCCCGCGATTGTTCCGACTTTTTGGGTTCTCAATACTCTGCATATTTTCAAAACGATGGCCTCCATGGTTTTGATAGAAACGGCAATTAATATGTCGTTCTGTGTCATGCTGTACCGCGCGTTTGTCGGTTCGATTCCGAGGGAAATTGATGAAGCGGCGATTATTGACGGCTGCGGGAGCCTCCGGTTGTTTTTCAGCATTATTTTTCCGCTGTTAAAGCCGGTTACCGCAACGGCTGTCGTGCTGAACGCAGTTAATATTTTCAATGATTTTGTTAATCCGCTCTATTTCCTGCCTGGCAAAAATAATGTTACAGTTCAGCTAACTTTGTATTATTTCCACAGTGCGTATAACAGCTCCTGGAATCTTCTTTTTGCCGATGTGGTTTTAATTTCGATTCCGCCGCTGATTTTGTATATCTTTTTTAACAAACAAATTGTGTCGGGCATGACTGCGGGCGCAGTAAAAGCTTGAATCATAAAAGGAGCAATCATCAATGCTGAAAGTTTACGATTTAAAATGTTGTTATAGAAAGAACCCGATTGGAATCGGGGAACGCAGCCCGGAGTTCAGCTGGAAAATCGATTCGGATCAGCGGAATGTTTTGCAGTTATCCTACCGTATCCAGACATCCCGGAGTGACAGCTTTGAAGAAGTCCTGTGGGACAGCGGCGTCGTTGAGTCGGATCGTTCTATCCATGTTGATTATGCTGGGCCGGAACTCGAAAGCCGTACCCGCTATTTTTATCGTGTGAGAATCGAGGATAATCGAAAGGAAGAAAGTGATTGGAGCGTATCCGCCTGGTTTGAAACTGGGCTGTTGGACAGCGGGGAATGGCAGGCAGAATTTATCAGCGCAGACCGTGAAGAACAGCCGGCTTATTCGCCGGCCTGCCCATATTTCCGTAAAAGCTTTGCGGTAACGGGCAAGATTGCTTCCGCCCGCGCCTATGTCACCTGTCTTGGTCTGTATGAGCTCAGGCTGAACGGACAAAAGGTCGGGAACTATTTTCTTACCCCAGGCTGGACAGATTACCGTAAACGTCTGCAGTATCAGACGTATGACATTACCTCGTTGCTGAAACCGGGAACAAATGCGGTTGGGGTGATATTGGGCAATGGCTGGTATAAGGGGCCGGTGGCCGGGTGGGAGGAACACCCAACGGAAAAGTATGGCGCAAGGACCGCCCTTCTGTCGGAAATCCATATTACTTATCAGGATGGACGTCATCAGGTAATTGCAACCGATGAAAGCTGGAAAACCTCACTGGGGCCGATTCTGAAGAGTGAAATTTATGACGGGGAGCAATATGACGCCGAAAAGGAAATGGAAAACTGGGACTGCGCCGACTACAACGACAGTCGGTGGAATTCGGTGTACCCGGTGAAAGTCGGAAAAGACATTCTGGTTGCGCAGGAGAATATCCCGGTCATGCAGGCTGAGACAATTCTTCCGGTCAAACTGTTTAAAACGCCGCAAGGCGATTCTGTGCTTGACTTTGGCCAGAATATGGTTGGCTGGGTGCGCTTCCGGGTGAAAGGCCCGAAGGGGAGCCGGGTTGTATTGCAGCATGCCGAAGTGTTGGACAGTACGGGCAATTTTTATACGGAAAATCTGCGTTCTGCAAAACAGGTTGTGGAATACGTTTTAAAAGGCAGCGGGGAAGAAATCTTTGAACCTCATTTTACCTATCAAGGGTTTCGCTATGTGCGTGTGGCGGAATATCCGGGTGAGATAAAACTTGAAAATTTTGAGGGCGTAGTTCTGCACTCCGGCATGGAAAAGACCGGCGACTTTGCCTGCTCCGAAGAACTGGTAAACAAATTGCAGCATAATATCCTTTGGGGACAGAAAGGGAACTTTGTCGATATCCCGACTGACTGCCCGCAGCGCGACGAACGATTGGGCTGGACAGGTGACGCGCAGATTTTTGCGCGGACTGCCTGTTATAATATGGATACGGCGCTGTTTTTCAAAAAATGGCTGCGGGATTTAAAGGCAGACCAACTCCCCGACGGTCAGGTGCCATTTGTGGTGCCGCAGGTAATGAAGGACACCGACTATTCCTCTTCCGGCTGGGGTGATGCTGCGGTCATCTGCCCCTGGCAGATTTATCTATGCTATGGTGATCAAAAGGTGCTCGAAGAACAGTATCTCAGTATGAAAGGCTGGGTCGAATATATCCGCAGTCAGGCAAACCACAATTTGTGGGACACGGGTTTCCATTTCGGCGATTGGCTTGCGCTTGACAAAACAAACGGAAGCCGTTTCAACGGTTTGCTCGGACATGAGGATAAGCAAGATAACTATTTCGGAGCCACGCCGAACGATTATGTCTCGACTGCGTTTTATGCGTACTCCGTTTCTTTACTTGCAAAGGCGGCAGGAGTGCTGGGCAGGAAAGGAGAGCAGGCGGAATATACCGCACTGCATCAGGATATTATAAAATCGTTTCGCTATGAATATTTTACACGGTCAGGACGGCTGGCCGTGCATACGCAGACCGCCCATGTGCTGGCACTTATGTTTGATCTTGTGGAAGAAAAATACGTGGGCCGTACGGTGAAGGAACTGCTCTCCATGCTGGAGGATAATTTCTGGCATTTGGATACCGGTTTTCTCGGTACACCGTATCTGTGCCATGTACTGAGCCGTTATGGGCACCCTGAAGCGGCTTATCGGCTTCTGATGCAGACAGATTATCCTTCCTGGCTGTATCAGGTCACAAAAGGGGCGACTACCGTCTGGGAACACTGGGACGGTTTGAAACCGGACGGAAGCTTCTGGAGTGCGGATATGAATTCTTTCAACCATTATGCGTACGGTTCGATTGGCAGCTGGCTCTATCAGGTGGCGGCCGGTATTGAAATCGATGAGAATCAGCCGGGTTATAAACATATTATAATCCGTCCCACGCCGGACAAAACGTTCTCCTGGGTGAATGCCGAACACGAGACTCCCTATGGAACGGTGAGCATCAAGTGGAAAATCAGAGATGGAAAGTTCAGATTGGAGCTTTTGGTTCCCCATAATACCACGGCAACAGTGGTTTTGCCCGACGCGGATTTGGCCGGTTTGACAATGGAACCGCAGGCGAGTCAGGTGAAAGCCGCAGAAGGACAAATCGTTGTGGAATGCGGGTCAGGCAGATGGAATTATTGCTGTAATTTTACAAAATAAAAAAGTGCAGTCCCTTTCTTCATGCATCTGCTTAAGGATTTATCCTTGATCAGGATAGAGTACAATAAAGTTTGCAATTAATAGGTGGGTAAAGAAAACCACCGGGAACTCCGATAGAATGAATAGTGCAAGTAAACATTCAAAAAGGAGAGAAACCCGATGGTCAAGAAAAATTCTACCACAAATCTAACAGAATTGCTACTGGAATGTGTTTCACAGCCTGATCCGATGCTGTCAATGCTGGAATGGCTGTGTGACCGGCTGATGGAAGCGGAAATATCAGCAAAAATAGGTGCGGATAAATCCGAACACACATCGGAGCGGAACAGTTACCGTTCCGGTTACCGACCACGCCGGTTCGACACCCGCATGGGTACAATCTATCTGATGGTGCCGAAAATACGTCAAGGCGGCTATGTGCCATTCTTTGTGAGCAACCGTAAACGAAGCGAAGCAGCATTGATTCAGGTCGTGCAAGAGGCTTTCGTCAGCGGCGTTTCTACGCGCAAAATGGAACGTCTGGCAAAAAGCCTGGGGATTGAAAATCTGTCCCGTTCTCAGGTAAGCAATATGGCAAAAGAACTGGACGAACAGGTTGAAGCATTCCGAAATCGACCGCTTAACGGCAGCCGCTATCCGGTATTGTGGGTGGATGCCCTATATGAAAAAGTGCGTTATGACGGTCATGTTATCAGCATGGCAATCCAGGTCGTCTGCGGCGTAAACGAGGAAGGAACACGGGAAGTTCTTGCGATAGAACCAATGCTTGAAGAATCAAAGGAAAGCTACACACAGCTTTTTGACAAACTAAAAGTACGCGGGCTCCAAACACCATCGCTGGTAATTTCAGATGCGAACGGCGGATTGGTTTCTGCAATTCAAAAAAACTTTCCCGGTGCTTCCTGGCAGCGCTGCAAGGTACATTTCATGCGAAATATTCTTGCAAAGATTCCGCACCGAAACAAGGAAAGCTTTGCGGCCGAATTGAAACAAATATGGCTAGCTCCTGATGCAAAGTCTGCCCGAAAACGTGCTGATTTGCTGACAGAGGAATACGAAAAACGCTTTCCGGAAGCCATTCAAATTCTTGAAGATGGTCTTGAGGATTCGCTCCAGTTTTATTCCTTTCCTGCGTTGGATTCCAGAAAAATCGCGAGTTCCAACATGTTGGAACGGCTGAACAAGGAAATCCGGAGACGCACCCGGGTAGTTGGTATTTTTCCTAATCCCGATTCTTATGTCCGGCTTGTCGCCACCTATCTTATGGAATACGCCGAAGACTGGTCGGATTCAAGGTCTTATTTTAGCTCTGAATCTATTCGAAACGCTTTTTCATCTGCCGCATAATTCATTGCTTTTCGGAGTGAATTTGCAAACTTCTATTGACACTACCTTGATCAGAATAATACAAAAGCCTTCTCTCTAAAATTTTTATAGCCCCGGAACCTGTATCTTATGGGTTTCGGGGCCCCTTTTAGTTTATAACGACTTAACAGTACTGAATGGCTCTATGTCAATAGTTGTGGTGCAGGAAAAGGAAAGAATGGGAACAATAAAAGAAGCGAAGGAAGCGCAAAAAGGACAAAGCAGCATTTTACTGACTAAAAACATGAAGGACTCTGTTTTTGAAG
>DUNN01000002.1 GCA_012839345.1 Clostridiales bacterium | reverse complement strand
CGTAAGATCTGTGTTATTCTTTCCTTGAGTCATTGGGACCAACTCCTTTTTGAATGTCTTGACACCATTCATTTTAAAGGAGTCCCAATGGCTTTTCTATACCTTCGCGAAATTGCGAACTTTATTGTACTCTATCAAGAGAAAAACATATTATCGCAAATATTAAAGCAAATTTTGGCTAAATTCTACATTATTGTATCATATGCAGTGCTGAATGGGTGTTGCAAAGAAAAACGGCAGAAACTCAATGAGTTTCTGCCGCCTCAAGCTAACAGTTCATTATTTCATGAGTAATAACGTAGTTCAACTTAACCATCCCCCAATCAAATTATTGGCAATAGACAGTCTCATTTTCCCACATTGCTCAATTTCCTTAAAGCCTGTGCTTGAACCTGGATACAATCTAATGTATCCGTTCATTATTATAAACACACAGCCTGCTGATATTCGAAACGTCGGCAGGGAATGTTATCCTGTTACTTCTGTTTCTTTTTTCGGTTCGGTGTTCTTCTGCTGTTCCCGTGCAATTTCACAGGCTTTTATCGTGTCCTCCAGCGTATCCGCAGAAATAATAAAGCGCCCTTTATGGCAGAAAGTCAGCGTTTCAACGCCTGAAATTTTTGGCAGGTCTTCCGCCGGCTTTCCCGCCCACTCCTCCGGGAAATTGCATTTTACGTCTTTCGTGTCAAAGTCAATCGGAATGACCTGCGCGTTATAACCGCCGCGCTGAGACGGATATACCACGAATTCCGCGTCGGACGGAACAAGTACCATTTTCCATGGGGCGAACCTGGGCAGAATAACAATATTGTCCCTGGAATTGGCAAGCGCCGCTTCCACAAGTTTTTTAGCTCTTTGCACGCTGATAATGCTTTCCATTTTTTTGCCGAGAATAACCCGGGCAAATTCAACTGCTTCGCCAAAGCACTGATCGGCGGATTCGTCAGAATCCCAGCTTGGGTTGAACGAGGCGATTGCACCAGCCAGCTGATTTCCCCCGCCCAGATTATCATCGCTGTCCAACGGCTGAATAAAAACCTCGTCGAAGCGTTCCGCTTCCGACTTCGCTTCCTCCTGTGTACAGCCTTCCCGATACAGCAGTTCTTCTCCGTATTCGCGCCAAAGCAGTCCGAAAGCTGCATAAGGAACGCCGTTTTCGCGAACCTCGGCGTCCTCCTGATGGTGGTCGAACCTGCCCCGACCGATGTCAAACACAATTCCGGTGAAGTCCTCCGGAACCTCATATTCCCGTAAAATTTCAATATCTGGGCGAATCACTTTCAAAAGCGCCGTCGAGAAAACGTCGTCGGCATGGAACTTGCCCCCGTGCGTCAGGGCGGTATCTGGTAGCTCTGTCATCTATTTCATTTCTTTCCTGTTTATTTCTGTATTGTTGTTGGAAAAATTGGCATCCTCATTTTGAGGATGCCAAAAGGCATTTCTATTATTTTATCAACTGCAATGTATTTTAGCCGTATAAACGCTTCTGTGTTTTATCCAATCTTTTCCACCTATAAAATTACTAGGCCTTGTTTGTAAAAAGAAAAACGACGGAATAAAACCCATAAACGAAAGTTTTTATTCCGGTTTTTCTTTCTCTGTATTATCTTTGTGATACGTTTCAGCATAGAAGCCCGGCTGACTTATCTTTTTGCACAACTCCAACCATTTTACAAACAAGACCTAATCTAATATTTTTAATACAAAAGAAAGCTCAATCGGCTGATCGGACGGAATCCGAAATTCGTCGTGAACCGGTGCGCCCCAGCTGTCGTCTCCGCCGACACCCATCTGCTTTTTCAGGATACTGACATAAGTGTAATTCGGTCTTGGCAGTTCTTCACGGTGCAGCGCGTTATCCAGCTCGTAGGCCGACCAGGGCAGCACGTTCAGTTCAAACGGAGAATCCGCCGCCGCAACGCACAGACCCGTGCCGTCCTCCGCGGTAACCTTTGCCCAGCGTACCCCCGTGCGGTTTCCGCATTCCTGCGGAACAATATACTGCGACAGGTTCTTCTGCGCGGTGCTTTCAAAAATACCCAGACGCGCGCCTTCCCTCCGGTCAATATAGTTTTCATCCGGCCCCATGCCGTAATAACGGAAATTATGATACTGCTCCTTCAGCCGGAAGCCTACTCCAAACAACGGCAGCTCCGGCATATCCTTCACGCCGGGGTACTTTGCCTGAACTAAAATTGCTCCGTCCGGGCGGATGGTATAGGATACGGAGGTTCTGACCGATATTGGCGCGGGAAGCTCATACAAAAAAGTAATGGTCAGATTGCCTGCATTTTCCGAGATATTCGCGTCACAGTATTTTTGGGCTGTGCCCGCGGCATACCATACCGCCGTGCGCAGCGGGTAGCCGTTGCCACGGTCGTTGTCGGTTGATGCGCGCCAGTAAATCGGTCTGGGCGCACGGGCAATAAGCTCTTTGCCATTCTTTATCAGCGACACGATGCCGCCCTCTTGCAGGGAGAACAGGGCGGAAAAACCGTCGCCATGCACGCCGGTGTGCGCGTCTCCCCGTACCACACGAAGCGGAACAAATTCAGTCTGCTTCGACTGTTCCTCTGAAACCTTCCATACATACTGTCCAAACGCCTGCTCATAGCCCTGTTCCGCCCAGAGATTCGGCCGCTTATGGCAAAGCGAACAGTTCAGAGCGTATTCCCCCGCGCGCAGAAGCTCCGGCAGCCGAAGCTTAAAATACCGCTCTTCTCTCGCGGGAACCGTGCAGTCGGTCACGGCGGAATAAATCCGTTCACCGTCTAGGAGCAGCACATACTCCAATTCATAGCTTTCGGTGGAGACAAACAGGTTCTGGTTTTTGACCAGAACACCGTGTTCGTCCGGAAGCAGCTTCACATTTTGATACAGGAATTTCACTTCCTGCACCTTCGGTGAAGGTTCCCGCTGTGCATACACAATCCCATCCGTGCAGAATGCGTAGTCTGTCGCGCGGTCGTCAAAGTCGCCGCCGTATGCCATTTTTTCCCTTCCATCAGCGTCCTTGACCAAAATGGCCTGATCAATGTAGTCCCAGATGAACCCGCCCTGATACTTAGGGTATTTCTCCTCCAGCTCGGTATAAAGGGACATGCCGCCGCAGGAGTTGCCCATTGCGTGCATGTACTCGCAGCTCAGATACGGCTTATCGGGGTCCTTTTCCAGGTATTGTTCAATGTCGTGCGGCTTCGCGTACATACGGCTTTCCATGTCGCTTGTTTCATTGTACCGTCTGTCGTGAAAAACTCCTTCGTAGTGCACCAGTCTGGTGGGGTCTGCTTTCCGGAAATACTCCGACATCTCATAAATATCGCGTCCACCGAAGCTTTCGTTGCCACAGGACCAAATCAGCACAGAAGGATGGTTTTTGTCGCGCTCGAGCATGGACTTGGCCCGGTCAAGCACCGCGTCAAGCCACTCCTCCCGGTCGCCGGGGATTGCCCGATCGGGCGTTTCCCAAATGAGCTTTTGCCAGGAACCGTGGCTCTCCAGATTGGTCTCATCAATCAGATAAATACCGTACTCGTCGCACAGTCGGTACCATTCGCTCTGATTCGGGTAATGGCTGGTACGCACGGCATTGATGTTGTTTCGCTTTAAGAACCGGATGTCCCAGAGCATATCCTCTTTTGTTACGGCACGCCCGCGGCGGCAGTCAAACTCATGTCGGTTGACCCCTTTGAATACAATCCGTTTTCCGTTCAGGCACATGATTCCGTTAATCATGCGGAATTCACGGATTCCGACCCGCTCAGAAACAGCCTCCAGCGTATTGCCACAGTCATCGTACAAGCGAATTAGCAGCCTGTAAAGATAGGGTTCCTCCGCGCTCCACAGTTTCGGGCTGTGAACCGGGAGTACAATGGCCGCATCCGACCCGCAGGCAGACAGAGTTTGAGCGGCAACCTCTTCCCCTTGGTCGTTTACGAGTGCTGCACCCGCTGAAACGGCCAGCCCCAGTTCCGTCTGAAGCTTGAGTTTAACGCAAAGTTCCGCCGTATGGTAATTGTCGGATAACTCGGTTGTAACGGACAAATCGCGAACATGCGCCTTTGGTATGGCGTAAAGATATACCTCACGGAAAATACCGGAAAAGCGTCAAAAATCCTGATCCTGAATCCAGCTCGCGCTGCTCCATTTATACACCTCAACCGCAATACGGTTCACTCCGTCGTGAACATAGCTTGAAATCTCGAATTCCGCCGGGGTGAAGCTGTCTTCATTATACCCGACGAAATTCCCGTTTACCCAAACATAAAAAGCGGTTTCCACTCCCTGAAAAGAAAGGTAAAACTGCTTGCCTTTCAGTTCCGGGTTCAGCACGAATTCCTTCAAGTAACTGCCGACGGGATTATACTCCTTCGGCACTTCCGGTGCATGCGGTTCATGATACCCGTCCCAGGGGTAAAGGGAATTTATGTACTGGCATTTGTCCCAGCCCTGAAGTTGGATATGCCCCGGGACTTCTATGGACGGCCACCCGCCATAATCAAAATTCTCCCCGTAAAAATCGGAGGGCCTGAGGGCAGGGTTCTCTGTATAATAAAAGTGCCAGCTGCCGTTCAGACTTTGTCTGAGCGGCATTTCGCGCTCCTGAACAGCTTCCTCTAGGGATTGATAAAACTTATGGTCGGAATGCGCCTCTTCCCGGTTGACTTCGAAAACACGGGGATCACTCAGCCAGTTTAACGTCGGTTTTTCACTTTTCATTTTCTCCACCGTTCCTTCCTGTTAATATCATACTACAAAGCCCCTGTTTTTCAACAGGGGCTGGAAACTTTTATATTATTTACTCTGTCCGCAAAATCTGGTCACCGCGTGATTTGGCATCCGCAAGACCCTGTTTTACGCTCTTCTGCCCGGTATAAATCTGTTCGAATTCATCCGCAAGAATTTCATTAATCTCAGATAGATTCGTATTGATGGAAGGAATGGCGTAATTACTTTTGGGCAGGATCAAAACATTTTTTGCCGTCTCAGCGTCAATCAGATTTTCACCGCCCTTTAAGAGCAGGTTCGTTACAGTCTGTGTATCAAATTCTTTATAGGCGGGAATACGCCCGCCCTCCACCATATAGATCATACCTTTTGTCGCATACCATTTCAGGAATTCCCACGTTTCGCTCGGATACCGTGTATTCGGGCTGATTGAAAGGAAATCGCCCAACCCGCCCTGCGTATAGTTTTTCGAATTTTTATTTTCCACAGGATAAGGTACAAACGCGGTTGTAAACGTATGCGGATAGGTCTTCTGGTCCTTCACACTGCGAATGATCCACGGTCCGATGGTCATTGCGCATTTTCCTGTTAAAAACATGGATTCCTGCGTCAGCTTTTGGGTTACGCTTTCAATATGAGTCGGTGCGGAGTGATCCACATTCATCATATCATTAACCAGACTTACCATATCATAAACAACGGGACTGTCAAAATTGGTGGACTTTCCCCCGTTCTTATAAAGAGCGTCTCCGCCAAGGGAACGCGGCAGAATATAGGTAATCGGATACGTGATATCCTGCTGGGTACAAAAAAACATTCCGTAAGTCCTGTCTTTTCCGGTTCCTTTAGAAAGTTTTTTTGCGATTTCACGAAACTCCTGATACGTCCATTCCTTTGGAATGGGAATACCCGCCTCGTCAAATTTGTCCTTATTAATTGTAATCCCGTATTGATCAAGTTTAGTCGGTATACTGTAAGGTTTGCCGTTGACGTAATAGGAGTTTACACTGCCGCCGAAATAGCCGCTCATATCAATATGGTCACGGTTAATAAACGGCGTCAGGTCAAGCGCCATATTGCTCATAGAACGTTTTTCCAGCAAACTGGTTGTATAAGTGAAATAGGCGTCAATGTTGTCACCGGAAAGCAGGATGGTCTCCATTCTTTGATTTCCGGCCTGATTATTCACAAAATAATTATACTCTACGGATATTCCTTTATCTTTGTACTCTTTGTTAAATTCATCAGCCATGCGGGACGGCCCGGCATCCGGAGGAACGCCGCCCCAGATACGGAGCGTCTTCATCTCGGACGGATTGGAGCTTTTATCGCCTTTTTCGGACAGGCTGTACGAGCACCCTGACGCCGCCAGCAAAGCGACAGCTAGCAGCAGAGACAGCAATCTTTTAGACCACTTCACGAAATTATCTTCCTTTCAACCGGCTCCTCCCCAGACCTTACTGCCTGGACCGGATATCATTCGGGCTTTTCCCTGTGATCTTTTTAAACAGGATACTGAAATAATTCGGGCTGTCGATTCCCACCATCGCGGAGATTTCGTAAACTCTGTAATCTGTCGTGGCCAAAAGCTCCTTGGCTTTATTGATTCTCGTTTCGTTTACATAGTCAATAAAGCTTTTTCCTGTTTCTTTTTTAAACAAGTGAGAAAAATAGCTGGCATTCATGTTCAAAAATTCCGAAACCGTGGCTACTGTGAGATGTTCGGACAAATTGTTTCGGACAAAATCCTTTGCCATCAGGATGTCCTTTCTTGCGGACTGCTTTTTCGAAGGGCCAAGACTCTCCGCAAAGCGGCTTGCCGCCGCAAGGAAACCCGAACGGATCAACGTGGAAGTGTCGCCCTTTAGGATAATATCATAAAGGGATACCCCCTGTTCGTCGGTCAGCGCGTCGATGTTGACCCCGTAATTCCGTGCGTTATCACTCAGGCTGTGGTACATTTCAAAATAAGACTTCCGAACTTCGCTTTCCTCAACGTTGTCCAGTGCGCTGACTGCATCAAAGAAACGGTTGAAATACTGAATCAGCTGCTCCCCGCTGGCGTCTATTTTCTTTTCCATATCCCGGTCAATACCGTCCGGGGATATTTTTAGCACCTTTTTCGTATTATTGCCTTTCCTCGGAAGGTTCAGATAACCACAGCCTTTATAAAGCCGGTTTTTAACGCCTTCCATAGCCTCCGAGTAAGCAGCGGAAATGTCCGTGAGATCAGAATAAGAGTAGCTCAGCGCAGCGGAGACCGATATTGCGAAATACCGCTTCATGTATTCCTGTATTTTAGAAAACACGTCGCGTACCTCGGCAGCCATGTCCGCATCGCTCCGGTTCTTCTGCAGTAAGGCAATCAGGTTTCCCTCTGCATAGTCGTACACGTCGCAAAGAAAGGATTTTGCCAGAACCTCTTCCACAATATTCGCAATGGAGTACTTGAGAAGCTGCTCTCCCTGAATTTCGCCCTCCAGTACCTTTACAGCAAAATCGTCAATGCTGATGTAGAGCATGGCGAAGCTTTCTGACAAATTGACGTTCAGCTCCAGCTCCTGAATCTGCTTTTCAATCTCTTTTCTGCTGATATAGCTCTTATCAATGATGGTATGGAGAAGCCTTGATTTGATTGCCGGAATGTTTTTTACACTGACCGGCTGGTCTGCGGCAAACGGCCTTGCAGTGCTGTCAATTTCCTTACTTGCTTCAGAAAGAGTGGAAAGAATGCTGTCAGCTGTTACCTTTAGTTTAAATACATAATCCGTCGCGCCTAGCTTCATCGCCCTTTTCACATTGTCCATATCGTTGTAGCTGCTCAGCACAATGAATTTGATTTCGGGAAATCGCCTGCCGCATTCCTCAATCAGCTCGAACCCGTCAACCGGAGCCATGACAAGGTCGGTCATAACAATATCCGGCCTGTACTTTTCTATCAGTTCCAATGCTTCCTTTCCGTTGGAAGCCTCCGCGACCATCTGATAGCCGTGCTCATCCCACCCAACAATGGATTTGATTCCTACGCGAACCAACAATTCATCGTCAACAATCATGATCTTTTTCATTACAGTCTTCAATCCCCCCGTGAAGCCGATACGGCAGCGTATAACAAACGACCGTCCTGTCGCCGCGTACCTGTACGTCCAGCCCGTACTCTTCCCCGTACGTAATGCGAATAATTTCATCTACGTTTGCCATGCCGATGCCGGTCACCTTTTTTTCGTCCCGATGCTTTGTTCCCTTATTCTCTTGAAATTCGCGGATTGCATCCTCCGAAATCGGCTTCCCGTTGTCCTCCACGTACAGGTGCAGAACGTCTTCCTCCTGGTTGCCGTGTATCTCGATGACGGCCTGCCCGCTGAAATCCCGGAACCCATGTATAATACAGTTTTCAACAATAGGCTGCAGTGAAAATTTAATGACCTCGCACCGATAAAGTTCCTCCGGTATATCGATTTCCGTACGGTAATGCTCCCCGTAACGCATATTCTGAATCGAAATATAGCTGTCGATATTCTTCAGTTCCTGTCCGAGCGACACAAATTCGCTTCCCTTGTTCATGCTGTACTCCAGCATGCCGGTTAGTGCGTCGATGCTGCCAACAATATTATCCTGCTTTTTAATTATCGCCATCCACCGTATGCTGTTTAGCGTATTAAATAAAAAATGAGGATTGATTTGTGCACGAAGAGAGTCAAACCGGTACCGTTCCTTAACCGCATACTCGTCTTTTAACTTTTCGAACAGGTCCCGGATGTTTTGATCCATTTTGGAAAACGCGCCGTAAAGCTGACCGATTTCATCGTTATACCGGTAGCCGTAAACAAGAGTATCGCCGACCTGATACCCCGAAAGCCGCCTGGAAATGTCACGGATTGGCTTTACAATCGCGCGGGAAATGAAGAATACCACGATCACCATAACTGCCATAAAGAGAATGAAGAACAGCATGGTCTGCATCATGTATTCCTGCGTCTTTTCCGCAACGCTCTGATAATCGGTCATTGCAACGACCGTCAGCTCGTTATTTTTATAGTTCCACGGCTTGGAAAGCGTGTAATAACTGATAATATACTTATTCGAATGAACGGTGTCCGTAATACTGCCGTTCTTTCCCGTCAGTTTCTGCAGCACACGCTTCATATCCGGGTCCGCGGTCGAGATTGGCTTTGCAGAAAACACCTGATCAAAACCCCTGGAATAAATAAAAATATTATCGTTGGCCCCGTACCGGTACTTTTCCAGCAGATCCATAATAACCTGATCCTTCATACTGATAATCAGGGAACCCGTCGTAATCTGGGAGTTCGACTTCGGGCTGAACGACCGCGTCAGGGAAATATAGCGAATATTTTTGTTCTTCTCCTCCTGTATCTGAGAATTTTCAAACATATTCCAGGTTAAGTATCCTTTTGCGTTGATGCTCTCTTTCACCCAATCCTCATTCAGCATAAAAGAATAATCGTGGTAATTGACGCCCCAGTTTGTGTACAGGTTTTTCTTTGAATCAAAAAAGGATATCCTCAGCTCGTCCAGATTAAAAACGTTGCTGCTCATCATCCGGTTTACGCTGGAATCAAAATACTTGCATTTTTCGTAGTAACTCCTGTCGCCGGACATTACCTTTTCAAATTCTGTATCTGAAATAAAAAGATTGGATACGTTAATCAGATTTTCAAGCTTACCATAAATTTCTTCTTCGCTTTTTGCAATATTCTGAACAGTCTTTGTGCTGATTTCCTGGTCTAGATAGGATGTAAAGCTGTTGTTAATGTAAACAAACATGCAGTAAACAGGCAAAATGAGCAAAAGGGTAATCATTAAAAATACTCTTACCGCAAATGGGAACGGTTTTTTCTGTTTCTGGTTTTCTTTTTTCACTGTTTTACCCTCCGCCGAAAAGACTGTTACTATTTTACCATATCCGATTAGAACCTATAAAATATTTAAGAAATAAATTCCTATAACGGGAAATATCCCATGCGGAAAACCGCACAGGATACCCCTTTCTGCTATTTAGGTTTAGGATAAGGAACCGGACAGACGGGTGTCTGCCGACTTCAAAGCATCCGGGATTTTCTTCTCACCAAGGAGAATTCCCTGAAGCTCTTCAACAAGAATATTGTTGAGTTCGCCGCTGTTGCTCATCTTTGCAAATTCAAGCGCTTTGCCGGACTGGGTCAGCTGCACCCAGGTGTTTGCCCACGGGTCACCCTTTACGGCATCGCTTGCAAGTGCGCTTTTCAGAACCGGAAGCATACCGTTGCTGTTGAAATATTTCAGGGACTGTTCCTGACTTACAATGTGCTTAATAAAGTCGGCGGCCTGCTCCTGATGCTGAGACTTTTTAAAGACTACAAGCAGGTGGCCCCACATGGATGACTGCGGTGTATCGCCGTCTTTCAGTACGGGTCTGGCCATTGGCTTGATCTTATTGTTCAGGTCAGCTTTGCTGATTCCGTTGGAGATTGCGACACCCTTTGCGGAAATCGCGTCGTCATAGAATGCGATCTTGCCTTGTGCGAACAGCTGGCGTGCATCGGCGCGGGTGATGTTCATCTGAATATAGCCCTTGTCAAGCAGGGATTTGTACCACTCCGCTACCTTTTGACCTGCGTCGCTGCTGAGTGTGGGCTGGCCGTCCTTCAGCACGCTTCCGCCGAATGTCCACAGCCAGGGCTGGAAGTCGGTTGCCATGGTGGCATCTTTGGTAGCAAGGCCATAAGGAATGATATTCTTATCTTTTTCTTTCAGTTTCTTCATGCAGTCTTCAAACTGTGTGATTGTCTTCGGCGGTTCGCTGTAGCCGACAGACTTCAAAAGGGTCGGATTGTAAACCATGTTAATGGATGCGATCGACCACGGCATGGCAAGCTGTTTTCCGTCAACCTGACCAACCTTCAGCGCGGCTTCGTTATAGTTCTGCTCCAGATAATCTTTACCCATAAGGTCGTTCATGTCTGCGAGCACACCCATTTCGGACAGTGCGCCGAACATACCGATATCTACCTGTGCAACGTCGAGCGCTTCGGAGCCCTGATTACGGATAATCAGCTGCTGCTGCGTATTTGCCCAAGGCCAGCCTACCCAGGTGACCTGAGAGCCTCCCTTTGCATTGTAGGAAGAAATCATTTCATTGATAATATCTTTTGTGCTCTTTTCTTCACCGGACCAGCCAGCCCAAACCAGGTTAGCCGATTCAAGCGCCTTGCTGGAAGCCGGCGCGGAGGAGGCAGCAGCTGCGCTGCCGGTGCTGCTCGCGGTGCCGGTGGAACCGCAGCCGCTGGCCGCAAGCGCGATGCTGCATGCCATGCAGAGTGCCAGAATTCTTTTTGCTTTCATAAAATACCTTACCTTTCTTTCCCATAAAATTCGCAGTGTTATACTGCATTTATCCATATTCCTTGCTCGAAATCAAACAGCCGTCAGCCCTTTACGGCTCCTGAAGTCAGGCCGCTGATGAAATATTTCTGCAGGAATATAAAGATCAGAGTAACCGGGATTGATACAAAAATAGATGCTGCCATCATCTGAGACCAGTTGTTTGTGAATTCGCCCATGTACTTCATAACCAGTCCCGGCGCAAGCGTTCTTCTCGAAGCGTCGGTAACAAGGGTCAGGGAATACAGCAGGTCGTTCCAGCTCCATACGAAACCGTAAATCGCGGTCGAAATGGCACCCGGAATCGCAAGCGGAAAAATAATCTGGAAGGTGATGCGAATCCAGCCTGCCCCGTCGATTTTTGCGGATTCAATAAGCGCGTCGGGCAGTTGGTCGAAATAGGCTTTCAGCGACCATGTGCCGACCGGCAGGATAAACGCTATGTAGGAAAGAATCAGCGCAAAATAGCTGCCGTCCATTTTCATCTGCTGCATCATGATGTAAAGGGTAAGCAGCAGAATCGCCTGCGGGAAGGCCTGCGCCATCATAATGATGGACATTGAAATGTTTTTGCCCTTGTAGCGGAACTTGGAAAAGCTGAACCCCGCGAACATGGAAACCAGTGTTCCCGCAAAGCTGCTGACAAACGAAACAAACAAGCTGTTCCCCAAGTTTGTCAGGATGTCCTTATCAAACAGAACGCTCTGGAAATTCTTCAGCGTTGGGGTTGCAAAGAACAAAGATAGCTTAAAAGTTTCGGTTGAGGGCTTTAAGGCGGTGTTAAACATCCAAAGAAGCGGGAAGATAACAAATATTCCAATCGTTATGCTAGAGAACGCAATGACAAATTTATAACCTCGTGTTTTTTGAAACATGATGTCCTCCTTAATTCTTCGATGTGCTGCGTGAGTAGAAAAAGCTGAAAACTGCCAGCAAAACCGCCCAGATGGTGCCGATTGTCGCGGCCATGCCGACCTTGTAGCCGACGAAAGCTTTGTTGTAAACCAGGATAGAGAACAGTGTGGTTGCGCCCGCCGGGCCGCCGGAGGTCATAACCTGAGGAATGTCGAAATGCTGCAGGTTTCCGATGATGCCAAGCACCAGGACGATGGTAATCATGGATTTCATACCGGGAATCACGACATGGCGCAGAACCTTTAGGTTGTTGGCTCCGTCGATTCTGGCAGCCTCAATCTGGTCAAACGGAACGCCCTGCAGTCCTCCGGTCAGAAACGCCATATACCATGGAAGCATCTGCCAGGTTCTGGCAACGATCACAACGACCATTGCCGTTGAGCTTTCGCCCAGCCAGTTGACATTCTGAGTGATAATACCAAGTGAGCGAAGCAGTTCGTTCATAATACCGTGGTTGTAATCGAAAATGAACGACCATAAGAAGCTGATTGAAGCTCCGGGAACAATCCAGTTAATCAGCGTAATGCCGCGCAGCACGCCCGCACCCCTGAATTTGTTGTTCAGTATAACCGCCCAGATAAAGCCGAGCACGAACGGACAAAGAGTGGAGAAAAAAACAAAGATGCCCGTGTTGCCAAGGGTTTTCAAAAAGGTGGGGTCAGCAAACACCTTCGCGTAGTTATTTAGGCCAACCATTTTAAAGCTGGGGCTCATAAGCGTCTTGTTCGTGAAGCTCATAAAGATGGAGTTCAGGAACGGATAAAGGATGACGGCAATAAATATTGCCAATGCAGGCGCCGCCAGAATAAAGCCTACCGCTCCGTCGGACAGACGAATCCCGCGGTGTTTTCGTTTTGTCATTCTGCTGTTCTTTCCTTTCGTATCAAGTGATATGTTAATAGATTCTGACTTCAAACACTTCAGCATAGGGAGAGCCGTACGTCCTGTCAAAACAAATCCGAATCTTTTCGGACTTTTGAACCGGCATATTTACAATACAGAGTCTTTCCGTATTGGCATTTACCGCGGCGACTTTTTGCCACTGACCGTCTTGATAAATGTCCACATGGAATGCTTTCACCAGCGAAGCGGTTGGATTTTTGCCACGTACAAATCCGTGGTGGTCATTCGAAACCTTGGAAATGGAACTCGGTATTTCGCTGGACAAATCCGGGTTAAACGTCATGCGGATCTGTGAAAATTCTTTCGGCTGCTCCCACGTGAACTCAAGCCATTGCGGCTTCTCCAAGCTGCCTGAACTCCAGAGGTTCGTGCCGTACTCAATACGGTTATAACCGTTCACCACGTTTTCACACCCGTAATCCATACAGTCAACCGCCGAAACACAGGGACTTTCAAAGGATGAGCGTTCTTTACGCCCGAGTAATAATCCCGTCAGACCGTCGGAAGTGGTTTTTATCTTAACGTCCGAATTATCCTGAAATACAATTTTTACATAAATCGGGTTTGCCGCGGCTGACAAATCGAGTTCAATGGTTTCCTGTCCTTTACGAACCGGCACAGTGTAAGTACCGACTAAGGAACCGTGAATCAGTCTGGAAGGAAGGCGGGACTCATAAACGGCGTATTCCAGTTCCGTATCCTTTTCACACTCGACCGCAACCGTAAGTCGGGCATTTTCTTTCGTAACCGGACAGACAAGGAAGGTGCCACCGGAAATATCAGCGAGCCCATCGCCCCGTAAACTTTCCGGGGTTCTGACTTCGGAGCAGGTTACGGCTGCCGAGCGTGCCAGATCTGATTCATCGGTGTTTTTCAAGTCCCAGACGGTCATATCACTTTTCAGCAGCTTCTGCTGAAGTTCTGTGATATATTTCTGATTTGCTTCGTGCGGAGTGCAGTTTTGAAGTGCACAGAAGGCTGCGATTGTACCGGACGCCTGACCGACCAGCCCGCAGGTATCCATAATCCGCGTCGAGGAAAATGCCGCGTGACTGACACTGATATTCCGGCCGGCGAACAGCAAATTATCCATTTTTGAAGTGTAAAGGCTTCGCATCGGAATGTTATACGCGTGTACCGGAACCTGAAGGCAAAAACTTTCTTCCGAATAAATTCCGTCGCTCGGATGAAAGTCCATATACCATCCACCGTAACACACAGCGTCAGGAAAAGACCTGCCCTGTTCCACATCGTTCTGCGTCAGCGTATATTCCCCGACAAAACGCCGGGATTCCCGTTTTCCGGGCATCTGGCCGATCCACTCGAGCGTGAGTGTATCCGCATTGAATTTACCGGAATTCTTTATGTAATTCCAAATACCCATGACGAGCTTTTTCAGTTCAATTCCGATTTCCTGATTTTCCAAAATTGTGTCGTGCGTACCGCCAAATTCCACCCACCAGTAATCGCAGCCGTTCATCTTTTCATTTACCACACGGCCGCCTTTGTTAAGCAGCGCTTCGATATAAGGAATGTCATAAGCATAATCGGGCTTTTCAAAGCGAATCGGCTTTCCTTCATCTTTATACTGGAACATGATGGAACTGCCAAGAACGTTGCTGTCTTTCACTTTTGGGGTCAGGCTTTCCCCGTATTCTGCCTTGTCTTCACGCCCGAAACGGTAGTTTACTCCGGCAAGGAATCCCACTGTACCGTCTCCGGTTGCGTCGATAAACATGGAGCTTTCAAAGCGAATCGTTCTTCCGGAACCAAGCTGATAGCCAACCACCGAACCGATTTTGCCAGAATCCTGCATGGCAACATCCGTTATATTGGTATTGAGGAAAAGCTGTATATTTTTCTCCGAATAAACTTTATCAAACAGAGCTTCGTCCCATAAAACCGGATTAAAATCCGGGTTGATTTTAAAATTATGCAGCTTTAGTTCGCCGAGAATGCCCATTTCCTCTGCGAAAATGGTGCCGCCGCCTACGGAGCCTCTTGTCCAAACCCTGATCTCGCTGCTGGAGTTGCCTCCCAGAACCGGCCTGTTTTGAATCAGTGCAGTCTTCGCACCAGCTCTCGCGGAAGCGATTGCCGCACATACGCCGGAAACTCCCCCACCGGCGACCACCACGTCAAATCTGTACGTTTCCATTCTCTCTTCCCCCTCTGCATCCCGATACGGTTAGAATCGAAATACCGACTACTTTTCGTACCTTACGACTTGATTATATCGATTTGAGGAACAGATTCAATGGAATGTAAAAATCACAAAGAATGTTCAAAAGAATTTGTATAAATCTTTAATTCCAGTACATCTTCTGTCTTCTTGTATTAATATTTTTAGATTATCAAGCGGCATTTAAGGATTTTTAGATTTGATATCACTATTTTTATAAAAATTATTAAGTATTTTGTATACGGTTGATAGCGATAAAAGGTTTATATATAATACCACTGCAAATGTTGGAAATATCTAGTCAATTCACCGACGAATTGATACAAAAAGCCAGAGATAAAAACGGAAATTTACTGGCTCAAGAAATGGGAGGAAATTATGAAAATGAAAAAATGCATTAAGTCAACTTTTGCACTGGTTCTCTCTCTGCTCATTATCCTGAGCGGCATCAGCCTGCAGGCATTCGCAGAATCCAAATTTACTGCGACAGACGGCGACACGGTAGTAATTCAAACGCCAAACTACACCGTAAAAGTAGCAAAAAAAGGATTCCGCTACGGGTTCTACCGACCCGATAACGGAACGGCATACGCCGACATGCACTCGTCCTCCGGTATATGTTTTGGAAAGGCAGGCGGCACCGTTTATGAAGTGAGTTCCAGCATATTTATGGGTCTGGACGGTGACACTGCAAATTTTGAAGTAACAAATACAAACAATGACAAAGCAAATGTCAGTATTAAGCTTTTTGACCATTATGTAAAGTTCTCTATTATTCCAAAGACGGGAAGCGAGGCAAAAAGCCTTGTCAGCAATCTTCCTGAAATTCAGGCTGCCAGTTACAAGGACTCTGCAACTCAAACCGCAATGCTTACTTCCTCTGAGTCCAGCTGTTACCTGCATGTTCTGGGTACAAATGATAAAGTGAATGCGACAGTAGAACGGCTGGTAACTCCAAATTTGCCAAGTGATTATACAATTGAATCCGACGTTAAGTTGGATTCAGGAAGTACCACCTCGGTCGGAATATTTTCGCATTATAATGCAAACAATGCCTTTCACCTTTTCTTTATTAAACCTGGGGCAATCGGTTTAAAACGTCTAGGATCTTCAACAGTTGATCTCTCTAGCTCAATCACAAGCGAAGGAAAAGCAATTACTATTGCGGTCAACACATGGTATCATTTAAAAATGGTTGTAGAAGGAAAAACAATAAAATGCTATATCAATGATACACTCGTTTTTAATGCAACAGATAGCTCGGCGACCAGCGCACAGCTTCAAGGAGGCTGTGGGTTAAGAGCCGATAAGGCGAATGCCAGCTTCGATAACATTATCGTCTCCAGTAATGACGGAGCAACAATTTATGCTAATCTGGATTTTGAGAATACAGATGGAATCACCGGCTGGCAGCATACAAAATGGGAAACCATGCTGGGAAGCAGCGGAGCCGAGCATATCGCTGCAGACGGCACAATCACTCCAATTCCGGCATATGATCCAAATATCAATACATATCTGTATATAAAGCCGTCCAGCCTTACTGCTGTATCAGTTAAAAAACTGACAAGTATAGATATTCCGGATGATAACTACACGTTTGAGTCCCGGGTGAGATTCGAAAATAAAACGGATACAAAAAGCAGCAGCGGGATTTTTTCACACTTTCAAGCCAAAAACGCCTACCACCTTTTTTATTTAAAAAACGGTGATACCGGCCTGAAAAGATTAGACGCAGCTGGTACGTCTGCCTCTCTGGGGGATAAGACAATCTCTGGTATTAAGCCAAACAACTGGTACCGCATGAAAATGGTGGTTTCCGGAAAAAGCGTCAAAGGTTATTTAAATGACCAGCTGATGTTTGATGCCAATGATGCCACAGCACCGGCCGCCTCTCTGCTTGGCGGATGTGGGTTCCGAATTTATGACGACTATGCTTGCATCGACGACATTAAAGTCTACGATAACATTGACCCTTCGAAAATCTACTACCAAAATGATTTTGACTCCAAAACTCTGGCGGAGATATCGGGGGATTTTGTTGAAGAATCGGATTTATTAAATTCCAAAGACAATACTTCCATGGAGCTTAAAACGGAAAACCGCTCCGAAAATCCTGATGGACAGCTGACGGACAAATATCTTCTTCTCAATGCCAGTCCGGCTTCATCTGCCATTGTAACACAAGGCACTCAGTGGGCCGATTATACCGTCAGCGCTGACACAAGTTTTAAAATGAACGACGAACAGACCTCCGATTCACTGGTTATGCGCTACACGGACAGCAACAATTATTACCGTTTTGGATTTTTAAAACTTGGGTATGTCTCACTGATAAAAAAACAAAACGGGACGGAGACCGTTCTTCAGGAAGTTCCATTTAATTATTCTTACGATAAATTCTATAACTTAAAAGCCGAGTTAACCGGCAACAGCATAAACTGTTTTGTGGACGGCGTTCCGGTAATTCAAGCCACCGACAGTTCTCTTCCAAAGGGAACCGCCGGTGTACTGGCAAGCACCACTGTTGCGAAAGTAAACAACTTTTCCGTTACAGGCAGCGCTTCCTTCAGTGACACCTTTGACGGAGACTTAACAAAATGGACCATAACAGGAAGCGGGATTATCTCTTATGACGGCGATCCTGCCCAGAATCCGGTTACCCCTCCAGCATCATCAAATAAATATACCATTGATGCAAGAGTGGAAGGGAATATCAATCCCATGTACGGCCTTGGAGACTACGGCGCCGTAACCGACACCGGTGCTAACGTGCGTCCCAGCACCAACGTTTTCGGTGTCAACCGCACAACTGCAGGCAGCTTTACGAATCAGGACGGAGGCCCGATACGCTTTATCTCTAATTTCTCCGTTGCACCGCAGCGCGGGTTCGCACAGGTTTTATTCGAAGAAGCGGACAAGCGTGTAGTGATTAACGCAACCGAGACCAAACTTGGCGTTCTTGAGACCGACAAGGTGACCACACTGTATTACTTTTTCGGTGACATGAAACAAATCTATCAGGATTATCGCAATGTCCGTAACCAGGAAGGTTATGAAGATACAAAACCTCATTATGAAATGTTCGGGCTCGGCTGGGAAGCTTTCGGCGCACTGGGATGGAACGCTTATCAGTCCAATGTAATGAGCACCGTTCAGGATTACCTGAATGAAGGTTACAATATTACCTGGGCAGTGATCGGTTCCGGTTTCTGGAAAGGTGACCGCTCCGGAATGGAAGGCACCACTACTAGTTTCGGCATGTGGGACGACACCGCCGATCCGGCAGGCAGAAATGACACTGCCCAGGGGATGCCAAACCCCAGATTCCCTAACCCAACAGAACTCAAATCGTTTTTCAAAGACAAGAACATAAAACTCATGCTTGGCCTGCGTGTTCACCTTAAGCTCCCCCAATCTCTCGGCGGAGACTGGCACCCTGAGGTAGACGGAAATTTCGTCAACGAAGGACTTGCAAACGGTTATTTCCTAAAAAATGAAGACGGAAGCCTTATGACAATCCATGCAAAATATCCATGCGGAAATCGTACCAGGGGCTTAACGGCTTATATTGACGGCGGAAATCCAAACGCGTTGGAATGGTACCGCAAGAATGCCAACCTTTGGGGCGTTGACGGCTTTAAAGAAGATACGATGGTGCTGAACAACGACAGAACCTATCACGATGGCAACTGGAACCGCGTACTTTCCTATATGATCAACAAGGATAACGACGTCATGATCATGAGAAACGGCGCTTATTCCCTGTCGGGAGATATTTTAAGAATCAATGATGCTAATTACGGTACAAGCAACAACAGCTTTAACTCTTCCCCTGACAGAATGCCGATTAATACGCTCGCCTATGCAGCAAGCGGTATTTCCAATGTATACCCTGATATCATAGGCGGAACAGGCGGAACAATTTCAAATCCGAGTTACCAGAAATATTTGGTTCGCAACGCACAGTTTGCTGCTTTAAATCCAAGCGCATCCGTCGGCATCAACGTCTTAAAAATGGATAATCAGGCTTATAAGCAGGCAACGTTTAACGCTATTAACTGGCACAGCACTTATGCACCATATATTTATGACGCAGCTTTAAAGAGTTGGCAAACGGGTTATCCGTATTCCCTTACCCCCCTATATATAGCCTATCCTAATGACAGTTACGTCGGCAAAATGGCGAACACAACGGATCGCCAGTACGAATGGCTGCTTGGTGAAAGCCTTCTGGCGGCACCGCAGTTTGGAACAGATTTTCTGACTGCTGATTCGCGCGACGTCTATTTGCCTGAAGGAAAGTGGATTGACTACTCTACCGGCGAGACATTCGATGGCCCGAAACTTCTGAAAAACCGTGCTCATCCAATTGACAACATTCCGGCTTTCGTGGGCGGCAAAGGCGTTTTAGTCGGTGAAGACATGCAAAAGAAGGGGAATTATTTTGTGGAGGTATTTCCCATTGCCAACAACGGCTCCACATATGATTATACTTACATTGATGGAAAAACAACTTCAAAGATTGTAAACAACAATACAGGATGGTCCGCAGAAACACTGAAAGTCAGAGATACAACCATCAATAAACCAGTCAGCTTCACCTGTAATACAGTAAACCATAGCATCAAATTCGCATATCAGGCCGGCCATAACTATGAATTGACCGGTGGATCTGAGCCAGGTTCTTTAGCGTCTGTGACGGCTCAGTGCAGCAATACTCAGCTTAGTGTAGGACAAACAGATTCTATTGTATTAGCAAATGCGCTTAACAACGATGGAACACCCGCTTCTCTGTCAAATGCAACGATTCAATACTTGTCCAGTGACAGCAATACGGTAAGTGTAACTGGCAACGGAAAGATTTCTGCGATAAAAGAGGGTTCTGCGGATGTATGGGCATCGGTAACTCTGAATAACAAATCAGGTAATCCGGTAACTGTGGAAACCAATAAAATTCACATAACGGTATCCCAAATACCATCAAACCATTCCGGCGGCGGTAGTTCCGGCGGCGGTAGTTCCGGCAGCGGAGACTCATCACCCTCCGATTCGAATGCAGCGCCTGTCTCTCCATCTAAAACATTTGTCAGTGATACAACTCTGGATTTCTCTGTAAACAGCGCCTATCAGTTTAAAAT
>DUNN01000017.1 GCA_012839345.1 Clostridiales bacterium | reverse complement strand
TGCTAGCGTACAGCATGAAAGCGTACCAGAGTCGCTCCCCACGCGGGAGCGTGGATTGAAATTTTATTGTTGGAAGCTGAACTCCATATTTTTGAGTCGCTCCCCACGCGGGAGCGTGGATTGAAATCTGAAGAATATAAGGGTCTATGGTGGATAGGTTTTGTCGCTCCCCACGCGGGAGCGTGGATTGAAATAAATGAGTGCGATGTGGCCGACTTCGAGAAAAGTCGCTCCCCACGCGGGAGCGTGGATTGAAATTCCTGATATTGCGCGGTATCTGTACTGCTGCCTGGGTCGCTCCCCACGCGGGAGCGTGGATTGAAATTCTCCCTGCGTCAGAGTATTACGATGTTTGTGCGGGTCGCTCCCCACGCGGGAGCGTGGATTGAAATCCATTGAAAGAAGATGATTATCACGGACAATCTGCGTCGCTCCCCACGCGGGAGCGTGGATTGAAATGGCTTTTGATAAAAATGATACCAGCGAAGAAAAAGTCGCTCCCCACGCGGGAGCGCTAAGAAAATCGTATCGATAGTACGTGACTTCGAACAACGAAGAAAGGCAATATCATAAAAACAAGGACTGCTGCAAATTGCCTTGCAGCAGTCCTTTGTTTTTATATTGGAATGTTTTTAGAGCTTTTATTTTTGAATAAGCTGAATCAAAATCTGCTCTGCTTTCACGGCGTCGGCACGGCCCCGGGTGGCTTTCATCACAGCCCCCAAAATTGCCTTGAGCGCTTTTTCCTTGCCGTTTTGGAAATCCGCTACCGCGGCGGGATTGTCCGCTACAGCCTTCGCACAGGCTTCCCGCAGGGCATTGTCGTCCAGACCGGCCAAATCGCTTTCCGTCAGGAAAGCGTCCGCGGATTTTCCGGTATCCAGCATTTTTTCCAGCGTGGATTTCATCAGGTTGCTTCGAATTTTCCCAGCGTCCAACAGGAGTACCAGCTCTTTTAGCTGCTTCGGCGTAATGGCAACCTCGAACGATTCCTTGGCCGCGTCGGTGTCCATGCGGCTGAACATCTGCCCAATAATGCAGTTTGCAACAACCTTCGGATTCTTTACGCCATCGCAGGCTTCTTCAAAGAATTCCGCAATTCTGCGGTATTTGGAGAGCTGCAACGCGTCCGCCTCGGGCAGGCCCAACTCGCTGATATAACGCTGCATTTTTTCACGCGGAAGCTCCGGCACGCGCGCTTTTAACCGCGCAATTTCCTCTTCGGAAACGTTGATGGTGACCAAATCGGGTTCACGGAAGTAGCGGTAGTCGTTTGCGTCTTCTTTGCCGCGCATGCTTTCGGTGCAGTCGTCTTCTTCGTTGTAACGGCGGGTTTCTTGAATCACTTCCTCGCCGCTTTCCAACAGGTCAATCTGGCGGTTGATTTCGTAATCCATTGCTTTAGTCATATGCGTAAAGGAGTTCATATTTTTGATTTCCGTACGCGTGCCGAGTGTTTCTGTACCCTTCGGCCGCACAGAAATGTTCACGTCGCAGCGCAGGGAACCTTCCTGCATTTTGCAGTCGGATACGTCGATGTAGCGCATAATCATCTGAAGCTGCTCCAGATATTCCTTCGCTTCATCAATGCTGCGAATGTCCGGCTCCGAAACGATTTCAATCAGCGGAACGCCGCCGCGGTTGTAGTCGACGAATACATTGCCACGCTGATGCACCAGCTTGCCCGCGTCCTCTTCAATATGAATACGCGTAATGCGGATTTTCCGACCGTTAGAAAGCTCAATATAGCCGTTTTTGCATAGAGGCATATCATACTGAGATATCTGATAAGCCTTTGGCAGGTCGGGATAGACATAGTTTTTGCGGTCCATTTTCGAAATATGGCTGATTTCGCAGTGGGTGGCAAGGCCTGCCATAATGGCGTAGTCCACAACGGTTCGGTTCAGCTTTGGCAGTGTTCCGGGAAGCCCGATGCACACAGGGCAGCAGTGGGTGTTGGGTTCGCCGCCGAATTCCGTGGTGCAGGAGCAGAAAATTTTTGTTTTGGTGGAAAGTTCAACATGCGTTTCAAGGCCGCAGACCAGTTCGTATTGTTTCATGCCCATAACCATCCTTTCTCTCTCCGCCTGAACCGTTTCAGACGGATACTCCCATATCTGCAGTGCGGAAAACATGTTCCCCGACGGCGGTTTCATATTGATACGCCGCGTTGAGGATGGTTCCCTCGCAGAAGCGGTTGCCGATCAGCTGCATGCCAATGGGCAGTCCGGCGGCATCGGAACCGCAGGGGATGGAAACGGCGGGCAGACCAGCAATGTTCACCGGAACGGTGCAAATATCGGTTAGGTAGGTTTCGACCGGGTCCTGCGCGGTAAAATTCTGCGGAAATGCAGTCATGGGAACGGTGGGGGCGAGCAGCACATCGCATTTTTGAAACGCGTCTTCAAATGCGTGAACCAATGTACCGCGCAGGTTCTGCGCCTTTTTATAGTAGGCGTCGTAATAGCCGGAACTTAACACATAAGTTCCAAGCAGAATCCGGCGTTTGACTTCTTCGCCGAAGCCTTCGCTGCGCGTTTTGCAAACCATTTCGTCGCGGTCGGCGTAATGGTCGGTGCGGTAGCCGTAGCGGATGCCGTCATACCGGCCTAGATTGGAGGAAGCCTCCGCGCAGGCCAGAATGTAATAAACCGGCAGGCTGTATTTTAGGGATGGCATATCGAAATGGACGATTTCTGCGCCGAGCGATTCATAGACTCGTATTGCTTCTTCCACCGCCGTGCGTACGTCATCGCGGATGCCCTCAAAATATTCTTTTGCAATGCCGATTTTCATTCCTTTGATGGGGTTGACTAGGGACTGCGCGGTCGGCGCACCCTTTCTTCCACTAGAGGTGGAATCCCGTTCGTCGTAAAGCGAGATCGCGTCGTAAACCAGGGCGGCATCCTCCACAGTGGAGGTAATCGGGCCAATCTGGTCAAAGCTGGAAGCGTAAGCAATCAACCCGTAGCGGGAAACCGCGCCGTAAGTCGGCTTTAAGCCGACCAAGCCGCAGAAGCTGGCCGGCTGGCGGATGGAACCGCCTGTGTCGGAACCGAGGCCATAAACGGCCAGGTTGCCCCCAACGGCAGAAGCGACCCCGCCGGAGCTTCCGCCTGCCACATGGGCAAGGTTATGCGGGTTTTTCGCGCCGCCAAAGCACGAGGTTTCACAGGAAGACCCCATGGCGAACTCATCCATGTTGGTTTTGCCCAGCAGAACGGCATTCTGCTTTTGCAGAATTTCCCATACCGTCGCGTCGTAAATGGGAACGTAGCCCTTCAAAATTTTGGAGCAGCAGGTGGTTTCAATGCCTTTGGTGGAAATATTATCCTTTAATGTCATTGGAATGCCTTCCAGGGGAAGAAGGGCTTCCCCCGCGGCAATTTTTTGATCAACGGCCTTCGCGGCTTGCAGCGCCGCGTCTGGCGTACGGTTTACATAAGCGTTCAGCTTGCCGTCGTCGCGTTCCATGGCGGCAAGGTATTGTTGGGTCAGTTCCGTACAGCTGATTTCTTTGGAAGCCAGCATTCGGCTGATTTTTTTAATTTTTCCTTCCATAGCGGCCTCCTATACGCGCTTTTTAACCAGGAAATATCCATCTTCCTGATTCGGCGCGTTTTTTAGAATTTCTTCCTGGTCATAGGAAGGCACAACCGTGTCCTCACGGAATGCGTTGGAAAGGTTGTTGATATTGTCAAAGTCGGAAGCATCGGGGCTGACGGCGTTAATCGTGTCGGCAAATCCGATGATTTCGCTCATATCTTTTGTCAGGCGGTCCAGTTCGTCGTCGCTGATCGAAAGTTTGGCCAGCCGGGCGATTTTGCGTATTTCCTCATGGGTGACCACGAAAAGCCCTCCTTGCGGTTTATTTTCTCAGTTTAATGTGCACTTCGCGCAGCTGCTGCTCGGTGACCTCGTTCGGTGCGCCCATCAGCACATCCTGTGCATTGGAGTTCATCGGGAATGCGATGACCTCGCGGATATTTTCTTCGCCGGTCAGCAGCATAATCATACGGTCCACGCCGGGGGCCATGCCTGCATGCGGCGGGGCTCCGTATTGGAACGCGTGGTACAACGAGGTAAACTTTGATTGGATGTCCTCTTCGGTATATCCGGCGATTTCAAACGCCTTTTTCATGATTTCAATGTCATGGTTGCGCACCGCACCGGAGGAAAGCTCCACGCCGTTGCAGACAATATCGTACTGGTACGCCAGCACTTCGTCGGGGCGTTTGTTCTGCAGCGCGTCCATTCCGCCCTGCGGCATGGAAAATGGGTTGTGCGTAAAAGCGTAATTGCCGGTTTCCTCGTCGATTTCGTACATGGGGAAGTCAACGATAAAGCACATTTTATAGGAATTTTCGTCAATTAAATTCAGCCTGCGGCCCAGCTCGGTGCGGATTTGGCCGGCCAGTTTGGGCGCGGTTTCCCGGTCGTCGGCTATAAAGAAGATGACGCAGCCGGGTTTCAAGCCGGAACGGCGGATGAGCTCCGCGCGGTCCTCTTCGGAAAGGTATTTGTTAATCGGCCCTTTGTATTCGTTGTCCGCGGTGACACTAATGTACCCCAAGCCTTTCATGCCGATGGATTCCGCGAATTTCAGCATGGATTCAAAGAAGCTCTTTGGCTGGCTTACACAATCCGGCACGTTAATGGCGCGCACGGTTTTGCCTTTAAACGGTTTGAAATCCGTTTCCACAAACAGGTCGGAAATATCGATGATTTCCAGCGGATTGCGCAGGTCGGGTTTATCCGTTCCGTATTTCAGCATGGATTCCGCATAAGGAATCCGCACAAACGGAGGCTTGGAAACCTCCTTGTCCGAAAACTGTGCGAAGGTTTTGCTCAGCACTTCCTCGGCAACGGCAAATACATCCTCCTGCGTGGCGAATGCCATTTCAAAATCAAGCTGATAGAATTCGCCGGGGGAACGGTCGGCGCGTGCATCCTCATCGCGGAAGCACGGCGCAATCTGGAAATAACGGTCAAAGCCCGAAACCATTAAAAGCTGCTTAAAAATCTGCGGAGCCTGCGGCAGCGCATAAAATTTGCCCTGATGGCGGCGGCTTGGAATCAGGTAATCGCGTGCCCCTTCCGGCGACGATGCGGAAAGAATTGGGGTCTGGATTTCCAGAAAACCCAGTTCCGTCATGGTCTGGCGCAGGAAAGAGATCACCTTAGAGCGCAGCACAATATTATTGTGCACCTGTGGGTTGCGCAAATCGAGGTAACGGTATTTCAAACGGACGTCCTCCTTGGTTTCGCGGGAGGATCCTACTTCAAAAGGCAGATTGGAAAGCGCTTTGCCAAGCACCGTCAAGGTCTCTACCTTAACCTCGACGGTGCCGGTATTTATTTTGGGGTTAATTGTGTCTTCGTCGCGCAGAATCACGATGCCGGAAGCGGTTATGGTACTTTCTCTTGTTACGTTATTCAGCAGAGCTTCATTATGAATTACAAGCTGAACTACGCCGTAGTGGTCGCGCAAGTCGACGAACTGAACGCCGCCGTGATCGCGGATGCTTTCAACCCAGCCTGCGACGCGCACTTCCTTACCAATGTCGTTTTCGCTGATTTCACCGCACACATGGGTGCGATACTGATTGATACGAATCATTTTCCACTTAACCCCTTTAATCGCTTTCTTTTTTTGCCAATTACGGTCAAAGCCCATGGCTGCCCACAGGACGGTTCCCTATGGGTGGTCATTGACTTTAGAACCGGTTCCCGGAAGACCAGCTTGAAATTCAAGCCATCTGCTTGGTCATGACGGAAACGGCAGAAAAGCTGCCTGAAAGCACAAAATCGAACCGGCCGCACGCTTGGAAGAGATGCAAAATACCGAAATCCAATGGGATTTCAACGAAACAAATGCATCGGTTCCCGCATTTTGCGGCACGCTGTCGTAATTTGGCCAACAAGGCCGCCTTTAAAGAATTATTATAACATAATATGCATAGCGTTACAACACAACTTGCAAATTTACATTAAAATTTTAATCTGTTACATCGATAAAGTCCACTCTTAGTGGAGAAAAGAGACTTCGGTTTTCTGAACTTTTTGGGCGGGAAAGATATGTTTTTAAATCAGGATACTTTCATCAGGTTGATCAGAACCTCCACCATACGGTCCATGGACTGAACGGGGATGTATTCAAACCGGCCGTGGTAATTGTGACCGCCCGTGGAGAGATTTGGGCAGGGAAGGCCCATGAAGGACAGGCGCGCTCCGTCGGTTCCGCCGCGTATGGCAACGATTTTCGGCGTGACGCCCGCGTCGGTCATCGCCTGTTTTGCCCGGTCGATTAAAAACATATGCGGTTCGATTTTTTCTTTCATATTATAGTAGGAATCACACAGCATCAGTTCAATGGTGCCTTCGCCGTATTTTTCATTCAGATAATCCGCAATTTTTGCAAACCGTGCTTTCTTTGCCTCAAACTGGGCACGGTTATGGTCGCGGATGATATAGCGCAGTGTGGCGAGCTCTTCCTCTCCCTCCATGTGCGAAAGATGATGGAACCCCTCGTAACCTTCCGTGCAGGCGGGGATTTCGTTCGGAGGTAACATGGAGTTGAATTCTATCGCCATCAACAGTGCGTTCTTCATCTTATTTTTTGCTTCGCCGGGGTGAATGTTCACGCCGTGAACCGTTACGGTTGCCGCCGCCGCGTTGAAATTCTCGTATTCTATTTCCCCAAGTTTTCCGCCATCCACCGTGTAGGCGAACTGCGCACCGAAATTTTTCACGTCGAACCGGTCAGCGCCGCGTCCGATTTCCTCATCCGGCGTAAAGGCGACGGGAATCCTGCCGTGCGGAATGGATTCCTGATTCAGCCGTTCCACAGCGGTCAGAATTTCTGCAATGCCGGCTTTGTCGTCCGCGCCCAGCAGGGTAGTGCCGTCGGTTACAATCAGATCCTGACCGACGTAATCGGAAAGATGCGCGTACTGCTTCGGGCTTAAGACAATGTTTTTTTCCTGGTTCAGCACAATATCTCCGCCGTCGTAGTTTGAAACGATGTGCGGATGCACGTTTTCCCCGCTGGCGGAAGAGCTGGTGTCCATGTGGGCAATCAGGCCAATGACGGGTACTTCCTTTTCGGTATTTGCGGGGAGCGTACCGTAAACATAACCAAAGTCGTCCATGTGGGCGTCTTCCATGCCGAGGCGTTTCATTTCTTCTACCAGCGCCTGGGCAAGAATTTTCTGGTTTTCGGTGCTGGGGCATACGGCTTCGTCCGCCGCTTCATCGGAAGTGGTGTTGTATGCAACATAATTGAAAAGTCGTTCGTAGGCTCTCATTTTTTTACTCCTTTATCCTTATATAAATGTATCAATGGTAAAAATGGTTCGCTTTTTCCCATTTTACTACTTTATGGGAAAGATAACAATAGAAGGCGAGGGAGGGAGAATACCGACAGTAGCAAGGTAACCGATAAGGAAAGCAAATCGAAAGCGGCTAAGGTCAGAAGATTCGCAGCTTTGAATTGCTGCCTTAAGTCGGGATTAGTGGTTTCTAGAAACCACATCGCCCCAGGCTTCTTTCAAACGCTGAACCGCCGGTTCTATGTCGTTCAGCGGGATTCCGGCAAAGCCGAGGACAACCCCCGAAGAAACGCCTTTTTCTGGCATGACGCGCACGCCGTTTCGCGCGGCAATTTCACAGAGTGTGCTTCCTGGCAAAGATGTGTGAAGGCGAAGGTTTACACACAGAGGGGTTTCCTGAAGAAGAATCTCCGTGTGGCTGCCAAACGCGTTTTTCAGCGCCTGAATCAGCGCGGAGCTTTTAGCCGCGTAACGCTTGCGCAGACGGCGGAGCTGCCGTTCCAACTGCCCTTCCCGAATGTAGCGGCTCAGTGCGAGCTGCTCCGTTTTGGAAGCGGTTTGATTGTAACGCGCCACGCGAGTTTGGTACAGTTCCAGGAGCCGTTCCGGCAGAACCATGTAGCCAATGCGTACAGAGGGAAGCAGCAGCTTGGAAAAGGAACCAATATAAACGACCGTCTGAGCGCGGTCCATTCCCTGCATGGCGGGAATGGGGCGGGCGTTGTAACGCAGTTCGCCGTTGTAGTCGTCCTCCACCAAAATCCCGCCGGTTTCCCGCGCCCAGTCCAACAGTTCGTACCGCCGGCTGACGGGGATGCCTGTTCCGGTTTGTATGCGGTTGGAAGGGCTGACGAACACCTGCTTCACACCGCTTTCGCGCAGAGCGTCCATGCGGATGCCGGAATCGTCCGCAGGCAGGCGGAGCACCTGCAGGCCGCAGTCAGAAAATATCTGCTCCGCCTGCAGAAAACCCGGTTCCTCCAGCGCAATCCGTTCGTCCGCCCCCCTGAGCAGGCCACACAGAATCGACAGCAGCGGCTGCGTGCCCGCGCCGATGACGATCTGTTCCGGCGAGGCAATCACACCGCGCGCTCCATAACTGTAGGCGGAAAGTGCCTCACGCAGTTCCCATTCTCCCTGATGGTCGCCATAGGAGGCGATGATTTCCTGCCGATTTAGGACTTCGCGGATGTGCCGCTGCCAGATTTTTAGATCGATATAGGAGGTGTCCACGCAGTCACTACCAAAATTGTAGCGAATTTTCTGCGCCTGTTCTGGCCTGCGGATGGCCGCGGGACGAAGGGGCAATGCTTCGCTTTTTGGCGCAGAAAGGACAAAGTACCCCCTCTGCGGGCGGGCGGTAAGGTACCCCTCCACGCAAAGCTGCTGATAGGCCGCTTCCACCGTGGTGCAGCTCAGCTTTAAGTCCCCCGCCAGCTTTCGGATGGAGGGAAGCTTTTCTCCCTTGGCAAGGTGTCCCGCCTCAATGGCGTTTTTTACGGCAAGGTAAAGCTGTTGATAGAGTGGTACGCTGGAACCGGTGTCCAGCAGAATATAGTCATAGGTCATTGGTTATAGGTTCCTCCATGCCAAAAACTGTACTGATTAAATTTTTACAAACTGTGTATTTTAATAGAAACAGTTTTACGATACTATTATATCACAGTTCGAAAGTCATACAACCATGCGGAGTTTGAAAAATGCACTTTTTCAATTCAGGAGGAAATCCGGCTTCGTTCAATGGCCGGAACCTCCGCATGGCGGAGAAAGGATCGTGTTCTTTATGAAAACCAGCGAAAGGAAATCCACAAAGACGGCGGTTCTAACGGCCTTGTTTGCCGCACTGATTTTTGTCGTGACCGCTTACGCGCTTCATATTCCCACCCCGGCAACCGGCGGGTACATTCATTTGGGCGATGCGTTCCTGTATCTTGCCGCAAGTATATTGCCCGCGCCGTTTGCTGTGGCGGCGGGCGGAATTGGGGAGGCGCTTTCCGATTTGCTGACCGGCAGTGTGGCATATGCCCTTCCAACCCTGGTGATTAAGTCGGCGATGGTGCTGTGTTTTGCTTCGACGGGAAACAAGATTGTGTCGAAACGCAACGCGGCAGCGTCCGCGGTGGCAGGGATTATTTGTGTTGCCGGTTATTATTTGACCCAAGTGATTTTTTATCACAGCTTCGTTTCCCCGCTGGTGGAAATTCCTGCGAATTTGGTTCAGGCGGGTGCCAGCGCCGCTGTTTATCTTCTGGTCGGCAACGCGTTGGACCGGCTCCGCATCAAAAAGCAGGTAGGGGCGCTTTTTCAATAAGTCTTTAAGATCGATTTGCATTGGAGGCAGAAGTATAACATGAAATTAAATTCAAACAAGCGGAATACGACGGTAAACCTTACCTTGACCGGGTTAATGGGTGCTCTGGTCTTTCTGGCCACGATGTTTTTTAAGGTACAAATCGTAGCCGGCACGGACAAAACTATGATCGGCTTCGAAAACGTATTCTGCATTCTATCGGGATTGCTACTCGGCCCCGTGTATGGCGGGTTGGCGTCGGGCATCGGCTCCTTCCTGTTCGATTTGGTCAGTGGGTGGGCATCCAGTGCGCCGGTTACGCTAATCACAAAATTTTTAATGGCGTTTATCTGTGGTGTGGTCGCCTACGGCGGGGATCATAAAGCCAAAAAGCTTGTCCGCATCATTGCCGCGGCGGTAGTGGGCTCGCTGAGCTACTGCGTGCTTTACCTGGGCTATTCTTATGCAAAGCTGATTTTTCTTGGCTCCACTGGGGAGGCCGCGAATGTGGTAATCCTGACAAAGCTGACCGCTACCCTGACGAACGCGGTAATTGCGGACACGATTGGGGTTCCTCTGTATTTTGCCGTGCGCGCGGCGTTGGAGCGCAGTCACTTGGAAAAGGGAATATGAATATTCAGCTGATTTACTGAAATTTTTATCCGGCGGCGGGGCTTAGGCCTGTGCCGCCGGATTTTTGCATTGATAATTTTCTTGTTATCCTCAAACGCAGGTGCTATAATAATGCTGCTTTGCTCGGAAACCCGTAAAACAGGACTGCAGTTTTACAGGCGGCTGATTTACTTAGCCAAACACGCGGGGAGAATCCAGAAATGTTTCCATGGCGAAGCCGTACAAGCCGCAGCGCTTTGCAATTAACCTTATAGGAGCATACCGAATGAAAAAAAACAGAAGTTCAATCGTCCGTGATTCCTTGAATACGTTTGGAACCAATGCGATCGGCGCCGTCATTACCATAATTTCATCGTTTCTTGTTTTAAACCGTGTTCAGCCGTCCATTAAAGGTTTGTATAATACCGTTCAGCTTTGGGGCGGGGGATTCAGCAGCATTTTGGGTTTGACCCTGAATTCCGCTGTGACTTATTTTGTCGCGCGCTATACGATTAAGAATACCGGATACACAATTAAAAAACTGACCTTGGGCATTTCGGCCGCGATTGCCGTTATCGGTACTTTGGTGGTCATCCTGTTCCGCGGCAGTGCTTCGTTTTATGAAACTCCCGTGCCGTATTTGGCCGCCATCGTAATTTATGCAGTCAGCTCCTTTGTGCTGAACATTTCCACCTGTGTTCTGCGTGGAGAAAACAAGTTCAAATCTTATAACATGCTTTTGCTGCTGCAGAAGGTTCTGGTGACGCTTCTGGCTGTGGCGGTGTTCCTGCGTCCCTCTGCGGCGGTCTGGGTGTGGGGCACGGTCGCGATTTCCATCTTTTTAATTCTGCTGTCCCTGTATTTCGTGAAACGCTGGAACGGTCCGCAGCCGCAGCCTGCCCCCGCGGACGATATTCCCGTGCATACCGGAAGCATGGTGAAATACAGCCTGAAGTCCCATGTCAGCACCGTATTGAACTATTTAAATATGCAGGTAGGAAATTATATCGTTCAGGGCCGGTTTGGCACCGCGATTTTCGGTGTTTACAATACTGCTTATACCTTAATGCAGCAGGTATGGATTCTTCCGGATGCCGTCAGTGTGGTAATCATGACCCGCATCGCTTCGATGCAGGAGCAGCAGGATAAGCAAAAGCTTACGATTATTTCCTGCAAAATCGTTACCTATATCACCACGATGTCCGCCGTTCTGCTGGTGTGGGTTTCTAATTTGCTGGTTCCGGTCATTTTCCCAAAATATGTCGGAGCGCTTGGTCCGCTGAAGTACCTAATTGTCGGTGCGATTCTGATTTCCTACGCCAAGGTGCTGAACAATTCGATTGCCGCCTACGGCAGGCCCGAACTGAACATCATTCCCACGGCGCTTGGTATTGCCTCGAATCTGGTGTTTTCCTTTCTGTTCATACCGCTCTATGACGTCAATGGTGTGGCAATGGCAACCTCGGCTTCCCTCTCCCTTCAGGGGCTTGTTTCCATTGTGATTTTCTGCACCTTTACCAAAACACCGTTTTATCGGTTGTTTATTCCCACAAAGAGCGAAATTGCCATGGTGAAAAACATCTTTAAAAAATAAACATAAAGAAGAGAAAAGACGACGCAAACGGGATTTTTATGGATTCCCATTTTGCGCCGCCTTTTTCGTATATTTTGCTTTCGCGCCCATCGGTTTGGGGGCTGTTCAGTTTTTCTGCTAACCAAAACACCCTCCCGGGAAAGGGAGGGCGTTAATTACCGTACTGTACGCATCATGCGGATCCATTGCCGCTGTGCGCGCCGGCGCAATTTTCGCGTGGCAAGCCGGTCAATTGTCTGCAGGACGACGACCATCAGGCACAGAGCCAGAATCATCATCGGAATAAGGACGATAAACATGGGCAGGGTAATGGGAATCACCGAGAAGAACGATTGGAACGTGGAAAGCGCCACGGCGAAAATCAGCACCATCATGGCAAACAGAACCGTCCGCTTCGCATCAAACGGCATACAAATGCGAAACAGGATCAATAGCCCGGTGTAACCGGTAATAATCACTGCGAGCGTGGAAACCTGGCTTTGGTTAAACCCGAAGAACGAGGCAATGGAGACCAGCACAACAATATTGGTGATCATAGCCAGCGCCCCCGGAATGGATTTTTTCAGCACGTTGACGCTGAATTTTCCCTGAATTCTTTCCTTGTTCGGTTCCAGTGCCAGAATAAAGGACGGAAATCCGATGGTAAGGGCGTTAATTAGGGTAAATTGAATGGGCTGGAATGGATACGTTGCGTTAATGAAAATAAACAGAACGCCGATGATAATGGAAAACAGCGCTTTTACAATATAGAGGGCGGCCGAACGCTGTAAGTTGTTGATGGAGCGCCGCCCTTCAGCCACAATACGGGGCATGCTGGAAAAGTCAGAATCCAGCAGAACAACCTGCGATACCGTTCTGGATGCATCGCTTCCGGAGGCCATGGCGATGCTGCAATCGCTTTCTTTGAGCGCCAGCACGTCATTTACGCCATCTCCCGTCATAGCTACGATGTGATTCTGTTCTTTCAGCGCCTTAATCATGTCGTGCTTTTGCTGCGGAGTAACGCGGCCAAAGACACTGTATTTCCGCACCGCCTCCATAATATCTTCATAACTTTTCAGCGTGGAGGCATCTACGTAATTGTCCGCGTTCCAAAGGCCTGCGCGCCGCGCAATATTGGAAACCGTAACCGGATTGTCCCCGGAAATAATTTTGATGTCGACGCCCTGGTCGGAGAAATACTCCAAAGTGGCCCGGGCGCTTTTCCGTATCCGGTCGCTCAGCAGGATGAGCGCAAGCGGTGTAATTTCTTGGGGCAGTTCCCGGTCGCTCAGCTTTTGTCTGGAATGCGCTAGAAGGAGCACCCGGTGCCCGCGCTTTGCGTACCCGTCCGCCTGCGGCCGAATGGATTCAAATGCGTCTTTCAGAATAAATTCCCCGGCTCCCATTAGAAAGCTGCCAGCCTCTTCAAAGGATGCGCCGCTCCATTTTCGGGCGGAAGAAAACGGAACCGTTCCAGAACAGGTCCACTGCGGGGTTTCCAGCCCAAGCTGCCGCAGCGCGCTGCTGGTCGGATTTTCATCGTTCAGTGTATCCACCAGCGCGGCGACCGCATCTTCCACCTGCTTGCGTGATACAGAGGCAAGGGGGACAATAGCGTCCACCTGCATTACGCCCTCTGTGATGGTTCCGGTTTTGTCCAGGCAGAGCGTGTCCACGCGGGCCAGAGTTTCAATGGAGTAAAGATCCTGTACCAGCGCCTTGTGCCGGGCTAGGCGAACCACACTGACTGCCAGAACGACGCTGGTTAAAAGCACCAGACCTTCGGGAATCATGCCGATCAGCGCCGCCACCGTGCTGATGACGGACTGGGAGAACGAGGCGTGAATGATAAAATACTGTTTGGCGAACAGCATCAGCCCAACCGGGATAATGCCAAGGCCGATCCATTTTATAATGCGGTTCAGCCATTGCATAATTTCGCTGTTCGGTTTTTTCAGGTATTTGGCTTCCTTCGTGATTTTTGTCGCGTAATTGTCCGCACCGATATGCTCGACTCTCGCGTGGCAGTTGCCGCTGGAGAGAAAACTGCCGCTCAGCAGGTGGTCGCCCTTCTTTTTCACCACAGGGTCCGACTCTCCCGTAATCAGGGATTCGTTGACTTCGCATTCGCCGTCTACCACGACGCAGTCGGCGCACACCTGGTTCCCAGCGGCCAGAAGAAGAATATCATCTATGACCAGTTCGCTGATGTTCAGTTCCTGCTTCTCTCCGCCCCGCACCACATGTACTTTCGGCGTGGCGATTAAAGAAAGCCGGTCTATCGTTTTTTTTGCTCGGATTTCCTGGAACGTTCCAATCAGGATATTGGAAACAATGACTCCCATGAAAAGAAGGTTTTTATAGGAGCCGACTAACAGGATCAGCCCTGCCAATACGGCGTTTAAAATGTTAAACGGCGTAAATAGGTTGTCACGGATAATTCTCCCGATTGTTTTCGTTTTAATGTCTTCATCGCTATTGACCAGACCCTTTTGTTTTCGTTCCTCTACCTCGTCTGGCGATAACCCCTGCATAGTACTTGTATCGTCCATTGATTGCTCTCCAATTTTTCAATTCGTGAATTATTAACCTTAATTTAACCCATAATATTATAGCCAAGGGGTAGTTTGAATAAAACAGGTTGCGGCAAATTCTTTAAATATTCGTAATAATTTTCGTCAATTTCACCAATTTAATCCTTTCACCTCTATCACTTTCGTTTGAATATTCATCTTGTTAACCAATTATGTTGTGGTATAATTTAAGACTGTGGTTGGAAGCATATTAGAATACATAGTATAGGATTTATGTAAAGAAAGGGGATGGACCCTTATCACTACTGTGATGAATTTTGTTGCTGAAAAGGCGAAGCCTTTTGCAGAAACAAAAGAAGAAGCGATCCTTTTCCTGTTAACCATTTCGCTTTTTATGCCGTTCTATTTCAGCGTGGCTTCGGTCTGCCTTGTGGCGGTTATGACAATGATGAATTACCAGATGAGGGTGAAGGCTTTTTCCGCTCCGTACACCGGATATTTGCTGGGCATTTTAATTGTTCCGTTTTTTGTTGCCGCAGTTTACAGCAACTACTGGGGTATGCTTTATGAAATGGTTCTGATAGCAGTTGTAATCACCGGCTTTTATGTGAAAAGCGTTATGACGCCCGAACTGTTTCACAAAGTGCTGGATTTGGCTTGTACCGCCAGCATTTGGTGTGCCGGAATTGCCATTTACCAAAAAGTTTCCGCGTATGCGGCCGCGCCCGCCTACCGGCCCGTTTCGGTGTTCCACAACGCCAATACTTATGGCATGATGATTGAATTCATTGTGATTATTGCGCTTTACCGCGCATTCACCAACAAGCGGAAAATGGGCTTTTATTTTGGCGTGATTGCGCTGAACCTAGTGGGGCTTTATCTTGCCGCCAGTGTGTCCGCCCTGCTTGCGACAGGCTGTGCGGTTCTGACCTTTTTGTTCCTGAAAAAACAGTATAAAATAATGGCGGGCTTTTTGGCGGTTACGGTTTTGCTGTCCATCGCCTGTCTGCTGGTTCCATCCTTGTTTCCACGTGGAATTATTGCGCTTGACACGACCTGCACGCAGCGCCTTTCCATCTGGAGTACGGCGCTGAAAGGAATTATGCGTCATCCGTTTATGGGAACCGGCGCAATGTCCTATCAAATGATTTACGAGCAATATGGTGGCTACCAAACGTACCACTGTCATAATCTTCTGCTGGACACCTTGCTGAATTACGGCTTTGTCGGTCTTGGTGCCTTCGGTATTTATGTGATTGCACAGCTGAAACTGCTGTCGCTCCGTTTCCATAACCACACCTGCACAGATATGAATATTCTGGTGATCGCGATGCTGGCCGCGGTTGCGGTTCATGGCATGACAGACGTAACAATTTACTGGATTCAGACGGGGATGCTGTTTATGCTTCTGTTTGCGTCCACTGGGATCGGAGCCGAATCCTTCGAAAACGAGATTCGTATTCCTGCAATTTTACCGGAGTATTCCGACCAACTTGCAACCCTGTCCGCATATCTGAAGAATTGATGCAAGCAACACGGCTTCTTTTGCCGATGTTCATCCTATCATCATCCTTATTTTACAATAAAATCCCCCTGCCAAAACATTTGGGAGGGGGATTTTATTGTGGTTTGAAAACTCTCAGTTGTGCCGTGGGTAACGGTTTACGGGGTAGATATTCTGTTCATAATTTTGCATTCTAACCCTGCCCGTCCGGTAGAAGAGGCGTGTCGGGCCGCGCGGGCGAGGAGGAGAGCAATACGGGATTTGGTTCGTATTTTGGCTCCATACCAGGCCGCTTGCGGCGCGGCGGGGCAAATTCCGTCATATATTTCCAGTAGCGCTTCGGCATGTGACTCATGCGGCATTTCGGGTTGTGCCGCCCTTCCACCTCAATGGTATTGTAGAACAGCCTCCACAAATCCTGAAAATAGTACTCCTCCTCGTCCGGTTCCGGCAGTTCCAGCGACTCAATCGCCACAATTTCGGCGTGATACGGCTGGTAAATCAGTGCCATACCGTGCGATTTGTCATAAATTAGGAATTTTTCTTCTGGGTAGCGGTTTCGAAAGTGTTCCACTAATAACGGCAGTACAAAATTATTCGGCTCAATTTCCGCAACCATCGCGCCCTGAAAGATGGAAAACCGGATAAACTGCCGGAACTGGTTGCTTTCGTTATTCAGATATTTTACCGCTTTTGTCAGCGTGTGCACCGTGTCATTTGTCAGCAGGTTCAGCACGGAATTGCCCACTCGGTATCCCAGACGCAAAAACAGCAGGATTTCTTTTTCTTTGTACGGCAGGCAGGTTAGAAATGCGCGGCGGATAAAATCCAGCGTTTCCTTTCCCATTTTTTTCGGAATTGAAACAAGAACCCTGCGGGCTTTTTCCTCATCGGTAACGATGTCCCTTATGGGGAGCAATGTGGTTTGGGGCGTGTCGGCAACGATAATGTCCAGCGGAATTTCCTTTTTTTCATAGCTTTCAAATACACAGCAGAGCAGTCCTTCAAAGCTGCCGTCGTACTGATAAATCAGATTTGACCCGTCAGGCATTTTTGAAGATCCTCCTTTGTTGGGTTAGGGTTCGTAAAGAACGAAAGCTGTTCCGGTACTGTATCAGGAAGATTTTGGCGCAGCGTTCCGAGCGCGGTTTCCGACATCAGCGAGCGCAGGGCAACGTCCTGTGTAATTTTCAGCCCGTCCGCGATTTTTCCGCAGCAGGTGATGAAATACTGCGCGCGTTTCAGCACCACGCCAAGTTTTTTCAAGCCATCAAAATGGAGCGGTCCAGTCCTGCGGGCGACAATAATGCGCTGTGCGCTCCGTACGCCAATGCCGGGGACACGCAGCAGCTCTTCATAGGAAGCGCGGTTGACTTCGATTGGGAAGAATTCCATATGATTCAGTGCCCAGTTGCACTTGGGGTCAATATAGGGGTTAAAACTCTGGTGGTCGCTGTCCAGAATTTCATTGGCGCGGAATCCATAAAAACGGAGCAGCCAGTCCGCCTGGTACAGCCGGTGCTCCCGGAGAAGCGGCGGCTTGCTTTCCTTGGAGGGAAGCAGGGCATTTTCCACAACCGGAATATAAGCGGAAAAAAACACGCGCTTTAGGCGGTATTTTTTGTAAAGCCCTTCAGCAAGGTTTAGAATCTGGAAATCCGTTTCCGGGGTTGCGCCCACAATCATCTGGGTGCTCTGCCCTGCGGGCACGAATTTCGGTGCATGACGGTATTTCACCAGGTCGGTGCGGTTTTCCTGCATCCGGTCTTGAATGAACCCCATGGGCGCGAGAATCGAATGTTTGGATTTGTCGGGAGCTAGCGTTTGCAGGCTCTTTTGGGATGGCAGCTCAATGTTTACGCTCATGCGGTCGACCAAAAGCCCCAGCCGCTCAATCAGCGCGCTGTCGGCTCCGGGAATGGCCTTAGCGTGAATATATCCGGAAAAGTGATATTCTTCCCTTAAAATCCGTATGGCTTCAATCATTTGTTCACAGGTATAATCCGGATTTTTCAGCACGCCCGAACTGAGAAAAAGGCCCTCAATGTAATTACGGCGGTAAAAATTAATGGTCAGTTCCGCAAGCTCGCGCGGGGTAAAGGCGGCGCGCGGTGTATCATTGGAACGTCGGTTCACACAATATTTGCAGTCATAAACGCAGGAGTTGGTCATCAGGACCTTTAATAGCGAAATACAGCGGCCGTCGGCGGCGAAGCTGTGGCAGATTCCACACGATACCGCGCTGCCGATTCCGCCGGAGGACGCCTTGCGGTCTGTTCCGCTGGAAGTGCACGCCACATCGTATTTTGCCGCGTCCGTCAGAATTTTCAGTTTATCAAAAACATCCATAGGAGAAACTCCTTCACGAAAGTTCAATGCAGTTGTTTACGAGCTGTTTTTCTTTTTTCGACGCCTTTTTGTTCGATAAAAGTATATCATAGAACATTTGTTCTTGTAAAGAGGAAAATTGAAAAAATTAAAAAGGCGCGGAATCTCCGCGCCTTTTAGGATATGGAATCAGGATGCTTTCGATGCAGCTTCATCCTTCTTTTTGAAAGAAAGATTAATCTTTTCAGTACAGAAAATCATGACCGCCGCGTATGTGATGAGAAATACCGGAAGCAGGGCAGAGCTGCTGTGCGAAGCGACCCAACCGAAGATGGGCGGCAAAATGGTGGAACCGAAATAAGCCCCGGCCATCTGCATTCCCATAATCCGCTGGGCAATGGTTTTGCCGAACCGTGCCGGCGTTTCGTGCAGCATACAGGGGAAAATGGGGGCACAGCCAAGGCCGATTAGCAGAAAACCAAACAGGCAGGCGGTGCGGGGAAGCGGCAGCAACAACAGAAAAATGCCCAACAGCAAAATGCCCTGACCGGTACGGATCAGTTTTGGATTACTGAATTTCAATGTTACAAAACCGTTCAGGAAGCGCCCCACCGTGATTCCGCCATAAAAGGAAGAAACCCATGCGGCGGCTGTCGCCGCGTCTATCGCTTTGCCTTTTACCAGGAAACTGCTTCCCCACAGCCCCATAGTGGTTTCTACCCCGCAATAGAACGTGAAGCTCAATATGGCAAGCAGAACGCCGCGCTTTTGAAGCAGCGCGAAAACGGAAGTGCTTTCCGGCTCGTCCGAGTCGGCGGATGCGTTTTCCTCTGGCGTTTCTACGGCTTTCTGCTGGTTCATTTTTTTCCAAAGCGGCAGCGTGGCAAACAAAAGTGCGGCAAGCACAAGCTGAATGATGGAAACGGTTAGGTATCCGTTCCTCCAGGAAGCGTGGTTGTCGATAAAGCGCGACATAATGACCGGTCCGGTCATTGCACCCACGCCCCAAAAGCAGTGCAGCCAGCTCATCTGCATCGAGTGGTAGTGCTCTGCCATATATTCGTTTAGCCCGCAGTCCACCGCGCCTGCGCCCAATCCCAAAGGAACGGCGAACAGCAGCAGCCAGTACACAGATGGCGACAACGAAATTCCCAGCAGGCCCAGCGCGGTCATCAATACGCTGACGGAAGTCACCTTGCCGGTTCCAAAACGACGGATGACCCTGCTGCTGAATAAGCTCGAAATGATGGTACACGATGAAATCATTATGGAGATGAATCCGGCAAACCCCAGGGGAGCACCGAACTCCGGATACATCAGCGGCCACGCGACGCCCAGCAAAGAGTCTGGCAGCCCAAGGCTGATAAACGCAGCATAAATCATCAAAAGAAAAAATGTTGCCATAATACATCCCGCTTTCCCGAATCATACGAAAAAATAGAGAAATCAACCGCAGCCGATTGTCCTATTATATCATATGGAAGGACCAAAAGAAAAGCCGGTATACTTCAAAACCCAAGGGTTGCTGAAATATACCGGTTTTTATTATGATTCCATTTTGATTTCTGGTCGATTAATACGGGTGTATAAACTGCTGGGTCCAGTACAGTGTGCCGTTTGATTTCTTTGCCGCACCGACGCCAATCTGCGTATAGGCGGTCGAAAGAATATTGGCCCGGTGTCCGGGGGAATTCATCCACGCATTTACCACTTCTTGCGGGGTGCGCTGTCCATAAGCAATGTTTTCACCGCCGGCAGAGAATTTTAATCCGAAACTCTGCATCATGGTAAAAGGAGAACCATAAGTCGGGGAATTATGGGAGAAATAATTTTTGTTAATCATATCTTGTGACTTGTACCGCGCAACGCGGGAAAGCTGCCAGTTTGTGGTCAGTGCAGGCAGTCCGCGCTTTGTGCGCTCCAGGTTGGTCAGCCGGATGACTTCCGTTTCATAAGCGGCGAGCGGGCTTGCTTCCGGAATATTGATTTTTTGTCCGACTTTAATCATGCTTGGGTTGGAAATCTGAGGGTTTGCTTTAATCAGTTCGGAAACGCCGATTTGATATTTTACGGCAATTTTCCACATGGAGTCGCCGGATACTACCGTATAGGTGGTGCTTTTCGCGTAGGCCGACGTTTGAATGGTAAACAGTAGAACAACAGCCGTTAAAGCGGCTGTTAATTTTTTCAGCTTCAATTTAATCGCCTCCGCATACATTTTTGCCTTGATTGAATTGGAATATGCGAAGCCGATCGAAAAGTTTAGAAAGCAATATTTTCAAGTGTATTTTTTGAAAATCGCAAAGTTATAAAAAATATTTGATTATTTCAGGCAAAAGTTTTAAAATATTCAAGTGTGTGTATTTCATCAGGGCTAGTCTGCAAATCAGCCGCCGATGAGCGGTAATTTTTGCGCACAGCCCACGCTGGAGGAAGTAATTTGGCAGATTATTTAAATGAAATTAAAAAGCGAAGAACTTTTGCGATTATCTCCCACCCGGATGCGGGAAAAACGACATTAACCGAAAAGCTCTTGCTGTACGGCGGTGCCATTCAGCTTGCCGGTACGGTAAAGGGGAAGAAAAACGCGAAGCATGTTGTTTCGGACTGGATGGAAATTGAAAAGCAGAGAGGAATCTCCGTTACTTCTTCTGTTATGCAGTTCCATTATCACGACTACTGCATCAATATTCTGGATACGCCCGGCCATGAGGACTTTTCAGAGGACACCTACCGCACGCTGATGGCGGCGGACTCCGCGGTTATGGTGATCGACGCTTCCAAGGGTGTGGAAAAGCAGACGCGGAAGCTGTTTAAAGTCTGCACGCTGCGGAATATCCCGATTTTTACGTTTATTAATAAAATGGACCGCGATGCCCGCAGCCCGTTCGACCTGATGGAGGAAATTGAGCACGAGCTAGGAATTAAAACCTACCCCATCAACTGGCCGATCGGCTCGGGAAAAGAGTTCAAGGGCGTGTATGACCGCAGCCGTAAGGCGATTCTGGCCTTTAAGGGGGAAAGCGGCGCACGGGAAGTGGAGATGACGCAGGTTGACCTGACGGACAACGGGTTGGACAACCTCATCGGTGAGGACTTCCACCGTACGCTGGTGGACGATATTGAGTTATTAGACGGCGCAGGCGACGAGTTCGACCTGGAGCAAGTTCGTGCCGGAAAGCTCTCCCCGGTGTTTTTCGGTTCGGCGCTGACCAATTTTGGCGTAGAACCATTTCTGGAGGAATTTCTGAATATGACCACGTCCCCCCTGCCGCGTAAGGCGGACGTCGGGGTTATTGACCCGTTTGACCCGAATTTTTCTGCGTTTGTATTTAAGATTCAGGCAAACATGAACAAGGCGCACCGCGACCGCATTGCCTTTATGCGTATCTGCTCCGGCAAGTTTGAAAAGGGAATGGAAGTCCTGCATGTGCAGGGCGACCGCAAAATGAAGCTTTCTCAGCCGCAGCAGTTGATGGCGCAGGAGCGTGAAATCATTGAGGAAGCCTATGCGGGCGACATCATCGGTGTGTTTGACCCCGGTGTATTTTCGATTGGCGACACCATCTGCGCGCCGGGCCATAAATTCCAGTACAGCGGTATTCCGACCTTTGCACCGGAGCATTTTTCCCGCGTGCGCCAGATGGATACCATGAAACGCAAGCAGTTTGTAAAGGGAATTTCCCAGATTGCGCAGGAGGGTGCCATCCAGATTTTTCAGGATTTGGGCGGCGGTATGGAGGAAGTCATCGTTGGCGTGGTCGGTTCCCTGCAGCTTGACGTGCTGGAATACCGCTTGAAAAACGAGTATAACGTCGATATCCGTCTGGAGGGTCTGCCGTACCAGTATATCCGCTGGATTGAAAACGAGGGGCTTGACCCGAAAACGCTGAACCTGACTTCCGACACCAAGCGGATTCAGGACTTGAAGGGCAATTTCCTTTTGATTTTCGCCAACGAATGGAGCATCCGTTGGGCAGAAGAGCACAACAAAGGATTGGTTCTTTCTGAATTTGGCGGAACCAGGGAAGAATATTAATTCCAAAAATAAAAGTGTTTTTGCAAAGCACCCCACCCCGAATAGAAGCCGGAATCGGCTTCTATTCGGGGTGGCTTTTTGTAATTCAAAACCTCCCGACTGTGTGGAAGATAACGATTGAAATATTTATTCGATATTTAAAAAATTTGTAACAAAACGAGTGGGTTAAACGGTATATATACAGAATATCCCTCAAAGTGGTCAAATATTTTAGATCCATGAGCGTAGCCATAATTGTAAGAATAGGGTTAAGTGAAAAAATTCTGTATTTAAATTGATAATTTAGTTCCCATGATTTTTACGCGCGCGTTGCAATAATTTTGGAGATCAATAGTATGAAAAAAATTTGTGTATCCCTTTTTACTGACCTTAATATGTCTTTTCGGACTGACAGCCTGCAAAAATGATATTTCGCAAGAAAAAATATCTTCCGTGGGAGTTCTCTCTTCTCATTCCGAAGAACAGGAAAAAGAAATTCTAAATACAGTTGTTAAAGAACTATTTTCCGGACCAGATGAAAGTTTGGCTGCGTTTTTGGAAAAGAATTCGACAGTCTTTGGAGAAGGAATGAGCTCAATTTCTTCCAGTAAAGAAAGCGAGGAGCTCTCTGTAGTGAAGGAAAAGTTCGGAAATCATTATACCGATGAAGCGCTGGAGATATTTGTAAGCAATTATCTTGCTCTATATCAATTTCTTACAAAACGCAGCCATGCAACCTTGAAATCAAAAGAGATCGAGATTGTGAAAACAAGTTCGGGATATGATTTTTCTGCCGCTGTTCAATATGAAGACAACCAGGGAACGCATGATGTGACGGTAAAAGGAGACGCTCAATTTTTAGAAGAAGGAAAGTTAGTTTCTTTTCAGATTCAATCGGATGGTGGATTTTTTGACTTATTGCATAACAACTTAAATAAAATAGAAGAATTTTGAACCATGGTTTGGCATGAGAAATTAGTACCATTTTCCCATTCAAATGTGGGATATTCTATGAAGAAAAAAGAGTTTCTTTCATTTTATTTTTTGCTTTTTGCTTTCTGCTGGCCGTGCCCTTTTGGAACCCGGATCGAGGCAGCTTTAACCATACTGTGTTTGAAAGCGGCCGTTCCATAACCGGAAATGAAACCATTTTGCACGAAATTCAGGAAACCAACCATTAGTGCTACCAGAATGAAAATGACCCGCACATCCGGCGAAAGAACTACATTTTCTTTTCCGTTTATGAAGTGCAGGTAAACAGTGCAAAAACGTATCGTATTCTTGGGCTGCTGGGAACATTCCATGTGATGAACGAATAATATAAGAGCAAAAGCGCGGCCCCGGAGAATTTTTCTCCGGGGCCATTCGTATATTTTATTCTTCTGCTACCATCAGCTTTTCGCCATCGTAATCGACGGTGAGAACCGTGCGTGGTTTCAGATCTGCGGTGATGATTCGTTTTGCAATCAGCGTTTCTACTTTGCTCTGGATAAAGCGGCGCAACGGCCGTGCTCCGTACACCGGGTCGAATCCCTGGTCCACGATATACTGCTTTGCCGCGGGGGTCAGCTTTACGGAAAGCTGCTTTTCTTCCAGACGGCGTTCCAAGTCCGCCATCATCAGGTCAACAATCCGGTCGATTTCGTTCCGGGTCAGCGGTTTATAGAATACGATTTCATCCAAGCGATTCAGAAATTCAGGGCGGAACTGCTGCTTCAGCATGGCGTGCACCTGATTTTTCGCTTCGTCGCTGATTTTGCCGTCCGCGTCGATTCCCTCCAGAATCGCGCCAGAACCGAGGTTGGAGGTAAGAATGATGATGGTGTTTTTGAAATCCACCGTGCGTCCCTGTGAATCCGTGATGCGTCCGTCATCCAGTACCTGCAATAGGATGTTAAATACGTCGGGATGCGCCTTTTCCACCTCATCAAACAGAACAACGGAGTAGGGGCGGCGGCGCACCGCTTCCGTCAATTGGCCGCCCTCTTCGTAGCCGACATAGCCCGGAGGCGCTCCAATCAGGCGGGACACGGAGTATTTCTCCATGTATTCAGTCATGTCGATACGCACCATGTTGTGTTCGTCGTCAAACAGCGCCTGCGCCAGCGCTTTGGCCAGCTCGGTTTTGCCGACGCCTGTCGGCCCAAGGAACAGGAATGAACCGATGGGACGGTTTGGATCCTGAATTCCGGCGCGGGAACGAAGGATGGCTTCCGACACCTTTTCCACTGCTTCCTCCTGTCCAATGACGCGTTCGTGCAGAATATCCTCCAGCCGCAGCAGCTTTTCGCGTTCGCTTTCCATCAGTTTGGAAACGGGGATTCCCGTCCAGCGGCCGATAATCCGTGCAATTTCCTCTTCCGTTACGCGGTCGCGCAGCAGGGAACCGGACTGCTGAGTCTGCTCGGCAATCTGTTCTTCCGCTTCCAGTTCCTTCGTCAGCCCGGGCAGACGGCCGTATTTCAGTTCCGCTGCCTTGTTAAGGTCGTATTCGCGTTCCGCCTTTTCAATTTCCGCGTTGACCTTTTCCAGCTCTTCTCGCAGCTTTTGTACTTTGGAAATCGCCTGCTTTTCGTTTTCCCATTTGGCCTTCATTTCCTTGAACTGTTCGCGCAGGTCGGCCATTTCCTTTTGCATTTCTTTTAGCCGTTCCTGCGAAAGAGTATCCGTTTCCTTTTTCAGTGCCGCTTCTTCAATTTCCAGCTGCATAATTTTGCGGGAAATCTCGTCCAGCTCCGTCGGCATCGAGTCGATTTCCGTTCGCACCATGGCGCAGGCTTCGTCAATCAAGTCGATGGCCTTATCCGGCAGGAAACGGTCGGAAATATAGCGATTAGACAGCACAGCGGCGGAAATCAGCGCTTGATCCTGAATTTTTACGCCGTGGAAGACCTCATAGCGTTCTTTCAGGCCGCGCAGAATGGAGATGGTGTCCGCCACGCTGGGCTCTTCTACCAGCACCGGCTGAAAGCGCCGTTCCAGTGCCGCGTCTTTTTCAATGTACTGGTGGTATTCGTTGAGCGTGGTCGCACCAATGCAGTGTAGCTCGCCGCGCGCCAACAGCGGCTTAAGCAGGTTGCCCGCATCCATGGAGCCCTCGGTTTTGCCCGCGCCCACAATGGTGTGCAGTTCGTCGATAAACAGAATGATTCTGCCTTCGCTCTTTTTTACCTCGTTCAGCACTGCTTTCAGGCGTTCCTCAAATTCCCCGCGGAATTTCGCGCCTGCAATTAGTGCACCCATGTCCAAAGAGAAAATTTTGCGCTCTTTCAGGTTATTCGGCACGTCGCCGCGCACAATGCGCAGAGCAAGTCCTTCCGCAATGGCGGTTTTGCCCACGCCCGGTTCGCCGATAAGCACCGGGTTGTTTTTGGTTTTACGGGACAGAATGCGGATGACATTGCGGATTTCGTTATCCCTGCCGATGACCGGGTCAAGTTTGTGGTTTTTGGCAAGCTCCACCAAGTCCTGACCGTATTTGGACAGCGCGTCGTAGGTTTCTTCCGGGGAATCGCTGGTGACCCGCGTGTTTCCTCGCACGGTAGACAGAACGGACAAAAAGCGGTCTTTTTGAATTCCGAAGGACTGGAACACGCTGCGCAGTGCGGCGTTTGGGCGGTTCAGCAGCGCCAGCATGATGTGTTCGACCGAAACATATTCATCCTTCATGCGGTCGGCTTCTTTTTCTGCGTCTACCAGCACGGCGTCCACATCGGTGGAAACATAAATTTTTCCCGGCTCCCGGCCCGGGCCGGTGACCCCAGGAAGCTTTGCCACCTGATGCTGCAGGCTGCTCAGCACGGCCTGCGGGTCGATTCCCATTTTTTTGAACAGCTGAGGAATCAGGCCATTTTCCTGTGCGAGCAACGCCTGAGCCAGATGCTCTTCTTCAATCTGCATATTGTTGTGCTCAATGGCAATGTTTTGCGCTTCTTGAATGGCTTCTAGGGACTTTTGCGTAAATTTTTGGGCATTCATAAGCAATACCTCCTTGCTGATTAACGATTATTTCAATCTTGTGCCACAAAAGAGATGGGGATGTCAAATCACCCCGTTTGGAATTCGCTTGCGGTAACTCTGTTCCAGTTCCGCACATACCGCTTCCACCTGGTCCAGATTGGCGAAGTACTTTTTCAGGCTGGCGTCAAAAAATTGAATGTAATCGGAAATAGCGTTTGCTACGCCTTCCTCTGTGCGGCGGGATTCTTCCGCCGGCAATAGGAACTCCCGAAAATAGCGGCCCGGTGTTACCCGGCAGAAAACCATTTGCGGGGGGAAATACCGGCCAACCAGCCGTTCTTCCAGTTCCGCCCAGAATTCAAAAAATTCGGTCAGAATTTCAAGAAGAGAGCGATTCTGTGTGCGTGCGGAAACCCGCAGTTCGCCGACCGTGGGTCCTAAGTCCGGGTAAAGTTCCAGCACATAGCGGATGGTTGGGTTGTATCGGTACCGCAGGGCGCTGCGTAGGGAAATCATCGCATCACTGGGCTGAAATTGAATTTGGAAGCTGTCCAGCTCGGAAAGCATCTCCTCCACACTGTCGAAAATGCTTTTCATCCGCATTTCCGGAGTGGTACAGGAAAGGTATTCTGCCAGGATTTGGTTAATCAGGTTGCTCCGGCTGGTACTGCGCTCATAAGCCAGCTTGTCAACGGCTGCAACTACGCCGTCCTCCAGAACAAGACTGTAAACACTTTTTCCCATTGTCTTCTTTCATTCCTTCGCTTAAAAACAGGAGGATCGTCCGTCCTAGGGCTTTAAGTCACGGTATGGATGAACGATTAAACTGTTTTATCGTTAATAATATTATATCGTGATTATATAACTTGTCAATATAATTATATAAATATTATTACGAGTTTACGTCTTTTGTAGTACAATAATGGCTGCTTGACCCGCTTTTTTGCGGGGGCATAGAAACAGTATCCCCATATGAAAGGACGATAATGAGCTTTTGATGGGATAAAACGAGATATGAGCATATGAGCAAAAGATAAACGTTCTTTGCCGCAATTTATAAAAAACAGGCGCCCGAATCGCGATCGGGCGCCTGTTCTGAACTCTTATGTCCTTAGCTGTTTGTTTTTTTGTATCCTGTCTGAAAATCAACGAGGTTTTTCAGCGGTTCGCCTGCCATATACCGGCGAAGATTTTCACAGCAGGTGTGGAACACGCGTTCATACGTTTCGTTCAGGTTGTATCCTCCGGAAATATGGGGCGTAATGATTGCGTTTTTCGCGTGCCACAGGGGATGCCCAGGAGGAAGCGGCTCCGGGTCGGTTACGTCGATCGCTGCACCAGCCAGATGCCCACTGTTCAGCGCGTCGCACAATGCGTTGGTGTCCACCGCCATGCCACGCCCCACGTTGAGGAAGAGTGCGCCCGGCTTCATGCGGCTGAATTTCTCTTTTCCGAACAGCTTGTGTGTTTCGGGAGTTTCCGGCAGGCTGAGCGCTACCACGTCCGCACGGGGGAGCACCTCGTCCAGTTGATCCATCATGTAAAGCTCATCCACATAATCCGGCTTATTCCGGTTGCTGCGGCGGATACCGATGACCTTTCCGCCCAGCGCGCGGTAGCGTTTTGCAAATTCGCCGCCGATGTCCCCAAGCCCTACGGCCAGCGCGGTGGAACCGTAAATTGAGTGGACGGGGCCTTGGTTTTGCCACACGTTTTCCGCCTGATTCCGGTAATAGTACGGAAGATGCAGCAGCATGCTGAGCACCATGCCGATCATGTATTCCGAGATGGCGAGACCGAAGCAGCCCGTCGCGTTGGTTAGCACGCAGTCTTCCGGCAGCAGGCCGGGCGTCACGTAAAGGTTTGCTCCCGCGCTTTCCAGCTGAAGCCACTTGAGGTTCTTCATAGACGACAGCAACCGGCGGCGTGGGTTGCCGATTACGATCGATACATCGGCAAGATCTGCTTCATCTGGAATGTCGTCCTTGCTCAGAAAAAGAAAACGTGCTCCCGGGGCTGCGGATTTTAACTTTTCCCGGTGTTCTTCATCCATGGGGAATACTGCCAGAATGGTTATTTCTTTGTTGTTTTGGCTCATGTTATTTGTGTCCTTTCCTTACTTTAACTCCCTGCACAGCCAGGCAGTTCAGCACGGCATGCATGGGAATGGGTTATATAGATGCGGGTTTGCTTGCAAGAAAAAAGAAGCGGGGGAAACGGAAAAGAATGGTTCCATTTTTCTGCGGTAGATAGCTTTTCTCCACCCGCTTTTGAATAACCTGCTCAAATTGTGATTTTTTATTCTCCGGCAGCACATCCAAATAGGGTTTTAGCCCGGTGGAACGGTACCATTCAAGGATATCCCGATGCGACCGCATGGTGTGGAAATATGTGGTCTGCCACAGGTCAAAATCCTGCGACAGTTCCGAAAGAAGGTCAAAATATTCTTCTTGCGTCAAATTATAGAAGACGCGCGGATTTGGAAAATACCCTTTCCATTCGTCAGAAGAAGTAACCTCCTGTATGATCTGATGGATGGGCTCTTGATGATTCATCGGGGTCTGTACCGCCAGAAACCCGCCTGGTTTCAGCAGAGACATCAGTCCGCGCAGCAATTCCGCATGGTTCGGAATCCACTGGATGCATGCGTTGGAAAACACAACATCGTAATCCTGGTCCAATGTGGGGAGGTCATGCGGAATATCCGCAGTTTGGAATGTAATTCCCGGATGTTGGTTCCGCGCCGACTCAATCATGTTTTCCGAACGGTCAACACCCAACACAGAACTGCCGGGAAACCGGTCAGCCAGCACCTGTGTGCTGTTCCCCGGGCCGCAGCCGATGTCGATGATTTTAAGCGGGCGCTCTTTCGGAACTGCCGGTATCCGGTTAGCCAAATCAATCGCAGGCAGCGTGCGCTCGCGGGAGAATTTTAGGTATTGCGCAGCGTTCCAGTCAAGCATCGGACCCCTCCGAGTTTTCTTTCTTAATCATCATATAACTGCCAATTTCCTTAAATCCGATCTTCCGGTAAATGCTGCCGGCTTCCGGATTGTCATAAAAGAGGCAGAGAAATTCCTTTCCGCTTTCCAGCAATTCTGTACACAACTTTGCAACCAGCCCGCTTGCCAGACCCATTTTTCGGGACCCGGGCAGGGTGGCGACTCCCACAATCATGGCGCATACAGAATTTTCCGCAGAGGAAGAAGCTACGGCAGTCAGCTTGCCATTGCGAAAAACGCCCCAGCTTCGGCCTGCGTTGCTGGAGAGATTGAATCGTATTTCTTCAATTGCCTCTGCTTCCCGGCCAATGTAGCTGTCGCGAAATTCCGCAATCTGACTGTATAATTGCACAATCTCCGTCGCATTGTCAGCGGTGAGCCTGCGTAGCTCTACACTGTCGGGCAGCTCCGGAACATAATTCACTTTGTTTAAGCGGGCCATGTAGGTTTCTTGACCATGACGATCTGGAAAATAGGGGAGAAGCCGATTTAAAAGTTCCGTTTTTCCGCTGATAACATTGACTTTCCGCGAGGAAAGGTAATCTGCCGCCGCTCTTACATTATAGTCTTCGTTTTGGCTGTAAAGTATGTAGCTGTCCAAATAACGAAGCAGAATAAAATTCCATCCGTTCGGACCTTCCTGCACCAGAACCTCGACTTGATCGCTTTCTAGTCCGAAATTTTCAATATCCCCGAAAATAAAAAGATTCATTTCGGGTTCTTTTCGGATGTAATCCAGCAGCGAATACCGATCGTTGTTCGTGAGTTTTTTCATAGCGTTCATCCTTTCTGCGTGAAAGTCAGCTGGCTAGGCCTCGCGGAAAAACCGGAAAGCGGTTACGCACGGTGTCAGTCTGCCGCATAAAATTTCGTTTATTATATCACAATTTTCCAGAAACAAAAAGGTGATTTCGCACCCCGACCGGGGAAATTTATATAAGATCAGACGCGGCGGCCAATAGCCGGCTTTGTTTTTTTGCCAAGGACACCATGCCTGGTTGACGGTTCTCCCTGCTAAAAAAGACGGAAGCGCCGGCCGTATGCCGACGCTTCGGTTTAGAGGAGATGAAGAAAGAATATGAAAAAAGAGTTGTAAACAAAATTAACCAATCCGAACCTGTACGGTGTGCGTTTTGCTGTCGGAGCAAGGCGGAATCAAATTGCCCTGAATCGGCTGGCCGTCCAGTGTTACGGATGTTACCCCTTTTTGGGCACCGTTTGCCTGTTCCACGGTAATTACGTAAGAGGCGCCACGGAATTTCCGTTCTACGGTAAAATTCCCAAAGCCTTCGGGAATGCACGGATCGATTAAAAGACCGTCAAACTGTGGGCGAATTCCTAGTATAAACTGAGATACATTATAGAAAGTCCAAGCGGCGGTTCCGGTCAGCCAGGAATTTTTTGCTTCTCCGTGGCGCGGCGCGTCCCGCCCCGCAATCATCTGGGAGTAAACATACGGTTCGGTGCGGTGGATTTCGCTGATGTCTTCCAAATAAGCCGGGCAGATTTTCCGGTACACGGAGAACGCTTCGTTGCCCCGCCCAATGACGGTTTCCGCAATGGAAATCCAGGGGTTGTTGTGGCAGAAAATACCGCCGTTTTCCTTGTATCCCGGTGGGTACGAAGAAATTTCACCCAGATTCAGCCGATAGGTTGTGTAGGAAGGCCAGTTCAGCACAATGCCGTATTTGGTATCCAGATATTTATGAACGGAATCCAGTGCCTTTTGGGCCAGGCCTTCCCGCACGCCGACGCCCGCCATGACGCAGAATCCCTGCGGTTCAATAAAGAGTTTTCCTTCATCGCATTCCTGACTGCCTACTTTTTTACCAAATGCGTCATAAGCGCGCAGGAACCACTCGCCGTCCCAGCCGTAATCCAGAATTGCCTGGTACATCGCTTTAGTTTCCTGTTCGGCTCGGTTTGCCTCTGCTTCCAACCCTTTCCGACGGAAGATTTCCGCGTAAGCGGGTCCAATTGCCACAAACATTCCGGCAATAAAGACGGATTCTGCAATTCCGCTTTCAAAATTTGCGCAGGTCTGGAAACTTTCGCCCGGAACCTTTGAGAAACAGTTCAGGTTCAGGCAGTCGTTCCAGTCGGCGCGGCCAATCAGCGGCAGTTTATGGGGGCCTAGGTTGTTCAAAACATGATCAAACGAGCGTTTTAAATGCTCGAGCAGGGGCGCTTTGTTGGAATCATCGTTGTTAAACGGAACGTTTTCGTCTAGAATCGACCAGTCTCCGGTTTCGCGCAGGTAAGCGTCTACGCCGAAAATCAGCCAGAGCGGGTCGTCGTTAAATCCATGACCAATATCCGCATTGCCGCGCTTGGTTAAAGGCTGGTACTGATGATAGGCGCTGCCGTCTTTCAACTGCGTAGCGGCAATGTCCAGAATCCGTTCCCTGGCGCGGGCCGGAATCAGGTGCACAAACCCGAGCAAATCCTGTGTTGAGTCGCGGAATCCCATTCCGCGGCCGATTCCCGACTCAAAATACGAAGCGGAGCGCGACATATTGAATGTGACCATGCACTGGTATTGGTTCCAGACATTGACCATGCGGTTGAGCTTTTCGTCGCTGCTTTCCACATGATAAGTAGAGAGCAGGTCATTCCAGTATTTTTTCAGATCGGCAATCGCCTGATCTACTTGTACGTCCGTTTCAAATGCAGTCAAAATCCGTTTTGCCGGAGCTTTGTTGATGACATTGGGAGCCTCCCATTTTTGGTCCTCCGGATTTTCGCAGTACCCGAGCACAAAAATCAGGCTTTTTTCTTCCCCTGGTGCCAGTGTAACATCGATCCGGTGGGAACCGATCGGCGCCCAGCCGCTGGCGATAGAGTTGCAGGATTTTCCGGCCAAGACCGCGTCGGGCCGGTCAAACCCGTGATACAGGCCAAGGAAGGATTCTCGGTCCGTATCAAAACCGTCGATCGGTGCGTTTACAGCGAAAACCGCGTAATGATTGCGCCGTTCGCGGTATTCCGTCTTATGGTAAATCGCGCTGCCGATCACTTCTACTTCACCCAGACTGAAATTGCGCTGGAAGTTGGTCATATCGTCATAAGCGTTCCACAGACAAAATTCGACGAAGGAGTATACGGAGAACTGCTTTTTCTGCCTGGAAAGGTTTTTGAAATGCAGGCGGTGGACTTCGCAGTTAAAGCCGATCGGTACAAAGGAAGTTTGCTCCGCAGAGAGTCCATTCTTTTCTGATTCAAAGACGCTGTATCCAAGGCCGTGACGGCACTGGTAGCGATCCAGCTCCGTCTGCATCGGCGCCCAGCCTGGATTCCAGACGGTTCCGCCCTCATTTATGTAAAAATATCTTCCGCCGGCATCTGTTGGAACATTATTGTAGCGGTAGCGGGTAATGCGCAGCATCCGGGCATCTTTGTAAAAACAATATCCGCCGGATGTGTTGGAAATCAAAGAAAAGAAGTTTTCTGTTCCAAGGTAATTAATCCAGGGATACGGGGTGTCCGGGCGGGTAATCACATACTCTCGGCGCAAATCGTCGAAATGTCCGAATTTCATAAATAAATCCTCCTGATTGTCTTGCCTTCCCATTATTACGAAAACGTTTTAGTTAATGAGCGGAACAAATTGCTGATATTTTTATAACTATTATAGTAATTGTTTTAATAGGCAAAATCAAGCTTTTTTTCATTTTTAGCAGGTTATACAAGTAAAATCCGGTCAATTCATCGTAATATTGCATAAAATTACAAACGATGAATGGAAATATCGTTACCTTTTCTCTATACGCTGCAATCTAGAGCTTCTTTTGGTTTGGAAAGCCAGAAAGCACGTTCGTTCAGGAATACAAATCGAAAATGTTTTCGATTATAATATATATAAAAGAATAAAAATTGGCATATTTAATAAAACTGGATGAATATATTCGTTTAAAACAGGAAAACTATATATTTTATTTAAAAAAACTATTGCAAAATTGTCAAAATAATATTATACTAATGGCGCGAAAACGATTTAGAGTTCAAATGAGGGATGACCCAGTGGCAAATATTAAAGAAATCGCACAGCTGTGCGGGCTGTCCGTTTCAACCGTCAGCAAGGCGCTGAACAGCTACAGCGATGTTAGTAAAGAAACGCGCCAGCGTGTGCTTGAAACGGCGGAGCAATGCGGATATTTTCCAAACTCGATTGCGAGGGCATTGAAAACAAACCGTACCTATAATATAGGGGTTCTGTTTGTCGATGACGCGCAGAGCGGTTTGAAGCACGACTATTTCGCAGCGGTGCTGGACAGCTTCAAAGTGGAAGCGGAAAAACATTTTTATGACATTACTTTCATTAATCATAATATCAATATCGGCAACCGGCCGATGACCTTTCTGGAACATTGCCGTTACCGTAATTTTGACGGTGTGTGCATTGCGTGCATCGATTTTCAGCAGCCAGAGGTGACGGAGCTGGTGAACAGCAGCCTCCCGGTGGTGACAATCGATCATATTTTCAATAATCACACCAGCATCAACTCGGCGAACGTGCAAGGGATGCACGATCTTGTGCAGTACATATATCGGATGGGCCATCGCAGAATCGCCTATGTGTACGGGGAAAAATCAAGTGTATCCGAACAGCGTGTTACCAGTTTCTGCAAAACGCTGATGGATTTGGGAATTGAAACACCGCCGGAATATTTGGTACGGGGAGCGTTCCATGACCCGAATGCAACAAAGCAGTGTGTCAATACGCTTTTAAAGCTTCCTGTTCCACCAACCTGCATTGTGATGCCGGACGACTACGCTGCACTTGGTGGAATTGAAGCGATTGAAGCGGCTGGGTTGAGAATCCCGGAGGATATTTCCATTGCCGGTTACGACGGAATCTCGCTTTCACAGGTCATTAAGCCCAGGCTTACCACCATAAAGCAGGACACCGAAATGCTGGGGCGCGAAGCGGCGCGCCGCCTAATTTCCCAGATTGAAAGCCCACTTACAACGATTACGGAAAATGTGACGGTAATGGGGCAGTTGATTGAAGGGCAGTCCGTTGGCAGAGTTATTCCGGAACTTGGGTAGGTAGTGGCAGTTTTACTGCCATGCTGATATATTTTGGCGGATAGTCCGTCAAATTAAAGGAGGATTTACCAAGAATGAAAAAGGCAAGAAGAATTACCTCGATGGTAATGGCCCTCGCCATGATGACAGGCATCATGGCTACGGCAACAGGATGTCAGAGCAACGCGAACCAGTCTGCAGCATCTTCCGCGCCGGCCAGTTCTCAGGAAGCTTCCAGTGAAGCGGCCAGTTCTCAGGCGGAGCCGGAAGGCAAAGTTCTTAACATTTGGTGCTGGAACGACGAGTTCCAAAGCAGATTCAATGCTTATTATCCGGATGTTAAGGAAGTAGCAAAAGACAAATCCACCACAACCCTGAATGACGGCACTATTGTAAAATGGACCATCAACCCGAATGAAAACAACAACTATCAGAATAAGCTGGATGCGGCGCTGCAGAATCAGGAATCTGCCGCTGCGGATGACAAAATCGATATTTTCCTGGTTGAAGCGGATTATGCTTTGAAGTATTGCAACAGCGACTATACTTTGGATATTAAAAAGGATATCGGTTTAACGGATTCAGATTTAGCCGATCAGTACAAGTATACACAGGACCTTGTAACCGACAAGTCGACCGGAGCCATCAAGGCTACTTCCTGGCAGGCAACCCCTGGTGTGTATGCATACCGCCGCTCCTTTGCAAAGCAGGTCCTCGGTACGGATGATCCGGAAAAGGTACAAGAGCAGCTCTCCAGCTGGGATAAATTTGATCAAGTTGCAGAAAAGGTAAAGAAAGCAGGATTACTGATGCTTTCTTCCTATGAAGACGATTACCGCGTATTTGCCAACAATATCTCGCAGCCTTGGGTAGATGGCACTACGGTTACGGTTGACCCCAATGTTATGAGATGGGTTGATCAGCAAAAGACCTTTACCCAGAAGGGCTATACGCACAAAGTTCGCGGTCAGTTCACAGATCCTGCTTGGACTGCTGACCAAGGCCCGAAGAGCAAAGTATTTGGATTCTTCTATTCTACCTGGGGCATTAACTTCACATTGTTGGGCAACTCCCTTGCAAAGCCGACCAGTGAAGGCGGCAAAGAAGAAGTTGGCAATGGTATTTACGGCGACTGGGCAGTCTGCCAGGGCCCGCAGAGCTACTATTGGGGCGGCTCTTGGATTTGCGGCTGCAAAGGCTCCGACAACATTGGCACAATCAAAAAGGTTATGCAGGCCCTTACTTGCAACAAAGAAATTATGAAGAAGATTACAATAGATACTCAGGACTACACAAACAATAAGTCTGCCATGAATGAAATTGCAAACAGCGATTATAAATCTGCGTTCCTCGGCGGACAGAATCACATTAAGCTCTTTGCTGATGTTGCCGATAAGATCGACATGAAGAATTGCGGTCCGTACGATCAGGGTTGCACTGAGAAATTTACTCAGGCGATGAATGATTACTTTGACGGTAGCATTGATCTTGCAAAAGCAAAGGCAAACTTCGAAAAAGCAATAAAAGAAACTTATCCTGAATTGACGGAAGTAAAATGGCCTTCATAAAAAACGATATTTAATTTATGCGGCCGCGGTAAGGGATGATACCCAAGCCGTGGTCGCATGATTTTGGAAGAGAGGGGTTCGCGTTGAAAACTCAAAATCAAACCGTGCGCAATACAAAAAGAATCCGTTACACAAAATGGGGATATCTTTTTATTGCTCCGTTTTTTCTTGTTTTCCTGATTTTTCAGTTTATACCACTATGCTCTACGATTTATTACAGCTTCTTTAAATATTTCCGGTCTGGTTTGAAAATTGTCGGTCCAATTTTTATTGGATTTGAAAACTATATCAGCCTGTTCAGTACTGATCTTCCAAAATACTTCGGAAATACTGTCATTATCTGGCTAATCGGGTTTGTCCCTCAGATCGTCATTTCGCTTTTATTGGCGGCATGGTTTACAAATACACGTCTGAACCTCCGTTGCCAGGGCTTTTTTAAAACGATTATCTATATGCCAAATTTGATTATGGCAGCTGCGTTTTCTATGCTGTTTTATACGCTCTTTACGGATAACGGTCCTGCCAAGAATATACTGGTATCCATGGGCATTGTCAGTTCGCAATTTAACTTTTTAGCGTCTGTAAGCGGAACCAGAGGGCTTATTGCTTTTATGAATTTTCTCATGTGGTTTGGGAATACCACAATTTTACTGATGGCAGCAATTATGGGAATAGATCCATCGCTTTATGAAGCGGCGGAAATTGATGGTGCGTCTTCTAATCAGTCTTTTTGGATGATTACAATGCCGCTGATTCGTCCGATTATGGCATACGTTCTGATTACATCCATGATTGGCGGATTACAGATGTTTGATGTACCCCAGATTCTTACAAACGGCGTTGGCAATCCAGATCGTACAACCATGACAATGATTATGTTTGTGAATAATCATATGTACAGCAAAAACTACGGCATGGCCGGTGCAATATCCAATGTTTTGTTTATTTTGTGCGCAATACTGAGTTTGATCGTATATAATTCATTTACGAAAAAGAGTAGTTTTGATTCGCCCGCTCAGAAAAGGAGGGGAAAAGTAAATGGTTAATGATACATCGAAGATTTCCTCTGCGCAGCCGATAAGTAAAAAAGAATATAATAAACGCAAGTTTTCTCTGGCACGTCTTGGTTGCTATATTGTTTTAGCAATCCTTTGCTTTTTATGTTTGTTTTTCTTTTATATGTTGTTGATTAATTCGACACATAATAATTTTCAGATTCAGCAAGGATTTTTACCTTTACCCGGAGCATCTTTTATGACCAATTTTAATAACTTGCTCTTAAATGCCAATATTCCAGTACTTTCGGGTATTTGCAACAGTCTGATTGTATCCGCATGTAGTGCGGTTTTGGCTATTTATTTTTCCGCTATGTGTGCTTATGGTATTTTCGCATATGATTTTAAGTTTAAAAAGGTTGCTTTTACCTTAATCCTTTTAATTATGACGATGCCTACTCAAATTTCGGCGGTAGGCTTCGTGACGGAAATGCAGAAAATTGGGTTGATGAATTCTCTGATTCCTCTATTTTTACCATCCATTGCAGCTCCTGTCGTTGTCTTTTTCATGAAGCAATATTTGGACAGCAATATGCAAATGGAAATCGTGGAAGCAGCCCGAATTGACGGAAGTGGAGAGTTCCACACTTTTAATAGCATTGTTATACCGATTTTAAAACCGGCACTTGCTGTTCAAGCGATTTTCACTTTTGTTACCGCGTGGAATAACTATTTCGTTCCTGCTCTGTTGATTAATTCGGCGAAAAAGAAAACTTTACCGATTTTAATTGCCCAACTGCGCAGCGCAGACTTTCTTAGATTTGATATGGGTCAGGTTTATATGCTGATTACAATTGCAATCGTACCGGTGATTATCATATACTTGATTCTTTCGAAATATATTGTGCGTGGTGTTGCGCTGGGTGGCGTAAAAGGCTGATGTCAGCCCCGTAAGCGATACCATTGAAATTCCACATGAGTACGCCGTATGCTACTCTCTTTCATCGGGATTTCCGGCCGCTTTGCATGGCGCGAAGCGGCTGGTTCTATCCCTCCTTTACAAGGATTTTCGAAGAGAGTCGGTATATGAAAAAATAGATATTCACATTATAAAATGAAAAGGAGTTCGCGGTTTCCATCGCGAGCTCCTTTTTCCGGCTTATTCGTGAAATCCTTTTCCGATAATCTCACTGGTGTTTGTAATCAGGATAAAAGCATCCGGCTCCACTTTTTTTACAAACTGCCGGAGCAGAACCGCCTGGGGTCTGCGCAGGGCAGTCATGACGACGTATTTATGACGATGGGAATAGGCACCTTTCGCCTCAAAAATCGTTGCGCCGCGGTTCAGCTTGTGAACGATAAAATCACAAATCACTTCTGGTTCCGAGCAAATAATGTTGAAGTATTTTGCAAGGTTAATGCTTTCAATCACGTTGTCAATCACGAGAGATTTTGTCAGCAGGCCCAGAAAAGAAAACAGGACCGTTTGAATATCGAACACCAGGCACGCCGACGCAGTCACCAGAATATCGCTGAGAAGCACCGCACGCCCAATATCGACGCTGGTGTATTTTTTAAGAATCAAAGCGATAATATCGGTACCGCCGCTGGAAGCGCCAATATTAAACAGAACAGCGGAACCAAAAGCCGGCAGTGCAACAGCAAATATCAATTCCAGCATCGGTTGGTTGGTTAGCGGATGCTGCAGGGGATAGATGTAGTCAAAAACCGGCAGCCCAAGGGACAGGAGCACGCTGGAATATACGGTTTTGAGCGCAAAATCGCTGCCGAGAAAAATAAAACCTAAAACCAGGAGAAGACAGTTTACAATCAGGTTGATGATGCTTGGAGAAAAGGGTGTCACTTTTCCCAGCACGACGGAAAGACCGGTAACGCCGCCAAATGTAAAATTGTTCGGAAACTTAAAAAAGTACACGCCAATCATAATGAGAAATGTGCTGACGGTAATTAGAGCATAGTCCTTTAACTGTTTTTTAATCATGTTTCTATTGATCTGAATCATTTACAATCCTCGTTTTCAAGTAGGTTTACCGCACAAAGGTAGGTGCGTGAGACAACGCTTTTATTGTAGCAAGTTTTATAATTATTTCAAACATATTGTTGCCAAATTTCAGGAAAGAAAAATATAAATTTTGTATATTTACAATTAGAAAAAATCCATCATAATAAATTTACAGCGTTTTCGATTCGGAGTGCAGAATATGAAGGTGTTCCCCACCATTTCGCGGGGGGAGGAGGAGCATAAACACCACCCATCTGCATCTGAATGGAATGGCCGAAAAAGTATGCAGAAATGAGGTTGATACGATGAATGAACAAAAGAAGAAAGAGATTCTGTCTCAGCTGACTTTGGAAGAAAAAGCGTCTTTGTGTTCGGGTGCGGATTTTTGGCATACAAAAGAGGTTAAGCGCCTGGGAATCCCCGCGGTAACGGTTTCCGACGGTCCTCATGGTCTGCGGCAAGAAGATCCGAAGGATCACAATAAAAGCTACCCGGCGGTATGCTTTCCATCCGCCTGTGCAACCGCGTGTTCTTTTGACCGGCATCTTCTTTTTGAATTAGGTGAGGTTCTTGGTAGCGAATGCCGTTCGCAGGGGGTTTCTGTGATACTGGGACCCGCCGTCAATATTAAGCGAACTCCGCTTTGCGGACGCAATTTTGAGTATTTTTCGGAAGACCCACTGCTGGCCGGCGAACTGGCGGCCGCTTACATTCAGGGAGTCCAAAGCCAAAAGGTGGGGACTTCCATCAAGCATTTCTGCGCAAATAATCAGGAGGAGCGCCGGATGACTGTAAGCGCAGAGGTGGATGAGCGGACTCTGCGCGAGATATACCTTACCGCGTTTGAATTGGCGGTCAAAAAAGCAAAACCGTGGACGGTCATGTGTTCCTATAACCGAATTAACGGCGAATATGCCAGCGAAAACAAAAAGCTGCTAACCGATATTTTGCGCAAGGAATGGGGGTTTAAAGGGCTGGTCATGAGTGACTGGGGCGCTGTTAACGACCGCGTGAAAGGCGTTGCGGCGGGTCTTGACCTTGAAATGCCGTCTAGCGGCGGCGTTAACGACTCGGAAATTGTACGGGCGGTTCGCAGCGGTGTTTTAAAGGAAAGCGACTTGGACCAAGCGGTGGAAAATGTTTTGGAACTGGCGGACCGTCATCTTGTGCAGGTGCCGGAAGATCACTGCCATGACTGGGACGCTGACCACGAATTTGCCCGTCAGGTGGAATGCGAAAGCATGGTTCTGCTGAAAAATGAGGATGAAATTCTTCCACTGAACCGACAGGATAAAATTGCTTTTATCGGAAAATTTGCGGAAACTCCCCGGTATCAGGGCGGCGGAAGCTCCCATATTAATGCTTACCGCGTCACAAGCGCCATGGAAGCGGTTCAGCAAGTAACTGAGGTGACGTATGCGCCTGGCTTTTCCATCGACGATGACCAGCAGGATGAGGCCTTGCTGCAGGAAGCGGTGCGCGCCGCGGCGCAGGCAAAGGTAGCGGTTATTTTCGCAGGGCTTCCGGAGTACATTGAAAGCGAGGGCTTTGACCGAAAGGACATGAAGCTTCCCGAATGCCAGAACCGCCTGATTCATGAAGTCGCCAAGGTGCAGCCGAACACGGTGGTCGTTCTGCACAACGGTGCGCCTGTGGAAATGCCGTGGGTCAATGAGGTGAAAGGTTTGCTGGAGCTGTACCTCGGCGGCGAAGCGGTCGGTGCTGCGGCAGTGGATGTACTGTTTGGGTTCAGCAATCCCTGCGGAAAGCTGGCGGAAACGATTCCGGTCAAACTCAGCGACAACCCGTCGTATTTGTTCTATTCCGGGGAAGGCGACACCGTGGAATACCGGGAGGGTATTTTTGTCGGTTACCGGTATTATGAAAAGAAGGGCATACCGGTGCAGTTCCCGTTTGGCTACGGATTAAGCTACACCACGTTCCAATACAGCGATTTAGAGGTTAACCACAGCGAAATCAATGAAAACGGATCGCTTAGTGTTACGCTGAAAGTCCGGAACACCGGAAAACGCGCGGGAAAGGAGATTGTCCAGCTTTACGTCAAGGACCATCAGTCCGCGGTCATCCGCCCGGTAAAGGAACTGAAAGGGTTTGAAAAAATAGAATTGAATCCCGGGGAAGCAAAAATCGTCGGGTTCCAGCTTGACCGAAGGGCATTTGCTTATTACAGTGAAGAACTTCAGGATTGGTGTGTTCAGGATGGTACATATGAAATTCTAATTGGAAAATCCTCGCGCGACATCGAACTGAGCACAACCGTACGAATCAAATCAGCTTCGAAGGCGCGGCGTCCGCTGACGGTGAATTCCACATTGGGTGAGTTCCTTGCTTGCCATCCTTCCGAGGAGATTCTGGGGACCTTAAAACGGATTTTCCCAAATCTGGAGGATCCGACGGGAATCCGTGACCTACCGCTTCGCACGGCCATCAGCTTTAGCAACGGCTTGGTTACCCATGAAATGCTGTCCAAATTGATTAACCAGGTCAATTCGAATGTCAATTAAAGAAGTGCGGGGAAGGTGATATTTTACAGGCGCGTTTTCAAAAAGTACACGATTGCGCAGAAGATAGCCATATGGGTGCAGCCGGAAATCGCCAGTGGGCTGTTCATAGAAGCGGTTCCATCAGGGAGTGCCGTAAAATGAGCGAACGTTCATTTTGCGGCACTCCATTTTTTTATTTAAAATTCCCGGTTATGCCGGAAGGTTCAAAAAGGCTTTTGAACCTTCCCACAACTCTTCTGCTACGGTTTCGAAGCAAAGATAGGTTGCTTCCATGAAACAAGAAAGACATTGTTAGGAAGGGGGCAAGGGGATGAGAAGAATTGTTCAAGTGTAAGTAAACCCCGAGCAACTTGAAGTGTTACCAGTATAGACAGGGCTTGCCCGTTTAGTGAGAACCCCCGGTGGTGTCATGGATTACCGATAGCATCGCGGAAATTTTAGATCCAACTGGAAGATTTTTAACTTTTTTTAAAAAAGGTATTTACAAAAATGAGAATGAGTGCTATTATTATATCAGCAACAGGAACAATAATAATTCCTATTATCAAGGTGAAGCGATGGAAAAGAAGCAAAATTTCAGTAGAAAACGAGAAGCCATTCTCAACGCGCTGCGCAGTACAACCATACATCCTACTGCTGAATGGGTTTACCAAAAACTGAAACCGGAATATCCGGATTTAAGCTTGGGAACAGTATACCGAAATCTAGCCCAGTTTAAGCAGAGCGGAGCGATTATCAGCGTAGGCGTAGTCAACGGACAGGAACGTTATGACGGAAATACGCATCCACACACCCACTTTATCTGTTCCGGTTGCGGTGCGGTACTGGATGTTCCGGGCGAGTATGTGCGGGAAAATTCCGCGACGCTGGTTTCCGAAACGTATCATCTGGAAGTCGATTCCTGTGATGTCGTTTTTCACGGACTATGCACCCAGTGCATCGAAAAGCAGCAAATCAAAAATTGATCTTTGCTCATAAGGCGAAAGCCTTACTCTTAATCACATTTTATTATTATAATGGAGGCTGTTTAAAATGAAAAAATTTGTATGTTCTGTATGTGGTTATGTTTATGAAGGAGAAGAAGCTCCTGAGTTTTGCCCGCAGTGCAAAGCCCCGAAAGAAAAATTCGTAGAACAGACTGAGGGCGTTTCGTTCGCCTGCCAGCATGAAATCGGTGTGGCAAAGGGCATTGATAAAGAAGTTTACGACGGATTGGTTGCCAATTTTAACGGCGAGTGCTGCGAAGTTGGTATGTACATAGCTATGGCTCGTCAGGCTGACCGTGAAGGCTACCCGGAAATTGCGGCCGCATTCCGCAAGTATGCTTATGAAGAAGCCGACCATGCATCCCGTTTTGCAGAGCTGCTCGGCGAAGTCGTAACAAACAGCACTAAGAAGAACCTGCAGCTTCGTGTAGAAGCCGAATCCGGTGCATGCTCCGGAAAACTTGCGCTTGCGAAACGCGCTAAGGAACTGAACTACGATGCCATCCACGATACCGTGCATGAAATGGCGAAGGACGAAGCACGCCATGGCAGCGGTTTCCAGGGCCTTTTGAAGAGATATTTTGACTAAGCTTCCTGATTTTGATATCGTAATTTTCTCCATGTTATAATTATTCCTAATAGAGAATCCCAAATCCATTTCATTTTCTTCCAAATAAAGAGCCGTCGGAGCGATTGTTCCGCCGGCTCTTTTTGTGCTGAAAGCCATATATTTATGGATTTGCTTGCCTTTTCCCGTTTAGATCGTCTATACTATACTTCTGGAAAGAATCATCCGCATACCTGCTGATTGTTCAGCGGATACGGGAAGGGAGGGCTTTTCATTCAGAATAGGTATGATCTCGCGGTCGTCGGCGGGGGAGCTGCCGGACTTACGGCAGCCGTGGCTGCGGCCGAAGAATATATAAAAAGGCACAAACATGCTCGTATCGTCGTATTGGAAGCAAATTCACGTGTGGGCAAAAAGATTCTCGCGACCGGAAACGGACGCTGCAATCTGACTAATTCCGGAATCGACCCGATACATTATCACGGGGATACCTCTTTTTTACCGGATTTCCTTTCGCATTACCCGCCAGAAAAAATAATATCATTTTTTCAATCGATCGGTTTGGTCTGCCGGGAACAGGACGAGGGCCGGGTTTATCCTTATAATTTACAAGCTTCCGCAGTTTTGGACGTGCTTCGTCGTCAGCTGGAGCACTTTCAGGTTGAAACTATTTGTGATTTTCCGGTGACCCGCTTGAAAAAAACAGCACAGGGTTTTGAACTGTTTCGGGAAACGGAATCCGTCACCGCCGCCAAAGTCATCGTTGCCACAGGAGGAATGGCCTATCCACAGCTTGGGGCGAACGGAAGCGGTTATCAAATTCTGAAGGAACTGGGGCACAACTGCACTAAACTAATTCCTTCGCTGGTTCAGGTTACCACGGAGCCGCGCCGGGCCAAACCGCTGAAAGGTGCGCGCAGCCCCGCCAGGGCTTCGCTCTATGCGGATGGAAAGCTTATTGCGGAATCCTCCGGGGAAGTCCAGTTTACCGAACGTGGGTTGTCCGGCATCTGCATTTTTGAATTGTCCCGAATGGTCGGGGAGCGATACGGCAGACAGAAATTAGAACTGTCGCTCGACCTTATGCCGGAATATCCGTTGGAACGCATTGTGGAATTTTTAAAGCAGCGAAGCGAGATTGAGGAGCTGCCGGCGTTGGAACTGTGCAGTGGATTTTTAAATAAACTGGTTGCGCCGGAGGTTGTAAAGGCAGCTTTGCCGCATGTGCCGAAAACGGTTGGAGAATTGGATGAGCATCAGCTGGAAGAAGTGGCGCGCACGGTCAAACGGTTTCGCTTTCCGGTTACCGGTACGCTGGACTGGAAAGATGCTCAGGTGACCGCGGGAGGAATCCCGCTGGACGAAGTGGATTCGAACCTGCAGTCCAGGTGCTGCCCGGGGCTGTATCTTGCGGGTGAAATTCTAAATATTGATGGAGACTGCGGCGGATTTAACCTTCACTGGGCATGGAGCACCGGCCTGGCGGCGGGCCGCTCGGCCGCTAAGGCGGAAAGCGAAGGGGAAAAGGGCTTGGGAAAACCCAAAAAGTCCAGCCCGCGAAGAGAAACAGGGAATCAAAAACGGCGGAAATAGAGCAATTGGCTTAAAAGGAAAATGGTTGTTTGTTACGAGCGTTGAAAGGACGGTTATTTGTTTGATTTATCGCATTACTGAAATTAGTCTGCCTTTGGATGGTACGCAGGAAGACCTGCTCGCCCTTGCGGCGAAACGGCTGAAAGTTCCGCCGGAATCCATCCGTTCCCTGAAGCTTTATAAAAAGTCGGTGGACGCCCGTAAAAAAGAGGACGTCCATTTTATCTGCACGGTGGATGCGGAATGTGACCGGAACAACCGTCCGCAGGATAAAAAGATTACTGCCGTACAGCCGTATCATTACGAACTTCCCGCGGGGAAAAAACTGCCCGCCCGTCCGGTGGTGGTCGGGTTTGGCCCGGCCGGTTTGTTTGCCGCGCTGATTCTTGCACAGGCGGGGCAGCGGCCGATTGTTTTTGAGCGGGGAAGCGCGGTGGAAAAGCGCCAGGAAGAGGTTTCCACTTTCTGGCGCACCGGAAAGCTGAATCCGAACTGCAACGTACAGTTTGGCGAAGGGGGAGCCGGAACCTTTTCCGACGGAAAGTTGAATACGGGAACGAAAGATTCACGTTCCAGAAAAGTGCTGGAAGAGTTCGTAGCCGCCGGGGCTCCGGAAGAAATCCTGTATATGGCGAAACCTCATATCGGCACGGATAAACTGCCTTCCACGGTAAAGAATATTCGGGAAAAGATTATTTTCCTTGGCGGCGAGGTGCATTTTAACACAACGGTGCAGAACCTCCTCATTACCGATGGGAAAATTACCGGGGTCGAGGTAAAATCCGGAAATGCCTCTTCATACCGTGTGGAATCGCAGCATGTGATTCTGGCAATCGGGCACAGCGCACGCGACACGTTTGAGCTGCTTCGTTCGCTGAAGATTCCCATGGAGCAAAAGGCATTTTCGGTCGGTGCCCGCATAGAACACCCGCAAAAGCTGATTGATGTTTCACAGTACGGGAAATTCGCCGGGCATCCCGCCCTTGGCGCGGCGGATTACAAGCTGGCCGTTCACCTGCCCAACGGGAGAGGCGTTTATACCTTCTGCATGTGCCCGGGCGGCAGTGTGGTGGCGGCGGCAAGTGAGCCGGGACGGCTTGTCACCAATGGAATGAGCAATTTTGCCCGCGACGGGCAGAATGCCAACTCTGCCCTTTTAGTTGGAGTCGGCCCGGAGGACTTTGGCAGCGAGGATGTTTTGGCAGGGGTCGTGCTGCAGCGCCGGTTGGAAGAAAGTGCGTTCCGTCTGGGCGGGGAAAATTATTTTGCCCCGGTACAACGAGTGGAGGACTTTTTAAAGCGCCGAGCCTCTAAATCCATTGGGGAGGTCACTCCCACCTATCTGCCCGGCGTTACACCCTGTAATCTGGACGACTGCCTCCCGCAGGAAATTGCCGATTCCATGCGGCAGGGAATTGTAATGATGAACGCGCGTCTGCGCGGGTTTTCTTACCCGGATGCTCTTTTAACCGGCGTGGAAACCAGAAGTTCGTCCCCAGTGCGCATTTTACGTGGGACAACCTGTGAATCGGTCGGGGTGACCGGACTTTATCCATGCGGCGAGGGAGCAGGTTACGCCGGGGGGATTATTTCCGCCGCAGTAGACGGCATCCGCTGCGCGGAACAGGTGCTTTCTTAAGGCGGCTCGGGATCGGTTTCGGTGTAGCCCATACAAATAATTTTTTCACCGATTTTCCTTTCATTTTGAGCAGTATTTCAGAATAAAATTTATGAAAGAAAGGGCTTGAAAAAATAGTCAGTGAATGTTAATATATAAACAAAGATTGTTATATCTTTAACGAAAAACTGAAAGAAATTGGAGGAAAAGTTATGGCACGTTTTACATTACCCCGCGATATTTATTATGGACCGAACGCCATCAGTGAACTGAAAAACCTGAAGGGCTATAAAAAGGCTTTCATCGTTACTGGCGGCCAGTCCATGAAAAGAACCGGTTTCCTGAAAAAATTGGAAGATGTATTAAAGGATGCCGGACTGGAAACCCGCATTTATGATGGAGTAGAACCGGATCCTTCTATTGAGAGGGTGTTTGACGGCGCGAAAGCCATGCGCGAATTCCAGCCGGATGTGATTGTTGCCATTGGCGGTGGTTCCCCAATGGATGCTGCAAAAGCCATGTGGGTCTTCTACGAGTATCCGGATAAGACTTTTGACGACATTAAAAATCCTTTCACAATGCCGAAACTCAGAACCAAGGCTATTTTTGTAGCGGTTCCTTCCACCAGCGGAACTGCTTCCGAAGTGACAGCGTTCTCTGTTATTACTGACTATTCCACCAATATTAAATATCCTCTTGCCGATTTTGAAATTACCCCGGATATCGCTGTTCTGGACACGGATATTCCGCTTACTATGCCGAAAGTCCTGACCGCCCATACCGGTATGGATGCTTTGACCCATGCAATCGAAGCCTATGTTGCTTCCGCCCGTTCCGATTTTTCGGACGCCCTTGCCATTAAGGCGATTTCCGATATTTATGGTAACCTTGTTGCTTCTTACAACGGCGATGTGGAAGCGCGCGGCAAAATGCACATTGCCCAGTGCCTTGCCGGTATGGCGTTCTCCAATGCGCTTCTTGGCATTGCGCACAGCCTTGCACATAAGACCGGGGCGATGTTCCATATTCCGCACGGCTGCTGCAACGCAATTCTGCTGCCGAATGTCATCCAGTACAACTCCAAGGCCTGCATGGCGCGCTATGCAGAGATTGCAAGAGCCATCGGCCTGTCGGGCGTAACCGATCAGCAGCTGACCAATTCTCTTGTAGAAATGGTTCGTGAGCTGAATAAGAAGCTGGGTATCAAGCAGTCCTACAAAGAAAACGGTGTCAGCGAGGAAGACTTTAAAGCACACAGCAAAGAAATCGCTGAAAATGCAGTGCTGGATCCTTGCACTGGCTCCAACCCGAGAGCGATCGACGCCGAAAATATGCTGAAGGTTCTTACCTGCGCATATTACGGGGAAGACGTTGCATTCTAATTTATGTTCGAATTTTTCTTTCTTTTTCTCTATTGCATAAATCCGTGACTACCAATGTGAAGAGGCGCTGTGTCATTCCCATGACACAGCGCCTTTCCAAAATGTTATGCTTTAAAAAAGGTTTGGCCTGTAAAACCAAAAGGGCGCCGGAATCCGCCATGTAAGGTGGACTTCGGCGCCTTTGCCTTCTTGTTTAGAAAAATGATATTAAAGGCTATATCCGAAAAGCATGAAAAGTTATCCTGAAAATGATTTATTCATGAAATACGTTCTTTATATACTGTTTGGTTCGTTATCCGGAAAAACTTAATTTAATAAGTCAAAACAGTTCCGATTATATGGGCTTCTGGAATGTCTGCTTGGTGTTGTGGCCGGATTTTCTCAAATCCGATTTCAGAATTTCAAAGCGAGTTGGTTCCACCTTCAGCATATTTAAAGTTAACGGCATCGCCTTCAAGTTCGCTTCCGAGTAGCCTTTTTGAGTAATTACGTCTACATACTCGGGGGAAAAGGCTTCTACCAGCTTGGCGGTTCCTTCGATTTGAACGCTTTCCAGTTCCCCCATCCCGGTGAATTCCTTGTATACCGCGATGGAAACATGCGGGTTCACCGCGATATTGGCCAGTTTCTCCCCGCCCTCCGTCAAAAAGTACAGGGAACCTCCGGCATAAATGTATTCCAGCGGGGTGGCGCGTACATGGCCGCCAAATCCGGTACAAAGCGTGCAGGTATTGTGGGCCCGCAAAATGGCCTCCACCTGCTTCATAAGATCGGTTTCCGGCATGTCGCTGCCGTCTTTCAGCATTCGCTTCCATTGAATCAGGCGCTGGGCCAGCTTCCCGGGGATTCGCTTTTCGTTCAGATTCCCGGGCAGTTGAATGCTGTCGTAAAAGCAGAACAGATTTTTCCATTGCTCCGACGCTGCGAAAAGAGTTTCCCGTGCGCCAAAGTTGTTTCCTTCCAGGCAGATCAACCCGGTTTTGCACGCCCCAAGCGGCTCTGCATATTGATTAATCCATTCGGCTGTTTCGAGGCGCACCGTCCCGTTTCGGGGCCGGACCAATACAACCGCATAGGCGCAGGACTGAAAATTTCCATCAAACTGGTCCAGAGGAAAAGATTTTGAGGTGCCAAGGACTTGTTTCAGCAGGGAAATCAGTGTGCTGGGAACATCTTCATGCAGAATCAGTGCAAATTCCATGGAAAGAGCCTCCCGTTAAATTTTTTCAATCATATGATATTGTTCGCAGGTTTGATTATGATAGGTAATGGCATGAACCGGACAGTTATTAACGCATCGGGTGCAGAAAATGCAGCTTTTCCCGAATTCCGGCCGTCCGTTTGCCATTTTAATGTTGTTCTTCGGACATTTTTTTGCGCAAAGACCGCAGCCGATGCAGCTTTCCCCGGCACCGTATTTCATGGCGAAAACCGGAAACAGTTTGTTGCATAGGACCGCCACGGCTCGATCGGCCACCGCAAGGGCTTTTCCAATGTTTTCTTCGCTGGGCGTGCCTTTTACTAATTTTTCGGATAGCTGCCGGCACTCTGCAAGCGCTGCTTCCAGGTTGGTCTTCCGCTTCTCCGGAGTGGTTTTTTCAAAGCTCTTGAAAATCAGGAAGTTGTTTGCTACCGGAAGGCTTTTTCCGATGATTAAATTGTGGTTTTTCGCAGCCAGCATTTTTTTGACTTTTGTAAAATCCGTCATCAAAGGGCTGGCCTGAGTGCAGTACATCATGGTAGGAACCGGTTTGGAACTGCAGGGAAGGTTCTCTTTCAAATAATCGAGGAAAAAGAAAACAGGATATTCGAAATATTTTGGGCTCCCAAGCACCAACAGGTCATAGGAATCCGGTTCAATCTTGGGGGCATCTTCTATAGAATAGAGCATGGTTTCACATTGCAACTCTTCCAGGTCAGCCGCAATCTGTTTTGCGATAAATCTCGTATTTCCAGTTCCGCTGAAATATAAAATCAGCGCTTTCATATGTATCTCTCCTATTCTTTCTGTACGGGCATTCGTAGGAATAAGGTCTTTTTAGGGTTTTGAAGAAAGTTCAAAATGCACATCGGACAGGAAACGTCCTATTTCCTCTTTATCGCCGGGGGTACCGTATAGGTTGCAGCGGATGGAGCACGCTCCGCCGAATGTGCTGATGGCAATCTGAAAGTATGGAACCTGTTTTACCGCGCCGGTCATATAGGCGTCCGTTATCTGCAAACCGGCAAAAGAAAGCCGCGTGCGGTCCAGAATTCCCAAGTTGGTATAAGACAAAACCGGGATTTTAAACAGCCGGTCAAACTGCTTTTCCAGGATACGAAAAGGAATTGCATGAAAGGCGAACTCCGCCATGAGAATCGATTTTAAACAGGCCAGACTGGATTTCTGCTGCTTGATTTGTTCTGCGACCTGCTTTGCGGTTACATGAAACGGATCACCGCTGCGTATCGTCACGGTATAGAGATAATTGCTGGTTAAGTTGCTGATGCCGAACGAATGGTTGTTCGGCAGGTATCGGCGCAGGTCCACCGGGCATGGAATGGTAATTTCTTCGGCTCCGGTTCGGCTGTGCAGTACGCGGAGATAAGCGACGAGAATACCGTCGTTTACTGTAAACCCCCGTTACTTTGCCCAACGCTTCAAGGCAGTGAACTCTTCCTCCTGCAAAACGATCCGTGTGAAAATAGGACGGTTTTGGCAGCCCTGCAGCCGATAAACCGGCTGTACACGCTGCCGGGAAAGGTCATAACGGGTAAAAAGGGTCTGCAACTTTTCACGCGGGCTTAATCTTTTCAAAACTGTCAGGGCACTCCTTGGTCCGGCTGTTAAAACAGGTATATAGTCGGGCTGTGCGTACAGTTGGTTATGAAGTGAAGCGAGTAGATAAAGATACTCTTTTAATCCCGCCCCGTCGCAAATCATATGGTTTACAACCACACAGAGAATATCTTTCTCGGTTTTTCGTACCAACGTTAACCGGATTTGCGGGCCGGCTTCGGGGTCAATTGTTTCCGCCAGTGCGGCCATAGCGGCTGCATCCGTATCCTGCAAATCTGACACAACCGTTACAAAGCGGTCCACTGGAAAGTCCTGTTTTACCCACCTGGGCCGGGAAGAAGAGTGGTCAAACCGGCAGCCCAGCTGCGGAATGGCGTTCAGAGTAAAGAGTACCGCTCTTTTTTAGGAGCGTTTCGTTTAAACAGCCGTCCAGCTCTATTTTAACATGAATCAGCGGTTGATGCACCCTGCTGTAAAAATATTGCATCAGGTCGAAGGATTCAGGTTTCCATGTTTGCGGTTTGGTCATAAATTTGCCATTCTTTCTCCATATTATGGTGCAAGTGATAGAATCTTAATTCCAATGAAAAATATTTTGTGGTTTTTCATCTATTATATTCTTCCTACCCTTCGGATTCAACAACTTTCGCTTTTCCTGTCACCAAAATTTTGCCCACACTGTGGGACGGGGAATCTTGTGCAACGGGGATTGCCATAGTATAATAAAAAAATAATGTGTAATGTGGATTTTACTCTTTACCGGGAGTGAAGGAGATAGAGGGATGAGCAAGGTTATATCCGTTTCGAACCAAAAGGGAGGAGTGGGCAAGACAACCACGTCCTGCTGCCTTGCCGTTGGTTTGAAGAAAAAGGGGTTTCGCGTACTGACCATAGACCTTGACCCGCAGGGGAATTTGGGGTTCAGCGTGGGTGCAGATACCGAAACAAGCGCGTCCATTTATGACGTGCTGAAAGGTGACGTGAAAACCCAGTTCGCCATTCAAAAAACAAACATCATCGATATTATCATATCCAGCATTTTGCTCAGCGGAATTGAACTGGAATTTACCAACACCGGGCGTGAATATCTGTTGCAGGAAGCTATAAAGCCCATTCTGGACCTGTATGATTATATCATATTGGATACGCCGCCGAATCTTGGTATTCTGACAATTAACGCTTTTACTGCGTCCGATTATGTCCTGGTCCCTATGCTTTCCGATATCTTCAGCCTGCAGGGAATTGCGCAGCTGTATGAAACGGTGGAGCGGGTAAAAAAGTACTGTAACTCCAAGCTATCCATCGCTGGGATTTTGTTGACGAAGTTTAACCCGCGCACCCTGCTGAGTAGGGAAATCCGCGGCACAGCGGAGCTGATTGCGAACGATTTGAACATTCGATTGTTCGACACTTACATCCGCAGCAGCGTGGTGGTCAGCGAAGCACAGTCCGTTCAGCAAAGTATTTTGGATTACGCGCCGAAAAATAATATATCGAAGGATTATTTAAGATTTATCGATGAATTATTGGCAAAGGGAGTATGAGCATGGCGAGGACGAAAAAAGAAATTGATAAGGACTTAATGTATAAAAAACTGATGCCGTCCGCCGTCAAGAACAAGCTGACCCAGCAGGAAGAACCGGGGGAAGAACCAAAGAATGAGGTCGAGGAAGAAAATGCACAGCAGCCCGCAGAGCCGGAAAAGCAGACTGCAGAACCCGAGGATCCGCCCATTCAGCGCCGCCAGATGATCCGCAGGGAAATCGGCGTCCCTTCCATGAACACGCAGTCTACGGTATTGGTGAATGCCATGGAATCCATTGTGATCGGAAAACTGGATTCTGTTTTGTCCCGGTTTAAATGCTGCCGGTGCGACCGCTGCAAAAAGGACATTATCGCCCTTTCGCTAAATAAACTGCCGGCAAAATATAAAGTGCTCCGGGAGGGGCAGTCCACGCGGGATCCCGATCCGCAAACGAACGCGCAGGTGCTTTCCGCAATGATACAGGCGGTTTTGGTGGTTCGTGACCACCCCAGACATTAACCCCGGCTGTTTCGGTTTTTAATTTTCGAACCAACCACTTTTGGTTTGTACGGAATTTATCCAAATGAAGCCAGAAGATGGCGGTTAAAAGCCACTTTTCCATACAGAGGGTGCTGCAAAATGAATCTTCCTTCATTTTGCAGCACCCTCTGCTTTTTGTTTGAATGGAACGGAAATGAATGATTTATGTACCGCAAAGCTGCGTAAGTGTACCGAATGTGTACCCCATGGATTCCCATTTTGTCAGCAGTTCATCCAGAATCTGCGCGTTTGTTTTGGAAGTGCTGTGCAGCAGTACAATGGCACCGGGGTGAATCCGGGGAATCAGCTTGGAAAACGCCTCGTCCCGGCTCGGCTGTTTATCCTGATACCAGTCCACATAGGCAAGGCTCCAGAATATGGTGCGGTAACCGAGTTCGTTCGCTTGCTTCAGGTTGTTGACGCTGTATTTCCCCTGCGGCGGGCGGTAAAATTTCTGCATGCTTTGCCCGGTAATTTTCTGAAATTTGCTTTCCACTGCTTCGATTTCCTTTTGGAAAGAAGCCATATCCGCGATTTTGGACATATCCGGGTGGGTGTTGGTGTGGTTTCCTACAATATGGCCCTCACTGACCATGCGCTTTATCAGTTCTGGGTTGGTGTCCAGGTAGTTTCCCACAACAAAAAAGGTGGCTTTCACATTGTGCTTTTTTAAGGCGTCCAGAATGGCGGGCGTATAACCGTTTTCGTAACCCGCGTCAAACGTCAGGTAAATTATTTTTTGATCGGCTGAGCCAACGTAATAGGCGTTATACTGCTTTAAAAAATCCGCCGAGGCGTTTCCGGTCGGCTGTTTTCCGTTTTCCCCAAAGCCGAGCCCCCAGTTGGTGTTTGCGGGGGATGTGGCTGTGGCGACCGCCTGTATGGACCGGTTTGCGAAGAAAAGGATTGCGGTAACGGCCACCAACAGACAGGCCAGAATAATGTAAAAATGCTTCCGTCGAATCATCAGAACCAAGCAGGATGCCACCGTCCGATCTGTAAGATTAGTTCATTTATATGCGTCGGAAGCGGGATTATGTCATTTTTGGGCGGAATTGGTTGTCCCCATTGCCGAAGTGGAGAAAAGAATCGGCATGCGCCCATATTAGGAAATGCCTGTGATCCAACATATGGATCACAGGTATTTTTTAAAAGGGATCATTTATAGATTGATGACGTTTGCGTGCTGTACCGGTTCTGGTTTCGCGTCAAAGCGGATGCTATGCGCGCCGCTCGCTTCCAGATAATCGCGGAGCGGGTCAAGGTGTTCATAGAACACGACGATTAAATCCCCGCTTTCCGCGCCGGCTACTGCCGCTTTCAGCGCTTCCAGCTCGGGTTCGATTACCGCTACCTGCTGCTGAGGGAATCCTTCTGCAAGAATGGCATCCTGGAACAGCGCAGCAACTTCACCGGGTTTTCTGCCGCGAAGGTCCTGATCCTCCTTAATATAAATCCGGTCGAACGCTCCGGCACAGAGCTTTCCGGCTTCCCGGATGGATTTGTCCTGTCGGTCGCCCGGCATTCCGATGACCCCGATTAAGCGGCGGTGCTCCAGTTTGCGGCAGGTTCCCAGCACCTGCCGGTACCCTGCGGGATTATGGCCGTAGTCCAGCATAACATGGAATCCCCGCAGTTGGAATAAATTAAAGCGTCCCTCGTTTTCCTGAAAGCTGCGCAGGCCGCAGGCGATGATTCCAACCGGAATATGCAGTCCATACAGAGCGGAAACGGCGGCAAGGCAGTTTTCCACATTGCAGCCGATCAGCCCGCCAAACGTAATGGGAATTTCATCTACACGCAGCACGCCGGTCCGCTGCGCACCGTCTTGGATCTGAATCCAGCCGTCTTCTATGAATACGCCGACACAGCCCTGACCAAGATACGGGGCGACGTCACTTTCCTTAATGCCGAAGAGGATCTTTTTGGATTTTACACGGTTTAAAATATATGGCGTGCTGCTGTCACGCGCGTTCAATACGGCGTACCCGTCCTTTTTTACGGCTTCTGCAACCAGCGATTTTACAAAGGCAAGATCTTCCAGGGTATCAATTCCGTCCAGCCCAAGGTGGTCTTCTGCAATATTGGTAATCACACCCACATCGGCCAGGTCGTAGCCGAGCCCCTCTCGCACTATTCCGCCGCGGGCCGTTTCCAGCACCGCCGCGTCAATCTGCTTATTGGAAAGAAGTGTTTTTGCACTTCTAGGGCCGGAGTTGTCCCCCTTGCAGATACGCCGTTTTCCGATGAAGGTTCCGCTGGTGCTGGTCATGCCCACAGTAATTCCGGTTTGCAGCAGCACATGGTGAATCAGCCGTACCGTCGTGGTTTTACCGTTTGTGCCTGTGACGGATACGATGGGGAAGCGGCAGGCTTCCTCATCCGGAAAAAGCAGGTCCACAATATCCTTTGCAACGTTGCGCGGCTTTCCTTCCGAGGGATACAGGTGCATTCGGATACCGGGCGCGGCGTTAACCTCCACAATCGCACCGCCGGTTTCCTCAATGGATTTTGAAATATCCTCTGTTACAATGTCGATTCCAGCAATGTCGATTCCCACTGCATTTGCGGCGCGTACGGCCAGTTCTGCATTTTCTGGATGAATCGTATCGGTACAGTCAATGGCAATGCCCCCGGTGCTCAGGTTCCCGTTTTCCCGCAGAACCACCCGCTGCCCCTTTTCCGGAATGGAATCAAAGTCCATTTTGTATTTTTGCAGCACATTTTTGGTGGCGTCATCCAGTTTGATTTTAGTCAGCGGTTTTTCATGAGATTCGCCTCGCCGCTCGTCCTGATTGACCAGGTCAACCAGCTCTCGGATACTGTGGACGCCGTCCCCAATAACGGAGGCCGGCTGCCGTTCGGCAACCGCTTTCACGGAATCGCCCACCACCAACACACGAAAGTCGCGCCCGGTCACGAATTTTTCCACAATAATGCCGCTGCTGTATTTGCTGGCTTCTTGATAAGCGGCTTTAATTTCTTCCTCCGTATTTAAGTTGAGGTGAACCCCTTTGCCCTGATTGCCGTCAAAAGGCTTTATTACCACAGGCATACCGATTTGGTTCGCCACCATGACGGCGGAAATTTCCGAGTAAACCACTTTCCCGTAAGGAACGGGAATGTTGTGTTCGCTTAAAATGGCTTTGGTCAGCTGCTTGTTGGTGGAAATGTCGGCCGAAATGCACGATGTTGCATCGGTGAGCGTCGACTCCACCAATCGGCTGTGCCGGCCGTACCCCAGCTGCACCAGGCTTTCGTGGCCGATGCGTGTGACCGGGATGCCGCGTTTTTTGGCTTCATCTACAATGGCAGAGGTGCTCGGCCCAAGCTCGGCGTCAATAGATATTTTTTTCAGGTAAGAAAGAAAAGAGTCGGTATTGATGGCTTCGCCGTGCAAGAAGCAGTTTAGAATAAAGACTGCGGCTTTTCCGCACTCCAGTCCACAGACTTCGTTTTCATATTCATAAACCAAATAATAGACGTTATTGGCCTGAATGGTTCTGGTTTTCCCGTACCGGACGTCATAGCCGACCATATACTGCATTTCCAGAATCGTGTGTTCCAGCACGTGAGCCAGATAGGTGCCTTCGTTCAGGCGGTCCAGAAAGCCACCCTCATAACCCAGCCCGCATACGTTTTTTCGCAGGCCGGGGAAGGCGTTCAGCAGCATGTCGTTGAAACCCGGGATATCCTTTGTGGGAATTTCGCCGTATTTGCCAATGTCTACAATCATTTTCATTACAGGCCTATGGCTGTAAATGTTACGTCCATGGTAAATGATAAAATCCATGATCTGAATTCGTTCAGTTTCCATCCTTTAAACGCAGAACCTTTCTGTTTTTTAAATCAAAGCCGTATCCCTGCGGGAGTGCATGCACGGTAACGCCCGTAATTGCCAGAATTTCATCCGGGTTTAGTTCGGATACATTCGAGCTTTGAATGGTTTTGCCGTCAATTATGGTAACGGCGTTTGAGCCGATAATTTCAAAATGCATGTCGGGGTACAGCTTAATCGCAGTATCCTCGTCAATTCCGATGCCCAGAACGTCCGGGTTTTCCGCCACACCGCAAAGCAGCCGGCCGAATCTTCCGCGCTGGTCAAAATGCTGGTCGATGATGACCCCGGGGAATAGTCCGAGCCCGGGCGCCATTTTTAAGGTGCATTTTCGGGCGGGTTCGTTGTCTTTTCCCTGCACCACCATGGTTTCACTCATAACGGAAGCGCCCGCGCTGGTTCCCATAATGATTCCGCCGTTTTGATAGAGGTTCTTTAATTCTTCCCAGGCAGGTGTTCCGCCAAGGATGCTGGTAATGCGCAGCTGGTCGCCGCCCGTCATAAAGATACACTTTGAATTGCGAATGGTTTCGCAGTTCTGCGGGTCGGCCGCGGAATCTCTGGTATTGATATTTAATACCCGAACATTTTGAATTCCAATTTTCTGAAATACGTCGATGTAGTCCCGGCCTGCCTGTTCGGGTTCTTCCGTGGCGGTGGTCAGAACGGTTAGAATATCTTCTTCGGCAAGCATTTCCGGCGCCTGTTTTAAAATGGTGATATCACCATTTTTATCTTCCGCGCCGCCTATGATCACCAGATATCCTTCTGTATTCATCATGATGACAATTCTTTTTCTCCTTTGTTTTTTCAAGATTGCGTTTTTATTTTAATGGGTATATTTGTGAACGGAAGATTAATTTTGTAATACTTTACCGCAGTCCACCATTAATCTTCCCATGCAAAACAGTTTCTTAATCTGGTAATTTTTATCGGTAATTAAAAGATCGGCATCGCTGCCTTCGGCCAGCGTTCCTTTTTGGGGATAAAGCTTCAGTACCTTGGCCACGTTTTCGGTCACCGGCAGGAAGGCTGTTCCCGGAGGAATGGAGCTGTGAATCACGCAGTTCCGAATATCCTCATATAAAGAGCTGATTTTCCCGACTCCTCCGCCCGGAATGCTGCCGTTTGAATCGGAGCTTACGGTAACGCGCTCCAAACTTCCCCGGTAGTCGAGCAGCTTTTTAAGGGCGGTTGGTACCGGAATTCCTGCGGTTTCACCAGATGTGAGGTCGATATTTCCGCCGTTTTTCCAGTAGCTAACTGCTTCTTCAAAAAGCACGGGGTTTCGGTTTACATGGGTGGGTACAAACATTTCCACCGGAAGGTCGGAGTGCTCTAGAAGCTGAACCAGCGGTGCAAGACCCTGTTTGCCGTCGCCAACGTGGAAATGCACCACTCCGGCTTTTCCGCTGAGCAGTCCGCCTACGTGCGTTTGATGTGCAAGCTGCAGCAGCGCGTTTAAATCCGGGTAGGAGGAACGATGGTCGGAAATGGCGATTTCACCAGTCCCAATCACCGGATCAATAAGAAACAAATCGTTGCAAAGGTCTTTTGTGAAGGTAACCGCAGGAACGGCATAACTGCCTGTGTAAAGATAGGTGGTAATTCCCTGCTGCTGGAGCGCTTTTGCCTTTGCCAGGAGAGAAATCAGCCCCTTGGTGCGGTCGTCCGTGCCAAGAAGCCCCACCAGCGTGGTTACCCCGGCCAGAAGAATATTGGCAAGTTCCATTTCACCGACGCGGCTGATGCAGCCTTCTTCTCCTCCGCCGCCGATAATATGCACATGCTGGTCGATTAAACCTGGAAATGCAAGAAGTCCCTCGCAGTCTATCACACGGTCAATCAGCGGGTTTGCGGGCCGCTCTTTCGGCGGCTCTATTTTTGCAATTTTGTCCTGAACGATTAGAAGATCCCGTTTGCCCAGATGGCGCGGGGCATAGCATTCCAATCCCTTCAGTAGTGTAATCAATGGCATCATCCTTTACGGGAACATAAAAATTAGTTTGAATTTCATGCCGCGAATTATTCAGTTAAAATGTTCCAAATGATATTTTTTTCTGTTTTTTTCATATAATTCGCGTGCAAAAAATAAAGCTGCTTTTTCCGACTGGTCTTGTCAGGCCTTATGCCGCTTCGAACGAATCAAAATTTTACTTGTAAAGATTGTAAAGTATAAAAAATACGGCAGGTTAAACACTTTATTTGGTCCTATTTGCAATTCATTTTGAATTTGGAAAGGGGAAGCAAAAAAATGACAAAACCAAACGCGGTAAACCGCGAAACAAATAAAGCGGAAGAAATCCGCCAGAAAGCCATGTTCAATGCCGTGACAAAGTCCGTTAAACCGGAGAATCAAAATCAGGAACACAATACCAAAAAAGTATCTTACGGACCAAATACGCAGCGGTAAAGGAGGAGATTCATCATGGAGCGAAAAGATCAGAACCGTTCCCAGAACGCAAAAGGAAAAACCAAGTTTCCGTCCAAAAATATTAAGCATGATCCTCAGGCAGAAAGTGCACGCGCAAAATTTGGACTCCGTGATTCTGATTCCGGGCGGCCGCAATGAACCAAGCTGACCTTTTTCAGGAGATGGATTCCCATCTGCAGGAGGATGAAACGCCGTCTGTATATATCAATCGCGTTTCGGAGGAACCGATTTTTCGGGAACAGCCGTTTTTCATGCTGATTCGTTTAAAAAACACAGAGCAGTCCAAAAAGTACCACCCAGAGGGCAATGCGTGGAACCACACCATGTTGGTGGTGGACGAAGCGGCGAAGGAAAAGGGCCAAAGCAGAAATCCGCGGGCGCTGCTCTGGGCGGCGCTTTTGCACGATATTGGGAAGCCGGATACCACCCGCATGCGACGGGGAAAAATCACTTCTTACAACCATGAAAAGGTTGGTGCTAAATTAGCCAGGGAGTTCCTTGCCCAGCTGACGGATGACACCGAACTGATTCAATCGGTTGCGGGACTGGTTCGGTGGCATATGCAGGTTTTGTTTGTAACCGGGAATCTGCCGTTTGCGGATTTAGAAGCCATGAAGCGGGAAACCGATTACTGGGAAGTTGCCCTTCTCGGCTTTTGCGACCGAATGGGAAGACTGGACGCGGACCGGGCAAAGGAACAGGAAAATATCAAGCTGTTTCTTCAAAGAGTGGGCGAATGAAGAGAAAATCTCCTTGTGTAATAAAATCGGGGAGTTTGCGTCGGTGTGAAAACCGGCAAACTCCCCGAAGGCATTTTAAATATTATTTTCTGTTATTTTAATCCGGCTGCTTTCTGCACACAGTCAGCGTGCTGCTTCTCATAGGCGGTAGAGGCGCTCGTGTTATGCGCGGTACTGTGGTACAAGTACAGGTCAAAATGCCCGGTTACGTTGTTGGTTGAAATCGTGTCATAGGAATGTGGCATTCCGGAAAGGGAAGCGGCAAAATTAATTCCTTCGTGAAAGATGACGACCGGACGCGGCGTCCATTGCCAGGAAGAGAAGAGCTTTTTCATGGCCGCAGTATCGGTTGCCGTTAGTGGCTCCACGTCGGAGTGGTTGACGCCACCCAGCATTTTTACCTTGAACTGCGTGCCGGTCTGCACGTCGGTAATCTGGAAAACATCGTTTCGCTTCAGCAGATACTTTCCGTCTAGGTACCAGTCTACCAACTTGCCCACACGTGCCGGGGCGGAACTTTCGCCAGGCATTACTGCATAGTTCCGCGGTGCGTATCCATTGATTGCGATTTTCTCACCTTCATCCAGCCATTCATCGGGATCCATGTAATTGTATTTCATAATATTTGCGGTAGTGGTGCCAAATTTTTTTGCCACGGCGCTTACCGTGTCGCCCACCTTTACCGTGTAGGTAACGGAAGGCCAGCTCGTAACCGCAGTTGGTTTGGATGAGATGGAAGGGAGTGGTATGTACAAAATCTGTCCGGGATAAATAGTGGTGCCCGCAAGGTTGTTTCCACTGGTAATCTTATTTATAGTTGTGTCAAATTTTTGAGCAATCAGCCAAAGCGAGTCGCCGCTTTTCACCGTGTATTTTTGGGACGGGAACAAAGCAAGCTTTTGCCCCACAAGAATCGTGTCGGACGTAAGGGCGTTGTACTGTTTCAGCTCAGCTACGGTAAGGCCATTCGCGGTGGCGATTTTCCAAAGACTGTCGCCTGATTTTACGGTATATATTCCGGCTGCGAACGCGTTCATTCCCACAGATACCACAAGAACAACGGTGCAGACCGCTCCAGCTATTTTCTTTATCATCGCTTTCATTCGAAATCCCTCCATTCAGTTGAAAGCAGGTTGTGATTACGAGACGCGTTTAATATAACATGTAATTTAATCGATTTCCTTAACAAATTAATGGAAATTGTCGAAATCCACCGCTGCCATCGAGAAAAGTGAGGGCAAAAATTTTTTAAATTCTATTGACAATCACAATTTAGTTGTATATAATTTAATTGAAAACAATAATATAGAATAATATTGAAAGGAAGCTTTCTTATGACGGTTTATGATTTTAAAGTAAAGGATGCACAAAACAACGAGGTCTCTCTTGCAGATTATAAAGGAAAGGTTCTTTTAATTGTGAATACCGCGACCGGTTGTGGCTTTACACCGCAATACGAAGAACTGGAAAGACTGTATAAGAAATATAAGGATCAGGGATTTGAGATTTTGGATTTCCCCTGCAACCAGTTCCTGAATCAGGCCCCTGGCACGAATGAAGAAATTGTTCGGTTCTGCCAGTTGAAATACGGCACCACCTTCAAAACATTCGGAAAAATTGAGGTGAACGGCAAGAATGAAGAACCGCTTTATACATTTTTGAAAAAGGAAGCGGCCAAAGAAATCGAAAACAGTGAAACTTCCGCTTTTCTGGAAAAGCTGAAGAAACTGGGCCAAAACGCAATGGGAACCGATATTAAGTGGAATTTTACAAAGTTCCTGATTGACCGTCAGGGTAATGTGGTCGCCCGTTTCAACCCAACCTTAACTCCGGGTGATATTGAAGGGAAAATCGTAGAATTGCTGAAATAGGTTGTATCAAATTCCATTGTGTGTTAAAATGAAGAAAATACATGAATGGTGATTTGAAAAAATGGATTATGATAGTCTGAAACTAGAAAATCAGCTCTGCTTTCCGTTGTACGCATGCTCGAAGGAAATTATCAAAAAATACAAGCCTTTTCTGGACCCCCTCGGCCTGACTTATACGCAGTACATTACTCTGATGGTGCTATGGGAAGAAAACAACATTACGATAAAAACGCTGGGGGAACGCCTTTACCTGGATTCCGGAACTCTTACCCCGTTGCTGAAAAAGATGGAAAGCCAGGGCCTTGTCACTCGGGAAAGAAGCCCGAAGGACGAACGGAATGTGTATATTAAACTGACGGAACGCGGCATAGCACTGCGGGACCAGGCAGTGGAGGTTCCCAAACAGATGGGCAACTGCCTGGCACTTCCGAAAGAAGAGCTTGTCGCTTTAAAAAATTCCTTGAATAAAATTTTAAAGCATTTGTCCGAAATTTAAAAAGCGCGAAGAAAATGCACCTTAAAACGAGTTTTGCAACCCGCTTAAGGTGCATTTTTTGATTCGGTATTGATTTTATTTCTTTTGCGGCAAGCATCTTTTTCACCGCAATGGAAACACGGATTGATAATTCCAAGTTTTGGGCTTATAATAAATTGTGCAAGGATAAAATGTGACTTGTGGATAAAAGCGGTTGCAGAGCGGATGAATAATTGGATGGAGGATACCAAATGGAGATTGAAAAGGACAATCGATTTGCCGTCTTGATTGATGCGGACAATGTTTCGGAAAAATATATTAAATTCATATTGGATGAAATTTCAAACGACGGGGTTGCTACTTATAAAAGGATTTATGGGGACTGGACAAAGCCCGCGCTGGGCATGTGGAAAAACGTACTGCTTGATTATTCCATTACGCCGATTCAGCAATACAGCTACACAACAGGGAAAAATGCGACGGATTCCGCAATGATTATTGATGCCATGGACATCCTCTATTCTGGCAATGTGGATGGTTTCTGCATTGTTTCCAGTGACAGCGACTTTACCCGTTTGGCGGTGCGCCTGCGCGAATCCGGCATGTATGTGGTCGGCATGGGGGAAAAGAAAACGCCGAATGCGTTCATTTCCGCCTGCAATAAATTTCGATATCTGGAGGTTTTGGCGCAGAATGAAAATTCCACCGCTACTTTACCCAATACCGCCGAAGAAACAACCAGCACGGAAATGACTCCGCTGGAAACCATCAAAAGCACCATTCGCACCATCGTGCAGGAGATTTCGGACGACGACGGAAGGGCGTTTGTCGGGGAGCTTGGCAATATGCTGGTGCGCCGCTATCCGGATTTTGACGTGCGGAATTACGGCTTCCGAAAATTGACGCCGCTTCTGAAATCCATGGAGATTTTTGATATTTATTCCGAACCCAACAGCGGCGGGTACAACAAGCTGGTTTATGTGAAGGAAAAGAACAGCCAGGGGCAGCAGGGCAGAAATAGTAAAAAATAAAGCGATGCTGTGCCCGCAAAAGCGAAAAAATTACTTTTCTTTATATTTCTACAAAGAAGCCGAGAATGGAGTAAAATCCATTCTCGGCTTCTTTTATAGCTTGAGACAACATATGGCCTTTGCTCATTTCTTTCAGTATGGCCAGAATCCCTTCAATCAATATGCCCTCAATTATTCCTTATCATACAGACACGAGGACAGGGCCATTTGAAAAATGACTCTGTCCTTGTAACTATAAATAGGATTAATATTGTATATTGATTTGAATTTTTAGGCTGGTCAGTCAATGCCGTTGAATGCAGGGTAGGCAGATTCTCCATGTTCGGAAGCATCCAGACCGATTTCCTCATCCTCTTGGGAAACACGAAGATTTTTCACAATCAGCTTTGCCACGCCGACAGCAATCAGAGTCCCAACCACCGCAAACACAGTCGCCACGGCAATCGCCGCCAACTGGCGCAGGAACAGATTTCCGTTTCCATAGAGCAAGCCGTCCCACAGGGCAGAGGCATTGATGGATTTCTGGGTGAAAACTCCGGTGGCAATACCACCCCAAATTCCGCCGATTCCATGGCACCCGAAAACATCCAGTGCATCGTCGTAACCGAATTTCCTTTTTACCACCGAGATAAAGAAAAAGGAAATGGGACTGGCAAGTGCACCAATCAGAATGGCAGACCATACTGGGACAAATCCTGCACCGGGCGTAATGGCGACCAGACCGATGACCATTCCTGTGGAAGCGCCGACCAATGAAGGTTTATCAGAGATGATTTTTTCCACCAACATCCAGGAGAGCATGGCGGCCGCAGCGGAAGTGTTTGTGGTGAGAAAGGCGTGAACGGCAAGTTCATTGGCTCCAAGCGCACTGCCGGCGTTAAAACCGAACCAGCCGAACCAGAGCAGCGCGGCACCGAGAAAGACCATCGGTACATTGTGCGGGCGATAGGATGGATTTACGCTGGATTTTCGGTTTCCAAGCACAATGGCTAATACCAACGCGCTAACGCCGGAGGTAATGTGCACTACGTTTCCGCCTGCAAAATCAACGGAGCCGATTTTCATCAGGAATCCGCCGCCCCATACCATATGGGTCATGGGATAGTAAACCATCAGGGACCATACCGCGGTAAAAATAAACAGTGCGGAAAAGCGCATTCTTTCTACGACGGCGCCGGCGATTAGGGCTGGGGTAATGACCGCGAACATCATCTGAAAGATGGCAAAAGTCAGAGTGTTCGGATAAGCATAGGTGGTATCTTTCATGCCGTCAAAATTCAAGCCGAACCATTTCAAGTCCCCAATTACCCCGCCAAGATCGCCACTGAAAGAGAGGGAAAATCCGCATAGAATCCAGAGAATGGCCCCAAGCCCCAAGGTCAGTGCACAGGACATAATGGTGTTAATTGCATTTTTCCTTTTTGTTAGACCGGCATAAAAAAACGCCAGCGCAGGAGTCATGAGAAAGACCATTGCAGAGCTGGTCAGCATCCAAGCGGTATCGCCGTTGTTCATTCTGATTTCCTCCTTATATACCTTTCATTTTGTGCGGAAACATGTTTCCTTGGCAATACAAAAAGCCGACAACCTGCATGCAGCTCATGCGAGTTGTCGGCTTCTTTGCCGAGAGAATATGCGATTAATATACCATAGAATATTTCAAAATGCAAGATACAAATTGAAAAAATTCAAAATTCGGATTTTTTAAATTTTTTGCCATTTTGGTTAAAAGAATGAAAATAGGGAGTTGACTGCAAAGGTCTGTGCTTTATTTAAAACGGTCTGGTATTTTCCAGCAGTCCAGCCGCGCTCCACGCGGAACGGGCGGGCCGTACGGACCGGCGTATGCTGGTAATCGCCCCGGCACTTTCGCCGTAGGTCATGTATACGGCAGCAGCAATTGCGGCGACCACCTCCGGGGGGATTCCTGCAGAATCTCGGCCTGCTGAGGGTGCCAGTCCTGATGCCGGGGTACGTTTACCGCCGGATTGCAGTTTCTGAATTTCTGCACCGTAACCTTTTACCAGATTAACCAGAAAAATCAGTACAGCCAATACGATTACCAGCCCTGTCAGCAGTGCTGTTACAGCTAACGTGAATTTTTGTTCCGGTGTCATAAAAACCGATCCTTCCCTGATAAAATTCTGAAAGCATTTTAGACATAATTTCTAAAAAATTAATTTCATATTACTTAAATTGTTATGTCTATTATAACTGATATGGGAATTAATTTCAATTTATTTTACTTACAAATTGAATAATATTGAATCTTATCTCTTTTTAAACTATAATAAATACATTGATTCGAAACTGCTTAGGAGGCGTGCGTGCTGTGACGAACGAAGAATTCCGCCATTCTTTTAAAATGTCGGTACACAACAGCCTTGGGCTGGCTGTTTACAGCTGCGGCGTGCAGAGGTGCGGACCCAATCATTCATGGGGTCCGGCGGTGCGCGACCATTATTTGATTCATTACATCACCTCCGGATGCGGCAGTTTTACGTGTGCAGGGAAGACTTATTCCCTGTCTGCAGGGGATGGTTTTCTGGTGGAACCCTCCACGGTGGTATTCTATTCTGCCGATTCGCAAAACCCATGGGAATACTGCTGGGTCGGGTTTAACGGAAGCGACGCGAAACGCCTCATGAATCAGACGGGGTTGTTAAGTTCTGGCCCCGTGTTCCATTATGATAAGGATAATCGCCTTCAGACTCTTTTGATGAATATCTGTAATGTGTCCGGTTCCAGCCCAAGCGAAGAGGCAAGAATGGAATCCGGTCTTTTGCAGTTTCTGGCGGAGTTGATGGATTTGTTCGGCAGTCATTCTTCGCCGCGTCTCAGCGGCTTTGAGTATGTGCAGAAAGCTATCAAATTCATTGACTACAATTATTCCGGAAATATTGATATCAATGACGTCGCGGCAAGCGCGGGAATCAGCCGCAGTCATCTGTACCGCTTGTTTATGCAGCATATTTCCATGCCGCCGAATGAGTATTTGATGCGGTTCCGTATCAGTAAGGGAACGGAATTGCTTGAAACCGGCCGTCTTTCCGTGGGAGAGGTGGCTTATTCCACGGGATTTTCGGATCAGCTGTATTTTTCCCGTGTCTTTAAAAAGTATATGGGGGTTCCGCCCAGCCGGTACGCGGGCGGCGGAAACCGTAAAACCAGGGAGGATTTTCAATGAGCGAGGCGACCGATAATATCGTTTCTTGGGTCAAGAAACTGAAAGAATATAATATGGTGGAGTGGGATCGGCTGCCCGAGATTTATCTCTATATGGATCAAGTTATGACCTACATGGAAAAGCAACTGAGTCTGTTTGGAGGAAAAGACAGCACGCTGCTTACCTCCAGCATGATCAACAATTATGTTAAGGACGGTGTGATTCCCCGCCCGGAGCAAAAAAAATATTCCCGTGAACACCTGTCTATGCTGATGATCATCTGCCTGCTGAAGCAGGTTCTTTCCATTCCGGATTTGTCCTGGATGATGAAGTTCCTGCTGGAAGACACGCCGCAGAATGAAATGTACGACCGCTTTCGCGAAACGCAGTATGCCGCACTGAAAGAAGTGTGTGAACGTGTGGAGGAAGCGGCCCCGAAAGGGGAAGCCGAGCTGGCCCGTTTGGCGATTGAGCTTTCGGTGGAAGCCAGCGCGCGCCGCACCGCTGCCGAGCGGATTCTGGACGAGCTTTCCCAGGGCGAAAAGCACCCCAAACGAAAAAAAGAATAATGGATTGATTGCCTTACAAAAAAGCCGCTCCGAAAGAGCGGCTTTCAGCCTGTCGAAAAAGTCCAGTGAAAGCTGGGCTTTTTCGTTGTAAAATGGTAAAATATAGACAGGTGATGAAAGATGCTGGAACGGGAAAAACTACGCAGAGATGCAGTGGAATT
>DUNN01000035.1 GCA_012839345.1 Clostridiales bacterium | reverse complement strand
TGTATTCACAAATTCCACTGCATCTCTGCGTAGTTTTTCCCGTTCCAGCATCTTTCATCACCTGTCTATATTTTACCATTTTACAACGAAAAAGCCCAGCTTTCACTGGACTTTTTCGACAGGCTGGCACGCCGCGCCTTCTTTCGTAGAAGGCGCGGCGTGCTTTTCTCTGTGAATCGTGAAAATCGGATGTTTTATTCGCCGAGGAACTCTTTGCCGAGTGCGTCTGCGGCAAGGATTGCGTTATAAAGCTGCTCCGGCGTTACGTCGCCGAGCATGTTATGAATGGATTCACCCGGTGCGCAGGCTTTTTCAGCCGCAATCATCACTCTGGAGGAATCGGTTACGCCAACTTCGCGCAGGGTAACAGGCAGGCCGACCGATACGCAGAAATCCATGACTTCTTCAATTTCTTCCATCGGTGCATCTTCCAGAATCAGCTGGGCAATCGTTCCGAATGCTACCAGTTCACCGTGCATGTTTTTTTCGCATTCTTCCAGAGCAGTAAATCCGTTGTAAACGGAGTGAGAAGTGGCAAGTCCGCCGTTGTCCGCGCCAACGCCGCTCAGGTAAGTATTTGCTTCAATAATAGCTTCTACGGAAGGAGTCAAAACGCCAAGCTCAGCGGACTTTTTGGCCTTGTATCCGTCCGCTAGGAGCGTGTTGTAGCAAAGCTCGCACAGGGCCATGGCAGACTTGGTAATGCCGCCGTTTTCCAGGCTTGGCGAATTGGTTTTTTCGCACATTCTGGCTTCAAAATATGTACCCAGCGCATCGCCCATGCCCGCAACAAGGAAGCGGACCGGTGCCTTTACTATAATGGAGGTGTCCACGATGACGGCGTCTGGATTTTTTGGGTAAAAAATGTAGTTCGAGAAAGTTCCATCGTCATTGTAAATTACGGAAAGGCCGGTGCAGGGCGCGTCGGTTGCGCAAACGGTCGGAATAATCACAACCGGCAGGTGGGAGTAGAAGGCTGCCGCTTTTGCGGTATCAATGGCGCTGCCGCCGCCGATGGCGCAGATTACGTCGATATTATTTTCTGCAGCGATTTTCTGCATTCTTGCGATTTCCCCGGTAGAGCTGATTCCGCCGAAAATTTCAAAAAGAATTTTGGCATCTTTCCCAGCAAAGCTCTTTTCAATTTTAGGCTGCGCAGCTTTGTACCCGCTTTTGCTGCAGACAAACAGGAAGGATTTGCCCAGGTCTTTGACCTGATCGTACAGTTCCAGCAGAGCATCTGGGCCCTGAACGTATTTAGAAGGCGCCCGCATCAGTTTTAACAAATGGTATCTCTCCAGTCGTAATAATTATTTTTTTAACAAGTGCTATTATAATCGAAACTTTAACAATCTTTTTTCAATATATGAATTTCACATCGAATTTATTTGTGGAATTATTTTCCATTCAAGGAACGAAGTTTCGCAATCATCCGGCGCGAAAACACTTCCCAAACAGCCGAACAGCTGTGTTGCGTAATCTCCTGCAAAAAGCCCGGCGCAGTTTATCGATAGAACGGAGAGAAAACAGAAATACTAACGAAGTATGGACAATGGCCTTGGCGCTCCGTTCCATTTTTGTGGGTTCAATGCGTTTTGGCTTCGTTATTTCAAAGTGAAATAGGCAGGGAGAGTGAATCATGAGAAAAATAACAGCCGAGGTTCTGGTTGTTTTCATTTCGGGCGTTTTGCTTGCGGGGTGTGCATCCACCGACACGGTGCTGAAAAACAGCCAAGAATCGTTTTCCAATCTTCTGAGCGCATATCCTTCCCTCATAACGGAAGCACAGGATAACTACTATGTGCTGACCGTTGATAAGGAAACTCTTTTGAAAATCAGCAGGGATTACTCCGCTTCCGAGGAAGATGTGCTGATTTCGACACCGCTTCAGCCATTTGTAAAGGCCGGGCTGGATGTAACGAAGCTTGGCCAGGGCTATCAATCGGATGATACCAGCTTGTACCTTGTAACCGACTTCGGTAAGGGAACCGGGGTCAAAACCACCCCCACGCAGGCGCTTTTCGAAAGCGTTACCGCAGAACGGAAGGCACTCACTTACCATCAGGAACTGGACCGCTACGGCATTGCGCTAAACGGTGGGAAATTTGAGTTCGCCAAGGACTTCCAAAACAACGACAAAGATCTGGCATTTGTCATCGAAGCCAAACCGCTGCGGGAGGTTGGCGTTAATGTACAGAAAATTGATGGTTGGACATTAACAACTTGGAAGGACGAATCGGGAAAAGACGTTGACGTACTTTTAAAGTCTTATAATTTGAAATAAGATGGATTAACCGATGAGTGGGAATTCACAATGGTATCGTCAGCATAACCATCGGGTCTTATGGGCCGTTTTATTTTAACACTGAAAAAACCGATTTCTGTTACCGTAACCGGTTCAGCTGTTCGCATGGAAAGTCATCCTTTCCTGTTTCGGTCACTTTTTACGGAAATGTTTTGTATTCGACGGGATAAAAGTATATATTTTTTGTAAAAAGTGAAATATAATTAATATATATGATTTTATTATTCAGTAACGGAGGGGTTGGCATGAAGAAAGGCTATCATTCCGTATATGAGGAAAACCTGATTCAGGCGATTGATTTTGCCGCCGTCAGCGGTTTTGATTTTGTTCAGTACGATTTGGGTGTGCCGAATCACTTTCTGGACCATATTCCGGACGACGAACTGATATCAATCGCTTCCCACGCGCGCAATCAAAACGTGGAAATTACTTTTCATGGTCCGTGCGACAATGTCAGTCTTTTTTCCGACTATCCGGCCATCCGGTCGGGCATCTTGGAGCAGTACAAGGTGATTTTACACAAGGCAAAGCTGCTGCACGCACGGCATATCACCCTGCATACCGGACTTTGCCCGGAGTTCAAACTGGCAAACAGCGAATCAAACGAGTATCTTACAAAGTACGGCGATTATTACAAAGAGATTCTGATTAAAAACCTGAGCCAGATTGCCGACATGAGCGGCGACGTTCTGGTATGTGTGGAAAACGACGGTTTTAGCCCGTTTGTCATGAGTTGTATGGAGGAACTCATGGCCGAAAAGCCGGTCTATCTCACCGTTGATATTCCGAAGCTGTTCAACCAGGATCTTACCCTGCGGGAGGAGGTCTGTCAATTCTTTTCCGCCCACAAAGACTGCATTCGTGAGGCTCATCTGCATGATATCAACGAGAATGGCCGACATCAAGTTATTGGGGAGGGGAACATAGATTTTACGCGCTTTCTGAGGCTGATTCTTCATGAGCACATCTATCTGAATTTTGAGGTGCGCCCCAAAGAAGCCGCGCTTTGCTCAATGCAGCGTTTTGACGAGCTCTGCAGAAATTACACATAAAAAAGGGAACGGCATCCGTTCCATCTTTTCATATAATACACCCCGTGTGTTTGTCGTGCCGGAAAACACACGGGGTGTTATTGTGCTGAGTCATATCAGTCTTCTGGAATGGAACAATTTTTCCATCTTTCTCACGACCGCGTTGCTGTCCCGGTCGCCAATGATATTCGGCGCATATTCTTTCAGTTCGGCACAAGCATTTTCCACCGCATAGCCGTAATCCGCGTCGCAAATCATAAACCGGTCGCTCCGGTCATCCCCAAACGCGGCCACACGGTCGGCGGAAAGCCGCTTTTTCAGCTCGAACACGGCGTTTTCTTTGGAAGCCTGCGCGCTGTAAATTTCCAAAAAGTAATATCCTTCGTTGGATTCGTCCGGATAATAGTCTGCATTAATCTGACTGCCGCACTCCAACTGCAAGACTTCCAAATGCAGCTGTTTCACCATATCGAGCGTGTCTACCGCACGGAAAAATACCACGTCCCGCTCCTGCGGAAGCGGACTGTATACATAACATTTCAGCGGATGCATTTTACTGGAATGGTACAGCTTTTCTTCCGCCGGATTTGTAAAATCACTGTAATAAATGTGCAGAACGTCATTGATAATCGTATGAACAAAACAGTTCAGACCGTGTTTTTCAAACACGCTCAAAATTTCCTTGGCGGCCGGGTAAGGGATTGTTTTGCTGTAAAGATAGGAATTGGTGTTCAGGTCAAACAGGGCCGCACCGTTCAGCACGATAATCGGAAGATTGAGCCGTATCCCTTTCAGCACGGGAAGAACGGAAGCGGGGGAACGGCGGCTGGCGACGGTAACCAGTGCGCCCCGCTGAATCAGCTGGTTTAGCTTTACCCTGGTATAGTTGCTGATTTGCCCGGCGTGGTTGGTCAGGGTGCCACATAAATCGCTGACCAGCAAAAGACGGCTGTTTTTTCGCCTTGGCAGGTGAAACACATTGATGCCCAGGGAAATGAAAATGCCGATGAGCGTGTCCAGAATACGGTTTATGGCAAACCAGTACGGGTTGGCATCCTGCCCATGGGAAACGGTGATGCTCATGAAAACGACGCACGTAATGTAAGAAGCCGTTGGCTTTTTTACCAGCAGCGTACTATAAATCAGCGGTATAATCATCAGTGAGATTAACAGATATTTGAAAATTGGGTATTGCGGCGGGAGAAAACGCTGTTCAAGCAGCATGATGAACATGCCGAACATACCGCCGATTAAAGTGCCCACAATCCGGTTAAAGGCGACCCGCCAGCTGTTGGGAACGTCCGGCTGCATGCAGAGCACCGCCGCAATGGCGGAGTAGAACGGGATTCCGTCTTGGCGCACATAATATAAAAGAAAGCAAAAAAATACCGCTAATGCGGATTTAACAATTCTCATTCCAATTTTAGGCATGTTGATTCCTCTTGCTTTGGTAGTATATTTCATAAATAGCGCTCTAATTTTATCACAGATTCAACATCATGTAAAATATTGATTCAACAATTTGTTACTATTACCCATGAAAAAGAGGAACCATAGAAAGATTATGGCATATTATAGGCTAAGCGGATTAACGTGGGTCACCGAATATGGGAAAGTGGGTGAGAGGATTGAGTCAGAATCCCAATACTGCGGCAGATGCGGGCGGACGGGAATGCATACGAAAATGCATCCGCGAAACGTTTGAACTGCCTGGGCTGAAATGCGTAACAGGCTGTATTGTTTACCATACGGTCACACGGTGCATCAATTTTGAAGACAGCACACTGGTGAATGCAGGATACGGAATCACCATTCGTTATCTGGATCAGGATGAATGTGAAAAAAGCATCACCCGCGAAGGTGCGGTATTGTTCTTTCGCCTGCCCGCAGATTTTTGCAGCCGGAATTATGTTGTGTATTTTCCCACCCCGAAGCACATTAAAGTCTGCGATTTCACTGCGACGGTCGAATTCGGCGCGTTCCTCTGTGTGGATGATTAATTCTATAAAAATTTTTGTGCGTAACGCTGCTTGAACGAAAATGTACAAATAAAATTATTAAGAGGTCCCGCCGGGGTGCGGGGCTTTTTATTTCTATAAAAGACTTTCATGGGAATGCTGGTTGCCGGAAGAAAACTCCAGAAACAGGCAAAGTCCCCGCAAAATACAAATATTGATAAAAGGAAAGTCATATGATATAATAACAATTCAGGGAATGAAGTTCTCCCCTGCAAGAATGCAAAACCGCTTTACAGCTGATGACTTCTGCAATTACCGATGTGCTTGAATGGCTTTCCAGGGAAGCACCGGCTGTACGGGCCGCTTCTTTCATGGCCGGACAATCCTGTGCGATGTTTGCAGCTTGCAGGAATTTCGGTCGTTTGCTTTTCCGCTTCCCCTGCTGCCCAAAGTGTGGTGGCTTTTTTGGTTTGCCGCAGATGCACTTCGGGCTATTTCGCTGACAGCGATAGGGGAAAGGAAACAACAAAGAATGAAAAAAGTAGCGTCAGTAGGAATTGGCGGCGCGGTCGGCGCGATCTGCCGCCACCTTATTCAAATGATCCCGATTCTTGGGGGTGAATTTTACCGCCCAGTCCTCACTATGGCAATTAACATAAGCGGCAGCTTTTTGCTGGGCTTTTTGGTTATCCTGTTTGTCCGGTTGGTTCCGGTATCAGCGGAGCTGCGCACCGGGATTACAAGCGGCGTAATTGGAGGTTACACGACTTTTTCCACGCTGTGCAAGGAAACGGTGTTTCTGTTTGATTCCGGTTATCCGCTGCTGTCCTGTGCTTATCTTTTTTTCTCCGTAACAATTGGCCTGACTGCGGCCTGGCTTGGCATCTGCGCAGCAAAGCGCCTGGAACGGAGGTTCCCCGCATGACGTTGTTTTTGATTGGAATTGGGGGCGCAGTTGGGGCGGCTGCCCGCTATCGGCTTGGCGCAGTGCTGCTTCGCAAAGAGAAACATACCTTTCCGTTTGGAACCTTGTTCATCAATCTAATCGGTTCGCTTCTGCTTGGCTTTTTCAGCGGAATGCATTTATCGGAAAGTGCTTTTGGTTTGCTTGGGGACGGCTTTTGCGGAGGCTTTACCACTTTTTCCACCTTTACATTGGAAGGAGTACAGTTAATCTGCGGGAAAGCCAGGAAAAAAGCGGTTTGGTATATCCTTTTTACAGTCCTTGCCGGTTTGCTGTGTTTTTTGGCCGGCTACCGTGCTGCGATGCTGCTTTATTAACCTATATGAAAGAATATGATGCACAAAGGTTGCAATTCGGATTCTGTTTCGGTAAACTGTAGAGAGGACCCTGATCTATTATAGGAGGACGTGTGAATGCTTGTGTCCATTTTGAATATGGATAATAAACTGCTTGCGTTAATTCAAAGACGGGCGAGATGCTCTTTCTTGGATAAAATTATGCCGGCAATCACCTCACTTGGAACCTGTGGTTTAATTTGGGGTATTGTGGTGGTTATTTTCCTCAGAATCCGTGTTTATCGCCGTGCGGGATTGGTTTTGTTTGTTACCCTTGCCATTTGCGCGCTGTTGACGAATCTAGTTTTAAAGCCTTTGGTGGCAAGACCGCGTCCATGCCATGTTACACCAGAAGTTCCCCTTTTGATTCCCTGTCCAATGGATTATTCCTTCCCTTCCGGGCATACGATGTCTTCTTTTGCCGCCGCCTTTATTATAGCCTGCACACTTCCCCATTTGGGAGTGTTTGTCTTTCTTCTCGCTGCCACAATTGCTTACTCGCGGTTGTATCTTTTTGTACATTACCCGAGTGATGTTCTGGCGGGCAGCCTGATTGGAACGGCCATTTCCATAATGATGATGTTGATATTTTTCCATTAATGGCATGGCCATTTCGAAATAATGCTGGCGAACCATAAAATCAAATAGAGCCTGTGGGTCTGACGAACCACAGGCGTTTTTTAAAAGGATGCTGCAGAATGCTAAAAACTCATTTTGCAGCATCCTCTTTTTATGTTGTTGTGTACTTCCTACGCCGAAAAACATACTATAGTAAATGGCATGACTTATTGTACATCCGGGAGTCCCGAATCTGCGCGCCTGAAAGAAGGATCGCATTCATACAGCCTCTAAATCCAAAGGAAAGGGAGACTTGATTATGTCATGTGGAAATCGGAGGTCTGAAAATTTCAACCCCGAAATGAAGGTACATTACGGCAACTCCTGCAGCTGCCTCTGTATTCCGGGTCCTCCCGGTTCACGGGGGCCAATGGGACCGGCCGGGGCGACGGGAGCCACCGGAGAAACCGGCCCGACTGGTCCGACTGGAGCAGCGGGTCCAGCGGGAGCCACCGGCCCAACTGGCCCGACTGGTCCAACTGGAGCAGCGGGTCCAGCGGGAGCCACCGGCCCAACTGGCCCAACTGGCCCAACCGGGGCAGCGGGCCCAACGGGAGCCACCGGCCCGACTGGCCCAACTGGAGCAGCGGGTCCAGCGGGAGCCACTGGCCCGACTGGCCCAACGGGAGCAGCGGGCCCAACGGGAGCCACCGGCCCAACTGGCCCAACCGGGGCAACTGGACCAATGGGAGCCACCGGTCCGACTGGCCCTGCGGGATTGGGTCTGGTCCCCTATGCAACGATTTTGGATACGACAACACAAACTCCGGCTACTGCTGGTGAGCCAACACCAGTTACGTTAAGCAACAATCAAGTACTTGTGGGCCTCAGTCACGTGCCCGGAACTGGAACTATCACTTTCCCGATAAGCGGAGTGTATCTGATTGTGATTACGGCGGAAGTATCGGAAACGTCGTCCGCTGCCAACACGGTTGATGTATGGCTGCGGTCAGGCGGAGCCGATGTGCCGAATTCGAACCGGAGAGTGTCTGTAGACACGGCAAATGAAGTAAAAATCCTGACAGAGTCATACACGCTGCAGGCCGCAGCAGGACAGAGCGTGGAAATTTATCAGTCGGTCAGCAGTACAACCGGAAGTCCAGGACTGTATTCTTATACGCCCGACGGGAGTCCTGTGATTCCATCGGTTACGGTTTCCATTCATTATATCAGCACCTGATTGATGATCGATTGCATCATCGAAATGCGTGCGTCATAATCCGGGAAGGGCTTTCATATGGTGAACGGTATGAAAGCCTTTTCTGTTTCTGCTAAGGGTGGATGTATATGAGTCGGTATAAAGTCTGCGTTTATGCAATTTCTAAAAATGAGGAACAGTTTGTTGACCGCTGGATGGATTCCATGCAGGAAGCGGATATGGTTGTTGTTACCGATACCGGTTCCACGGACGGTACCGTGGAAAAGCTGCGCGGGCGCGGGGCCGTTGTGTATGAGGAAAAAATTGAACCGTGGCGTTTTGACGTGGCAAGGAACCGCTCGCTTGACCATGTTCCAAAGGATATGAAGATCTGTGTCTGTACGGATCTGGATGAGGTGTTTTCACCCGGTTGGCGAAAAAAATTGGAACGCTCCTGGCGCCCCGGTGCAAAAATGGGGAAGTATTGGTACAACTGGAGTCATAAGGAAGATGGTTCCCCCGATGTTCAGTTTCAGTATTTTAAGGTGCATGAGCGATTCAGTTACCGCTGGGCCTACCCCGTGCACGAATGCCTGAAATATTGCGGGAACGGACCGGAAGTAATGGTGTTTCTCGATGGAGTAACGCTGGATCATTATCCGGACCCGAAAAAATCGCGGAGTTCCTATCTTTCGCTTTTGGAACTGGCTGTCACAGAAAACCCGGACGATGACCGCATGGCTTACTATTTGGGGCGGGAGTATTTTTATCAGGGCCGATGGGAAGACTGCATCGCTGCACTAAAGCGCCACTTGTCGCTGCCGCGGTCCACCTGGAAAGAGGAACGGTGCGCCTCCATGCGGTGGATTGCCAAATCCTATCACATGCTGTCACAGACCCAGGAGGCTTACCGCTGGTATTTTCGGGCTATTTCAGAGGTTCCCTATCAGCGGGAAGCGTATGTGGAATGTGCGCAGGTGGCTTACGCCATTCAAGATTGGGCGACGTGCTTCTTTATGACGGAGCAGGCGCTGAAGATTAAGAATAAATTAACTAACTATATTAATATGGGGTACGCTTGGGATTCCACCCCGGATGACCTGTGCGCCATTGCGTGCTACTGGCTTGGAATGTATTCACGTTCCGCCGAACACGCCCGTGCGGCCCTTCTTTTAAATCCAGGGGATGAAAGGCTGAAAAACAATCTGGAAATTATTGAAAACAAACTGAAATAGCAAACAGCGTCTGCAATTTTGCACAGTAAAAAGCGGTGACCCAGGTTTCCTGGGTCAGCCGTCTTTTTTGCTGGTTCCGGTTTCACGTTAAAAATTGCTCCCGTTCCATCCCCAGTAGTTGGTTTCTTCGTATTTTACATAAATGTTAGCCGGGCTTATTCCGAGTTCCTGGTTCAGCAGCTGTGTAATTGCTGCGGTTAATTTGATATAAGCGTCGGCATTCCCCTTACCATAAAGGTTTACCTGTACAAAAGCAATCCCGGTTTGATTGTTGCCTTTAAAATACAGGCGACACTCGTCCTCCAGAGAAACCATAAGCCACTGCTCCGATTTACCGGGTAGAATGGAGATGACTTGGCCGAATTTGCTTTTGATGGCTTCTTCTTTTTCCGGACTGATTTTCACATTGGTTTTTAGTTCAATGCAGGGCATTTTGCATTCTCCTTTTTAATGAAATAGATTAGTATTAGTGTATCCGAAAAAGGAGAGCTTGTAAATACGTGGAAGAGGAGCGAAAAATCCTGCCGTTCAGCACTTTCCACGGAATTCAACCGCTTTCCCTATAATGGTAATGGGAAGCTGCTCGATTTCGGCATTAGAATATTCCAATGGGCTGTATTTTGAGTTGTACGGAATTAATATCATTCCGTTGTCGTGCTTAAAGACCCTGTTTAGGGTAGCCCTGTTTTTCCCAATCTGCAGGACCGCGATATCTCCGTTTTCCACGCTGCTCTGCCTGCGGATAATGATGGTGTCACCTTCCAGAATCCGAGGCTCCATGCTGTCGCCGAGCATTAAAAGTCCAATGTACTCGCCGTCTTCTGCCATGCTTTTGCTGATTTCCTCATACTTTAAAATTTCCTGGGATTTGGAGTCCAGTGTTTCCGATGTGACAAAGCGAAAAACCGGAATCGTTTTTGTGCCGGATTCCGTGTGCATCATGTCATACCCCAACAGGTAATCAATGGATACGTTGAAATATGCCGCCAGTTGAATTAACGTTTTGTTATCCGGCTCATATTTTCCGTTTTCGTACCCGGAAAGCGACGCCTGACTGATGTTGATGACTTTGCACAGTTCTTCCTGGGTTAAATTGTGAGTAAGACGCAGTAATTTAATTCTGTTCATAGCATCATGTCCTTTCCATTAAATTTTAGTAATGGAAACAAAAATGTAAATGAAATATCAATAACCTTAATAATCTGATTTTTCTATATGCTATATATTAATATATTTTTGTTAGGAAATATTGTAGGTTTTCGGAATAAAAAAACTAAGAATTTAGGAATTTTGCAAAATTTGATTCGGCCGTGTCACCGAGAGTTTGATGTGGGCAAAAAAGCCTGGATTACAGCGAAAACGGAGCGCAGACTGACTGATAAATCGCTGTAATCTACTGATGCTTATCAGGCACTGAAATCGTTTCGCAGTCTAGGAACTTACCATTGGGTATGAAAGCACTTGAATAGGGAACATTCTTTCATGCAGGTGAAAAGTTTAATTGCTAGGAAAGCGTAGAAAGCGTAAGCTGAAAAATTCGAAAGAAAAAAGACAGCCTTCCAGTTGAAGAAGGCGGTCTTTTCTCATTCAACATTTTCCAAAGTGCCCAAAGAATATGTTAAAAGACAAGAGGGTGGAGATTTGGTTTTTCAGAATGGGAAATTGCATAAAAATACATATTAAATAATTTGAAGCCGGCCCGCATACCTTTCGATGGTGTTTCCCTCCATGGTATGGAGATAGCGTTATAAAATGCTGCTGTGCGGGGTTTATAGAAAACGATTTTTTGCGGAGAAACGTATAGTCAGAACAGGAGGACGGTGAATTTCCTAGCTGTGGTTTCATCACCGGAACAAGATCAGGTCCGGTGGCGCTGCCTACTGGGTTGAAGCAGGGCTTCGAGTGTGGCTGTGTGTTACGAAGTTTTCTTTATGAGCTAATGTTCCATATCAAGGCTAATTTAATAAAATATTAATTCAATACGATATTATTTTATAACAAAATAATGTCAACTTATTTCACTTATATCGAATTAACAAATTTTTTTGTTTTTTAGGACTGATAAAATAGGCAAACCGACATTTTACGTTTTCACGCTGGCGTGATTTTTTGTTGGATTGGGATAGAACACGTTTGCGGACAAATAATAAAAAACGAGGTGATGATTTTGAAAGGAAAAATTGCTGTAGAAAGCAGCCTTACTCCGGTGAAGGACTATCTTTCCCGAAAAGGCTATCAGGTAGAATGCCTGGATACTGGGAAGAAATCCTCCGGAAACCTGCAGGGGTATGACGCCATTGTTGTTTCCGGTATGAGCACGGACCTGCTTGGTATGGAGAATACCAAGACCAAGGCGGTTGTCATCAACGCAGATGGTCTTTCTCCGGAAGACGTGGCAAAAGAACTGGAGTCGAATCCAAAGGCCTGACACGGTCGTTAAAAAGGAGTGCTGCAAAATGAATGCAAACTCATTTTGCAGCACTCCTCTATTGGAAAATGGAAAATTGCGTGAGTTACCAAACCCATGCGGTGCATTTATTTTTATAAAAATACAAATTTTTGCTTTTCGGCCGGCCGCCTCTGCCGACCTTTTTGCAGCGGATTTTTTATTGTTCCTGCAGCATGTCGACGTTTTCCTGCGCTCGCAGCGTATCAATTTCCTTCATAATTCCCTGCTGGCGTTCGGCAAACAGAAGGCCACGGTTGTAAACATAATACTGGTCGCATCCATTATCCGCGATGAACTTGGAGCTGTAAAAATTCACGGTCAATTCGGTGACGAACACAACCATTTCCTGACTTTCCCCAAACGCGGTCGCCATAAAGGTGAATGCGTGGTCCAACGCCGCGGAAGCGGCGGAAATTTCTTTTTTGCGCAATTCGGGTTCTTGGGCGAATTGTTCTTTTACATACGCAAAGGCTTCATCGGGTTCCCGCTTTTCATTTATCTGCAGCGCCTTGGCATACGATTCCAGCTTGCGGATGCAGCGCAACTGAACCCACTCTTCTTCCGAGCCCGCCTGACGGTTTTCCTTGCGGAGCTCCAGCTGATCCGTCATCTGCTGCGCCAAACGCTGAAGAAGGACATCTGGTGCTTCCATTGCGCCGGGCAGCATTTCTTTCCATTCCCGCAGCTTTCCGAACAGTTCTTCCGTGTACTGGTCAATCCGGTAAGACTGCCGGAACTGATCGTTCAGCCGGCTTAGTAGCAGTCCGATTACGCTGAGTTTTTCATCAAACGGGGCGAGGCGCAGTTTGGTGACGGCTTCGTCGGAAAAATGCCCGTCCAGAATTTCGTCCACCCGGTAATCGTTACGGTACTTTTTATACAGTTCATAGTAATTTGCAAAGTCTTTCGCAACAGCGGGATTCTGAATGTACTGCAAAACCAGTTCCTGCCCGACCGGCAGTTCCAACTGTTCACAGACGCGGATCATTTCCGAAAGGTCTTCCCATCCACGCGGGGTGGCGAACAGAATCCCATCCGGTGTGGTTTCCATCCGATAAAAGTTTTCCCGCCGGATTTCCAAATAGGAAATGATAGCCCCGTGAATGGACTTCCGGTAAGCGTATTCTTTCCAGACCGCAAAGTCCGGTTCCACGTCAATTCTGCGGATGCGGTCCAGCGTAACAACATCGAATTCGCGAACGGAGCGGTTGTACTCCGGCGGATTGCCCGCCGCCACGATAATCCAGCCCTCCGGAACTTTCTGGTTGCCGAACGTTTTGCCCTGCAAAAACTGGAGCATCGTTGGGGCCAGCGTTTCGGATACGCAATTAATTTCGTCGATGAACAGAATACCTTCCTTAAGACCGGTGGCTTCCATTTTATCGTAAACGGAGGCGATAATTTCGCTCATGGTATATTCCGTTACAGAGCGGGTGCGCCCCGCGTAGGTTTTCTCTTTAATAAACGGCAGGCCAACAGCGCTTTGCCGCGTGTGGTGGGTAATGGTGTAGGCCACCAGCGCCACGCCGCATTCCTGTGCAACTTGCTCAATAATTTGTGTTTTACCCACGCCAGGCGGGCCCATTAGTAGCAGCGGGCGCTGGCGGATGGGAGAAATGCGAAAATTCCCAATGTCATCCCGTGCAAGGTATGCCCGCACGGTATTTTTGATTTCTTCTTTTGCACTTTTAATATTCATAATGAGGTAGGTCCTCCCAGTCTTCTATCAAGTCTTGCGACGGTTCGGGCGGTGATTCCAGGTCGTCCGGCTCCAGAATCAGCTTCATGGCCCACGGCGGTACGTCCGCGTCGGTGTAGTCCTCCTGCAGGAACACAAACGCCACGTCGTATGGCGGGCGGTGCTGCGGGTAAATTCCACGTCCGTCCGTAAAATAAACCAATCCCTTGAGGCGGCGAAACGCCTTTTGCTCAATCAGTTCTTGTACATAGCGGAACACCGGACGGAAGTCGGTTCCGCCATTTCCAATCAGCTTAAAATGCTCCATGCAGTCCCGAAGCTCTTCCTCGCTGGTAATTTTTTGGTCGGAGCGCACGGCTTCATCGCACTGTATCACGTGGATGTTGACCTTTCGGAAAAAGCTTTCCGTATTTTTTAAAACCGAATAGGTTTGTTCCAAAAAGGCTTTAATCAGTTTTCCCGAGCAGGACATGGAGGTGTCCACGGCAATGACAAAATCCTCGATTTTCACCGATTCCCGCGTTTCCTGCGGCTCAATCAGGGGAAGGTTCCCATAAAGACGCATTCCGTAGGAGTAAAAAATCGGGTCGAAGGAATCGGGGTCCAGCTGCGGCTCTTCCCGCAGAACGGCAAATTTCTGCAAAAAGCGGCGGTAATCGTACCGCTTGCGGTTTTCCACCCGCACTTGCTGCAAAACCGCTTCAGCCTGCTGCGCCGCGTCGCGGGAAAGCGTTTCCATATTGGTCTGCATCTTTCGGCTAATGTCTTCCCACTGCTGCTGGGGGGACGGCATTCCTTTCGGAGGCTCTTTTTCCGGGTCAGGCCAAAAAGAATGGTCGTCCACCCGAAATTCCTCTTCCAGCCGTTCCCGTTCCCACCGGGGCAGGCTGCGTTCCTCCAGCATCCGGTAGATTCCTTCTGCCGTCGGAACTTTCAGTTTGGCCTGCATTTCCTCGTAAAAATTCTGTCGGTACCAGGAGGAAGCCATCCGGATGCCGCGGTGCGGCAGGCTGTCCAGAAGAAATTCCATGGCTATGTCACAGGAAAGGTCCCACAGTTCCCGGTCTTCCGGTTGGGGTTTCCAAAGGTGCCGGAACACACAGTGAAAAACAAGATGCAGATAAGCGCGGTTAATCAGAATGCGGTTCCTGCGGTAGCGGTCGATGAGCTTGTCCGGGTCATAAAATAAATGCGTTCCGTCCGTGCCCATGTATTGGATGGACGGGCGCATTTCATAAGAAAGGGCGCTGAGCGCCAAGTCCAGGAAACGCATGTTTAGGTACAGTTCTGTGCGTGACGCCGTTAGAATCTGATTCCCGACTTTTGATAACTTTTCTTCCATGTCGTCCATGCAGGCTCAGCCTCCTTTTTTGCGGGTATTACCGCCTGATTTATAAATCAAATGTTTTTTCTTTGGGGGAGAAACGGTTATGCTGCTCATTAAGCAGAACGCTTAAGCATTCCGCACGGTTCTTGCGCGACGCCGCTTCTACCGCCTTGCTGATGCTTTCCCGCGTGAAAACACCGTGGGAAGCCAGAAAGGCAAGCCCTTCCGGATCGTCGTCCGCAATCAAAAGTTGAGCCGCTGCGGATATATTTTCTATTAAATAGGTACGGTATTGCTGTTCCGCCGCATTCGAAAGGCGGAATGGATAACGCAAACGCGCCAGCGCAATCCGAAGCAGGGTTACCGGCTCCGCTTCGGCTTTTGCCATCGTGAACTGGCGGTCGTAATCTTCTGCGTTCAGCCGGTCGCCTTGCAGGCATTGCCGGTAGCGGTAACCCGCACCGTGATAAAAATGTTCAAAAATATGGGCGGGTGCGTTTTCCACGGATTCTTCATAATATTCTGGGAAAATCCATACAGAATGGTCGCTTTCCGTGCGGAAGGTCACCCGTGTTTCACACTGAATTTCCGTCAGCAGGCCTGGCAGACAGGTGGGTGCGTCGGCTGACGCCGTAAAAAGAATTTCATTCAGCATACGGCAGTTCATAAACGCGCCGTTTCCAATCCGCGCTGCACCAGGACCCAGGGTGATCCGGGCAAGCGCAGTGCAGTTGTAAAACGCGTATTCTCCGACGATGCGGAGCCCGGACGGCAGACGAACCTCCTTCAGCAAAGGGCCGCCGAGGAATCGTTCTTCTTCCCCTAGGGGAATGCCGCGGCCAAGTTCTGCGGTTTGAACCTTACTTCCCGCGGGAAGGTGGGAAGCCGCGTCCTCCGGGTTTGAAAACGCGTAGGGACAGATTTCTCTTACTGGCAGACCGGCAATCTCTTCCGGCAGAAACACGGCAGAACCGGAGCCTTTGACGGAAAAGACGGATGTGCCGTCCTCCGCCGCAATATATTGTATTTTTAGGTCCGTGACTTCTTTTGCGTTGTTGTCCCGCTGCAAATGAAACGTCATACCTTTCTGTTGTTTCAAGTCTTATTTTGTCGGAATCCCGGGCATCTGAAATCGATCAAAACGAGAAGCGCAGACCACAAGGATTCGGCCTTCCGACAGTGAAAGCGGACTGGGAATTCGTTTTGTTTGCGCCCGGGGGTTTCCCCCTGGCGGGCACGGCTTATGCTGCCCGGCCAAGGCTTTTATTATACCTCAAAACCCGGCGTTTGAAAAGCAGGGCTGAAAACAGGGAATTGGAGGGAAACAGTGGGATTGCAGGTAGAGTTCCGCGCGCAGAACCGCGAACCTACACAAGAATATACAATTATTTACAACATCTGCTATTCAATCCTTTTGGGGCTTGCTCTATAATGGACTTACAACAATCCAAAGGAGTCGAAAAAATGAGATACGGCTATTTTGATAACGCACGGAAGGAGTATGTCATTGACCATGTAAATACTCCGGTACCGTGGACGAACTATATCGGCGTGAACGATATGTGCGCCGTACTAAGCCAGACAGCGGGCGGCTATGCTTTTTACAAGTCCCCGCAGTATCACCGTATTACCCGGTTTCGCCCGAACGCTCCGGTGGAACGCCCTGGCCACTATGTTTATCTTCGGGATGACGATACGGGGGAATATTGGAGCATTTCCTGGCAGCCGGTTGCAAAAGACCTGGAAAAAGCGCACTATGTGTGCCGGCATGGCTTGTCATATTCCCGGTATCTATGCGATTATCAGGATATTTCCGCAAGTCAGACCATTTTTATTCCCTTGAATGAGCCGGTGGAAATCTGGGACGTGGTTCTGAAAAACACAGGGGACCGGCCGCGCCGCCTGAGCGTGTATTCGTATCTGGAGTTTTCGTTTCATCATATTGACATGGATAACCAGAACTTCCAGATGAGCCTGTACTCTTCCGGTTCCAGCTATGCGGATGGTATTATTGAAAACGACCTGTATTATGAAGAAAACGGCTACCAATGGTTTACTGCCACATTTGAGCCGGACGGGTTCGACTGCCTGCGCGACCGCTTTTTGGGGACCTACCGGGATGAAAGCAATCCAATCGCAGTAGAAACGGGCGTATGCTCCGGCAGCTTTGAAAAAACGGGAAATCACTGCGCCGCTCTGCAGAAAAAGCTGATTCTTGCGCCAGGGGAGGAAACCCGCCTCGCGTTTCTGCTTGGGGAGGGAAAACGGGACGCGGCCATTCCGTACCGAAAAAAGTATTCCGACGCCAAGCAGGTTGACCGTGAGTTTCAAAAGCTGGCAGATTTCTGGAACGAAAAATGCGAAAAATTGCAGGTGTACACACCCAACGAAGGAATGAATACCTCGCTGAATATTTGGAACCTTTACCAGTCCGAAGTCAACATCATGTTCTCTCGTTTCGCCTCCTTTATTGAGGTTGGCGGAAGAACCGGGCTCGGGTACCGGGATACGGCGCAGGATGCCATGACCATTCCGCATTCCAACCCGGTCAAATGCAGGCAGCGCATTGTGGAACTGATGCGCGGCCTGACCAGCGAAGGTTACGGTCTCCACTTATTTCAGCCGGAATGGTTTGACCCGGAACTGCAGGGGAAGAAGCAGAGCTTTCAATCACCCACGGTCGTGCCGACTCCCAGTCGTGCGAAAATGATTCACGGCATTCAGGATGCATGCTCGGACGACGCGCTTTGGCTGGTTGCTTCCGTCTGCGAGTATATTAAGGAAACGGGCGAAATTTCCTTGCTGGATGAGGTCGTAACTTATGCAGACGGCGGCGAGGGGACGGTGTATGAACATCTGATGCGGATTCTCGATTTTTCGGACCGCCAGGTGGGCAAAACCGGAATCTGCAAGGGCCTGCGTGCGGACTGGAACGACTGCCTGAATTTGGGTGGCGGCGAAAGCGCCATGGTTTCTTTCCTGCATTACTGGGCGATCCAGAACTTTATTGAGCTGTCCGAATTTGCCGGAAAAAAAGAGCAGGTGCAAAAATATGCGGCAATGGCTGCGAAGGTGAAAAAAGCCTGCGAAGAAAATCTTTGGGACGGGGAATGGTACATCCGCGGCATTACCGCGAGCGGGCGAAAAATCGGCACGCATCTGGATCAGGAAGGCCGGGTACATATGGAGTCCAACACTTGGGCTGTGTTTTCCGGCGTGGCGGACGAGGAACGCGGGCGAAAAGCGATGGATTCCGTGGATCGCTACCTGTACACCAAATACGGCCTGATGCTGAATGCTCCGTCCTATACGAAAAACGACGATGAAATTGGGTTCGTCACCCGAGTTTACCCAGGTGTAAAAGAAAACGGCGCCATATTCAGCCACCCCAATCCGTGGGCGTGGTGCGCGGAAGCAAAGCTGGGCCGCGGGGACCGCGCTATGAAATTCTACAATGCATTACTTCCCTACAATCAGAATGACGAAATCGAGGTCCGGCAGTCCGAACCGTATTCCTACTGCCAGTTTGTCATGGGCAAGGATCACACCGCGTTCGGCCGGGCAAGGCATCCGTTCATGACGGGGAGCGGAGGCTGGGCTTACTTCGCGGCAACCCGCTATCTGCTCGGGGTTCGTCCGGGTTACGACCGGCTGCTGATTGACCCCTGTATTCCGAAGGACTGGAAGGAATTTGATGTAAAACGGGTCTGGCGCGGCGCGGTTTACCGAATTCATGTGGAAAACCCGGATGGAGTCAGCAAGGGAGTGAAACGTATCCTGCTGGACGGTACTGAGGTTTTCGGCGGAGTTCCGGTGCAGCCGGAGGGAACCGAGCACCGCGTCGTGGTAACCATGGGAAAATGAAAAGCGCTTACCGTGCAAAGCACAGAATACGGCACGGAGAAATATGGTGAAGATATGATTAAATTTGGAACAGGCGGCTGGCGGGCAATTATCGGGGATGACTTTACCAAGGCGAATGTTCAGCTGTTGACTGCCGCCATTGCGAAAAAAATGCTGGAGGAAGAGAAGACAGCCGGTGGATTTGTCATCGGCTATGACCGCCGTTTCCTTTCGCAGGAAGCGGCCTGCTGGGCGGCGGAAGTCATGGCTGGGCAGGGAATCCTGTGCCGGGTCATTCATCGGGAAGCCCCTACTCCGTTGATTATGTTTACGGTAAAGTATTACAATCTGCCGTATGGCATGGCCGTTACAGCAAGCCATAACCCGGCGGTTTACAACGGCATTAAGGTGTTTATGAAGGGCGGCCGGGATGCCGATGAGCTTCTCACGGGGGAACTGGAAAAGTATATTGCAGAAATGGATCCTTCCGAAATCAAAACAATTCCCTTTGACGAAGGCATGAAAAGCGGGTTGATCCAATGGATTGATCCTATGAATCAGTACATTGATAGCATCATCCGCTCCATTAATATGGATGCCATCCGTAGCAGGAACCTAAAAATCGCGCTGGACCCTATGTACGGCGTCAGCAAAACGGCGCTTCAAACCATTCTGCTGACCGCCCGGTGCGATGTGGACGTGATTCACGAGCGCCGCGATGCGCTGTTTGGCGGCAGACTGCCCGCGCCGAACAGCAAAACGCTTTCCAGCTTAATTAACTATGTGCAGGAGAAGCACTGTGATATTGGCATTGCCACAGACGGGGACGCCGACCGCCTTGGTGTGATTGACGACCAGGGTGAATTCCTGCATCCGAACAAGATTCTGGTTCTGCTGTATTATTACCTGATGAAATTCAAGGGTTGGCACGGCGCGGCGGTGCGCAATATTGCCACCACTCATCTGTTGGACCGCATTGCGGAGGACTTTGGGGAAACCTGCTATGAGGTTCCGGTGGGCTTCAAATACATTTCCTCCAAAATGGTGGAAACCAATGCCATTATCGGTGGGGAATCCTCGGGCGGGCTGACCGTTCGGGGTCATATTCAGGGGAAAGACGGCATTTACGCCGCTGCTCTGCTGGTTGAAATGATGGCCACCACGGGAAGAAGCCTTTCCGAACTCTATGCGGAAATTACCGACCGTTACGGTTCCTATGAAACGGATGAATCCGATTACCGGTTCTCCCAAGAGGATAAGGAACGCATTACCGGCATTTTGCTGAAAGATAAGCTGCTTCCTGAATTCCCCTATGCCATTGAAAAAGTATCCTATATGGATGGCTGCAAGGTTTACTTTCAGAACGGTGGTTGGATTATCGCACGTTTTTCGGGTACGGAGCCCCTTCTGCGTATTTTCTGCGAAATGCCTACGCTGGAAGCGGCACAGGATGCCCGGAACGCATTTTGCGAGTTTCTTTCGCTCAACGAATCTCATTCATCTTAACGATATTATTCAGAAGAACGCAAAAAAGCAGCGGTCGGCTGCTTTTTTGCGTTTCTAAATTTGTGCTATAATTATGAAAAAGCTGGAACTGCGCAAATCGTTGGCATGGAGTGGAAAGGATGTTGCAAAAATGAAACTCAGACAGCTTTTGAAAGAGCGGCAGATATCACTCAAGTGGGGACTAATTGGGATTGTAATTGTCTGCTGGATTTTGCCGATTGCAATTGTCAGTGGAATGACCGGCTATTACATTTCTCACAACATTAACGATCAAGTGCGCAACACTATTACATCCTCTGTCAACAACAGCGTGAATATCGCGGTCAGCCAGATGAATTCGGCCGTTTCTTCGTCCCGCTACGCGTCCTATAATCCGACCATCCGCAATGCGTATCTCGACTATCAGCAGTATCCGGATGACAGTGTACTGTACGACAAGGTCACCTCGTTTTTGTCCCAGCAGTACAAGTACGACGACAAATTCCTGATTACCGCGCTTTATTTCTGCGACCGTCCGGAAAATATTTATTACACCTACAACGAAGCCTACAACGCCACTTACTTCGGTGTGCGCGAATACCGCGAAAATGTGCATGATCTGGTTCAAAAACTTTCAAAAACACTGGGAACCGACATCGGCTTTTTGAATGTGCAGGGGCGCGTTTACATGGTGCGCAACATTCTGGGGAGCGACTATAAGCCTTACGCCGTCCTGACCATGCAGCTGAATACATCGTCCATGTTTTCCGGCTTGAAAAACGTGGTTTGGGGTACGGACACCTCGGTCTGGCTGAGCAATACTGCTGTGGTGCTGACCGGTTCGCTGCTGAACCCGGAAAGCCTTGGCAGCCAGGTTCCAACGAACGGGCAGGTTTTGCGCAACGTAAAAAACAGCACCTATCTTTACGGCACGAAGCAGACGGACGCCTATCGATTTTCCTACATGATTAAGGTGGACAGTTCGCCGCTGGTGCAGGAGTTTGCCGGATTTAAGACGACGCTGTTCTGGATGATGATTTTGATTGTTCCGCTGCTCGCCATGGTCATTTGGTTTTTCACCAGGAACATTTCCATGCCGATTGACCGGCTGATTTCGGAAGCAAAAAACATTGAACAGGGCCATTTCGGTGTGCAGATTGGTGACCGGTTTTCCAGTCTGGAATTCCGGTATTTGAAAGAAGCGTTCAACAGCATGTCCTACCGGCTGAAATACCAGTTTGACCGCATTTATAAGGAGGAGCTTGCGCTGCGGGATGCGCGCATTATGGCTTTGCAGTCCCAAATAAACCCGCATTTTCTCAATAACACCTTGGAAATTATCAACTGGGAGGCGAGGCTGGCGAATGATGTGAAGGTTTCCCGTATGATTGAGGCGCTGTCCACCATGCTGGACGCGGCCATGGACCGGAAAGGCCGGCCCATCGTACATATTTCGGAAGAAATGATGTATGTGGACGCTTATTTGTATATCATTTCCGAACGGCTTGGAAAACGCCTGACGGTTACAAAGGAAATCGACGAAACCCTTCTGGACTATTACGTTCCGCGCCTGATTATGCAGCCGATTATTGAAAACGCGGTTGAGCACGGCATTCAGCCGCTGCAAAAGGGAGAAATTATCATCCGCATTTATCGGGAAAACGATCAGCTGATTTGCGAGGTGGAAAACGACGGAATTATGCGGGAGGAGGATGAAAAGAAAATTGAGCAGCTTTTGTCCGACGATTACGACGCTTCTGCGGAAAGCTCCTACAACTTGGGAATCCGCAACGTGAACCAACGCCTGAAGATAATTTACGGGGAAAACAGCGGACTTTCAATTAAAATGAACAGCAAAGGACACGCAGTTTCCAAAATTGTTATCGGTATTGAACAAACCAAACAATAATATACAAGAAATGGCAAGACTGTCTATTATGTTTTTGGAAGGATGAGAGTAATATAGTAGCTACAGAATCGATTCGCGTTAATTCTAAAATAATGGAGGTTATATCATGAAAAAGGCAATTGCGTTTGTACTTGCAATGGCACTCTGCGGCGCAATGTTCGGATGCCAGAGCGCGCCTGCCGCTTCTACCCAGGCACCTTCATCCCAGGCGGATTCTTCCCAGGCGGCGTCTTCCGCCGAGTCCAAACCGGTTGAAATTACGGTGGTTACTTCCTATGGCGGCGATGATGGAAACCGGGCCAACTATGAAGCTGCTTACAAAGCGTATGAAAAAGCAACCGGCAACACGGTTAAGGACGCTTCCGGCACTTCCAACGAAGAGTGGAAGTCCAAAATTATGGCGGACTTTGAAACCGGTGCCGAACCTGATGTACTCTTCTATTTTAACGGCGTGGATTCCAACAAACTGGTTCAGGGCGGCAAAGTGGTCAGCATTGACGAAATCCGCGAAAAATATCCTGATTATGCCAGCAATATGAAAGACGAACTGCTGGGTGCTTCCCCGGTGGATGGCAAAAATTATTCCGTACCGGTGAACGGTTACTGGGAAGGCCTTTTCGTCAATAAGAAAGTCCTAAAAGACTGTGGTGTAGAAGTCCCCGGAAAAGACTATACCTGGGATCAGTTCCTGAAAGACTGCGAAGCAATCAAGGCAAAGGGTTACACTCCAATTGCCTGCTCCCTGCAGGAGGTTCCGCACTACTGGTTTGAGTTCTGCGTGTTCAATCATGACACCGTGGATACACACACCAAGCTGCCAACCTCCTCTACGGATGAAGCTGGGAAGGCATGGACAGCCGGCTTGAACGACATCAAGACGCTGTATGAAAAAGGCTATTTCCCGAAGAACACCACTACGGCGACCGATGCCGAAACTTTCCAGCTGATGGCGGACAACAAAGCGGCGTTTGCCATTGACGGTTCTTGGAAGATCGGCTGGTTCCAGCAGAATGCGAAGAACATCGACGACTTTACTGTTACATATGTTCCGGCGGCAAATCAGCGTAAAACAACCGACATCATCGGCGGTCTTTCCATGGGTTACTACATTACCAAAAAAGCGTGGGATGACCCAGCAAAACAAAAAGCTTGCGTTGATTTTGTAAAGGCCATGACAACGGACGAAGTGGTTTCCACCTTTGGTGCAACTGCGGTTACTGCACTGAAAAACGGTACAAAAGCCCCGGATAATGCTGATTCGCTGGTAAAAGCGGCTTTAAGCATGGCTGCCGGAGCGACCGGAATTGCACCGGCTACACAGGACGGACTGAATCAAACCGCCCGCACCGCGCTGTTTGCGGATATCAAGAATATTGTTACCGGAAAAACAACAGCGGAAAAAGCAATCGACAAGTGCCTTGCCATAAAAGGCTAATCTGCTCATCTTCTGATTCTTGCCATTATCCAAAAAGCCGGAGAGTCAGCTCTCCGGCTTTTTGAAAAGGGGATATAACAATGAACTCTATGATTTTTAAAAAGAAAACCCCTTTGCTGGTATTTTTAATACCCGCGTTTTTGTTCATGACACTGTTTCTTTATTATCCGTTTGTCATGAACGTGTACAACAGCTTCAGCAATATTACGGGACTTGGTACGGCGGCACAGGGACTGAACCAGCCGTGGTACCAGAACTATGTTCAGCTTTTTCAGGACCCGATTATGGCAACAGCGGTAAAGAACACCCTGCTGCTCATGGTTTTGACAATAATTTTTCAGGTTGGAATTGCACTAATTCTTGCCTTGCTGATTGATAATATTAAAAAAGGAACGCAGTTCTTCCGTACGGTTTACTTTTTCCCGATTGTAATTTCAGCAACAGCGCTGGGCCTGCTGTTCAACCTGATATTTTTATATGATGGCGGCATGGTAAACCAGTTGCTCATGAAATTCGGAGCAACGGAGGCGATTGACTGGAAAGACGAAACCCATTACTTCTTTACCATGCTGTTTCCGGTTATGTGGCAGTATGTCGGTTTTTATTTTGTCATTCTGGTTACCGGCTTGAATAACATTTCCCCGGATATTTACGAAGCGGCTGAAATTGACGGCGCCGGTGGCTTTAAGCGGGTGCGCTACATCACACTTCCGCTTCTTCATAACGTTCTGTGTACCTGTCTCACCCTTGCCATTACCGGGGCGCTGAAGGTTTTTGACCTGCCATGGGTGATGATGGGCGCCGGGATGCCGATGGATATGTCGTGGCTGACCGGTACGTATATGTACAATCAGACCTTTACCATGGGCGATGTGGATTACGGTTCCACCATAGCCATTGTGATTGTAGTGCTTGGCGTGGTCATTTCCCAGCTTGCCAGCCGGATTTTCAAAGAAAAAGAGTATTGAGGAGGGAAAAGGGAATGCAGTCGGCAAAAGAAGCAATTCTGCTGGAGCAAGTGCCTGCAAAACGGCGTTTCAAGCCGGGGAAAATTGTGATTTACTTTTTCCTTTCCATCTGGGCGCTGTCCACCATTTACCCGTTTGTTTGGGTGATTCTGAATTCGTTTAAACGCAAGGGCCTGATTCGTTCGGATTCCTTTTCCATCCCCTTCGGGGACAGGTTTACGCTGGAAAACTATACGACCGCGTTTGACCGCGTAGATATTTTGGGGGCTTATAAAAACAGCCTAATTATTTCCAGCGTTGTAACCGTTGCGGTGATTGTGCTTGCAGGGCTGGCCGCTTACGGCCTGACCCGTTATCGGTTCCGTGGGAGGGAATTCCTGCACGGATTGGTTATTGCGAGCATGATGTTCCCGGTTTTTTCTACCATTATTCCGGTATTCCGTATGATGTTCCGATGGCACATTGTAAATACGCAAAACGTCGGGCTTTCTCAGCTTAGCGTCATCCTTCCGCAAATCGCCGGGAACCTTTCCTTTGCCATTGTGGTTCTTATGGGGTTCATCCGGGGACTTTCCATTGACCTGGAGGAGGCTGCTTATTTGGAGGGATACAATGTGTTCCAGATTTTCTTCCAGGTGATTCTTCCGATTGCGAAGCCATCCTTTGCAACGGTTGCGATTTTTACATTTCTCTGGTCTTACAACGACCTGTTTACCCAGATGTTCTTCCTGCGGTATAAAGATTCCTTTACCATTACCCGTCTGCTGAATGAAATTACGTCCATCGCCGGCGTGAACTATGGCCTGATGGCCGCGGCGGTGGTTTTGGTGGTGATTCCGGTCCTGATTGTATATGTCCTGCTGCAGAAAAATATTATTAAGGGACTTACGGTCGGCGCGGTAAAAGGATAGGCACGAACCCAAAGGCGGGTATATTTTTTGGTTGGCAAAAAATATACCTGCCTTCTTTGGTTTATGGTATAATTTTTAGGGGGTGTGTTGTTTCCCCGGCTTCATCGGGAGGGTTGTGTCATGTATAAAGTAGTGATTATTGATGATGAAGATATCATTGTGGAAGGTTTGAAAAAGGTAGTGAACTGGGAAAAATACGGCTGCGAGGTGGCCGGTACGGCCTCCGACGCGCGGTCCGGCGCTCGGGTCATTCGGGAAACCCGGCCGGATATTCTGTTTACCGACATTAAAATGCCGGAAATGGACGGCCTGACCATGCTGGCTGGCCTTAAGGGGGAATTCCCCGAAATGCAGATTGCGGTTCTAACCGGGTACCGTGATTTTGAGTATGCAAAGCGAGCCATTCATTTGGGGGTCAGCCGCTATCTGCTGAAACCGTCTAAAATGGGCGAGCTGGAGGAAGCGCTTCAGTTTATGACGGAAACCCTCGGCAAGCTGCACGGCGAGCCGCAGAAACCAAAGGAGGGCCCTGTGGAGGAAGCGCAGAACGGAAATGCGGCCAACAGCTTTATTGTCCGCAGTGCGTTGAAGTATATTGAAACCCATTACGCGGAGAAGCTGACCTTGACCGAGGTGGCGGAAAAAAATTATGTCAGCCAGTGGTACCTGAGCAAGCTGCTGAACAAATATACTGGCAAAAGTTTTTGCGACCTTTTAAATCAGACCCGCATCAGCAAAGCAGAAAAACTTTTGGAGGATCCATCCCTGAAAATCCACGAGATTTCCGACATGCTTGGGTTCAACGACGTAACGCATTTTTCAAAGATTTTTAAGAAAATAAAGCAGGTTTCTCCAAACGAATACCGCAACGAAATTCACTGCTGATTATACCGGGTACATAAGAGCCCCTGTGCATCTAGAAAATGCACAGGGGCTCTTTAAATTCTGTTTTGATATGTAATTACTTTTCGTCTTGCCGCAACTGGCCCAGTATTCCGCCTGGATGCCATTTTACATATTCCCGCGGAGTCAAGCCGCGCGTTGCCTGCAGAACCACGCTCAGCCCCTGTAGCACAAGGATTTCCGCCAAGATGGACGTGCGCGGGGCGCGGTTTAGCGGTCCGCCTTCTTGCTCTACGCCGGCGAAAAGACAGGTGTCACTTTCCTTTGCCAGCCAGGAATTCAGGTTGCCGGTAACACCAATGACCCTACAGCCGTTGTTTTTAATAGCGGTGACCGTTGCTTTTAGTTCAGCGGTTTCTCCGCTGTTGGAAATGCAGATGACTACGTCGCCGGGCACCAGCTGGCCGCAGGAGCCGTGAACGGCTTCCGTTCCATGTAGAAAGTACGTGGGAGTGCCCGTGGAAGAAAGCAGGGAAGCAATATAGTTCGCAACATGGGAGGGCTTTCCGATGCCGGTAATGTGAATGCGGTTTCCATTTTTTTGCGCATCCAGAATCAGTTCCGTAGCTTTTTCGTAAATATCGCTGTGAATGGTTTCGGAAAATCTTTCAAACTCTTGTTTGGAAAGTGTGACAAAATGGTCTAAGGTTTCAATGCTTTCTTTTTGAATCATACTAATTCCCCTTGTTGTTCTTTGGGTTATTCATTCAACAGTTAATATTTAAAATTCAAATTCTGTTTCTGCATTTTGCTTCATCAGATCCATTACTGCGTTCCGGCAGGGCAGGGAGGGTTGCGCGCCTTCTTTGGATACGGTCAGTGCGGCCGTATAATTCGCGAAGCGAAGCGCGCGGCGGTGGTTCATTCCGGAGCAGATGGCGGTGGTAAATGCTCCGATAAAAGAATCCCCTGCAGCGGTTGGGTCCTTTACTGTAACCGTGTCCACGCACGGATGATAAATCATTTCGTCTTTGTTAGCAATCATGGCTCCTGCATTTCCTAGTGTAATAACCACATTTTTTACCCCTTTGGAAAGCAGAGAATCCACCACAGCTTTCAAATCCTGCTGGTTTACTTCGTTTCCGTTTTTGCGGATCGGAATTCCAGTCAGGTCGGTGGCTTCGTGCTCATTGGGGGAAAGATATGTAAGATGGGAAAGCAGCGCTTTGGAAAGCGGTGCGGACGGTGCGGAATTAAGCAGAACGGGAACCTGCTGCTCAAAAGCGTATTGAGCGACTAGCTCATTGATTTCCATCGGGATCTCCAGTTGTAAAACAACCATGTCATATTGCTGAATGGTACCTTTCAAGAAGACGACATCCTGCGGGGTGATGGTCATGTTGGCCCCCGGCACCACGATAATCCGGTTTTTCACGGATTTTTCTTTTCCTACCTCCAGCATTACATTACCGATTGCGGAAGAGGTGTCCGGGTCAATAAGAATGTGTTCCGTATGGATGCCGGCGTCCACACAGGATTGAATCAAACTTTTTCCAAACTCGTCGTTTCCAACCTTGCCCACCATGGTCACATCCGCACCGAGGCGTGCCGCCTGCACCGCCTGGTTTGCACCCTTTCCGCCGGGAGCGGTTCGGAATGCTTTGCCCAGCACGGTTTCACCGGAATTCGGGAACTTTTCTGTGCTGACAATCATATCCATGACAAAGCTGCCGACAACTAGAATTTTCGGTTTCATGCTACTCTTTCTCCGTTTCGAATTTGCCCTGTTTTTAAAGTAGAAAAATCTTATTGCTTTATAAACAGGGCCGGTGTTTTTTAACGATTTTGCACACAAACCTGAAAGCGAATCAAACTCAGCCGCAGGATTCGGTTTTCACTTTAATAACGACTTTTTTAATCGCCATCGGTTCATGGGGGCGGATTAACGGCATGTGAGCGTCCGTCGGGAAGCAGATAACGAACGTGTCCGGACGAAGTATGGGGAAAAATCCTTTGCCATTGTCCTCAAAGAATGTAATATCGTTTTCTTCCCGATATGGTTCGGAGACAGTCAGCTGATCGGTTTTTTGCAAGCCAAACATTTCTTCTCCATTCAGTAAGTACTGAATGTCGATGTATTTCTCATGGGACTCCCAACGGGCTTTCTCCTTTGGGTAAGTGGTGGGTGTCTGCACCAATGCAAACACACGGTCTTCGTCAATCGGGTATTTGCCGGCTTCCAGCTTGCTGAAATCTGTTTTTAAAAAATAGGCGATTGCACGGTCCAGGTTTTCCCCCAGACCCTTGTACATTTTCATATTTTCCCGGGTGTCATAAATCAAACGGATACACCTCCCAATAAAGATATAATTTTTCGGGACTCCGACCAACTGGTTTCGTTGTCGCCGGATTTCATCATTTGGGTTTGCCAGAAGACGATTTTAGCCAAAATACGCGGTGCGCTTCGCCGGCCGTTTTCCCGGCACACACATCAGATGCCTATGTCGTTTGCCCCTTCCTTGCTGCCGGCGAAACACACACACTGAACCACACCGTTGACCAAAACCACCTCGTTGGACGCGTGGCAGCTTGGAAACGGGGGATGTTCCCCGGAGACCAGTTCATAGGCCATTTCCTGTATCATAATTTCCACCCGAAGCTTAGATTCCGTATTGCTCGTCTACAGCCTTTGTAATCAGGACAAGCTGGTCGGTTTCTGACTGGTTGGTTGCGGTCAGGTCGGCGGCGTTACAGGTTCTGCAGCGGTCGGCTCCCAGAATGCCATTGCGCATCAGGTGATTTTTCGCAATGGCAGGATACAGATGGGTTTCGATAAAGGAGGACATCGTCAGGAAAGCGGCAACTTCTTCTGCTTCCTTCGGCTTTTTCTCATAGTTTTCATAAAGCCATTTGTATTCCTTGGTTTGGAAGTTGGCCATGATGCCACTGTAGCCGGAAGCGCCGTAGCGCAGGGTTTCCAGCAAGGTTGCGGTGTTCGCATTATAGATTTTCAGATTGCTACCTTTGGCCATCTGAATCCGTTCTCGAATCATCGCAGCGTCGCAGCAGGTGTCCTTCAGAAAATAGAACCGTCCGGTATCCGCGCAGAATTTTACGGTTTTCAGCGACATCACGCGCTTATAAGGGTAGGGGCACTCATAAAATCCAAGAGCGATGTCATCCGGAATTTTATTCAGCAGTTTCGACAAATGCTCGATCCAGACATCGTCTGATTCGCTGGCGTCCGCAAGGCGATTTGTAACCAAAATAACGGCGTCCACGCCCGTATCGGCAATTCGTTTTACTTCTTCCGCCTGATCTTCCGGAGAATAGGATACATGGCCGGAAGAAATGACTGGAACACGATCGCCAACGTGCTCTTTCACAAATTTTGCCACCTGAATGCGTTCTTCCAAGGAAAGATAGAACATCTCGCTGGACTGACAGACTGCAAAAAGACCGTCCGAACCTTCTTCCATATACCAGTCGATCAGTTTCCCCAAAGAAACATAGTCTACCTTATTGTCTTGTGTAAACGGGGTCAGCATGGTCGGATAAATCCCGCCTGGGAAAGTCTTTGTTGCCATCAATAACACTCCTCTTTAAATCTGATTCAATAGGTTTAGCGGTTTTTTGCCGTTGAAATAATCAATGACTGCCTGCGCAGTGCTCATGCTGACATCGTGGTAAGTGTCCAGCGTATCACCAGAAGTATGCGGAGTACAGACTACATTATCCAAGGCAAACAACGGGTTGTCCGGAGCGGTGGGTTCTGTGTTGTATACGTCCAGCCCGGCTCCTGCCAATCTGCCGCTTTTCAGGGCTTCGTATAAATCCTTATCATTCACGAGCGCGCCCCGCGCTGTGTTGACAAAGAAGGAACCCGGCTTCATTTTTTCAAAATTCCCATGGTTCATGATTCCAATGGTTTCTTCCGTTGCCGGAAGGTGCAGGCTCACCAAATCGGACTGCGCCAAAACCTCGTCCAGTCCTGCAAAGGTGACGCCTAGCCGGTCGGCCGCTTCCCGGTTCGGATATTGATCGAAAGCAATGATTTTTACGCTAAAGCCAGACAATTTTTCTGCAACTTTTTGCGCGATCATTCCGAACCCGAGCAGCCCGATGGTTTTTCCGCCAAGGTTGCGTCCGACTGTGCGCGTCCACTCTCCGGTGCGAATCTTCTTGTCCAGTAGAGGAATTTCGCGCAGCAGACATAGCATCAGTCCGATTGCCTGTTCCGCTACCGCGGCGGCGTTCTGCCCTTTGGCGTTGGTGACGGCAATCCCGTGCCGGGTTGCTGCCTCAAGGTCTATATTGTCGGTTCCAACACCGAAGCGCGTGATGATTTTCAGATTCGGCGCGACGCGGAAAATATCTTCATTCCACCGGTCCGGCCCTACAATCGCCGCAACGATATCCGGTACTTTGGTTTTCAGCTCTTCCGTCGTATACGGGCGGTCGTGAGGATTTTCCGTCACTTCAAATCCATTTTGTTCCAGCATTTTTCGTGCCGGAAGGCAATATTTCGAGTAATTTGTAGCTGTTACAAGTACTTTACCGGGCATCCTTTTTATTCATCCTCCCCTTGCACTTCCGAAAGCTGCAGCGGTCACCTTAATTTTTATCTTTCCTCAAAGCAGCAATCAGGCAGTTTGCTTTACTGTATAATTAGCATAGCACAGAAAAAGTAACTTTTTGTATCAATTTTTAGTAATATTTTACACAAGTGCTTAGTTACGACCCAGAAATTCCCGCTAATAGTTTTATAAACAACTAAAAAGTGATGTCGAAAAACATATTATTCTATTGATTATGCTAAAAAGTTACCATAAATGGGTGTAGAAAAGTTACTTTTATCCATGCTACAATTCAGACAAATAGAGAGCCAAATCTTAAACTTCTTTATCTAAATCGCCAAATAAATTGGTTGATGCAGATAAAGATCCGCGGACGAAGGCATCTACTAATTTCTTACTTTTGGGAGGTAGTGTAAATTATGAAAAAGCGTAGACTTCTAAGCTTGGTTTTGGCCACTGCATTGACTGCGGCGTACCTTTCCGGCTGCAGCGGCTCATCCGGTACTGCTTCCACAGCGAGTGGCAGCACCGCATCCGGGGATACCGCATCGGCTTCTGACGAAAAGGTTACCCTGTCCATGATGGTAACCACACGGCCGAACACCGGTGGAAAGGACTTTTATCTGGACATTCTGCCTGAACTTGTAAAAGAAAAATACCCGAATATCAACATTGAAGTGGAACAGCTCCCAACGGACCAGTACAAGCAGACGGTACGTCTGAAATTTGCCAGCGGCCAGGGCCCGGATATGTTTAACTGGTGGGCTTCGCTGCAGGCAAAAGATCTGGTTGACGCAGGATATGTAAAGGACTTGACCGACTATCCAGCACTTAGCAAATACCGCAAGGATATTGTGAATTCTTATAAGTTCAACGATAAAGTATACGCGATTCCGAATGGCACAAGCTTTTTGACCACCTGGTACAACAAGGATGCCTTCAAAAAAGCAGGCATCACACAGCTTCCCACCAACTGGGACGAATTTTTACAGGTCTGTGAAAAGCTGAAGAAAGCTGGCTACACTCCAATTACCTGCGGCGACAAGCAGTCCTTCGTCATTCAGTTCGGTATGTATCAGATCGCTGCTTCCGAGGTTTACGGTGAAAATGAGCATTTTGACGACGAACTTACGAGTGGAAAGACAAAGTTCACTGACCCGGTTTGGGTAAAGACCATTGAAAAAATGGAAACACTGTACAAAAAGGGCTACGTTATTCAAAATTCACTGGGACTTTCTCAGGATCAGAGTCGTCAGGCTTTTGTAGATGGCGATGCTGCGATGATCTTTGATGGCAGCTTCGGTTATGATGCTTTAAATAAGCAGGGTAAAGTCAGCTTTGAAAAAGGAATGTTCTGCATTCCGTCCAACGACGCGGGAAAGAAGTTTGTTTACAACCTGACTCCGTCCACCGGACTTTTCATCAGCGCAAACTCCAAAAAGCAGGATGCCATCAAAAAGGTCATGGATTACTGGTTTACCGAAGGCACCCCGTTATTCGAGCAGTGGATGAAGATGAACAGCGATATTTCCTGCTATGAGGGAGCAAAGGATTCCCGCGACATGATCAATGAATATCTGCAGCGCTATTCCAATGACGTCGCAATTTACAACTGCAACAATGCATGGCCGGAAGGCGTGAGCGACGCAATGTGCTCTAAGTTCCAAGAAGTTATTACTGGCAGTGCAACCGCAAACGATGTAGCAAAAGCAATGCAAGATAAATTTGACGAATTAAACAAGAAGAGCAGCTGAGCAATCCGCTGCCAAGGGTTTACATTTCCAGATATACATCAAATTATCCTGTGTTTTAAGGGACCGGAACCGGTCCCTTAAAACAAAAAATATCTGAAAATGGGAGAACCAGATGAAACGCGGAAGGAAAGTGATTTCAAATCATGGAAAGACGTTCACGAAGAATACTGCTGCTTTTTATAGTTCCGGCAATGCTGCTTTACCTAACGTTTTGGATTTTACCTGTTTTGATGTCGTTCTTTTACGGCCTGACAGACTGGAAGGGTTTGGGAAGTTATGAATTTATTGGATTAAAGAACTTTAAGAACCTGATTCGGCAGGGAACTCTTGTGAACTCCCTGAAAAACACAGTCGTTTATGCATTAGTCGTAGTCCTGTGGGGTAACCTGCAGGCTTTGATATTATCTCTGATCTTAAATATGAAACTACACGCGCGCGGGGTATTTCGAACTCTAGTGTATCTTCCGGCTTTGTTCAGTACCATCGTTGCTGCGTTTTTGTGGAGCTATGTATATGCCCCATATTATGGCCTGATTTCCGAAGTGCTGAAACTGCTTGGCAGCACATGGGTGCCAAACCTGCTCGGTACCAGTGCAACGGCCCTAATTGCCGTTGCCTTTGTGGAAACATGGCGTTCCTCCGGTACAATGACGATTATTTACCTTGCTGGACTGCAGAATATACCGGATGATGTGATTGAGGCAGCCAAAATTGACGGCTGCACTTCCTGGCAGAGCACGCGCCTGATTAAAGTCCCGATGATTTCTAACACCATTATGATTAACGTGATGCTTGGACTGATCAACGGCTTCAAGTCGTTTGACTACGTGTTTGCCCTCACCGGTGGCGGCCCGGGTACTTCTTCCAACACCTTGATGTACAGCATTTACAAGATGGCGTTTATGGAGAGTCAGTTCGGTAAGGCGGAAGCCATGGCGGCCTGTGCGTTTGTATTTATTCTGGTTATTTCCATCTCTGTGTTATCGATTTTAAAGAAAAAGGAGATAGAGCTGTAACTATGGCAAGTATGCAGATGGCGATTACGCTAAAAGAGAAACAACGCAGAGCTCTTATAAAGGAAATTGCGATTACCGCGGTGATTGCCGTATTTTTCCTTGTATTCCTTTCTCCTGTGATTATTGCGTTGTCCGGTTCATTTCGCGGGGTTCGAGACACCTCGTCCTACCTGTACCTGTTTCAAAATGTGTCACTGGAAAGCTACAAGGCTGCCTGGGGGAAAATGTACTATTTCCGTTCCCTGAAAAACAGTGTGATTGTTACATTCAGTGCAGTCATTCTGTTGCTGCTTGCTAGTTCGCTGGCCGGCTATGCAATCGCTCGCCTTCGTGGTAAGCTGGGGAATTTTTTGCAGGTGTTCTTCCTGGCTGGCATGATTGTGTCGGCGCAGATGTCCATCATTCCGATGTACCGCATTGTGAATGCCTTGCACATGAGCAACTCCTTTGCCGCGCCAATCTCAATGTATGTTACGGCGTCGATTCCGTTTTCCATTTTCCTGTACACCAACTTTATCAAGAGCGGTGTACCATATGCTCTGGAAGAAGCTGCACGTATTGACGGCGCCGGAATGTTGCGCATCTTTTTCCAGATTGTTATGCCGCTGACCAAACCGGCATTGGTTTCCATCGTGATTACACAGGGCGTGCCGATTTGGAATGACTTCTTCTTTTCCATGCTGTTTCTTTCCGCGCCAGAGCAGAAAACACTGCCGCTGATCATGCTGAATTTTATTGGTGATATGGAAAATGCTACCCAGTGGAATATGCTGTTTGCTGCGTGTTTCCTGAGCTCCATTCCGGTTATCGCGGTGTATTCGTTCCTGCAGCGTTACTTTGTGGCCGGTCTTGCCACGGGATCCGTAAAGGGCTGATTGGAAAACAAGATATTATATGCTTTTATATTTTTTTGTGAGTGCCATTTTTTAAACCGGTATTGTAAAATTGAAGATAAGTCCAGATGACAGGAAGTGTCTTTTCATGAAAATTCATCAAAATATCCGGTTTAAGTTCTTGTTGTGTTTGATTTTAATTTCGGTTCTTCCAACCATGAGCATATTCCTTTATACGCTGCACAATTACGGGCAGCTGTACACCAACCAAATTGAGTCGGTCAGCAACAGCCAGATTCGAAAAGTTACCTCATCTATCGACCGTAATTTTAAGAATATCGATCACCTAGAAACTGCGCTTCTTTTCAGTCAGTACAACAACCAAAGCGTGTTTATTTCTATCTGTGATCAGGAAGGCAATACCACGGTTACTCCTTCGCAAAGGCTGCAGAACAACCGGCTTTTCGAATATGTGTGCAAGAATCTGATTGGAAACAACGATTATGTGGAGGGGGTATATCTGTTTACGAACAGTGGATATACCTATTCTTTTTTGAAAAATAGGGAATTCTGGCTGACGGACCCAAACTCGGATTCCAGCTGGAAAACGGCTCTGGGGAACAAGGAGGAGGCCAGCATTATTCAACCATTTGTTCCTCTACACTCCGGCAGTTCGCGCAAATATCTGCTTTTTGCAAAGGAATTCCGCAACCTTTCCGGAAAAGCCTCAGGAACGCTTGCTGTAATCTGCAATAACTCTATCTTGTCGCAGATTACCGACAGCAATCTGGATCAGATCTGCATTCTTTACCCGGACGGCAGCCTGATTTACAACTCCAACGAACATAGCCGGCTTACTTTTACCCCAGAGCAGATGTCCAGAATCCAGAACGAATCCAGCGGGTACATTGAATCCGAAGACGGCCGCATTGCCTACACGTTCGGCACACTGGACAACCCGGGCTGGAAGGTGGTATCCAAAATATCGCTGGATTCCCTTTCCAACGCTTACCACCAGAGCAGAACCATGCTTCTTTGCGTGCTGTTCCTTGTTTTGGTTGTAGCGGCAGGGTTGGTTTATGTTTCGGAAAAGAGCTTTCTCTGTCCCTTGGTTCGGCTTGCTTACACCATGCGGAAAACGCCGGAAGAGGGAATGCATTTTGAAAATTCCTGTCCTAACCGGCAGGATGAAATTGGGATTCTGTACCGATGCTTTGAAAGAATGCTGCAGCAGATTCAAATGTTGATTGAGGAAAAATACAAAAGCGAGATACGGTACCTGAAGTCCTGCCTGCAAAGCCTAATGTCCCAGATTAACGCACATTTTCTGTTTAATACTCTGGAAAACATTAACTGCTTTGCAGAAATTGAAAAGAATCATAAAATAGCGGTCATGTCAAAATCTTTGGGCGATATCCTTCGCTACAGCATTGACTATGAAACGGAAGAAGTGCCCCTGAGCCGCGAAGTGGAACAGACCAAGAAATACATCAGTATTCAGGAAATCAAATTCGGCCATCCGATTCGGTTCCGGCAGGAAGTGGAAGGAAATCTTCTGGAACATCCGGTAATGAAGTTTCTTTTGCAGCCGATTGTGGAAAATGCCATTGAGCATGGTCTGTCCGGCGTGGCAAATGGGGAACTAGTGCTGACGGCTTACCACAAAGGGGATACGTTGTTTTTGGAAATTGCAAATAATGGTTCACGTATACCGGAGGAGCGGCTTGCACAGGTGCGTGAAAGAATTTGCTACGGGGCACACAGGGACGATGAAGTGCAGGGGAAACATACCAGCGTAGGCCTGATGAACATTCAGCGGCGGCTACGACTGCAGTATTCCGACCAATACGGGCTGACGATTGACAATCGACCGGAGGGGGGCGTGGTGGTACAGGTAACCTTACCATATCAACAGATGCAATAGATGGAATCGGTTTATAGGAAAGCTTTCAAATCTATCATTTGGGGAGAGAGTGGAGTTGTATACATACATCATTGTGGACGATGAAATGATAATCCGGCAGGGTTGTATTGCGAAACTCCGTCAGATACCATCTTTACCGGTAGAATTTGTGGGCGAAGCTTCCAACGGATTGGAAGCGCTTGCATTGATTGAAAAAATGCATCCAGATATTGTGATTACCGATATGAAAATGAGTGGTATGGATGGAATGGAGTTTTTGGAGCGACTTGATGAACAGTACCCCAACATATTGGTGATTGTAATCAGCGGCTATAAATTGTTTGATTACGTGAAACAGGCGATTGAAAAGCATGCCGTCGGTTATGTTCTAAAGCCGTTTTCTGCAGAAGAAATCGGGGAGCAGATGCGCAAAGCGATTGAACAGCTGGAATCTCGCAGCCACGTTCAGCATCTGCAGCAAGAGGTCGCCAATTTCGCACAGAAGGAGTTCTTTTTAAACACCATCCTGCATCCTTGGTGGGAAGGTACGTCGGCTTCTTTTCATGAGAATGATCAAATGTGGAACCAGGAATATTTGCTTTTAACCGTAACGACCGAGCGGATGGATTTTACCGAAAAGCTTGAATCGTTGTGTTCTGGTCAACTACCGTTTCCCTGTTTCGTTATGGAAAATCCACTGAACAAACAGCAGAATTTGATTCTTCTGCACGGCGCGAAAGGACAGGCTGACCTGTCCGGGGTGGCGGAACAGCTAGCCATGCAGATCGGTGCGATGACGCAGGAGAAACGCCTGACGATCTGTATCAGCCGCGTAGTGCAGAAACCGGCGCAGCTGCATTCTATTTATCAGGAAAACGAATCCTTGCTTGGCCGGGTGTATTTGACTGATCATATCCGCGTCTTGCATTTTGATGAAAACAAATCGGTGCAGCCTTTAATCAGCGAGGAGAACATTCAGAGATGGTTCCTTGAAATGCGCTATCACACTAATAAAATCCCGGAGCTTCTCCAGAAATTTTTTGCATCCTTTGATGTGAAGAGGCATTCCCTTGGGGAAATTGCCGCAACCTGCGAAAGTCTGCTGGAAAAGGTGAATGAATGCGCTTCCCGCAGTCAGATTGAGGTTAGCAGCCTAACGGGAAATTTTTGTAGAAAATATTTGTTCTGCCGCAATCTGGATCGGATTCTGAGCGACCTGACGGATTACATTCATTCCGTCCTGAACGCTGTGCATATGAAAGAAACTGACCAGGAAACGCTGATTCAGCAGCTGAAGGAGTACATCGAGAAAAATTACCGCAAAAAGCTTACCCTTCAGATGATTGCGTCCCGGTTTTATATTTCACCGGCGTGCTGCAGCAATCTGCTTAAAGAAAATCTGAACATGACGTTCAACGATTATCTGAGCGACATCCGGATTAATAAGGCGAAAAAGCTTCTCACCGAAACGAATCTGAGTGTGAATAAAATTTCTGATGAAGTCGGCTATTCCAATCCGAAATATTTCTTTAAAATTTTTAAAGTATACTCGGGGTTTACACCCTTAGAATACCGGACCCAAAAAAACATGAACTTTTCGAACATTCCCAACACTGATAATTTTGATTCCGAAAAAGCGGGGGAACAAACATGATACAAAAGGATGAAAGCAAAGAAATACTCAGCCCAGAGCTGTTTCAAAATCCGCCAGCGCAGTACCGTGCCGCGCCGTTTTGGGCTTGGAACTGCAAGCTGGAGAAGGATCGGCTCCTGCGGCAGATCGACCAGATACACGAAATGGGCATGGGTGGGTTCCATATTCACTGCCGGGTTGGGCTGGATACCGAGTACCTAGGTGAAGAATATTTTGACTGTGTGAAAGCTTGCCGGGACAAAGCAGCCGAATTGGGCATGCTCTGCCGACTGTACGACGAGGACCGCTGGCCTTCCGGCAGCGCGGGCGGCTTTGTCACCAAGGACCAGCAATACCGGAACCGGTTCTTAACCTTAACCCCGCGCGGTTATATCAGCGCGGGAAACGATGGGTACATGTCCGCAGCCAAGGCGGTTCGCAGCGAAAACCGCACCTATCTTGGCAGTTATGATATTGAACTGGACGAAGAGGGTTACCTGCTTTCCAGTCGGCGCATCGGGCTGGAGGAACCGGCACAGCATAAGGCTTGGGACGCTTATCTGGAAGTCTCGGGTGATACACCGTGGTTCAATAATCAGTCTTATGTCAATACGCTGGATAAAAAGGCCATTGACCGCTTCCTTGAGGTAACGCATGAACGCTATTATCAGGAGATGGGGGAGGACTTCGGAGCGACAATTCCCACCATTTTTACGGATGAACCGCAAACCTGCCATAAGACGGCGCTGCGTGACCCGTTTGAAGAAACCGTCGTGATTCTGCCGTTTACGGATGATTTTGAGGAAACTTTTCAGAAAACATACGGTGTTTCTCTGCTGGAAAACCTGCCCGAGCTGCTCTGGGAGCCGAAGGATAAGCCGGTTTCCCAAATCCGGTACTGGTACCATGTTCATGTGTGCGAACGGTTTTCCGAAGCATTCGGCGACAACATTGGCCGCTGGTGCCGACAGCATAACCTTGCACTGACTGGGCACATGATGAACGAATGGACGCTCTATTCCCAAACCCTGTCGGCGGGCGACGTGATGCGCCCCATGAAGGAATTTGACCTGCCGGGGGTCGACATGCTGTGCGACCGCCGCGAACTTTCCACCGTGAAGCAGGCGAGCAGTGTGGCGCACCAGTGCGGCCGCAAGGGTGTGATGAGCGAACTGTACGGCGTGACCGGGTGGGATTTCGACTTCCGCAATCATAAACTTGCGGGAGACTGGCAGGCCGCACTCGGTGTAACGCTTCGGGTACCGCACCTGACGTGGGTTTCCATGGGCGGCGAAGCAAAGCGGGATTATCCTGCAAGTATCGGGTATCAGTCCCCGTGGTACAAGGAATATCCTTACATTGAGAACCATTTTGCACGGCTGAACACCGCCCTAACGCGCGGAAAGCCGGTGGTTCATGTGGGCGTGATTCACCCGGTGGAATCTTATTGGCTGTACTGGGGCAATCAGCGCCAGACCTCCGTGGCCCGCCAGGATTTAGAGAGCAACTTTACCAATATCATTGAATGGCTTCTGTATAATCTAATTGATTTCGACTTTATTTCAGAATCTATTTTAAGCACGGACTCCCAGTCCTGCGCAGATGCCTTCCGTATGGGCGAAATGGCTTACGATACGGTCATTGTGCCGGAATGCCACACCCTGCGCCGAACGACGCTGATGAAGCTGCAAGAATTTGCCTCACACAGAGGGAAAGTCATTTTTATGGGTGAAGCGCCTCGCTATGTGGATGCCCGTCCAGACGATGCGCCAGCGCAACTGGCCAAACAATGTGTGCGCATCCCGTTCCGCCGAGGCTCTCTGCTGGAAGAGTTGAATGACGTCCGGGAAATCGACGTGGAAACGCAGGCGGTGGATGGTACCAACTCCACTAAGGTAAAGCAGTGGGAGAGCGGTGTGCGCTCCAACAACCTGTTTTATCAGCTGCGCCAGGACGGCGACAGCCGGTGGCTGTTCCTTTCCCATGTGAACCGCCCACAGAATCAGGATGTTACCTTTATCGAATCGCTGAACATTCAAGTGCGAGGCGAGTACACACCAGCCCTGTATGACACCATGACCGGTGATATTCGCCCGGCGTATGCGGAATACGAAAACGGCTGGACGAAGATTCCGTACTACTGCTCTCAGCACGACAGCATTCTGTTTCGCCTGGAAAAAGGAAAGCAGATGCATTGCACGGCAAAGCCACAATATGTGCTCCCGAGAGGGAAACATATTCTACCGGAGCCGGAAACCTTCCAACTGGAAGAAGAGAATGTGTTACTGTTGGACCTAGCAGAGTATGCGTTTGATGACGGCCCATGGAACGGCGAAGAAGAAATTCTGCGCATCGACAACCAGTTCCGGGAAAAGCTTGGTTACCCGCTTCGCATGGAAGCGCTTGCCCAGCCGTGGACGGAACACGCACAAGCAAGGGCTGAACATACGCTACATATGCGATTCCGAATTTCGTCGAGTATTTCCCTGCCGGAAGTAACCTTTGCCATGGAACATCCGCAGGACGTCCGCTTGGTCTGGAACCAGAAGCTGATTGATATGTGCGTGGATGGGTGGTATGTGGACGAATCAATTCAGACTGTCCATCTGCCTGGATTGCTAGTCGGAGAAAACGTGTTGGAACTGCATATTCCCTTCACGCGCAAAACCAATGTGGAGTGGTGCTACCTACTGGGCGATTTTGGTGTGGAGGTCGCCGGGAAGGAAAAACGACTTACTGCATTGCCAACCCATATTGCCTTTGGCGATTTTGTACATCAGGGCCTACCGTTCTACGCGGGCAACCTGATTTACGAGGTGCCGTTTACCTGTGAGGCGGGAACCCTTCATCTGGAAATTCCGCAGTACCGCGGCTCTTTGGTAAAGGTGAAACTGGATGGCAGGGACGCCGGTATAGTCGCACTGGCGCCGTACCGGCTGAACTGCGGAACGGTGCAGGCTGGAAAGCATGTTCTGAAATTAAAACTGTTTGGCAATCGCATTAACGCGTTCGGCGCGGTGCATAATGCGGATGAAACGGAAGAATGGTACGGCCCAAACCTTTGGAGAACGAGCGGCAATAAATGGAGCTATGAATATCATTTGAAGCAAACGGGAATCTTAACCACCCCGGAATTCTGGGTGGAGCCGTAACGCAAAACACCGGGCAATGAAAGTTCATTGCCCGGTGTTTTTACAACTTTTTTCGAATTCAGGCAAGCCTGAAAACGAATCAAACTCAACCGCAGGATTCGGTTTTAACTTTAATAAGAACCTTTTTAATTGCCATCGGTTCATGGGGGCAGATTAACGGCATGTGAGCGTCCGTCGGGAAGCAGATAACGAACGTGTCCGGACGAAGTATGGGGAAAAATCCTTTGCCATTGTCCTCAAAGAATGTGATATCGTTTTCTTCCCGATATGGCTCGGAGACAGTCAGCTGATCGGTTTTTTGCAAGCCGAACATTTCTTCTCCATTCAGCAAGTACTGAATGTCGATATATTTCTTATGGGACTCCCAACGGGCTTTCTCCTTTGGGTAAGTGGTGGGTGTCTGCACCAGCGCGAACACACGGTCTTCGTCAATCGGGTATTTGCCGGCTTCCAGCTTGCTGAAATCCGTTTTTAAAAAATAGGCGATTGCACGATCCAGATTTTCCCCCAGACCCTTGTACATTTTCATATTTTCCCGGGTGTCATAAATCAAACGGATACACCTCCAATTAAAAGATTAGAATGAATTATTAAAAAACATAATCCAGGAAGGAAATGTTTTTCGTTGATTAGTATAGGCCATTGCCAGCTTTTTATTTTTGCAAAAAATAAGAATTGACAAAATCTGCCTTGTAGATTATAATGACTTTAAAGTCAGTGATTAAGAGGTCATTTTATGAAAAAGACATCCCGTCAATTGCAGAAAGAGCAAACAAGGGAATTTTTACTGAAAACCGCATATGAATATTTTTCAGAGCACGGAATTTTAAATACCCGTATGTCTGACATTGCACAGGCGGCGGGGGTTTCCCACGGAACTGTATTTTTGCATTTTGCAACACAGGAAGCTTTGGTTACGGAAGTAGTGGAAACTTACTGCGGAAAAATTGCTTTACGAACGCACGAGCTGGCCAAATCCTGCACTTCCATACAGGAGGTTTTGTCCGCACACCTGGAGGGAATTCAGGAATATGAGCCGTTTTACACCAGGCTGGTTATTGAAAACCGCTTATTGCCGCCTGCTGCGCGGGATGCTTGGATTAACATTCAATCGGCGGTGTCCTTTCATTTCGGCCGTGTGTTGGAACGGACGCGCGGCGAGAAACAGGTGGCAGCGCTGCCGGTCAGCGCACTTTTTAACCTGTGGATCGGCCTGATTCATCATTACCTGGCAAACGGGGATTTGTTTGCGCCGGACGGGAAAGTCTTGGAGCGTCACGGCGATACCCTGATCGAATATTATATGAAATTAATCCATTATGAAACGGAGGAGGAAAAGCATGGTAGAGAAGCCCATGAAAGTCAAAAAGGTGAAATGCTGTTACGGGCACCTTGGCGGGAAGCTGGGCGATCTGCTTTTTGACCGGATGCTGGAACTGGGCTGGATTCAGAAAGACCCCGAGGAGGCCAGAAAGTTTGCTCTGACCGATCTGGGAATCCGTGAATTTCTGAAATTAGGTGTCAATCCTTACGATGCATGGCGGCCTGTTGGCCGCGTATCCGCAATCTCATAAATTACAAACAAAAAGGAGAATTTATATGAAAACCTGTATATCCTGTGGAATGCCCATGACAAAACCCTCTGATTTTCCGCTAGAGGATGAAAGCAAAGATTACTGCGTTTACTGCGCGCGGCCCGACGGCTCCATGCAGTCGTATTCGGAAAAGCTGGCCGGCATGACGGGGTTTTTAATCCGCACGCAGGGGTTGGATGAAGAAGCGGCTCGCCAGCTCGCCGCCCGGAATATGGCGAAACTGCCCGCGTGGAAAACGACAGCGGCGGATTAGTAAGGAGAAAGAGCGATGGAAGAAAAGGTCAAATTATCCGCGCCAATCTATCAGCAAATCGCCGCGGATATCGCATCAAAGATTGTGGATAAACGGTATGAGATCGGCGAGAAAATCTATGCTAGGTCTTATCTTGCCAGCCAGTATAATGTTTCGTGCGAAACGGCGCGAAAAGCGATTTGTATTCTTTCGGACTTGGATATTGTGGATGTTACAAAGGGAAGCGGAGTAATCATCAAATCCTATGAAAATGCCGTTCGGTTTGTTCAGCAGTACACCGATATTCAGTCGATTTACGATTTGAAGCGGAAGATTCAAGAGTCGCTGGAACGCCAGAAAAAGGAAGCAAAATATCTTCAGGACTGTATCAGCGGAATCATCGATCGGACGAAACGCTTTCAGTCCTTTAACCCTTTTATTCCATTTGAAATTAAGGTATCCTCTAAAACGCCTTACTTAAACAAAACAATTTCAGAAATCAATTTCTGGCATTACACCAATGCGACGGTGATTGGTATTAAAAGAGGGCAGGAAATTCAAATGTCCCCAGGCCCTTATGCGGTTTTGCGGGAAGATGACATTCTGTATTACTGCGGCGACAACGAATGCCAGATGCGTGTGAAGAATTTTCTGTACCCGGAAAATCCGTAACCTCATGTGAAGAAAGCGGTTACCATAGGCTTTGTTTGATTCATAGATTGCTTATGCTCAGAACATATAAGGGAAATGATATAGAGCGGCTTTTCAATCTTATAACGACTTATAGATTATCACTATAACCTATTCCTGCAGCGAAAAACCGTACTCTGAAATAACCTGTTTTAGCTCACAGATATAGGCACTTGCCTGTTTGCTTAACTGTACCTTCCGATTTGCAATCCAGCCAACCTGAATTTCATCTTCCACCAGAAGCGGAACCGATATGATATTATTTCCGTTTAAATCCGCGCTGACCACTCCGGTGGAGATGGTGTACCCGTTCAATCCGATTAACAGGTTGAACAGGGTTGCCCGGTCGCTGACATGAATGCTCTTTTTATGGAACACCGTGCTTAAGATTTCTTCTGAAAAATAGAACGAATTAAATTCCCCCTGCTCAAAGGATAAATAGGGGTAATCCTGTAAATCCTCCAGCGTTACGGCTTTTTTATGGGCGAGGGGATTCTGCGTGCCGATGAAAATGTGTGGCTTTGCGGTGAACAGGGGATGAAATTCCAAATGGTTCTCCTTCAAAAGCTTTCCAATCACTTTGGTATTGAAAGGGTTCCGGTAAAGAATCCCTATTTCACTGCGCAGGTTTTTCACATCTTCAATAATTTCATGAGTTCTAGTTTCCCGCAGGGTAAATTCATATTCCTCGGCGCCGCTGTGCTGAATCAAATTGACAAACGCGTTGACGGCAAAGGAATAGTGCTGTGTTGAAATGGAACAAAGCTGACGGGAAGGCTTTTTGTTCCGGTAGCGCTGCTCCAGCAGTCCGACCTGTTCCACTACCTGCCGGGCGTAACCAAGAAATTCAGCGCCGTCTACAGAGAGTGTGATTCCCTTGGAGGTTCGGATAAAGAGCTCAATTCCAATTTCTGTTTCCAGTTCCTTCACCGCGTTGGATAGGCTCGGCTGCGATACATACAGCCGTTTCGCCGCTTCGTTAATAGAGCCGCAGTTCACGATTTCAATGATGTATTTTAACTGCTGCAGAGTCATGTTCCAGATGTCCTTTCTCCGTCCGCCGAACGTGTTGTCCCCTCCAGTTCGGCCGATTCCCGAACTCCGGCGAAAAGGGAGAAAGCGTTTCCCATGCCGGGGATTTTATAATGATTGTACCATATTTTAACCGGACGTCAAAGCTTTTATCTTCCAATTTATAAAAGGTGCAGAAAGCCTCCTATACAAAACGCTGCCCCGACGGAAGTTCCGGGACAGCGTTTCGTTTGGTAATATGAAATTTTATCATTTTATACCCTGCTGATTTCTATTCTTTTACAGGGTCTGCTTTCCGGAACATTTTTCCTTCCGGAAGCAGGAATCAATATGGTCGTTTATAATTCCGGTGGCCTGCAAATGGGAATAGACCACAATGGATCCCAAAAACCGGAATCCTCGTGCTTTCAGGTCCTTGCTGATGATATCGGACAGAGACGAAGTGGCCGGGATTTCGGATATGTTCTGATAATGATTGATGACCGGCTGGTAATCTACAAATTTCCAAATGTATTTGTCAAAGCTGCCGAACTCTTTTTGCACTTCTAAAAAGCAGCGGGCGTTGTTGATGGACGATTCAATCTTTCTGCGGTTTCGAATAATGCCGGGGTTGGAAAGCAGCTCTTCTATTTTTTTATCATCGTAAGCCGCCACTTTTACCGGGTCGAAATTGTCGTATGCTGCCCGGTAATTTTCCCTCTTTTTCAGGATGGTTAGCCAGCTTAGGCCGGCTTGGGCGGATTCCAGCACCAGAAATTCAAATTGCTTTCGGTCGTCGTGAACAGGAACGCCCCATTCCTCATCGTGATACTTTATATACAGTTCATCGGATGTGCACCATTCGCATCGATTCATGTTCTTTCTCCTCCTTTGCTCTTTCCGCAAAACTCGAGGTTATACCGGAACTTACGCTCCAATATTGGATTTTCCGAAGTTTTCAGCGGTTGTGAAAATCCACTGGTCGCGCCAAACTTTACAGCTGGAATCTACTTACTGCTTTAAACCTAGTTTAACCCGGAGAATGCGCTTTACCGATTCCTCAATGCGTTGTTCGGAGAGACTTCCGTCGGAAACCGCACTTAAAACTGCCTGATAGGCTGTTTTAAAATCCTGCGGCATTAAAATCATATCCGCCCCGGCCTGAAGGGAACGGAGGACCGATTCTTTGGTTCCGTAGTTGTTGACGATTGCGCCCATGCTCATCGAGTCGGTGATGATGATTCCGTTATATCCCAACCGGTTTCGCAGAATGTCCGTAATCATAACTTTGGAAAGGGAAGAGGGCGTATTGTCCCCAATCACGTTTGGGACGGAGATATGGGAAACCATGAGGAACGGAATGTTGTGCTGCGCCGCGGCCTGGAACGGAACCAATTCGCTTTTCCTCAGTTCCTCCAGCGACTTATTCGTGTAGGCAAACCCTTTGTGGGTGTCCCCAGCGGTGGCTCCGTGGCCGGGAAAGTGTTTGAAGCAGGAAAGCACATGATGGTCCGCAAGACCCTGGGATACCTGCAAATCCATTTCCGCCACCAGGGCTGCGTCGGTGCCGAACGAACGGTTCCCGATTACCGTATTGGACGGATTCGTCAGCACATCCGCGTCCGGGGCAAAATCAAGGTTCAGCCCGTACTCGGACAAATAGCTTCCAATGGTCGCCCCAACCTCATATGCCTTTTGCGGGTCCCTGCTTGCTCCTATTAAGGCCATGTCGGTGTATTGTTTCACCTTGAAATTGGGGTTGTTGCCAATGCGGGCAACGGTTCCTCCCTCTTCGTCCAGCGCCAGAAATAGGGGTATTCCCTCCATTTCCATGGCATATTTCTGCGTGTTTGCCGTCATGGCTTTCAGCTGATCCGGAGTCACAATGTTGGAATCAAAATAAATCAGACCACCGACGGGATACTTCTGCAGGGCGGCACGGGTTGTGCTGCCTGCCGCCGTTACCTTTTGGCAACCGGTCAGTGCGTTGGGCGTAATTAGAAAAAGCTGAGCAACTTTTTCAGCCAACGTCATTTCAGACAGTTTCTGCTGTACCTGTTGTTCTATCGCCTGCTCTGTGACCTCCGAGGATGCCGGCGCGGTCTCGGCCGTGTCCCCGCTGGAGGAAGCAATGCTCCCGCTTTCCGAGGATTTACCTTCCGTGCGTTCGGCTTTACTGCCGGATGGCTCTGTGCCTGTTGCCGACGATACGGGTTTGCCCGCGACACCGCTGTTTTCCGCCGAACGGCACGAAGCTAAAAATAGGGGAGAGATTAGGCATGCGCAGAAGAGAACGGCAAAGAAGAATGCCTCTTTGGAAAAGCCCCAAACCTTGTTACTTCTCATATCATTCTCCATCCGAATGGATTCGGCCCTTAAAATATTAATTCTCATTTTCTCATTATACCTCTGCGATGCGTGTACGGCAAGGTGGTACGGTTCATAATGAACGCTGATTTCCGGCTTTCCAAAGAGGAGAATTTCTTCAGAAATTCCAGGTGTCAGTACAGCAAAAATCGCCGCACGAATTTTCTTTCGTGCGGCGATGAAACCACTGTAAATTTTGATATTTAGCAAGGTGCGCCGTCTTCCAGTATAGCCAGAAGATGCGGGAAAACCGCAAGGCTGCGTTTCAGAATCCCCTGCATGTATGCAATGGCGATTCCGTAATTAGTAATAGGTACGTTTTCGTCCTGTGCGCACTTCATGCGCCAGCGGACTTCCCGTTCGTTCAGCATACAGCCGCCGCAGTGGATGATTAGCGCATAATCCCCCGGGTTTTCCGGAAATTCCGTGCCGGAGACCAGACTGATATTCAGTTGCTTTCCGGTGTAGTTTTTCAGCCAGCGCGGAAGTTTTACACTGCCAATGTCGTCGCACTGTCGGTGGTGGGTGCAGCCTTCGGCTATCAGGACACGGTCGCCGTCTTTCAACTTGTCAATGGCAGCTGCGCCGCGCACGGCAGTTTCCAGAAATCCTTTGTACCGCGCCATCAAAATGGAAAAAGAGGTCAGCGGAATGTCGGGCGGCGTGTCCGCCGCAGCTTTGGCGAACACCTGGCTGTCGGTAATCACGAGGGAGGGCTGCTTTCCAAGCGATCGCAGTGTTTCACGTAGCTGAAATTCCTTCACCACAACGGCGGTTGCGTTTGCTTCCAGAATATCGCGGATGGTCTGCTGCTGGGGAAGAATCAGCCTGCCTTTCGGAGCCGCTTTGTCAATGGGGACCACCAGTACAACAAAATCGGAGGGGTGAATCAGGTCGCCCACAATTTGAAGTTTGGAATCCGACACAACCGCCAGCTTGGCAATTTTTTCTTTGAGCGCCTCAATACCGGCTTTCTGTAACGCGCTGATCGAAAGGGAATGCGCGTCCGGCTTCACGTGTGCGGAAAGCAGATCACTTTTGTTCCACACAATTAGGTAGGGAATTTCTTTTTCCTTAAACAGGCGGAGCAGGTCGCGGTCGCAGTCATGCAGCCCCTCTGTTGCGTCCGCCACCAGTACGGCCACGTCCGTTTTATTCAGCACCTGCTTGGTCTTTTTTACGCGCAGTTCTCCCAGCGCGCCGGTATCGTCGAAGCCGGGCGTATCAATGATCATGACCGGCCCCATCGGAAGCAGTTCCATTGCCTTGTAGACCGGGTCGGTTGTGGTTCCCTTAATGTCCGAAACCACGGCTAGCTCCTGCCCGGTTACGGCGTTTACCACGCTGGATTTCCCCGCGTTGCGCCGCCCGAAAAATCCGATGTGTACCCGGTTTGCGGACGGAGTATCATTTAGTCCCATAATATCCTCCGATCGTTCTGGTTAAAACCGGAAATCGCGGATGCCCTGTTCAATTTTGACCAGATGATCTTTGCAGATTTCCCGCACCGTTTCCTTTGGAATGTTTTCTGTTTCGGCTAGAATCAGTTGTTCTCCAATCGCGCGGGTTTTCTCCGAAGCGTAATCCATCAGGTATTCTTTAAGCGTCATCAGCGCATTTGGGTGGCAGCAGTTCTGTATCTGCCCGCTCTTGCACAGGCTCATAAAACGGTCGCCCGTGCGTCCTTCGCGGTAGCAAGCGGTGCAGAAAGAGGGGATATAGCCCAACTTCATCAGCCAGCGTACGACTTCGTCGAGCGAGCGGGTGTCGGAAACCTCGAATTGGCTGGTCTCCTCCTCTTCCTCTTCGCCGTAGCCTCCCACGGAGGTACGTGACCCGCCGCTGATTTGGGAAACGCCCAGACGGATGACCTTTTCACGCACCGCCTTGCTTTCCCGCGTGGAGATAATCATGCCGGTGTAAGGGACGGATATACGGATAAGTGCGCAGATTTTGGCAAAGGTATCGTCGTCGATGCCGTTGTCGAACACGTTGGGGTCAATGTCGTCGGCGCGGCGGATACGCGGTACGCTGATGGTGTGCGGACCCACACCGTGCACGGCCTCCAAATGTTCGGCGTGCATCAGCAGGCCGGCAAATTCATATTTATAGCGCTCCAGACCGAACAGCACGCCCAGCCCCACGTCGTCAATGCCGCCCTCCATGGCGCGGTCCATTGCTTCGGTGTGGTAGTCATAGTCGTGCTTCGGTCCTGTTGGGTGAAGTGCGAAGTAGCTCTGTTTGTGGTAGGTTTCCTGAAACAAAATGTACGTGCCGATGCCGGCTTCCTTGAGCCTGCGGTAATTTTCCACCGTGGTAGCGGCAATATTGACGTTTACGCGGCGGATTGCGCCGTTTTTATGTTTGATGGAGTAAATCGTTTGAATGCAGTCCAGAATGTACTCAATCGGGTTGTTGACCGGGTCTTCGCCCGCTTCCAAAGCAAGCCGCTTGTGCCCCATATCCTGAAGGGCGATAACCTCGCGCGCCACTTCCTCCTGCGTCAGTTTTTTCCGTGGAATGTGGTGATTTTTCTGATGGTACGGGCAGTACACACAGCCGTTTACGCAGTAATTGGAGAGGTACAGCGGTGCAAACAGCACAATGCGGTTGCCGTAAAAATCCTTTTTCAGCTGTTGAGCCAGCTCATAGCATTCCGCTATTTTGTCCTCCCGTTCACAGGCCAGCAGAACCGATGCCTCCCGGTGGGTAAGCCCCTTGCGCAGCCTGGCTTTTTCCAGAATGCGGTCAATCAGCTCCACATTGTTTTTGTTTCTCTCCGCGTAGTCCAGGGTTTCGAGAATTTCCTCGTGGCTGATGAATTCGTCTGCCTTGAGCGACTTCGGGTTATACATATAAAGATTCCTTTCTTTCGGGTCAGCTTTTCTTTCCCGTTAGTAAATACTAGTAAAGCCATTTCAGCAGAAAGTTTAAACGGCTTTCCGGCCGCGGATAAAATCGCCGCGCGAAACAGCGATATGGTACCCAATGCTTTCTATTCTGCGCTGCAGGCACATGCGGCATTCCGCCGCTTCGTCCCCCGTGCAGATTTTGTTATCGTACAGCATGTATTTTTTGCGCACGTCGCGTGGGGAAAGGTTCGGCATAACTACGTTTGCCCCCGCGAGGATTCCCAACTCGCGCCCCTGCGGGTGAATAGTACCCAAAGCGGTGGTAGCCGGCAGCAGAACGCTTGGCAGAAGGAGGCGGATTACGCCCAACAGAAACAGCGCCAGTTCCAGCGTGCCAGCTGCTTTTTCAGCAAAGGGGGTATCGCTGTGCGGGATAAATGGGCCGATTCCTACCATTTCCGGTTGAAGTTCTTTCACAAACAGCAAATCCTCCACTAGACAGTCAGTAGTCTGAAAGGGCGAGCCGACCATAAAGCCACAACCGGTCTGAAAGCCGAGCGCTTTCAGGTCGCGCAGGCAGCGCATCCGGTTTTGAAAGGACATTTCCGGTGGGTGAAGTTTGCTGTAGTGCGCTTCGTCGGCGGTTTCGTGGCGCAGCAGGTAGCGGTCGGCCCCAGCCTCCCGAAATCTGCGGTAGCTTTCCGTGCTTTTTTCCCCGATGGAGAGCGTAATGGCACAGTCCGGAAAACGGTGCTTTATTTCGGAAACAATCTGTACGATTGCATCGTCGCTGTAATAAGGATCCTCACCGCCCTGTAAAACGAAGGTGCGAAAACCCAGGCCATATCCCGTTTCGCAGCAGTCCAAAATCTGTTTCTGCGTCAGCCGGTAGCGCTGCGCACGGGCGTTACTGCGGCGGATTCCGCAGTAAATACAGTTGTTTTTGCAGTAGTTAGTGAATTCGATTAAGCCGCGCAGGTATACGTCGGTGCCATAGTATTGGCGGCGTACCTCCCGTGCTTTTTCAAATAGATATTCCGCGGCTTCTTCCGTGCGGCTGTCGATCAGCGCTTTCAACTCTGCCGCAGTCAGGCGGTGCTCCCGCGCAAGCCGGTCAATCCGTTCTTTTACTTCAGGATTCATGACTAATCACATTGGAGTAAGCGGTTTTGGCGCTAATGCCGGGCAGCTTGCCGATTTTCCCGGAAAGCGCGCTGATGATGTCCTGCGGTGCGTCGATGGCGATGCTGATAATATGGATATTGCGTTTCCGATAAGGAATCCCCATTCTTCCAATAATGTATTTTCCGTACTCGTGAAGTACTTCATTCAGTTCTTCGACGGCATCCATATGTTCCACAATAATACCGATGATAGCAACTCTGGTATCCATCTGTTTTCCTCTCTTTCCATCCATACAAACTGCGGCATTTCGACAGAATACGGCTTTTTCTGAAACCAGGGCAGCAAAAAGGCCGCGCCAAAACGGTGCGGCCAAAAGTGTACGGATTCTGTCCTCAATCCGGATCAAATAAGGTCTTTCGGTTCGGGCCGCTCCCTTGCCGTCAGATTTGTTTGTTATATTATAAACAATATATTTTTGTATTTCAACGTTTTTCTTGAATTTCGTTTCAGGAATTTTTCTGGAATTTTCCATCATGGTGTTGGCCTGAAACCAGTCGGAAGAATTTAGAATGCGGATTTTTAGGGAATTTTTTGTATTTTAATATTGACAAGCATACCAATGATGTGATATCATAAATCTCGCACTTGTGAGTGGAGAGGTGTCCGAGTGGTTTAAGGAGCTAGTCTTGAAAACTAGTGATCCCGCAAGGGACCAAGAGTTCGAATCTCTTCCTCTCCGCCAATCTAAAAACTAAATTGGTTTTAGTGTATCATTCACCATATGGAGAAGTACCCAAGTGGTGAAGGGGCTCCCCTGCTAAGGGAGTAGGTCGGGTAACCGGCGCAAGGGTTCAAATCCCTTCTTCTCCGCCAAGCCGCATGAATGTTGATTTCATGCGGCTTTTCTTCTATCTTCTATTTATTTTTTATTTTAATTTGCTCAGTAGATATAAACTGTATAATCTTTCTATTGTCACTTTTGATCCCACTGGTTTTTCCCCCTCCAAAAGTCATTCGGTATCCTCGGTGAACCGCTCGCAAAAATGGAATAGAAACCCAAAGCCGATGGAATGACGCTTCAGCTGTGCCGGTATTTGGTAGGAAGCTGCGGGCATAATCCTATTATAACGATGCGTCTGCCCTTATGTGCCCGGGCCACATAAGGGCTCCGTTTGATTTCGGCGGCACACCGAAGACCCTGCGCTGTTTTTATATTAATTCGCTGTATAAAATGAGGAGGAATGAGGTATGGCCAAACAAAATCAGGAGAATCAGGAATCCAGTTCTTTTTTTGCCGGAGTTTATCAAATAGTCGCACAAATTCCTTTCGGAAAAGTTATCTCGTACGGACAAATTGCCTGGATGCTTGGGAAACCGCGGGCAGCACGGATGGTTGGGTGGGCCATGCGCCGCTGTCCGGACGGGCTGCCCTGGCAGCGCGTGGTCATGGCCGACGGAACCCTTGCCGGCGGCCCGTATGCTGACCTGCGAAGAGAACTACTGAAAGCGGAAGGCGTTGCATTTTTACCGGATGGAAGGGTCGATATGGACGCTTGCCGGTGGGAACTGTTTCGCACAGAAACGCCGCAGAAGTAATCGCTATTTTTCCGATTTAAAATGGCTGCATAAATGAAAAGATAAAAAACGGTGCAGAATTTTAAGTTCTGCACCGTTTTTTATGGCTTTTACGATTTCTAATTTTCCTTGTACTTGGGTAATCCGTTCTTCGCAGCCGTCCTGCGTTTGACACAAATTTACCAAGGAAACGGTTTGCCCTAGTGATGAATATGCTAATATGCTGGTTGCTGCGGCAGCATCAGTTGTTTGTTAGAAAAGCAGAGCGGTCGCAAAGTTTGCATAGTCCCATTGCGGGAATCGTCGCGACGAACCAAAGCAGGGAGAAGGGCAGGCATATTTGCCCCAATATATTTAGCGGCATAGCGGAATAGTCCCACACGTCCATTTTCAGAACTATATTCACAATTACGCCGATGATAAATTCCACCGAAGTGATGATTGCGGAACCGGCTGCACAGCGAATAAAAATCGGTTCGTTTTTGATCCGATTATTGCAGATTTGGTCAATCAAGCAAAGGCACAGCCCGCCGGCTACCGCCATGGAAAAATCCGTCCGGCCGCGCGCGGCGATTTCGAGCGTAGGATATATGGTTCCTCCGGTGAGAAATAAAAATGCTCTTTTTTTCATATTTACCCCCCAATCTGTTCCTTTGAATTTTTTGCAGAATGGGGTGGTTTATACTTGCGCTGTGTTGCTAATTATTGTCTTTTTAAAGGTTCCATCTTGAGTTTTACCAAATTTATGATATAATAAAAATATATTTTAATTTATTTGTTTTTGGTAAAAATATTTTTTAAGAGGGATGTCGGATGAAAATTATCAGTGCGCCGGACTATCAAAGTATGAGCCGAAAAGCAGCGAATATTATTTCTGCTCAGGTAATCTTATTTCCAGATTCGGTTCTAGGGCTTGCAACAGGCTCTACACCGTTGGGTGTGTATCAGCAGCTGATCGACTGGTACAAAAAAGGAGATCTGGATTTTTCAAAGGTTCGTAGCGTCAATTTGGATGAATACTGTGGGCTGGCGGGGGACCATGAGCAAAGTTACCGCTATTATATGAATACGAACTTTTTCAAACATATCAATATTTCCATGGAAAATACCTATGTACCGAATGGAATGGCGCAGGATGTGGATGCAGAATGCCGCCGTTATGACAAAATCATCAACGATTTGGGCGGAATTGATCTTCAGCTGCTCGGAATTGGGCATACCGGCCATATCGGTTTTAACGAACCCGATGAGGATTTTGACAAGATGACGCATTGCGTGAAGTTGAAGCAGAAAACCATCGATGCCAATTCTCGCTTTTTTGAAAGGGTGGATCAGGTTCCGAAGTATGCGATTACGATGGGAATTAAGGCTATTATGCAGGCGAAAAAGCTGCTGTTAGTTGCCAATGGAGAAAACAAGGCCGATATTCTCTGCCGTTCGCTGTTTGGCCCGGTTACCCCGAAGGTGCCGGCGTCCATCCTGCAGCTGCACAACGATTTAACGGTTGTTGCGGACGAAGCAGCGCTTTCGCTGATTCGTTCCAAATACCCGGAAGCGATTGGCTGACAATTTCGAAATCGAATCCGAAATCGAATCAATTAAAAACACCCGGTCAGGATGAAATGACCCCATTTGTTTTCAGTATATCATACTGTCTAACAAATGGGGTGCAGTTCAGGATTTCCTGACCGGGTGTTTTTTAGATTGTAATAGGGTCGGTTCGGGCGAATCCAAGTTCAGCCGTAACCGGAACGGCTTTGAAACGATTTTCCTCAAGACCGCCTAGCTCAGCCAGTGCTCTTCAAGCTCCCGTACCATCTGTTCATATTGTTTAGCGCAGGCCTCGTTTTCACCACAGCGTATTTTCTCCAAACAGGGCGCAAGGCTGGATTCCCAAATGGCTTGATAAATCCTTTCTTTGCGTTCGGATTGGTCAATTCTGTTTACAATCATCGGCGCAAACAGGTAATATTCCCGAATCTTTGCCTGCCCCTCCGGTGTTTTTGCCAGCCAGTTGTCGCGGAACGAGCGGAACGCATTCAGTTCTTCGCAGTCGTCGCCTTTGCCGAGGCTGGTACAAACAGCGGTAGTAATAAAGCATAACTTTTTGCGAAACCCGTTGCTGATTTGGTCAAAAGTCGATTTTCCAAGTTTGTTTTTCGGGTAGTGCTCGTTCCAGACCGCAAGAAAACGGTCGGCAAGTTCTTCCGCGGCGGGGGTATGATATTCCATAATGGCCGGAATGGTGTAAGCCACAATTAGGTAGCGGAAGTCGAAAAAGCGGGGGTCGCTTTCTTTTTTTACGCCCTCCTGTTTTAGACTTTTTAAAAATCTTTCAAAAAGCACATGGGCAAACCGGTCTGCCGCGTCGCTGCCTTCCGTGGCCGCCAGGCTGTAAGCATGCAGCGCGGGGCGGAAAGATTGCTCATAATCCTGAAAAAACTTTTCGTAGTTGTTTTGTTTCAGTGAATAAATGTTATTTTGCGCAAGAAACAGGTCGTCGTTTAGCAGCGTTTCCGCCTGCTTCATGAGTGATTCGTAATTTTCTCCGGTTTGCTGGCCATCCTGCTTCGCTTCCGCCTGCGTTTGCAGCACGGTAGCTACGCGTATCGGTTTTGCGCAGTACATACAAACAATCTGTTCCGCATCCTGCGGTATTTGAAGTTCCTTGCCGCAGTGCGGGCAGTTCGCCTTCACATATTCCATTGCTGAACATCCTTCCGTTGCGGGCTGTCCGATTCAAACCTTATTATCAAGCCCGGTTTTGAATGTACTCCTTCATTCGGTCAAAAGTTTCCTGACTAATGATATGTTCAATCCTGCAGGAATCCTGTACTGCTGTTTCGTGGGATATTCCAAGCGTCATTTCCAAGAATTCCGCAATCAGTCTGTGACGTTCGTAAACCGCTTCCGCCTTTTTCCGTCCGGCGTCTGTCAGCACAAGGTTCCCGTTTTGCTCCATAATTAAAAAACCGGCCTCTTTCAGGATGCCCATAGCCCGGCTGACACTGGCTTTGGTAAAATCCAGTTCATTTGCAACATCGATAGAGCGGACGGATCCATTTCTATTTTGAAGAATCAAAATAGTTTCCAAGTAATTTTCCCCGGATTCCTGAATTTTCACAGGTAAACCTCCTTAGCTGCTGATATTCTAGTTATTATAGCATTATTCCTTAAATATAACAACTATCTCCGCAATACCTTTCTGTTTTTTCTATTTTTATCCGAGTCGATTTATGTTAGAATAGTAAAATCGAATGTAAAATTGCACACTTGGCAAAAACCACTTGTTTTTTTGGAGGTAGTATGATTACAGTAACCGACCTAGGGCTTAGTTTCAGCGGGCAGACCTTATTTTCCCATGTGAACCTTCTGTTTACGGCTGGAAACTGCTACGGCGTTATCGGAGCGAATGGCGCCGGGAAATCTACATTTTTAAAGCTGCTTTCCGGGCAGTTGGAACCCACAAAGGGTGAAATCACCATCGACCCGAAAATGCGGATGTCTGTTTTGAAGCAGGACCATCACGCATTTGACGAATATACCGTGCTGGATTCGATTATAATGGGCAATCCCAGGCTTTACGAAGTGTCCAAACAAAAGGACGCGCTTTATGCGAAAGAAGACTTCAGCGATGAGGACGGCATACTGGCCGCGGACCTGGAGGCGGAATTTGCGGAACTGAACGGCTGGGATGCGGAAACCGAAGCCGGCCGCCTGTTGCAGGGCCTTGGCATGGACAGTTCCATCCTGTATTCCCAAATGAGTTCACTGCCTGGTGCGGATAAGGTCAAGGTTCTGCTTGCAAGCGCCCTGTTCGGCCAGCCGGACATTATCTTGCTGGACGAACCAACCAACGACCTCGACAACAAATCCATTGCCTGGCTGGAAGAATTTCTAATTGATTATCAGGGGACGGTAATCGTCGTATCGCATGACCGTCATTTCTTGAATAATGTTTGTACCCATATTGTAGATATCGATTACAACCAGATTAAGATGTACGTTGGCAACTATGATTTTTGGTACGAATCCAGCCAGCTGATGCAGCGTATGATGCGGGACCAGAACCGGAAGGCGGAGGAGAAAATCAAGGAATTGCAAACCTTTATTCAGCGCTTTTCCGCCAATAAGTCCAAATCAAGGCAGGCGACTTCGCGTAAAAAGCTGCTCGAAAAGATTACGGTGGAAGAGATGCCCGCTTCTTCGCGCCGCTATCCGTTTGTCGGCTTTACTATGGACCGCGAACCCGGAAAAGAGATTCTTACCGTGGAGGGACTCTCCAAAACGGTCGATGGGGTAAAGGTGCTGAACAATGTCAGTTTCCGGGTCAACAAGGGCGATAAAATTGCGTTTGTCGGTTCCAATGAAATTGCCAACACCACGTTGTTCAAAATTCTGATGGGCGAAATGGAACCGGACGAAGGTTCGTACAAATGGGGCGTAAGCACTACGCAGTCTTATTTTCCGCAGGACAATTCCGCGTTTTTCAACGGCTGCAAACTGAGCATCCTGAAGTGGCTGGAGCAGTATTCTTCCGACACAACGGAAACCTATCTGCGCAGCTTCCTTGGGAAAATGCTGTTTTCCGGCGATGACGTCCTGAAAGAAGTCAGTGTGCTGTCCGGTGGGGAAAAGGTTCGCTGCATGCTTTCCCGCATGATGATGTTTGGTTCTAACGTACTGGTTCTGGACCAACCCACGAACCATCTGGACCTGGAATCCATCACGGCGGTGAACAACGGGCTGATTGATTTTAAAGGGGTTGTCCTGTTTGCTTCGCATGACCATCAGTTTGTGCAGACGATTGCAAACCGGATTATTGAACTGACGGAAGACGGCCTAATTGACCGTATGACAACGTACGATGAATATTTGGAAGCCAGGGACGGAATTTTGTCGTAACGTGTTACAATATTAAATATTTGGTTTTAAAAAATCCTTCCCCCAAACGGACGAAGGATTTTTTTGCATGTTTTTTCATTTAAAATTCATAATTCGTTCATGCTTTTCCAGTTGACATAAAATTAAAGAACTGATATACTTTAATTTATAATTCATATTATACACTATTTAATAGGATTAAACGACGATTTTAAGTCATATTCTTAAAACAGATTACAAAGTAAGAAGAAACGGAGCTTTTACCTGTAAAAAACAGTTACAGGAAGTTCCGGTTTTTTATACAGATAAAGAATAACATGACTTAAAAAAATTCATTTTAATATTTCTTATGAAAAGGAGTTAAGCAAATGGCCAGAAACGCAAACAGCGATTTTTTCGCTCTCACACCGGAAATCCTGGATCTGACGGATCTTTGCACCAGCCATAGTACCATTGACCCGAGCCTGTATGCGAAATACGATGTAAAACGCGGTCTCCGCGATTTGAACGGCAAAGGCGTTCTGACCGGTCTTACAGAAATTTCGGAAATTGTGTCCTCCCGGCAGGTAGACGGGCAGAGCGTACCCTGCGAGGGGGAATTGTACTATCGTGGAATCAATATTAAAGATATTGTCAGGGGATTCCTTACAGAAAATCGGTTTGGTTTTGAGGAGACTACATATCTGCTTCTGTTTGGGGAGCTGCCTTCGGCGGAACGGTTATGCAAATTCAAAGACCTACTTTCCAAATACCGCACCCTGCCGACCAACTTTGTGCGCGACATTATTATGAAGGCTCCAACTTTCGATATGATGAATACCCTCGCCAGAAGCGTACTGACACTTTACGCGTATGACCAGAAAGCCAACGATACTTCATTGCCCAACGTGCTGCGCCAGTGTCTTGAAATGATTGCCCTGTTCCCGCAGCTTGCCGTTTATGGGTATCAGGCTTATGTACACAATCAGAATCCGAACAACAGCTTTTTCATCCACGCGCCAAAACCGGAGCTCTCCACTGCGGAAAATATTCTCTGCATGCTGCGCATGGATCAGCAGTATACGGAACTGGAAGCACGTATTCTTGACCTTGCGCTTGTGCTTCACGCGGAGCACGGCGGCGGAAACAACTCCAGCTTTACCACCCACGTGGTTGCGTCGTCCGGTACGGACGCATATTCCGTTATTGCGGCCGCACTTGGTTCCCTGAAGGGGCCGAAGCACGGCGGGGCAAATATTAAAGTCATGAAAATGTTTGAAGACATGAAGCAGAGCATCGATGATTGGACGGACGAGGATAAGGTCACCGATTATTTGAGAAAACTGCTGCATAAAGAGGCATTTGACCACGCAGGCCTGATTTACGGTATGGGTCATGCAGTTTATTCGCTTTCCGACCCCCGCGCGGATATCTTCCGCAAATTTGTTCAGAGCCTTTCGGAGGAAAAGGGGCTTGTCCGGGAATATCAGCTGTATTCGCTTGTGGAGCGCCTTGCGCCGGAAGTGATTGCGCAGGAACGCAAAACATACAAGGGTGTCAGCGCGAACATCGACTTTTACAGCGGCTTTGTGTACCACATGCTAGGGCTTCCGCTGGAACTGTACACGCCGGTTTTCGCCATGGCCCGTATTGCAGGATGGAGCGCCCACCTGCTGGAAGAACAAATCAATACCGGAAAGATTATTCGCCCCGCGTACAAGAGCATTGCAGCACGCCGCGTCTATATTCCTCTGCATGACAGAACATAGGGAACAGCGGTGCGAAACGACCGACTGGCAGTTTGCAAAAAGGGAGTATTGCAGGATAAATTCCATCCTGCAATACTCCCTTATTTTTATCTTTTTTAAAATTTATTCTTCCCAGGAAATTTTTTGAATCTGCCCCTGACTGACCGCTTCGTTCATCAACTGAATCATTTCAAATGCGCTGCGGAACTGCTGGGTGCGGCTTTGCTCTACCCAGGTGATGGAGCCCTGCCACGAGGCGTTTTGCCGGTACTGCACATTCACAATAAAAGTCGTTTTGGAATTGTCAATGGTTTCGTTCGGTTTATTCTCCAAGGTGTCCTCAACCTTTCGTATGATTTTTGGTATAGGCTTATCAAAAAAACTTCTGGTCTGATATGCTGCCTGGGGAAAGTCAATGTCGTCGAACAAATCATTCAAGCCTAACAGCATTTCAACCTCGTTGTGGAATTCAAATGTTTTTTTGTAATATTCACTGAAAACAAAGCCCTGAAACCCGGATGTCGCATTAGTAAGATAAATGGTGCATTTGGAACGAATCGAAGCCAGTTGCTTGTTTGCAATTTGCATTCCCTTTTCTTTTTCTCCTTTCCCAATTGAATTGTGCATAATTTGTCTAATTCTATAATATCATACCATAAAATTGGGAAATTGTACAAGGATCTCAATAGAACTTTTCCAAATTCCGCGTTGCGATAAAGTCCACGCCGGTACCGCATACGTTCTTTAGAATGACTTGCCCAACGGTGACCGGTGCGTGCAGGCAGATTCCGTTCAAAGCCCGCACTGCGTCCATCACAAATTTTTTGGGAATCGGAGCATTGGTTTTCACCGGGCAGCGCGGATGCAAAGCACCCTCGATTTTAACTGTTGACGTTACCACGCGGGTGGGGTTTGTCAGCTCTGCGCGTCCATATTCCGCGCCGCGCGGGCAGGAGTTGCCCGTCACCGCGTAATCGTTTTGCTCATCCACCTTCAAGTGGCAGCCCTTCGGGCATACAATGCAGATTAGTTCAGTCATTGGGAACCTCCTTGATGGAAACGGTTATGTTGCCGGAATTGCATTTCTGAAGCAGTTGTTTCGGAAGAACAATATGTTCCATTTCACCCGGCGCAAGATGTTCGCGCGGAAAACGGGTAATCAGCTCTGCGCCGGAAGTAACGCAAATTTCGCTTTTTCCGCAGATTCGGTTGACGCGGAAGAAAATTTCTGCGTTTTTCTCCAGATGCTCCAACCGGATTTTCTGTGGAACCGTATAGGTTACGCCGTCACCATTGTGCAGTTCCAGAACCGGTCCGGTGGACGGCGCACCGCCCGCAAGGTACTGCGCGGCGGCTTTTCCAGCTCGCTGGCTTTCCGCCGTAACAAAATCCACCAAATCATGTACATGGACTACGTTGCCGCACGCAAAAATTCCTGAAATGCTGGTTTCCATATTTTCAAAAACGACCGGCCCGTTGGTTCTTCTGTCCAGCTGAATTCCAACTTTTTTGGACAGTTCGTTTTCCGGAATCAAGCCGACGGAAAGAAGGATCGTGTCGCAGTCAAAGGTCTTTTCCGTTCCCGCAATCGGCCTGCGCTGTTCGTCCACCTGCGCGATTGTGACCTGACGGACCCGCGCGCGTCCTTTTATATCCGTAATGGTATGGGAAAGGTAAAGTGGGATGTTATAGTCCTGTAGGCACTGCACAATGTTGCGGTTCAGTCCGCCGGAGTACGGCATCAGTTCCACACAGGCCAGCACGGTTGCACCTTCCAATGTCATGCGGCGCGCCATAATCAGCCCGATGTCCCCGGAGCCGAGAATAACAATCCGTTTTCCAACCATGTGTCCTTCCATGTTCACATACCGCTGCGCTGCGCCTGCCGTAAAAATCCCCGCTGGCCGGCTGCCTGGAATGGAAATCGCACCCCGGGTGCGCTCCCGGCACCCCATGGCAAGAAGAATGGATTTTGCTTTCAGAACCTGATACCCTTCCGCAGCGCTGACAACATGAACTTCTTTTTCCTCTGTTACGTTCAGAACCATGGTGTCCGTTTTTACCTGAACCCCTGTGCTTTTCAACATGTCAATAAAGCGCCCAGCGTATTCCGGCCCGGTTAACTCTTCTTTAAAATAGTGAAGTCCAAATCCGTTGTGGATGCACTGGTTTAGAATTCCGCCAAGCTCCTTATCCCGTTCAATAATGGCAATTTTTCGAACGCCGTTTTCCCATGCGCTGCAGGCGGCCGCAAGTCCGGCGGGACCTCCGCCGATTACAATCAGATCATACATCCGCGTTTCCTCCCTGTTTGGTTTCTCCCACCAGAATGTAGCTGCCGTCCACATCCTGCAGAATTTCTTCCGGTGTGACCCGGTATTCGCGCGCCATGATGTCCAGCACGCGTGGCCCGCAGAATCCGCCCTGACAGCGGCCCATCCCGTTTCCGGCGCGGCGTTTTACGCCGTCCAAGGAACAGGGGGGAATCGGGCTGTGCAGTGCATCCAGAATCTCGCCTTCTGTAATTGTTTCGCACCGACAGATGATTCTGCCGTAGGCGGGATTCTGCCGAATCAGTTCATTCTTTTTTTCTGGGGATAGAGATGCAAAGCGAACCTTTTTTCGACTTCCGTTCCAACAGCTTTTGTTGACGGTTACCAATCCTTCCTTCCGGAGCAGTTCAACCGCATATTTTGCAATGGCGGGCGCGGCGGACAGACCCGGGGATTTAATTCCGGCCAAATCCACAAAACCGGGCGCGGCGATTTCAATGATAAAATCGTCTTTCTCACTGGTAGCACGCAGTCCGGCAAAATTGCGGATATTATCGCGGAACACGATGGACGGCACTGACCGGACGGCGGCTTGTTTGACAAACTGCAGTCCCTGCGCGGTGTTCGAAACATCGGTATAGTCCTCCACATGCTGCGCATTTGGCCCGACGATTAAATTTCCATGAACGGTGGGGGAGACAAGCACCCCCTTGCCGTCTTCGTTCGGGCATTGGAAGATAATGTGGCTGACTCGGGAACCTTCGGATTTATCAAGCAGGTAATATTCTCCCTTTACCGGTTCAATGTGAAATTTCGGTTCCGCCGCCATGTTATGCACGGCGGCGCTGTTCAGGCCGGCCGCGTTGATGATGTACTTTGCTTCCACATCGCCTTTTGCAGTCGAAATCCGCCACCCGTTCTCGATTCGTTTAATCGACCGTACTTCGGAAGACCGTTTCAACTCCACGCCGTTACGTACAGCGGTTTCCGCCAAGGCAATGCCGTATTCCCACGGGCTTACCACACCGGCGGACGGCGCATACAGCGCGCCGGTGACTTGTTCCGAAACGGCGGGTTCCATGGCTCGGACTTCTTCCGCGCTGAGCAGCCGGATTCCCGGCACGCTGTTCTGAACGCCGCGTTCGTAAAGGGTATGCAGGGTATTTTGCTCCGATTCGCTGAACGCAAGTACGAGGGAACCGATTTGCTTGTATGGTACATCCAGACTGTGGCAGAGCTCTTTGGCCAGCGCGGCTCCTTCCACATTCAGTTTTGCCATCAAAGTTCCCGGCAAAGGGTCGTAACCTGCGTGAATAATGGCGCTGTTTGCTTTGGTCGTAGCGTCGCAGACGTCATTCTCCTTCTCCAGCACTACGGTGTTCAGCTGATAGCGGCTCAGCTCGTACGCTGCTGCGGCTCCTGTAATTCCGCAGCCGATGATTGCGACATCGTACATAGAATATCCTCCTTTAAGGTGGCAGACAACCGATAAGACTTAAATTATTCTGCCAAGTAAAAAAGAGCAAAAGGCATAACAGCCGAAGGCCGTTTTACCTTTTGCTCTCATACTCTTTCGGTAAAATTGCAGTAACGAATTATATATTTTGCTTTGTAAGCTTGCGAAACTACATGGTCCAAACTTCTTCATTTGTAGAGGAAATCGCGACCGCTCCGGCGCTTAACGCCGTTAAAATATCTTCCTTATCACTAATTAATCCGCCTGCAATTACAGGCTTTTTAATTTCTGCATTCAGCTTTTTAATAATTTTCGGCATTAAACCGGGCAAAATTTCCACCAAATCCGCACTATCGGGCTGATCGGCTTTGCGAATATTTTCCAGCGCAAGGGAATCCAGTACAAAAAAGCGCTGAATGGTAAAAAGATGGCTGGCGTGGGCAAACCGAATCAGCGCGGGCTTTGTGGAAATAATGCCGTCCAGGCAGGTGTTCTGCTTCAGATATTCCACAGCTGCTTCCCGCGCAGCAAGTCCGTCCAGTAAATCAATATGAACAAAAACCGATTTTCCCGCGTCCTTCAGCTTCCGCACAATACCCGGAATCGTATTGATATCCCCGTACAGAACAAAAACCACTTTGTTTTCACAGGAAAGGCATTGATTCAGGCCCTTGTCATTCTTAATAGCCGGAATGACAGGCGATACTTCCAAATCCTGAAACAATTCTTCTTTTGTCATAAAGCCGCACCGCCGTCCGTTCCTGTCGGGATTCGGGCAAATCCTGTCTTTTTTCCGTATTATTATAACGCAGACGCGGCAAAAAGTCCAGAATCGCAAACAATTTCTGCCGCATTTCTACGGAATTTTCACTGCCTTGACTGTTTTAATTGGAACCCGTATGTTATAATAATTTCATATGTTTAAATTGAACTGAATCCATTATTCTGGTGACGGGAAGAAACAGAATTTTAGAATCGGCGTAGTAAACCAATCTAAAACCAAAACCGGGTTTGGATGAACATCTTGAACGGAGATCTTAAATGAAACAGATCAATCAGAGATACAACAAGAAAGCAAAAGCCGTAAAACGTGTACCGGAGCATACGCCGGTTCGCGTGCAGAAAACAACTTCCGACCATGCCGGGGAACGCAATCCAAATCCTTGCCCGCTTTACCGCAAATGCGGCGGATGCCAAATTCAGAACATGAGTTACCCACGCCAGCTGCAGTGGAAGCAGGGAAAAGTGCAGCATCTTTTGGGAAAATTCCATTCAGTGGAACCGATTATCGGCATGGAGAATCCCTATCATTACCGTAACAAAGTGCAGGCTGCTTTTTCTGTGGACCGCTCTCGGCGCATCATTTCCGGAATTTATCAATCCAGTTCACACCGGGTGGTTCCAGTGGATTCCTGCATGATTGAGGATGAAACGGCAGACCGGATTATTGTGACCATCCGCCGCCTGATGAAGGACTTTCGGGTGGAACCCTATGATGAAACTACCGGCCGTGGTTTGCTGCGCCATGTATTGGTGAAGCGAGGCTTTTCCACCGGCGAGGTTATGGTGGTTCTGGTCACGGTTTCACCGGTTCTTCCGGCAAAAAATAATTTTATTCACGCGCTTCTGCGGGCACATCCGGAAATTACCACGGTTGTTCTGAATATCAATGACCGCTACACGAGCATGGTGCTGGGCGAGGCGGAAAAAGTGCTTTATGGGCCGGGTTATATCGAAGACAAGCTTTGCGGCTGCACATTTCGCATCTCGGCAAAATCTTTTTATCAGATTAATCCGGTTCAAACGGAAATCCTGTATGGAAAAGCAATCGAATATGCAGCGCTGACCGGCAAAGAAACGGTAATCGATGCATACTGCGGGATTGGCACAATCGGTTTAACGGCCAGCGGCTGCGCAAAAAGCGTAATCGGCGTGGAAGTGAATGGCGACGCAGTACGCGATGCGATTGTAAACGCTCGGCTGAATCAAATAAAAAACGCCCGCTTTTATGAGGGCGATGCAGGGGAATTTATGAGCGCGATGGCCAGCGAAGGTGAGAGGGCTGACGTGGTTTTCATGGACCCTCCCCGTGCGGGCAGCGACCGGAAGTTTTTGTCTTCCCTGGTTAAGCTTTCTCCCCAAAAGGTTGTATATATTTCCTGTAATCCGGAAACACAGGAGCGCGACCTTCACTTCCTTACCGCTCACGGCTACCGGGTGGAAAAAATTCAGCCGGTGGACATGTTCCCGCACACGTATCACGTTGAGTGTGTTGTATTGATGTCAAAGGTGAAAAATCAAGTGTAAAAAAGGCCTTGATATAAGGGCATTTCGAGGTTTCCATCCCAAAAACCACTGCACGTAAATTAGCTGATTTTCACTTCATGAGAACAAGTCGAAACAGCTAAAAAACCTTGTGACAGAGCGATTTAGATGTCAGCGCTTTGTGAGTGTACAGGTTAGATAACATGTGTTTGCGAGTGGTCGATTTAGATGTCTTTTCAGAAATTTTTGAGGTTGTGTGAACAGATTAGATGTTGAAATTTTACGGGCAATATAGCCTAATCAACATCTCCAAAATAACCCAAGATGATTAATAGTCATCATGTCAAAAGGAGGTTAGATCATTGTTTGCGCGTGTGTTTGATAAAAAGACTGGATTTTATTATAAATCTATTATTTACGGTAAAATTGATATTGGTTATTATGAGCGCAATATCGTATATAACCCTAGGGAAGATGCGTTCGAGCTAGTGGATTATTTGGATAAAGAAAACAAGGACTCTATCATGTTGCCTCCATTGATAGAGATTATCAATTCTGACACAAATAATTGGGTAACATATGATAAAGGTAAAGTTTTGGAACTCAATTTTTACCTTGAGAATAATGGTATGAAGTCTTTTATAAAGCAATATTCCGGATATAATGAGGTTTTTCAGGATTTTGATTTTATGTTCCGAATCCTTAGAAACAGAGCTGTACCAAGAAGTGAGTGTTCAATTCAAATAAGAGAACCGAGTGACATTGACAATTGGACATATATAAAGACTTAAAGCGATGCAGATGCATTTTTTAATGTATTTGCAGGATTTCATGATTCAACAATTGAAAGATTATTGTATGTTGAGAATTATAAGGAAAGAAATTTGACGGTAACTTTCGATAATTCAGGTTGGTATGGTGTAGTGGAATTGTGCTTTGAGGGCTTAATATCAATGAATTTAAGACATGCACAAGAAAACTATAGCCGAGAAATTTTTAGTGCATGTTTATTTGTTGAAAATGAATGTGTTTTTTGGGCGGATGACGCTTTGGAAAAAGAAGATTTAAATTATACGGGTTCGTACATCAAAGCGCTGAATTTAAAATGGCGAAAAATAAGGTAAGGAGTAAAAAAATAAAGGAGGTTTATCATGGCTGATAATAAAACAATTCATTTTATACCACCATTGCCTCCGAAACGAGAAAAGCGGGTCGGTATCTACTGCTGTGTGAGTACAAATAGTACGGAACAACTGAAAAGTCTTGCAGCCCAGGTATCTGCGCTAACTAGATTAACATCAGCTAATCCGAAATGGCTATTGGTTGATGTATATATTGACATTGCTTCTAGCAAGACGGGTTCCTCTCGAAAAGAATTTACTCGTATGCTGCAGGACTGTAAGTCTCGTGATATAGAAATTATCCTAACCAAGAGCATCAGCCGATTTGGCCGAGATACAGTAGAAATTCTTGATGCATTGAACCAGCTAAGAAATCTCGGCGTTCGTGTTATATTTGAACAGGAAGTGCTTGATACAGCTGATACGGATAATGCTCTCATGATTTCCATAATCGAATCAATAGCGCAGGCAGAGAATGAGTCACGCAGTGAAAATATTAAGTGGGGAATCAAACAACGTGCTGCACAAGGTACCTCAAAGCTTTATAACAGAAAATGCTATGGGTATTATAATGATGAAGATGGAAACCTGGCTATTAATGAGTCAGAGGCAAAAAACGTGCGATTAATATATAATCTTTACCTACAGGGCAAGAGTGTTTTAGGTATTGTAAAAGAACTTGAACGGATGGGCATTAAGTCCCCTACAGGAAAGAACAAATGGCCTAAGAGATCAATTGAAGTAATCCTTAGTAATGAAAAGTACATTGGCAATGTACGGTTGCTGGATAACGGAAAGCATGACTTGTGTTATTTATCTGAAGACAACAATCCAGCGATAATTTCTAAGGAAACGTTTCAAGCGGTGCAGATTGAAAAACAGCACCGAAGTAATATTGTAAAAAGCGAAGATGGGTTCCAGAGGAAGAGTAGAAAATATAGCTCAAAGAAGTACTCTAAATAAAAATAGCCTAATCAAAAATTGTTTTTTGAGTGAACAGAATAGATGTAAAATTGGCTTAAATACAGGGTTTTTACGTTGTTTTAGAGAAGATGTGAAAAAACCTACCAATTTCACGTGGAGTGTGTAGTATTGATTACGAGAAAACAGGCATAATAGTTGAGTAATGGCTTAAAATAAGATTTTTGGCATATTCCAGTGTGAATCGTGGTTTTGAAATCGTGACCGAAGCCGCCAGCCATATAACCGAAACTGGTCAAAAACGCCATTGAGACTATCGCCTCGATACCATTGGTCGGATAGTCCAAAAATCGGGGGGTGTAACTGTCCTGTCGATACCGCGAGACTATTGGAACGATAATAAGAGAAAAAATTGTTGTTGAGTGGTTGGTAGCTATAGTGAGTTGTATTTTATTTCATATCGAAACCCGAATGTTAATTTGCGTTGCTTGCAGCAACGGGCAATTCCTCATACAATCGTGTTGACGAAGAAAAGGAGGTTATGCCTAATGTTGAATGAAAACATTAAAGCAATCAGAAAAGCAAAAGGACTTTCCCAAGAAGAGCTTGCCATCAAACTGAATGTGGTACGTCAAACAATTTCTAAATGGGAGCAGGGATTATCAGTCCCGGATTCTGATATGTTAATTGGTATTTCGGAGGTGCTTGAAACACCTGTAAGTACTTTACTTGGAGAAAATGTTGCTGAGTCAAAGGCTGATGACTTAAAAGCAATTTCCGAAAAGCTTGAGGTTATAAACCTGCAGCTGGCACAAAGAAAAACATCGAGAAGAAAAGCAATTCATTGGCTTTTTATCTCACTGTGCGCGGTAATAGTAATAATTGCTGCCGGGTTAATGGTTGCAAACAGTCCTTATTTGGGCTGGGATTATAGTAGCCCTGAAACTGCTGTTGTCGGGGTAACTTATCATGCATTTGAATGGGTGTTTTTCAGGTTTGCACCGATTTTCCTTATTGGGGGAATCATTGGAATTATCCTGACACGGAAGAAGGCATAAAATACGATGCTTGCTGTGGCATGGTTTGGATTTTTAATTTAACTCCATAAATGCAGTCCGAGTATAGAATTAAATTTACCTCTATATCAAGGCTTTTCGCACATATGGGCATGAAACCCATTGAGCGAAATCAAAATTTTTCGCTTCGCGGAAACAAGTCCATAAAGGCAGTATTTGATAGTTAAGTGGTTAGGTTAGATGTCAGTGCTCGGTGAGTGCACGATTTAGATGTCAGCCTTCGCGAGTGCACGATTTAGATGTTTTTTCGGAATTTTTTGAGGTTGCGTGGTCAGGTTGGATGTTATTACTTGAACTAAATGAATGTCATATTAAAATAAATTGAGCATTAGGTGATTATGGGGGGGGAACTAATGATCACATTGCAATTAACAACAGAAATTACACAATTGATTAATCTACATCAAGAAGGCGAATATTGGGACTTCAAAAAAGAATGGTATACAAACAAAGCCGACTTGCTCCACGATATATTATGTATGGCGAATAATATGTCTTCACATGATGGACTTATTATTATTGGCGTTGACGAAGAAACTGACTATTCTATTTGTGATATTAAAAACGATTCAAATAGGAGAAAAACGCAAGATATTGTTTCTTTTTTAAGAGACAAAAAATTCGCTGGTAGTATTCGGCCGACGGTTTTTGTTCAGTCTATTTCTTTAAATTCGAAGGAGATAGATGTTATTGTAATACGCAATGATCGTAATACTCCTTACTATTTAACAGAACAATTTCAAGGTGTATATGCAAACAACATATATACAAGAATTATGGACACAAATACACCAAAAAATACTTCCGCTGATATAAATATCATCGAAAAGCTGTGGAAAAAACGTTTTGGTCTTGATGCAACAACAATAGAACGAGCCATGCTATTTTTGCAAAAACCTTGTGATTGGGTGAATTCAGATAATAATAAAAAGTATTACATATATGCACCTGAATTCACAATAGAAGAAGTATCAGCTGATGAGTGCAGAAATGGCTATGAATTTTACTTGTTTGGACAATGGACTTGTCAATATTCATTGACTCAATAAATTGGTGGAAATTTAAAATTGATATCACAATCGATATTTCAAGATTCTCCGAGCCGGAGGCAATTAAGGCAGCAACCGCCGGGACGGCGGCTTGATC
>DUNN01000015.1 GCA_012839345.1 Clostridiales bacterium | reverse complement strand
GACAGCAAATCTGGTATGATTTTGTCATGAGGACTCGTCTCCTTTCGGGAGTACATTGTTTTGTGTCAAAACCATTGTACCAGAAGGGCTGACGAGTCCTCAACTTTCATTTAACTTTACAATACGAATATATTAATATGGAATATATTAATATGGTAATTACGTATTTTGGCCAAATTGGAAATATAAGACGGAGGAGGCACAAAAATGAGACTGGTGGGGAGAGTTCGGCAAATTGCGGATCACTTTAGTCGGATTATTGATGATTTTTCGCTAAAGAAAAAATTATTTTTGCAGTATATTTTGTGTGTTGTGGCTCCTGTTATTCTTCTGAATGGAATATTGCTGACTAATCTGTTGGGCAAAGAAACAAGAAGGCAGGAAAATGATATGCAGAACATTGCCAATGCCGTTCAATACAATATTACGCAGACAATCGACGATGCGGTTTTTATTACAAAGGATTACTGGCGGAGCCAGACAGCCAATGTTTTTCTGGAAACTAAATATGCCTCTCCGTATGATTTTTATCGAAGATACAACGAAATTGAAAGCAATTCAATCGCCGCAGACGTAAGTTTGGTGGGCCGCGGTGCTTCCCTGCATCTTTATTCCGATAACAATAGCATCATTAACGGCGGTGAATTTGGAAATTTCAGCCGCATCCAAAATCAGGAATGGTTCCGGTATTTTAAGAATTCCGGGCAGGCCCTTGTCATTTACCCTTATATTGTGAAAACCGACGAAGAGGGAAATGCGCAGGATCCTGTTTGCCGAATCAGTGTCATCCGCAGGTTGGACGCGTACCCCGGATGTGAAAAAATACTGAAGCTGGATTTGGACTACGGTAGTATTGAAAATACAATTATCAATTCCGACTTTGCCTACGCCGTCTATGTTTGCTCCGGAAATAAGGTTTTGTTTTCCAATCGTGTCAGTACCTCTCAGAATGGCGAATTTGGTGTTTTTCCCGATGCGCAGCGAAAAAACATTGGGTATGTGCAGCCTTTGGAATTTTATACACAGCAGTGGAACATTTATGTCATCCGCCAGGAATCCAGCGTTCTTCTGATGCTTAAAAACAACCTGGGGCTTATTGTGGGGGTGGTTGCTTTCAGCGTTCTGTTTCCGCTTGCTTTCATGTACTTGTTCAACCGCTCGTTCACATTGCGGCTAAGTCAACTGAGCAGCCGGTTGGAAGGGGTAGGGGAAGACAACGATCATCTTGAAAAAATCTGCGATATCCGCGGGCGGGATGAAATTGGCGAACTGATGCACAACTACAACCGTATGGCTGCCAGAATCAATGAACTGATTCAGGTGGTGTATAAGCGGAAACTGCAAGAGCAAGAAGCGGATATTGCCCGGCAGCGTGCGGAGGTACTTGCCCTTCAAAGCCAAATTAACCCGCATTTCCTGTTTAATGCGTTGGAAAGTATCCGCATGCACAGCATCATCCGGCATGAAGAGGAAACGGCCGAAATGATCTGTAAATTATCGCTGATGATGCGGAATTCCATGGAGTGGTCGGAGGACGTTGTCACGGTTGCGGAGGAAATCCGGTTTGCCGAAGCATACCTGCAGCTGCAAAAGTACCGTTTCGGCGATCAGTTGTCTTACCGGATTCAGATTGCGCCGGACTGCGAAAAGCTCTATATTCCAAAACTTACGATTGTCACTTTCATTGAGAACGCCTGTGTACATGGGATTGAGGAAAAAGCAAGCCCGGGCTGGGTCTTCCTCGAAGTTGTCCGCTCTAATGGGGAAATGATACTGGAGGTGGAAGACACCGGTGTCGGTATGTCAGCGCATGCGCTTGCGGTTATGCAGGAGAGTATGGAATGTGCCAGCATGGAACGTTTGAAAGCGAAGGGCAGCCGAGTAGGGGTGATGAACGCCTGCGTGCGGATTAAGTCTTTTTGTCAGGGAAAAAGCCGTTTCCATGTTGAGAGTGAAGAGGGGGTCGGCACGACAGTGACCATTCATATTCCATTGGAGTGTGCCCAAAGACAAATGGCTTTCGGTTCGGGTGTTGATAATAACGAAGATGAAAAAGGAGGCAGCGAACCATGCTGAAAGTTCTTTTGGTGGACGATGAGCCGTTTATCCTTCAAGGTCTTCGGGAAATCATTGATTGGGAGGCACAGGGCTTTTATATTGAGGGCACGGCGGAAAATGGACTTTTGGCCATAGATTTTCTGCGTGAAAAGCCCGTTGACCTGATTATTGCGGACATCCGCATGCCCCAGATGAACGGTATCGAGTTTTTGGAGACAATCAGAAAAAATCACATTTCCAATGCACGCTTTGTCCTTTTGAGCGGCGTCAGTGATTTTGCAAGCGCCCAGAAAGCCATTCGACTGCAGTGTATGGAATATATTCTCAAACCGGTTCAAAAGAATGATCTGCTTAAATTGCTGAGCGATGTTTCAAACAGTGTGAAGCAGGAACGGGAGGCGAAAAAAGAAAGCGCGCGAATGGCAGAGGCTTTTTATGCACGCAGCATGGTTGCACTCCTGATGGGTACATATGATCATGCGGATATCGAGAATGTCCAAAACCGTTTAGGCAAAGTTACTTGTTTGCAGTATGTTGGCATGGAAGCGAAAAACTGCATGGAAAACGAAGAAATGTCGGACGATGAGAAGCGAACCTTTCAAAGGGTTCTTTACCGTTCCTGTCTGGATTTTATTGGAGAAAAAGGCCGTCCGTACTGTATTTTCGGCGTTACACAGCGGAAAGGGTGCTATGATGTCGGAATTATTTGCTGCAGCGAATTATGCAGTCTTCTTGCAATGACCGCACCCGTCTTTTTAGAGCAGCTTCGCGCATTTGTTTCCCATGCTGTTCAGCGCCCAGTTCTGTTTTATGTTGGGTCGCAGGTGGATAAATTGACCCAGCTTTCAGAGTCATACCGCACGGCCGCGGTTGCAAGAACTTGCCAGGCTTTTACAGTCGGGCGGGATTTGGGCTGGCTCGAAAAGAAAATGAAGATCCCCTCCAACGGCGTTTCCGAAGACAAACGCATTATTGACGCAATGATTGACGCGGTTGCTGCCAACGACCAGTCTGAAATCAAAAACGATGTATCGCAGCTTTATAACAAGTTTCGTGATGCCGATGTTGATGAAGAGTTAATTGCGTTGGATATGGATTATTTTCTGTTTCATCTGCTCCATCTTGCGTTTCAGCAGGATGATAACATCAATCAAGAAGAGATTCTGCATTATATCAGCGAAAATGCATTTGACAGCGACAGTTCGTGCGACAGTGAAAACAACCTTCTGCGCTTTGCCACGGAGTACGCGGAATACCTTGCTTCGGTCCGGAACAAGTGCGCGCGTGGCATTCTCGGCAATATCGAACAGGAGATCAAAACACATTACGCGGAAGATCTGAGCCTAAAAACATTGAGTGAAAAGTACTATCTGAACAGCGCCTATTTGGGGCAGATTTTCAAAAAGAAATTCGGTGTGAGTTTTAAAAACTATCTTACATCTCTGCGGGTTGAAAAAGCGGCCCAGCTGCTCCTCGAAACGGACGAGAAAGTATATAAAGTTGCCGAGCAGGTAGGTTATCATGATATCGACTATTTTATTGATCGTTTTGTTGAAATAAAAGGCTGCACGCCGACAAAATTTCGGCGACGGGCAAGTTGCGTGGAAAAGGACGAAAATTTATAGTTTGTTGGAGAAAATATAGTGTTTTTTACAACATCTATACTTTCTCCGGGTCTTCCCAAAACTTTTTCCCGTTGTGGGGTTTGTGCAGTTCGTCTATAATTGGCGTGTAAATATAAAAAAGTGATTGCGAAATCACTATGTGGAGGAATTGAATTATGAAATCTGCAAAGAGGATTCTGGCGTTTATGCTTTCTGCGGCATTAATGGTCGGTGCCTTTGCCGGCTGCAGCGGCAAGCAGAGTTCGTCTTCGGGCGGCACAGCATCAGCCAGTTCTGCGAAAAGCACAGGCGCAATCAAGAACTTCACTGCGTTCTTTGCCGTTCCACTGTCCGGTGCCGACACCAAAGACACCAGCGAGGTGAAACAGAAACTCGCAGAGTTGACCGGCGCGCAGGTAAAAGAAACATGGCTGACCGGCCAAACTTGCGATGAGGCAATCGGCATGATGATTGCCGGCGGCCAGTATCCGGACTTTTTGGATGGTTCCAACGCGACACCTCAGCTTCTTCAGGCGGGGGCATTTGTCAATTTAGATGACTACATAGGAAAATACCCAAACATTCAAAAGTATTTCACACCCCTGCAGTGGGCGCAGCTCCGGCAGGCGGAGGGCGGCCACATCTATTACATTCCGCAGTTCAGCGCCACATATGGCGAGCCGAACGAAACCATACATAATGACGAGGCGTTCTGGATTCAGACCCGTGTTCTGAAATGGGCCAATTATCCGAAGATCACAACGATGGATCAGTATTTCGACCTGATCGAACGTTACTTAAAAGCAAACCCGAAAATGGCGAACGGCACGCCGAACATCGGCTACACCATTCTGTGCGATGACTGGCGCTATTTCTGCTTGGAAAACGCGCCGGAATTCCTCGACGGTTACCCGAACGACGGTTCCGTTATCGTGGATCCGAAACAGCAGAAGGTCATCGATTACAACACGACTCCGACTGCAAAGCTATACTTCAAAAAGCTGAACGAAGAATACAAAAAGGGCATTGTTGATCCGGAAAGCTTTACACAGAAATACGACCAGTACATTTCCAAGCTTTCTACCGGCCGTGTTCTCGGCATGATTGACCAGTACTGGGATTTCGAGTACAGCATTGTTCCGGCATTCAATACCCAGAAACTGGATCAGCAGGGCTGCGACTACGTTCCGCTTCCAATCACCATTAAAGACGGCATTAAAAACCAGTGGCATACCAAGGACGGCAGTGTTCTGAATGTTTCCAGCGGCATTGGTATTACAACAAGCTGCAAAGATGTTGACGGTGCCATGCAGTTCCTGAACGATCTGCTTTCGCAGGAAGCGCTGGCCCTTCGCAATTGGGGCATCGAGGGCAGAGATTATTCCGTCGGCCCGGACGGATTGTTTACCCGTTCGGACGAACAGGACAACAACTGCAACAACCTGACTTATCAGGCAGCACACCTGTGCCCCTACAGCTACTTCCCGACCTTTACCGGAAGACTTCCGGATGGGAAAAACTCCGTTATGCCGAATCGTCAGCCTTCTCTGTTTGAAAAGACACTAAAGCAGGATGTTAAGGAATGTTTCGCCGCTTACGGTGCGAAAAACTATGTCGACATGCTTGGCAACAACGACAAACCCGGCGACTGGTACCCAATGTATACCTATTCCAGTTCCTTGAACACTTCCACTCCGGCCGGCCTTGCCTGGACGAAGATGGCTGAGTGCAAGCACAAATGGCTGCCTCAGGTTTGCATGGCAAAGGATTTTGAATCCGAATGGAACAACTACATGACGGCTTACAATGCATGCAAACCGCAGGATTTCATTTCTGCAATGCAGACAGAACTGGAGAATCGTATTAAGTTTGCTCAGGAAAACAAGTAACCTGAACGGCAGTATGGCGCTCTTTCAGAAAAACGTCAAAATATAACTAACGGTGAGAGCAGGCGGCCGCGGCAAATGATTTGGCCGGCCGCCTGCTTTTTTAACTGCGCATTTCAGATTGGATTCTTACAAAAATCTCAGAGGTGATTTATTATGAACGCCAATGCAATACGAGGTTCTAAGCGCCGAATGAGTTGGAAAGCATGGTGTAAACAGGCGAAGGAACAGAAATCGCTGCTTGTTCTTTCGGTTCTGTTTTTTGCCTACGGCTTTATCTTTTGCTATTTGCCGCTGGTTGGATGGCTCATCGGTTTTCAAGATTACCGCCCGCGTGACGGTATTCTCGGCTCTAAATTTGTGGGGCTGCAGGTGTTTCAAACCCTATTTGAAGATCCGGAATTTTGGCTGACGGTTCGCAACACCCTTGCGATGAGCCTTTTGAATCTGGTTTTCAGCACGATTTTTGCAATTCTGTTTGCAGTTCTTCTGAATGAGGTTCGCTGCATGATCGGGAAAAAATTTGTACAGACGGTTTCTTATCTGCCTCATTTTCTTTCCTGGATAGTAGCGTGCAATATTCTGTTTGATACGCTCGGCAGCACAGGAATTGTGAACGAGCTTCTTATGAAAATGCATGTGATTACTGCCCCGTTGAATTTCTTTTCCTACCCGCAAGGTTTTTGGTGGATTGTGGCCATTGCGGTTGTCTGGAAAGAAACCGGCTGGAATGCAATCATTTATCTTGCCGCCATTACTTCCATTGACCCCAACCTTTATGAAGCAGCTGCCATCGACGGTGGCGGAAGGTGGGTCAAAATGCGCTATATTACACTTCCTGGTATCGCCAACACGATTATCATTCTACTGATCCTGAATGTGGGCAATGTGCTAAACTCCGGCTTTGAAGTACAGTATCTGATGGGCAACGATGTCATACGCGATTTCTCGCAGACCATTGATATCTATGTTTTGAAATGGGGCATCAGTCAGAGCAATTATGCCATCGGTACTGCGGCAGGTATTTTTCGGAGTGCGGTAAGTATTGTTCTTATTCTTATCACGAATGCAATCGCCAAACGTACCAGCGATACAAGGCTATTCTAAGGAGGAAGCGATATGGCGGAAAAAACTCTTGTAACAGCGCCGGAGTCAACCAAACATCGTACTGTCAAAAAATCTCCGGCCGACCGGGCTTTTGTAATCTGCAATACTATTTTTCTGATTCTTTTTACGGTAGTTACCCTTTACCCGGTGATCAATCAGCTGGCAATTTCCTTCAACGATGCGGCAGATGCACTTCGGGGCGGAATTTATGTACTGCCGCGGCAGTTGAGTTTACAGAACTATGTTACTGTTCTCAGTCGGCAAAACCTGCTTACGGGGCTTTGGATCAGCGTGGCGCGCACCGTTCTAGGGACGGTTCTCGGCCTTTTTATTACTGCGCTGCTTGCGTTTATGTGCAGCCGCCCGAAATATCTGCTCAAAAAACAGATGAATCTGTTCTGGATCATTACCATGTATGTGAACGGCGGTATGATTCCGGTTTTCCTGCTTTATAAAGACCTCGGTTTCACGAATTCCTTCTGGGTTTACATTGTGCCGGGCCTGACGGGTGCGTTCAATATGATGGTCCTGAGAAGCTACATGGAAAATCTTCCGGTCAGTATGGAGGAATCCGCACAACTGGACGGGGCCGGATATATGACAATTTTTCTGAAAATCATCCTTCCGTTATGCACTCCTGTTCTTGCTACTGTGGCGCTTTTCATCGCCGTCGGCCAGTGGAACAGCTGGTTCGACGCTATGCTTTACAATCGCATGAGCGAACAGTATACGACCCTTCAATATGAGTTGATGAAGCTGCTTGCTGCCGCCACAACCTCGGGCGCCGGTACTCAGTACAGCCACAGCAATACCGGCAGCATGGTTACCCCCGCGTCCATCCGCGCCGCCGGCTCCATAGTAACCATGCTCCCAATTGTCTGCTTGTACCCGTTCCTTCAGCGTTATTTTATAACTGGCATGACCCTAGGCGCTGTCAAGGAATAAATCGTATCCCGTTGCTGAGGAATGTCGCTTCAGCAGATCATCCTGCGCAGAAAGGAAGTCGAAACATGAAAGGTGCGTTTGAAACAGGTGTCTACCGCAATGTTTTTGCGGAATACGGTTACAGCGAACCGGAAATTCAAAATCGGAAAGAAGACATTTTTAACACTCTGTTTTATGGCTCCGAAGAGGAGCGTATGTACCACCCAGTTGGCAGTGATATGGGATACATCGAAGACACGGGAAACTTGGATGTCCGTACGGAAGGCATGTCCTACGGCATGATGATGTGTGTACAGCTGAATCGAAAGAATGAGTTTGACCGGCTCTGGAAATGGGCCGTAACCTATATGCGCCTTGAGAGCGGGCCCAATGCGGGCTATTTCGCATGGTCCTGTGCACCCGACGGCTCCAAAAACTCATTTGGTGCGGCTCCCGACGGGGAGGAGTATTTCGCCATGGCGCTGCTGCTAGCATCCCATAGGTGGGGGGATGGAGAAGGAATTTTCCAATATAGCGCGTGTGCGAGAAAACTTCTGCATATCTGCGTTCATAAGGGGGAAGCTGGGGATCCCGGTCGAGCCATGTGGGACCCAAATAACAAACTGATTCGATTTGTAGCGGAAGCGGATTTTACAGACCCTTCCTATCATTTGCCGCATTTTTATGAATTGTTTGCACAATGGGCAGACCAAGAAGATAGACCATTCTGGAAACAGGCGGCGGCAGCCAGCCGCGCGTATTTGAAAAAGGCCTGTCACCCCGTTACGGGGCTGAGCCCGGAGTATTCCGAATTTGACGGAAAGCCTTATACAAAAGAGATTGACCGCTGGGGCCGGCATGACTGGTATTACAGCGACGCCTACCGCACCGTTGCTAATATTGCGCTGGATTATTGTTGGTTTGCTCCCGATGAATGGGCTTGCGAGGAAGCAAATCGTGTTCAGACGTTTTTTTGCGAAACGGTAAAAGACCACCCAAATGGGATTTATCGCGTTGACGGAACGGTGCTTCCGGGCAATGCGCTTCATCCGGTTGCTATTTGTGCCGTGAATGCGCAGGCAAGCCTTGCTTCGCATGGAAAGTATGCACAGGAGTGTGTCAGACGATTTTGGGAGACCCCTTTACGTATGGGACCAAGACGTTATTATGATAATTGCCTTTTCTTTTTTGCGTTTCTTGCTCTTAGCGGGAACTACCGTATTTACTGACTTTTCCGGTTTCGATGACATAGTTTACGTATGAGTCATCATCTCATTTATTTCCCACGACGCGCCAAACTAAAGACCGGGCTTGAAAGACAAGCCCGGTCTTTAGTTTGTTCCACCGGCAAATGTGCCATTTCGCTCCCTTGTTTTTGCCGCTCTTTTGAAAAACGGGCATACCGTTCTGTGCGCCGCACAAAATAATAAGAGAATTTTTTAGCGCTCCGAGGGATCGATAAAATGTCAAGCTTATCCACGTTTAGCCGGTTAACAAAAATCTACCGTTCCTGCAAGGAAATCCCGATTGACGACTCATCCAAAATCGTGCTCATCAGCGACTGCCATCGCGGGGACGGCAGCTGGGTCGATAACTTTACGAATAATCAGAATATCTATTACGCCGCAATCAAATATTACTACGAAAACGGCTATACTTATATTGACCTTGGCGACAGCGACGATTTGTGGAAAAACAAGAAGTTTTTCGATATCACCAATGTCTACACGGACATCTTCCACCTGCTTCACGAATTTTATCAGGACGGGCGGTATTATCTGATTTACGGAAATCATGATATTGAGAAAAGAACCCCGTGCTTTATTCAGAAAAACCTGCAGCGGTATTATGACAGCCATACCGAACGTTTTGAACCGCTGTTTGATAATATTGAGGTGCATGAAGGCCTGATTCTGAAGCATCAGGAAACGCAGACCACCTTTTTTCTGGTTCACGGCCATCAGGGCGACCTGATCAGTGATATTTTCTGGCGGGTTGGCCGGCTCCTGACCCGGTATGTCTGGCGCAGGCTGGAACTTTTCGGTCATAAGGACCCCACCAGCGCGGCGAAAAACTATGAAAAGGAGCGAAAGGTAGAACGTAAAATCAAGGATTGGGTGGAAGCAAACAATCAGCCGGTCATCGCGGGGCATACCCATCGCCCCACCTGCCCGCAAGAGGACGAACCACCCTATTTTAACGACGGCAGCTGTGTACATCCCAACTGCATTACCTGCATTGAAATTGTCCATTCGGAGATTACCCTTATGAAATGGGATATTAAAACCAGGGAAGACCGGACTTTTTTCGTCGACCGTGAACCCATTGCCCTTCCCAGAAAAATTACGCAAAATATGTATCGGCGTAGGATTTGAATAGCAGCGACAAGCGGTTTGTAGAAAAGTTCATAGTTTTGTGGGATAATAATAAAATTAATCATTGGGACTGATTTTATTATTATCTGGAGGGAAAGCCGATGGCGCAAACCACAAAAAAGGCGCTTGCCGCTTCTTTTAAAAAGCTGCTGGCGGAAAAACCGCTGGATAAGATTACGGTCACGGATATTGTGGAAGACTGCGAAGTGAACCGCCAGACCTTTTATTACCATTTTAAAGATATCTATGATCTGGTGGAGTGGATTTATACAACGGAAGCCGGCCGGGCGCTGGACGGCAAAAAAACGTACGACACCTGGCAGCAGGGGTTCCTACATATTTTTGAATATGTGCAGAAAAACAAGAATTTTATTTCCAGTACTTACCGCTCCATCAATCGTGATTTTCTGGAGCGTTATCTTTACACCGAAACCTACAATTTGTTGATCGGCGTAATAAATGAAATTGCACAGGGAATGCCCGTGCGGGAAGATGACAAAGCATTTATCGCCCATTTTTATAAATACGCCTTTGTGGGTTTAATGCTGGAATGGATTCGCACGGGAATGAAAGAAGAACCGGCTTATATCATCGGTCAGCTCGATATTATGATGCGCGGCGATATTGCGGAAGCGCTGGAAAAGTTCAGCGCAAATCGGCGGGCTTAGACAATTCGCGTTATTTGTAAAAAGTATTTACAATCCTCGGCCGGTGTCAAAACCTTGCACACCCAGGCGGAATTGTCTATGGTATTTGCGGGTGGTTTTCTTTATGATAAAGCCATCAGATTGATTTTATCGATTTGGAGGTGCTTTATCATGTATTACAGCAGCGGAAATTATGAGGCGTTCGCGCGCCCGCAGAAACCGGCGAATGTCGATAAAAAATCCGCCTATCTGGTTGGTTCCGGTCTGGCTTCTCTGGCGGCGGCATGTTTTTTGGTGCGTGACGGCCAGATGAAGGGCGAGCACATTCACATCTTGGAGGAAACGAAGCTTCCGGGCGGTGCATGTGACGGAATCCGCGATGCGGACAAGGGCTTTGTCATCCGCGGCGGCCGCGAAATGGAAAACCATTTTGAATGCTTGTGGGATTTGTTCCGTTCCATCCCATCTTTGGAAACAGAAGGCGCGTCTGTTTTGGACGAATTTTATTGGCTGAACAAAAAGGACCCGAACTACTCCTTGATGCGGGCGACCGTAAACAGGGGGCAGGATGCCCATACCGACGGAAAATTTGGCCTTTCGGACAAAGCTTCCATGGAAATTATGAAGCTTTTCTTCACGCGTGATGAAGACCTGTACGATAAAAAAATCACCGATGTCTTTACGGAAGAATTTTTTAAATCCAATTTCTGGCTTTACTGGCGCACTATGTTTGCCTTTGAGGACTGGCACAGCGCACTGGAAATGAAACGGTACATTCAGCGCTTTATTCATCACATTGGCGGTCTTCCGGACTTTTCCGCTCTGAAATTCACCAAGTACAATCAGTACGAGTCCTTGATTCTTCCGATGGTGAAATATTTGGAATCCCATCATGTTCACTTCCAGTACGACACCAAAGTGACCAACGTGCTGTTTGATATTCAAAAAGGGACAAAGGTTGCTACCAAAATCCTATTTGAACGCGGCGGCAAAGAGGAATGCATTGACCTGATTGAAGACGATCTCATCTTTATTACAAACGGAAGCCTGACCGAAAATTCAACTCTTGGCGACGACGACCATCCGGCGGTTATGAACACGGCTCCAGGCGCCTGCTGGGAATTGTGGCGGAATATCGCCAAGCAGGACCCGTCTTTCGGCCATCCGGATAAGTTCTGCACCAATCTGGAAAAGACCAACTGGGAATCCGCAACGCTTACCACGCTGGACAACCGGATTCCGCCCTATATTGAAAAAATCTGCAAGCGCGACCCGTTCAGCGGCAAGGTGGTTACGGGCGGAATTATTACCATTAAAGATTCCAACTGGCTGATGAGCTACACCCTGAACCGCCAGCCGCATTTTAAGGAACAGCCGAGAAACCAGTTGGTTGTATGGATTTACAGCCTGTTTACGAATGTTCCGGGCAACTATATAAAAAAACCAATGCGCGACTGCACGGGTACGGAAATCGCAGAAGAATGGCTGTACCATCTGGGCGTGCCGGAATCGGAAATTCACGATATGGCGGTTCACTCCACACACTGCGTTCCCTGCATGATGCCCTATGTAACCGCATTCTTCATGCCCAGAAGGAAGGGCGACCGGCCAAACGTTGTGCCGGACGGCAGCGTGAACTTTGCGTTCATCGGCCAGTTTGCAGAAACGGAGCGCGATACTATCTTTACCGTAGAATATTCCGTCCGCACTGCTATGGAGGCGGTTTACACCCTGCTGAATATCGACCGCGGCGTGCCGGAAGTGTTCGCTTCCTGCTATGACATTCGCGTACTGCTGGATTCTACCTCTAAAATGATGGACGGTAAAAAGCTTTCCGAAATGAAGCTGCCATTCCCCATGAACTTTATAGGAAAGCGAGCACTGAAGAAAGTGTCCGGTACGGTCATTGAGGACTTGCTCCGAAAATATCATGTCATTTAATAGTTCCAATTTAGGGCACACGTTTCCAAAAACGTGTGCCCTAAATGTTATGAGGCGTCTTCTGCCTTTTGGAAGGTTTTGCGACAGGTGCCAAGACACGTTTCTGCACGGCATATTTTGTCCTGATGAAACCAACAGTTTTTCACCGCGCAAGGGGAATCATTTCCGACTGTCCATTGACAGACCTGCGGATACGTGTTATATAAATGCTATTAGAAGCGGAAATTCCTCGTTTCGGAAATGATGGGCAGTCAGACAGACGAAACGAGGAATCCTATGAGGAAGGAATATAGAATGAAAGGCAATGTTATCAAAAATCTGAAACCGTACGAAGGAAAACTGGTTTGGGTGGAATTTGGTGATCCCGACGCCTGCTGCTGCGCAAACTGTGGAGCCTGCCTGTCCAGTGATGAGGAATCCCAGCTATACCGCAGCGGAGTTTATCGCGTGGAAGGGCATTTTCTGGTGGCGGCGGATGCCCCCGAAACAAGCTTTCATGAATATACTCCGCGCATTCTTGCAATCTACGAGTGGAATCCATAAGTGAAAGGCTTTTGAGTATCGTGACAAAGGCATTTTTTCATGATACAATGAAAAATACGGAATCAGAACGAAACTACATACATAATTGAATGAGGATATTTTACGATGAATGAAAAAGAAATTGCGGAAGTCCGTCGGCGCTTTCGTCCGGATAAAAGCAACATAACCCGGGTGCGCGGCTGTTATGTAAACGATAAAAGAGAAATTGTTACAGAACTGAATCAATCGCTTGCTTTAATGCCTCAGGAGGAATCCGAGGAGCTTTTGACCATTCTGAAGAAGACACTGTCCGGAACTCTCGAAAAGAACCTGATTAACATCGAGTTTGCAACGAAACAGGTGCTGGAGGGAGAGGAACATCAGCTGCTTATGGCGCTCAAAGATTCCGCCCTGGAAGACGATGCCGCCGTGCGGGAATTCTACAATCGTGTGATTCAGTCGCTCAACATGGAAGGTCATTATCTGATTCTTCTGGCCTGCGATAAATATGATGTCCCATACTACACAAAAGATGGGGAAAAGCAGGATGATTCGACCGAAGTGTATTCCTACTTTTTGTGCAGCATTTGCCCTGTAAAACCGACTAAACCGGCGCTTGGCTACTATGTTTCCGAAAACACGTTCCGCAATATTACGGCCGACTGGGTGGTGTCGGCGCCCGAGCTTGGATTCCTGTTTCCAGCTTTTGACGACCGCAGCGCCAACATTTATAATGCGCTCTACTATTCCCGCAACATTGCAGAAAACCACGAGGAATTCGTGGATACCGTGTTCAAAAGCGAAATTCCAATGCCGGCTGCCGCGCAGAAAGAGACCTTCCAGTCCATTCTGTCGGACACCGTCGCTGAAGATTGCAGCCTTGACGTGGTACAGGCGGTTCATGAGCAGTTATCCGAAATGATTGAAGAGCATAAAGCAAACAAAGAGGCGGACCCGCTGGTGATTTCCAAAGAAACCGTCAAGGGGGTTTTGGAATCCTGTGGTATCCCCGAAGCCCGCGTGACCGCGTTTGAAGAAAAATACGATACCGAATTCGGTGCCAATACTGAGATTAGCCCGCGGAATCTGATTGATACCAAACAATTTGAAATTCACACTCCAAATGTGACAATTCGTGTGAACCCGGAACGCAGCGATCTGGTGGAAACACGCATCATCAATGGGGTCAAGTATATTTTAATCCGCGCGGACGAAGGGGTCGAAGTAAACGGTGTAAATATTCATATTACATAACGGCAGGTTAGTGATAAAAAATCCGTACAAAAGAGTTATGCTCTTTTGTACGGATTTTTTGTGTGCCAGAAGAATTTACTGCTCGCTTTGCGAAAAGCAGGCGGTAGACCCTCTCACTTTTATAGTGAATGCAACTTATGCTGACGGTTACCGCTTTCTGTGCTTCATTCACCTGGATGCTGCGGAACCGATTCTTTATTTTTTCACATGCCCTGCTGAAATAGCTTTTGATTCAGCACGGCACCCATGTGGGCACAGTTTATTTTTAAGGTTTCCTGGCAGGACCGCAAGGCTCTTTCGTTATCGCCCAGACCATAGCTGCCCAACGCGATGAGGTAGCGGCAGTGTGCTTCGTTGCGGAGGTTCAGGTCTTCATCGAAGAGCTGCAAATCCGGCAGGGAAACCGCAAAATAGTCGATGCGGACGTTGTCGAAGATGTGTTTTTCGCCGTAATCAACCAGCTTGTGGAAACGGCTGAGCGCTTCTTCTGTTTTTCCCAATTTTTGCAGAGCCAGGCCCTGATAGAAAATCATGTCGGCTGGTTGGTCGTTGTAATACATCATTCCGGCCGGCTCTTGGTCGCCGATGGTTGCGAGTTCCCAGTTCTGCTTTGCGCCCTGGATGTCGCCCAATGCTTCGCAGGCACAGCCGAGGTAGTAGTAAATATCATTGTCTTTTTGGCCTTCCAGTTTTCCTTCTCCCAGATTCTCCGGGAAGACGAGCGCTTTGGTCAGCAGACCTTTCGCCTTTGCTGCATCGCCTTGTGCCAGCGCTTTCCGCGCCATCTCTAACAATGCGACTGTGTATTGTTTGGTTATTTTACCTTCTCCGCCTTCCCATGGGTGGAACTTGCGAGCTTGAATACGTTGATAAGCTTCCTCATGGTGTCCAAGCAGATTCAGCAGTGTAATATATTCCACGCAGAGGTCGTCACGTTGTTCGACGACGTCCTTGTTTGCCTCAAAGTGCTTGATTCGTTCCGCCGGAGAGACACTGCGCTTTTTGTAGAGCTGGTCAAGCTCCAGGAATACGCGCGCATCCGTTTTATCCAGGGCGAACGCAGTTTCCAGCGCCTTTTGTGCTTTGTCCGGGTTGTGCTCTTTATTGTAATAGGCGAGGGATAGGTTGCGCCATACTGTCGGGAACGTGTCGTCAAGCTGTATGGATTTTTCCCACAGCTCACGTGCCTGTTTAAACTGCCTCCGGTCATACCAGAGGTTGCCAAGATAGTAGGGAGCTTTCGCGTCCGACGGCGCTGCTTCGATGGCATATTCCAGAACGGCGATATCGCCCAGCCGGTTCGGGAAGCAGTACAGCGGGCTGCGCTTTGCAGCCTCTGAAAGAGCGGCTTTGCTCTCCTTATCGCTGCCCTTTCGGGCGAAATAATACGCTTCATAGTAGGCGAGCATCGGATATTTTGCAGTGCACAGGCGAAGAACGCTGATGGCCTCGTCAAGGCAGCCGTAGGAAGCATATTCGGAAGCCACCTCAAGAAAAGTTCCCGGCTCATTGCGCATCAGGCAAAGTGTTTCTTCATGCCCCCTGCCCGTCAGAGAATCGAGCTCCAGACGGGAGGTATAATCAAACGGGTCTACGCGGAGATTTTCCTGAAGCCACTCTTGTGCTTCTATGGTTTTTCCGAGTTTGCGCAGAATCAGCGCTTTCAAAGCACGTGCCTTAATGTTGTGCAGATTCTTTACCAAAGAGCGCTCCACAAAGACCAGCGCTTCCTGCCAACTGCCCTTGCTTGCGGCAATCGCAGCAAGGTGATAGAAAGACATTTCCTGCTGCGCGCTGGTCCAAGTTGCTTTATAAAACGCGTCGAAAGCTTCGTCATGGCGATTCTGGTACAGCAGACTGAGACCAAGGTTATAGTAGGGTTCGCTGTCATACGGGTTGGGGTTTTTCCAGGTAATGCGTTCCACTGCTTTGCGGAAATACGCTTCGCTTTCGCGAAACAATCCCCTGCGAAACAGCAGCAGTCCATAAGCGTTGTTGATGCGGCTGTCGCCAGGGTCACGCCGGAGTCCTTCCAAATAATACGGGTCCGGCAGATACGTAGCGTGGCGGTACTGCTCAATGTGCAGGCCGGTTAAGTAGAGCTCTTCATTCGTAGCGATTTCCTTTGGGTCTTTTGCGGGTTGGGCAGGCTCCGGGAGTTTTTCAATTTTTTTCGGTGCGGGGGTATAGCGGAGCATTAGGCGGCCCGTTTCGTCGTAAACGGATAAAGTCAATTCTTCTGGTTTTATGCCATGTGTAGAAACTTCCGCGCTGAGAACATCGTTGGGCGAAATCTTCTGAACGGTTTCATACATTGTTTTGCCGTTCGCCTGAAGTACAATTTTCGCGTTCTTGTAAACACCGGTTGCATAGACGCAAATGTTTGCGGTATTTTCATTCGCTTCCAGATTTAGAACGACTTCTGTGCTTGCATTTTTGACGCTGCCTACCTTTTTGTAGGGCATGAAATACTGGGTGAAGCATTTTTCCTCAAAGGGTTTGAGCCATGTGAAGTCCGGCTGGTTATCGGTAAACATTCCGGTCATCAGTTCAATGTAGGGACCGTTTTTATCCGTGAGGTTGCGGTCCCACGCTTTTCCAAACTCGCCGCAGCCCCAAGTCCACTGCTTTTTGCCCGGCGAAACATGGTGGTCGGCAATATGCAGAATTCCGGCCTCCACACCATAGTCATAGCCGCCGACGAAATTGAAGTCCGAATGATATGCCATATAAGAGGTCGGTACGGGGATGTTTTTGTAACGGGAGATGTCCACACCGGCACCGTAATCGTGCTTGTAATAAACACCTGTTGCAATCGGAAATTTGGAAACGTCACGTTTTCCGTGGTCCATCACTGCGTGAACATCCGGCGGGAAAATGGACTGGGTGTTGTCATTTACGCTAACAGCTGGGTTTGCCCACCACAGGAATGTCTGGGGTATATCGGTGGAGTTATAAAGCTGGCCTTTGATTTCTATGTAAGCTTTGTCCGGATAGAGTGTGAAGCTCGCCATGCCTTTTGTGCCGTTGATTTTGTCTATTTCGCTGACGCGCACGGTTTTGCTGCCGTCCGGGTTTTCGCAAAGGGTATAATCCACGGGGGAGAAGGTGGAGGGGCGGTGGTGCTGTGGCCAGTTAAATTCGATTCCACCGCTGATCCATGGTCCGGTAAGACCAACAAGTGCCGGCTTGATGACTTCATTATAGTAAACGAAGTCGTAGCCGTTTGTTTTGTCGTACGCGCGTTGGATACGTCCGCCCAGTTCCGGCAGAATCATGACCTTAATATAATCGTTTTCCAGGAAAACAGCATTATAATCCTGATCCTTTTTTTCGTCGTATATTTTATCGATGACAGGAAGTGGATAAACTTTGCCGGAACTGCCCTGATAAACACGTTTTTCCAGAAACATCGGGTTTTTATCCGGAATACCGACGCCATAGGTCGGTATTGTCACTTTTTCCTGCCATACTTCTACTTGCTTTTTAATGTGCTTCATGATGATGCCTCCTGATTTTTAAACAAATTTTTCAAGAAGGGTTTGACTATTATCGTCTAAATATCTATAATAAAATACCTGTGATCGAGAAAAGATATCTATTTATTTCAAATTAAAGGGGAATACTGACGTGAAAATAAATGACCAGGGTGTTTTGCAAACCTCCGATATTTATTTCCATACACACAGTTCGCAGGCCAAGGAGATGTATTTTTATCCGCTTTGCACGGGCCATTATTTTTGCGACAGCACCTATGCTGTAAACCGGCAGAACTATAACAGTTTTCTAATTATTTATGTGTGCAAGGGTAACGGCTTTGTGGTGCAAAACGGACGTCACATTCCGTTGCACGAAGGCTCCCTGGCGTTCATCGACTGTTATAAGCCTCATCAGTATTATACAAAGAGCGGTTGGGAAATTTACTGGGTCCATTTTGACGGAGTCCTTGCCCGGCGGTATTTTGAAACCGCTACCCGCGGCGGGATTGTGTTTGCGCCGCAGAATCCATACAATGCCGAGCACTGTATGTTTAAGATTTTTGAAGGTTACCATGGGCACAGGAAAATCAGTGAGGTGGTTGTTTCAAAAATTATTACGGATTTGCTGACCGAGTTGATTCTGTGCGCTAATAAGATTGTCTCTCGAGATAATAATGGAAGTATGATTGAAGAAATTCTGGCTTATATTTCTGAAAACTTAGATAAACCGCTGACCTTGGAGCAACTGGCGAAAAGGGCTTCTCTGAGTCCTTTTTACTTTACCAGGGTCTTTAAAAAGGAAACGGGTTTTACGCCGCATGAGTATATTATCCGGGTCCGCATCGAGTTTGCAAAGTTCCTGCTTACATCGACGGATGCCCGAATCAAGGAAGTTGCGTTTCGCAGCGGATTTGAAAACGAATGCAGTTTTTGTACTTCTTTTAGGAAAGCTACCGGTACAACGCCCTTGAAATTCAAGGGAACTAGCTTAAAAAGTTAAAAAAGACCGCCCTGCAGAAAATTATGACAGGGCGGCCTTTTTGTAACCACGGATCCGTTTCATGAACGTTTTTTCTGATGTTTCTGCCAAATTGCGTTGGTATTTCACAGTGATCTATGTATTGCAACTTAACAGACATCCTGCCTAAGTAAATATTTTCAGCAACGGAAAGTCCAATCAAAAAAATGTGGCGTTCCTGATAGATAATGCTGATTCCTTCCTCAATTGCTTCATGTGGAGGACGGAACCGCTTCTGCACCCCATCCAGAGAATATTCACATTTATCCGGCTGGTAATCGCCGTTTAAACCTTTAGCAGGTAGATTTGCCCGCTCCGTTTCCGTCCAGGAAAGCCAGCACTTCGCCGCTATGTGCCTGGAAACTAATATCATCCAGTGCTAAGTTTTTGTCAAGATTATGATAGCATAAACAAATTCCGTTTTGTTTTTTAAAATTGCGTACCTGTTTTTAAAAATTGCTCTTTTGAATTCACCTTATTGCTTTTTTGTAAAAATGTAAACTGACAACAAAATCTATAAATATTCTGAAGTAAGTTATATAAAACTAACAAATGTTACATCTTTATTACCTGATTACTGCAAAAATATGCCAATATATTGTCGATAGAAAACACGAAATGCTTTGCCTGATTCGGTTTATTTCACTTCAGCTTAAAATTGCCTCTCGTGTTAGGGAAATAAGGGTGTAGGCTGCTGTGTCTTGACAGTTATAATAAAAACTTTTTCACATTAAAAAATATATTGACAAATATTCTATAGATGCTATAATTTGATTAACGCAATCGGTTGCATAAATTTTAAATTAATGTACAATAAAAATAACAATTCAGTTGAATTTTGAGTGAAATACTTGTATATAATTGACTTAATATCGAAATATAACCTGTAATACATAAGTAAACCGGTTGCATAGGAGGAAATATGTCAGCAACAATTCACGATGTGGCAAAGGCTGCAGGAGTCTCTTCGTCTACTGTTTCGCGCATCATCAACAATAAGGGGGGCATTTCAGCAAAAACACGGGATCGGGTTTTAGAAATCATGCGAAAGCTGGATTATGTCCCAAACGATACGGCGCGAAGTTTTGCAAACGGCAGCACCTCTGCAATTGCTTTGGTCATTGATGTAATAGAAACCCGTTCTTTTTCAAATAACTTTTTTAACAACAGTGTGTTCGGTATTGAAACAGTCGCCCATGAAAATGGCTTTAACTTGATTATTACGAACGGGCGAATGCAAAAAGGAAATATCACCTCGGCAGATAAACTGGTGTTTGGGAAAAAAGTGGACGGCATTATTCTGCCAAACTCTTTGCTTGACCACGCCTTTATTGAAAAGATGAATAAAATCCAATTTCCCTATGTTGTTTTAGGTGATCCAAGAACGCTTGACGCTGACAACAGCTGGGTAGATATAAATAACGTTCAGGGCGGGGCTCTTGCCGTTCACCACTTGGTGAAAAAAGGTTATAAAAATATTGCTTTTTTATCGAGCGGCAGCAAAGAAATTTTTAATCAGGACCGCATCACCGGCTATAGTCGGGCACTGCATGAGCTGGGGCTTCCCGTGCTGGATGAGCGAATTTGTCATTGCAATTCCACTGTGGAAAATGGTCTGAACGCTATGTCACAGATGTTCCAGGCCGATACTCCCCCGGATGCGGTGATATGCAGCGATTTTTATCTTGCGGTGGGCGCCCTTCGTGCGGCGCGGCAGAACGGACTCCCGGTTCCGGAAGCGTTCGGGATCATCAGCTTTGACAATACGCCGGTGACGGAGCTTTCAGAACCTGCCATTACGACGGTGGATATTGATACGTTTGGATTGGGCGAACAGGCAGCTTCCATATTAATACAGAAAATTGAAGATAAGGATATGAGCAGCAGACAGATTTTATTATCCACAAAAATTGTGGAACGAGAATCGACAAAAAGAAATCAAAGGAGGCAGGATGGTGAATAACGCAGCTCTGGCACATCGGCCTGTGGAAAGTTTTATTTATCCGGTTTCTTCAGAGAAACTTATTTTTCGCTTTCAGGCAGCAAGAAAAGATTTAAAGTCCTGTGTTTTGGTCTGCTGGAGAAGGTATGAACCACCTGAAAAAGTCCACCGCATTCCAATGCGATGTGTCCTGCGCGACCGGGAACACGATTACTTTTCCTGTAAAGCCATATTTCAGGAAACCGCTTGTTACATAAGGTACTATTTCGAACTAAGTGATGGCGATCAAACCATTTGGTATGGCACGCAAGGAGCACAATCCACCAGACCGGATGAGAATTATTTCGAGTATCTATACCCCAATGTAAGCGATGGGCCTCACCCGCCGGGGTGGTGCGAAAGACAGATTTATTACCAGATATTCCCTGACCGATTTCGAAACGGAGACACAAAGAATGACCCCTTGAATACTGTGCCGTGGGGGACGCCCCCAAGCCGAAGCAACACCATGGGCGGCGACTTGAAGGGAATTCTAGATCGTGTGGACTATCTGACGAGTCTTGGAATTACGTGCCTTTATTTAACACCTATCTTTCATGGCTCTTCCAATCATAAATATGATACAGTGGATTATTACAAAATTGATCCGCAGTTTGGCACGGAAGAAGATTTGAGAACGCTTACCGATCAGTGCCATAAACGAGGGATTCGGGTTGTGCTGGATGGCGTGTTCAATCACTGTGGTTATTATTTTCCACCTTTTCAAGACTTGATTCAAAACGGCGAACAGTCCAAATACAAAAACTGGTTTTTTCCGTTTGGTTTTCCGGTAAAATCCGATCCGCCGAATTATGAATGTGTCGGGTATTATAAATGGATGCCGAAGTTAAACCTTTCCAATCCGGAAACAAGCGATTACTTTATCCATGTCGGGAAGTACTGGATTGACAAGTGCGGGATCGACGGTTGGAGGCTTGATGTAGCGGATGAAATTGAGGGCCGGTTTTGGGAACGTTTTTCTGAAACTTTGAAACAGGATTTTCCGAATATTGTGCTGATTGGAGAAAGCTGGGGCGACGCCGGTCGTTTGGTGCTTGGCAATCGTTTGGACGGAGCAATGAACTATCTTTTCAAGGATGCCGTTACCGATTGGCTGGCAAAAGAAAAAATTGATGCTCCAGAATTTGATCACCGCATCAACCGCATGCTGTCCCTGTATCCGGAAGAAACCTGCCGATGTATGTATAATTTGCTGGATAGTCACGATACGCCCCGGTTTTTATACGATTGCGGCGGCAATCTGCAAAAGCTGAAGCTGGCTGTTGCATTCATGATGACATTCCCAGGCTGCCCGGCCATTTTTTACGGGGATGAGATCGGCCTGACGGGAGCAAACGACCCAGAATGCCGGCAGGCTATGGTTTGGGACAGTACGAAGCAAAACCATATGCTGTTTGACTGGTACCGCAGGCTCATTGGAATCCGCAAAAAATACGATGCACTGATTCTGGGAGATTACTGCACCAACCTTTGCAATTCAGAAACGGGGCTATACGGATTCATCCGACCATATCGAAAGCAGAACATCTATATTGTTTTAAATCCGACCAATCAAAGGCAAAACGCAGCTGTCCCTCTTCTGGAACAAGAAAGCGAATGGTTTGAACTGCTGAACGAAGAGAAGATTTCTTCCATAAAAATTCAGGAGGGAGAAAGCTATTACAATCACGACATCGCACAATACGGAAGCAGGCTGCAAACAACTATGGAGCCCTATTCCGTAAAAATATTTATTCAGAAAGTGGTGTGAAGCATGAAAAACCAGTGGGCAAAAAAAATTCTGGCATTTACCCTTTCAGCAGTCCTAATGTTGACAGCACTAACTGCATGTTCCGGGCAAACACCAGAAAATAGTCCATCATCCGAAGACCAGCAGGGAAATCAAAATACTTCCCAAAACAACGCGCCAAAAGAAACCATTACGTTAAACTTCTGGCATCATTACAGTGCACAATCTCCGGAGAATGAAACTCTAACGAAAGTATTGATCCCCAAATTTGAACAAGAAAACCCAGGTTATAAAATCAACGCAACATCCTATGAATGGGCAAAGCTCCACGACAAAATTCTGGTCAGCGCCAATGCCAATACTTTGCCAGACGTCGCAAGGTTGGATATTGCCTGGGTCCCTGAATTCCAAAAGCTCAATATTCTTGTACCACTTGATAAGGAAATGAGCGACTTTTCACCGTATTCCAGCAGCCTTTTGGCAAACGCCATGAGCACAGCCGAAATCGGGGGAAATTACTACGCGCTGGCGCTTAATACCAACACAAAAATCTTATTTTATAACAAAGCTGCGTTGGAGCAAGCGGGCGTGTCCATTCCGAAAACGATGGATGAATTCGCCGCAGCCGCTAAAAAACTCTCGGGCAAAAACAGCAATGGTCAACAGGTGTGGGGATGCACAGAACCCGCACTGGCAGGCTGGAATGTACTCCCTTACATATGGAGCATGGGCGGCGAAATTACCAACAACGACTATACAAAAGCTTCTGGGTATTTGAATGGGGAAAAAACAGTAAAAGCGGTCCAAATGCTTGCTGACCTTTATAAAAACAAAGCCTTAATCGGTTTTAACAGCGGAGATATTCCCATGACCGACGGCTTCGGAACAGGCCGTTATGCCATGCTGCTGGAAGGACCATGGAAGATTGCAGAGTTAAAAGGAGCGTATCCTGACTTTTCTTATGGAACAGCGGATGTACCAGCAGGAGAGGGAGGCTCCCATTCTGTCCTTGGCGGCGAAGATATCGGTATGTTTTCTTCCGCAAACAAGGAAGGCGCTTGGAAGTTTATGAAATTCATGACCAGCGAGTTTGCTCAGGAGGAAATGGCTAAATGCGGGCTGATTCCTGTTAATAAAGAAGCGCTGGAAAGCGCGACGGTCAAAGATGCGTCGTATGCGCCCTTCCTGGATGCGATTAAAACCGCGAAAGCTCGTCCTCCAGTAGCAAAATGGACGGAAATTGATAATCAGCTGACAACCGCTATGACCTCCATTATTAAGGAAGGAGCGGATGCGCAGAAAACACTTGACCAACTTGCGTCTCAAGTTGATGAACTACTAAAATAATAGTATAACCAACAATAACTGTTTCGTCAACAGGCAACGGTATTTGTTCTTTGGAAAGATGGGGAGGAAAGGATGGCATCATGGAGGCCAAATCGTTCAAAAACAGACTACAGATCTTTTTGCTTTTACTGCCCGGAATTTTTATGTTCGCAGTGTTCACCATTTATCCAATCGGGAAACTGCTTTTCATGAGCTTTTTCCAAAGCGGTTATGGTGTTTCTCTGAAAGACGCCTTCGCTGGCTTTCAGAACTATAAAATGGTCTTATCTGACCAGACATTCCGGGTTTCCTTTGACAACACCTTACTCTATACCTTGGTTACGGTACCGGCTCAAATGGCGATTGGCCTCCTGGTTGCTGTCCTAATCAACGAACTCCCTTGCTTTCAGGTTGGCTTTCGAGTCATTTATTATCTCCCGGTTATTACATCATGGGTAATTGTTTCTCTTGTGTTTAAATACATTTTCAATACGGAAGGAATGCTGAATTATTTTCTCTCACAGGTGATTCATGTGACAGGCGGAAATATTGCCTGGCTTGACAGCCGATGGGGCGGGCTTACTGTCGCCATGATTCTCGGAACTTGGAAAGGCGTCGGGTGGAACATGGTCGTTTTCCTTGCAGCGCTGCAGAATGTGCCAAAAGCCCTTTATGAATCTGCGGCGATTGATGGTTGCGGCCCCGTACATAAATTTTTTTACATTACCTTACCCAGCATTAAAAGCACGACTCTGTTCGCGCTCGTGATGCTGACAATAGGCGGATTTAACGTTTTTACATCCATAAAAATGATTACGGACGGAAAACCCATGCACCAAACGGAAACGGTTTTAACGTGGATGTACTACAAAGCGTTCAATGAGGGACAGTTTGGTTATGCCGCCGCTCTCTCCTTTATTGTCGCAGTGGTTCTTGTCTTTCTTGCGGTATTGCAGTTCAAGGCAATGAAAAACCGGGATGAAGGAGAATAACACATGCATATGAAAAAAATTAGAGCAGCGAAATTATGGATATACCTGGTCTTATCTTTGTGCGGATTGATCTCTGTATTGCCGATGATTTATATGATCAGTACGTCCTTAAAGCCAAACGGGGCGCTCTATGAATATCCGCCTCATTTCTTTCCAAATAAAAATAACCTAACAATAGAAAACTACATTTACATTTTTCAGCAACAAAAATTCTATTTGAATTTTATTAACAGCTTGGTGGTATCACTCGCCACCATCGCGCTGGCTGCCGTAATATCAACGGCCCTGGCTTTTTGCATAGCACGGTTTCGGTTCCCAGGAAGAAAGATGCTGTTTGGCTTGGTCATTGCGACCATGATAATTCCCGGAACGGCGCTGATTGTCCCACAGTTTGAACTTGCGTCTTTTCTTCATGTTACCAATAAATTATGGGGATTAATCCCCTTCTATGTCGCGTGGGTAATTCCGTTTTCCACATTTATGATTAAGGGATTCATAGAGAATATTCCGCGTGATTTTGATGAAGCCGTCTATATCGATGGTGGAAACGTATTCACCGTATTCCGGTCAATTGCCGTACCGCTGTCAGGTCCGGCCATTGCATCAGTAAGCATTTTCAATTTTTTAACCGCCTGGGAAGAGTATCCCTGGGCATTGACTGTCATCAATGATAATGTGAAACGCACACTGCCGATTGCAATTTCAGGATTTTTTGGTGAGCATCAGTTTACGCAGTGGGGCTATGTTTTCGCCATGTCCGTTGCAAGCTTAATTCCAGTATTGATTATCTTTATCTGCTTCCAAAAATATTTCGTAAGAGGATTGCAGACTGGCGGTATCAAAGGCTAGCCTGTCATTGCGAACTCCTGCTGTTAAGAAGGGAGATCAAAATGAAAAAGGTATTCAAAAATAAGGTTGTAAGCATAGGCCTTTCCTTCCTACTGACCTTCTCGCTTCTGTTGTCGAACTCCGCGTCTGCACAAGCAGTTGCAGGGACCGGTACAAACGCCGACACCAATATTTCTCAGTATGTTCAGTCCAGTTCAGCCCTTAACGAGAACGATATTATTTACATGGTACTGACCGACCGCTTTTATGACGGGGATTCCTCCAATAACGGGACCCTGAACGTAGAATACAGGCCCGGCAACTTAAAATATACCCAAGGCGGTGATTGGAAAGGCTTAACGCAAAAGCTGGACTATATTAAGAATTTAGGGGTTACTGCAATTTGGATTTCTCCGGTGTCAGAGAATGAGCCATTGAGCCGTGACAAGAGCGAGTCTGGCTATCATGGATATTTTACCCATGATTACAACAAAGCTGATCCACACTTCGGATCCAAACAGGATCTGATTAACCTGGTAAGCACCGCACATTCCAAAGGCCTTACCCTCGTACTCATATGAGGGTATGATTTGCCGGACACTGGCTACATAGCGTTCAGGCAGCGTTTTTAAGGTTACGTTGTAACTCATCGTGGTTCCATCCTTTCTCAGCCTCTTAATGGCTGTTTTAAGGAGCAGCAGACGGTGCGCGATTTCCTTGGCTTCCGCTTCTACTTCGGCTTGCTTTACGGATAAAAACTCCGCCAGCTTTTGCGGATCATCGTAGATTTTAAGAATTTCTCCAATCGTGGCCAGGCTAAATCCCATATCTTTAAGGGAATTAATCTGCCCGGCTATTGGAAGCTGATCCTCACCATAATAGCGGTAACCAGTAAATGAATCGGTGCTTTTGGGCACCAGCAGGCCGATTTCGTCATAATGCCGCAGCATCCGTATACTGATCCTCGACAGTTTTGAAAAATCACCTATTTTCAGCATGATTCATACCTCACACGCGTGCGTTTTTTGAGCTCATTTCCATTATAGAGTATACCATAATGGGAGAGTCAACCGGTGTTTTTAAATTCTTTGCTGCGCTTTATTTCTAGAACGGAGACCTCCATACGATGTTGTTTATTGACAAATCTACAAAAAAGGGATAATATTTAGCCATTGGAAACTATAAACACAAAAATAGTTTACTCGGTATCGGAGGCTTTCGCATGTCTACACAATCGAACACAAAAAATAGAATGTTCCCGGTGGTGATGATTGGCTTGGCGCTGGCTCTGCGGCAAATGTCTATGACAATTGTGGCGCCGTTCATTTCCACTTACTGTAAATCCCTCGCCGGATATACACCCTTGCTGGCAGGGCTTGCTGTCGGGGCATTTGGACTGATGCAGGCTATTTTTCAAATACCGTTCGGAATGCTCAGCGACCGGTATGGAAATAAGCGCGTAATGCTTTCCGGTCTGGTACTGGTGATTGTCGGTTTTCTTTTCGGATTTTTTGCTCAAAGTATCTGGATGTTGATTTTGGCGCGCGTGCTGCAGGGCAGCGGAGCAGTCATTGGAGTCGGCTATTCATGGGCAGCGGGTCTTACCGAGGATTCGAACCGCACAAAAGCCATGAGCATTCTTGGGGCGTTTGTTTCCGGGGCGGCGGCCCTTGCTTTTGCGGTTGGTCCGCTGCTGCGCGGTGTCATGTCTGTTAGCTGGATGTTCCTGGCCGGTGCGATTCTTCTTACCATGAATTCGCTCTACATTCTGTTCTTTCTGAAAGAGGCCGGTGACCACGGAAAAGCATCTGTACCACAGCGTGGTGAAGTTGCCGCCTTGCTGCGAAACCGATCTTTTGTTATAATGAATTTATTGGCGTTTCTGAATAACTTCATGATGATGGCCGTTTTTTATGCTGCACCGATTTATATGGATCAGGTGACCGGGCAGAACGGAATGTGGAAGATTTTTGTACCCGCGATTATCGTTGCCATTTTGGTTATGAAGGCCACCGTCAGGTGGGTGGACAAAGGGCTTGTTAATCCGGTGCTTCTTGCCGCATTTGCCGTTTCTTGTTTAAGCATTCTGTTTTATTTCCGTCCGTCCTCATTTCTTTTCTTGCTTTTGGGAACCACCGCTTTTCTATGCGGATATATCACGATTGCCACGGTTGCGGCTACCCATGTCAATAAGGTGGTGGAGGATCATCTGCGCGGTACAGGAAACGGGATTTTCAATTCGTTTCAATATATCGGTAATTTTGGCGGCGCATTAGCAATGGGAGCCGTATGGGGATTTTCTCAGACGGCAGCCTGGCTGATTGTCATCGCTGCCGGAGGAATCGGATTTTTATTGATTGCACTTAGCCGGCAATCCCATACAAAAGAGCCGGAAAGGAATGACTCGGAATATGAAAGATAAAATTCTGGATGTCGTGGCACGATTGATTGAACGGTACGGTCTGAAAAAATTCACGGTGGATGAAGTGGCTGCCGAGCTGCATATCAGTAAAAAAACACTCTATCAGTATTTCAGCGGCAAAGATGAGATGATTCGTGAGTATTTTGAGGAAATCTTAGCAAGCGACAGGCAAAGTGTTTTGGATGCCGTCGAAAGCGACCGAAGCTTTCTAGACAAAATCCATGCTATTGTGCATTCGAGCCATCGTTACCGGCTGCCTGTACGGATTCTGGACGAGGTGAAACAGTTTTACCCCGACGAATGGACAAAAATTGAAGCCTTAAAGCAGTTCAAGCTGGATGTGTTTCAAAATCTTCTGAAGCAAGCGGCCGATGAGGGGCTTCTGCGTTCGGATGTGCATTTCGGCATTCTATCCGCTATGCTGGAACGGGTCAGCGACATGTTTCTCGACACCGATTTTCTTCTTGAGATTGGGATGAAGTCGACTCAGGCCCTTGATGAGGTCTTGAATATTATCATCGGCGGTATTATAAAAAAGGAGGAAAAGTAGCATGGAAACCTTGAAGCTTACAAGCAGTGCGTTTCAGAAGGACGGCTGGATACCGGTTCAGTATTCGGCTCGCGGAGAAAACCGATCGCCCAGCTTTGAACTGCAAGGAATCGCCACTGGTGCGAAATCCATGGCGATTACACTGGATGACGCGTCGCATCCGTTGTTTCCGAGCTATAACCACTGGGTGATTTGGAATCTACCGGTGCAGGCGGTCATTCCGGAGGGAATTCCAAAAGGCAAATCCGTTGACCGTTTTGGCGGCGCAATCCAGGGGATTGCGTATGGAAGACATCGGTACAAGGGGCCAAAACCGCCATTTCATTCCACGCACACCTATGTGTTTACGGTTTACGTGTTGGACTGCAAATTGGATTTACCGGCTAACCGAAGAAAGCGTGACTTTTTAGCGGCAATAAAAGGACATATTTTACAACAGGCGGAACTGACGGGAAAATTTCAAAGCAGAAAGTGATTATTAAAAGATGCTTTGAACCATATTGTCTGTATCGTGGGCTATGTCAGCCATGGACTCGGCAAGATATTTTTTCCCTTTTCAAGGCATCGTTTTGATCCCGAATACGCAGCGTCATTTTTGTAATTTCACTTTGTAAAATAGAAAGCTCGCCTTCATTCCTTTCGCCTATGAACAGATGGTCCGCATTATGTAAGACAAGGTCAATTTGTTCCGATAGCTGCGCTATACTCTTGTACCTGGCCTTGGTAAATACAAAAAATGCCGTGCCAAAGGCAACGGCACAAATGAGAACAAAGATTCCAGCTGCCAGATGAATTGCAAAACCTGCTGCAGCAACGATGACCGTAATTATGACAAACACCACCGAAAAGTTCCGTATTTCCTTATTCCGAAACATGTCCATCCCCCAATCGGTAACCGGTTCCACGAACGGTTAAAATGATTTGCGGGTTTGTCGGGTCGTTCTCGGCTTTTTCCCGCAGGCGTTTTATGTAGACAGTCAGTGTATTGTTATTCACAAACTCGCCTGCAGCATCCCACAATTCGTCAAGCAGTCGCTCCTTGTAATAATACTTTTCGGATTGTTAATGAACACCAAAAGCAGCCGATATTCTAGGGCGGCAAGAAAAATTTAACGGCCATTCTTTTTCACAACACCGTTTGACGTATCTACATATAGATCGGAGATTTCAAAAACAGACGGGGAGCTTCCGCTTTTTCGCAGGGCGGTTTTAATTCGCGCTATCAATTCACGTGGGCGAAAAGGTTTCGTAATGTAGTCATCATCTTTCCTAAAAGTCAACTATCATACAGTTGGATTGAGATTGAGAACCTTTTCTGTTTTGATTTTAGGCATAGAAGAAATTGCTGCCTTATGTGTTGGTTTGCGGTCCTAAAATGATTACACAAAGCAAAACGCCCCTCATACTAGAGGGGCGTTTCGCTTGCTGGCTATTCTGTTGTTGGAAACGGTGGAATGCGAACCCACGGAACCATTTTAAGATGAAAGGGAACGCTCAAAGGATCTTACCCTAGCGCCACGTCTAATATCATCATCAGCGCGAAGCCGATGGCAACGCCGATTGTTCCGATGTTGGAATGTTCTCCAGACTGCGCCTCAGGGATCAGTTCTTCTACGACAACATAAATCATTGCTCCGGCCGCAAATGCCAAAATATATGGCAAAACCGGAACGATCAGTGCTGTTAGCAAAATAGTTAGAATGGCACCAATTGGTTCCACTACCCCGGATAAAGCTCCATACGAAAAAGCCCTTCGCTTTGAAATACCGTTTGCGATCAGCGGCATGGATATAATTGCGCCTTCCGGGAAATTCTGTATCGCAATGCCAATTGCCAGAGCAAAAGCTCCGGCGACGGAGATCGTTGCACTGTTTGCAAGCACTCCGGCAAAAACAACCCCGACCGCCATTCCCTCCGGAATGTTATGGAGTGTCACTGCAAGGACAAGCATTGTATTTTTACCCAGCTTCGACTTTTTACCCTCTGGTTTATCCGAATCTATATGCAGGTGAGGTATCACGCTGTCAAGGAACAGTAAAAATCCGATTCCAATCATAAACCCGACAACCGCCGGTAACCAAGCAATGCCGCCCTGCTCTTCTGTCATATCAATTGCAGGAATCAAAAGCGACCAGACGGATGCGGCAATCATAACTCCGGAGGCAAAGCCGAGCAATGCTTTTTGCAGGTTCGGCCTCATTTCGCCCTTTAGGAAGAATACCATTCCCGAACCAAGGACTGTTCCGGCAAGCGGGATGATGATGCCAATTAAAATTTTTATTGTATCATTCATAAAAAACCTCTGTCATTGTTACTTTTTTACTTTATGTTTCTTGCATTTTTATAATAGCATTGATAAGGAATTTTTTCAAGGTTACCTTTCCCTAACTGATTGAATTAACAGAAAGCCATTTGTTCGATGTTCCTTGGCATCTGCTGCGGAGTATCAAAGTCGGTTAGGGGTATCAATAGCCTTTCTGATACAAAACAAATGCATTCCGCTAAAATAATGCGGGCACAAAACGCTCCTCACAGTGAGGAGCGTTTTGCTTACCGGTTTGGAGCGAGTGTTCTTACGGCATTTATCCAGTAAAATCAATGATTGCAAGGCAGTCGATAAGCAGTATTTACACCACAATTTATCTTTTTACTATTAATTAAGAATTATAACTTGACTTTTAATAATCGCTAGGATATTCTGTTAAGTATATTAACAGAGCGAGGTAAACTGCATGAATGAGGAAGCCAAAATGGATCAGTTGTGCGAGCATTTTCTCCAGACTGTCCATCAGTTCGGACAATTGGAAAAGGAAATGCATATCTATGGGACAAAACAAAAACTGCATCTGTCAGAAACCCATACGATTGTTGACATTGGAAATAACGACTGTATAAACATCACAAAGCTGGCCAAATTGCAGGGCATTTCAAAAAGTGCCGCCTCCCAGATGGTCAGCCGATTGGTTAAAAAGGGCTTTATTCGGAGGGAACTGTCTCCAAAAACAGAAAACGAGGTTGTCCTATCACTCACAGAGAGCGGGGAAAAGATATGTAAATGGCACGAGAAGCAGCATATTTGGCTCAGAAAGAGGCTGAGCAGCATCCTTGCGGACTATCCTAATGACACCATAGCTCAGCTTCAATCCCTTATGACGAGTCTGCAGAGCTTATGGGAAACAATCCCGGAACAGGTAAAGTAAATTTGTTCTGTCTGTTTAGCTGATTAACAACCAGCAATTGGAGGAAAGGAAATGAGTTATAAGAAGATAAACCCTATTCAGCAATTCAACTTTCAGGCCAACCGGGTTTTAACCTACGGCAAACTGGCATGCAACCCGCAGGAAATCCTCGAGGCGGTTCCCAGTATCCGCACGCTTGACGATTGGAACAAAGCATGGCTTGCCCTTGCGCAAAAGGCGGAGCGCGAGGACAGGTATCTCCACGCAGCGTACTATTACCGAATGTCCGAATTCTTTTTAAAAGCCGACAATCCGCAGAAGGAGGGGATCTACGAAAAATGCCTTCGGTATTTTTACCTTGGTTTTGATTCGGAACTTCATCTGACCTACAAACGGCACCGTATCCCCTTTGAAAATGGTACCCTGAACTGCATCACAATACCGGCCGTTCACCCAAAAGGAACTGTCCTGATCTGCGGGGGCTATGACTCATTTATTGAAGAATTTGTGCTGCAAATTCGTGACTTGGCTGCACGGGGGTATTCTGTCATCTTATTTGAGGGACCAGGGCAGGGTTACTGTCTGCACGAAAAAATGTATTTCAGGTATGATTTTGAAAAGCCGACCACCGCTATCCTCGATTATTTTGGACTTAATCAATGCGCGATGGTTGGTATCTCTTGGGGCGGTTATTTTGCTCTGCGCAGCTCGGCCTTTGAAAAGCGGATTACAGCGGCCGTTGCCTATGACGTCATGGACAATGGCTTTGAAGTGATGACGAATGTATTCCCGGCGTTGGTCTGCAAACTCATTCGGACAGCGTTCCGACATCATAATAGCAGGCTCATCAACCGGCTTACGGATATTATCCGGAAAAAAAGCATTCTTGCCGACTGGGCGCTTTCCCAAGGCATGTATATTACCGGTACGAAGACCGCATACGAGTTTTATCAGAATATTTTCCAACACAAACTATCCGGAATAGAAGACAATCTGACGCAGGATATTTTGTTGCTGGGTGGTGAAAAGGATCATTATATTCCAACAGACCAGTACTACCGTTTGAAAGAGAACATCCGGCATGCTCGATCCCTCACCTGTCGACTTTTTACAGAAGCGGAAGGCGGTGAGCAGCACTGCCAAATTGGAAACCATATGCTGGCATTAGATACCATCCTTGATTGGTTAGATCAGATCTACGGAGTGAATTAATAGCAAAGTATAAATCAGAATTTCCGATGAAATGTTAGTAGATTTCAATTTTTTGATGGTAACGCTTGAGAAAATTCTATATGGTCGCATTAACATGCGAGTGCTCAAAAGGCCGATGATACCGAATTATACTGATGTTCTATTGGTATAATTTTCTGCTGAGTGCAAACAATGTGTTTAATTACTTATAGGAAACGGGGTTTTCATACTTGGCTGAAACAGGTGTTGGCATTTCGGTCATTCGTAAAGAAGCGTGGGAAAAAGTAACCGGGCAGGCAAAGTATACCGACGATTTCAGTTCGAACGGTATCCTGTCCGTTCATATGGTTACCAGTACCTATGCCCACGCTGAAATTAAAAATATTAATATATCCAAAGCGGCAGCATTACCCGGTGTGAAAGCCATTCTGACCGGTGATAGCTACACCCTATCCTTTGCGGCCCGTTGATTGAAGACCGCCCTCCACTGGCGCGAAAAAAGGTAAGATATTACGGTGAACCGATCGCTCTTGTGGTCGCGGACAGTGATTTTACAGCGGCCAAAGCGGTGTCCCTGATTCAAGTAGAATACAAGCCGCTTCCGGTTGTGAATTCCCCGTCCCAAGCGTTGGAGAAGGATGCTCCTGTTCTGCACGAACAAATGATTTTGTATCATCTGACAAGTGAGGATATTTATCCCGAGCTTAACACGAATATTTGTGACCGGAAAAAGATTCGCAAAGGAGATGTTAAGCAAGGTTTTGCGGCCAGCGATATTATTTTGGATTCAACATTCACCTTGCCCCAATCGGATCATATTGCCATGGAGACTCGCGCCGTACATGCAAGAATCGATGCAGACGGTACGGTGTTTATTAAAACTTCATCGCAAACTCCGTTTTCCGTAAGAGAGAGCATCAGCCAGACCTTCAATATCAATTTGGACAAAATTATCGTTGAGGTGCCGTTTGTCGGCGGAGGATTTGGCGGGAAGGCTCCCGTACAGCTTGAACTGCTCGCCTACATGGCATCTAAGGCGGTTGGTGGAAAAGAAGTGAAGATGATAAATTCACGTGAACAGGATATTGCCTCCTCGCCGTGCCGTATGGGTCTTGAAGCAACTGTGAAACTGGGTGCAGCCAAAAACGGTATGATTCAAGCCGTGCAAATAACTTATCTGCTGGATACCGGGGCATATTCGGATGTTGGGCCCCGGCTGATTAAAGCCATGATAGTTGATTGTACCGGTCCTTACAATATTCCTAATGTTTGGTGCGACGCGCTCTGTGTTTATACGAATCATCCTTATGTAACGTCTTTCCGAGGGTTTTCCCATGCATCAAGCGCGTTCTGTATTGAGCGCATGATGGACAAACTCGCTCATGCGCTTCAAATGGACCCCGCCGAAATAAGAGCAAAAAATGCGCTTCAGCCAGGCAACACCTCGCCGACACAGGTAAAAATCACCCCCAGTATTTTTGGAAATCTTACTGCCTGCATTGACAAGTTGAAAGCTTTAATAAACTGGGACGAAGGAACGATGATTGAAGTCGGCAACGGGAAAGTTCGGGCAAAAGGTATGGCTTGTCTTTGGAAAACTTCCAATTCTCCGCCGAACGCGGTTTCCGGCGTTCTCCTCACATTTAACACCGATGGGAGTATCAATCTGAACTGTGGGTGTGTGGAATGTGGGCCCGGTATGAAAACAACCGCCGCACAGATACTTTCCGAAAAATTAAAGATGGACATCAACCGTATCTCTGTAAATATGGAGGTTAATACCAAATACAATCCCGAACACTGGAAGACGGTTGCCAGTATGACAACCTATATGGTAGGGCGTGCGGTTCTGCGCGCGGCGGAAGATGTTATTCAACAACTGAAAAACCTTGCCGCTGCTGTGTTGAAATGTCCCCCAGAAGACCTTGAAGTAGCTAACGAACAGGTTTCTGTTCGCCAAGACCCCTCGCTATTTTTACAATTCAAGGATCTGGTACATGGGTATCAATATCCGAATGGAAATTCCGTGGGCGGCCAGATTCTGGGGCGAGGAAGCTTCATTATGGGCGACTTAAACCTGCTGGACCAGGAAACCGGCGCAGGAAAATCCGGCCCATACTGGACGGTTGGCGCGCAGGCGGTGGAAATTGAGTACGACCGAAAAGATTACACCTATCGATTTGTGAAGGCTGCCACCGTACTGGACGCCGGAAAAGTTTTGAATCCCAAGATGGCGGAGGGACTTGTAAAAGGCGGAATGTGTATGGGACTTGGACTTGGCAGTCGTGAATCGTTTTCCTACGATAAAGACGGAAAGGTTCTCGACACCAGTTTAAGGACCTACAAAGTAATGCATTTTGGCGAAACGCCGCAGTATCTTGTAGAGTTTGTGGAAACACCGGAAATTGATGCGCCCTATCAGGCGAGAGGAATTGCGGAACATGGGATTATCGGGATTCCAGCCGCGCTCGCAAACGCTCTTTCCCTTGCTGCGCAGGCGGAACTGGATGAACTTCCATTAACGCCGGAAACAATTTGGCGGATAAAAACCGGAGGCTGTTCATGATTCCTTTTGATTTTGAATATTACAGACCGGATACCATGCAGGAAGCAACGGATATTTTTCGGCAGTTGGAATCGGAAGGAAAGACTCCTGTTTATTATAGCGGAGGCACGGAGCTCATCAGCATGGCGCGCGTGGGCAATGTGATCTTTGACGCGGCCATCGATATAAAAAATATTCCGGAATGCAGGGTTTTGGAGTACGACCAAGACAACAACTTGGTTCTTGGCTCGGCGCTTACATTATCCGAGATTACAGAGTCAAACCAGTTTCCTCTGTTGGGAAAAACAGCCGGGCGAATCGCCGACCATACCATGCAGTGCAAGATTACTTTGGGCGGTAATCTTGCTTCTACCATCATCTACCGCGAAACCGTGCTACCTTTGCTTACAGCAGAAAGTAGGGCGGTTGTAGCAAGCCATGACGGGCTGCGGGAATACCCTATCAATGAGATTTTTAACCAAAGGTTGAATCTGGAGAAAGGAAGTTTCCTTGTAAAGATCGTTACAAACAGGGGTTTTGCGGAATCCCCCTACTTCCATATTAAGAAAACAAAAAACGAAAAAATTGACTACCCTCTGCTTACCACAGCCGGCATAAAGGTTGGCGGGATGCTGCGGATTCCCTTTAGCGGTTTATGTTCTTACCCGTTCCGAAGCATGCAAATAGAAAACATTTTAAATGATACGGGCAGTTTTGAAGAACGAGCGGATAAAATTGCTGATACGGTATCGGAGAACATTTTAAACGATACCAGCGGCTCCTCCGAGTATCGGAAATTTGTTTTGAAAAATACGATTATTAATGTTCTGGAAACGATGAAGGATGTATAACCATGTTTGCATTATCAAAAAGAAGTTTAATAAAACTCAATGTAAATCAGGAGGAGTATGAAGTTTTTATACGGCCGTCCGACATCCTTTTATTTACCTTGCGGGAACAGCTTGGGCTGACCGGCGCAAAACCCGGATGCTACAATGGGGATTGCGGTGCCTGCACGGTACTGGTTGACGGACTTCCCGTAAAATCATGCCTGATGCTGACAGCAGAAGCAATCGGCAAGCAAATTACAACGGTGGAAGGCTTGAAAGATGCACCCATACAAAAGGCTTTTATAGAGCAATTCGCTTTTCAATGCGGATACTGTACCTCCGGATTTCTGATGGTTTGTCATGCGCTGGCGAATCGCCACCCCAATCCGCCGGATATTGTCATAGATGAATGGCTGCAAAGTAATATCTGCCGCTGCACAAGCTACGAAGAAATCGGAAACGCCATTCGGAAAGTTTTATCCGGCACATGTAAATAAAGAATGATATTTCTTCATATGATTTATAACAATCATAAATTGCAAGGAGTTATGCGTTATGAAAAGCAGGTTGGAATGTGTCTTGCTGTGGGGCTCGCTTTGGGGACTTGAGGAGGCCACGCTCGGCCACTTTCTGCATCATCTCCCTTTCAGCATTGGCTGGCTGTTCTGGTTTCCACTGGCGTATTTCTTCATGTATACGGTTTACAGCAAAACCGGAAAACTAGCCTCTATTCTCTATACGGCCGGTCTCGCATCTGCCATAAAACTAACCGACTTCCTTCTCCTCACTCGAATTGATAAGGTGCTGAATCCCGCAGTATCGATTCTCTTGGAAGGCTGCGCGGTGTATCTCACCTTCTGGGTGATTCAAAAGCGCTCCGCATTTAATCGGTATCAGTTCATCCGCGCATTCTCCGCCAGCGCCCTGTATCAACTCTTTTATATGATTTATATCCTAATTATTCCGAATTTTATTGCCGCAATCCCCGCCGTTACAGACGCAAACTCCTACTTAAAGGATGGATTCCATTGTGTTGTTAATGCGTTGACCGTCTTTATCTTTCTCAAATATTCCGGTAAGATATCGAATGCTTTCCGTCAAAAATCTAAAACGAAATTGGGAATGTCACCGGTAATGAGCACTTTCGTCTCGGCGGTTTCCTATGTACTTCCTATATTGACAATCTTTGTTCAATGGATGATGTAGCAGGCATTATTTTGGCAGCTGGATATTCTTCCAGAGCTGGGGATTTTAAGATGACCCATCCAATTATGGGAAAAGCGGTCATTGAATATACGATTCAAAGCATGGTTGAAACCTGCAGTCGCATCACCGTTGTATCCGGATTTTATGCAGAAAAACTCAATTATTTAAGCAAAAAATATTCGAAATTGCAAGTCATTTATAACGAACAATATGAGCGCGGAATGTTCTCTTCCGTTCAAAAGGGCTTAGAGCAAACAAATGGAGGGAAACTCTTTATCATTCCGGGAGATTATCCTGCTGTCCGACCCGAAACCTTTCAAATTATGATAAACCACCCTGATGTGAATATACTTTTACCTCGCTATAAAGGGAAAACGGGGCATCCCGTCTTAATCAGCAACAGCGCAAAAATACAGCTATTAGTGGGCAGCTTTAAAACGCTTTACGAATATATCACGGAGTGCGGCTACGAATCAGTTGACACCAATGATGCGGGAATCTTAATGGATATTGACTATCCCGATGATTATGATGAAATTGAAAGGCAATTAGTCCACAAAATAAAGGATTATAATTTATAAACAGGGGACAGTCAACCGCGGAAAAAAGAATTAATTCCTAAAATTATATAACGCAATTAGGCAGGGGAAAGGGTTTGTCCTGCCTAAATTTTTATATTATTCTGCATTTTTTGCTGCTGTATGCAAAGCCCGTAAAAAACAACAGCAAGGATTTGAACAATGACGGATACGACTACAAGCAAACCCGGTTTAATGTCGTACAATGCACCAAGCAGCCAGCTGCCGAGAAACCATGCTATTCCAAAGCCTGTTTCGAAGATTCCAAAGCTGGTACTGCGCATAGATTTCGGTATGATTTTGCTGACTGCAGCTTTCATAATACTTTCCTGCGCACCCATACCGATTCCCCAAAGAATAATGCCGATTCCAATCATCCAAGGACTTCCGGTCGTGAATACAAAGCAGGAAAAGAAAGCACTGAAAAAGGTAGATATTATCAGGGATTTCAAACCGATTCTGTCAAACAGCCAACCGAAGAAAAGGGCTGCAAAGGCGTCCGCAGCCATAGCCGCCGCATAGAGTAGACTCAGTGTTGCATCCGGAAAGGCCTGCATTTTTGCCGCATGAAGGGTGATCAATGTAAAATCGACAAAGCCGAAGGCAAAAAGGCAGATGGCAATCATATAGAATACAAAGGATTTCTTAAACCTGAATTCTGTCTTTTCCTTTATTGTCTTTTCAAACACTTCCGGATTTGGATACTTTACTTTTGAAAAAACCACAAGTATGATGGTAATAAGCGCCGGTATACCGAGAACAGCAAAGCAGATACGGTAAGTGGAAAACAGATTGCCGGTTCCTTTGATTGCGGCAATGATAAAAAGGATCACAGGCCCCAGGAATGCTCCAAGTTGGTCCAAAAATTCCTGATAGGCAAACCCCTTGCCTGTTCCGACTTCGCTTGCAGCAAAACTAACGAGGGTATTCTTTGCCGGCTTTTTGACGGCCTTGCCAATACGTTCTAAAATTACAAGACCGCATGCCGCGACCCATCCGTTTTCCGGAATCAGCGCAAGCGCAGGAATAGCCAGAACCTGCAGCGCATAACCGGCTATTACAAGTTTCCAGTATTTCTTTGTTTTATCTGCAATAAAACCGGAAAGCAATCGGAGCGAGTACCCGCAGAGTTCACCAATGCCGGATACGAATCCGATTGTTGCCGCAGACGCTCCGGCAAGATTCAGATATTCGCCAAGAATACTTCTTGCTCCTTCATGGGTCATATCCGAGAACAAACTGACAATGCCCATCAGCACAATAAAAGCCATTGCACCACTGAGTTTCTTTTTAATATTTCTGCTCATTTATACCACCTGCGCATTCGAAAAAAGAATAGCCACTGAGGTCCAATAGGCATACTGATATTATACATCAAAAAAACAAGGACACAACGTAATCCGTCATGTCCTCTGCTATAGGTTTTCGACCGGTTTTTACTATTATAAGCCGTTCAAACGGCTTATTTTTTATGATGAAAATAATGAGGTTCTTTTATACGTTAGAACTCGAGTGAGCAGAAAAATACGTCCAATCTTCTCTTGTTCAATTGGGAAATCGGAATCAGAATACTGATTTTCTGCAAGCTCCAAAAATGCCAAGTATTTATTATAACATTTATATGCTATTGCGCAGTCAAAGTTGAACCTAACATCTTCGGATTTTGCTTGTAGTTCAAAATTAGAAAGGCTTCGGGCAATAAAACTCGAAGCCTCTTATTTTAGTGTACCATTCCTTGTCCCTTCTGCGGTGCTGAAGGGTTTGGAACATTAAACTTGGGTGGCTTAGCATTGTTCAGGTTGCTTTCATCATAAAACTTGCCGGGTGACGAGAGATCAAAGTACTTTTTGCTGTCCATGGTAGCAGCCCAATCCTGAAGCGACCCGGTTTCTTCCAACTGATTAAAGGCTTCTCGGAACAGTGTATTGTGGGCTTCTTCTCGGTTTAGCAAAAAATCGATCGCTTCCCGGACACCCTTATCCGTAATTTGGCGATATAAATACTCATACACGACCTTAGCGCGCTGTTCCGCAGCGATGTCAGAAAATATCCGCAGCTAGGTCACCCGTTTCATTGATATACACACCGTTGAACGGATACCCGGAGGCATTTGCCAACATAGGAGTAAGACCAGACAAAACGGAAGCCTCGATGCTGCCTGAGGTTGTATTCTGTGCATCCAGATTATGACCGTTTAACTGATTTACTAAGGTAGCTACCATTTCCATGTGCCCCAGTTCCTCTGCTCCAATATCCAGAAAGAGGTCTTTTATCTTTTGATCTTTGATACGGTAGCTTTGAGAAATATATTGAAGGGCAGCTTTTAGCTCTCCTTGCGGACCTCCTAACTGTTCCTGCAGCATATTGGCATAATTTGGATTCGGTCTTTCAACCTTTACATCCATTAATAACTGTTTTTCATGTTTAAACAAATCAATTCTTCCTTTCATAACAAAAATTTATAAGTGCTTATTTTGGGTTTTCAAATCACTTTAATGCAATCAACATCCTTTTTATCAAAGATTTATTAGGCAAGGATACCCACAGAAAGTGAAACCCTATGTGTAGTCAAATTTGTCCTGCTTAATAAGGTCAAGAATCGTATCAATCGATATAGCTGTTGACGGGGAACTACAAGGCCTAATGTAATTTCATTTTGTTTCCATTCTTAGTATTTACCGTTGTTTCACGATTATTTCTTTAGCTGTATGAAATTTAGTTGCTATTATGTGTCACCAAGCAGTAAATACAAAAGCCGGTACAGCAGTTGAGATGTTCCAACGGCTGTACCGGCTTTAAAGTATATGAATTATTAATATCTTCTGGGGCCTTCTGGAGGCAGAATATCAACACGTTTGTACGAAAGAGCCTAATCTTATGGTCGGTGCTCAGCTGGCCTAAGTCTACTAGCATAGCCTGTTAAGTGAATACGCATAACTCCATCCCCAAATTATCTGCATGACAGGTGGCCATAATAGAAAAGACCCACGAAACAATAAGTTTCGTGGGTCTTTTGGTGCCGGTGGCCGGACTCGAACCGGCACGGTATCGCTACCGGTGGATTTTGAGTCCACTACGTCTGCCAATTCCATCACACCGGCGTGGAACAGCGAAAATTATTATATAATAAACCGAGATAAAAATCAAGTAAAATTTTCAAATTATCGGAGTTCCGCCGTGCCGGGTGAACCATCAACTCATTAATTTGTATTTGCTATTCGTTATTTTAAACTTAGATTTCAGATTTTCAGTGATGTAGACCTGATTATTGGCATCAATATAAATTCCATCCGCATGGTACTGATTCAAAAGCTCCATTCCTTTATCTTTTCCAAGGATAAAGCAGGCGTAGGAAAGCGCGTCGCTCAGTGTACCGCTGCTGCACACCACCGTTACGGAGACAATGCCGTTGTTTTCCGGGTATCCAGTTTTGGGGTTTAAAAGGTGGTGAGAGGTGACGCCGTTCTGGGTAAAGCGTTTTTCATAGGTGCTAGAGGTGGAGATAAAACCACTGTCCAGTAAAATTTCCCCCATAGCGGCGGCGTTGCTTTCCGCAGTGGCGGGGTCACGTACGGCAACATGCCATGGGGAACGGTCGGGCTTTGTACCGAAAACGCCGACGCTTCCGCCTACCGCAATAATTCCGTAGTCCGCTCCGGATGAACGATATGCCGCGATGGCTTCGTCGCAGGCTGCTCCGTTGCTGATGGCATCCAAATCGATCGCCATGTAATGATTTTTCAGTGATGCCGTGGAATCCTTTGTATTAATCCGAAGATTCTTGTAATTTACATACGGGAGAAATTTCTGAAGTTCCTGCTGGGACGGCACGTGTTGGTTTTCCCCGCCGAAATCCCAGAGGGAAGAGATTGGCAGAATGGTTGGATCAAACGCGCCGTTGGATTTTTGCGCCACGTCCAGACTGGTTTCCAGAATACTCAGCGTTTTTGAATCGATGGAAATCCAGTCGACACCGGCCTCCTGGTTCAGCTTGGCAACGTCCGAATCCCCGATTCTCCAGGAAATCAAATTTTCCAGCTCGCCAATGCTTTTGGCGGCGGCGGCCGCAGCTTCTTCCCGTTTGGCACCGTATACGGTCTGCTGAATATAAGTGTTCATTGCAAAATTCGTGCATTCATAGCTTTGCACTTTTGGACGCAGCATGGTCCAGATGAGAATTAGTGTGGCTATTACCAGCACCAGCAGAACCGATAATAGGAAAAGCAGTTTTTTCGGTTTTAGAGCAGCTGCGGAATGAATCAGACGCTTCATGAATCCCTCCCGTAAAGCAAAAATATTTCAATTCGGTTAATCTTTCGAAAAATATGATTTAAAATTATACCACGTTTTGAATTATTGTCCAGTTGTTCCGTCTTTTTGGCGGTTGTTTTCTGGAATAATCACAATTTGAACCGAATGATATGGTGGTTTTTTTCCCTGACCGTTTATGTTATAATAATACCTAAATCAACGGGAAACTGTATAAATTTTCTGAAATGCGAATAAATAGGAAGAGGAATCGTCATGTCACGGCAAAAGGTTCAAATTGTAAGGGATTATTTAAAAAACTATCATATGGAAGACCGCCTAATGGAGTTTCACGAGTCCAGCGCAACCGTAGAGCTGGCCGCACAGGTGCTGCAGGTAGAGCCGGCCCGAATTGCAAAATCCATTTCTCTGAAAAGCGGGGACGGCTGTGTGATTATAGTGGCAGCCGGGGATGCAAAAATCGACAACTCGAAATTTAAGACGGAATTCGGCATGAAAGCAAAGCTGCTGCCTTTGGAGGAAGTAGAGCCGCTTACCGGTTATCCGGTCGGCGGGGTATGTCCGTTTGCCAATCCTTCCAGCGCCGAGGTATACTGCGATGTATCGCTGCGGCGATTTTCTGAGGTTTACCCTGCCGGCGGCAGTGACAGTTCCTGCGTCCGGCTGACCTGCGAAGAACTGTTCCAGGTTTCCAGAAGCAAAAAGTGGGTTGATGTGTGCAAAAACTGGGAGTCGCAGGAAGCGTGAGGAGCAGCGACCCAAATTTCGATTCACAAAAACGGATTAAGCAAAGGATGTATTATATTATGAGAATGCGAAACAAGCCCTGGGCTGCGCCCGAACTGGACGCCTGCCCGTTTTTTGTACGGAAACCAGAGGCCTATTCCGGCCGCTGGCATGAATTTTTTCCTCGTCGGCAGCCGCTTCATTTGGAGCTTGGGTGCGGAAAAGGGGTTTTTCTAGCGGAGCTGGCGCCCAAAACGCCGGAGATTAATTATTTGGGGATTGACCTAAAGGATACGGTTTTAGGCCCCGGCAAGCGCTTAATTGAGCAGGCGTTCCACGAGTATGGAAAAGAACCGGACAACGTTGTGCTGACTGCGCATGACATTGAGCAGATTTTAACGATGATGAATGAGCAGGATACTGTGGAACGGATTTATATCAACTTCTGCAATCCATGGCCTAAGCCGAAGCATTGGAAGCGCCGCCTGACCCATCCACGCCAGTTGGAAAAATACAAAATATTTCTGGCCAAGGACGGGGAAATCTGGTTTAAAACCGATGATGAAAACCTGTTTGCGGATTCGCTTCATTATATGGAGGAAAGCGGCTTCGATATTCTTCGGAAAACAACGGATCTTCACGGCGAAGAACATCCGGAACAGTTTGCGGAGTTATGTATGACGGAACATGAAAAAATGTTCCTGGAAAAAGGAATAAAGATTAAGGCTTTCATTGCGAAAATCCGTTCATAGTGCGATATTTTCGAAAACTGTTTTGAAGACATTGACAAATTCAACCTATAAACTTATAATTCATATAAGTTTAGTGAAATAAACTAAACAAGGGGGGTTCCTGTTGGGCCAGGCATTGATTGAAATAAAGTCGCTCAGCAAAACCTATAAAACTGATCAGACGGAAGTGCATGCCCTAAACGACATCAACCTTTCCATTGAGAAAGGCGATATTTTTGGAATTATCGGTATGAGTGGGGCGGGCAAAAGCACACTGGTACGATGTATGAACATGTTGGAAAGACCGACGAAAGGGACCGTTTTCTTTGACGGGCGCGATCTTTCCTTGTTGTCGAACGCTCAACTGCGGGAAGCAAGGCGCTCTATGGGCATGATTTTCCAGCAGTTTAACCTTTTGATGCAGCGTACGGCACTGAAAAACGTGTGTTTCCCAATGGAAATTGCCGGGATCGATAAAAATACCGCCAAAAAGCGTGCAGCGGAGCTGCTGGAGTTGGTGGGGCTTGCCGACCGTGAGAAAGCCTATCCGTCCCAACTGTCTGGCGGGCAGAAGCAGCGGGTTGCCATTGCGCGTGCACTGGCAACCAACCCGAAGGTGCTGCTCTGCGACGAGGCAACCAGCGCGCTGGATCCCTCCACAACACGCTCCATTCTTGCCCTGTTGAAAGACATTAACCACCGCCTCGGGATTACCATTGTCATTATTACGCATGAAATGAGTGTAATCGAAGAAATTTGCAACCGTGTGGCCATTATCGATGAAAGCAAAATTGCAGAGACCGGGCTGGTGCAGGATATTTTCTCAAAACCCCAGACAGCGGCTGCACAGAAGTTTGTTTACCCGAACGGCGGCCGTGTGGAAAGCAAAATTAGCAAAAAATGCATGCGCATCGTTTTTGACGGAAATTCTTCTTATGAACCGGTCATTGCCAATCTGGTTTTGGAATACCGTGCACCGGTGAATATCATGTATGCAGATACCAAAAATATAGACGGCAAGGCGTTTGGACAAATGGTTGTTCAACTGCCGGAAGATGAGGACCTTGCGAAGAAAATGTTTGGCTATATAAGGGCAAGGGGCCTTACTGCAGAGGAGGTGGTAGATTATGTGGGATGAAGCAACGCTCAAAATGCTGATTCAGGGTGTTGGTGAAACCCTGTATATGGTGTTCTTTTCCACACTCTTTGGTTATGTCATCGGCCTTCCCATCGGAATTCTGCTGGTTACCAGCGCAAAGGACGGGATCCGCCCGAACGCAGTGGTTTATAAAACGCTGGATGTGATTGTGAACCTGACACGTTCCATTCCGTTCCTGATTTTGTTGGTTGCAATCCTTCCTTTTACCAGAATGGTGGTTGGGACCACGATTGGCTCCAATGCCACGATTGTTCCACTGACTCTATCTGCCGCGCCGTTTATCGCACGGCTTGTGGAATCATCCTTGAAAGAAATTGATGTTGGGGTGATTGAAGCGGCTCAGTCCATGGGTGCTTCCAGTATGCAGATTGTTCTAAAGGTTCTGCTTCCGGAAGCAAAACCATCCCTCATTGTGGGTTGTGCCATTGCTACCACAACCATTCTCGGCTATTCTGCCATGGCCGGTTTTGTCGGCGGCGGCGGCCTTGGAACAATCGCGATTAATTACGGTTTTTACCGGTATCAGTATGCGATTATGCTGGTTACCGTTGTTTTGCTAGTGCTGATTGTGCAGGTGCTTCAGGGCATCGGCATGAAGGCAGCCAAGTATTATGACAAACGAAAATAAGCTCCGTCGGTTTTTCCGATTGATT
>DUNN01000008.1 GCA_012839345.1 Clostridiales bacterium | reverse complement strand
TAATTTTCAAGGTCCTGCCCGGCTTCGCTTAACTTCCGTTTCGCTCTTGCCGTTCGCCTTTCGTAAGGCGCTTGACTATAATACCAAATACACCCCCATAAGTCAACCCCTTTTTTCAAATTTTTTTAGATTTTTTTAAAAAACCTTGATTTTGGACCGATCGACCCGCTTTAAAGCGGCTGAAAAGTCCAGTCCCAATGCGTTCCCGGAAGGATAAAGATCACTGAGCGGCAACAGCACAAACAGGCGTTTCAGAATGCCGGGGTGCGGCAAGGTAAGCTCCGCATCTTTGCTGGTCGCATTTTCGTAAATCAGCAGGTCGATGTCAATCACCCGCGACCCATGGCGCTTTTCCCGCACACGGCCCAAGGCTGCCTCAATCCCGAGGCAGGCACCCAGAAGCGCACGCGGCGACAACGCGGTTAAAATCACAATACATTCATTTAAGTAATCATTCTGTTCGTCCGGAACGTTATATGGTTTTGTTTCGTACCGGCTGGATTCCGCCAAAACGGTCGTTTCCGGAAGCTGTTCAATCGCCCGCACGGCGCTGCTTAAAAAAGCGGTGCGGTTGCCAAGGTTGGAACCAATGCCGAGTATCGCTTTATTCATAGAAGTCGCTCCTTTTCCGGGTAATCATTGCCGCCCTATCATCAAAGTCGGCATGTACCGGAGCATGGGGCTTTTTTAAAGCACCTCAACCTGCTCCACTTTATGATATTCCGCAAGCGGCTGTTCTGCGACACGCCGCGCGGCTTTTTCTAAAAGATTATAGCTTGATAGCTTGCCACCATAGAGCACAAAGTGCCGTCTTCACCGCCCCGGCATAGGGGACGGTATTGTCCCGGGCATCGCTCGCACCGGTGCAACCAATCTCCTCTATTTTATGAAAAAAATAAAGCATAATATCCATTATTATATTCGATTCGGAGTTTTGTTGCGTAGCATCCCGTGATTATCAGTTCAGTCGTCACCAATCCGAAGAAAACACCTTCATACTTATTGGCTCCGTGATCCAGCATTTCCAAAGGTCTTCCCCAGCCTGGAACCGGAGCCCCCGCACGGAAGCTTCCACGCTCCTTTTATCCACCGCTTCGGTCCTCAGGAATCTCGTACTCTGTTGTCCGTTTCATATAATATATAACATAACCAATTCCGCATGAGACATTCCATAGAAAAAGGGACACAGCTAAATGAAAATGTTCATTTTACCGTGTCCCATTGTATTGTGTTTCCTTTTTCTCGTTTAGGAATAAGTTAGAAAGACCGTCAGCCCGCGGTTGTCCGGGTCCTGCAGGTAGCGGATGCTTCTCAGCGAAATTTTGTTCTTCAAGCTTTTCGAAGCGTTCGCCTGATTTAGGTAATCCGACAGCCGGTACGGTGACGTTTTCAGCATTCCGTTCATCACCTGAGTATAATCCGCATCGTCGGTGACATAAAACGAAATGGATTCCTTCTTCGCGTTCGCCGCAGAAATAATGGCGCTGACCACCGCGCTGCTGTCAGTGTTGCTTTCCGTGCTCACCGGAATGCCTTTTGCCCTGAAATAATTCGCCGCTGTGGCCGTACAGGTGGGAATGACCAGGTTAAACCCTGCGGGGGTACCTGTTGCGGTACCGTTAATCTGCGCTTCCGACAAAGAATAGGCGCTTGGGAAAATAGAATGCGTTTTCCGAATCACCGCATCCGTTACATTAAAATAATTGTATATCGTCGGGTTGTTGTCGTCCCAGGTATTGTCCAAGTGATACCAGCTACCGTTAATGCGCATGACATTCCACATATGGTTAACGCCGTCGCTCTGACCGGTTATTAAAATGCACGTAAGCCCCGCATAGCTGCTTAGCAGCTGCATGGAGCGGGAATATCCTTCGCAGACCACACTGCCTTCCACCAACGCACCGTAGGCGTTAAACGCCTTCCAAAGGCTGGTATCCGCGGCAGCCGCCGTGTTGTAGGTAAGATGCTGTTCCAAATAATCGGAAAGATAAAGCTCGCGGTCAAGTTCGTTCAAGCCGGAAGGCATCGAGTTGATAATGGAGGACACCTTTTGGTTCAACTGACTAATCATCGTATTGCAAGCGGACGGGGATACCATCGAGTAAAGCTGCACAAAGGTATCGGAGCCGCCGTAACCGTAGGAATAGGCGTTTGCCAGCCAGAACACCTGCGGGTTGTCGTTCAGGGCCGCCATTAGCGCAATGCGGATCTGCGTTTCTGACAGATGCACCTTTCCAAGCTGAATGCGCGCAGTCGGGTAATACCCCTGTTCGTTGGCCTGTGTGGAAATTTCATAGGCACTCGCCAAAATCATTTTATACAGGTTCTGGCTTGGAGTATCTTTCAGGGCATTGTAGCCGCTGCGCTGGTCCACATACGAATAGGAGGATACCGAAGGCTTGCTCTGCGAAACCGACAGCTGCTTGCCGGTTTGGGCGTTCGGGTCAATGGCAATTTTTTTCAGGTTCTGATTGCCCGTTTCCACCTTCGTGGAAGAGGATTTTTTAACCGGTGTTTTCGGCTTCTGCTGTACCGTAGCAACGGAAGAAGCCTTGGACGCCGCGGACTTCAGTGTGGATGCCGCGGACACCGCTTTCGACGCGGCCGATACGGCGGCGCTTGCGGCGGAGGTTACCTTAGAAGCTGCCTGACTGGCCACCGCCTGCCCAATGGAGGAGGTTGCCCCCGAAGACGGCATAGCGGAAGAAATCAACTCGGAAAGAGGATTGCCTTGGCAGCCGGACAGCGGAAGCGAAACCACCACCGCGGCCAGCAGGCCGACCGCTGTTGTACGCATCGATTTTTTATGATAAAACAATTTCATTTTCATTCCCCTTTTTTATGTAAGGTTGAATGCACGCATTGCCCTTATGATACAATGGATATTGTTATGATAGGGCATTCGTGTGAAGAAAGTATGAATAAGCGCAGCTTCAACAGCAACTTCCACAGTTTGACTAGGGACATAGGTACTTGTCTTGTAAATTTCCGCCGCACATGATAAAATATTTTTATACTATAATACGAATGATATTTTGTATGTTTGAACCCGCGGCTTTCCGCGTGAAGCCGGCGGCTGTATGAATTTGCGCGCGGAGAACTGGTGACGACATGAAACGAAATGCCTTCGCGGGGATTGTTCTCTCCGTTTTCATAATCGGTTCGTTTTCCGGCTGCGGAAAACAGACGGACCCCGACGTACTGATGCGGGAAGCCAAGGCAAACGCCGGGGAACTGACCAGCTGCACGGCTTCCATTGAAAATACGCTGGAATTTACGGTAGATGGGCAGCAAAAGCACTATCAGACGGAAAACAACGTTACATACCAGGCAAAGCCCTTTGCCTTGAAATCCGTTCAGGCCGCAAAACTGGATCAGACGGATTCCAACAGCACGACCTATAACCTGTCCGATACGCAGGGAATCTGGTTTTATTCCCAGTCCGACGGCGTGTGGCAGAAAACCTCTGCCGGCAGCTTAGACACCACCCCGTTCCACCAGATTGATATCCTGCGGCTGCTGGAGCACGTAAAAGGCCAGAAATATGTACGGGAAGTGAATCTGGGTGCCGGAAAAGCACACAAGCTGGAGTTGACATTCAAAAGCGAAGTCCTTCGGAGCACCGTGGAGAATATTGTAACCGCAACCGGAATTGGAAATGGCTCCTCCACCATCGTCCAGGCACTTCTGGACAGTGCGGACGATATTTACGGCTATTGCTACATTGATGAAAAAACCGGTCAAATCGCACAGCTGGAACTGGATGCCACCCAGGCACTCAACAAAGTGTTTCAGAACATTGACGGAAGCAGCGTAAAAATCATTGTTACCAAATGCATGATCAGCGGAAAGATTGACAATATCGGCACGGCGCCTGCGGTGAAGCTTCCTGCGGAAGCCGCCAACGCCCAGACCGTTGAAGCACATGGATAAATTCAAACATTTTATCTCGGCTTCGTAAGATTGCCGCAATTGATACAGTAAAGGGACTTTCCGAACTGGAAAGTCCCTTTTTGATTACGTGGTATTTGATTTGCACATCAATAATAAAATTGAACAAACTTAATATTGTAGAAGTCGCAGGCTACAATGTCGTCGGTTTCCGCTTCGTTAATCAAAATATAGTTTGCTCCAACGCCCAGCAGGATGCCGGTGCGGTCTACCAGGGTATTGGTTCCAATCAGGAATTCCACCTTGACCGCGCGGCCGATTTGGGTCCGCAGAAATCCGTTCAAATATTGCAGGCTTTCCCCAGTAATAGGGGCCGGCTGTGTAAGGGGAGTAATGGGAGCAGGCTGGCCAGGTATCATCGGTGCGGAGGTCGTTCCCTCTATGGTCTGGGTCTGCGCTGCCGGAGCAGTCTGCATTCCCTGCGCCCCCGCAGTACCTCCGGAAGTGGTCTGCATTCCCGGACTTGTGCCTGGACTGGTTCCCAAAGTGCCGGGAACTGCCGGTGTGCCGGTCGCTGCCTGCTTTTTCGAGGGAGAAGCCGCCGAAAGCAGCCCGGCCTGCTGTGCGTTGCTGTTGTTTGCAGCCCGATAAGACGCGGACCATGGCATTCCGGAAAATGCCTCCTGGTTTGTTTGATACAGCTGCTGCCTTATCTGGTCCTTTTGCTGCTGTGTCATTGTGTTGTAGCCTGCAATTTCTTCCAGGGTCGGTACGCTCCCTGCCGCTGGGGAATCATAACCTCCAACACAGCCGCCCATACAGGAATGCTGTGTATATCCGGCTGTTGGAGTGGTGTTGGTATCCATCCTTGTTCCTCCTTTATGTGTTATGTGGACGCATATTTTTCCGTGGGGCCATAAAAGCAATGCTGATGAATTCGATTATAAAAGAGCCCCATTTGATTCGCCGGAAAATAATCCGGGCACTGCGGTTTAAACGGATTAAAATAGAACAGCGCGTCGCCTACCGCGCCCAGCGTATTGTTGGCGATCGCCCAATCCGCAATCGCATAATGAATTTCTTCCGGATCCATATTATAAATGTTTTGCGAGTTGTACTGGCCGGCAACCGTTTCCATCAGGCAGGTGAACTGCCCCGACTGCTCCATAATGGCGCGCATATTCCCGCCTTGACTGATGCGTGCAAATTCCCCATAAGGAACATTGGTGCGGTTGGTAATCACTGAGGAAACGGCGCGCATTCCGGTGTCGCCCTCTCCCCCGGCTTCGCACTTAATCAGCCGGGCAAGCATTTCCCTTGTTGTCATTGGCATTGTTATCACCTTTTAAAGTGTTTTCTTCCAGCATAATATGTTTCTTTCCAATACGGCGGCACAAAAATTAGCGTTTTCTGAAATATTTCTAACGCAAATCCCGCACCCAAACAAAAAGCTTGACATTTTCGTGTTTACTCATTACAATAATTAAGCATGTATGGAAGCGTATCGAAGTGGTCATAACGGGCCTGACTCGAAATCCACTCGGTCAGTTGCTTTGAAAATGCGGGAAACCCTTGAGTTTTCGCGGGTTTGCGGGATTTTGAAAATTTAGCTTTTTACCGATTTCTACGGTTTTTCTACACTTTGCCTT
>DUNN01000006.1 GCA_012839345.1 Clostridiales bacterium | reverse complement strand
TTATTCTTTCCTTGAGTCATTGGGACCAACTCCTTTTTGAATGTCTTGACACCATTCATTTTAAAGGAGTCCCAATGGCTTTTCTATACCTTCTCGAAATTGCGAACTTTATTGTACTCTATCAAATAGCCTCAGTTTAGTAAAATAAACGTAAATATTCGAAAGATTATGTTAGCTGATAAGTGGCAAAAATCTAAAATTTGTAATTCGAAGATTCTATATAATGCGAGTTTATCATTATATTTTTGACGAAATACTGGATATATATTATAATATACTTTATAAAAATAAAAGAATTATACTTTATAAAAATAAAAGAATTCAGTAGAAAGAACCAAAAAAGAATGGAAATTACGAAATGTTATATTTTTATAAATACTAGTTGACTTTTGAAAGATTATAATATAAAATAATAACACAACGAAAGGACGAAAGCGAATGCTGACTGTTGAAAAAAAGAATTTGATTCTTTCAATGTTGGAGAAAAAGCCTGTTGTAACGGTTCCGGAACTGAGCGAGGCACTAGAAACCTCCGAGGTAACGGTTCGAAAGATTCTGAATGAGATGGACGAGCAGGGACTTTTGCGGCGTACCCGTGGTGGGGCGGTCAATATTTCCACGATTCGCGAGTTTGAGGAAAAGGAAAAAGAGAAAAAGAATCCGCTCGAAAAACGCGCGATTGCAAAGAAAGCTTATGAGTACATCAATAACTTCGACACGGTTTTTATTGACGCCGGATCCACAACGCTAGAGCTTGTGAAAGAAATCAAGAACGGCAATAAACGTGATATTGTCGTGATTACCAATGCACTGAATATCGCGTTTGAACTTCTGGAAGCGGATGATATTGAGTTGGTGTTTATTGGCGGAAGTGTGCGCCACAAAATCATGTCTTGTGTCGGCGGCTTTGCGGAAAATACAATTAAGAGCCTCTGCATAGATAAAGCATTTATTGGATGCAACAGCATCACGGTAGAAACGGGGATTACGACCCCGAACCTTTATGAGGCTCAAGTGAAACAGTGTGTGCTAAAAGCCTCGAGGGAAACGATATTAATATCGGACTATTCCAAATTTGGGCATACTTCCATGGCGCGGATTAGCCCGCTTAAGGATATTACTCGGCTGATTACAGACAACCGGATTCCCCAGCAACTTCGGAATCAGATTGAAAGCACCGGGGTGGACTTGATCGTGGTAGAACCCGAGAAAAACGGTTAAGGAGGCATTGATTTTGAATAAGATCATAAATCAGCCGGAACAGATGATTAAAGAGATGATCGAAGGCTATGTCGAAACCTGCCCCGATCTTCTGGAACCACTTCCAGATTATAAAGGAATCCTGATGAAGCAGAAAAAGAACAAGGTGTCCATTGTAACGGGGGGCGGCTCCGGAAACGAACCTTGGATTCTTGGTTATGTAGGGGAAGGGTTAGCGGATGGTGCGGCTTTGGGAAATGTGTATATCGCACCGCCCGCGCGTGCGATTCTGAATGTGACCAAGGCGGTTAACCACGAAAAGGGCGTTATTTATATTTGTACGAACCATGCGGGCGATGTGCTGAATTTTGAACTGGTCGGAGAGCTTGCCCAATTGGACGGCATCGACACACGCTGTGTGTTTGTTGCAGATGATATTACGAGCGCACCAATAGAGAAGCAGGAAGAACGCCGTGGGGTGGCAGGCGTTGCGCTTGTGATGAAGGTTGCGGGCGCTGCGTGCGACGCGGGGCTTTCGCTGGATGAAGCGGTACGGGTGATTCAGAAGGCCAACCGAAATACATTTACGTTCAGCGTTACTACCTCCCCAGGATACCTCCCGAGCGGTAAGGCTATGTGCGAACTGCCCGAGGGCTTCATCGAATACGGGATGGGCTTTAACGGCGAGCCGGGTGTGCTGCGCACAGAGCTGAAACCAGCAGATGAAATCGCTGATACCATGATGGATTACCTTCTGAAGGACTGTGGTGCAACCGCCGGAGACGAAGTTGCCGTTATGGTGAACGGATTCGGGTTTACCAGCTTGCTGGAACTTTGCATTGTAAATCGCAGAGTAGCGGAAATTTTGAAAGGGAAGGGCATCAAAGTGCATGACCTCTTTATTGATTCCCTGTTTTGCCCACAGGGTACGGGCGGTTTTTCTCTTTCGATCCTGAAACTGGACGAAGAACTGAAACGCTATTATGACGCGCCGGCTTATTCGCCATTCTTTAAAAAATACAATTAAACGCGTGGATGAGCGCCGGTTCGGCCGGGTTAGGAGTGCTTATTATGAATACGTTGAATATGCGGCAGCTTAGGGACATGTTCCTCTTTGTGGCACGCAGGGTGATTGAAAGGGAAGACTTTTTAACGGAAATCGATTTGAAACTTGGTGACGGTGACCACGGCTTTGGCATGGCGCTTGGCTTCAAAGCGGTTAAAGAGGCTTTAGAAGGCAAAGAATTCGAAACAGTAGAAAATTTATTTCAAGAAGTTGGCATGACGCTTCTGGATACGATGGGCGGTGCCTCGGGCGTTCTGTTTGGCACAATGTTTATCAGCGGGATTGTTGGGATTGAACCGCATCAGAAAGCTGATCTTCCGCTTTTGGCCGGTATTTACCGCCGTTCGCTGGAAGCGCTCAAACGAAGAGGAAAAGCGCAGGTCGGCGATAAGACTATGGTGGATGCTTTCGAGCCGGCAGTTATTGGGCTGGAGCAAGCAGTCGCAAACAGCGAGGACCTTCCAAAAGGGCTTGCAATGGCGGCTGAATGCGCGAAAAAAGGAATGATGCACACACGGGACTGCGTGGCAAAGTTTGGCCGCGCAAAATCTTACGGAACCAAAGCTCTTGGACTGCAAGATGCCGGAGCAACCTCCGTATGGATTATTTTTCAGGCGATGTCGGATTGGGCCTCAGAAAGCAAAGAATCCGAATAAATACATAGATAAGGTGGGTACGAAAGATGATAACCACACTAACACTGAACCCGTGTATTGACAGAACCGTAACGGTTGACGGATTTGCCTATGGGGGAACCAATCATGTGGAGAACTTTCGATGCGATATTTCCGGAAAAGGAATTAATGTAAGCATAGCATTAAACAATATAGGAGAAGAAACTCGCTGCCTAGGATTCAATTATATGGGCGGCGGATCCGTACTGACGGATTTTTTGGAACAGGAGCATATTCCAAACGAATTTTTAGATGTAGAGGGTCTGCTTCGTACAAATATCAAAATTTTTGATAAAAAGACAAGCGTTATGAGTGAGCTTAACGAAAGCGGCCATTGTGTGACCGAAGACTGTGTTTCAAAGCTCGTTCGGCTGGTTGAAAAATATCTCCCGAAGACCTCACTGCTTGTTCTGGACGGAAGCGTACCGCCAGGAGTTCCAAAGGACATATACAGAATCCTGACGGAAAAGGCTCATAGCCTCGGCGTGAAAACGGTAATCGATGCCTACGGCGAACTGCTTCTGGAGGGCATTAAGGCCCGCCCTTATTTGATTAAGCCAAACAAGGATGAGTTGGAAGAGGCGTTTGGAGAAAAAATTAAATCAAAAGCCGACGTAATTCGAATCTCTCGGGAAATTATTAACCAAGGTGTCACGATCGTGTGTGTTTCCCTTGGAAAAAGCGGTGCAATGTTGGTAACAAAAGAGAAAGCGTATTTTTCCGCAGGCGCGGATATTACGGTTCGAGGTGTGCAGGGCGCCGGGGATTCTCTCGTGGCTGGTATTTGCTACGCGATTGTGCACGGTATGTCCCATAAGGACATGCTCCGTTATGGTGTGGCCATGGCGCATGGTTCCTTGGTTTTGGAGGGGACACAGATGTGCACGAAGGAAAGTTTTGAGGATATGATTCCTCTGATTCATGCGGAAGAAATACAGGAAAATGACGATAGATAAAACTTTTAGAATGGAGTCTTTTATATGCCATTAGTTACCACAAGGGACATTTTGCTTAATGCAAAACGCGGCGGTTACGCAGTGACCGCATTCAACATTGAAAACATGGAAATGGCACAGATTGTCATCCGTACAGCGGCAGAGCTAAGAAGCCCTGTCATCATCCAGGCAACCCCGGGAACGGTGAAATACGCCGGGATGGACATGCTCCGCGCAATGGTCGCGGTGGAAGCTGCGAAGGTTGACATCCCCGTTGCCATGCATCTGGATCACGGCGACAGCTATGACCGCTGCATGGAAGCCCTTCGGGAAAAGTATACGTCTGTTATGATTGATGGCAGCAAGCTTCCCTATGAAGAAAACATCGCGCTTACTAAGTCCGTTGTGCAAGAGGCGGAAAAGCTTGGCATTGACGTGGAAGGTGAGCTTGGCACGGTTTCCGGTAAGGAAGATACCCATGAGGTGAAAGCAAACGAACAGATTTATACCGACCCCGACCAGGCAAAAGATTTTGCTGAAAAAACCGGCGTTCGGTCTCTTGCAGTGGCGATTGGCACCGCGCACGGGTTTTACAAGGGCGAGCCGAAGCTGGATTTTGACCGCCTAAAAAAAATAATTGGGCTGGTCAGCGTTCCGGTTGTACTTCATGGCGCTTCTGGTGTTCCAGACGAAGCCATCCGTCGTACGGTCCAGCTTGGTATTTGCAAGGTCAATTTTGCAACTGAGCTGCGCGCCGCATTAACAAAAGGAGTGCGTGAGGCACTCAGGGACGAAAGTGTTTACGACCCCAAGGTATTTATGAATGCAGGTAAAAAATATGTTGCCGAAACCGTCAGACATAAAATTGAAGTCTGCGGATGCGGTGGGAAGGCGTAATGTATAGAATTTGGAGCAAGCTCCATTTTCATAAATAAATTAATTAGGAGGATCAGCAATTATGAAAAGGTTTGGCAAATTAATTGGAATTGTATTGTCTGCAACAATGGTTGCAGCACTGGCAGCATGTTCCGGACCCGGAACCGGCAACAGCAGCGCGGCAAGCGCAGAAGCCAACACCCCAGCAGCAAGCACTCAGGAAGCAAGCAAAGACACATCGAAGAAGGAAATCACTGTTGGTGTCAGCCTTCTGACAAGACAGCACGTATTCTACAACAATATTGAAACCGCATTAAACAAAAAGGCTCAGGAACTCGGGGTAAAACTCATTGTTCAGGACGCCAATCAGGATGCCAGCAAACAGCTCAGCCAAGTTCAGGATTTCATTACACAAAAAGTTGACGCGATTATTCTCTGCCCAACAAACTCAGCAGGCAGCAAATCTATGGTGGAACTTGCAGACAAAGCAAACATTCCGGTACTTACCATGGACGTTCCTTCCGATGGCAACACCGTCTGCCACGTATCCACCGATAACTACAAAGGCGGAGAGATTGCTGCTGAATACCTGATTAAGAATGTTCTGACTAGCAAAAAGGGTAAGGTAGCCGTTATTACATACTCTGAAATTGAAGGCTGCGTAAACCGTGAAAAAGGCTTTACCGAGTGGCTTGGGAAGAATGCTCCCGATGTTAAGGTTGCAGACGTTCAGAACTACTCCGGCGATCAGGCAAAAGCTGCTGACGTTATGCAGAACATGCTCCAGAAAAACGCGGACCTCGACGCTGTTTTCTGCGTAGGCGACCCGGCTGCAATGGGCGCTCTTTCCTCGATTAAATCCGCAAACAAAAAAGTAAAGATCATCGGTTTTGATGGCAACGCAGAAGGTATTGCCGAAATTAAAAAGCCCGATAGCCTTTGGATTGCAGACGTTGCACAGAACCCCTCTGCAATTGGTGAAACCGCCCTTAAGGCTGCTGTTGACAAAATAAATGGAAACACCGTAGAAAAGATGATCGCAATTCCTCCATTTATGATCGATAAGTCAAACGCAGACTAATTTTCGGCTACGGCTGTGGGGATGGGTCAACCATAACCCGTCCCCATCCTTTTGCCGGAACATCGGTTCACCCTTTCTCTCCGTGTTAACCGTTTTCACGGGAGGCGCCGGGGCGGGCATCCATGAAGAACCGAAATGTTGAATCAGTATTGAAAGGAAGTATACAAATGGGGAAGGAACCGATTATTAAGTTGTCCGGTATCAATAAATCCTTTCCCGGTGTGAAAGCGTTGTCTGATATATCAGTCGAATTTTATCCGGGTGAAGTCCATGCGCTTTTAGGTGAAAACGGGGCAGGAAAATCCACTTTGATAAAAATTATTGCCGGCGTATATCAGGCTGACACCGGAAGTTTGGAAGTTAATGGGAAACAAGTCAGTTTTAAAAATCCACGGGAAGGCATTGCAAACGGAATCAGCGTCATTCATCAGGAATTAAGTGTTATTCCTGACCTGACAGTTGCCGAAAATATTTTTCTTGGCCGCGAACCGAAATTAAGCTCCGGTCTGCTTGACCGCAAGAAAATGAATACCGAAGCGCAAAAAATCCTCGATTCTCTCGGCGTACATATTAAAGCAAAATCCGTAATACGGGATTTAAACAACGCAGACAAGCAAATGGTGGAAATCGCGCGCGCTGTGTCACAGGACAGTTCCGTTGTGATTATGGACGAGCCGACCTCTTCTTTGTCTCAGCACGAAGTTGATGCACTTTTCACCGTCATTCATAAATTGAAAAAAAATAATGTTTCCATTATTTATATATCTCATAGACTCAAGGAAATTACGACTGTATGTGACCGCATCACCATTCTCCGCGATGGCACACTGATTAAAACCGCGCCGCTTTCCGAAGTGAGCGAGGATGACATGATTACGCTGATGGTTGGGCGTCAGATGACACAGTTCTACTACCGTCCTGACAGTGACAGTATTAAGGATAATGTTGTGCTGAAGGTCGAAAACTTGACTCGCGAAGGCGTATTCAAGAATGTTTCTTTCGAACTGCACCAAGGCGAGATTTTGGGTGTTGCCGGGTTGATCGGCGCGGGCCGTACCGAAGTAATGCGTGCTGTTTTTGGCGTCGACGAATATAACAGCGGCAAGGTTACTGTTTTTGGCAAAGAGGTTCACTTTCACTCTCCACGCCAGGCAATTCGCGCAGGGATAGGATTGATTCCGGAAGATCGCCGTGGGCAGGGGCTTTTACTTGCAAAGTCGGTAAAGCAGAATACATCCCTTGCCAGCATTTATGAAAACTCCAATCACGGTGTAATTGATGAAAAATGGGAAACCAATGTTGCGAAAGAGTACATAAAGATTCTTCACACAAAAACACCGAGTGAAATGGCACTGGTGCAAAATCTGTCCGGCGGAAATCAGCAAAAGGTTGTTATTGCAAAATGGCTGGTTGCAAAATCGAAAATCCTGATTATGGACGAGCCGACAAGAGGAATCGATGTAAACGCGAAAGCTGAAATCTACTTGCTGATGAAGAACTTTGTTGAAAGCGGTGGAAGCATTATCATGGTGTCGTCCGAAATGCCAGAGGTGCTCGGCGTATCGAATCGGATTATGGTGATGAGCGAAGGCCGCGTTTCCGGATTCCTCGACAATAAAGAGATTACGGAAAAAGATATTATGAGACTGGCCAGCATAAACGCTGGTTGAGCTGGGGGATTTTAAAATGAAAGAACAATTAACTATAAAGCGCATTGTGCACGATTATACTATGCCGCTTTTTCTTCTCTGTTTGTTTATTGTTTCTGTTATTTTTGTGCCGCGTTTCGGTGAAGTAGAAAACCTGATTAACGTACTGATGCAGATTACCATTAATGCACTGATTGCAACCGGAATGACGTTTGTTATTCTAACCGGCGGCATCGACCTTTCGGTCGGTTCAGTCGCGGCTTTGACGGGCATTATTGCCTCTACCATGATCAATACCATGCCGAACAGCGGTATCCCGATGAGTATTCTTGTTATTTTCGGCACATCCATTGTCATTGGCGGCATTTGCGGCGCGTTTAACGCCTTTAACGTTTCCCAATTAAAGGTTCCGCCGTTTGTTGCAACACTCGCTATGATGAGTATTGCTAGAGGTCTTGCGTATGTGTTTACGAACGCCAAACCGGTTTTTGGAATGCCCGAAGCGTACAGCTGGATCGGCCTTGGTTATATTGGCATGATTCCGGTTATGGTTATTATCATGATTATTATTCTGGGCATTGCCTATCTGGTGTTGAACCGCACCTGCTTCGGTCGTTATGTTTTTGCCGTTGGCAGCAGTGAAGATGTTTCTCAGTTAAGCGGAATCAACGTCAAAAAAATTAAGGCATGGGTCTATATCATCTGCGGTATCCTTTCTGCACTGGCGGGCGCCGTACTTTCTTCCCGCTTACAGGCCGGCCAGCCGGCGGCGGCAAACGGTTATGAGCTGAACGCGATTGCAGCAGTTGCCATGGGCGGTACAAGCATGTCCGGTGGACGCGGCGGTATTGGCCAGACTATCATCGGGTTGTGTGTTATCGGTATTATCAATAACGCCCTGAGCCTGCTTGGCGTTTCTTCCTACTGGCAGACCATCGCAATGGGCGCGATTATTCTGGTTGCCGTCATTTTTGACCAAAACAAGAAAGACTGATAAAAACTACGTTATTCTTTAACAGAAAAATATATTCCGGATTATAAAGTATGCTCCCTTTATGTAGGACAGTGAAAAAACACGGTTCCTCATAAAGGGAGCATTGTTATATCAAAGAAAAAATAGCCTACGGGTTTCTCAATTCAGGCTATCCATGATGTTTTTTGCATTGTAGTTTTAACCCAATCTCTCTGCTCTATTTTCAAGTTTTCCACGTTGTTCATTCAATCTGAATACTTTAATCCATATCCCACTGGGAACATTACTTTGTCCGTTCTAATCTCCTTAACATTTGAATAGTAGGGCATTGGTAAGGTCCCTGTAAAGTTGCTTTTTCCAGTAAGCACATTCGCAATGCCGTCGCCTTCACTTCCAGGCAGGTAGCACATAACAATACCATCCCATTGCTTCATATAGTCGCTGATAATGACATTCCTTCCTGCTACAATACAAGCTATGGTCGGATGCCCCAGGCTTTTGGCAAGGGCAATTGCTTCGGAATTGCCATCGAGGCCCAGCGCTCCGGTAATATTGATATCTGCACTGTCACCTTTCCATTCGGCATAAGTCTTTTCTCCCAAACACAACAATGTCATATCGGCATTCGCTGCTTTCTTCGGGTCAGTAATAATGGTAAGATCATATTCTTTCGCAAGTTCATTCAGCCCGTCAAGTATGGTTTTTCCTTCCGGTATCCACTTTTGACCATTGTTATATGCATCTGAACTGCCAAGCCAAGTGATCGTCCAGCCGCCGCACTGCACTCCAACATCATTTGCGGCAGGTCCCGTTATGAATATCTTCGTTCCTTTCTTAATTGGCAGTATCGAATTATTGTTTTTTAATAATACAAGGCTTTCTTCTACCAACTTTCTTGCTAAATTACGATATTCCAGGGAACCAACGCTGCTTTCCTCAGACGTGACCCTCTCCATCATCGGGTCATCCAAAATTCCCATCTCTTTTTTCACAGTGAGAATTCGTCTGACAGCATCATTCACCCGATCCATGGAGATTTTGCCTTCTTTTACGGCTTCAACGATATACTTCCGGCAATCCTCATATTGCGCATCCTCCATCAGCATATCAATGCCGGCGTTGATTGCAGTAATGGTCTGCTCTTTCAGGCTGTTGCCAGGTATATTATGAATTGAGTCCCAATCGCTTACGATAAAGCCTTTAAATCCCATATTATGTTTCAGATAGGATATATATTTCTCATTCGCATGCATCTTAATTCCATTTAAGCTGCTATGGCTGATCATAATAGTTTTAACACCGGCATCAATAGCGGACTGATAAACCTTTAATAAATCATGGATTTCAGCATCAGACAGTTGAGCATTTCCACGGTCGATCAACCTTTTTTCCCGATCCAGTGTTTCACCGGTTCCGTACAGAACATTACCATCTGCAAAAAAATGTTTTGCACAAGGCAGGAGGCCGCCATCGATTAAACCCTTTGCAAACGATGTACCCAGCTTCGTAACGATATCAGTTTGCGAGGAATAACTTTCATAGGTGCGTCCCCATCTTGGATCCTGCGCCGCAGCTAAGCACGGAGAAAAGCTCCACAGCATGCCGGTCAACTTTGCTTCATTCGCAACCGCTAACCCCATCTGATAGGTTAACTCCGGATCATTTGCAGCACCGATACCGATGTTATGCGGAAATATGACTGTGCCTTCACAAGTATTCACCCCGTGAACCGCATCATTTCCGTATAGGTAAGGAATACCTGCGTCAGAACTTATGGCATCTTTCTGATATCTCAAAATCAAACTTTTCCATTCCGACGCATTTAGGGATTTCTCACCATATGTAGAAAGAATACTGCCATAGCAGTTTTTCTTCATCACATCATCCGAGACATTGTATACTGATCCCTGAACCATCTGCGCGGCTTTTTGGTCCAAAGTTAATCTTGCAAGAGTGTCCTCCACAGAAATGCTGCTGACCCTGTTTTCTGATGTAACAACTGTATTGTCGTGGGGTTTATCTGTGTTATTAGGCTGTTTTCCACTGCAGCCGGATAGAACCAAAACCAATGCCAAAAGTACCATTAATTTTCGTTTTATCACGAAACTCTCCCCTTTTTTAATGACATTTTAGAAAATTTGCTACTTTTTTCGCCCGATTTCACGATTCGAAATCATTGCATGGTTGCTCAAATTAACCCTTCGTACCTTATTTGCCTTAACTTAAATTTCCAACAAAATATTCTTTATAGTCATAATTATATTCCCGAATATTAACAAATTCAACTTTAAATTTCCAATCTGAGAAAAAGAAACTATGAGGTGTTTTCTTCACAACTGTACTTCGTATTTTATAGACTAAAAGTTAAAATAGCCAACACAAAAAGGGCCACGAAACATTTTCGTTTCGTGGCCCTGATGGTCGGAGTGAAATTATAGGACTTGGAGAAACCCAGTAATATCAACGGTTTGCAGGCAATCTACAAGCAGTATTTACACCAAAAAGAGATATTTGATACTTACCGCCTTAGCGAGAGTATAGGCGGTGTTTTTGTATGTAGAAACCACTTCGGGCCAAGTTGACCCGAAGTCGCGAGGATTATGACACGCCAGACCTGATGCTGTCATAGCCCTAGAGTAGTTGGCTCAATAAGCATCTTCTAACCCCATCGTTATGTCATCTATTGAATGGGCCATTAAAAAGTGTTACAATCCATATTGTTGGGGAGGAATTTTATGGACGAAGATTTTGATGTCGTAGAATGGCGCAAAGAAAATCCTATGGATTACATAAAAGCTATGAATTTAATTCTTGGTTATTCAGATCCGATGCAAAGAACGATAGCTTTCAACACCATTTATAAAATAACACGTCTACATATTCCAGACACTTTATATAAGTTTTTCTCTCTAAATGGAGATAAGGAAATCAATAAATTAAAACTGGAAACCATAGAGCGAAAACAGATATATATGGCTGACATTGGCACCCGATAGAGTACAATAAAGTTCGCAATTTCGAGAAGGTATAGAAAAGCCATTGGGACTCCTTTAAAATGAATGGTGTCAAGACATTCAAAAAGGAGTTGGTCCCAATGACTCAAGGAAAGAATAACA
>DUNN01000011.1 GCA_012839345.1 Clostridiales bacterium | reverse complement strand
GACAGCAAATCTGGTATGATTTTGTCATGAGGACTCGTCTCCTTTCGGGAGTACATTGTTTTGTGTCAAAACCATTGTACCAGAAGGGCTGACGAGTCCTCAACTTTCATTTAACTTTACAATACGCCCAAATTCTACGGGAGGAATTCAATATGATCAAGTTTGGCACCGGTGGATTTCGCGCCATCATCGGGGAAGATTTCACACGGAGTAATTTGGAGCTGCTCTCTGCTGCATTAACAAAAATGATACAAAAAGACCACGTAGAGGACCGTCCGGTCGTGATTGGGTATGACCGCAGGTTCCTGTCCGACCTTGGAGCAAAATGGATTGCCTGCTCCCTCGCGGCCGGGGGCATTCCGATACACTTAATTAATCATGATGTGCCGACGCCTTTGATTATGTTTCAGGTGCTGCAGGAAAACGCCGCTTATGGCATGGCGGTTACGGCAAGCCATAATCCAGCGGAATACAATGGGGTTAAAATTTTCACCTCCGGGGGAAGGGATGCGACGGAAGAAGTAACTAACCGGATTGAAGAAGAGATTGCCAAAATCGATCCGTCGGAAATCCATACGATAGAATATGAGAAAGCAACCGCAGACGGGTTGATTCTAGAGATTGACCCACAGAACAATTATATCGACAGTATTTTAAATGTTATTGATACGCAGGCCATTAAGAAAAAAAATTTGAAAATTCTACTGGACCCCATGTTCGGCGTAAGCAAAACAACCCTGCAGACGATTCTGCTGACCTGCCGCTGTAATGTAGAAGTCATCCATGACCGGCACGATACCCTGTTCGGCGGGCGGCTTCCCGCTCCGAACAGCTCAACGCTGTCGCACCTGGCGCAGATGGTGGTTCAGAACGGCTATGATTTGGGCATTGCCACCGACGGCGACGCCGACCGAATCGGCCTGATCGATTCCAAGGGAAACTTTATCCACCCCAACGACATTCTGGTTCTGCTGTACTATTACCTGCATGAGTACAAGGGATGGAAAGGCCCCGCGGTGCGCAATATTGCCACAACCCACTGCCTGGACCGGATGGCGGAAAGCTTTGGGGAAGTGTGCTATGAGGTACCGGTCGGGTTCAAGCACATCTCGTCCAAAATGGAAGAAACCAATGCTCTGATCGGCGGTGAGTCCTCCGGCGGACTGACCGTGCGCGGCCATATTCGCGGCAAAGACGGTGTTTACGCCGGTTCGCTGCTGGTGGAAATGATTAGCGTAATCGGCCGGCCGCTGCATGATATTCTTGATGAAATCCACCAGAAATTCGGCAACTTCTTCATGGACGAGTTTGATTGCCGCATGACCAGCGAGCGAAAGAAAGAATTGCAGCACCTTCTCTTCGAAGAGAAGAAAATACCACATTTTGACCAAGAAATAGAAAAAATTTCCTACATAGATGGATGCAAGGTCTATTTTAAAAATGGAGGATGGATCATCTGCCGCTTTTCGGGAACGGAACCGGTTCTGCGTATTTTCAGTGAAATGGAAAATGCAGCCGAAGCAGCACAGGTGAGCCGCGTATTCCGTGACTTCCTGGGTCTTTAAAACAGCCCAGGAATCGCCTTGGGGACTCTTGTAAAAGAAAAGAGAAGAAGAAGCAAAAAAGATTTGGGCGTTTTGCTCCACCGGAATGGTGAAATTACAGGAACAAGATTAAAAGGGGTATATGCGGATGTTGAGAAACAAAAAAATCGGCAGAAGATTGGCACTTTCTTTTATTTTTGTAACAATAGTTTGCAGCATTGGTGGCATTGTTGGATTCCTTGCAGTTTCCAATATGGAGGAAAAGTATAACGACGCTTTAGAGAATTATGGATTTGCACAGGGCGACATCGGCCTGTTCAACACGGAATTCAAAGGCAGCAGCGCTACGCTTCGTGATTTGCTTTATACAACAGATATCAAGGAACGAAATGCTTATGCGACCCAACTGGAAAAATCAAGTGATCAGATGAACGCCTATTTTCAAAATATAAAAAAGAGTCTGACCAGCAGCCAGGAATTGAGCCTGTACAACGATATTGAGGACAATCTAAAGAAATACACGGAGTATCTGTCACAAATTACTGACCTTGTGAAAAGCAAAGAAATTGACCAGGCACAGGATATTCTAAGCAAACAGGCGACGCCGCTCGCCAATAAAATTTTCACCGACACCAACGCTCTGGTCAATGAAAAAACGAAAAGCGGCCGTAAGGTATCGGCCGACCTTGCCACACATTCTGCCGCAGCGAAAGGAGTCACCCTGGCGGTGATTTTGCTTGCGGTTCTGCTGTCGCTCATCATCGCGCTGAAAATGTCCCGAAACATCAAGGAACCGCTCAAGGAAATGGCAGAGAACGCAGAAAGAATGGCAAAGGGCGATTTAAACCTTACGATTCAGACAACAACGAACGATGAGATTGGTCAGCTTGGCGCCGCTTTTCAACGTTCCGCTGAAACAATCCGTGCCTATATTGCCGACATCAAACGGATTCTCAGTGAAATGGAGCACGGCAACCTAACCGTTGACACCAACCTGGAGTACATAGGGGACTATGTTGAAATCAAAAAGTCGTTTCAGAGCATACTGATTTCGTTAAATGACACGCTGGGGCAGATCAATCAGGCGGCAGAACAAGTTTCCGGAGAAGCAGGACATGTTTCACTGGGCGCTCAGGCATTGGCACAGGGGGCGGCCGCACAGGCAAGCTCTGTGGAAGAGCTCATGGCAACCATTGAGGAAATCTCTGAAAATGTCCGTTTAAACGCAGCGCAGGCTGCAGGGGCCAGCAAGAACGTAAGCACCGTTCGTTCCGAAATCGAGCTGAGCAACCAATACATGGAGAAAATGGTCGTCTCCATGCGTCAGATTGACGAGTCCTCCGGTGAAATTGGTAAAATCATTAAAACAATTGATGACATTGCCTTCCAAACCAATATTCTTGCCCTGAACGCGGCGGTCGAGGCCGCAAGGGCCGGAGCGGCCGGCAAGGGCTTTTCCGTCGTAGCCGACGAGGTGAGAAATTTGGCAGGTAAAAGCGCCCAGGCCGTAAAGGACACCACCGTTCTCATTGAAAACTGCATGGAGCAGGTGAAAAACGGTACGAAAATTGCGGATGAAACCGCAAAATCCCTGCTTCGGGTGGTAGAAAGTGCAGAAAAAATCACCAGTACAATCGAACAAATTTCAGCCGCCACCAACCAGCAATCCAAGGGAATTGAACAGGTAACTTTGGGTGTGGAGCAAATTTCGAACGTGGTACAGACGAACTCCGCAACTGCGCAGGAAAGCGCCGCGGAAAGTGAAGAACTGTCCGCACAGGCCCAGTCGTTAAAGAAATTGGTCAACCAGTTCACCCTGAAATCCGTGCCGGAAAAGGAAGAGCAGTCTGCGTAACCTTATAGATTCGGTTGCGGCGTTTGCACCCATAGAAAAAGTTCCAACCGGTCTGTGGCCGATTGGAACTTTTTTCTTATTGATTCGGTTATGTATCCACTCGATTCAACTTGGCAGAACGCCCGAACGGATCTTTGCGCTTAAAAACCATACTGTGGGAAACGACTACAATTCCTCACTGTGATTGACAAAGCCCTTGAACACCGTTAGGAATAAAATCTTAATATCCAGCGGGAGCGTCCAGTTTTCAATGTAATAGATATCGCATTTAATCCGCTCTTCGATAGAAGTATCCCCTCGCCATCCATTCACCTGCGCCCATCCGGTCATTCCCGGGCGAACCAGGTGTTTGAGCATATAAAGGGGGATTTCCTCCTTGAACTTGTCCACAAAAAACGGACGTTCCGGCCGGGGACCAACCAAACTCATATCGCCTTTCAAAACATTGATAAGCTGCGGCAGCTCGTCAATGCTGCACTTTCGGATGAAAGAGCCGAATTTCGTACGCCGGTCATCGTTTTTCGTGCCCCATGTCGTCATATCCGATGTTCCATCATCCATTTTCATGGAACGGAATTTATACATTTGAAAGGGGCGCTTATTTCTGCCAATCCGCTCCTGTTTGTAAATCACCGGCCCCGGGGAAGTCATTTTCACTCCGGCGGCAGTCAGAAGCATCACAGGAGAAAATACAATCAGCGCAATCAGGGAAACAACAATGTCGAAAAGACGTTTGCAGAAGCTGTTAATCATATTATCCAGCGGAACCTTGCGGATATTTATCAGCGGCATTCCTTCCACTTCGTCAATATACGGCTTGGTCGGCAGATATTTGGTATAGAACGGAAGTAAATTGGATTTGACCCCTGCTTTTTCACAAACCTCTATAATGGCTTCCAGTTCCGAAAATTCATTGTAATCGAGCGAAATAATGACTTCATCAATTCCTTTTTGCTCCAGGAGCCTGGGCAACGTGCCAAACCCTCCAACATAGGCGATTTTGCGGCCGGCTGTGTTTACTCTGGCGTGGCTCACATATCCGATGAAATCATACCCCAGGCTGCGGTTTGCCATGACCTTGTCGTAAAATTCAGCCGATACTTCGTTCCACCCAACCAGAAGAAGGTGCTTTAAATTGTATCCCTTTGCCCGCATGTGCCGGAGCAGCTTCCGCAGAAAGAAACGGCATAAGGAGGTAAGGAAGGAATCAATCACTCCGTACAGAAAGATGACCATTCTGGAAACATGGACTTCCTTCAGGAAAAACACCAAGACAAAAATGAAAATAATCCCGACAAAATTAGACTGAATCACCTTGGAAATTTCAGCATGGAGGGATTTGTGGCGGAAAGAATCATGCAGTTCAAAATAATTAAAAATAAAAAAGTAAGCGGGGATGACGAAAATCAATAAACGAAGATAATAGTTGATGCCGATATAAAACGAGCCCTGATAATTGATAAAGTGCAGTAGAAAAGCCAAAACCATGGATAAAAAACAGATTCCGGCATCGATAATTGCCAGAGCCGCATTCAGTATCTTTTGATTTTCTTTAATCATAATCCACTTGCCTCGTATATTCTGGAATATTCTATATTGTAAAGGATTTCCACGCCTAAGGCAAGAATTATTTGGTAATTTTTGCCCTATTTTGGCAGTCGTAGTCTTGTGCAATTTCTTCCAAAATGATATAATAGGCTAAAATTTGTCTGATATTTCCATATACGATAAGGAAGCAGGTTGACTATGTTAGCATATAATTTACTTCTGCTGCTAATCATTATTCTGGGAATTTGCCTTTGCGAAATCAAAAAGAGCAAAACCAACAATGCCATTTTTCTAGTCATCGTATCCGTGGTCATGATTGCGATGTCGTATCTGCGCGCGAATACGGTTGGAATCGACTACAAGCAGTACGCCGACTATTTTACACAGGTAAGGAACGGCGGCTGGTCATTTTTAATCAGCAGCGCGAACGGCTACCGGATTGAACCCGGATACAGTCTGCTGAATTATTTTGTTTCTCTGTTTACCGGTGACGTACATGTTTTCATGCTTTTCGTTTCCATTCTTTCCGTTGGTCTGACCGCGATTCTGCTCTACAAATACTCCCCCATTCCGTGGATTGGAATGTTTATTTTTGCAAGCTTCGGATTCTTTGGCAATACGCTCAGCTTTCTGCGGCAGTCGATTGCCATCTCGATTTTCCTGTTTTCGGTTCACTACTTAAAAAACAAAAAATTTCTCCCGTATTTGCTGATTATATTATTGGCCTGCACCTTCCACAAATCGATGATCATTATGATTCCGGTTTACTTTATAGCACACATAAAGGTAAACTGGAAATCGCTGACGACCTATGCGGGGTTGACGGCGCTGATTATGATATTTTCCTGGCCGCTGTTTCACTTTATCACCAAATACGTTTATCAATACTACGCGACGAAGCAGGGGCTTTATTACATGATGGGGCGCGACTGGCAGACCGCCGCAATTCCTGTCATTACAATGGTTACCATTCTGATTGTGAAGGACTTTATTTTGAAGCGCGACCCCAAGAATGTGGTGCTGATTAATTTTTCCGTTTATTCCGGTCTTCTGTACATCATGACCTGCCAGCATTTCCTGTTCCAGCGTTTCGGCATGATGTTCTTCACCTCTGCCATTTTGATTATTCCGGAACTTTTGGCCAGTGTCGGCACAGAAAGTGTGCTGGCAGAGGTTGGAACCAATGCGGAATCTTTAAAAGCCTACAAAAGCAAAAAGCAAAAGAAAAAAGCCCTGCAGGAACGCCGTCAGGTAAAAAGCAAACTGAATATGCATAAATACATTTATTACTATGCCACCGCAGCGGTGGTGCTGATCGGATTCCTTTATAACGTGTGGATTCTGCTGCAAAACCGAATTAATTTGTATCCGTATGTCACCTTTTTAACACAAAAATGAGCATTGCCTTGCCCACATGAAAAGGGCGCATGGTGCGAACCGTTTGGCTGCACACCATGCGCCTTTTTCCGTTTTAAACAAAGAAGCGTTTCCGTATTAGGCACGAATTAACTTGAGCTGTCCATTGTTGTTTCGCACGGTGAGAGGTTCTCACACCCAGATTTTGCTGCTTGTTACCTGAAAAAGTCAGGGGCAGCATACCACATGGTATACTGCCCCCGACCTCTTTGGGTGATTTTTGGAATTAAGCGATGGTTGCAACCGTAACGGGTGTTTTGCTGGAATTGATATAGAACCCAGCCGCCTGACCAGCCTTGCCGATCGCTATTACCCTGTAATAATAGTCATTTCCTACTGCTTTGACAAACTCAACCTTAAACACGGAAGCGTTTCCGGTTACAAAAGTAGGTTTCGTGTCAGCCGTGAGTTTGAAAACATAGGATGCACCTGCTTTGACATGGAACGGAAGAGTGGTATCGCTCTTTACATTCCCTGCCGGATTCCCGACGGTGACAGTCGCAATCTTGACACCGTTCACATAAATGCCTGCCTGGGCGCCCGCGGTTCCACTGGCAGTAATCTTAAAGTAGTAATCATTGCCGTCCACCTTGATAAGCTGTGTGGTGAACACACCGGCGGTGCCGATTACAAAGTTCGGAATCTGGCCGTTTAGACTTGTGATCTTGAATACATATGAGCCGTTAACGTCGTTAACGAAGAAGTCTGCATTCGTATCACTCTGGAAAGTGGCGGTAGAGGATATTACAGAAGTACCTCTGGAGGAATCATCCGAACGAGATTTATGATGCGTCTGCAAGTTCTGTATCGCCGTATTCAAAGCATTCTTGGCTGTGTCAATATCGGCTTGCGTTGCGGCGTTGTTTTCCAGAACAGATTTCGCGTTTGCAAGCGCGGTAGTAAAGGCTGCCCAGCTCTCGCTTGTAAACTTTCCATTATCATTGTTCGGATACAAATTCTCGGCGTTCGTAACGGCATTCAAGAGTTCCGTCTTATCGAGCGTTAAGGGGCCGGTCAGTCCATAACCACGTGGATATTGTATTTCCGTATCGCTCATAACGCCGTTTGTAATAACAGGAATGTTTACAGGAAGTGTTCCGACCGGATCAAACGCGCCAAAGATAATGTCGAGTGCGGCAGGAATATTGGGGCCATAGTTTGTGGTAGGCCGCTTTCCGCCTTCGGTCGGATCCATGCCGCTGCTCCCATAAACCGCAAGCATCGTATCCGCATTTGGATAGTTTGCTACGTCATATGGCTTGTCGATGCTGACAAGGACACACGGCTTATTCCATTGTTTAGACCAGTTAACAATCTTGGTGGGCGTACTGGTTACCCAATTCGAGGGGTCCAATTTCGCTTCGCTGGTGGTTTCGGTAATCGCAATGACATAATCCGCATCTTTAATGGCTTCTTCAAATTGTTCATCGGTATAATTGCCAGGATAATAGTGCATTGTTTTGAATTGAACCGTATTGATTTTGCCCTCGTTGATAAGTTGCTCCAAACCAAATTGCAGAGCGGGCAATTCGTTGGAGTATTGGCCGATTAAGAGGAATTTCTGATTTTCCTTAGGCTTAATCGGAAGAACATGGTTGTCGTTTTTAATTACGGTAACTGCTTCATCAGCAATTTCGCGCTCCCGGTCGTGATGCTCTTCGGAACCTACAACTGCTTCTGCATTTGCTATTTTTTCATCAATCGGAGTTTCGTCAAGCGTCATAATATCACGGTCAATCTTCAACTGTACAATCCGTTTTGCAGATTCCTCAATCCGGTTTTGAAGTTCCTCGTCTGTTTTTGCCTCTGTTTTGATCTTTTCAATAATTGGATCAAGCTTGTTAGGAACATCTGCCTTGCTGCGAAGAATCGTCGGCATAACAACCATATCCGCGCCGGCCTTAATGGCATATAAGGTTGCTTCCGGTTCATTAAAATTATCTGTTATTCCCTGCATGTTCATCGCATCGGTAACAACAACGCCGTCAAAGCCCATTTTATCACGCAGAAGGCCGGTAAGGATTTGTTTGGAGAGGGTTGCAGGGGGCTTTATGGTTCCGCCATTCTTAGTGGGAAGTTCTTCTGTAATAATATTCGGATACTGGATGTGCGTTGTCATGATGATATCCGCGCCCGCATCAATAGCCGCTTGGAATGGAGCTAATTCTACTTTTTCGAGCTGCTCCATTGTCTTATTTACAACGGGCATACCGGTATGTGAATCGGTAGCGGTATTTCCATGACCCGGAAAATGTTTTAAGGCTGTGGCAATGTTATTGCTTTGAAGCCCTTTCATGACTTGTATGCCAAGTTTTGCTACCAACTGAGGATCGTCTGAAAAAGAACGCAGGCCAATCACCGGGTTTTTGGGATTGTCGTTTGTATCCATAACAGGCGCATAATCCACATTAATTCCCAGCGCACGCAGCTCACTGCCCATAATATCGCCGGTATCAAACGCTGCCTGTTCGTCACGTGTGGCACCTAATGCCATATTTCCGGTCATACGGCAGCCGGAACCTAAACGAACGACGCTGCCGCCTTCCTGATCCGTTGCAATCAGCAAAGGAATGTTTCCGCCTTCGGCATTTGCTTTCTGCAAATCATCCGTAAGCCTTACGGTTTGTTCGGTTTGTTTCACATTGTTTGCAAAAAGGATAATTCCGCCAAATTTATACTTCTGCAAAATCTGTTTTACTTCATCGCTTAAAACAGTCATGTCCGACACAGCCGTTTGCCCGCTGTCTTTCCATTGGCGGAAATCCGGCATCAATAGCTGTTCAATCTTTTCCTCTTCCGACATTGCGCTCACAATCTCATCCGCTGATTTTTCAACGGTTGCCGCGTGAGCGGATGTGGGCATAATCATCATGCTTGAGACTAGGCAACAACTTAAAAGAAGCGAAGTGGAAATTGTCCTCATTTTTTTCCTGGTTAACATCATATCAAACCCATCCTTCTTTCTTTATTAAATCATTTGATCAACAAATGACATTGTTGAAGCATGTTAATGTGCTTGATTATGCTAAAAGATTGTATCAACTTTTATGAAAGATATCCAAAAATGATATCTCCAACCCGGACCTGTCATCCCTCCTTTTGCAAAAAGGAGGCAGGCTGCTAAAATGCAGCCTGCCTACCTTAGTCTTCTTGGTATGCCGCGCTGTTTTATAGCAGTTTCTTCATTTCATCGGCAACATGCTGCACTTGTGTTCCCACAATGACCTGAACACTCGTCTTGCTGGGACGAATCACACCTGCAACACCGGCCGATTTAATTGTTTTTTCATTGACAGCAGTGTAGTCTTTCACCTCCACACGCAGACGGGTAATGCAGTTGTCAAGCTCTTTAATGTTTTCTTTTCCGCCGAGACCTTCCAAAACCTTAGCTGCTACGCCGGCAAAATCGCTGCTGCCAAGCGTAACGTCTTTGTCCTGCTCTTCATAATCGTCGTCTTCACGTCCGGGCGTATGTAGATCGTACTTGAGAATAATGAAACGGAACAAGAAGAAGTAAATAAAGAAGAAAACGACACCAATCGGAAGAATCATCCACGGATTTTCTGCCATCGGGGTACCCGAACTCAAAATCAGGTCAATCAGACCACCGCTGAAGTTGAAGCCCGCGCGAATCGGCAGCAGGGTCATAATACCCATGGAGACAGCGGTCAGAGCCGCATGGACCAAGTACAGTCCAGGTGCAAGGAACATGAAAGAAAATTCGATGGGTTCCGTTACACCGGTGATGAAAGAAGCGATTGCTGCAGAGAAAAGAAGGCCGCCTGCGATTTTCTTCTTCTCTGTTTTAGCAGTTGTGTACATTGCCAGAGCTGCGCCAGGCAGACCAAACATCATAACCGGGAAGAAGCCGGTCATGTACTGTCCCGTTACACCGTAGGTGCCCTTGCCAGCCCAGAAGTTGCCCAGGTCGTTCACCCCTGCGGTATCAAACCAGAACACGGCGTTCAGCGCGTGGTGCAGACCGAACGGAATGAGCAGACGGTTGAAGAAGCCGTACAGAGCAGAACCCAAAGCACCCAGGCTCAGGATTCCTTTGCCAAATAGAACCAATGCTTCGTAAACGAAAGGCCATACGAAGAACAAAACTGCGGATGAAAGGATGGAGATTCCGCCCGTAACAATCGCGACGCTCCGCTTTCCGCTGAAGAACGCGAATGCATCCGGCAGCTTAGAATCACGGAACTTGTTGTAGCAATAAGCGCCGATTAATCCGCAGATGATGCCGATCAGCACATTGTTGGTTTTGCTGAATGCCGCGTCTACCTCTTCCACCTTAATGTGCTTCAGCATAGCCACGGAATCCGGTGCCAACAAAGCCTGTGTCATCAGCCAGGAAACAAGTCCGGCAAGCGCCGCGGTGCCGTCGTTGTCTTTGGACATGCCGATGGAAATACCAATGGCAAACAGGATCGCGATGTTGTTGATCAGAGCGCCGCCCGCTGTGATCAGAAATGCCGCAACGGCGTTGTTCGCGCCCCATCCGGCCGAGTCAATACTGTAGCCGATGCCAAGGAAAAGTGCCGCAACCGGCAGACATGCCACCGGTAGCATCAGGGATTTGCCGAGTCTTTGCAATGTCTTCATCATAATTCCATTCCTCCTGTAAATTTTATGCTATGACAGGCGTTGCAGGCATAGGCACCTGTTTCGCCCGCCCAGTGTACCGGTTTGTGCTTTACAGATTGCCTTTCAGGAATGTTTCCAGGGCGTTTAACGCCTCTGCTTCATCCGGGCCGTTAAAGGTGAGCGTCACCTCGTCGCCCTGTTTCAGCGCAAGCCCCATAACACCCATAATGCGCTTTGCGTCTACCATCTTTTCGGGGGTCCCGATTTTAATTTCACATTCGAACCCAGTGGCCATCTTTACTAACTGACCCGCAGGCCTTGCGTGGAGCCCAAGTTCGTCGGTGATTCGATAACGGAATTCTTTCATTTTGAAGTTACCTCCTAAGCGCTGTGATTCATTCTTCGGAAAGATTGAGGTTCCTGATGTTTTGCCGCAGTTTTAAAAGAGAACCGGGTGAAACCGACAGCTCATCATATCCCATTTGCAAGAATGTTTTGGTCAAGTCCGGGTCTGCGGCCAGCTCGCCGCAGATGCCGGCCCAGATGCCGGCCTGGTGAGCCGCTTCGACCACAAATTGCAGCAGCTTCAGCAAAGCCGGATGGTGGGAGTCACAATATTGCCCGACTTCGGAATTTTGGCGGTCAACGGCAAGTGTATACTGTGTAAGGTCGTTTGTGCCGACGCTGAAAAAGTCCACTTCCTGTGCCAAATCTCCGGCTGCCAGCGCAGCGGCCGGTGTCTCAATCATTGCGCCGAAGGAAAGCTGGCCAACCGTTTTTCCTTCCCGCTCTAGTTCGCTGCGGACTTTCTCCGCCAGCTCACGGCAGCGCCGGAGTTCCGCGCGGGATATAATCATCGGGAACATAACGGCAACCGAACCATAAGCCGCCGCGCGGTAAATAGCACGCAGCTGTGTTTTAAAAATCTCCGGCCGTGCAAAGCAGAGCCGGATTCCCCGCAACCCGAGGGCAGGATTTTCTTCATGCGGAAGCTGAAGATACGGCGCTGTCTTATCCGCGCCAATGTCCGCTGTGCGGATGATAACCGTTCGGCCCTGCATCGCTTCGGCCGCTTTGCGGTAAGCTTCAAACTGTTCTTCCTCGTCCGGGTAGGAATCTCTTCCAAGATACAGAAATTCGCTGCGGAAAAGACCGATTCCTTCGGCGCCGTTTTGCGCCGCTTTTTCAAGGTCGTCCGGCCCGGCAATATTGGCGAAAAGGCGAATGCTTCTGCCGTCCTTTGTGACGGTGGGAAGTTCGCGCAGGGCTTCCAGCTGAAGTGCGGCACTGTGGTGTTTTTCCTGCAGCGCACGCAGCCGTTTTGTGGTATCTTCATCCGGTTCCAGGTAAAGTCTTCCTTCATCCCCATCGACCGCAGCAGTCCGGTTCCCGCAGGAATTCAGATCCGGCAGATTGGCCTGTATCACGCAGGGCAGATTCAAGGCCCGAGCAAGAATGACAGCATGGGAATTTTCGGTTCCGCCCCTGGTAACAATGGCCTTCAAAAACGTCTTGTCAAGTTGAAGTGTTTCGCTGGGACTGAGGTCCTCCGCGAGCAGCACATACGGTTGGTGCAGTTCCTGTTGAACTGATTGCCCACCGGTTAAAAGACGCACAAGCCTTTTGGAAACATCAGCCACATCTGCAGAGCGGGCACGCATATAGGGGTCATCCAAACCGGCAAAGAATTCTGAAAACTGTTTTCCGGCTTGGGCTGCGGCCGCCGCCGCGTGTTTCCGGCTGTTATGAATCAAGTCCGCCACCGCGTCATTGAAATCCCCATCGTCCAGCATCATGCGCTGCACGTCGATGATCATGGCTTCCTTTTCGCCAATTTCACGGCGCGTGGTTTCAAAAAGCGCTGCCAGTTCTTCATCTGCCTGTTTTTTCGCATTTGTAAAGAAAGCCCATTCGTCTTCCGGGTTTTCGGCCGGACTTTCATCCACCAAAGCACTGGCGCTTTGCAGCACGGAGACAATTCCGAATGCAATTCCGTGCGAAACGCCTTTTCCTGTGAAAATATCCATTTTCTCCAGTTTCCCTTCTGTTCCCTGTATCACTTTGATTCCAGCCAAATCAGAGGGCTGCCCGCCTGCACGGATTCTTCCTCTGTAAAACGGATTTTCTTAAAGTCATCTTGATTTAGAACTACAACTACAATCGAGGTATCATATCCTTCACCGCGAACGGCTTCCTCTTCAAAGTCAATCATATGCTCTCCGGTTTTGATAGCATCGCCGGTTTTCCCAATCCGTGTAAAATGTTTCCCCTTCAAGCGAACGGTATCCAATCCGACATGAACCAGCAGCTCCGCTCCGGAAGATGTAAGCATGCTGAACGCATGGCCCGTGTCGAACATCTGACTCAGCGTGCCGTCGGCGGGGGCTACAACGCGGCCGTTGTCCGGCACAATCGCGATTCCCGGTCCCAAAACGCCCGAGCGGAACGTTTCGTCTTTCAGAGAAGACAGTGGCCTTACCCTGCCCGAAATGGGAGCATATACAATCGTTTCCTTTTTCTTTCCTATTCCAAAAAACATAATAAAACCTCTCTGCTGCAAAATTAAGGGTAAAACAGTGTTTATGCATTTTGCTGCATGAAACACAGGTGAATCGCGATGCAGGCGATTTCCTGCTGCGGAAGTTCCACCCCGCATGTTTGATGAACATATTCCGCAATGGCTTTCCCACAATGCGTTTCCTTCGGAAACTTTTCACAAAGTAACGTATATAGCCCGTTGTCGGAACCCGTGAAGGGCTCGTTCTTCACAATCCGCCGGGTCAGAAATTTCAGATGGGTCAAAAATCTTTCATGGTAGTAATCGCCGTCGCGTATTTGGAAATGCTCCTTATTTTCTACAATATCCAGGATTCCATTCATCAGCTTTGCCGCGTCAAATGTTCCCTTTACTGAGATGTCATATTCGGCGTCCAGAATATGGATGGCGATAGAGGCGGCCTCATCGCAGGGAAAAGTGATACCAAGGCGCTTCCGGATAATTTCCAGAGCGTACAGGCCGATCTGGTATTCCACAGAGTAAAACCGGCGGATTTCATTTAAAAGAGCATTGGAAAAATCCAGTCCGTCCCGGTGCCTCTGCGCGGCAAAATGGATGTGATCCGCAAGCGAAATATAAGCGCGTTCATTCAGACGCTTATTTAAGACGCGTTTGGCGTAACTGTAAATTTCATCCGTCACCTCAATATACAAGGGCGGTAAAGAAGAAAACAGGGCCTTCAGCCGGTCGGTATCCTTTTGATTTTCCATGCGGTAGATTTTTTGTATGGAAGCAGGCTTCAGTTCTGTTCCCTCTTTCGCACGAAAACCAATCCCTTTTCCGACGACGATGACTTCCACGCCATCGCTGTCCAGGGCCGTAACAATATTATTATTAATGGACTTGAAAATTTTCATAATATCCACTCTTTCTGGTTAAAAACAAAAAAACCAAACTTTCACAGGGCGCATAAATACGACCTGTAAAACTTTGGTTTTGCCTGCATTACCAGTGACAGCCCAATATGTAATTTTGTGACACCAGTGTATTAATTCTTTCTTCTCCTTAATTATAGCGAGAGCAGATTCAAAAGTCAATTATAAATTTATAAAATTATGATATAAAACATTTCATATGTTAAGCAATTCTATGAAAAATGTTTTTTCATGCAGCTAACCCGCACTCTTCACCGCTTAAGAGAACTATTTTCTATCTGAGCATAATAAAATTTAGAAACCGCTCTTGTCAGTTTGCGGGAACAATTCTATAATGATGGAAATGGATGACAATGATTGCAATCACTGCCATTAGGAAAATCGAACGCCGATAGAAGAAAGGTGAAGAATGATGGTAAAACGTCTGATTGACTGCAATAGCGGAGATATTGCTCAGATGGGGAAAGCCGATCTTTTGAAGTCCATTGCGCTCAGTGAAGGGCGCGTTATGGCCTGTGAAACGATCGGTGCGGTGCCCCCTTATCTTGAAACGGTTACGAATGCAGAGTTCGCCGCTGGCATGGGGGCGGATATGTTAATTTTGAATTTGTTTGACGTAAACAATCCCCTCATTTACGCTTTGCCTCCCGTGGAAAAGGCTGAAACAATCCGGGAACTAAAGCGCTTGACCGGAAGGGTCATCGCCGTCAACCTGGAACCGGCCGATCCCGAAAGTGCAGCGGGCTCTGAAAATCAGGTATGGGCTTTGACCGAGGGGCGCCGGGCAACCGTTTCGAACGCCCGTACCCTGTGCGACATGGGCGCGGACATGATTTTGCTGACTGGGAACCCCGGAATCGGCGTTCAAAACCGCGCGATTACGGAATCGTTAAAAGCAATCTCTCAGGAATTGGGCGACCGCATCATTCTTGCCGCAGGCAAAATGCATGCTTCCGGCATTCTCTCCGAATCGGGAGAAAATCTGATTACGCAACAGGACATCCACGAATTTGTAAACGCCGGCGCAGATATTATTTTGCTTCCGGCCCCAGCAACCGTACCCGGAATTACCATGGAATACATCCGCAGCCTAGTTAGGTATGCCCACAGCCTGGGGGCGCTGACGCTGACGGCAATTGGAACCTCACAGGAAGGGGCCGACCAGGAAACCATTCGCCAGATTGCCCTGCTGTGCAAAATGACCGGCACCGACATTCATCATATTGGGGACTCGGGGTATATTGGCATGGCGCTTCCGGAAAACATTATGGCATATTCCATTGCCATAAAAGGGGTGCGCCACACCTACCGCCGCATGGTCCGGTCGGTGAACCGCTAAAATCCCATCCTGTGAACGATTCCAAGAGTAAACATATTACAAGGCGGGAAACACACGTAGTCTTCCGCTGCCAGCCGTTTTCAATGATTAATTTTTGCTGATATGCATTTGGCGGAACTCTAAAGGCGTGTTGCCAATGGTATTTCGGAATACTGCGATAAAATGGCTTGCATCGGGGTAGCCAACCCGGTAACCAACTTGCTGAATTTCAAGTTCGGGATGAGTGATGAGCAGTTCTTTCGCCTTGTTCATGCGAAAATTTCGGAGGAACATCCCTGTTGACATTCCGAGAAAGCGATGAAATAACCGGGACAAATACTGCGGCGTAACATAAACGGTACCGGCCAGCCTACAGACCGTTAAGTCTTCGGAATAAGATGTTTCAATTTCTTTTATTACCGGCGCAACATATTGTTGATAAAGCGGATGATGTGTAAAAACCCGATACTTCCGCAGGCGCTGAATATTGATTAAAAAAGAATAGCAGCCGATTGAAAGCCGCACCGGGTCAATTTGATGCGATTCATAGCAGGCGATTGTTTGGTCAATCCAATTTTGAAACGAAAATTCCGTGGTATCCTGCGCCAGAATGTACGGTTCATACCCAACAATTTTATTAATGCCGGAAGCAAGTTCCCCCGCAAAGGTTACAAACGAGGTGGTCCACTCCCCTTCTTTCGAATAATACACGTGGGGAACAAACGGCGCAATCAAAATGCCGCACCCCTGCGGCAGAACCAGTCGTTTTCCGCTCAAGTCAATTTCTCCAACGCCACGATTTGTTTGCAGCCAGTGATAATGGGGATAGCCCCTGGCACGCCGCACATGCTCCTGATTCCATTGGTTGCCAATACTGTCAACCGTAAGTGGAAGGTTATGTGGGGATAAGCTAAAATAGATCGGCATGTTACATCCACCTTGTTTCGAAATGTTATATTATTTAGCTTAACCTATTATACCTTGTTTTGATTGTTTCCCCTATAATAAAATCATTCGATTTAAAATAATGCCAACTGGAGGCAAATGGATGGAAAAAGTATTTCAGCAAATTTTATACGGCGGGGACTACAATCCTAACCAATGGCCGAAAGAAATCTGGACCGAGGATATGCACTTCTTCCGCGATGCGCATATAAACAGCGTAACCATCAATGTATTCTCGTGGGCAAAAATTCAACCCGCAGAGGATACCTACAATTTTGACGAGCTGGATGAGATCATCGAGATGCTCAGCAGGGAAAATTACAACATTGTTCTGGCTACTTCCACCGCCGCTGTGCCCGCGTGGATGGTGAAAAAGTATCCGGAGGTCATGCGGACCGACTACGAGGGACGCCACCACAAATTTGGGCAGCGCCACAACGCCTGCCCGAACAGTTTGGTCTATCAAAAATTCGCACGCCGCATGGCGGAAAAGCTGGCGGAACGTTACGGCAGCAACAAGCATGTGGTTTGCTGGCATGTCAACAATGAATACGGCGGAGAATGTTTTTGTGAAAACTGTGAAAAGGCGTTTCGGGTCTGGCTGAAACAAAAGTACAAGACCCTTGAGGCACTGAATCAAGCATGGAATCTGGAATTCTGGGGACACACAATTTACGACTGGGATGAAATCGTGCTTCCCAACGCCCTGAGCGAGGAACTTGGCCCCAACAAAACAGCCTTCGCGGGCATCTCCATCGATTACCGCCGCTTTAACTCCGACAGCATACTTGAAAACTTCAAAATGGAGCGCGACGCCATCCGCCGCTTTGATGCGAACACGCCAATTACAACCAATCTGATGGGCACCTACAAAAATCTAGATTATTTTAAATGGGCAAAAGAAATGGATATTGTGTCGTGGGACAACTACCCTGCTTACAACACGCCGTGGAGCCTGGTGGCGATGAGCCACGACTTAATGCGGGGGTTAAAAGGCAGACCGTTCATGCTGATGGAACAAACGCCAAGCCAGCAGAACTGGCAGCCGTACAACTCCCTGAAAAAGCCCGGCCAAATGCGGGCGCAAAGTTACCAAACACTGGCCCACGGCGCGGACACCATCCAGTTTTTCCAGCTTCGCCGTTCCGTCGGCGGCTGTGAAAAATTTCATGGCGCGGTCATTGAGCATGTGGGTACAAAGAACACCCGGGTCTTCCGCGAAGTGGCTCAGCTGGGCAAAGAACTCGCGGCATTAGGCGATCAGTTTTTGGGTGCGGAGAACCCTGCTCAGGTTGGCATTATTTTCGATTGGGATAATTACTGGGCACTGGAATATACCAGTGGCCCCAGCCAGGATTTGAAGTATGTGGATCAAATCCACCAATATTACAGCTATTTTTATAAGAGAAACATTCCTGTGGATATAATTCCGGTAGACGCAGATTTCTCCCGGTACAAAGCTGTTGTTGCCCCGGTCTTGTATATGGTAAAAGACGGCATGCAGGAAGCACTGGAAACATATGTGAAAAACGGTGGAACTTTGGTGACGGGTTTCATGAGTGGCCTTGTGGATCAATCGGACAATATCCACCTTGGCGGGTATCCCGGTCCCCTGCGCAAGATGGCCGGAATCTGGGTGGAAGAAATTGATGCACTTGCGCCGGAGCAAACCAACACCTTGAAATTTACCGACGGAACCACGTCAACCTGTAATCTGCTGTGCGACATCATTCATCTGGAAGGTGCGACCAGTTTGGCCGATTACACCAGCAATTTTTATGCAGACTCGCCGGCTGTGACCAAACATGAATTCGGCCGGGGGAATGCATTCTATGTTGGAACGCAGCTTCCTGAGGAAGCATTGGCGAAAGTGCTGGACCAGGTTGTGAATGCTGCCCACGTTTCTCCGGTTATAGACGAAGCCACAGAATTGGAAGTAACCTGCCGCACCATCGGTCAAAGACGCTATTATTTCATTATCAACCTAACGGACCGGACCCTTCCCCTTCCGAAAGAATTCGAGGGGAAAACGGATCTTTTGTCCGGCAATCTTTTAAGCGCAGCGGAACACTTGAGTCCATATGATGTGCTGTTGGTACGTGAGGAGTAATCCACACATAAATTCACGGGGCCGGTTTGTCGGGTGTGACAGACCGGCCCCTGCGTTTATGATTTTGAGGAAATCCAATCACAGGGGCCTATAAAATCAAAATGATTCTTTTTGGAGATTACGGTAGAAATCCCGTATGGTTTCCAATGCAGGAAGGCGGTTCCCCCGATAATCAAACAGCGCCTGATTCGCCCATTCGTTCCCGCCGCTGCCCGTTTCGCCGATATATTTGCAGCCTGGTTCAAGCGCCCAAGCGGAACCTTCTACCGGAAGCCACGCCGGTTCCCAGTAGATAAACCCACGCCCCAACTGGCCGGGAACATCATGAATTTTCTTCATCAGTGCACGAAGAAAGTCGGCCTGCCCTTGGGGTGTTGCCGGGAACGGCACCCGTTTCGCAAGTTCCGGCGTTACGGCTAAACCACGCCCGACGGCGGCCGCGCGCTCCGACTTACTTAAATAATCTTCCAGTGTAAACGCCATGCTGGTTTCTGCAACAATCATCGCTTTGCCATAGCGCTGCGCCAGGTCATTCATGTTATTCTGAAGATCTTCCAGCGACCCATGCCAGAAGGGATAATAGCTTAAGCCAATCAAGTCAAAATCTGCACCGTCATACTCAAAATAGCGGTCAAACCATGCGCGGTAAAGGTCGTTTCGGCCGCCGTTGTCCAAATGTATCATAACCAGTATTGTTTCCGAAACTTCTTTTACTGCATGTATACCGGCACTGACCAGCCTGGCAATTTCCGCGGGTCCCGGTTTCTTTTCCTCTGACCAAAGCAAACCATTTGTAATTTCATTCCCGACAGAAACAATATGCGGCAGCAGTTTTTGATTCTCTAAACTTTGCAGCGTTTCCTTTGTGTAACAATATACGGCCTGCTCCAGTTCTGCACCGCACATGCCGCGCCAGGCTTTGGGCAAATACTGCTTTTGCGGGTCCGTCCAAAAATCTGAGTAGTGAAAGTCCAGCAACCAGTCCATCCCCAACTCTGCCGCCCGCCTGGCAAGGCGCACCGTACGGGGAAAATCGTTCGTACCGCCACCATACGGTTCCCCGGACTCGGAATAAGGATTGTTCCAAAGACGAAGACGGATCAGATTTGCGCCGTAGTGTTTCAGAATCTGCATCACGTCTTCTTCCTTCCCACGGTCAAAGAACCGGCCTCCGCACTGCTCCACCTCTTCCAACGAGGAACAGTCCATTCCAACATACCATTGTTTCATTCCACACACTCCTGCTATATAACAGTAATTGCAGCCAATCGGTGCAGATTGGCTGCAATTATTCTAATCGTCAAACTTCTCAAAATCATCGAGTTCGTACCGCTTGCACATATCGCGGTAACGAAAGCGAGCCATTTCGTTTTTTTCCAGAACATCTTTCTCGTTACCGGTATACTGGCAGCGTATGCAATAGAATTCGTCCTTTTCCTTATCGTAAAACATATCGATGTCCAAATCACGCATAAAGCAGGATGGGCAGCGATAGTTTAATCGGCCTTTTCCAGATTGAGCCATGTTGTGAAGACCTCCCCATTTTTCAATTTCCCGGTGTAGCCAAGCGTAAACATGGGGCTGAATGCGTAACCCTCTTTAAAATATCCCGTTTTCTCTCTTCCCTGGCAGGTCAGAGAAACGCGTGTATCAATCGGTGGAAGAATGCAGGCCGTATAATCAGCGCCATCCATTGACTGCTCGCGGCATTTGTATGCAAACGCCAGCTTCGTTTTTACATCATCTTTCGCGAGTTCCAGGGTCAGTGGTGTCATGTCCTCCGGATACTCGGTGGTACCATAGCATGCAACCATGTATTCATCAATGGATACCTCGGCATTTGGGTCGCTCATCTCTATAATTCTGCGGTCAAAGCGAATTCGGCTGCTGCCCTCTTCAAATGTAATGACTGTCTGTAATTTTACGGTCAAATCCGAAAATTCTATCTCCACAGGGTCTAAAGTGAGGATCCGGCACTTGCCTTCCTGTGTAAAATGTGCCTTCGTGCGGCACAGGCAAAGGTCAACCTGTTCTCCGTTATGTACCATCTTCGCACTGCGCACGGTTCCTTCGCCGGCGTAATGCGTAAAATAGCCCGCGCGGTATTTTTCCTGAATTAGGAACGGATAACTGGCGTTCTGCACATGCTTTGTCCCGATTCCGACCGGCCAGTCAATTTTTGCGACATAGGGTCTTAAGTCAACCACTGCTCCGCCCTCATCCATATTGACGCAGGCGCGTATATAGGGGTCACAGTACCAAAACACCTGTTTTTTGCTGCCATAGAGGATATCCCGCCAAAGCGCACACTCCGGCTCTGTATAATTTTTTTTCATCCGGTAGTAGTCGGCGAACTCGCTCATGGTCATATCGGCAAGTTTGCCTTCCTTCTTTAATTGGCCATAATAGGCACATCCATCGCTATACGCTTTGTACAGCAGCTCATAGGGGGCTTCCCACCGGCCCATTTTATTCATCCAGCCCGGGCCGACAAACATCATGTTATAAGAATAACCATTGTTAAACTTCGCCTGATAACGGAATTGATCAATCAGATTATACAGATACGGATACTCCCCATCCCGGTAAATCATACCACGCAGAACATTTTGCGGGTGCGTGCCGAAGTTGGAACCATTGCCGTCATAGCACGCAATCAAATCACGGCTTAAATGCGGAATGGCGACAATACCGCTGTCTTCCGCCGCGTTGGCAGCCGGTGCATGTGAGTTCGCCTTCGACGGAATCCACGGGGCCCACGGGCCTCCGTCCAGAAAAGTATACCAACTGTTGTTGCAGGTATGGTACGCCTTCGGACCCTCTTCCCAGCAAGTGGCCACGGCACATTTGACGGTCGGATAAGTTTCTTTGATGTAGTTAATCAGTTCCGCATCCATAAAATAGGAACCGGTCGATTCTGGGTAAAAGCCAAAGCATTCATGGAACTTTTCAAAAACATCGCGCACAATCGTCTTTTTATCTTCCAAGGAAAACATCCAAATGCAAAAATCCTTGGTTTTGTACTTTTCGCGGAATTCCTTGCAGGGCAAACCCAGAAGGGTCAATGCAATTTCGTCCCCATATTGTTTGTGATGTTCCTTGGCAAGACGAACCGCTTCCTCATTGAAAAGGCTTGAATAGGTCATTTGAATCGTGGTCTTCAGCCCATTTTCATGGGCCAGGCGCTGCTGGGTTTTGAAAATATCCAGGCTCTCTGTAAGGAGGGACTTTCGCCCGATATCTTCCGCCTTACCGCGGCCGGTTATTTTTTCAGCATACTCCGGCACCATTTCGGGCCGGTGAATCAAGTTTAAAATCATTTTGTCCATATATAAATCCCTTTCATGTGGAACGTAAAGAGCTTACGGGCACGGACTTCGCTATCCGGTATCCCACGGAATCGAATCCTACATGACCGTGGGTACCCAGTGCCCTGCATCGAATTTGGCCGGAAACCAGGACTTCCCCGGTTACAACAACCCGGTTCTTCAATTCCTTAAGCCGAAAAGAATGCTGCTCATTCGTAAAACATGATTTTTTACACGTCTATGGTGTTTATTTCGATTGATACCTTGCTCTTATTTCACGGAGCCTGTAATGCCCTGTGCAAACTGTTTTTGAAGAACAAAGAAAATTAGAACCGTAGGCAGCGTGCAGAACAAAACTGCAAGCATTAACACACCGTAGTCCGTAACATAACCAGATTTCAAGCCGGCAATCAACATCGGCATAGTAATGCTGTCGTTCTTCAGCATAATCACCTTCGGCCACAGGTAGCTGTTCCATGCGTTCATAAAGGTAATGGTCATAGCAGCCGCAAATGTGGATTTCTGCGTCGGGATATACATGCTCAAAAAAATCTGTAATTCACCCAAACCATCAATTCTGGACGCTTCAATAATATCGTGCGGGAAAGAGCGGGAATTTTGACGGAACAGCATAATCATAAACGGCGTAGAAATGGTTGGTAAAATAAAGCCAGCTGTTGTATTGAGCAGCCCCATCTCGGAACACATTTGATAAAGCGGAATCATGGTGGCCGCAAAGGGGACCATCATCGCCAGCAAAATCACCGAAAACAACCGGTCCTTCGCCTTATTGTGATACACTTCGAAGCCATAGCCTGCCAACGAGCAAACCACCAGACAGAAGAACGTTAAGGTAACGGAATATTTGAACGAATTCCACATAGCCGTCCAAAGGTTGGTGCCCGCAATCAGTTTTTTATAGTTTTCCGCAATATAGGTGCCGGGAATCAGCGTGCCCGAAACGACATCAACGCTTTTGTTTGTAGATGCAACAAACATCCAAAACAGTGGGAATACGGAAATAATACAAACGATAATCAGAAAGATATAGTTTCCAACACTGACATCTTTGGGATTTTTATGTTTTCTGGTTTGATTAGTCACGCGTATCACCCACTTTCATTTGCAGGAACGCCAAAACAGCCACAATGACCAGAATCACATAGGAAATCGCCGCTGCATATCCAAAGTTCGGCATGTACTTAAACGACAGGTTATAGATGTAATGGGACAAGGTAATGGAGGCGTTTGCCGGTCCGCCGCTGGTAATGTTGACAGATTCATCGAACAGCTGAAGCGTTCCGTTGGTAGACATGATTGCGGTCAACAAAATCATAGGCTTTAAAAGCGGTACCGTAATCTTCCAGAAGGTCTGCGATTTGGACGCACCATCCAGCTTTGCCGCTTCGTAAACCGATGAATCGATGTTTTGCAAACCGGACAGATAGAAAACCATGTTGTATCCGGTCCAGCGCCAGATTAATGCGATAATAATCACAATGCGTGCGCTGTTCGGATGCCCGAGGAAGTTGTACCCGGTCGAGAGGATTCCCAAATGAATCAGGACCGTATTGATATAACCGTTGATGGCAAACAAGGTGCGGAAAATGATGGAGTACGATACGAGCGAAGTTGCGCAGGGCAGGAAAATCAGGGTGCGGAAAAGCCCTTTGCATTTGAGCGACGGTTTGTTCAGGATGGACGCCAAAATCAATGCCAGAATCAGCATGATAGGAACCTGAATCAACAGGTAAATGAAGGTATTCAAAAGCGCTTGAATAAAAACTTTATCCTGAACCAAACGGGTATAGTTATAGACCCCCGCCCACTTCATATTGTTGCTGACACCCGTCTTGAATGACAGGATCAGCGCCTGAATCATAGGATAAAAGCTCATTACAACGATTAGGAGCGCAGCCGGGAAGATATAGATCCAGCCAGCCAATGACTGGCGTCTTTTGAGCGTAAGCCGATGGCCAGAATCCTGCGTGGAAGGTAAAACGGCCGCCTTGCTGCTCCCCGTATCGCTATTTGCATCGTAATTTTTTCGCATTATCTTCACGGGAAGATCCCCTTTTCATAAATAATGTGAATATACGGCGGAAAATACCGCGCGGTATTCTCCGCCGTACAACAATCATGAAATGATTATTCCGGAAAAGTTAATTTTTGCCCATGCTGAAATTCACAGTATCCTCTGCTTCCTGGAATGCTGTTTTGGCATCGGTACCGGACTGAATTTTAACGATTGCGTTGCAGACCGCATCGCGGGCATCGTAATAGTACGCACCGCCATTGATTGCCGGAACATGGCTTGCATATTCGGTAATGATCTGCATAATCGGCTGACCACCGAAGAATTCGTTTGGCTGGCTGTAAACGGAGGATTTCGCCGCCGGCAGATAAGTTGCCAGAACGCCTGCATTCGCAACACCATCATACAGGTCGGTGGAACCTGCGAATGTCTTTGCGAAGAAGTCTGCCGCAAGATCTACATTCTTGCAATTAGAAGTAACCGCCCAGGTGGACCCGCCGTTATTCGAGTAGTTGGTTGCGCCTTTCACGCCATCCAAGGAAGGAATATTAGTAATCTTCCATTTTCCTTTCTGATCCTCGGCTTTCTGTATGGTGGCCGCAATCCAGCAGCCGGTCATGGTGCCTGCAACAGAACCGCTTGTGAAAGAGTCCGTGTAGCCGGACCAGTCGGTGCACTCGATGCAGGTTCCGTCCTTCAGCATCTGCATATATGTATCTGCTACTTTGTAAAGAACGTCATTATTCACAATATTGACATTGCCCTGCGCATCAAACAAAGAGGCACCGGCGGACTGCAGCATCATATTGATAATATCGGAAGAACCCGCCTGGCAGGAAAGAAGTGGTTTTCCGGTCTTTTGGAGAACATCCTTCGCCTGCTTTAACCAGGTTGACCATGTGATGTTCGTGAACTGATCAATGGTATAACCAGCTTGTTCCAAAATATCGGTTCGATAACCGTAAATGACAGCGCCGTTGTCAAACGGCACACCGTAGTTTTTGCCGTCTACCACCGAATACTTGGTTTTTCCTTCCGCAAACTTGCTGTAATCAATTTTGTTGGTCAGGTCCACAAAAACATCGGGGTAGCCCTTATAGTTTTTCTGGAATGCGTTATCCTGAATCAGGATAATATCCGGCAGCTGAGAGTAATCTTTCGAAGAAGCAATCGTGGATAATTTTGTCTGAACAGTATCCCAGTCCCCTTGGTCGACCACTTCCAGTTCAAAATTCGGGTCGGTCTTCTTGTAAATTTCAGCGGCTTTATTCATGGCAGCACCATTGAAATTCATATCCCAGCACCAAACGGTTAGTTTATGGCTTGCTGTGTCGGCTGTAGATGAGGGTGCGCTTGTGGCTGCACTAGCAGCGGATGAGTTGCTGTTAGCCTGGCCGCACCCAGAAAGTAACCCGGCAGTCAGAGCGAGAGTAAGCAACATCGCGATGACCTTTTTCATACTCACTGTCTCCTTCATAAATAATTCGGTCCATTCGATTGCCTATAGCGCAACCGGTTGTCCTTTTATAATATATCACCAGATCAATAATGTGTCAACATTCTATATTACACAACCAATTTAATACTATTTTATGAAATATATACAACTGCCATTGAATTCATTTGCGCAACTAGCGCAACAAAAAAGTGCCGCATTTTCTGCAGCACTTTTTTGTTGCCTCTTTATTCTCTATTTGACGGAATTGCCCATAAAAAGACGGTAATCGGGGCTTACATAGTCGCTCACATGCTTTCCATCCAATATATCGATCAACATTTGACACGCAATTCCGCCGATTTTTGCCGCGTCAAATTCCAAGCCGGTAATCAGCGGATTATTATGTTCCAACAGCATGCTGCTGTAGAACGTAGCAACCGATACATCGTCCGGAATTCGGACAGATCGCTCGCTTAACTGCGCAACAACACGGGAACAGATAAAATCATCCATACAGACAATGCAGTCTGTACCGACCGATAACGCGTCATCGACTGCTTTCACAATTTGAAACTCCTTGATTACGTTCAAATAGGTGACACTGGTAACTTCTTCTCCAGGATGCTCTTCGAAGGCCATCTGGTAGCCACGGAGCCGACTTTTATTGACAAAGTACTCCATGTTGCCGCCAATCAACGCAAAATGCTTCAATCCACGGTTCAGCAGCAATTCGGTGAGCATTTTGCACGCGCTGATATGGTCATTGTCCGCATGCGTCACTTCGGTATCCAAGGAAGAACCGATAACCACAAAAGGAATCCCATTTTCCTTGAGCAACCGTACCGGATAATCGTCACATTGTGTTCTGGTGAGAATGATTCCATCGACTTTATGATTTTTAATAATTCGCTTCATCTGCGACAGATTGTCGCTGGTAATGCGAAACAAGATGACATCATAGTCGTTTTGCGCTGCTGTCTGGCAGATTCCATTTACGCTATGCTGAAAAAAAGGAAGGTCCCCAATTCCGAACTCCTCCGGCATAGCAAGTCCAATGTTAAAGGTTTTATTCTGTGCAAGTCCTTTGGCCATGATATTCGGCTGATAATTGTGTTCGATAATAAATTGTCGAACGCGTTCCTGAGTTTCCTTGCTGATTCTACCTTTTCCGGAAATGGCACGGGATATGGTGGTTTTACTAACCCCCAACTCTTTTGCGATATCACCGATCGTGTATGACCGCTGTCCATTTTGGCTCATACTGCTTGACGCCTCATATTCCAAATAAAATCTACAACTATTTGCGCAACAGCCGCGCAACTTAATTTTATAATATCAGGCTGCTGGATTGCCGTCAAGCCTCTTTCTATTTCTTCCTCTGGATTTAAAGGAACCAAGAAGGAAATTTGGATCGGGTTATGCTTTATCAAATTTTCAAAGCATTTCTTTCGGTGCAGTCTCTGTTACACAATTTTCCCCAAGCATACTTTTTTAACAATCGGATTTCTAGAAAAGCGTGCCGTGGCGCCCGGCTAAGTTATATAAAGGTGTGGAGAAAGTTTGGCATAAGTGAGCATGACTCATAAATTAACGGTTTATATTGCGGCGGAAGAAAGAGAAAGCCATGGAGGTGACAGAACCTGGCTACATTTTTCTTCATTCTTATCATACTTACAATCTTATAATATATTACATAATTCCAAAGCCCGTTCTAGCGCCTGATCCATATTATAGTATTTGAAGTCTGCCAAACGTCCGCAATAATAAAGGTTATCAACCTTATTGGCTAATTTCTTGTAGCTGGCATACTGCCGTTTGCTTTCTTCAGTTAAAACTGGATAGTACGGTTCTGATTGACTGCCACTATGATAAGGTAGGGGATACTCTACCGCATAAGTAGTACCTCTTACCTTTTGTACTGGCAATTTTTTATATTCAGTAATGCGGGTATATCCTTCCGCCTGCGGATAAGCAACCACAGGTGCTTTCTGCTTACTTTCAATGTCCTCGTGCATCCATTCAAAGTGTAAAGAACGGTAGGGCAGTGGTCCTACTACACAGTCAAATAGTTCATCAAGAGCTCCCGTATAAACAACCGGACATGGACAGGCCTGATCATCAAGAAACAGTTGAGAATCTTTGATTGAAAGGCGCGTAGCCGCATCAATATTGAATTCGACTGTAATATTAGGATGGTCTATCAGGCTCTTGAAAAAATCCGTATAACTTGACCGAGGCATAACCTGATACTCATCATCAAAATAGCCTACATCATAAGAAAAACGTAACGGAACACGCTGCAAAATGCTGACATCAATTTTGTCAGGCGATACACCCCACTGTTTTGCGGTATACAGGCTGTAATCCTTGTTAAACAAGAACTGGCCATATGCTCGAATTAATGGGTCTTCATGCTGTATCACTTCCACCACAGTCGCTGTCTGCCTATCCCCGAAAGCTGCTTTGATATGCGCTTTCAGTGTCATTGCTTGCTCAGGGTCATAAAAATCATCAATCGTTTGAAAATTGAACGGAGTCGGCGTTACGATACCATCGATTTCAGCCATGCAGGTAAGTTTATAATCTTCCCAGCTAGCAAAGCGACACATATAATCGTACAAATCTTTTTTCTTGGTGTGAAAGGTATGTGGACCATATTTGTGTACTAAAATACCATATGAATCCACATAATCATACATATTCCCCGCAACATGATCCCTTCGTTCCCATATGGTAACTTTATGACCCCGTTCGGCTAGATTCCGCGCTACCACGCAACCAGATAGACCACAGCCTACTACTAAATAATCCATTTAAAAGCCACCGTACTTTTCCATAAACTCTGAAAATGTTTGAAGATTCTTATCTTTATCTGCTAAAATAATCTGATTATCTACACGTTCGAGCGGCCATTTCACACCGATTTCCGGGTCGTTCCACTTGATACCATCATCGTACTCTCCATAAAACTTTTCCGCGCATTTATATGAAACCACAGAATGCTCCAATACTAAATATCCATGAGCACAGCCAGCAGGAACCAACAACTCATCTTTGTTTTCTTCTGAAAGTTCAAAACCAAGCCATTTTTTAAAGGTAGGCGAATTTTTGCGCAAATCGACTACTACATCATAGACGTGTCCCCATACGCAACGAACCAATTTAGGCTGTTGCTTTTCGCGCTGAAAATGCAATGCACGAATCACTCCTCTATGTGAATTCGTATAAAATACTTCTTTTAAGTCATGTGTTACTCCATTTTGCTCAAACACTTCCTGAGAGTAGTCTTTGATGAAATAACCGCGAACGTCTTCTGCCACAAAAGGCTTAACTAAAATCAAGCCGTTAATATCAGTTTGTTGAAAAGAAAATTTTTGCATCATTTTTCCACCTCTTTCAACCAGTCCAAAGTACGCTTACAGCCTTCTGCAAAGCTTATTTGAGATTTAAATCCAGTATCTTCTTCTGTTTTGGAACAATCAAAAGCAGAAAGCGGTAAGTTAATTCCGGTAAATGGTATATCTCCGAAAATAAACTCTTTTTCCGGTGCTACCGCTGATTTCATTTCCAATACAAATTCTCTAAGAGGTTTAGCATTCGAACTACCTATAATGTATTCACAAAACGGTTTCCCATTTTCTCCAATTAAACGAAATGCACGTGCCACATCATCGATATAAACAAAGTCATAGTTCTGTGTACCGGCAGTAAATTGCAACGGTTCCCCATGAATGATTTTGCGCAAAGTAGTATTCACGAAGCGAGGAGAACGTTCCCCAGCGCCGTAGGCATTTGTAATCTGTGCCCATACTAAATCCATACCAATGTCGGCAGCTACCGATTTGCACATGGTATGTGCTACCAATTTACCACTTCCATAAATATATCCCAGACCAGGTTTATTGCCTGCTGAAAACGCAGCAGCAATGGTCTCATGTTCCATTATGCTGCCTGCACATATAAACCTTCTGCATCCAAGTTCCTTAGCGAAACGCAAGCAGTCTATTGTCCATTGAGCATTTTTTAATTGAAGAGCTGTATCCGCACGGGCGGAGCCAGCGGAACCGGCCCAAGCAAAGTGAAAAAATGTATCACAACAACCGACCTGTATTTTATCCTTTAGCAAAGTTAGATTATCCAGAGACATCGGGATAAAAGTAACTAAAGGAGACTTGGGCAGATTTCCGCTGCAACCCTCCATATCCAATGCTATGACTTCTATGTTGTGCGAAATTAATTCGCGGGTTACGGCTCCACCGACAAAACCATTTGCCCCAGATATAACAACTTTTTTCATTGCATTTTCTCCCTATATTCTTTAATTTGCCGATCCATTTCAGATGGAATATCCTGCCCAGAAAGCCATACTTTTGTCCAATTACAGGTATTCTCAATAGCATCCGTGATATGCCAAGTAGGCTTCCAGTCAAAAGTTGCTTTAATCTTAGAACAATCCAGTTTTAAAAAATTTGCTTCGTGTGGGCCACCTGTCCATCGATCCTCCCATGATGCTCCTTCGCCCCATGTTTTGCAGAACAAATCAACCAATTCTCCTGTTGTAACACAATCACATTCATCGGGACCAACATTATACCAATCTGCATATTTCCTATCTTGGTACTGCTTTTGCACAATCATTAGATACGCAAACAACGGTTCAAGTACATGCTGATATGGTCTGGTAGAGTGAGGATTTCTTACGATAATCGTTTCTTTTTTTTGCACAGCGCGCACACAGTCCGGAATAATACGGTCCTTAGCAAAATCCCCGCCGCCAATAACATTTCCTGCGCGTGCGGTACTGATTGCTACCGAACCATCCGAAAAAAAACTGTTTTTATAGCTGTGGGTTACCAGTTCAGAGCAACTTTTTGAATTGGAATACGGATCATATCCGTCCAAAGGCTCATTTTCACGATATCCCCAATGCCATTCATTGTTTTGATATACTTTATCTGTGGTTACATTTAAAAAACTTTTCACACAGGTGTTTTGCCGGATACATTCCAGAATATTAACCGTACCCATCACATTTGTTTCGTATGTATAGGCAGGTGATTGATAGCTTTCTCGAACAATAGGTTGTGCAGCCAGATGTAAAACAATTTCCGGTTGCGCCATGTCAAAGGATTTCTTTAAACTTGCTTCATCACGAATGTCTCCAATGATAGAATTCATATTGTTTTCTAAATCCGCCATAGAAAACAAGTTTGGCTCAGTAGGTGCAGGTAAAGAGTATCCAGTAACCTCAGCGCCAGCATTTAAAAGAATACGACAAAGCCAAGACCCTTTAAAGCCAGTATGGCCGGTTACAAACACTCTTTTTCCACGAAAAAATTCTAAATTTGTCATTGTATTCTCCTTACCACTTCATCCAGGGCGCTTTTCCAGACATCCATAAAGACTCTAATTTTTCTTTGTCACGAAGAGTATCCATGCATTGCCAGAATCCGTCATGTTGATAAGCAACCAATTGTCCCTCTTCTGAAAGTTTTTCGAGTGGCTCTCTCTCGAAGGTAGTACTGTCATCTTCAATATAATCGATTACCTTTGGCTCAAGTACCATAAATCCACCGTTAATCCAGCCACCGTCTTCTTTCCGTTTTTCCGCAAACCTTGAAATAGTAAAATCATCCTTTATTTCCAGCGTCCCGAAACGCCCACCAGGCTGAATCGCTGTCATCGTTGCCAACTTTCCATGCTTCTTATGAAAAGCCAATAACTTGTCCAAATCCACGTCACAAACGCCATCTCCGTAAGTCATCATAAATGGCTCGTCATCGATATAATTTTTAATACGTTTGATTCGTCCGCCAGTCATCGTGTTTAAGCCGGTATCTACAACGGTTACTTTCCATGGCTCAGCAACATTGTTATGTACGGTAATATGGTTATGATTCGTAAAGTCAAAAGTAATATCAGACCGGTGAAGATAATAATTTGCAAAGTATTCCTTGATCACATGCTGCTTATAGCCCGCGCAAATAATAAACTCGTTTACTCCGTAATAGGAATAATATTTCATTATATGCCAGAGAATCGGCTGATCGCCAACTTCAATCATCGGCTTTGGTTTTAAATGACTTTCCTCACTGATACGCGTACCAAATCCGCCTGCTAGAATGACTGCCTTCATCAAAATCCACTCACTTTCATTTTAAATACCGCGTAAACGCTTTATAAATTTCTTTACCTTCTCTCGTCTTACTGAACCCTTGGGTAAAATAATTTCGGAACTGTGTCTTAATGCAAATGTTAGGTAAGCTAATGCGATCAACCAAACCCTATGCATAAAATTCTTTAGCTGTCGTGTTTCCTCAAAATAAACCAACTGAAGTTCCTGCACTTTATAAATACCCTTCTGCTGCAAATCATAAATATAAATACCATACATGATCTCGCCCATATATCCGAAAACCCGTTTCAGATTTCCCTGATATGTACTTATATCTATACGGCGCTCTAATTCATCTAAAACATCAAATTGGAACTGGCACATTGTAAAAAACAAATCGCGCCGTAGAATATAGCAATTATAACCTCTATGCGCCGAACCAGACAGATATTTCAACGCAGAATCCATATATTCCGGATGTAAATCGTGTATAACCTGCAAAAGAACATTTAAATCCTTTTTGTAAATAAAGACTCCGTTATGTCCTTCCCAAAGTTCCCGGACTGTTTTTGGAAATCCACCACTTGGAATGGGAATCTTCGTAACATCAGCGCTTTCTGATACGATAGCATCATATTTACTAATAACGCTTTGCATTTTACTACTATCCATCAATTTGTGCCGCCGAATTGCTCCCGGTGATAATATAGGCTCTACAACCATGTTTTGCTCATTTGTACGGTATCGTCTGTCCGAAAAAGATAAATACCGGCGGTAATGGCACAAGCCGTAATAATCTGCCTGTTGATTTTTCCATGCCCAATACTGCACGGTCAGTTCAGAATAATATGGCTGCTTTTCAGAAATATTGTCGCCGGTATTATCCCCGAGATAAGGGGAAGTAATTGATTGACGAAAAGCTCCGCAATGCACTGGAATGTACAAAGGATTAGAAATATTCAAACTGTCGATATCCAATCGGCGCGATACAAAAATTCGAATGTTAATCATCTTTCAGAGCACCATCTTTACGCGATGTCTTCCAATTCGTCATCCTCCTGCTTTTTCGGTCTGTACTTTGGACGAATGATAAAATAGATTTGCTTACAGAAGTTCCAGCGGCGAGAACCTTTTGGTAATAGCTTTTTTGCAAATTCCCTACGTCGACTTCCTTTGGGTAAAAGCTTGTCGGCTAGTTTGCGAGCACCTGTTCGGTGATCGACTAACGCGCCAAACTGATTATTGCACATAGCTGAAAGAATCAATTCATAGTATGGAGTCATCCTTGCATATTTCCAGAAATATTCTGCAAGGTCAACTGGTGGTACAAAACAAGGAATACAACGTCCTGCATAATGAATAATCCAAGGGTCTTCCAATGCATCTAAATAATCTTGATAAATTGACATTGGTGCAAAAAATTCAGCAAGCTGATAATCAAAGTCGTGCAAATGACTCATTACATTCCATCTATTATCAAGAAATTTTACATGGCCTTCACATACTTTATTAAGTACATCTTGATCAAACCACTTCCATTTGCGTGAAGTAGCAATATTCATCAGTTCTTCTGTCGTAAATTTTTTTCTGAATTCCTTTAAATTTAATAAAATTACACCAGCATTGAAGTATTCAAAATCGCGCTTTAATCCAATTACTTTCTTATTGTATTCCCCTTGTAAATTATTTTTTGCGTTGCACCAACCTGCCATTACGGAATCCCGGGCAGCTGCTATCATATAGTTTTCAATATCCGTATAATACAATTTTGCAATATCTACATTCACAACCATGTCACAGTCCAAATATATTGCTTTATCATATTTCTTCAGCAAATCCAACATAGCAAGTCTTAAATATGTCATCGCTGTGACATGCATACTCGTATGAAATGTACGTCCACTTAAATATCTATCTGCGTCGACAAAGCGAACTGAAAAATTTTCGTTGTCCTCAAATATTTGTCTAATTAATTTTTGATTGTGCTTTCTAATATGACTACTTATAATTATAATATCATAATTGTACTGTGGAGATGAATTTTGCCTAATTGATGTTAATAATACAGCAAGAAAAGGTACATATTCATTACTGGAAGCCATAACAACTGGAATATTGATATCAGAAAAAGCAGGTTCTAACTCCTCATGGCGTTGTGGATTCTGAATTAAAACAAGCTGCATTTCTTTTAAACGAAAAATTTTCTGACGCTCCAAGTAATGAAAGTATATTCCCCAAAAGGCCTCTCCCATATATCCTAGCACACGTAACTGTTCTTGACTATAATATGTAGAATCAATTTCTTTTTCCAAAGCAAAAAGTATATCAAAAAGCATTTCATTATACTCGAAGAAAATATCTTTTTTCATAATATAGCAATTAAATCCTCTCCAAGTATACCCATTAAAATAAGCATCTATATCTTCTTTAAGAAATGGATATTTCAATTTGGCAATTTTAATAAATCTCTCTACAACTTCAAAAGGGAATACCGTATTGTTTTCTTTCAATGATTCAAGCACTGTACGTTTAGGTTCATTTTTAATCTTATCCAGACGCATAGGAATTAAAGAAATTGCATCATACTGTTCTATCTTCTGACGCATGTTATCTTCTGTCAATCGAAATTTTTTAATGAAATTTTCATCGATAATATTCTCAACGACATGTTTATATACATTTGTTTTCTCGAATCTTATATCAGAAAAGCTTAAATATCTCCTATAATGGCACAATCCATAATAATCAGCCTCAACATTTTTCCAAGCCCAATACTGAACCGTTAATTCGCAGAAGGAATATCTTTTTCCCGAAATATTATCCCCGGTATCATCCCCTAGCATGCCGCCGATTTCTTCAGGAGAACGTTTATCATAAACTGCGCCACAGCGTACATTCACGTAAAGCGGATTGTCAATCGTAACACTATCCTGATCAATCCGGTGTGATACGAAAATTTTAATATCGCTCATGTTAATCCTCCAAAATCATTTTAATTTACAGCAAAACGCCGTAGCGTTGCACGCCTTTTACTGCCAGGCGGGAGAAAAAAATTGACAAATTTCGCACACAAAAACGCATGATTTCTATCATCATATTCATAAAAATGAATCCTCGGCAGTTCAGCACACCGCATTCCAGGCTGATGGTACAGCCAGGTGAAATAGATTCCAAAAAGCCTCTCCCCCAAATATCCATCTGTTCTGGGCAAGGGGTTCTGCACTTTTTTATCAAATTCTTCTAAAATGCCAAAAAGCCACCGGCAGTAATCATCAAAACATTGCCATTTCATAATAAAAATATTACCGTAATATTCGCCTTTTCCATCCAGATATTCATTTGCGGCAGATAAATAAGCTGGATATTTTTCACGGATAATATCATATACTAGCTTCAGGTCATTTCCTCGTTGTCCGGAAGCAGTCGCATAGCGTTCCCATACAGATATTCCTGTATATTCCCATACCGGCGCAATCACATCAAATTTAGGTATAATGGATCCAAACACCCTCTCTTTATACTGATTTCTCTGAGGAAAGCGCTGAATTCTATAAGGAACAGGCCTTTTCCCGGCCGGCAAATGAACAAGTTTTTCCTCTGTGAATTCCAGATACCTGCGATAATGAAAAAATCCGGCATAGTCGGATTTTTGATTTTTCCAGACATAATATTGAGCTCGCAGTTCACAGTAATCTTTTTTGTCTGCAATATTGTCCTTCTCATGTAAATCAGAACGTAAAAAAGTTAGTGCAGGGATCTCCGGCATAATCATGTTTTTATGATATATTACATACAGCCGGACATCCGAAAAGTCATTAAAGCGAGTAGGCATTACAGACCTCCTGCGCATTTCCAAACATATGTACACTACCGTGTTCTAACCAAACAACACGACTACACATGTTGCGAATTTGCTCTAAATCATGAGATACCAAAAGGACTGTTGTGCCGCCACTCATTAGTTCCATCATACGGGCATAACTTTTTTTCTGAAATGCCTCGTCTCCAACAGAAAGAATTTCATCCACAATTAAGATTTCCGGATTAACTAACGTGGCAATAGAAAATGCTAGACGCATCATCATCCCAGAAGAATAATTGCGGATCGGCATATCAATAAACTGTCCTAATTCTGAAAAATCCAGAATTTCCTGATATTTGCTTTCCAAAAATTCCTTTGTATATCCTAGAATGGCACCATTTAAAAAAATATTTTCACGACCTGTTAAATCGGCGTCAAATCCAGAGCCCAGTTCCAACATAGGGACGACATTCCCATGGCAAATCGCAGTTCCCTCTGTTGGCTTCAAAATGCTAGAAATGATTTTCAGCAATGTACTTTTCCCTGCTCCATTTCGGCCAATTATTCCCACTACTTCTCCTTTTTTAACATCAAAGGAAACATTTTTCAGTGCCCAAAAGTCTTTGTAAGCTAGCTTTCCGCGTAGTTTTGCAGTCACAAACTCTTTTAGGGACATAATCTTGTCATTGGCAAACCGAAACCGCATGGATACATTCTGTATTTCAATCATATTTTCAGACATGGCACTGCTCCTAATCAAATATACAGGATAAACTTATCCTGCGTTTTCTTAAAAACAAAAGCTCCCACAAGTAACATTCCCAGCGCAAGCAGAAACGACTGAACATATGCAATCGGTTCCGGTGAAATACCGTTGATAATGCAGGTACGGGCAAAGGTTATAAAATAGTAAAGTGGATTAATCTGCAACACAAACTTGAACTGGTCCGGCAAAATGCTTTCAGGGTAGAAAATAGGCGTAGCATACATCCACATCATACTGAAAACACCCCACAGGAACTGTACATCTCTGAAAAACACCATGCCGGCCGCCAGCATCATTCCCAACCCCAAACAAAAAACAGCCAAGCATAGTAAAAAAAATGGAAACAGTAAGAAGGATTGTGTAAATGGCACACCAGAAAAGAACACTACCGCAAACAGTGGAATCAGTGAAATTGCCAGATTGACCAAAGAAGACAGGGTACGCGTCAATGGATAAATGTATTTTGGTACATAAACTTTGGTGATTAGACTGGAATTTCCTAGGATAGAAGTAAGGGCCATACCACACGCTTCAGAAAAAAAGTTAAACATAATAATACCTGTAAGCAGGTACACTGGGTAAAAAACAATATCTGTTTTGAAAATCGTTGAAAAAACATAATACTGTACAGCCATCATCAGCAACGGGTTCAAGAAGCTCCAGAATACGCCGAGAATAGAACGTTTATATTTTGTTTTGAAATCTCTAGAGACCAGTTGATGAATCAGAAACCGGTACTTTTTCATAGCAACAAGAGCGTTCAGAAGAACACTTTTTTGCTTTCTCTTTGCCCGCATCAGGATATAAATCAGATAGGCCGCCAACAAAATACCACCAGAAGCTATAAATTTCCAGTAGTGTAACCCAAGCCAGATGTAATCCTGCCCTTCTGCAGAAAAGGCCAGTACCCCATTGACTGCCTTGCCGTTCAAATACAACTGTTGCCCCGCTTTGGGCTCCGCATCTGTCTTCATCATTGGAGAAACGGCACTGCCAGTAACAGAATCCGGGGAAGTAATCCGAAGAAGCAGCGGAACTCCGTATAGGTTTTCTAAATATTTTTCAGAAGCCACCGTAGTAACGGCTCCCTCTGTCAACTTAGAAACATCAACCGTTTGCGATAGAATTTTATTGTTATCCTTCAAATTGTACAATTCAATCAAAACTGTTCCTTTATTGCGACGGCCAAAAGTACCCCATGTAACAGAAACCTGTTTAAAGCGCTGTATGTTCGGCGTAAAAGTCTGTTCAACCTTAGCTCCTGCTACCATTTCCACAGTGCCGAAATTTGGCACTGGCATTTTAACATTTCCTCTGGAACTGCGAAAATGCAGCTGCTCCCCGGCTAAAATGTAGAAAAGGAGCGCTAAAATAATATATCCTGATAAAATAAAAGCACAAACTTTTTTTAGATTGATTTGGTCTGAAACAGCTTGTTTACCATCTGAAAACGAAGTATTTTCTTTCCTATTTAGAAAATTTATCATAGATTCCCTCGATCATTTATTGCATAAATTTGTTCAATTTGACCTTTTACTTTTTGCAATGCATATTCTTTAACTTTTTCAATTCCTGCATTACAAAATGTTTTGCGCTTATCTGGACATGAATACAACATTAAAAGCGCATTTTCTAATTGGGTTATATTTTTATCCTCGCTTTTAAATAAAACGCCTGTTTTTCCATCCTCCACAAGCTCCCTATGTCCTTTGATATCACTTGCTATTACGGGCAGTCCACAGGCCATCGACTCCATAACATTGAAAGGTAACCCTTCAATTCTTGAAGTTGTTACAGAAACATCACACATAATATATAAGCTCCGCATATCTTCTACATATCCTAAAAAGCGTATCTGTCCGTTTATATGTAATTGTTCAGCAAGTTTTTTACAATTCTCTAAAAGTGCCCCGCTTCCGGCTAATAAGAGCTTAGCATTAGGCATCTTTCCGCATACATTAGCAAAAGCCTTTATGAGCAACTTTTGATTTTTACGTTTTGAAAACTCGGCTGCATAAACAAATAAGAAATCATTTTCAGAATAACCATGTGCTATGCGCTGTACCATTTTTTCATGTTGTGATGCTTGATAAAACTGAGATAAATCGATACCCATTCCTTTAATAAAATATAGGTTGTTTTTATAAAGCTTATGTCTTTTTGCAATCTCATAATCTTCATGATTCATAACCATTACATTATTTGTAACGGAAGCGCAAATTTTTTCTGGCAGGAGATACAGCCATTTTTTTAAACCATCCTTTTCATTGAAAAGATAGCCATGGCATGTATTAAAGACCCTCGGTCTTCTTTTTAATAGCATAATACCTGCCCGAACAACTACACTTGCTAGGGTGGTATGTGTACTTATAATATCGAAATTTTGTTTTCTTATTAACTCTCTAATGGTAAAAATCGTTTTAATATTTGTAACACTGATAAAGTTCTTTTGAAGTGGGCATGCCACTACATATTCTGTATATGGTAGGATTTCGGTTTTATTTGAAAGAACCCATACTTCATATCCGTTATCATGAAAGGCTTTTAAGTACGGAATATGAAAATTTTTGATATGTTCAATAGTAGAAGCACAGTAAAGAACTTTTTTCAAGCACACCACTCACTTTACATATTTTTCATTTTATCTCAATTTTATATAAATGGCAAGAATATTACCATATAATTCCTAATAAAAAATATCGAAATTGGTAAACCCCCAAGTACCTATGAAACAGGCCATTTCCGTGGAGGATTTTCTGTTGCTCTTGGTTGTTCCATAACCATCCAATTTTTAATTTGAATTTCCATTAACCGTCTAATTTGAGAATTTCTGAAACTGTTATGCCGGACATATTATTCTCACTCCTACACATCCGGATAAGTCCGATAGCGAATGCGGTAGCTCTGCGGATTCTTGAGATTTTCTGCATAGAATCCATCCTGTACCAGATCTACCAACCAGTATTTCATTAAACCATCCCAATCAATTTCGGCAGCAGAGCAAATAAGTTATTCAAGCATTCGCATATGAAGGGGAGTCTTAAATGTGAAAACAGGCTGCTGCAAATTTTTACTTTGTAACAGCCTGTTTTATATGATTTTATTTTAGCTTAACCCTTAACCGCTCCTGCGGATAGACCTTCAACCATATATTTCTGTGCAAATGAGAATAAGATAATCGTTGGGACTAGTGCCATAATCGCTCCAGCGGACATTTCACCCCATTTAATATCGTACTTTAAAATGAGTGCATTCAATCCAACAGGAATGGTTTTGAACTGGTCTACATCGATAAACATAATGGCCATAAAAAGTTCGTTCCAGGAATTGATAAAAGCGAAAATGAATGTAGCGGCAATACCCGGCAGCATAATAGGTACAATAACATTAAATAGCGCACGCAATCTTCCACAGCCGTCAATTTGGGCAGCCTCTTCTATCGTAGAAGAAACCCCTGAAAAAAATCCTCGAAGTGTAACAACCGAAAATGGTATCATCATATTAACATAGAGAAGGGCGAGGGTCCAGATATTATTCAGCATGTTCATCTTGGAAAGCATCTGATAAAGAGGTGCCAGCATAATGAACATAGGAATCATCTGTGTAAATAAAAAGAAGAACAGAATGGCTCCCTGGCCTTTGAACCGATAGCGGGAAATGACATATGCCGCTAAAATTCCGATAAATACAGACCCGACCCCAGCAATGCCCGAAACAATAAAGGAATTGAGCATATAACGTGAGAAATTGCCTTTCCATAGCATAGAACTGTAATTCACAAAGGAAGGAGCCTGCGGTAAATATCTCACAGGAAATGCATAAATTTCACCCTGAGAGGATTTTAATGATGTCAGCAGCATCCAAAGAAACGGAAAAATAACAATGATCAGATATAATGATAAGAATAAGTATTTAATTGTTTTTCCAATTGCTTTACTTGCCTGATGTCCTTTCATTCCTTATTCCTCCGAATCTGTAAACTTTGTAAACAGCAGATAAATGATGGTATAGACGCTCAAAAACAGAATACATAAAAGTCCAATTGCCGATGCAGCACCGTAATCCAGGCTCTGTACCTTTTGCATCATTAACGAGGTGATGATGTTGGAGGATCCGCCCGGACCTCCGTTTGTCATAGAATAAATTAAATCTGGGAAGTTGAAAATCCAAATGACGCGCAATAAGACCGTCAACATTAAAACGGATTTAATAGAAGGAACTGTAATTTTGAAGAATTTAATAAAAACATTTGCACCGTCAACGTCAGCTGCCTCATACAATTCCGGAGCAACCCCACGCAACGCAGCAGTAATCATAATGGTAAAGAACGGAATTCCGTACCAAATATTTGCGACGATTACGGACGCCAAAGAAGTAGATGTGTTGGCTAAAAATCCAAACGGCTGATCAAGGATGCCCATACGAATCAAAATATCGTTAATGACGCCTGACGTACCGTTAAACATCCAGCGCCACATAATTCCAATTAAAAATCCCGAGACGGCCCACGGAAAAAAAATCAGGCCCTGGTAAACTGCTGATCCATGGAACTTCTTTTTAAGCAACAGTGCTAAGGCAAAACCAATTAAAAACTGAAAGGCAAGTGAAATAAACACCCACTTAACAGTATTCCACAGCGCTAATTTAAAGTCATCCTGTTCCGAACCAGAAAACAAATTTGTAAAGTTATCGAACCCAATCCATTTTATATTATTAATGTTTACCAGATTATAGCTTTGGAACGCCATTAATCCTCCTTTTATCATAGGATAGTAGGTAAAGATTAAGGGCAAGGCAACAGCAGGTAATAACATTAGAAAAATAAATAGACCATTTTTTCGTTTCAGCGTAATTTTTTTGTTCATTGTAACCCCCCGCTTCTCTTCTATGAAAAAGACAGAGTGGTCGATATGACCACTCTGTGGCTTTTATAGAGAGCTCTGCTAGTTTACCATTTCTTGCCTTCGGCTTTGTATGCCTCTGTCCAGAACTCATCCAGCCATTTCAGCAGCTGATCGTCGGTAATTGTGTCATTCAAATACTGCTGATATTTCTTATCGACTTCTGTTTTGTACTGTGCAAATGCTTCGTACATTTGTGGCTGAATTGCATATTTATATACGTCCGGCTGTTCTTCTGTTTTCAAATAAAGTGCGAATTTACCAGTTGAGAAATAGCTGTCTTTTTCTGCTGCATCCGAATGAATCGGGATCGTGGAATACTTCTTCGCGAAATATGTGTTGTTCTCCGAATTCGACAGGAAGAGCAGGAAATCAGCGGCCTGATCGGGGTGCTTACTGAAGGAAGTTAACCCCCATCCCGCAAAGCCATTCGGCGACACAGCTTCTCCGGAAGGTCCTGCGGGGAACGCAACCATATCCCATTCGTCGTCTTTCATGCTGGAGGAGCATGTGGCAATAACCTCAGGATCTTGTATCAGCATCGCGGTGGTACCGCCGACAAAGCCCTGAACCATTTCAGAGAATCCCCATGCAACGGAATCTTTCGGGGAAACGTCTTTGAACAAGGATTTGTAGAAGTGTAATGCTTCCTTTACTTTAGGCAGTGTAAAAATGGTCTTACCGTTGCCTTCCTTGGTATAGTAGCCTGCATTTGGATTTGCCAGCTCTTCCACACCTATGTAGCTCCAGTACAATGTGTCGGCATACTGATAGCCGCTTGAGCCTCCACGGAAGGAGTATCCGTACTTCGAGTTGGAAGCATCCGTCAGCTTCTTGCCCGCATCATAGATATCCTGCCAGGTTTTCGGTGCTTCCAGACCGGCTTTCTGGAACCAGTCTTTCCGATAAAAGATTGCTCTGTGATAGAATCCATAAGGAATGAGATAATCTGTGTTCTGGAATGTTTTCATTGCCTCTTTGGCGGAAGTCGTGAGCGTATCTTTTTCATCCCACTGATCCACGTATTTTTCGAGCGCTGCAATCCACTTGTTTGTTGCAAACTGAGTTAAGGTACTGTCACGTACTTCGACAATATCAACATCCTGCTGTGCCTGAAGCATTTGAGTGATTTTTGTATCTGCGTTTTCGAGTGGAGGAGAAATGATGTTAACAGTAACCCCTTTATGCGACTCCTGATATTTATCGGCAATTTCGCGGAGCACTGCCGTACGTTCAGGACTGGTTAAAGATTCAACCATTGTAATCGTGACGTTCCCTGAATTGTCTTGCGCATTATTGCTGCTAGAATTCGTCCCATTACTACAACCTACAAAAGTTGATGAAACTGCCATAATAGTGGCCAAGAAAGCTGCGACTTTTCTGGTTTTCATACATTTCCTCCTAAAAGTTTTTTTCTTATCCACGGTTACCTTTTCCCCCTCCTACGTTCAGATTCAACTCAAATCCACATTTATATCTTTTCAAGGGCTGAAGCAAGATCCGCGATTAGATTTTCAGCCCCTTCCAAGCCACAGTGTAAACGGATAATACCCTGACCAGCTCCCAACCAGTTGCAGGTTTTCTCATCGAGGCGAAGCTGCGGCATGCATGCAAGGCTTTCAAAACCGCCCCATGACACTCCTATTTTAAAAATCGACAAGTTGTTAACAACGGCTTTTGCCTGTTCTACCGTACCATTTATCTCGAAGCTTAGTAAACCGGTGTTTCCAGTTTGTTGAGTTTTCATAAGTTCATATTGCGGGTGTGATTTCAAACCGGGATAATAGACCCGTTTCACCTTGGGGTGATTTTCAAGGTATTTTGCAACTTTCAGCGCTGTTTGATTATGCTGTGCGACCCGCACTTCCAAGCTGCGCAGTCCGCGCAATACCAACCAGGCTTCCACAGGCCCGATGATGCCGCCGATCAGCTCTCTTTGATCCAGCATGTAATTCATTAAGTCCTCATCTTTTGAAGCCAGAACTCCGCCGATAAGATCGCTGTGGCCTCCCATGTATTTGGAAAGCGTATGCATGACCAGATCGACACCCATGTCCAAAGGCTGCTGATAAATCGGTGTGCAGAATGTATTATCGATAATCGTCTTGGCACCATGCTGGTGAGCGATTTTTACCACGCCGCGAATATCCTGCAAAGAAAAGACAACGGAGGACGGGCTTTCCAACATAATCAAATCTGTTTTATCAGTAACCGCTTGTTCGTATTCTTCAAGCAAATCACCTTTCACATAAGTAACGGTCATTCCCATGTGTTTTACACAGTAGTTATCTAGAAATGTTTTTACCGGCCCATATGCGTTTCTTAAACAAACAACGTTGCTTCCCATTTTGCATGTAGAAAGAATCGCTGTAGTTGTGGCGGCCATACCGGAAGCAAACAGTGCAGCTTTCGCGCCATGCTCCAATGCGGCGATTTTTTCTTCCACAATACGAACCGTTGGGTTTTGCACTCTGCCATAAACGTATGTATTGATATCCTTGGTATCACAATCGTAATACGCATCAATGTGCTCAAAAACATTTAATGAGTTCATAAAAATAGGCGGCACGATTGCGTTGTAATAATGCTCATAGTTTTCCGCATAATGAGCAGTAATCAGTTTGGAATCTTTTTTATACTCAGAATTGGATTGCGTCATAAAAAATAGCCTCTTTTCACAACATACAATTATTTGTCCGAAACTTGTGACTTAAGTATAATAATATTTTTTTATCTTGTCAACGGATGATAAATTATTTTTTTAAGTTTGTTTATCTCAACAAAAATTAGCAATAAAATTATTGCAATATTAATGTTAAAAATATTAAATTCAACAATGGATTCGATAAAAATAAGAATAATTCCTATAATATTAAGTCTTTTTCCTAAAAACAAATAATAAAAATTTATTATTTTTTCTTTGATTTTTCAAGATTATTCTGTTATAATATGGTTTGTAAAGTCGTATTAATAAAAATAAATTATCATATTGGTAAAGTGAGAGGACATTGTTATGGATAGTAAGAAAATACTGATGCAGTACATTCCTATGGCTGAATTCATTTCGAAAACAGTTGGAAGCTATTGTGAGGTGGTAATTTCAGACTTGTCCAACGCAGAACAATCCATCCTATATATTACGGAACCCAGTCTCACCGGCCGTAAAGTTGGCGGGCCCATTACAGATTACGCGCTGGAACTGGTCAGCAATCATGATTATCATAATGAGCCATATGTATGCAATTACATTGGCAAAGGGAATAATGGAAAGACATTTCGTTCTTCAACATACTTTATAACAAATGAAGGTAAATTGATTGGCCTGTTTTGCGTGAATATTGATATCAGCGGACTGCTAAAAGCAAAAGACCTGATTAGTGAGTTTTTGACCATTCCACAGGATGAATACATTCGGGAAAATTTTAACCTCTCCTTAGAGGATATGACTAATAACATCATTCAGGAGCATACAAAATCCAATTCTGTGGATCAGCTATCCGTTCAGGAAAAGCAGGATATTGTTGCAGAAATGCAGGCAAAAGGACTCTTTTTAATGAAGGGAGCGGTAATGGTTGCAGCGGAGGCATTAAATGTCTCTGAACAGAGCATCTATCGATATATCAAAAATTCAAAAAGGAAATTAAGGGAGAATGAGAATGAAAACGGTAATTAACACAGAAAAAGCTCCAAGTGCCATTGGCCCATATTCTCAGGGGGTTATTGTCAACGGAATATTCTATACATCGGGGCAAATTCCGATTAACCCTGAAACAGGAGAAGTGCCCGATGGAATTCAAGCACAAACTACGCAAATTATAAAAAACCTTGCCGCATTACTTCAGGAAGCTGGAAGCAGTTTTGAAAATGTAATCAAAACAACTTGCTTCATCGCAAACATGGATGATTTTTCTGCTTTTAATGAGATTTATGGCAAGTACTTTATTTCAAAACCGGCTCGTTCGTGTGTTGCGGTCAAAACACTACCAAAAAACGTTTTGGCTGAAATCGAACTAGTGGCAACAGTGGACTAAAAGCAAAAGGAAGCATCGCTGAAAAACAGCGATGCTTCCTTTTTTCGATTGTACCTATGTAGTGTTGCTTTCTCGAACCATTATCGTTCGCATCAGTAGGTCTATTTCATGGAAAGACTGAGGATACCTTATATTCTGTACTGCATCTGGCAGCGGACAGTAATGCAATATTGCAAACTCTATTGCAGTATGTTCTCCAACCAAGTAAGGTACTCTGGATGGTATTTTCCTTCGTCATTTCTTAGTATTGTGATTGCATCCTTCATTTCTTGAGTAGGCTGCTTATAAGGTCGGCCAGATGTAATCGCATCCACAGCGTCGGCGATCATTACGATTTTAGCGCCGCGGCATATTTCATCGTCCTTGAGCCCTTCCGGATATCCGCTGCCGTCGAGTCGTTCATGATGCTGTAGAATGATATCCAGGCCTTCTTTGGATACACCATATGGCTGCAAAGAGCTTTTGCCCAATTCACAATGCTGCCGTATAGAATCCATTTCGACGTTGTTTAAAGGGCCGGGCTTTTGCAGGATGGGTTTTGGAACTAGCAATTCGCCTACATCATGCAAAAAAGCACCCAAGCCGATCTCCAAAAGTTCTTCATCGCTGCATCCCAGGTTCTCCGCTATCATCAGCGAAATCAGGGCAACATCAATCGAATGTGTATAGAGCCAGTCCACGTAATTCGCCAATGCATTCACATAGATCCACCAAGGTTTGGTTTTAGACTCAAAGATGATCGTATGTAATATCTTATTCGGTCGCTCTAGAATACAATCGTCATGGATATTCATTTTGGCTTTGAATTTCTCGGATATCGGAGCAAGAACGGCCCTTTGCCGATTATCAAAATCAACCAGTTCTTCCGGTTGATAAGTTCCAAGGCTTTTCAGCTTTGTTAAAACGGTATCTGTTATTTTTTGACCTTTGCTTAGTAATAGTATTTCTTTGTAGTAAATGTCTTCTGTCGTAAAATACTCAGCCATTTTTCTGACTCCTTTCTCTGTTTATTTCTATCTTCAAACGCCCGTTTTTTACTCGTACCTCGTAATTTCATTGATTCAAATTTCTTACCAGGACAAATCGTTTTTTTCACAAGTACAGATAGAAATAAAAAAAGTAAGCAAGCCTTACGTTGCCTACTTTATACTGTAATATGGTTTAAGCCGCAAGTAAACTATGAGCGTCCGTTCCTTAATCCATATTAATCTATCGGCGGCCCAACGATCATAGCAATTGTTTGCTTTAGACTTGCGGCTTTGCGTCTCCGCCTTTCGACGGATTTGCCTTTTCACTTGTTGTTTACCCTCTCTTGCCAGATTGAAAGAATCATATATGATAAGTTAATTCAATTTCTGGCTGGTATTCAAAACCTCCTCGATGAGAACCGGTGTACTTTAATTCACCAGCATATGCTTGCTTATTTCCCATTTGCAGTTTTTTCGATGCTCTGCAAACCTGAATTTTTCCAAATAGCCACCTTTGACTTTTTAAAGGTAGTTCTCCAAGGCAAGATGCTCCGTTTTAACGGACTATGAAAGACTATTATGCAAGGTTTTCGTTCATTTTATTTTGGTTTCTAGTTTCTAAAAGATATTTTATACATTACTCTCATGGGAAATAGCAAATTGCTTTAATCGACATGCTACTGTTAATTCAAATCGTTTTCATTCCAGGATTCATTCAGCTTCCATTTTATTTTTAGGCTGTACTCACATTGTCTCCGTCCTCATTACATTTTTGATAACAATTATACAAAATAAATCAAGAAAGATAATTACATATTGAAATTAAAACTGCATCAATTTAGAAAATATTACCTCAATTTCTGCAAAATTTTTCTTGTACCTCCTTAAAAGAGAGCACGCATTGTATAAATATTCATTTGATAAATTTGGTCCTCCAGAAGGCTGCTGCTTCTCATTCGACATGCTTCTAGCTTCACTTCCAACCTGTACTCGATAAACTTTTCAAAGCTCTGCCATGACAAACTTTCCTTCCTATAACCAAGAATTCCCCAAAATTCGCTCCGGCCTACACTGGTTCCGTGGGTGCCGACACCAGTTCCCGTTCTTCCTGCCTAAAACATGCTGTTTTCGTCAGGCATCTGTTGTACTATTTTTCCCCTTCCAAGCATACCTATTTAGCAATCGGATTTGTTTGGAGGGTGTAACAGTGAAAGGTGTTGTTGAGGAGCGCGCCGTGGAGCTCGGCGAATACATAATTGAAAACAAGACCACCGTTCGCGGCGCGGCGAAAAAGTTCGGGGTCAGCAAATCCACCGTACATAAAGACGTCTCACAGCGATTAAAATATGTGGACCCCCAGCTGTACCGGCAAGTAAAACAGATACTTGAAATCAATAAAGCACAGCGGCATATCCGGGGTGGCATGGCAACCAAGATGAAATATAAAAAACATAACGATACTTAGGCCCCGTTTGTAAAAAACGTTGGGAGGAACCAAGAAACACCAGTCTTGATTCCGGTGTTTCTTTGAAAAAACGATGGGAACGGTTTTCCTGCCCTGTTTTATGTGGTGGTTTTCTTTCTTCTCAGAATTTACGCCATGTCGCAAGCAAGCCTAAAGTAAACTTTCTTCGTTCAAAATGCAAAGAGCACAGCCCGAATGGCGCGAAAGCACCGTTTTCGGCTGTGCCTTTTTATGCAAATATGCCGTCGCCGCCTTGCTTCGGAATGATTAAATGCCCGCCGCCTGACACGGCCTTATGAATAATTTTCTTTTTCTCGTAAATATTATTATTTCAGCAGCAATCATTTCATGAAGAAATCACACTGACGAAAAGAAGGCGATTTTTTTGGAATCCGGCAAACTGAGCAGTCAAATTGTGGAAGAGTCAAAGCTAACAACCAGCCTGACAGACAATATTGTGCTAATCCGCACCATTTTTAAAAATAATGATACGCTGACGATGCGCCAGTTGGAAACACCGACCGACCCGGCAATAAAATTCTGTCTGTTTTTTAGTGACGGTATGGTAAATAACCGGCTAATCAATCAGGATATCATCCGTCCGCTTTTAGAATATCGCCCGGATAAAAAAGAACCGGATTTAATCGATTTGATTGCAAAGAATATTACGCTTTCCGATACCGTAGAAAAAACCACCGACATGGAAAAAATCGTACAAGCCATTGTTTACGGCGACACCGTCCTTCTAGCAGATGGATTTATGGAGGCTCTGGTGCTGAACACAAAGGGATGGCAGAGCCGCTCCATTGAGGAACCGGAAAATGAAAGAATTCTAAAAGGACCGCGGGAGGGCTTTACCGAATCGCTTATGGTGAATCTTTCCCTGCTACGGCGGCGCATTCGTACTCCGGATTTCAAAATGGAATATCTAAACTTGGGTGTGCGCACGAAAACGCACGCCTGCATCTGCTACATTGACGGAATTGCAGCGCCGGAAGTATTGAAAGAGTTAAAATCCCGGCTGCAAAAAATTAATATTGACGGCATTTTAGACGTGAACTATATCAGTGAAATTATTAAGGATAAACCGAATTCTCCCATTGAAACGATTGGCAGTTCGGAACGGGCCGATGTTATCGCCGCCAAACTGCTGGAGGGCCGCGTTGCGCTGGTAGTAGACGGAACCCCCGTGGTTTTAACCGTTCCCCATCTCTTTATTGAATATTTTCAGAGTGATGAGGATTATTTTATCAATTACATGTTTGCCTCTATCAACCGTATACTGCGTATTCTCGCCTTTATTTTTTCTATCAGCATGCCCGCTTTGTACCTTTCCCTCGCTACCTTCCATCAGGAAATGCTTCCAACTTCCCTGATTATGAGTATCGCCGCTGCCCGTCAGGGCGTCCCTTTCCCGACCATAGTGGAGGGCACCTTTATGCTCGTCATATTTGAAATGCTGCGGGAGTCCGGCTCCAGAATGCCGGGCAATATGGGAACAGCGCTAAGCATCGTCGGCGCTCTGGTTATTGGACAAGCCGCTGTGCAGGCAAAAATTGTGAGCGCGCCGCTGATTATTATTGTAGCTGTCACCGGAATTGCCGGATTAATGGTTCCTTTAATTAAGGGCATTGGCGTTCCACTGCGCTTCATTTTACTGTTCCTTAGCGGATTGATAGGGCTATATGGGTACATGTTTGGAATGCTGGCCTTTTTAGCTTACATTTTCAGTGTTACTTCGTTTGGTGTACCGATTTTGACCAGTGCCTATTCGAATGACCAACAAGATCGAAAGGATATTCTTCACCGCACTTCATGGAAGAATATGATTACAAGGCCGAAGTATCTTTCTCCGAACAAAATACGCAATTCCAGCAAAGGAGATTCCCTATGAAAGCATTGAAAGTATTTCTGGTGGCCTTGCTGACCGTTTCCATGCTGTGCATGACCGGCTGCTGGAACTACCGTGAACTGGAAGAGATCGCTATTGTAACCGGTTTTGCAGTGGACAAAGGGAAAAATGGATATCCGTATAAAGTGACCTTTGAATTTCTGGACCCGAAAGAGCAGCAACCCAAGCCGAGATATTTAATCACCCAAGGAAAAACAATCTTTGAAGCGATGCGAAACGCCATCGCAGACAGCGAACGGAGGCTGTATTTCCCGGATGCAAAAATTTTGGTAATCAGTAAGGATCTTGCTGCAAGCGGTGTGGCGCCTATCTTTGACTTTGTGCTTCGTGACCAGGAACTGCGCATTACCATGATTCCGGTCGTATCCACCGCACCCACTGCGGGCGAAATGCTTCAGAGACAAGGGATCTCCAGTACTCTGATTTCACTGGACATTTGGAAAGCAATTTCAGAAAGCAAAGAAAACCTCTCCGAATCCCCAAACATTCAGCTATACGAAGCAGTTAATCTTCTGGACGGCGACGGCTGTGCTTTGGTTCTTGCGACCATTAAGCCCATACAGCAGGGCGAACTTGAAACCGTCGAACTGGATGGATCCGCCATTTTTAAAAAAGACAAGCTGGTTGGTTATATCAAACGAGAAGATACGAAATTCCTTTCATTTGTCCGAAATAAAGTGCAGGGCGGCCTGTTAGTATTCAGCCCCGAAAACGACGGCCAAAATATTACGCTCGAGATTTTCGGCAGTAAAACCAAAATAACCCCCGAGATTCAAGGCGACCAGGTTACGATGAATATCAATGTAGAAGTGCAAGCCTCGCTTGCAGAAGACACTACCGTAAAAAATTATGTTACACGGGACGGAATTGAAAAAGCAGAAGCTTCTGCTCAAAAATACCTGGAAAGCGGGATTCAACAGCTTATTGAAAAAACCCAGAAAAACTTTGGATGCGATATTTTCTGCTTTGGAAAAACAATAAGTCAGTACCATCCGGATTATTGGAATATAGTAAAAGATAAGTGGGATCAGGAATTTACAAAAGTAAAATGCAATGTTACCGCCAAGGTGAAAATTGACATTACCGGCGTTACAAAGGACAAAATTAAGGTGAGTGAAAATGGATAATTATTTGATAATCGGCGCTTTTTATGTTGTGTTAATCTTCACAGATCTGATCCCAGCGATTCGAGAAAAGAAAACCAAAGGGCTGTTTTTCTCTATCCCGGTTTATCTCATCACTCTCATTGTAAACATTATGATTGTGATGGGGGTTCAGTTTCCTGCCATTACCACAGTGATACAGCACGCGATTCAATCCATGTTGAAGATACCATGAGGTAGTATTATGAGTAACCAAAAAATTACAAGAAAACAAATGCAGAGCATCCTGTTTATGTTCTGGACCGGCAGTCTGGTGGTCGCCGCCAGCAACAAGGAAGTGAAACAGGATTACTGGATCTGTCTTCTGATTTCTGCGCTTTTATTTCTTCCAATAATTTGCATCTATGACCGACTAATAAAGCTATATCCTGGAAAAAATCTGTTTGAAATCAATGACGCAGTTTTCGGTAAATTAGTTGGGCATATTATTACGGCCATTTATATCATGTACGCCATCCTGCTTGCCAGCCAGCTGACCAAGATTTTCGCTGTTTTTATCCGTGTGGTCAATATGGCTGAAACACCAGAACTGATCACCGCTGCGTTTATGGTTCTGGTTGGCGCTCTGGTCGTGACACGCGGCCCTGAAAATATCGCACGCCTTGCAAAATACACTTGGCTCGTGATTGTTATTATTTTATTCACTTTTTTCGCGGGATTCAAAGATATGGAATTCAGCAACATGCTTCCCGTAATGAATTCCGATTTTCCTACCATCCTTAAAGTTTCAGCCATCGGACTGATTCTTCCGCTTGGAGAATCAGTCCTGTGCCTCACCCTTATTTCTAATATTCGGCCAGAAGAAAATATTAAAAAAATTTTTCTGAAAGCTCTCGTTTTCAACACCATTATTTATATTATTGTAGCGATCCGGAACGTAGCCATATTAGGCCCTTCCACCAACATGTATTACTTTCCATCCTATGAAGCGGTCAGCATTATATCGCTAAAAGAATTCTTTTCCCGTTTTGAAGTATTAATCGGTATTAATCTAATGCTGAACGGCTCTATTAAGTTTTGCGTATGCCTGTATGCTTCGTCGTTAGGACTCAGTCACATTTTCAAACTACCGAATTACAAAGCCTTTACCGCTTCATGCGCAATTCTTATCATCACATTAATGCAGTTACTGTACCAGGACTTGCAGCAGTTTTTCAATTTTATTCCATATGGCGCCATCTCTTCCGTTCCTTATGAAATCATTTTGCCGATCGCCACGTGGATTGGCGCGGAAATCCGTGCCCGAATGAGTTCAGGCACGAAAAGCAGCAAAACCAGCACCAATAATTCCCCGGAAAAAACATAAAAGCAGGAAAAAGCATCCTCGCTTTTTCCTGCTTTTATCGTCTATCCATCAGCAAATACGCGGCAAACCCTCGCCATACAGTTCCGTGACAATTCGGGTTCCGCCGATTCCGGTTTTCACCAAAACCGTTCCGGTCTGCCCGGAAATGACACTTCCGATTTGGGCGGCATTGGCTCCGTATTGGGCGGAGCGCATGGCCTGCAGCGCTTTTTCGGCGTCTTCCCGTTCCACGACCGCCACCAGCTTTCCTTCGTTTCCCATGTAAAGCGGGTCCAGCCCAAGAATTCCGCAAAAGCCTTTTACCGCCTGAGAAACCGGAAGCCGGTCTTCTTCAAGCTCTATGCAGCAGCCAGAGGACTGCGCAAATTCGTTCAGCACGGTGGCAAGCCCTCCGCGCGTCACATCGCGCATCGCTTTAACCCGCACCCCTGCACGGAACAACGCGTTTACAATTTCGTTCAACGGCGCGCAGTCGCTTTGAATCTGATTTTCAATGCCCATACGGGAGCTTAATATCGCCGCGTGGTGTTCCCCCAAATAACCGGAAAGCAGCACCACATCGCCGGTTTCACATTGGGAAGCGCTCACTACCCGGCCGCGCGGAACAAAACCAACGCCCGCTGTATTGATATACACCCCGCCTTTGCCGTCGATTACTTTCGTGTCGCCGGCCACAAGGGAAACGCCGGCTTCGCGGGCCGTTTCCGCCATGGAATCGGCAATGCAGGCCAAAGCCTCGCTGTCGGCACCCTCTTCAATAATAAACCCGCAGGTCAGATATTTCGGCTCGGCGCCGTTCATCAGAAGATCGTTAACGGTTCCGCATACGGACAGCCGCCCAATATTGCCGCCCGGAAAAAACACGGGGGTCACCACAAAGCTGTCCGTTGTCATGGCAATGGTTTCCGCACCAGGCACCACGGCGGAATCCTCCATCTTTGCCAAAACCGGATTATTGAACCGGTTTGCAAAGATTTCATGAATCAGCTCTGAAGTTGCTTTTCCTCCGCTTCCATGCGCCAATGTAATTTTCATATTGATGACCATCCTCTCGCAGATACCGGTCTGAGCATCCGGAATAAAATTTCAACACCAAACTCGTTCGACAAAATGGAAAAGGAATTGACGAATGAGGCGAAAAACCGCCCCAAAATAAAGTGTGAAAAGGAGTAACGCTTTACAGATGCAGAGTTATGTAAAGCAATAGCACTTTCCATATTTTACCATACCAAGTATAATTGGAAATATATAGAAAGCAATTTCCCTTTCCATCTATTTGCCCTTTATTCTCTTTTGTTTACATAATATTGATAGCAGCTGCCTTCCGTGGACACCATGCAAGCGCCCTGCGGGGACTGCGGTGTGCAGACTTTGCCAAACAACGGGCACTGCCGCGGCCCGATTGCGCCGGTCAACACCTTTGCGCAGCAGCAGGCGGGGTTAGCGTCATGGTCTTCCGTCAGCGCCACGCTGCCGGAATCAAACTGCTGGTATTCCGGGCGCAGACATAGTCCGGAACCGGGAATCAACCCCATTCCACGCCAGGAAGCATCGCACGGCATAAAGTATTTTTTCACCGACTGCTGTGCCGTATGGTTCCCACCAGGGGTGACCACGGACGGATACAGATTCAGGGCCTTGCCCATTCCCCTGCATTTCACCAAAGCGTAAAGCGAAAGCAGAATCTGTTCCGGTTCAAAGCCGGAAACCACGAACGGAATGGAGTACCGTTCTGCCAGAGGGCGGAAAATCTCACTCCCGGTTATAACGCTCACGTGACCGGGTGCCAGAAAACCATCGATGCCGCCCTGATTAGCGCAGACCCAGTCAATAACCGGCGGCATTGTTTTCAGCGAAGTCAACAGACGAATGTTCTGGATTCCGGCACGAAGCGCCTCTTCCAGCAGCATCGCATAAACCGGGGCGGTTGTTTCAAAGCCGACCGCAGCAAAAATAAAGGTTTTATCCGGTTCCGCCGCCGCAAGCTTTAAGGTATCCATCGGTGTGTACACCATGCGCACCTGCCCGCCCAACGCCTTTGCGTCGTTCAGGCTCCGGCTGCTTCCACGGACCCGCAGCAAATCGCCAAACGACACCACAACACAGCCGGGGGTCAGCGCCAGTTCCACCAGCCGGTCGATATATGCGGTTACCGTTACGCACACCGGGCAGCCCGGCCCGGAAATCAGTTTGATTTTCGGAGAAAGAATGCTGTGAATCCCGCAGTGCGAAATCGCCGCCGTATGCGTACCACATACCTCCATGATACGCATGGGTTCACCATCATAGTTTTGCAGATATTCCTGATATTTTGTCATAAGCTTTCGATTTCCTTAAATAATGCGCTGATGCTGTTTCCCTCTTCTTCGGAAAGCACCTGCAGAATACAGCCCGCATGAACCAGCACATAATCGCCCGGCTTAATTTTTACCAGACCCGCTTCCGCGGTAACCAGATTTCCACTAAAATCCACCTGTGCCTTAGTTCCGTCCACACGGACTACTTTTCCCGGCAATGCAACACACATTTTATTCAACCATCCTTTCGGGACCACTGAGAACCGTCTGTTTCCGGTACCATCTGCGCCGCCAGCCATGCTTGTCCCAAACTAATTCCGCCGTCGCCGCAGGGAACATCGGAATTTAGATAAACCGTAAATCCGTCCTCCGTCAGAAGACGCACACATTCCTCCGTTAGCAGGCGGTTGGAAAACACACCGCCGCTGAGGGCAGCGACCGTTTCGCCGTTTTTTCGCCGCACCGTACGGAAAACCTCCTGCACGGCACGGGCCAGCGCAAGATGAAAGCCCAGTGCAATCGCGGGCACTTCTACGCCTTGACGAACGGCTTTTGCAATGGACTGTACCAGAGCAACCTGGTCCAGTTTCATTATACCACGATCCTCTTTGATCTCAAAGTCCAACGGGTAGGGGATTATTTCCTGTGTTTTCGCCTGAGCCGCTGCGTTTTCCAGCGCAATGGCACATTCCCCTTCGTAGGTGTTATAGCTTCGGATGCCCAGCAGTGCGCTTACGGCATCAAACAGACGCCCCATGCTGGAGCTTTCCGCCGTGTTGATGCGATGGTTCAGCGCGGCGCGCACCATGGGGGCGCGCGGGTCGTCCGTTTCCTCCCCCGCCGCAAACCGGTAACAAAGCGCGGTTAATGCCGCATCCTTCGACGCAGCATCGCCGCCGCAGAGCGTGACATAGCTGAGCTGGGCAACCCGTTCAAACGAAGTGCCCCGGCAGTACAGGAACTCGCCGCCCCAGACGCAGCCGTCCGTCCCGTACCCGGTGCCGTCAAACGCCGCACCCAGGCAATGGCTCAGCCCATACTCCGCCATCACTGAAGCAACGTGCGCGTGATGGTGCTGGATTTTCAGCAGCGGCAAGCCGGTTTGTTCTGCAATTTTGCCCGTCCGGTAACCCGGGTGCAAGTCACACACCGCCGCCGCGGGCGAAATGCCGAAAATCCGTTCCATACGGGTTAAGTTCTGCCGGTAAACCTGCTCCGAAGCGTACTCCTCCAAATCGCCGAAATACTGGCTCAAGTAGGCGCGCCCGCCCTGCATCAGACAGAAACAGGCTTTTAGGTCGCCGCCCATGGCGAGAATCGGCTTTTCCGCCTGCTGCTCCAAAAACAGCGGTGCAGGAACATAGCCCCGGCTTCGCCGGATTAACTGCGGCGTTCCGCAGATGACCCGCGCAACGGAATCATCCAGCGGGGTTACGATCCGCCGCGTATGGTAAAGCACACCGCCCAGCAGGTCCGGCTCCAAATTCAGCACGTCCTCATCCCGGATGAGAATTGGTTCGCCCGAAAGGTTGCCGCTGGTCATGACCAACGGGCCGCACGCGTCTGTAAGAAGCTGATGCAGCCCCGTGTAGGGCAGAAAAGCCCCCAAAAAGCGGCTTTCGCCACTCACCCCGTCGCAAAACGGTTCCGCCTTTTTCCCAAGCAGAACAATCGGCCTTGCAGGGGAGCGGAGCAGCGTTTCTTCTTCTTCGCTGACGGAACACACCGCACGGATGGATTCCATGTTTGGGAACATGACCGCAAACGGCTTTTTATCGCGCCGCTTGATTTGACGCAGACGCTCCACTGCTTCCGGATTCGTGGGCAGACAGGCAAACTGGTACCCACCGATTCCTTTCAGCGCCAGCACCGCCCCACTCTGAAGCAGGGAAATCCCTTTCTGCAGGGCGTCTTCTTTGCTCCGCGTTTCCTCGCCGTGGGAAAACAAAAGCTGCGGACCGCATTCCAGGCAGGAAATGGTCTGTGCATGACGGCGGCGCGTCTGTGTGGTATACTCCGTTTCACAGTCGCCGCACATAGGAAAGTCCCGCATGGTAATGCCTTCCCGGTCATAAGGAAGGCTTTCCAAAATGCTGTACCGCGGGCCGCAGGCCACACAACTGATAAACGGGTAACGGTAACGCCGGTCGGCGGGGTTCCTCATCTCATTCAGGCAGTCCTCACAAATCGGCAGGTCAGGCGGGAACAGCGGCGTTTCTGCATTACTGCGGGAGCTTTCGATAATCCGAAAGTCCGCAAATTGCTGCTCCGGCACCGGCCGGGCGACAACGCGCGCCACCTGTGCACCGGACGGCTGTTGCGATTTAAGGCGATGGAGAAAATTCTCCATCGCCTGTTTGTCGGCGGCGGCGGTAATTTCAACGACGCCGCTGTTATTTCGAACCGTACCTTTTACGCCGAGCTCCTCGGCAAGGCGCGCCACAAAGGGACGGTAACCGACTCCCTGCACCACGCCAAGAACAAAAATTGATAGCGTCATGGTATTCCTATACTTTACTTTCTATTGCCTTATGGCACTGCCTCCGGCAATCCCCGATTCGATCACGGGCGGCCATGAAAATCCGCACCGATAACCGAAACCGGAAAAAATCCCTAGAAAACCGCTGATTCCATCATCAAACAGCCCATTCAAAGCTACGAATCTTTTCGGCTTTAAAATAGCTGAAATCAGTGGATCCCTTAGGCATTCTTTTTCTCTTCCGCCGCAGGGGCAGCCGATTCCGCCGGCTTTTGCGGTTTGGCAGCTGCAGCCGCTGCAGGCTTTGCCGCGGGTGCCACCGGGGGCTTCATCTGATCTGCCGGTTTGGTAAAGGTATCCGTACGCTTCTGTGCGTCCGGTTCCGTATAAGCTTGGCCCATGCTCAGGCACTTTTTCGGGCAGCTTACCACGCAGTTGCCGCACTGTACGCAGCCAAAGCGTTCAATCGACCAGGTGCCCGCCGCGCGGTCAACCTTAATCGCATCTGCAGGGCATTTTCTGGAGCACATGCCGCACAGGACGCAGGTGTTAATATCAATTACAACATGCCCTCTCGTGCGCTCCGGGTAGTTCCGCGGTTCCAGCGGATAGGCCCGGGTTGCAGGCGTGGAGAACAGGTTTTTCAGCTCTGTTTTCGCAAAAGAAAAAATATTCATTACGAACCCCCCTTACCTTTCGGTGCAGCTGATGCACGGGTCAATCGTCAGAATCATCATCGGAACGTCAGCCAGCTGACAACCCTTCAATGTTTCCAGCATGCCAGGCAGGTTGGCGAAGGTTGGGGTGCGCACACGGAAACGGTCGAGGAACTTGGTTCCGTTGGCCTTCACGTAATAAATAGCCTCGCCGCGGGGCTGCTCCACGCGCATAAAGTATTCCCCGCTCGGGAAGCCCTTAACCGGCACTGCCACCTCGCCGTCCGGAATTTTTTCCGCGGCCTGACGGATGATGTCGATGGACTGGAAAATTTCCTGAATACGCACATAGGTGCGGGCATAGCAGTCCCCGATATCGCTGGTAATGGGTTCCAGTTCAATGTTGGAATACGCTGCGTAGCCGCGTTTGCGGGTGTCCAGGGCAATGCCGCTTGCACGCATGAACGGGCCCACTGCGCCAAGATCCAGCGCCTGCTGCTTGGTCAGTATGCCAACGCCGCGCAGACGGGAATTGACTGTGTAATCGTTCAGGAACGTATCGGTCATCTCGCGGATATCCTTTTCCATATCCTTCAGCTTGGCCACAAATCCGCGAATCATGTCGTTCGGAACATCCTTAAGCTGACCGCCAATCTTATTGACGGAGGAAATCAGACGACCGCCGGTGGAAGCTTCGACCATATCCAGAATATTTTCGCGCAGACGCCAGCTCTGCATAAACAGGCTTTCAAAGCCGAACCCGTCGGCCAGAAGGCCCAACCACAGCAGGTGGCTGTGCAGACGTGACAGTTCGCACCAGATGGTGCGCAGGTACTTGGCGCGTTCCGGAATTTCAATGTTCATAATGTGTTCCACAGCTTCGCAGTAACTCATACCGTGCATAAAGCTGCAAATTCCACAAATACGTTCCGCTATATAAGTGTAATCGTTAAAATCCTTTTTACCCACAAGGCTTTCCAGCCCGCGGTGAATAAAACCGATGGAAGGAACCGCCTCGACCACCTTTTCGTCTTCAAGCACAAGGTCAAGGTGGATTGGCTCCGGCAGAACCGGATGCTGCGGCCCAAACGGTACAACGCTTCGGGTAGACATGGTATATTCCTCCTTTATTTAAAGGGCGTTTCCTTAGCAATGCGGTACAGCTTGCCCTGGTAATCGAGTGAAATCAGCTTGATTTTCACGCCGAACAGGTCCACCATTTCATTTTCGTAAAGGAATGCCGGCTCATAAATATCGCTGATGCTGGTTACCTCATCGTCTTCCCCGATTGCAAGGCGAAGGTTCACCATGTCATATTCCTTGGCAAAGGAATAGCTCAGTTCATATCCTTCTTTGGTACGGACCGCGCAGATTTGGGCCAGACGGTAACCGTCGTGTTTCATCTGCAGTACTTTCGGCACCAGGTCGCTCAGTGTAATGGTAATCAATTCCCCGTCTGTCATTCTGCCGCTTCCTTTCCAACTGATTTACGCTTTTCGTCCAACAGGGCGATGGCTTTCACCACACCGTCCATAATGGATTCCGGCCTTGCGGCGCAGCCCGGCACATAAATGTCAACCGGAATAACTTTATCAACGCCGCCCATAATATTGTAACAATCTTTGAAAACCCCGCCGTTGCAGGCGCAAATGCCGACTGCCACCACAACTTTTGGATTCGGCATCTGGGAATAAATCTGCTTTACAACGGATTCGTTCTGCTTGTTAATGCCGCCCGTAATCAGGAAGATATCGGCGTGTTTCGGGTTTCCGGTATTGATGATGCCGAAACGCTCCACATCATAAAGAGGCGTAAGGCAAGCCAACACCTCAATATCGCAGCCGTTGCAGCTGGAACCATCGTAGTGCAGAAGCCACGGTGACTTAGATACTTTTAACATGGATTTTCCGCCCCCTTATCTCAACTTGATCAAGCTGATGACCATCAGATTGATCACCCCGGCGACCAGGGTAACAATCCATGTGCTTTTCAGCATGAAATCCCATTTGACGCGGGGAAATACGTTATCAACCAAAATTTCAAGGAAATAAGAAATTGCCACGGTTACTATCACCACAATCGCGCTCCACCAGTCGGAAGTGGCAAAGAACAAGCCAACTACGCCCAGCAGGAACACGTTTTCATACCAGTGGGAAACTTCCACCAGGGCAAGAATATTGCCGGAAAGCTCCGTGGTAAGCCCCTTGACCATTTCCTGATGTGCATGATGCGTTGTGCTGAGGTCAAACGGGGACTTGCGGAACTTAATGACCAGCACCCATAAAAATCCAAGGTAAATGCCGGGCATATAGGCAACCGCCGGAATATTGCTGAAATGGATGATGTCCTTGACGGCAAAGCTACCGGTTACAATATAGAATCCGATTGCCACCAAAAGCACCATCGGCTCGTAAGCCATCATCTGCATCAGTTCCCTTTGGGAAGCCATGGAACCATACGGAGAACTTGCCGAGCAGGCCGACATCACAAAGAAGATGCCTGCCAAAGTCAGCGCAAAGAACACCAGCAGCAGGTCGCCGCCGGAGAAGAACAGGCAGCCGGTAAAAATAATGAACACCAAAAAGCCGGCAACTAGAAAATCTTGAAGATCGTTTACCACAACGGACTGTTTGTTGAACAGCTTGTAAAGGTCGTAGAAGGGCTGGAGCACCGAAGGGCCCTTTCTGCCCTGCATCCGAGCCGTGATTTTGCGGTCGATACCGGCTAAAAGGCCGCCCGCAAACGGGCCGAGAATTAAGTACAGCAACAATGACACCACGGAGATGTTCATCCGATTGCACCCCCAATCGCAATAACCATAACAATAACGATTGCCGCGGAAGAAAGAATCAGTGAAGGCTTCAGCAGCTTATTCTCGCCGAAATAGTCCTCCATATACCAGTTGGCAAGGTACAGATCCTTTTTGTTCCCGAACGAGTCCACAAAGGAACGGTCGTCCCCGGCGTTTGCACCGCTCATGTAGGACAACACGCGTGTGTCTTTCTTACCGAACGTAAGGATTCGTGCGGCAACCGGCAGAATCACGATCAGGCACAGCATCATCAACATGATATTGATGTTGCCGGTGCTGATAATATCCGGCACGGTGTTGTGGAACATATCCGCAAGGAAAGGCTCCACCAAACTATGCGATACCAGCGGGAACGTAATGACCAGCGCAATCATAATGACTGCGTGGGTAATCAGGGCGAACCACTGGCTGACTTTGGTGGTATTGGTCAGGTGACCCGACTGGTGCGGCACAGCAATCAGCTTGCCCAGCCATTTCGTCCAGTAGAACAGCGTGGAGGCGCTGCCGAATACCAGGAAAACAACCAGCAGAATATTGTTGGAATCAATGAACGCCTTCAAAGCCGCCCATTTGGAAATCAGCATGCCGAACGGCGCGAGGAACATGCCGGCAATACCGATGATCATGATGAACGCCAAGCCAGGAAGACGGACAATGAGTCCGTGCATATCTTCAATATTGCGGCTGCCAGTCCGGTTTTCCACCGCACCAACAGACAGGAACAGCATGGACTTAGACACCGCATGGAACATCATGAGCAGCATAGCTGCCCAGACTGCTTCGTGCATTCCAATTCCGGCGCACGCGGCAATTAAACCAAGATTGGAAATCGTGGAATACGCCAAAACCTTTTTGCCGTCGCTCTGCGAAATAGCGAGCAAAGAAGCAACAAAGAATGTAAATCCACCCACCGTGGTTACCATGAACCCGGCAGCGTTTCCGCACATGGCAGGAGCCAGACGGATCAGTAAATACACACCGGCCTTTACCATTGTTGCGGAATGCAGCAATGCGGAAGTCGGCGTTGGAGCGACCATGGCGCCCAGCAGCCAGCCGGAAAACGGCATCTGCGCGCTTTTGGTCAACCCTGCAAAAGCAAGCAAAATCACAGGAATTAACACAGCCCCCGCAGCCAGTTTGGCTGTGACAAGTTCCTCCAGGTTCGACACATGCAGCACCAGCGAGCAGTAGGCAATTGCGAGTGCAAAGCCCAAGCCGCCCAACAGGTTCATCCACAAAGCCTTAAAGGAATTGTTGATTGCCTGTTCGGACTGATTGTAGCCAATCAGTAGGAACGAGCAGACGCTGGTAATTTCCCAGAAGAAATAGATCCAGGTCAAATTGCTGGAAAGCACCAGACCGAACATGGCGCCCAGGAACACAAAAAGCATAGCAAAGAAAAAGGAACGACGGTCCTTAAATTCCGTGTGATGTGAGTGGTAATCCTTCATATAACCAACCGCGTACACACAAATCATGGTGCCGACGATTCCGATAATGAGGCACATAACAACTGTGAGTTTATCTGCATAAATGTGAAACTTTTCCGTTTCGTCCGCACCGGAAAGATCCAGCCAGGCAATCAGGCCGGTCTGCACCACAGACAAAAGGGCCGCATAATATTTTTTATGACGGAACGACAGGAAAACCACCAAACACATAAGAAAGATTTCACCAATCAACATTATGAGATCGATGGTATGCGTGTTTTCGAGATACTCCACCGCTTTGCCCGAGCTTAACAGCCCGATGACAAAGTACAGCATGGCGGCCACAATCAGGGCGCTGCTGCCAAAAACGACATATTTTCTTGGTTTCCCGTGTTTCTTCATCAGTGCAAGAACAACTGCTGCAATAAACGGAAAACAAATCAGGAATGCTGCAACTTGCAATTAGATACCCCCTCATTTTTTTCACAAAAATCTGCTCACATTCACAGGTATGTCTATTATACTACTTTCTTGTGATTCTTGTAACAATTGGCTCGATAAAATCACCGTCATACTGCCACAACATTATCTGTCATTCGAAAAACTTTTTAGCAAAACTGCATTTTATGTCACATTATTTACCTTTTGTACTTTCTTTTTTATAAAAATTTTGGATATTTTTACGATTTTATTAATGTTTTTAGAGTAATATAGAAAAGCTGTCTGTCAATGAAGTGCCAGACAGCTTTTCATATTTTTATGTTTTATTTATCAAATCGTGTTCTTTATTATTTTTAATATCTGCTGTGATTACTGGTCGGAAACCGGCTTGCGGCGGCTCGGCAAAACCTTTGCACTGACCGGAATCGTGATGACATTCACCAGCGGCTTCCAAACCACCATGGAAATGGAATAATCGACCATACTGTGAATCACCGAACCGACCCCAACCAGAAGCAGCACCGAAACGACATAGCCCTGCGCGTAATAAGCCTTTGACATTCCATTGCCAAAATAGAACAGCGTGACCACAACCACCTCGCAGGCCGCGTGGATGATGGACAGGAAGAAGCCAAACAGGGCGGATTTGCCCATAGTTTGCAGGGCATTGGGGGATTTTTTCAGGATCAGTGCACCTATCGTCGCAAACACCAGGTGACTCAGTGCACGCAATACCACAACCAACGGGAAGCCTGCAAATAAAAATCCGACGGCGCTTACCAGTGATACGGCAATCGCCACAACCGGAGAAATAAATACCGCAATAAAGACCGGAACATGGCTTGCCAAGGTAAAGGAAGCCGGTTCCAAAACGATTTTTGGGCAAAACATAGGAATAACAATGCCGATCGCGCTCAGCAGGGCGGCAATGGTAATGGTCTGCAGTTTTGAATCACGTTTCATAATTCCGTTCCTTCCTCTTATAAAAATAGTCATTACATGTGTCTTTACACCTGTAATGACTATTTTAAAGAAACGTGTCCGGAATGTCAAGTCTATTTTTGAAATAAAATATTCTTTTTTCTCAACTGATCCAGCATGATTTCGTATGCCTGTTCAGAACGGCACAGCACCGTATGCAGATGGATTCCATCCGTCAGGTTGCTGAGCGGGGCAGCATGGTTTTTCGACAGCCGGTCCAAAAAGTTGTCGACGTCGAAGCGGGAATAAATCTGCAGCTGGCCGGACAACTGACCATAAACAGGGTGCTCCACAATCACATCGATCACCCCGCAGCCGCTGTCTACAATGGTATACAGCTCTTCCCCGAGGTTCTCGCGGCTGTGCCGGCATGCAATGGTATGAATCATTCCCTCCGTGGGCGTACTGCGGTTCATGATATAACCCCTTGGGGTAGCGGAAATTTCCTCGTTTGCCGCACGGAGCAGTGCGATATCCCCTACAATAATCTGCCGGCTCACATGGAACTCAGCAGCCAGTTTTCCTGCGCTTACCGGTGTGGTACTTTGTTTCAGCAGTTCTAAAATCTGCTGCCGTCTTTGCGCAGCGTCCATTCGCTTTCCTTCTTTCTTCCTATCAATCCGTAATAAATGGGAACTATTCATTTATTGTATCATATGCGTTTCAAAAAGGGAACCGGTATGTGGAGGAAACAGAAAAGGGTACCGCAAAATGAATCTGCATCATCCTGCGGTATCCTCTTTCTGTTAATCCGTTTTGCAGCAGTGCCCGTTTATTGCCCCGCTTCGGCAGAATTTGGTTGTTCCCGCCGCGGCGGCGCCAAAACCTTCCATAAAAACAACATCAGCCCAACCCCCAGTAGAAGGTCACCCACGCTTGCAAAGCCGCCCAGCCGGCCAAGCGGCACGGGAATAATATCCCCAAGCGGATAAAGGTTCGCCCCGTTCACCGCAACAAAGTAATTTACCTTTTCCGCATAGACTGCTTCAGGCGTCATGCCCGGATACACGGTAAGCGCTAGGGGGGAAATCGGCATGCGGAACCCATTTGCCGCGATGACGCTGAAATTGCAGAGAGAGCCCAGCGCCATAAAAAGCATAGGAATTTTCTCCCACCGGTTGAGAAACAGAAATAGCAGGATGCAAAAATAGTACGCCGACATCAGCGGTCCCGCAAACCTTAGCGCGAATGCCGGGGCCCAGCTGATCAGCCCATGAAGCAGGAATCCGACGATCGGCAGCCACAACGCCCGGATGCAGACCAGGCCCTCCAACGTCGGTTTTGTGCCGCGGCGCAGATTTTCTACGACCGCAGCCACTCCTCCCACAAGGGCAAATATCAGCAGAATCATACCGCTTTTCGCTCCTCCGCCGTTATTTTTTCTTCCTGCAGCACCTGTAAAAACGCCTCTACCACCTTGGGATGAAACTGCCTGCCGCTTTCCTCATTCAGAATCTGCATGGCCTGTTCCACAGGCCGGCTGTTGCAGTAAGGGCGGTCACTGGTCATCGCATCATAAGCGTCTGCGGCGGAAACAATATAGGCTTCCAAAGGGATTTCGTCTCCCTTGGTATGACCCGGATACCCCATTCCGTCATAACGCTCGTGGTGGTGCAGGATAATTTCACGGGTTAAATGGCTCAGTTTTACATTTTTCAGAATATTATCCCCAATCTGAGGATGCAGGATAATCACACTGCGCTCCTCCGGGGTAAGGTAGCCCGGTTTGTTCAGAATACTGTCGTCAATCCCGATTTTTCCGATATCGTGCAGCAGGGCGGCGACCCGGATATCCTCGATGGAGCGATTCGACAGCCGCATTTTCCGGGCGATTTTTTCCGAATAGATTTCCACACGGTGGGAATGCCCCTCCGTGTAGCAGTCCTTCGCTTCCAGCGCGGCGGAAAGCGTTTTGACCATGTTATAATAATTATTTTTTACATCCAGGTACAAAACAAAGCTGTAGCGGGCCAGCATGAGCGGCAGCATAAAAAGAACCACCAGGTATGCTCCACCGTCCAGCGTCATGCACCATGCAATGAAAAAGCCCAACGGAGTAGCGGCCGCCAGATTCGGCAAAAAATCGATTAAAATCTTGATGAGCTGTGGGAAAAAGGGAACCTTGTTCATAATCGAAAACAAGAGCAAAAGAATTACACCGTTTGAGAGAAAGAACATAAAAGCCGCCACAATCATGGGGAGCAGCATTCTGGGAAGCTGAATCTTTCCTATGCTTCCGCCCAAGGCTTGATAAACGGAACCGGCCAAATAAATCGATATTGTATAATTTCCCGCGTTAAATGCTGTTTTGATAAACGGAACATTAAAGATGTGGTGCCATTTTTTCGGGTCCATGCTGGTCTGCACCGCAACAAACGGTGTGCTGACAAACGCCATTGCCGCTGCGGCAGCCGGCCCCCGATACAACAGCATGGCCAGACTGCAAATAAACGACATGTCCACCGCATAATCGCTGCGTATATAAATGGGGAAGCACCGGCACACAATATAAAGCAAAAAAAGGACCGCAGTGGAGAGTAATTCTTCCTTTATCCCCTTTGTGCCGGAGGTTCCCATGACCGATAGAACATACGAGTAGGTACAATATGAGCCAAGAATAAGTCCAATGGTAGAAATAAAGCAGGCATAAATTTTAGAAGATTGACTCATACTTTCCCCCTTTAATATAAAAAATCGGGTTTGCAAAAATTCAAATTACTGCCAAGAGAAGAATGCGCCGGCGGTAGCCAGTACAGACAGAATTGCCATAGCGGCTGTCATAATTTTTGCTTTCATCGATATAGCCCTCCATTGTATTGGACTCTGTTCATACGCTAGCAGAACAGGCTATATCCGCTTCGCTTATAAAATCAGTACCGTGCTGATTGCTGCAAACCCGATTTTTAACAACATAAAAAAACAATCCGTAAGGGGCCTTACGCCGTCGCAATCCTGCGGTTCAGCGCATCCAGGGTCGCCTTTACTACGGCCATTCCGGCATCGTCACCCTGAAAAGAACTGCCAATCAGGCGTTCCACTTGGCCGCGGCTTTTTACCGCAACACAGACCGCAATCGCCTTTTCCCCGCTTAGGTCAAACATCTTGACGTCGGCGACGGAAAGCTGAACGGCCTCCTTCATATAATTTTCAACGGCGCCCAATGTGGCCTGACAGATCATTTTGTTGACTTCCAGCCGGTCATTCAGGGCGGAAGCCGTTCCGGAAAAGGAATGTTCCCCGTCGGTCAGCGTAACCGTAGCGCAGGAGCGCTCCTTGTTTTTGGAAATATTGATTTCTTCAAAAATTAGGCGAGTTCGTGAACAAGACGGGTTTTGGGCCGGGATCTGCGCAATGCTGATCAGCTTATGGTCGATATTCGTCCCGTACTGCGCGCTGATGGCAGACTGAATATCCCGTGCAATCTGCTTTGGCGCCCTGCTGTCGTCCGCCAGAACATGAATTTCCGAAAGACCCCTGTCCGAAAATACAACGCTTGAATTCAGTACACCCGGAAGCTTGCAAATCAGTTCATCATACTGTTTTACCATCTCATTTTGATTACTGTCCGCCATTTGCGAACGCCCCCCTAAGACGAAGCATTTTCCGGCGAGCCTTTAAGGGCAGGAAATTATTCCGGAATATAAATGATTATATAAAATTACCCTTTGTTTTTCAATCTCTTCTAGAAAAATAAAGAAACGAAAATACGAAATTAATGTTTAAATATACAAGAATTTGCATTTGCCTTTTAAAACGAAGTTCTCTGTCCTGCATTTATCCCGCAATTTTCGAAATTTCGGCAGCACCGTTTTTTTTACAGGCAGGTAAAAAAATCCGCACCCCTTTTTGAAGGAATGCGGATTTTATCTGGTTTATGAAAGCTTTCTTTCGCAGGCCAAAATCAGGTTTTTTTAATAAACCGCGTTCTGCACACCGGGCAGGTTATCTCTACTTTTCCCCGGCCTCTGGGCACCCGCAGCCGGCTGGAGCAGTTCGGGCATTTAAAAATCCGGTTTGCCTGCCGATCCTGGAGGTTATACTTCATCCGGCGGAACCACCCGGAAATCGGATTCCAAAATCGGAGGAACGCCTGATTTTCACGGTACCGCTGGGTTGTGTTGCGGGAAAACATGCGCACAACTGCCAGTACAAGCAGAATCATGGCAATCAGGGCCAGAATCCCAAAACGGGCAATCTGGGCAACCAAATACAACACCAGATATCCAATCAGAAGGGCGTACGTAAGCTGATCGGGGCCATAGCGTCCCATCATCCATTGTCTGAATCGATCCATTCTTCAGCTGTCCTTTCGTAATTCACAATACACTTATTATAAAGCAAGCTTTTTTCGGATTCCTGAAAGAACCATGAACAAATTGTATCTTTCTTTTCATCCTTGGGTTTACTGCGCGGATTGCAGGCGATGATTGCCACGTATTTTTTCCAAAAGGGAGATTTCCACCTGAGGCGTGCCGTCGCCCCCAGAAATGACAAGATAGTCCCCGCCGGAAACGGATTTTGCCACATAGTCAATATCCCGGTAAAAGTCCATGACAAACAGCGGTTTTCCGTTTCTACCTCGCTCACTGCACACATAGCTGTAAACGCGGTCTTCCAGTGCTTCCAAGCCGGGGGTGCGGTTTATATAAGACCCAATCAGGCAGTCGTTCTGGATCATGCGGCGTGTAAATCCAGGCGACGTGAAAAATTCCACGTCCTCTTCGCTGTAATAGGCGTAATAGCCGAAGCAGCGCTCAGCCTCCCGTAGCCGGTGAAACACGTGCTCGACCGCTTCCCACTGGGAAACGGGCCAATCGCGGGAACCCGTCATTTCCACCATCAGCAGCAGATTGGGAATCTGCAGAAGCGAATCTTCCTGCCCCTGTGCCAGAAGCGCCGCCGGAGCGGCAATGCAGAACAGGCATTCCGGGCAGGCACGGCAGATTTCGCCCGCTGTTGCCAGGTCTTGTACGTTCGACGGCTGAAGCAGAAACGAAAAGATACCGAGTTCCGCCCCCTGGGCTACCAGAGAAAGCAGCTGTTCGCGGGCATCCATTTGGCTTTCCGCTTGGTCGAACCGGTAAATCAGCAGCCACGGAATCTGGCATCCGAGCTCTGTTTGGCGCTTCCGTAGTGTTTTCGCTCCGTAGCTGAGCGCAGTATACCCGAAATTCAAACTAAGCGTCTGCAAAGATTCCGTTTCCACGTTGCGAATCATCTTTACTATCAATTCGTTGTACGGATTGCACGGATGCTTTAACACACTCCGGACAAGCGCAATAAATTTCCTTTGTACCGGTGAAGTGGAAAATAACTCGCCCAAATCCGCCAAATTCCGGATTCCGCGGCGCGGGTCCGTTCGGATGTCGTTGATTGCTTTGTTGATGATAGACCGGACGGTTCCCCTCATAAATTTATGCCTGTATTCCATACCTTACTCCTCAAACAGTATCAAACAACGATCTTACAGTTTCAGTATAACAGCCGTACGAAAAAAAGGAATAGACAAAATCGGTATCTGTCAAAAAGAGGAGTCGGAAACGAAACCGCAACACCGAGCAGCCACTTCGCGGGGCGAAAAAAGCGTGCTGTTGAATGAATAAAAATTCATTCCGCAGCACGCTTTTGGAAATCCCAGATTCATTTTATAAAACCAGCCGGTAAGTCTGTTATTCCTCCGCAATCGCCGCCACGGAGCCGCCAATCAGCTCCAGCAGCGCTTTGGGTTCCAGTTCCACCTGCGCGCCGATTTTCCCGGCACTGACAATCATGGTGGGGACTTTTTCGCAGCTTTGGTCAATCACGGTTTTGAATTGTTTCTTCATTCCAATGGGGGAACAGCCCCCGCGGATATAACCGGTCACCTTGTTAATCTCATCCACACGAATCATTTCGACCGATTTTTCACCAACGCTTCTGGCGCACGCTTTCAAGTCCAATTCCTTTGCCACCGGCACCACGAACACGTAAAACTCTCGGCTTGCGCCGCGGGTCACCAGGGTTTTAAACACCTGCTCTTCGTTCTGCCCCAGCTTGTGTGCAACCGAAACGCCGTCGATTTTTCCGTCCTCGTGGTCGTAAAAATAAAATCGATAGGGGATTTTGGCTTTATCCAAAATCCGCATCACATTCGTTTTATTGTTGTCCTTTGCCAAACCGATTCCCTTCTTCACTGAACTGAAACGCACGGATTACGATTCAAATTTCCACTTGATGCCTTGCGGGGTATCCTCCAAAATGACATGGCGCGCCTTGAGTTCGTCGCGGATACGGTCGGCCGTGGCCCAGTCTTTATTCTTCCTTGCTTCCGCGCGCTGTGCGATCAGCGCTTCGATTTCCTCGTCGTGGGTTTCTTCCTTCTTCTGATACAGCAGACCGAGCACATCCGCGAGTTCGGTAAAGAGCTTCAGTGCGAAAGAGCAAAGCTCTTTGGACGGATTAGTGGAAGCGTTGATATTGGTATTGATGTCGCGCGCAAGGTCAAACAGTGCGGAAACGGCGTCCGCAGTGTTCAGGTCGTCTTCCATCGCTTCGATAAAGTGGTCCTGATATCCTTCCAGGCGGCGCATCACTTCGCGTTCGCCCTCTTTCTGCCCGGAGGGGACGTTCTTCATCAGGAATTCCAGGTTGTCGCGGCAGTTATACAGGCGTTCCAGCGCAGATTTGCACTGTTCAATAATTTCCGCGCTGTAGTTGATGGGCGTGCGGTAGTGGGAAGAAACCATCAGATAGCGGATGGGCTCGTAACCATACTGCTGCGCCACATCGCGGACCGTAAAGAAGTTGTTCAGGCTCTTGCTCATTTTGCGGTTGTCCACATTGATATAGCCGTTATGCATCCAGTAGTTGGCAAACGGCGCGCCGTTGCAGCATTCGCTCTGCGCAATCTCGTTTTCATGGTGCGGGAAAATCAGGTCCTGTCCGCCGCAGTGAATGTCGATGGTTTTGCCCAAATAGCGGCGCACCATGGAAGAGCACTCAATGTGCCAACCCGGGCGGCCTTCGCCCCACGGGGAGGTCCAACTCGGCTCGCCTGGCTTTGCGCCCTTCCAAAGGGCAAAGTCCATGGCGTCTTCCTTAATTTCTCCGGTTGCAATACGCGCGCCGGCCTGAAGATCCTCCAGCGGCTGATGCGACAGTTTTCCGTAATTCGGGTCTTTCAGAGTGCGGAAGTAAACGTCGCCATTTTCCGCAGGATACGCATATCCCTTGTCAATCAGGTCGGAAACCATCTGAATAATTTCATCAATATTTTCGGTGGCCAACGGGTGAATGGTGGCTGGGCGGACATTCAGGCCCTTCGCGTCCGTGCGGTATTCGTCGATGAACCGCCGGGAAACCGTCAGGTAATCCGTGCCCTCTTCATTCGCCTTTCGAATGATTTTGTCATCGATGTCGGTGAAGTTCTGAACATAGGTCACCTTCATGCCGCGGTATTCCAGGTAGCGCCGAAGCACATCGAATACGCAGATTGGCCGGGCGTTTCCAATATGGATGTAGTTGTAAACGGTCGGCCCGCACGCGTAAATTTTCACCTCACCGGCAGTAATGGGAACAAACTCTTCTTTTTGGCGCGTCAGCGTGTTGTAAATTTCCATTTTATTTCATATCCTTTCCGGGTTTCCTGTTCTAAGCAAAGATGCAAGCCCTTTCAAAAAGGTTGGCATTCTTACCCAAATCTGGCCAATCAGCCAAGTCCGGGTGAAAAAATTCTTTCCCCCTATTTTGTCTCTCTCAGGCAGTTAATATCATTTAAACGCTTCTGCATTTTCTCTAATTCAAAACTCATACGGCAAAGTTCCTGTGAAACCGGGTCCGAAACGTGAATCTGGTCCAGGTCACCAATGCGCTGGCCGTTCAGGCGGACCACCCGCGCCGGTACACCCACGGCGGTAGCGTTGTCCGGCACTTCGTCCAGCACGACGGCGCCCGCTGCCACGCGGGCGTTGTCGCCCACACGGAACGGCCCCAGAATTTTTGCCCCCGAACCCACCATCACATTGTTCCCCAGAGTCGGATGGCGTTTGCCGTGATCCTTGCCGGTTCCGCCAAGAGTTACCCCCTGATACAGGGTGCAGTTGTCGCCAATTTCGGTGGTCTCCCCAATGACCACGCCCATGCCGTGGTCAATGAAAAGGCCCTTCCCGATTTTTGCGCCGGGGTGGATTTCAATTCCCGTTTTGTGGCGGGCACGCTGGGAAATATACCGGGCAATAAACTTCATGTTGTGCTGATAAAACCAGTGCGCCCGGCGGTAAGCGCGAACCGCTTTGAACCCGGAGTACAGAAAATACACTTCCAGCCTTGACCTTGCGGCGGGGTCGCGGTCAATAATGGAATCGAGTTCTTCTTTTAGCTGACGAAACATAATACCCTCCAGTATGATCTCCACGGAGCGAGAAATCATCCGCCCGCACAAAAAGCCGCCTTCGCCCCAAAAGGGACGGAGGCGGCCAATTTTGCCGCGGTTCCACTCCGTTTTATCGCTTTGGGGCCGGTAACGGTGCCTGCCGTGCGGGGATACTAGGGGAATGCTCCCGGTTCCCTCCGCCTGCTCACGGATGCATTTTGCCGCATGCTCTGCAAAAGGCGCTTTCAGCCGGTGACGCCTTCTCTCTGGTGCTTCCTCTGCGGGTACTTCTTCCGTTCAACGCATTTTTCGATTCAATACTATAACACAGTATATTAACAATCGTAAAGAATGTGACAATAGTATATACCAAACACTCGGCAATGTAAACCCTTCGGCGGAAGGTTTCGCTGTCGTTTATATTCAATTTTATATACTTATATGATATGTTTACTATTTATAAGGCTGTTTTCTTGCACATTTTTCACAAGAAAATCTATGTGCCTCCACCATGCTTCGAAAGGGTGGACAAGAAGCGTATGAATCAATAAGACATATTTTCCAAACCATTATTTCGCAGTGCGGATCAATGCGAAATTCTGCTGAACATAGGTAACGCCGGAAATTACGGTCAGCAGCGTGGCAATATAAATCGTAATATCGCCGATCATCTGGAAAAGCAGTGCACTGCCGATGGAAAGCTCAAGCAGATACTGCAGCAGCAGGATGACGGAGATAGAAATCAGCTGGCTGACGGTTTTGGTTTTGCCCCACTTGTTGGCGGCAATCACCTTTCCCCCGTCCACCGCGACCAAACGGATAGAGGTCACAATAAACTCCCGTGCGATGATGAGAAGAACACACCAGGTCTGCGCAAACCCGAGCTGAACAAAACAAACCAGCGCGGAAATCACCAGTATTTTATCTGCAACCGGGTCAAGGAATTTGCCGAAATTGGTGACCTGATTATATTTGCGCGCCAGCTTGCCATCCAAATGATCGGTGTACGATGCAATAAGGAACAGCAAAAGCGCCCACAAATAGTGGTTCGGCAGGGTGGGCACCAAAACGGCCGCCACAAAAAACGGAACCAGTATCATTCGAAAAAGGGTTAGTTTATTGGGAAGATTCAAATACGGCGCCTCCTTCAGTTCAGTTGTTCGCCGGTCAGGTCGCCATCCACGCAATCCGTGATTTTGACCTGTATAAAATCGCCTGGCTTCGGCTTTTTGCTCGATACCGTAAAGAAAACCTTGCCGTCAATGTCCGGCGCATCCGCGTAAGAACGGCCGAACCAGCACTCCGCGTAACGGTCGAAGCCCTCTACCAGAATGCGCTGGGTCTTTCCGATGAAGCTTTCGCCCCATTCCTGCATCAGCCCCATCTGCTCTTCCATAATCAGCTCCATGCGGTGCTGCTTGACTTCGTCGTCAATTTGGTCAGGCATTTCGGCGGCCGCGGTGCCTTCCTCCCTGGAATAGGCAAAGCAGCCAAGGCGTTCGAATTTAATTTCGCGCACAAATTCTGCAAGTTCGGTAAAGTCCTCCTCGGTTTCCCCGGGGAAACCGGTAATCAAAGTGGTGCGCAGAATCAAATTCGGAATGCGTGCGCGCATTTTCTGAATCAGCGCCGTCAGCTCCTCACGGCTGCCGGAACGGCGCATCGCCTTTAAAAGCCGCGCACTGCAGTGCTGGAGCGGAAGGTCGATATATTTGACAATTTTCGGCTCCGAAGCGATGGTGTCAATCAATTCGTCCGTAATGGCATCCGGGTAACAATACAGAATACGAATCCATTCGATTCCTTCGATTTTGCAAAGCTCGCGCAGCAGCTGCGGAAGCATCAGCTTACCGGTCAAGTCGCGGCCGTATTTAGTCGTATCCTGCGCGATCAGCACCAATTCCTTCACACCGTTCCGGGCAAGCCCGCGCGCTTCCTCCAGAATATTTTCCATGGTGCGGGAACGGTACGCCCCGCGGATAAACGGAATGGCACAGTAAGCGCAGCGGTTGTCGCAGCCCTCCGCAATTTTCAGGTAAGCGAAATAGCTAGGGGTGGAAAGGGCGCGTTCCCCTTCCAGCGGCAGCAGCGTCTTTTCCGGGAACGTTTCTGTTTTTTTGCCATCCAGCACCTGCTGGATTACTTCGGCAATTCCGCTGTCTGCGCCGATGCCGACGACTGCATCCACTTCCGGAAGCTCTTTGCGGATTTCCTCGCGGTAGCGTTCCGCCATGCAGCCAGTGACCACAATCGCCTTAATTTTCCCTTCGGCCTTCAGCTTGGCCAACTCCAGAATCTCATCGATGGACTCCTGTTTGGCGGCGTCGATAAAGCCGCAGGTATTGACGATGGCGACATCCGCCATTGCGGGGTCGTTTGCCAGAAGATAACCGGATTTTTTCAGCGACGCCATCATCATTTCTGCGTCCACCTGATTTTTGGCGCAGCCGAGGCTCACCATTCCGATTCGATATGCCATGTTTGTTGTGACCATCCTTTCACGGTCGACCGGAGGTTTTGACGGTGCAGGCATGTACGGTGTTGCGCCGTATACCAAATTCCCGCCCTGCTTTTTTGCGGGAAAGACAAAACTTTATGTTTGAAAGGTATTTCAAACTTCCCCTGTCTGTTAATTATGAATCATTTTATATTGGATCATTCCGATAATTTTATCCGCCCAAAGGCGGGAAAGCTACTCCACTTCGCCGCCCACACGACGCAGCGCCGTGCGGATATCATCCCAATGATAGCCAAGCCGCTGCAAAGCGGCTATGCAGCGGCGGCGGCCCTTTTCCTCCGCCAAATTCCCGGCATAGCGCCGTTGAATCAGCTCCATCAGTTTCTCGACTGGGTCGGGTGCGGATTCCTCCACCACCTGTTGGGCCAGTTCCCGGTCAATGCCCCTGCGCTGCAGCTCCTGCCGCGCACGCGCGGCGGAATATCCCTTGCGGTTCAACAGTTCGGCGGCAAGGGATTTCGCGTAGGCTTCATCATCCACCAGGCCAAGCTCCGCCATGCGCGCGGCAGCAGCCTCCGCGGCTTCCCGGGAGGCAACGCGGCTGATTTTGTCTGCCAGCTCCTTTTGGGAATGGCTGCGGTGTTCCAGCAAAAAAAGTGCCTTTTCCTCCGCGCGGCGGCGGTCACTGGACTGAATCAGCGTGTGAAGCTGCTCGTCATCCAGTTCCACGCCGGGCTTCATCCCGGCTTTCAGCAGGGTTTCCGTATCCAGATTCATAGCAAACTCGCCGTCCAGAAACAGCGCGGAAAGCCCTTTTCTGCGGGGTTCAATCGCTGTAACGAGCATGCTCAGTCATCCGCGTCAACGTCGATGTTGACATTTTTCGCGCGGGAAGAAGCCGGCTTTGCCGCCGCGGGCGCTTCCACCGCTACTGGTTTGGCCACCGAGGCCGGAGCAGGCGTGTTCTTGGCGTAAAGCTTCGCAATATTGTCCCGGACCTGCTGCTCAATCTCATTCGCTATTTCTGTGTTTTCCTCGAGGAAAGTTTTCACGTTGTCGCGGCCCTGCCCAAGGCGGTTTTCCTTGTACGAGAACCACGCGCCGCTCTTCTGAATAATGTCCAGCTTAACGGCAAGGTCCAGCAGCTCGCCCGTACGGGAAATTCCCCTGCCGTACATTACGTCAAATTCGGCTTCACGGAACGGCGGGGCAATTTTATTCTTTACCACTTTTGCACGGGTACGCGAACCGATTTGTTCCGTCCCGTTCTTCAGGGTTTCAATCTTTCGAATGTCAATGCGGACGGAAGCGTAAAACTTCAGTGCACGCCCGCCGGGGGTTACTTCGGGGCTGCCGTACATAACGCCCACTTTTTCACGCAGCTGGTTGATAAAAATGGCAACACAGTTGGATTTGGAAATGGCACCCGCCAGTTTGCGGAGCGCCTGGCTCATTAGGCGTGCCTGAAGGCCCACATGGCTGTCGCCCATTTCGCCTTCAATTTCCGCGCGGGGAACCAGCGCCGCAACGGAGTCGATGACGATGACGTCGATTGCACCGGAACGCACGAGTGCCTCCGTAATTTCAAGCGCCTGTTCACCAGTGTCCGGCTGGGAAACCAACAGGGAATCCACATCTACGCCAAGTGCGCGGGCATACACCGGGTCCAGCGCGTGTTCGACGTCGATGAACGCCGCGTTGCCGCCGTTTTTCTGCCCCTGCGCAATGCAATGCAGCGCCAGTGTTGTTTTACCGGAACTTTCCGGCCCGTAAATTTCCACGATACGGCCGCGGGGAAGCCCGCCGATACCCAGCGCCAGATCCAGCGAAAGCGAACCGGTCGGAATCGCTTCCACGTGCATTGCCTCGTTCTGGCCCAGGCGCATCACCGCGCCCTTGCCGAACTGCTTTTCTATTTGTGCAAGCGCCGTTTCCAGAGCTGCTCTCTTATCCGTTTTCTCCGTCGTCGCCATATCGATAACCATCCTTTCACAGATCCCGGTTTTGAGCCCTTCGTTGCCGAAGCGCCCTTCCGGTTTTCTCCCGTTGCCGCAGGCGTGTCAAATTGATTTCATTTCAAAATTATATCCGATTTTGGGGATAAAATCAATAGAATCCGGCAAGAATTTCGAACAAATGTTTAACATTTTTCTCCTTTGATTCCACAGACAACCCGCTCCAGCCCGTTGAAATCCCGGTGCACGCGAATCTGTGTAATGCCCTGTGTGCGGAACAGGGCAGATACCTCCTGCGCCTGCTGCTCTCCGATTTCCACCGCAACGACGCCGCCCGGTTTCAGCCGGGGCAGCCAGTTTTGCGCAATGGCACGGTAAAACAGCAGACCGTCCGCTCCACCCTCCAGCGCTGTGACCGGCTCCCTGCGCACCTCGCGCTGAAGGGTTGGGAGCTCGTCCGTGCGCACATAAGGCGGGTTGGAAACGATGCCGTCCCATTCAGAATAACACTGCGCGCTTTCCGGAGCCAGCACATCAAGCTGCACGGGCTCCACATGGGAAAGGCCGGTTTCCGCCACGTTGCGCGTCAAATAAGAATACGCCCCGGAATAAAGCTCCGCGGCGGTAATTTTCGCACTGGGCAAAAGCGTAGAAAGGCCGAGCGCCACCGCCCCCGTTCCGGAACAGAGGTCGATGATGCGGGGAGCAGCAACGCGCTGAAGCAGTTCCGCTGCGGTGCGAACCAAAAGCTCGGTTTCCTCGCGGGGAATCAGCACACCTTCGCCCACACGAAGTTCCAGATCCAGAAACGGCCATTTCCCCAGCAGGTACTGCAGCGGGGTGCCCTCTGCCCGCGCGCGGATATCGCACAAATACTGTTCCGTTTTTTCCGGTTCGGCGGGCTGGTCATCCCGAAGGATGCGGTTCTGGCGGTCCAGACCGAACGCCTTTTGGAACAGGCAGTCCGCGTCAAACCCGGGGCTGTCGACTCCCGCCTGGGAAAGCGCGCGGCGGCCCTTCCGGTAAACCTGCCCCAGCGTTGCTGCGCCGGACTCTGTTTTACAAACACTCACAGAACAATCTTATCCTCTCCGTTTTCCGGAATGACCTCCTGCATCGCCGCAATGGCGACTTCAATCATGCTGTCGTCCGGTTCTTTGGTTGTAATATGCTGCACCCACATGCCGGGGGCGGAAACAATGTGCGTCAGCCAGTTGTCGTTCCGGCCGCAGAACCGAATCATCTCGTAGCCAAGCCCAACAACGATCGGAATGCACAGCAGCTTCACCACCGTGCGCAGAACCGGGTTGGAAAACGGGATAAAAAAGCCGATCAAAATGCCCAAAATCAGCATAATAACGATAAAGCTGGTGCCGCAGCGGGGATGAAAGCGGCTGTGGCGGCGCACATTCTCCACCGTAAGCTCCTCATTGTTTTCATAGCAGAAAATAGTCTTATGTTCCGCGCCGTGGTATTCAAACAAACGGTGGATTTCCGGCATACGGGATACCAGAATGATGTAAATCAGGAAAATCAGAATCCGCATAATTCCTTCCACCGGTGAACGCCACACGTTGATCGCCGGCCCGGAAATATAGTCGCGTACCAGGTTAAAAAGAACGGTTGGCAGTGCGAAAAACAGTACAATGGCCAGCAGAACCCCCAGTATAGTGGAGGCCGTCATAATTGCGCCCATCATTTTATCGCCGAACTTCTCCTGGACCCACCGGTCAAATTTCGAAGGCTCTTCGTCCTCCTCCAAACCGGATTTTTCCACGGAGTAGGCAAGCGCCTTATACCCGGCCCCCAGCGAATCCACCAGAGCCGCAATGCCGCGCAAAAACGGCCATTTCAAAAACGGATATTTTGCGCCGAGCGGCTGGGTTTCCATTTGCTGCAGGGAAATTGTTCCGTCGCTCTGGCGCACAGCGACCTCGGTTTTTTTCGGGCCGCGCATCATAATGCCCTCCACAAGAGCCTGCCCGCCGATGGAGGTGATGCATTTAGTTTGTTCTCTAGCCATTGAATTCGGTATTCCTTTCTTCTTTCATTTCCTCGTTTTCGGTAAATTTGGTTTCGAGCTGTTTCAGGGTCGGAATGGCAATCGTCACCGCGGTGCCCACACCCTCGTGGCTTTCAATTTCCAGACTGCCGGAATGAAGCGCCATGATTTCATCCGCAAGGGCAAGCCCAATGCCGGAACCGCGGATAGTCTGATTTGCCTTGTAGAACTTCTTTTTTACATTCGGCAGGTGCTCCGCCGGGATTCCGCAGCCGTTGTCGCTGATGACCACACGGATCATGCCGTCCGATTCGGATGCGGTCACACTGATGGTGCCGCCCTCGCTGGTATATTTTAGGGCGTTGTCAATAATATTAATAAAAACCTGCCTTAACCGATTGATATCGCCCAGAACCGGCGACAAAATTTCCGGTTCTTCGTAAAGCAGAAATTTATGTTCGTTTTTCGCCCGCTCACTGAACATGTAAACCGCCTCGCCCAGTTCGGCGAGGATATCGATTTTATCCATGGTAAGCGTCATGCGGCCGCTCTGCATGCGGGAAAAGTCGAGCAGTTCCTCCACAATGCCGGAAAGGCGCTCCGATTCATGGATGATGATGGACATGCCCCGCTCCTGCGTCTGGCGGTCAATGTCGCCGCCCTGCATGGTTTCTGCCCAGCCCTTAATTGCTGTAAGCGGTGTGCGCAGTTCGTGCGAAACGGAGGAGATAAAATCGTTCTTCATTTTTTCCGCCATGCCCAGTTCGTCCGCCATTTCATTAATCGTGTCGCACAGGCGGCCAATTTCGTCGTCGTTCTGCTTGCGAATGCGCACATTAAAGTCACCCTGCACAATGCGCTTAGCGGTCGCGCCGATTTCCTTAATCGGCGAAATAATGGAATTCATAAAGTAATAACTGGAAATGATGACAAAAAGGATAACCAGAAGCCCGGCCAGAATCAGCATACCGACAATCAGAAACACCTGGCGGTCGGCTTCCTCCAGCGAAACCACATAGCGGATGGCCCCGACAAAACTGCCGTAATCGTTGCGCATCACACGGGTAACCGCCATCACCTTTTCCCCGCTGGTCAGCTTGCCCGTCCAGGTGCCATAACCGTCCGCGCTTTTGAGCGCGGCTTTGTAGTCCGGCATTGGCTGCGTCTGGTCCGGGTCAAACCCGACCGATGTAATAATGATTTTCCCGTTGGAATTGTAAACCATCAGCTCCATACTTTCCTTATTCGGAAAGTTTTCCACATAGTTTCGCGCGGCCGTGCTGAATTCCTTGGCGGATTTTCTGCCGTAATCGGCAAACACATTGGTCAGCTCGCCCGAGCGGCCGTTAATGGCCTGCTGAATGCCGTTATACACATAGCTTTGAATGACCAGCGAAAGCGTCAGGACAAGCATCACTAAAATCAGCAGGATGACGCCGAGGCTGTTCAGCAGCCATCGCTTGATAATTCCTGTTGCCTTCATCTGCTCACCCCTCCAAAAAGATTGCCGGCTTAAGCAGCGGTCAATGCCTTGCCCGCTTTATGCCTCCCATTTATAGCCCAGCCCCCAGACCGTAATGATGTGCTGCGGGTTGGAAGGTTCTTCCTCAATTTTCATCCGCAGTCTGCGGATATTGACGTCCACAATTTTTTCTTCCCCGAAATACGCGTCGCCCCACACATGCTTTAAAATATCGGTGCGGTCCAACGCCGTTTTCGGGTTGGAAAAGAAATACTCCATAATCTGAAATTCCACCTGCGTCAGTTCCACCGGAACGCCCTTCTTCATCAGCGTACGGTTGCGCAGGTTCAGCGAAAAGTCGCCGGATACAATCTCTTCCTTGAAATTGTTTTCATTGCGCATCTGTTCCAGCGCAACGCGCCGGTAAACAGCATCTACGCGGGCCACCAATTCGCTGGGGCTGAACGGTTTTGTCACATAGTCGTCTGCGCCCATCATCAGCCCGCTTACCTTATCCATCTCCTGCGTTTTAGCCGTAAGAAGAATAATGCCGATGGAACCGCTTTTGGCACGCAGCTCCTTGCATACCGCCAGACCATCCATCTGCCCGGGCATCATAATATCCAGCACGGCAACGTCAATATTGCCCTGCTCCCGATTATAAATCTGCATGGCCTCGTCGCCGTTGGCCGCCTCAAGACAGTCGTATCCGGCTCGTTTTAGATTGATGACTACAAATTCGCGGATTGCCTGTTCATCCTCCGCCACCAGTATTCTTTTCATCGATTTATTCCTCCGTTCCGGTCTTGGCGCAGCGCCTAATCCGAATTAATCAGTTGAAAGCTGGCCTTTACGTCCTCCGTACTCAACGAAAGCGGCCGGCCCGGGGACGGGCAGCTTGCCGCAAAAACAAGATTGTTGTTGTCAAGAAGCTTGAAAAAGCCGGATGTGCCCATACCTTTCTCCCATTCCGCCTGAGAGAAAACCTGAATTTTCAGCAGCGGCGCGCCGGTTACCCCGACCGGGTTCTTCTTTGCGGGCGACCATTCATAAAATGTGATCGTCCGGGTTGCGGTGTCGGTTTTCGTCGTAATTTTCCCCTGCCACACGTCGGGGATTAGGAACCAATAGCCGTCGGAATAATTCACCACCATGCTCATAACGCGCACAAACGTGTTGGTCTTGGTGTCGTAGCGGTTCCAGTTGGTCATATAAGCCGCATCGTCCGCTGAAGATCCGGTATAACCGGGCATCAGGCTGACCAGGGGCACTTCAATAATTTTATCCCCGTTAATATCTTTGGACACTACCGAAGTGCTGCGCTGCGCCGTATTGGCGCTTTTCGTCTTTCCATCATAAAACGGGGAGCACAGCGTTTTTGACGTTTTGTCCCAGTACAAAAGCTCTGTAACCAGGGTCGTGGCATTTTTAAAGCCGTCCAACACAACGCCGTTCTGCTTTTCGTTAATCAGGCCCGACTGCATAGAGGCATATTTGCTTACCCCGCTGTCCATCCGGCAGGAACCGATAATCTCCGCCGTATTTTTCCGGACGGAATACAGCCGTGCAAGGGCAGGGTCGTCCCCGGAGCTGACATTGGCGGTAAAGATTTCATCGCAGCCATCCCCGTCGAAATCCATCACGGTCATCTCCGTATAGGGCTGATTCAGCTTCAGCTCGTTCATTTTTCCATTTTTATAATAATATACACAGATCGTGCTGGTGCTGTTCAGGCTGCTGCCCCAGCCGACCACCACGTCGTCTTTTCCGTCGCCGTTCAGGTCACCGAAGCAGACCTTATCCACCTGTGCCGCAGGGTTGTTGAAAAAGCCGACTCCCGTCCACTGGCCGTCCTGCTTCATCATGAACATCAGGTTGGTTCCGGTGGACTCGTCGCCTTTCTGGTAAATCGCCATGGCTTCGTCTTTTTTATCCCCGCAGATATCGTGGGTAATAATGGCGGAGCGGTAGTCGCCGCTGCTGGGATATTTCAGCGTAATCTTTTCGCCGGCCTTGCTTTCCAGCAGCGCATGGATGCCTGCCTTTTCCCCGGTGGGCTTGGGCGGGCGCATCAAGGTTTCCGCGTCCAGGCCCGCAAACGAGCACCCGGAAAGGAGCAGCGAAAGCGCAAGAACAACAGCGGTCAGTTTCAGATTCAAGGCATTTCTCCCTTTCCATTCCAAGGCAAAATCATAAATCCTGAACTTTATTAAAAATGATTGGCCGTTCTTCCTTCTGAAATTCACAGGGCCGCCGCGGGTTTACGGGAGCGGCAGCCCTCCGGCATGATTATTTATTATAGCATATAGCAGTTAAAAAAACAGTATCAAAACTGTAAATAAAATGCCGCCCCGCTTGTGCGGGACGGCATTTTTTACGCTTTTACGGCTTTTGGGTTACTGATTTTAAGTCGTAATACTTCGAAACCGCCACATTTTCCGGAGCGTTTGGATCGGCCTGTAGGTCGCCAACATATAAAACATAGGGTTTTGCGGAAAGTGGTTTGACCGTTACGTCCTTTTGTTGTGACTTTTGGTAAACGGTCCGTCTCTGAGAAAGCTCGCCATGGTACTGCGCGGCTTCCCCGTCCAAGATGGAAATGACCGCGCTCGCGCTGGTAATCTTTCTCACATTGTTGGAACCAACACAGCTGAGGGAAAACAGCACGCCGAACACGATCAGCACCGGGAACACATACTTCTGGCTCAGGCTGACCCAGCGCTGGAACACCGTTTGTTCGGCATCCTTCGATTCCGGCTTTGCAAACTGCCGGAACAGCCAACCGGTAAAGTAGAACAGATTCACCAACACAAGAAGAACATAGCTGAAATAAACGATATTCAAAAGTCCGGGCGCCTCCACGGTTCCCCAGGTGTAGTAGGAAGGCAGGAACTGCAAAAACAGCACCACAAAGCTCGCCGCCGGAACAAGAAGCGGAAGCCGGAAGGAAAACTTGGAGGTCCGCACAATGCTGCTAATCGGCAAAATGAGGAAAAGAGCCGCAAGTACAACCTGCGGGGTTGTCCACTGATACGGGTAAACCAGCGCCGCTTTCAAGGAATTGAGGAAGGCACCGGGCAGGGCAGAAAATTCAATCAGAGCCCCATGATGGATGGGAGTCTGCATGGTAGCGAACACGCTGAACAGAAGTGCCTCGGTAGCAAGAAAAACCGACACCGCAGGCAGAACTGCGCGAATCGTTCTCTTCAGGAACCCCAAAACCGCCAGAGCAGCCAGAACCACTATGGTCAGCAGCGCTGTGGAGCCGTTTCCGCCCCCTAACAGGACAGAAGCAACCACCACAATCACACCGCAGAGTATTTTCATGGGCAGCTTTTTTGCACGGTAGAACAGCAGCACCAGGCTGACTACAATCAGAAATAGGGAGTAGCATCCCGTGTAAAGCACCGTCCCGCTGTACCAATAAAGGCCCTGTGCGGGGGATGGCAAAAAGTTGAGCGACATTCCAATAGAAACAGCGCTGAACAGAAAATAAGCCCAAAGGTTGGCTTTCAGGGTATTCATTAGAACCTGTTTAAACAGCAGCAGGTTTGCAAGTAGGAAGCCCGCAATCGCGAGCAGCGGCGTAATCCAATAGGCTTGTTCCGAAACAGCAGACGGCGTTAGGGACATGAAAAAGACTGCGGCGAAATTGCCCTGCCCGCCCGCAAAGGCAGTATGAACCGATTGAGCTGCCGCGGGGAACACGCTGAAAAGGGAGCCGGACTTTGCAATGGCCTTCGAAGCTTCCAGCCCATAGATAAAATCACCCGTACTGGGGTGGTCGTACAGGGCAATCCAAATCAGCGGGACCAGCGATAGAACAAAAACGGCAGAAACAATCACACTGGGCCAAAACAGATTCAGCTTCGGCTCGAGTTTGGGGTCCGATTTCGACTTTAACTCCGATTTGGACTTAGGCTCGAGTTTCGACTTTGGCTCAGCTTTGGCCTTCGAAGCCGATTTCGGCTTTGGTTCGGTTTTTGGGATTGGCTTGGGTAAAGGATTAGGCGATGGTATCGTTTCCATAATTCAAACCTCTTTATCCTGACAGAAATAGAATGCATAAAGCATATTAATTCCATTTTTAACATTATACAATAATATCGGACAAATAGAAAGTAGATTTTAGGAATTAATTGTCGCAAATATAGGTGCCTTTAAAAATGTGTGACCAAAACGTTCGCCACCTTGCTTAAAAGTGAATTTGTTTGCAGCAGCGGCCGTGCAAAATATTTTGGCCTTTCCGCAGCGGTAATACTGTATAGCAGAACCCCTTTACGCAATAGGATTCATGCGTGTTGTGGCGCGATTAAATGTAAAATTATGGAAAGTAAATAACCTTCACACATTTCCGCTGCATTCTGTAATTCGAAACAGCGGCGGCTCGAAAGGGATACCCCCGAGCCGCCGCACAGGCTATATATGAAAAAGGCTAGCTTAACTGAACGTCCAGCTCCACGTCGCCGACCCCGGTGCGCACATTCGCGCAAAGCACTGGCAGAACCTGCGCCATTTCGTATTCCCCGACCAGAACCTTCGGAGGCTGAATATCGCAGATGATATTCTGTTCCGACAGCCCGGTCATGGCGTTACCGCTGATGATATTGGCAATCTCGCCCATAGCGGACGTTACAAATTCATCAATTTCTTCAAATTCCATGCCGCACATGATTTTCACCATTTCCAGTGCGGTCTTCTTTGGAAAACGGTATAAAACTTCTCCGGTCAAATCGCCCGTCACGTCAATCGCTATATTCAGGTCGCTCCCGGTATTCGGGACAGCATCGCGTACTTCAGGCTCTTCCGTGCTGGCTTCCAGATTCAGCATCATTTTAAACGCTTCGCCGGTCGCTTTCGAAAAGGGGATGAAAATACCGTCATTCATGGTTATTCCCTCCCTTGCTTTTAGCATCTTCCTCAATTTTATGGTCGGCGGCCGCTGCGTGGTTAATCAGCCACGCAAGCAGTTCCCCGGCAAACTTGCTGTGCCAGCGTCTCATTTTCCGGGTCCTGTTCAAACCGGGCGGCAGTTTCGGCCACATACTGCACCATGGCATTGTGCTGTTTCCGGTGCTCCTACGCGGGGGGATATCCCACTTTCCCCATTTTCCGCGTTCATATTTTATATATCGTCATTATAGCACAAAAATAGAGTTTTTTTACATCGAATCTCAAAATTATATAATACGACAGTTTTGTGACCAAAAATGTTTGCTGCTTTTAGAAATTTTATACAGTTGCCGCAAAAATCAGCATGCCGATGTTGTCCCGATAGATTTCGTCGAACTGGGAAATGGGCAGCGGATTTACCCCGCGGCCAACCTCAATGGTGTAGCCCGGGCGGCGCGTCTGCTGGATAAACCAGTCCTTATATCCGGCAAAAGACGCGATGCCGGTGGTTTCGTCCAGCCGGTAACCGCTGATTTGGGACAGCTGCTCCCCAATGGTTCGCCCTTCCGGCGGAGCCATATTCATAAAATTCCAGTAAATCACTTCTCCCTGGCTGTGGTACGCCATGACCAGACGGAAGTTATGGCGATTGGTAAATGCCACCATTGCCTGTGTTTCCGGTTCCGATACCGGGTACGGCCCCGAATAGCGCGTCGGTCCGGGCCCGGTTACGCCATACTCTGCCTCTGCCGCCTTGGAAAGATCCCACGCCGCGTCGTAGTTGTGGTTCAGATCCACACCACGGTTGTTCGCCTCCCAGTCCCTGGAAAAGTCCGTGCTGCCCTTATTCCACTGAATCAGGTCAGTGTAATACGGATTCGACGGGGACAGGCCGTTCAGCACCAAATCGACCCCGTCCGGGTTGACCATTGGAACAATATAAATACTGCTCTGGTTCCACAGTACCCTCGGGTCATACCCGCCCGGCAGCATCTGCCCGGACGTGTACGCCCGTAAATACTCTTCCGTAAATTTCATCAGGAGCGGCGAGGTAATCCATTCCAGCGCATGATGCGCTGCGTTGTACGACACCTCGTTCGGACCGGTTCCGAGCCGGATGTAAAAAAGATTCCGCCCCAGCACGCTGTTCCCGATGCTGCCCGTTTCCAAAAACGGGTAACGCGCTTTCAGCCCGTCAATGTCCCTTGCCAGTACTTCGTACGTATAATTGATGTTCGTATCTACAAGATTCATTTCATAGGGCACAACGATGCGCTGCCCGATCATCAGCCGATTCGGGTCCTGGTCCGGGTTCGCTATTGCGATGGTTTCGGGCCTCACCCCATACCTTTGCGCAATGGACCCAAACGTGTCGCCCGGACGGATGACATAAAGGTCATACCCACGCAGGAACGGTTCTAAAACACGGTAGGTGTTCGGCCCCACAATCCCATCGGGCGTAAGCCCGAACCGGCGCTGAAACGCAATCACGGCATTTTCCGTGCGCGGGCCAAACACGCCGTCCACCGCGCCCACATCGTACCCAAGCTTTTGGAGCAGCGCCTGCAGTTCCATGACGTCGCTCCCCGACATTCCCACTCTCAGCGTTCTCATACTGTCGCCTCATTCTCCGGCTTTATCGCCGATTATTTTCCTTTTGCAAATTTTATTCTATTGTATTGCCATGCAGAAATATTTGACACTGATTTCTGCAAAACAAAACAGTTGCAAAAGGAAACCCGCCTGCGCAGCATGTGCACCCGGTGAAAAAGCCCACATTGGCGTTCCTCCTTACAGAAGGAACGCCAATGTGGGCAGTCCAGAGCACAAGGCAGCTCTTATAATTCCGCTTCCTTATATTTATGTTCCATTGCCATATTCAGTCGATGGAACGGTTTTTTCAGCAAAGCCATCAGCAGGTATACGCCGCAGAAGCCAAGCAGGGCAAGCACACTGCTTCGCACGCCGCCCCACTCCGGCCCGGCAATCGCCTCGCGGAATCCGTTGATGGCATAGGTAAACGGCCAGAGCGGTTCCAGCACGCCAAAAATTTTCGGGTTGGTCTGTATGGGGTAAATGCCGCCGGCGCCGGCAATTTGAAGTACCATCACCACAACGGCAATCGCCTTGCCGACGTTTCCGAAAATGGAAACTAAGGTGAAAATCATAATGGTGAACGTGAGCGAACACAGCGCACTGAAGCCCATCATCAGGCCGAAATTCACCGGTTTCACCCCCAGAATCAAAACATCCCCCAGCGAAATAATCGTGGACTGAATCAAGGAAATCGACAGGAACAGGAGCATTTTCCCGAAATGCTTCTGTTTCAGGTTCAGCTTTACCCCTTCGATGGTGTCCCGGCACTCCACAGACAGCAGCGCGCACGCCAGCAGTGCCCCCACCCAGATGGCCAGAACCGTATAAAAGGGAGTCAGCCCCACGCCGAACACGCCGCCTTCATAAACGTCAATCTCCTTGACCTCCAATGGGGAAGACAGGAAGTCCGCCACTTCGGACGGATGATTCTCAATAATATCCATCAGATTATGAATTGTTTCGTCGCTGACGGTACCCATTTTTTCGGAAAGCTTATTCAAATTGTCTTGCAACGTGCTCAGTTTTTCGTTCAGCTGATCGGCTTGTTGAACAGACAACTGGCTACTCGCTTCGCCAAAGGCAGCCAACGCCTTCAGCTGTGGAAGAATTGATTTGGAAAGCTCCAGCACACTGTTTGTGTTGTCCATCTGCGTCGTCAGGGAAGTCACCATGGTATTCAGCAAAGGGGAGCCCTTGGTATAAAACGAGCTGGATACGGTCTGAATCTGGTTGGTCACTTCGGCGCTGAGTTTTGATAAGTCACTGAGTTCCGTCTTGATTTCTGACTTCGTGGAGCCGCTGTGCACCGCGGCGGCAAGTTTGTCCAGCGCAGACTTTTCCGCCAGAACAAGCTGATCCATATATTTCATGCTGTCGTACAGGAATGTAAGGGAACTCAGGTTCTCCGACTTGTTCAGTGTCTGGATGTTTTTCATGTCGGCTTTGAGCATGTGATGGACGGAGGTGCAGATCTCCGCGCACTGCTGGGCAATTTTCACCGTGTCGGTGTCGATGGTGTTGCCGTTGATGTTTCTCAGCGCGGCGAGCAGCGCCTGATTTTTATCATCCAGCACCTGCAGCTGCGAAAGGTCGCTGTTCAGGTCGGAGGAAATGGTCTGTACGGTCTGCTGGGTGCGAAGCGTAAGCGTTTTCCCTGCCTGCGCCACCTGCTCCAGGTGGCTGATCTGATCCGTTACCGTAGGAAGCATATCAACTGTTTTTCGCAGATATTTTTGAAAATTTTCCGAATTTTCGTTTGCCTGGCTGATATTTTGTTTCAACTTGGAAATATTTCCGCTGGCTTCGGCCAAGGTGCTTTTCAGTTCGGACACCTGCGACGCGCTGAAGTTGCTCTTTTCCGCCCCAGCCTGTATCATCTGCATGGCCTGCTCGTTTACGGTTTTAATAAAATTGCTCTGGATATTGCTGACCAGCTTATCTTTCGCTACATTAGTAATTTTTGCGGCGATAGCATTCAGCTTTTCATTCACACGGTATACTACGGCCGGCTTGTGCGGGGTTGCCGTGGTCATGCTGACCAACCCGGAAGAAAAATTGCGTGGGATTTCAATCATGGCGTAATACCGGCCCTCGTTCAGGCCGTAGTTGGCCTGCCATTCGTCCACAAAATTCCAGCCAATCGACTTATTCTTCTTCAGCTGTTCCACCACGCTGTCCCCCACGTTGATGGTCTTTCCGTTGAACGCCGTGCCCTCATCGTTGTTTACAATGGCGACCGGCAGGTTGCCCGTGTTGGAATACGGGTCCCAGCACGCATAAATATTAATCCACGCGTAAAGCGACGGCAGAAGGCACAGCCCAACGATAATGATGAAGGCTGCCAGATTGTGCGTAATGGTATGAACGTCCTGAAAAAAGATTAGAAAAACCGGTCGTATGCCATAGAACCAGATGCGATGCACCCAATCAGCAATTTTATGGAAAAACGAACGTATAATACGCAACGGAAGCACTCCCCTTTATTCCCCGATTCCGGATTCTTTGAAGCGCCGTTCAAAACGGTGTATTTTCGCGTAAAGCGGTTCAATGGCAAAGAAGCCGAACAACAGGAACACCACACCAAACAGCGTAAGCGCGACAAAGTCCTGCACCACGCTGGTTACAAGTGGGCCGGCCACCGCCTCCCGCAGGCCCCCAACCGTATAGGTAAACGGAAACAGCGGCTGAAGAACCTTGAAAATCGGGGGGTCAACCTGAATGGGGTAGCTTCCTCCGCTGCCCGCCAGCTGCAAAATCATATAAATTATGGACAACGCCTTTCCAATGTTCCCTAGCGTACTCATCAGGGTAAAGGTAATCACGCAGAAAACGAAGGACGAATACACACAGAACACCACAAACAAAAAGGCATTTACTGTATAAATCTTTAAAATAAAAATATCGCCCAGTGCCACAATCAGCCCCTGAATCATGGAAAGGGTCAGAAAAATCATCATTTTGCCAAAATGTTTTTCCCTGCGGTTGAGGGTTTCTCTTCCCTGAAACGACCCCACCTCGGGCTTTAAAATGGAGTTCAACACCAGGCAACCCACCCACAGGGCCAGCGTGGAATAAAGGGGCGCCATGCTGGAGCCGTAATTGGGAATCGCGTTGATGGACTCCGACTTCAGGTCAAACGGGTCGGACAGAAAGCTGCCCATAAACTCCGGGTTGCTTTGCAGAATGGTAATAATCTGCGCAATGTCATCGTTGCCCGTCATTTCCAGCTTACTGCCGAGCAGCGCAATCACATTCTTGAACTCGATCAGCCGCTTGTTCAGGTCGTCGGAAAGGGTGGAAGCCAGGCTGCTTCCGTTCTGCGCGGTCTGAACCATATTGCTCAGCTGCGTACTGAGCTCCTGTGCCAACTGAATCAGTTCCGCGGAGTCCTTTGCTGACGCTTCCAGATGGTCGGCAATCGCGTTTAACTCTTCCTTTGCGCCGGAATTGTAAGCGAGCAGCGCAGCGTTCAGCTGCGTGCCGATTTTTGCGGCATCGGCATTCACCGCATCCGCAATGCCCTTGGCAATGCTGCCGGCATTGTTCAGTTGCTGCTGAATATTGCTGAACTGTATTTTTTCGTCCTGTAAATAAGGCTGGATATTCTTGAGGGATTTGATAATTGCATTCAGCTCATCGGATTTGTCATCATTGGTGGCCTCCACGGTTTTCAGGAATGAAACCGCCTTGTCAATCCGGGTGCATGCGGTATCGATCGTCTGCATGGTGGAAGCCAACGCCTCGTCCAAAGCCTTCAACGCGGCCTGTGCACTGTCACGGGAATTGCGTATGGATTCAAGCGCGGAAACCAGGGCATCTTTCAGCCCCGAAGACTGGATTCCCTTCAAAATGTTGATCAGCTGTGCCAAATCGGGATTATTCCAGGTTTCATTCAGCGTCTCCATCTGCGAAATCGTGGTGCTAAGCTGGGAATCTAGTTCGTCAACCTGCTGTTCCAGTCGGGGAATCTGCTGATTCAAATAATCATACAAGGTATCCAGACTGTTGTTCAGCCTCGTAATCTGCCTGCGTGTAGAGTCTAGCTGCGCTTTAAAACTGGTAAGGGAGGTTTTCAGGTTCTGCAGGGAGGTGACCATCTTCCCAATGTCTTCGTTCAAATCGACGGACTCGCAGGCCTTTAAGTAGTCGATGGTCGCGTCCAACGCGCTGTCCATACTGTCCAGTTCCGCGTTAATCCCCGGCAGAACGGCATTCACCTTTGTTGTGTTTCGTTCGGAAACTGCCGCATTTAAATCGTCAAACAACTCCCGAATCCGGGTATTGGAGGTCTGCAGATAGTTTAAATTTGTATTGACGTTTTCGATGGAATTGTTCAGCGCCGTTTTGGCGGACTGAACCGCGCTAAGCTCGTCGGAATTGCTCTTTTCCGCCAGCTGCAGCCCGCTTTGAATGGAGGGAAGCGCCGCGCTGATGCTGTCCAGAAGAGCGTTGACATTATCCGACTGGGTATGAATGGTCTGCAGCGAATCTGTGATGGTTCCCATGCCGCTGTTCAGCTTAATAATGGAATCCTTGAGCTTTAAAATGCTTTCGCGGTTGCTGTCCACATCCTTGCCGACCGAATTCAATTCGGAGAAAATCGTCTGATTCACGGTTGACACGAAATTGGACTGAATCTGCTGCACGAGCGTATTCTTTGCCGTTTCCGCAATTTTCCCTGCCACGGGGTTCACTTTGGTGTCCGCTTTATAAATAATCTGGGGCTTCTGTGGGTGGTCGGACAAAACCGTCAAGAATTTGGAGGAAAAATCCTGCGGAATCTCAATCGCGGCATAGTAGGTACTGTCTGCCAGGCCAAGGTCCGCCTGTCGGGAGCTGACAAAAATCCACTTGATTTTTTTATTCTTTTTCAGCTGCTCCTCCACGCTGGCGCCAATGTTGATGGACTTTCCCTGAAACAAAACGGCTTTGTCGTTGTTCACCACAGCAACCGGGATATCCCCGGTGTTTTCGTACACATTCCAACAGGCGTGGATATTGACCCATGCGTACAGGGACGGAATCACGCATAGGCCGGCCATAATGAGAAGGGCGACCGGATTTTTCATAATGCTTTTCAAGTCCCGCCGATACACTTTTAAGAGATTACGGAATTTCATGCTTTCCCCTTTTTTAACCCTGCCGTAGAACAATACCTCACCGACTGCGCCGAAAAGGAAGGTACGGACTTACTCCGCACATACCACATATCATCAAAACCGGTGATTCCATAAACAGTCCCGGTGAATAAATTCTGAAATGAAACGGCGGCCCGTCAAGGAGCCGCAGGTATAATTATAATGCATTTTTTGGTAACTTTGAATAGACAAAAATCCAAATTCGACGGCAAAAAAGGATGAAATACAAGAATTTTATTTGGCTATTTATGCCAATTTTGCTGGGCATCGTCAGAATCCATTCCCAAGCAAGTTGGCGTCCATTTTCCTTAGAACCTCCCGTAAAAAGGGCAGCAAAAAACCCCGTCGGCATACGCCGACGGGGTTTAAACTCGATTTGCCTGCCGATTGTATCAGCCGGTCAACGGTATCGTGCCAAAAGCGCTTCCCGGCGCGCACGGTATTCCACCGTGCTGATTCTTCCGGCTTCCCAGGCAGCTTCCAGCAGCTGAAGCTCCCGTTCTGTTTCATCCAGATAGCGAACCGTCTGCCGTTTCGGCTGGATTCCGGCGATGGAAACCATCAGCACAGCCAGCAATAAAATTCCCAGCAACAGGCCAAGCCATCCGGCCACTCCGAGTACAACGTTCATTACCATCGGCTGAAAACCTCCTAAAATGATGGGAAAACTCCTCTTATCCGAAGTGGTCAAAAACTTTCGTCCTGATCATTCCCCGTTTCGCGGAGCGGCAACTTTTGATGCCTCAAAGACGGCATTAAAATCACTATTTTTATCATACAAGACAGTTATGTCGAAAGTATGAATTTCAGCGCTCCATTTTCTGGCTTTGGGGAAATTTCAGGCGCCCTGTCCGCTGGGAAAAATACGTGCTTAAAGCTGTTGGGACGCTTCGCGCAGCAGGGCGATTTCCTGCGCGTAACCCGCTAGGTCATTCGGCGTTTCCAGGTAAAACGGCAGCGCGCACAACGCCGGATGGTTGATGATGCGCACCATGGCCTCCAGACCAATGGTGCCCTGCCCAATTTTCTGGTGGCGGTCCTTATGGCTGCCCATCGGGTTCATGCTGTCATTCAGGTGGACCGCACGCAGGCGGTTTAAGCCGATGACGCGGTCAAATTCCGCCAGCACTTCGTCCAAGTGATTTACAATGTCGTAGCCGGCGTCGAATACATGGCAGGTGTCAAGGCAGACGCCCATTTTTTCAGAAAGGGTTACGCCGTCCAGAATCGCCTTCAGTTCTTCAAACGTGCGCCCCACCTCGGTGCCCTTGCCCGCCATGGTTTCCAGCAAAACGGTGGTGGTCTGCTCCGGCTTCAAAATGGCATTCAGCAGTTCGGTAATCTGCCGGATTCCGGTTTCCGCCCCCTGCCCCGTGTGGCTACCCGGATGAAAGTTGTAATAGTTCCCCGGCAGGTATTCCATGCGGTGCAGGTCGTCCTCCATAGTGGTGCGCGCAAATTCCCGTGTTCTTTCCTCGGCGGAACACGCGTTCAGCGTATAGGGTGCGTGCGCCAGCAGCACCGCAAAATTGTGCTCCTGCGCAAGCTGCAGGAGCGCGGCGGCATCTTGTGGGTCCACCTCTTTCGCCCGGCTGCCGCGAGGGTTGCGGGTAAAAAACTGGAATGTATTCGCCCCCAGCTTCAGCGCTTCCTTTCCCATTGCCAGGAATCCTTTGGATGCCGACAGGTGGCAGCCAATTTTCAACATACGCTTTTCCTTCTTCTTTCCGGTGCCGCATTTCGCCGCGTCACTCCGGACGAGCGGCAAACATGGGAAACCCGACAGTTTCCTTTAGTCCTTTTCCAGCACCTTTACAATTTCACCAATAAAGACTTTATGGTAATCCTTTGCCGGATAATTTTTGGCGTCAATGGTTGGGTCAATAAAACCCGCCGGGTCAATCTGCTGGCCGTGCAGCTTACGGCAGATCAGCACGGTTTTTGCCTCTTCAAAATACGGTGCGGCTTCCGAGTAAACCGTAGTCAGACCCGCGGCTTTAATTTTGTCGCCGTCGCGGCCGGAGTGGCTTCCGCAGTAACTCAACGCTTCCCGGCAGCTGCTGCCGAAAAAGCTCAGGGAATAGTAGTCCTCCCGTTCCAGGAACTCCATGGTATAGCGCTGGGGACGAATAAAGAGAAACGAAACGTATTTGTTCCACAGCACGCCCAGGCCGCCCCAGCTGGCCGTCATGGTATTGCACTTTTCGGCGTTGCCCGCCGTGACAAGCATCCATTCCTTATCGATCTTTGTAAACGGATTGAAGCTCAGCTTCTGAATTTCCGTTTCATGAAACATATGACTGCCTCCATTCGGTTATTTGATTGGCGGGACCGGTCTGCACAGAAAAAGTCTGCCGTTCCCGCTGGAACAGCTTCTTTTCCGGTCTGCAAACGGGCCCCGGTGAATTGTATTCCTATTTGGACTATTTTATCAATTATTTTATCATAAATAAACCAACTTTCCAATGTAAAATCGGCCATAATAAAAGTACTTGAAGGAAAACCGGAAGGCGGGATGGATTTTTCCAACCCTGCGTTTGGGTACTTCCAACAACGTGCAGGAATGGAATCCCTCTCGTTTTTATGAAATACGGATATAATGAATATTTATGCATTTTATCCTTGATTTTCTGTATAATCGGTGTATAATTAAACCATAAGAAACGAAATGGGGGCTTGTCAAATGGAACCGAAAATTAAAAAAGTTGTTCTCGCCTATTCGGGCGGACTGGATACTTCGATCATTATTCCCTGGCTGAAGGAAAATTATGACAACTGCGAGGTCGTTGCCGTTGCCGCGGACGTAGGACAGGGTGCCGAACTGAACGGATTGGAAGAAAAAGCAAAAAAAACCGGCGCTTCCAAGCTGTATATCGCCGACCTGAAAAAGGCGTTTGTAGAAGATTATATTTGGCCGACCCTGAAAGCCGGGGCGGTGTATGAAAACAAATATCTGCTCGGAACTTCCTTTGCAAGGCCGCTCATTGCAAAACGTCTGGTAGAAATCGCCCAGGCAGAAGGTGCCGACGCCATTGTGCACGGCTGCACCGGAAAAGGCAACGACCAGGTTCGTTTCGAACTGGCCATCAAGGCGTTTGCTCCGAAAATGAAGATCATTGCCCCCTGGCGGGAATGGAACATCAAATCCCGCGACGAAGAAATTGATTATGCGGAAGCGCATAAAATCCCGCTGAACATCACGCGGGAAACCAACTATTCCAAGGACAAAAACCTGTGGCACCTTTCCCACGAGGGCATGGACCTGGAAAATCCGGCAAACGAGCCGCAGTACAACAAGCCTGGCTTTTTGGAGCTGGGCGTTTCTCCGGAACAGGCACCCGACCAACCGACCTACATTACCCTTACCTTTGAAAAGGGTGTTCCCGTCGCGCTGGACGGCCAGAAACTGTGCGGTGTTGACATGATCGCAAAGCTGAACGAAATCGGCGGCGCCAACGGCATTGGCATTGCGGATATTGTAGAAAATCGCTTGGTCGGCATGAAGTCCCGCGGTGTGTACGAAACCCCCGGCGGCGCCATTCTGTACCATGCCCACAACAAGCTGGAAGAACTCTGCCTGGACCGCGACACGTACCACTACAAGCAGGGCGTGGGTATTAAGTTCGCGGAACTGGTGTATTTCGGCCAGTGGTTTACCCCCCTGCGCGAAGCGCTCTCCGCATTTGTGGAAAGCACCCAGCAAACCGTAACCGGCGAGGTTAAGCTCAAGCTTTACAAGGGCAACATCATCGACGCGGGCGTTACCTCCCCGTATTCCCTCTATGATGAGGAGATTGCGACCTTCAGCGAGGACGAAGTCTACAATCAGGCGGACGCCTCCGGATTTATCAACCTGTTTGGCCTTCCGATTCAGGTTCAGGCTATGAAAAAGCTGAAGAAATAAACTGAAACCGATTCTTTTCCGTTCCGGGTGCGCGGTACTCCGTTCGCCCGGAACGATTTATACAAACGTATAGATAAATAGATAATTTTGACGATTCCAAACCGGAAGGAGTATGCGGCATGAAACTTTGGGAAGGCCGCTTGCATAAAGCACTGGACCCGAAAACCGACGATTTCAATTCTTCCATTTCCTTTGACCAGCGTATGGTGCGGGAGGACATTGAGGGCAGTATCGCCCACGCAACCATGCTGGCCTCCTGCGGTGTGTTGGAAGCACAGGAAGCCGAAGCCATCTGCACTGAACTAAAGCACATTCTTGCACAGGTAGAAAGCGGCGAACTGCCCATTGACCAAACCGCAGAGGACATTCACACCTTTGTAGAGGGTGAGCTGACCGCCCGGCTGGGCAGCACGGGCAAGCGTCTGCACACTGCCCGCAGCCGGAATGACCAGGTTGCGGTGGATTTACGGCTTTACCTGAAAAAGCAGTGCGACGCCTTGTATGACCAGCTGAAAGAGTTGGTGGTTGTTCTCTGCCGCAAGGCGCTTGCCCATTCGGACACCGTCATGCCGGGCTACACGCACATGCAGCGGGCGCAGCCCGTCACGTTTGGGCACCATCTGCTGGCGTATGCCGAAATGTTCCAGCGCGACCTTTCCCGCCTTGCGGACACCAAAAAGCGCATGGACGTCTGCCCGCTGGGCTCGGGCGCACTGGCCGGAACAACTTATCCGCTGGACCGGGAACTGACCGCTTCCCTGCTTGGCTTTTCCGGTGCTTCCCAAAACAGCCTGGACGGCGTTTCCGACCGCGATTTCTGTTTGGAGCTTGCATCCGACATCGCCATTGCCATGGTGCACCTTTCCCGCTTTTCGGAGGAAATCATCCTCTGGTGTTCGTGGGAGTTTAAATTCATTGAACTGGACGACGCGTTTTCCACCGGTTCCAGCATTATGCCGCAGAAAAAGAACCCCGATATTGCGGAATTGGTTCGCGGCAAAACCGGGCGGGTGGTCGGCGACCTGACGGCTCTGTTGACCATGATGAAAGGTCTTCCGCTGGCCTACAACAAAGACATGCAGGAGGACAAAGAGGCCATTTTCGATGCAGTGGATACCCTTCGCATGTGCCTGACCGCCTTTATCCCCATGGTGGACACCATGAAGGTCCTGCCGCAAAACATGCGGAAAGCCGCCGCAGGTGGGTTTATCAACGCGACGGACTGTGCAGACTATCTGGTGGGCAAGGGGCTACCGTTCCGCGACGCGTACCGGATTACGGGTGACCTGGTCGCAGAATGCATGGAACATGGGCTGACCTTGGAAACGCTTCCGCTGGAAACCTACCGGAAATATGACCCACATTTTGACGAGGGGATTTATGAAGCCATTTCGCTGGACACCTGTGTGAACGGCCGGAAGGTACTGGGCGGCCCGGCAAAGCAGAACGTGGAGGCACAAGCCAAGAAAATTCTGCAGGTCATGGGGGCCGGCCCCGCAGAGAAATCTTCGGACAAAATCGGATAACCGACAGAAGCATCGGTTTTTCCGGGCAAAACTGGGAATAAACAGATGAGGGGTGACAGGAATGATAAAAGCAGGAATTGTAGGTGCAACGGGCTACGCCGGGGCGGAACTGGTCCGGCTGCTGAGCGGGCACCCGCAGGCACAGGTTGCGGCAATCAGCTCGGTCAGTTTTGAGGGGCAGCCGCTTTCCGACATTTACCCTGCGTACTTTCATTGCTGCGACAGGGTCTGCGGCACGCAGGAGGAAGTAGTGGAGCAGTCGGACGTTGTGTTCGCAGCGCTTCCGCATGGACTTTCACAGGAATTGGCAGCGCAGTGCTATGCGGCCGGAAAGGTCTTCATCGACCTTGGCGCGGACTTTCGGCTGGAAAATGAAGCCGATTATCAGCAATGGTACGGCGGAAGCTTTCGGTACCCGGAGCTGCATGATTTGGCAGTTTACGCTCTGCCAGAGCTGTTCCGGGAGCAAATCCGCGGGCGAAAGATCATCGCCAACCCAGGCTGCTACACCACGGCGGTTCCGCTGGCGCTGGCCCCGGCGTTGAAAAACGGGTATATTGAAAATGAGGGCATCATTGCCGACTGCAAAAGCGGCGTGACCGGTGCAGGCCGCAAGCTGACGCAGAACACGCATTACCCGGAACTGAACGAGGGCCTGAGCGCCTATAAGGTGGCAAGCCATCGGCATACGCCGGAAATGGAGCAGAGCCTTTCCCACGTGGCGGGCCAGCCGGTCAAGCTGACCTTTGTCCCCCACCTGCTCCCGGTCAACCGCGGCATTCTTGCCACCTGCTACGCCAGACTCAAGCCGGGCATTACGCTGGAACAGTTGGAACAGGCGTATCAGGCGCAGTACGAAAATGAATATTTCATCCGGCTCCTGCCGAAAGGGAAGGAGGCCGACATTAAAAACGTGCGCTATTCCAACTTCTGCGATATTTCGCTCCACGTGGATTTACGCACCAATACATTCATCGCCATTTCCGCCATTGACAACATGGTCAAGGGCGCGGCCGGTCAGGCCATCCAAAATATGAACCTCGCATTTGGTCTGGAGGAAACCACCGGACTGAAGCTGTTCCCGCCGGCGTTTTGATTCGAAGTACATTCCGTGCAGGAATGAATCCTATTCAGAGTTTGGAGGCATCCCCATGAAATACATTGAAGGCGGTGTAACCGCAGCAAAGGGCTTCTCCGCATCTGGTATTTACTGCGGCATCCGCAAAAACAAATCGAAGCCGGACCTTGCGCTGATTTATTCCGACGTGGTCTGCTCCGCGGCGGCGGTTTACACGCAGAATCTGGTTAAGGGCGCACCGATTCTGGTCACAAAACGGAATTTGGAAAACGGCACGGCGAAGGCGGCCATCTGCAACAGCGGCAACGCGAACACCTGCAACGCCGACGGCGAGCAAAAGGCGTGGGCTATGTGCCAGCTGACTGCGAAGGAGCTTGGCATTGCACCCCAGAACGTAATAGTGGCCTCCACCGGAGTCATCGGGCAGGTGCTGCCCCTGGAGCCGATTCAAAACGCGCTCCCCGCGCTGGTAAAGGCGCTTTCCCCCACCGGCTCCGCCGATGCGGCGAAAGCCATTATGACAACTGATACCGAACTGAAAAATCTTTCCGTCGAGCTGGAAATCGGCGGCAAGCCGGTGCGCATTGGCGGCATTGCGAAGGGTTCGGGCATGATTCACCCCAACATGGCGACCATGCTCTGCTTTTTAACAACGGACGCGGCCGTTTCCCCCGCTGTGTTGAACTGTGCGCTGCACGAAGCGGTGCGGGACAGCTTCAATATGATCAGTGTGGACGGCGACACTTCCACCAACGACATGACCTGCATCCTGGCCTCCGGTCTGGCAGGGAACCCCGAAATAAAAGAAGGAACCCCGGAGTACGCCGCGTTTACGGCCGCGCTGAAAGAGCTTTGCACCGCGCTGGCGCGTAAAATCGCCAAAGACGGGGAAGGCGCCACCAAGCTGCTGGTCTGCAGGGTTACAGGGGCAAAAAGCGACACCGACGCACGGCTGACCGCAAAAGGTGTAATCTGCTCCAGCCTGTTCAAGGCCGCCATGTTCGGTGCGGACGCAAACTGGGGCCGCGTGCTCTGCGCCATCGGGTACAGCGGAGCAAACACCGACATTACCAAAGTAGACGTTTCGTTTGCATCCTCCGCAGGCCGAATCGACGTCTGCAAAAACGGCGCTGGCCTCGATTTCGACGAGGACACCGCCAAACAAATTCTGTCCCAGGAGGAAATCAACGTGGAGATCACCCTACACGACGGAACCTTTTCCGCCGAAGCGTTCGGGTGCGACCTTACTTATGACTATGTAAAAATCAACGGAGATTACAGAACATAATTCCGTGAACAGAGAACAGTTTACAATGAACAAGGCACAGGCAAAGGCTTCCGGTTTTTAAGAAGAAACAAGTGACCATACCATTCTGTTTCTTTTGTCCCTTGTTCACTGTTCATGCTTCATTGTTTTTGGGGGTACAGGATGGAGATCAGCAATACCGACCGGGCCAAAGTTCTGGTGCAGGCCCTGCCGTATATACAAAAATACGCCGGAAAAACCGTCGTTGTGAAATACGGCGGCAACGCCATGATTAACGAGGGTTTAAAGGATGCCGTCATGAGCGACATTGTCCTGATGCAGCTGGTGGGCATCAATGTCGTTCTGGTGCACGGCGGCGGGCCGGAAATCAGCGCCATGCTGAAAAAAATCGGAAAAGAAAGCCGGTTTGTCAACGGCCTGCGCGTGACCGACGCAGAAACCATGGAGATTGTTCAAATGGTGCTTGCCGGAAAGGTCAACAAAGACCTTGTGCAGCTGCTGGAACGCCACAACGGGCGTGCTGTCGGCTTCTGCGGACTGGACGGTGGGCTGCTGAAAGCAGAAAAACTGATTTCCGGCAGCGGCGACCTTGGTTATGTTGGGAAAATCACCGAAGTTGACACACAAATCATTTCTGACGCGACAAAAAACGGGTACATTCCGATTGTCTCCACGGTGGCGGGCGGAGCAAACGGCGAGGTGTATAACGTGAACGCCGACATCGCCGCGGCACGCATTGCGGCACAGCTGGGCGCGCTGAAGCTCATTCTGATGACGGATGTGCGCGGTCTGCTGCAGGATAAGGACGATGAAAACACCGTCATTCCCGTAGTAAATGTAAGCGAGGTGCCGAAGCTGCAGCATGACGGCATCATCTGCGGCGGCATGATTCCCAAAATCGACTGCTGCGTAGAGGCGGTGCGGCGCGGCGTGGGCCGGGCGCATATTATTGACGGCCGCATTCCGCACTCTATTCTAATTGAGTTGTTTACCGACGAAGGCATTGGAACCATGCTGTATTAATGAAGGATGGGAGGTCCGCTTTATGAACACCCTGGAAGAAATCAAGGAACAGGATCATCGCTATCTTATGCAGACCTACGGGCGCTTCGACGTTGCCCTGGTTGCGGGACACGGCGCAACCGCCGTCGACTGTGACGGAAAGGAATACATCGACTTTACCAGCGGCATCGGCGTTAATTCGCTGGGGTACAGCGACCCGATCTGGGCACGCGCCGTGGCGGAGCAGGCCGCAACGCTCCAGCACACCTCCAACCTGTATTACAGTCCGGTGCAGGGCAAGCTGGCCCAAAGGCTCTGTGAACTTACCGGCTTTTCCAGAGTCTTTTTCGGGAATTCCGGCGCGGAGGCCAACGAATGCGCCATTAAGCTGGCGCGCAAATACGGCACCGAAACCCGGGGCGCAACGTGTAACCAGATTCTAACGCTGAACAATTCGTTTCACGGGCGCACCGTCACCACGCTGGCCGCGACCGGCCAAGAGGTTTTTCATCGCCACTTCACCCCGTTTACGCCGGGATTTGCCTATGCGGAACCCAATCTGGAAAGCGTGAAGGCGAACCTGACCGACCAAACCTGCGCGGTCCTGATCGAGCTAATTCAAGGTGAGGGCGGCGTTCTGCCGCTGGAACCGAAATTCGTAACCGCGCTGAGCAAGCTTTGCGCGGAACGCGACATCCTGCTGATGGTCGACGAGGTACAAACCGGTGCAGGCCGGACCGGCAGGCTGTACTGCTACCAGAATTACGGGATTCAGCCGGATGTAATCACCTCGGCAAAAGGAATTGCCGGCGGTCTGCCCATGGGCGTGTGCCTGTGTACGGCACGCCTGAAAGACGTGCTCGGCGCGGGGATGCACGGTTCCACCTTCGGCGGGAATCCGGTAGCCTGCGCGGGCGCACTGGCCGTATTGGAACGCGTAGGAAACGAAACGTTCCTGCGGGAAGTCGCACAAAAGGGCAGTTACCTTGCCTCCCGCCTGAATGCCATGGATGGAATTGAACTGGTACGCGGCATGGGCCTGATGCTCGGCGCAAAACCGAAGCAGGGCTCCGCCAAAGAGATTGCCGCCGCATGCGTAAAAAACGGCCTGCTGATTCTGACCGCAAAGGACGTTCTCCGTTTCCTCCCCCCGCTCACCATTACCAAGGAGGAACTTGACAAAGGCCTTGCCGTTCTGGAACAGGTTCTTGCTGGGGAAAAATGAAGCCCCCAGTATTCCACTATCGATTCATAAAATATCAAATATATAGGAGGGTACTATGAAACATCTGCTGAAAATGCTTGACCTTACCAGTCAGGACATCACCGACATTCTGAATCTTGCCGATCAGCTCAAGTATGAGCAAAAACACGGCATCAGCCACCGTGTTTTGGAAGGCAAAACACTGGGTATGATTTTTGAGAAGGCATCCACCCGCACGCGCGTTTCCTTTGAGGTGGGGATGTATCAGCTTGGCGGCCTGCCGATTTTCCTTTCGGCCAATGACCTTCAAATTGGCCGCGGCGAACCGGTTCAGGACACCGCCCGCGTACTCTCCCGTTATTTGGACGGCATTATGATTCGTACCTTTAAACAGTCGGAAGTGGAAAGCCTTGCCGAAAACGGCAGCATCCCCATTATTAACGGGCTGACCGATTTTGCGCATCCCTGCCAGGTGCTGGCGGACTTAATGACTATCCGGGAATACAAGGGCAGCTTGGACGGACTGAAAATGTGCTTTATCGGTGACGGCAACAACATGATGAACTCGCTGATTGTCGGCTGCCTGAAAATGAAAATGGAGGTTGCCGTGGCGTGCCCCTCTGGCTACAAGCCGAACGCCGCCGTGCTGGACTTTGCCGTGGCGCACCCGGCATTCAGCATCACCACCGACCCGCTGGAGGCAGCAAAGGGCGCAGATGTGGTCATCACCGACGTATGGGCCTCTATGGGGCAGGAGCAGGAGGCGCAGAAACGCCGCGAAGCCTTCCAGGGTTTCCAGATTAACGACGCGGTTATGGCGGCCGCCAAACCGGACGCCATAGTGCAGCACTGCCTGCCCGCACACCGCGGAGAAGAAATTACCACCGAGGTCTTTGAACAGCACGCAGCGCAGATTTTTGACGAGGCGGAAAACCGCCTGCACGCACAAAAGGCTGTTCTGGTAAAGCTGCTGGGCAAAAAATAAGGGCCGGTGCGCAAAACGCGCACACAGCCCGTAAGGATTTTTTTCGGAGTAAATTTGATTAGTTCCCGGTTTCACACGGTTCCCTGCTCCTGATTCTCCAAAAAGTGTTCTATTGCGTCAGCACGCCGTTGTCCGAAATCTGAAGAATCAAAATTTGCTCCTCATAACCGGTGTTGGCATTGATATAGACCAAAACACGGTCGCCATTGCTCCCTTTGCACCGGAATTCATAACAAAGCACTTCATGCAAGCCGGGGGTTGGGATTAGCGCCAGCTCTCGGCTTTCTACTTTCAGGCGCGGGCTGACATTCTTCTGCGCCTCGTCCGCCGTCAGCTTGGGGGTCAGCTTCCGCGTGGTATGGTTCATCAAGTACCCAACCGAATCAAACCCAACAATTTCGCCGTTGTCCAGCGCAACCTTTACTTTAATCAAATCGGGGTAACAAACAATGTTGTCAAGCCGATAAGCGTAATTGATAACGCACCGGCCGTCCGTAATCACATAATAACTTTCCCGCATGTCCGTAATTCCGCGGGATTTCAGAAAGGCTTGCGCAATTTTAGAAGCGTCCTCATAAGTCAGCTTTTCCGACGTAATGTCGCGGGAATTCTGCATTTCCGAAATATAGCCCCCGTTTTTGGTAACGGAAATGGTCACCGTGCCGTCGTTCGTTGTAAAATTATATGTGGGCATATTCCCGGTCGTGTCCTGCGTATGCTTCAACTGTTCCTGCTTCAGTCCCAAAAACTCTGCCGCGGTATTCTGCGCGTTGCCCTGAAGCAGTTCGCTCTTCCCCTGCGTCATCTTCGGCTTTCGCTGCATAACATGGTCGGAAAACGGCCCGTCGTAAATCAGCGTGGGAAAATCGGTAAAATCGTTGGCGGTTTTCTCCAGTGAGCCGGTCAGTTCCGTTGGTTCCACATTCGTGTTGATATTCATCAGGTCCGACTGCAGGGTTTTGGCGTACTTTTCCAAATTTAGCATGGTGCCGTATTCCTCATCGGTAATTTTCTGATGGGCGGAAACCTTGTTGGAAAGCGTCATGGCAAAATCACCCACCTGGGTAATAAATTTGCTGACCTTGTCCATGGATGTGTCGGTAATCGGCAGTGTGGAAATGGCCGCCTTCGCCATGCTGCTTTCGCGCATCAGCTTAGCCGCCAGCCCATTTTGCTGTGTGGCGGTATTGGCATATGCCGCCTTGTCGAGCGTAGTTCCAATGTTGTCCACGCTGCCGTTCAGGTCGTTGAGCGCACGCTGATAATTCTGATTCAGCTGCATTTTATAACGGTTTGCCGTCATATATCCCGAAACGGTGGTGCAGCCCAACGTTACAATCAGCGCGCAGACAAACACAATCCCGAAAATTTTCTTTTTGTTCATTCCAAATCACCCCATGCGGATATTTTTCACTCTACCGCACAGTTTATACACTAAAAGGAGCGGAACTGGAAAAGTTTGAATACTCGGTTTTCCAATCAAAATAGATGAATCTGCAGCCAGCGAAAGGATGGTAACGCCATGAAAAAGCCGCTGATCGGCCTTACTCCTCTGTACGATACAGAACAGGAAAAATTATGGATGCGCCCGAACTATATGGAAGCCGTGGAGGCGGCCGGTGGAATTCCGCTGGTGCTTCCGCTTTCGAAAGACCCGGCGGACATTGCCGCGCTGGCCCGTTTGTGCGATGGGTTCCTATTCACCGGTGGCCCGGATGTGCACCCCGCGCGGTTTGGCGAGGAAACGCTCCGCTTCTGCGGCGCCATCAACGAGCAGCGGGACAATTTAGAACTTGCCCTCCTAAACGAGGTGCAAACGCTTCAAAAGCCGGTGCTCGGCATCTGCCGCGGCATTCAGCTAATTAACGTCGGCCTGGGGGGAACCCTGTATCAGGATATTCCGGCCCAGGTGGAAGGGCTGCCAGTGGCGCACAGCCAGCAGCGCCCCTACACCGTACCGATTCACACGGTAACCGTGGAACCTAACACGCCGCTTGCGGAAATAGCCGGGCCGGGGGAACTCTTGGTTAACAGCATGCACCACCAGGCCATTCGTGAACTGGCGCCCTCCCTGCGCTGCGCCGCCCGCTCGAAAGACGGTTTGGTAGAATGCGTCTACCTACCGGGTCATCCCTTTTTTCTGGCGGTCCAGTGGCATCCAGAATACCTGTGGAAAGAGTATCAGGTTCAACAAAAAATTATCAATCGGTTTGTCGACGCATCCAAAACTTAAAATTTGTACTATACGAAACAAGGTGGATATGCTATTATAAGATGTAATATAGGAGCATTTTGCCTATAATTGTAATATTTTGAATATATTTTTATATAAAATTTAGAATGGACGGGGACGGTGATGATGTGGATTGGCATTATGAAACAGAATTGGTTTCCCTTGTCCTGCTTGTAATAATTTGGATTTACTCTCATGAATATAAAATGGGATTTTCCATTCGGAATCGTATTTTCCAAAGTTGTTACTATACGCTTTTTTTCTCTATGACCGTCAATGTGCTTTATCTAATCATGTTTACGTATCATTCACATTTCGTTACATGGCAGCTTTTAGCGGTATGGACGGTTCACCAGCTTGCAACAGCACTTTGTTCCACTGTCTGCCAGCTGTATGTGCTGGCTTACGTGTATGAAAACACCACCGGAAAATTCCTTTGGAATTTTCTGCTGTCGCTTTTGCCGTACGCAGGCTTTCTTGTTCTAATCTGCCTGAACCCGGTGACCGGCTCCTTGCTCCGGCTGAACGGGGACGGCTTAGCCATGCACGGACCGCTTTATTTCTTGGTTTACGGCATTCATTACCTATACGCGCTAATCATGGTAATCACCATTTTCAGCCACTTGCGCAGCCTCCCGGCAGGGGCGCCGAAAACGCTTCTGTTTATCCCTTTCACGATCACCGTGGTTGCGGTACTCCAGTATCTTTTCCCGCACATCATCCTCAGCGGTTACGCCAGCGTGTGCGTTCTTCTCGTTGCCTATCTTTATCTTCAGAATAAAAGAATCTGGGAGGACCAGCTGACCGGCCTGCCCAACCGGGTGGCCTACCTGCAAACCCTAAACTGGAGGATCCGTCAGAAACGGCCGATGACTGTTATGGTGGTATCCCTGAATGACTACAAATTTATCAACGATAAATTTGGACAAGCCAACGGCGATTTTCTTCTGAAGTCAATTTCCTCCTACCTGAAATCCGTCGTTTCCCCCAAAGACGTTTACCGGTTCGGAGGGGATAAATTTGCGGTGATTTTTGACGAAAACCGCATCAACACCTGCCTGACCGATATTAGCCGCATTGCGGAACGGTTTAACCATGTGTGGGAAATTCCCGGCAATGTCTGCCACATCAGCGCGGCCATTGGTGCAGCGCAGTACCCGGCTTCTGCCTCGAGCAGCGGCGAGCTGGTGAGCATGCTGGAATCTGCTGTGGAACGCGCGAAATATCTGGGCAGCGCGCAGCCGATTTTCTGCGACCGGGAGATTATCGGGCAGATTCGCCGCAAGCACACACTTTATGAAATCCTGCGTTCTGCGCTGGCGAGCAATCGTCTGGAAGTGTACTACCAGCCACTGTACTCCATTTCCCGCGACAGCTTTACCGAAGTGGAAGCATTGGTCCGAATCCGAGACGACAACGGGAACTTCCTTTCCCCGGAAGAATTTGTCCCGTTGGCAGAAGAAACCGGGCTGGTGGTCGAAATCGGCTATGAGGTTCTAAAACAGGTCTGCGAATATATCCGCAAGCTGCTTCAGCGCGGCTTTCCGTTGGAAACCGTATCGGTTAACCTATCGATTTCCCAAATGATGCGGCCGGATTTTGTCCCGCGTGCGCTGCAGATCATCCGTGCCAGCGGCGTTTCCCCCAGCCGTATTATTTTTGAAATCACCGAAAGCCTCTTGGTTAGCAACTACGAAATGATTTCGGAAAAGATCCGGCAGCTCAGCGATGTTGGAATTCGTTTCGCGCTGGATGATTTCGGTACCGGTTATTCCAACCTGTCGCACGTAATCGACCTGCCTTTTCAAATGGTAAAAATCGATAAAAGTCTAATCTGGGATTCCATGAACAATTCGAAATGCTATATAATGGTGCGGGACATGTCAAAAATCTTCCGGAGTATGAATCTGACCGTAACCGCCGAAGGCGTGGAAACGGCAGACCACGACCGCTTTGCAAGAATTTGCGGATGCAGCCGGATTCAAGGGTTCCGGTACGCCCGCCCTCTGCCCGGTGAAGAAGCGGAAAAATACCTTGGCCGAAGCAGAACGGAGCTGACTGATTTGGGCAAAATATCCTCTTTCGATGCGGCTTCCCACCAGATGGACGTTCACCCTGCTTGAAAACCATTGATAAATCGCCGTGGAAAGAAAACCAAATAAAAGCCCTCTGATAAATTTTAAAACGAGGGCGCTGCGCAACGAATCGGATTCATCGCGCAGCGCTCTCGTTTTTACTTGCTATTTCATATTAGGAAACGTATAATATTCATGGCCGGCCCCGAAGATCCCGGAAAACGGGCCGCGTCGTTCCGATTGCCGGAAACGGTTTCACGGCAGTTCAAATACACAATCCGGAGGTATGAAAATCGAATGGATATAACCGCATTCTATAAAAATATAAAGGGAAAAACCGTCGCTTTCTGCGGAATCGGCGGAAGCAACCTGCCGTTGGTGAAAATTTTCGCTCAAAAAGGCGCGTTGGTTACCGCACGTGACCGCCGCGATCGAGAAGCACTGGGAAAAACAGCGGATGAGCTGGAGCGCATGGGTGTCCGCCTTCAGCTTGGAGAAGATTACCTGAAAAATCTGGAGGAAGAAATCATCTTCCGCACCCCGGGCATGCGCTACACCCTGCCCGAACTGGAACAGGCCCGGCGCCGCGGCAGCGCGGTTACTTCCGAAATGGAGCTTTTCTTCGACCTGTGCCCCTGTAAAATCGTTGCCGTAACCGGCAGCGACGGAAAAACCACCACCACCACCATTATTTCCGAAATGCTGAAAGCTTCGGGAAAAACGGTGCATTTGGGCGGAAATATCGGGAATCCTCTTCTTCCGGAGGTGGAAAAAATCCAGCCGGACGATATCGCTGTGGTGGAACTTTCCAGCTTTCAGCTGATCTCCATGCGCCGCAGCCCGGATGTGGCGGTGGTCACAAACGTATCCCCAAACCATTTGGACGTGCACAAGGATATGCAGGAATACATCGATGCGAAAAAGAACATCCTGCTGCACCAAAATGCGTTTGGGCGCGCCGTGCTGAACTGCGACAACGCCATTACCCTTGGGTTTGCAGAGGAAGCGCGCGGGGATGTGCTGATGTTCAGCCGCAAACAGCGCTGCGCGCGCGGTGCGTGGCTGAGTGAAGACGGAGAAATCGTATTTACTAGCAACGGCGTGGATACCTCGGTGATGAACGTGTCCGAAATCAAAATACCGGGTGGGCACAACATTGAAAATTACATGGCGGCCATCTGTGCCCTGTGGGGCTGGGTGGAACCGGAAACCATGGCCAAAATTGCCGCTGAATTCAGCGGCGTGGAACACCGCAGCGAATTTGTGCGGGAGCTGGACGGCGTGCGTTACTACAACGATTCCATCGGCACGACGCCGAGCCGCACTGCAAGGGGAATGCTTTCCCTGTTTGACCAGAAAATCATTCTCATCGCCGGCGGATATGATAAAAAGATTCCGTTTGACAGCTTTGGCCCGGTTGTTGTGGACCGCGTGAAGGTACTGGTTCTGATGGGTGCCACCGCCGATAAAATTGAGGCCAGCGTAAAGGCGGCTCCGCAATACCGGGAAGGCAGCCCGGAAATCATCCGCGTTCATTCGTTGGAAGAAGCGGTAAATGCCTGCCGGAAAGCGGCTGTTGAGGGGGATATTGTAGCGCTCTCCCCTGCCTGCGCCAGCTTTGACATGTTCCCGAACTACGAAACACGCGGGGAAGAATTCAAGAAGCTGGTAAACCTGCTGTAACAGGGAATCATAGCCGTAAATGACCATGAATCGTAAAAGCAAGTAAGATTGTTTGCGAAACTTTAATATATGGAGTGACAAATTTGAACGAATTGAAAGAACTTCTGTTCCGCCTCTGCGCGGCGCCGGGTACCCCGGGCGACGAACACGCGGCGGCACAGATTGTCGCGGAGGAACTCTCCCAGTATGGCGAAGCCTCGATTGACTCGATGGGCAACGTCATCGCAAAGCTGGGAAAAAAGGGCGCAAAAGAGCATATCATGTTGGACGCGCACATCGACCAAATCGGATTGATTGTAACGGGAATTGACGATGCCGGATTCTTACATATCGACCGCAGCGGCGGTGTGGATCGCCGTGTGCTTCCCGGCAGCCCCGTGCTGGTTTACGGGCGCGAGGTGCTGCACGGAATCGTCTGCTGCACGCCGCCGCACCTTTCCGACGGCAGCGAGGACAAAGTGGAACCCATTGACAAGCTTTCTGTTGACGTCGGCCTGAGCAAAGAGGAGGCTGAACACCTGATTCAGCCGGGCGACCGGATTCTGCTTTACGCGGAACCGAAGGCTCTGCTCGGCAGCCGTGTAAGCGCCGCCGCGCTGGATGACCGCGCCGGGGTTACTGCACTGATCCGCTGCGTTCAGCTTTTGGCGGACACCGACCTGAACTGCGAGCTGACCGTGGTCTGCAGCAGCCGGGAAGAAGTCGGCGGGCAGGGCGCCATGACCGGAACCTATTCCGTAAATCCCACACGCGCCATCGCGGTGGACGTGAGCTTTGCCGCGCAACCGGACGTGCCCCCTGAAAAGTGTGGGAAACTTGGCGGCGGACCAATGATCGGCATTGCCCCCGCATTGGACCGCATCATGAGCGACCGGTTTGTGGAACTGGCCAAGGCTGCCGGAATGCCGTACAAGCTGGATGTTATGGGCGGCTCCACCGGCACGAACTGCGATGAAATCTCTGTTACCCGCAAAGGGGTTCCGTCTGCACTGATTTCCATTCCGCTGCGTTACATGCACACTCAGGTAGAGGTCATCGACCTGAACGACGTGGAAAATGTAGCGAAATTAATGGCAGATTATATCAAGGAGGTGCAGGCATGAGCGATTTATCCTTATTGAAGCGCCTGTGCACGGCGCGCGGAATTTCCGGCAGTGAAGATGCGGTGCGCAGTCTTATTCTGGAGGAAATCCGGCCGTATGCCGACAGCGTGGAAATTACCCCGCTCGGCAATATCATTGTCTTTAAGAAAGGGGCAAAACGCCCGCAAAACCGGCTGATGGTCAGCGCCCACATGGATGAAGTCGGGCTGATTGTCACCCATATTACCGACGAGGGCCTTCTGAAATTCGATACCGTCGGCGGCATCGACCGCCGGGTCCTCTGCGGAAGGGCTGTTACCGTGAACGACAAAATTCCTGGCGTTATCGGCGCAAAACCGATTCATCTGCTGAAGGAAGAAGAAAAAGGAAAATCCGTTCCGCTTGAGGATTTATATATTGATATCGGCGCCGCCGACCGGGTAGAAGCGGAACAGTATGTTCTGCCGGGTGACCCGGTCTGCTTCGACTCCATCTTCGATACCTCCCACGGCATGGTGAAAAGCCGTGCGCTGGACGACCGCGCCGGCTGTGCCATCTTGATTTCCATGATTCAAAGCGACCTGCCGTACGACATGTTCTTCACCTTCGTGGTGCAGGAGGAAATCGGCCTGCGCGGTGCAAAAACCGCCGCATACGTCGTTCAGCCGGACGCTGCGATTGTGGTGGAGTCCACTACGGCAGCCGATGTGGCCGGCGTGAAAAAAGACCGACAGGTCTGCCGCGTAGGCGAAGGCCCGGTTCTTTCTTTCATGGACAGGCACACAATTTACGATAAGGAATATTATAGAATGGCGTTCTCCGCGGCAAAGCGGATCGGCGTAAAATGTCAGGCCAAACAGGCGGTTGCAGGCGGAAACGACGCGGGCGCCATTCACGTTTCCCGCAGCGGTGTGCGCACCATTGCGGTTTCGCTTCCCTGCCGCTACCTGCATTCTGCGGTCGGCTTAATTTCACAGGATGACTACGAGGCGGCAGGAAAACTGATTTCTGCACTTGCCGGGGATATTGCAGGCGGAGTAAGTTATGATCAGTAAAGTAGAATTGCCCGAAACCCTTTCCCCCTTCGCGGATTCCGCGTTCGGGTGCCGGATTATTGCGACCGCGGACGCGTATGGCTTTTCGGAACCGTTCGCGCAAATCTGGGTGCAGGAGGACAAGGCCGCCCTCTGCAAACTGGACGACGTAATGATCCTTTCCGTCAAACCCGGCGCCGACTTTGAAGAACTGCACAGCTTTATCCGTATGACCGGTGCAAAAACCCTGATTTGCTCCGGGAAGTATGAAGAGCATACCGGGTTTCAAACCGCCCAAAGCGGCGAAATTATGGGCTACCTGAATCTAAAGCCACTGAAAACGCCCGCCAGCTATGAACTGAACCCCAGCCTTCGGGATCTTCACGGGCTGCTGTGCGAATGCGAAACACCCACCTTTACCCCTCCTGATTTCGAGCCGTTTTACCTTGATTTATCCCATCGCATCCGCCACGGCACGGCCCTTGCCGTGGGGATTCGTCAGGGCGAAGCGCTGGTTTCCTGCGCAATTTGCAGTGCGAAAACGCAGAGTAAAGCGATCCTCTCGGCCGTTGCGTGCAAACCCGTGCTGCAGCGGCACGGATACGGGCGTGCGGCACTCGCGGCGCTCATTTCGAATCTGGAGCAGCGGGAACTTTACATTTTCCGCGCCCGGGGTGTCAATGAGGAATTCTACCGTTCCTGCGGGTTCCTGTCCCACGGAACGTTTGTAGAACAAACCATTGCATAATGGAATCGTAGAACCGGTCAGCCGTTCTGCCAGAGTGGGCAGTTTTAAAAAAGGCATCGCACCGGACTTTCTAATCTTAATGGTTGCTAATAAACAGAACCTGCCAACCGCAAGGAGATCAAATGTATCCATATTTTAAAATTGACTCAAAAATACTGGAAGCCGCCGAACGGGCTTCCGAACGGACCAAACCCTACCGTGATAAAATTGATGAAACCACGGAATACAACCAGCAGAAAATGATGGCCGCCTTCTCCCAGGCAGGCGTAAGCGAAAGCCACTTTGCCGCCTCCACGGGCTACGGCTACGGCGACCGCGGGCGCGACGCGCTGGATGAAGTTTATGCCAAGGCCCTTGGTGCGCAGGACGCGCTGGTCCGCCATAATTTCGTCAGCGGAACCCATGCGCTGACCGTCGCCCTGTTCGGTGTACTGCGCCCCGGCGACACCATGCTCAGCGTAACCGGCATTCCCTACGATACCCTGCGCGGCGTCATCGGCCTGACCGGCAACGGCAACGGCTCGCTGAAAGAGTTCGGCATCCGCTACGAACAGGTGGACTTAAAGCCGGACGGCACGCCGGATTATGAGGAAATCGCCGCACGCGTGCATCCCGGTATCCGGATGGTCTACATCCAGCGTTCCCGCGGATACAGCCTGCGTCCCTCCCTGTTTGTGGAGGATATTGAAAAAATCGCGCAGATTGCAAAGGAAAAAGCGCCGGACTGCATCGTGATGGTGGATAACTGCTACGGCGAGTTTGTCCAGCGCGAGGAACCCGTTTCCCGCGGCGCCGACCTGATGGCCGGTTCCCTGATTAAAAACCCCGGCGGCGGCGTAGCCCCCACCGGCGGCTACATTGCAGGCCGGGCCGACCTGGTGGAAAGCTGCTCCTACCGCCTGACTACGCCGGGTACGGGCCGTGAAATCGGCGCAACGCTCGGCAACAACCGGGAGTTGTTCATGGGTGCGTTCCACGCGCCGCACGTGACCGGCGAGGCGCTGAAAACCGCCATTTTTACCGCCGCGCTGTTTACGCAGTTCGGCTACGACGTTACGCCCCGTTTTGACGAACCGCGTGCGGACATCATCCAGGCCGTCCTGCTTCGCCGCGAGGAAGCACTGATCGCGTTCTGCCGCGGGGTGCAAAAAGGTGCGCCGGTTGATTCTTTCGTCGTTCCGGAACCGTGGGACATGCCCGGCTACGACTCCAAAGTGATTATGGCGGCAGGTGCGTTTACGCTGGGCGCTTCCATAGAGCTTTCTGCGGACGCTCCGCTGCGTGAGCCTTACGCTGCCTGGATGCAGGGCGGCTTAAATTACCACAGCGGCCGCCTTGGCGCCATGCTGGCCGCCCAGTCCATGCTGGAACAGGGCGTACTGGGCAGCCGTTAAGGAAAACAAAGCAGCAGCCGCACAACGAAAGCCTTGCCGTCCGAGTTTCCCTCTTCAGCAAAAACAGCACTTTCAAAACAAATAGGGCTTGCATAAAGTCCGTTTGTACGATATAATTACTGTTGCATCGGTTCAAAATCAGAATCGATGCAACAGAAAAAATAGAGCAGGCTCCTAGCCTGCTTTTCCCATGCGGGTGTGGTGGAATTGGCAGACACGCCAGATTTAGGTTCTGGTGCCGCAAGCATGCAGGTTCAAGTCCTGTCACCCGCACCATGCCGAGTGTTCTTATAGCATCTGAAAGTGCTGTAAGAACACTCGCTTTTTATATGCTTATCCTGCCATCTGCGCTTGGGAGTAGCTTACGGCTACTCCTTTTCTCGTGTGTATCAGAATGTCCGGTTCCGGCAGAGATGAAACATCTGGTATTTCAATGGAGCCGATACAATTATAATGAATAGTCAGCTTCTGGACATATAAGCCGTTCACCTTTTCGGCCTGATGGACTTCAATGTGATCGATCAGCTCATTAAGCATACGCGGTGTGAGCTTTCTGGCTCTGGTATATTTGCGGACGGTGGCAATGAACATATCTGTGCCTACAGTCCGACGGCTTTCCTTGTCAAGCTCGGTTCTGAGCGTTTTTATCCGCCCTGCTAATCTGCTCTGCTCGTCCTCATATTGCTTAGTCATTTTTGAAAACCGTTCGTCGGAAATTTTACCGGCCACGTTATCCTCATACATTCGATCAAACAGTCGGTCGATTTCCTTATCGCGTGCCAATAAAGAATTGCATTCTTTTTGCTTTCTTTGACGCTCAAACTCCACCGTTTGCTGAGAATGTCCCATAACCGCTTTGACAAATTCATCCTCATACTTGCTCGCAAATTTTGTGAGCCTGCGGATTTCTCCCAGTACGACCTGTTCCAGAAAGTCAACACGGATGTAATGGGTAGAGGTGCAAGTACCACGATTGCCCTTGTAATTTGAACAATTGAAATACTTGATATCCGGGTTGCCCTGATTGAAATGGTAATGCAGATTGTGTCCGCAGTCGGCACAGACAAGCAGACCAGAGAACATATTAGTTTCTCCCTCATTGGTTTTTCGCTTACAGATTTTACCGCGTTTCTGCTGTACTTTTGCCCATGTTGCGCGGTCAACGACCGAATCGTGTATATCCCTAAAGATAACCCAATTTTCGCGGTTGTTTTCAATCCGTTTCTTATTCTTGTAAGATTTGCTGTATGTCTTGAAATTGAGAACGTCCCCACAATACTCCTGCAAGGAAAGAATCTTGGTGACGGTAGAACTGTTCCACTTCGTGGGCGGTGCGTCTTTATGCTTGCCAAGGCGGTTGACGCCTCGTGTCTGCCGATAAGATATCGGAGTCAGGATGCTGTCTCTTTCCAATGCAGCGGCGATTTGCTCCGGCCCAAAGCCGTCCAGCGTCATCTGATAAATCCGGCGAACGACGATGGCGGCTTCCTCATCCACAATCCAGCGTTTGGGATTGTCTGGGTCCTTGATGTAACCATAAGGCGGCTGTCCCATCGGTTCCCCGGCATTTCCCTTGATTTTATTGCTGATGCGCCGTTTTTTGCTGATATCACGGGCATACCACTCGTTAGTAATCTTCTCATAAAGCAGGGTATGGGGATTACCCCGCCTTATCGACCAGATTGTAGTGAATTACTACGTCGCGGTACTTTTGCCCATCCCTCTCGCCGCGCTCCCCGATTTCGATGTAGTTGATCAGTTCCAGAAGCATTCCACGGTCAAGCTGCTCCACCGCCACATATTTCCGGATGTTCGCAAGGTACTGCTCAATGTCGCGCTCGTCCTGTGCGGTATCGGTAAGCTTCTGCTTCATGGATTGCGCCAACGACTGTTTGTCCACACGTTCCGCTTCATACTTTGTCAGCAGATTTTTGAACACCGCTTCGGGAACCGTGCCGAGCACCTTGTCCTCGTACAGCGCCTGTGTGAGTCGTTCCAGCCCTGTTCCTCGCAGTATTTGGTAAGCATCAGCTTCTGGTTTTCGATGCTGACCGATTCTCCTGCCCGTTCGTCGTCCTTGCTCAAGCGGACGTAGATGCCGACCTTATAATTTTGTTGGACCGTTAACATTTTTCCTCACTTTCCGCAAGCCCAAACTGTCGGCAGTATTATCAAACTCAGTATATCGCAGGAACTGCCGACAGTCCAGATGCATACGGCCAATTTTATTCTTTTTTCTGAGGATTCACGGCATTCTGAACAGCCAGCCGTTCCATCGTCTTGTCAATGTCCTTGCTGCCCTCGAAAACGCTTGTGAGCCGGTATAACACTTTACCGATTGTCACTTCCCGGTAAGAGGACGTTTTTTTGCGTGAACCGGCGGGGAAGGCGGCACGTTCCACCCGCCGCTGCGGTCGGTCAGGGCAAATTTCAAGTCCTCAAAAAGCCGGTTCCAGTCAAACGGTTTGTGATTGAACTTCACAGAACTCCCCCTTTACATGCTCAATTCCTGTTCCTCGCCTTCGGAAAGAACCTGTTTTTTCTTCCGTTTGTGCCTTTTCTTATGAACGGGTTTCGGCTTTTCCCGTTCCTGCTGCGGATTGTACGGATTCACCAGATCTTCAACAGCTTTAGCAAGAGCCAGAACATCGCCGAGAGAAACGCCCCGATTCCCGCCCATTTCGCCTTGATTTTGAGCGGAGACATGTCCCGGTGCACCAGCTTCGTCTCCCATTGGTACAGAGCATTCCGCATCGTCTGGTCCGTCGTATTCCTCATCTTCTCCATCCCCGTATTCACCGATTCCATAATCGCCCGGCTCTCCTGCCGGACCGTATCCTTCAAATTCTCGGTCTGCTGATAGTAAACGTTCTCGTAATAGTGCTCCATCATTTTGTTCACGTCGTCCACACTCGGCAGAACCGCGATGTAGACCGACAGATCCTGAAGTCGCTGCACGGTTGTCTGCTGGCCCTTCAGCATGGTGTTCCATTGGTCGGTCGGAATCGCGCCGACCTGCGGCAGATACGGCACCGTGACCGTCTGCTCCGGCGGCTCGGGCGGGGGATTCTCCGGCCTGTTGAGCTGTTTGAGTTTCTCGAAGTCCGGCATTGAAATATTCCTCCATTTCCGCTTTGAGATATTTCTGTTCATGGAGCCGGTTGTCCCGGCACCGCTGGCCCTCGATGGTCGTGTAGGTGATGTATTTATAATGCGGCTCCCATTTCACCCGGTAGCCCATCCGTTCCATACAGGCGATAAAACCGGCCTTGGTGCGGCTTTGCTTCATGGTCTGATCGATCGCCGACATCAATCGGAACTTGAAGCTGCCGCCCCGCGCCGCCGCACGGTATTCACCCGCAAGCATCGGCTTGTGTTCCGGTTTCCGATACGGCTTGAGAATTTCAAGGCCATGTGCCTGACAGATTTGGTCGGAGAGGGAGCGGAGTTGCTCCAGATTCTTTTCGTTGAACTGCAATTTCAGGCCGGTTTCATAGCTCACCGGATTTACCACCAGATGGTTGTGCCAGTGGTCGCGGTCGATGTGCGTGGCGATCTGGACCTCGTAGCCGTCAAAATATTTCGCAAATTCCACACCCATCTGGTGGATTTCCTGCGGCGTAACCGGCGTCCCCGGCTTGAAGGACTGCACGTACTGATAGAAATACACGCCCTTTTCTTTCCGGTATCGGCGCTTGGTCGCCATGAATTCCTGAAAGGAGGTCGCTCCGCAGCAGTTCTGCCCGGAGACCAACTTGACGGTGTTTCCCCGCTCGTCCTCGAATACGGTCTTTTTGTCCTGCGACACATACCGCATAACCTTGGACATAGCTGTTTTGCTCTGCGTTTTTTCTTTGACCGCGTAAACAATCGCCATGCGGTCAGCTCCGGTCCATCAGGCCGTACAGGGAATCAAAGACCGCGCCAAAACCTTTCTGAACCCCTTTCAGGTCGGGACACTGGATTTTCCCCATGTTGCACAGGGTTGTGATCCGATTCAGATTCCGCCCGATGGCTTTCAGTTCAGCAGTAGCCTTGTCCAGCCCGTCCACCACGATGATGGACTTTCCTAACGCCGACGAGGTGAGAAATCCCGTCATGCTCACGCCCGCCTGTTCCGACTTGCGGCGGATTCGTTCGTAGTCCGGCAGGCTCATCCGCATGGCAAACATTTTTTCCTTGCGCATTCGCTGTCCTTTCTCCCCTTTAGGGGTTGGGGGAACGTCCCTCGGGGGTCCGGGGGCTGCCCCCGGCCAGCATGTTTGGATTGCGGGCAGCGCCCCGTCAATACAAACAATATGCTGGCCTACCCCTTCGGGGTAGTATCGCGCGGCTCTCGGTTTCCGCAAGGCCCTTTCGCTTT
>DUNN01000005.1 GCA_012839345.1 Clostridiales bacterium | reverse complement strand
CGGTCTGACCCCGGCACAAGTTGCGGGCCTAAACCTTTCTGCCAGAAGCAAACGCAAGCTTTTCCTCGTCGCTTGAAGCAATTGGCTGATTTCCCTTCTTAATCTTTCATGTTTACTTTACAAAGCCTTTTTTCGGACAAACATGGGGCATCCTTTACCTGGTCTCCGCCGCAGGAAAAAGAAGCCTGGCAGGAAGGAGAACCTGCAAAGCGCTGTCCGCGCTGCGGCTGCCCGAATTCCGAACACGCACTGTTCTGCCAACACTGCGGACTTCCTCTTGCTGCCGGCGGCCAGCAGAATCCCGGTGGCTATCCCGGCGGCCAGCCGCAGCAAAATGGTGGATTCCCGCCGTACGGTGCACCGTTTAACCCGAATGCTTCCAACGGGTTCCCGCCGCAGAACGGCTTTCCCGACGCACAGATTCCTTTTATTTTCGACCCGATGGGCGGAGTCAACCCAAACGAACCCATTGACGACGTTCCCGCCGGCGACGTTGCCAAGCTGGTACAGAATAACACGCAGTATTATCTGCCGGTTTTTATGAACGAAAAAAAATTCGGTCACAACCGGTTTAATTTCAGCGCTTTTCTGTTTACGGGCGGATGGCTGCTGTACCGCAAACTATATAAGATTGGCTCCATTGTTACCGCCGTTATGCTTGCGCTCCACCTGCTTTCGTTTTATGTTTCCCTGAATTTTGCAGGGCCAATTTTTGAAACGATCATGCAGCAGACCGGCATTTCCTCCGACAGCCTTGTAACATCCTACGATCAAGCCCTGAAAATTTGGGAACTGATTGCGCAGCTTCCCTTGGATCAGGTGCTCCTGTGCTTTTTGCCCAGCTTTATCTCAATCGTTGAATTTGTGATTATGCTGGTGGTGGGCTTCAGCGGAAACAAATGGTATTCCAGGCACTGCACCCGCAAGGTAAAACAAATCCGCGAGGAAACACAGAATACTTCAGAAGCTGCCGTGCGCCTTCAGGAAGAAGGCGGCGTAAATACCGCACTGGCAGTCAGCCTGGTCATTTGTTATATGATTCTGCTGTACATATCAAATTTTTAAAACTAGGAGTTGTTAGACGTGAAGAAAGTTACAAAAGCCGTTATTCCCGCAGCCGGACTTGGAACAAGAGTACTGCCCGCAACAAAATCCATGCCGAAAGAAATGCTGCCGATTGTTGATAAACCTGCAATCCAATATATTGTGGAAGAGGCGGTCCGTTCCGGCATCACCGATATTCTGATTATTACCAACCGCGGAAAGGGACTGATAGAAGACCATTTTGACCGCGTGCCGGAACTGGAAGGCCGACTGACCAGCGGCGGCCCGGAAAAAGAAAAAATTCTGAACGACATCATCAACATCTCTCACCTTGCCAATATTTATTTTGTCCGTCAGAAGGAAACACGCGGTCTTGGACATGCCGTCAACTGTGCCCGCTCTTTTGTGGGGGACGAGCCTTTCGCGGTTTTATACGGCGACGACGTCATCATTGGGGAAGACCCTGCCTGCGGTCAGCTGATCCGCGCTTATGAAGAATTCGGACGTGGCGTGCTGGGCGTAAAAAAAGTTTCCGCAGAGGCTATCACCAAGTACAGCTCCCTGAAGGTGGAACCGATTCACGACAACTATTTCAACTGCACCGATATGATTGAAAAGCCGAGCCCGGACAAAATTATGTCCCTTTACTCCATTCTTGGGCGCTGCGTGCTGACTCCGGACATTTTTGATATTTTAGATCAAACACAGCCGGGAGCGGGCGGTGAAATTCAGCTGACCGACGCCATGTGCACCCTTGCACGCCGGGAAGGCATGGTTGCGGTGGATTACACCGGGACCCGTTATGATATGGGCAACAAGCTCGGCATTATGCAGGCCCAGGTGGAAGTCGCGCTGAACCACCCGGAAATTGGGGCGGACTTCCGAAACTATTTAAAGAGCATTTGCGCCTCTCTGTAAAATTCAGGCTTGACTTCATTTGTTCCTGCTGATATAATTGACCTGTTAAGCTGCTTTGCAGCTTTTATCCTTGCTCCGGTACAACACCGGGGCCTAACGTCCAGAAGGAGGTGCAAATTATGCCAAACGTAATTAATTCCTATGAGACCGTTTTCATTCTTTCCACTACGCTGGGAGAAGACGGTATCGCAGCAACGGTTCAGAAGTTCAAAGATCTGATCGCAGCACATGGTACGGTTGAAAGTGTTGATGAATGGGGTAAACGCAGACTTGCTTACCCGATCATGAAACAAGAAGAAGGCTACTATACGCTGATCAACTTCACGAGTGCTCCTGAATTCACCGCCGAGCTTGATCGTATTTACAACATTACCGACGGTGTCCTTCGTTCTCTCATCGTAAAGAAAGAAAAGTAAGAAGGAAGAGTGATTTGAATGCTCAATGTCGCTGTTTTGATGGGCAGGCTTGTAGCTGACCCCGAACTCAGACATACAGCGAACGATATTTCCGTCACGAGCTTTACTCTTGCGGTCGATCGTTCCTATGTAAAAGCGGGCGCAGACCGTCAGGTCGATTTTATCGACGTGGTCGCCTGGCGCAGCACAGCGGACTTTGTGTGCAAGTATTTCCGCAAAGGCCAGCTGGTTGCCGTACAGGGTTCCATTCAGACACGCTCTTACACGGATAAAGACGGCAACAAGCGCAAAGCGTTTGAAGTGGTGGCCGACAACGTTCACTTTGCTGAGTCCAAGCGCGACAGCGCCGCGGCGTCGGGCAACTATCATTCCAGAGCAGACGTCAGCGCAGATCAGCCTGCTCCCGCTTATGCAAGCGGTGATACAGGCGATTTCGAGGAAATGCCTTCAGACGACGATTTGCCGTTCTGATTTTTGAGATTTCCGCTCCAAACATTTGAGAAAAGGAGGCTTCTGGCCATGGCTGAAAATAAGACTGACAGACCGGAAAGAGACCGCCGTCAGGGCGGCCGCAAAGGTCGTAAAAAGGTTTGCAGCTTTTGTGTAGACAAAGTGGAAACCATTGATTACAAGGATGTTGCCAAGCTCCGCCGCTTTATTTCTGAGCGGGCTAAAATTCTGCCCCGCAGAGTTACCGGAACCTGCGCACATCATCAGCGTGAGCTGACCACCGCGATTAAGCGTGCGCGTCACCTTGCACTGCTTCCCTTCAGCAGCGACTGATTTGCTGTGTTAATTGAATCACTTGGGCGAGCGCATTTTGCGCCCGCCCTTTTTTGGTTTTGGTGTAAAGTTCGAGGCCGGGACCGCAATTCCATAACCGCAATACTTTCTATCTATGTTTAAAAAATTGTGAGCTTCTCCTATCACAATAAGAAATGCAGGGACAAAAGACGGTGAATTGGACAATTTTTTTAGAAAGAGGGGTATTGCAGAAGGAACATTTCTTCTGCAATACCCCTTTGTATCAGGAAACAAAATTTTAATTTTATGGGAGAATCAGCCTTCCAAAACTTCGGATGTGTTAGAAGAACCCACATTGCGCGATGGCTCAAAACTGACGGTGGAGCTGGGTGCGGGACCTTTGCTGACTAAAATCACCACCTGCGAACCATAAGCCATCTGGCTGCCTTCCTTAACATCACGATATCCAATCACAAGGCCTTTCGCGACGGTGTCACTGTATTCTTCTTCCTTCGTCGGAACAAATCCCGCAGAGGTTACTGTTTCCGAGGCATTTGTAAGGGTTTTTCCGGTAATGGACGGCAACGTGCGAACAGCAGGGCCCTTGCTGACCACGACCACAATTTCCGCACCCCTTGTCATTTTCGTTCCCGGTTCCGGAGATTGCGAAATAATCATTCCCTCCGGCACCGTATCACTGAACTGGGAGGAAGAAAGCAGGACTTGGTAATCCGCACTGCCTTCCGAAGAAGCTCCGGACGATTCCGCACTTTTCAGGCTTTCATAACTCTGTCCGGTTAAATCGGGAGTTTCAATCATGTTGGGATCATCCGAACTGACACTGTCGGCGACCAGCAGGTTCTCCTCTGAAGAAGATTCATCCGTTTGGGATGAAGATGCGGTTTGCCCGACCGAAGCCAGAGCACCGGTATTATCCATATTGGAGATCCAAGTCATGCCAATTACGGTAAATACGACCAGGGCAAACGCACAGGAAAGAACAACCCACAAAAACGCAGGCACTTCTTTTTTCTTTTCAGGTTCCGGCGCAGGGCGGCGGACCGGTCTGGAAACCGGCTGTTCCAGCTGCTGCGTGTGCTCAATGGTGGCCGTTACGGTAGGCGCTGCAGACAATTCATCGCGCAGACGTTCAAACGTTTGCGTCCGCTTCTCCGGCGACACCTGCAGCGCGTTTGCCATAGCAGACACAACGTGAGGCGGCAGGCTGCGGAGAATACTGGTAGGAATCAGCAGGCGCGTATCCGTCCTGCGTTTCGGCGCTTCCATCGGCATGGTTCCGGTTAAGGTAAAAAACAAGGAAGCGGCAAAGCCGTAAACATCGGTCGGCTCCCCGGCTTCATAATCCATAATATACTGTTCGACCGCCGCGCAGCCGGGTACCAAATCCGGCGGAAGGTCTGTGTCCATGCGGCGCACTGTTTTAATGCAGAAACCCCGCAGCTTCATCCGCCCGTCCTTTGTAATGCTGAGCGTATCTGGGGAAATGCCAAGGTGGCTGATTCCCGCCGCGTGAAGAGCCGTCAACGAAGAAAGCACCGGCATAAAAAGCTGCCGCGCAGTATTCCAGCTCAGACTGCCGCCGCTGCGCTCCACAAAGTAGCGAAGCGTAATACAGTCGCTCCATTCGGATACGGTATATGCCGTATTGTTTTCTTTAAATATGTCGTAAATCTGCACAATGGAAGAAAGCTCGCGCATATGGGCGACTTCGCGGGAATAACTCAAAAATTCATTCAGGCATTCTTCATAGATGATTTCACTGCCCGGGAAAATACGCGCCGTTTTTTGGTCCTTGCTACGTTCGCAGATTGTCTGCGGAAAATATTCGTGCAGTTCAATCGGGATATTCAGAACCGTGTCATAACCGATATAAGTGATTCCTTCCCCGTTGCATTTTTTTGCCCGCCCAACCAGATAGCGGTTTTGAAGTATGGTGCGGTACGGTAAAGCGTGGTTCATCTGCGGCTCGTTGGAGCGGAATCCACAGTTCGGGCACTCGGTTCTGCCGGCTGTATCAGATATGCAGTTCATACATAAGTTGTCATAGCCAGTCATAGTGTGTCCTCCATAATTTTAACAAAATGGAAAAACTTTCTAATGTATTCTTGGCTGTAAAATTCAAATTTATCCCATTTTTGTGAATATTTTACGCTGAAATCAGTAATCCATCTCTTCATTTTTCATAAACACAATCGATTTATAATTTTATAATAGTCATTACAAATAATTATTATAATTCGTTTATTATATTAATTCTAATTTATTAAGTATATCACATCTGCAGGAACAAAAGCAAGCATTGTGCCATTATATCCCAGTAATTCCTGAATTTCCATGCAAGGCAGATGCCCCCCTCCCCTGGGTGGCTCACGCCCATAGGCATACCATGCATGGTGATTTCACTGCTATACCTCTGGGGTATCTGCTGTCTGTTCACCTTTACAAAAATGCACCGGTGGTACCTATCCTCTTTCGTGGTCGCTGCCGGAACAGCTCTGCAATTTGGGATCAACGCCATCGTGGACCGGGCACTTGCCGCCCGGGCCGGACCGGATAAATGGGACTGTTTTTCCGCTGTCTGCATTCTGATTTCGGCGGCCTGTATGCTAGCGGTATACGGATGAAAAATGCCCTGAAACACAGATTGTGTTTCAGGGCATTTTTCATTCCTTCTGAATGGGGCCTGTACTAATTAAAAAAATCCTGCGAAAACTATGAGTGGAGGTGATGATATGTATAAAATATATAAGGATTTACATGATTTGCTGATGGACGATGACGAGTGCCGGGCATATCTTTTAAAACTTCCGGTTCGGGAACAGCTTACCGTTCATCAGCAGAATGATACCATCCGAACAAAAGAAGAGCTGTGGCGGTACATTGACCGAATGACCAAAATCCAAAAGTAGCAGTGGGAACAGGATAGTACAAGTGCCGCAACATGGCTATTTTATCATTTTTATTATCTATGGTATTCCTTGGTTCTGCCGTAAACATCAATCATGCCGTTCATCCGCATTGTCGTAGGTTTCACAGAATCTTGCCGAAAAGGATGGCTTCTCGCCCTCAGCATACAAGTGGGACAGATCACCGAAGGAGTTCATCCGAAAATAAGCGATCCCTCTTCTCCGCTCTTCAGTAATCAAAGTGGTCACAGACGTGGGAGAAGCGCAAAATCCATGCCAAACAACCATAGGAGAGATTCCCAGCAAATGTCCCAGCATGACGCACTCCACACCAAAGTGACAAAACAAAACAATGGTATCATTGTTCGGCTTGACCGCCCGGTACAAGTTTCCTTCCCGCTTGTAACCGTGTTTTTCCAACACCGCATCCAGCCCGGAGTAAACGCGCATCGCTTCGTCAATCACATGGCCCGCCCGCATAACGGGTACCGTATGCCAAAGATTTTTGTCATAAAACTCTTCAACTGTAGTCCAGTCCGCGGGAAGCCAGTCCCAGGGAATACGCTCTTCCCCTGTTTCTTCATCCACAATCGGGGCCTCAAATTCCCTAAGCCATGGAAGGATCTCCGCCGTCCGGTTCATCTTCTTCAGCGTAGCAGATGCCGTATCCTTAGCCCGGCCCAAAGGCGATAAGTAAAACGCCTTAACGTTCATGGCTGCTATTCGGTTGGACAGCAGTTCGGCTTCCCTCCATCCCTTTTCGGTAAGGGAATCGATGGAATAATCCGGATCCCCATGACGGATGATCATCAATTTCATAAGTACTTACTCCTTATTTCTTGCTATTGCACAAATTTATAAAACCACAAATGCCACGCGTTCCGCACTTTCCGACGGGTAAAAGCAAGCTAGTTGCCCAAAGAGCGTCCTTTTTCGCTCGGTGAAAATCAGGTGCATGCTCTGAAAAATCTCACGTTTTAATCTGGTCTGCTACAATTTTCATTGACTCCTGAAATAGGTGGAAGTAAAATAAAAACGCAAAGGAGTCGAAAAAAATGGGAAACAAAACGGTGTACGACAGAAGCTTCAAGGAAGAAGCGGTAAAAATGG
>DUNN01000018.1 GCA_012839345.1 Clostridiales bacterium | reverse complement strand
TCTGACCCCGGCACAAGTTGCGGGCCTAAACCTTTCTGCCAGAAGCAAACGCAAGCTTTTCCTCGTCGCTTGAAGCAATTGGCTGATTTCCCTTCTTAATCTTTCATGTTTACTTTACAAAGCCAATATATTTTTTATCATTAATCAAATTAATTCTGTAGAAAAAATTAGAGTAAAACGTTGACAATTCCAATAAATCCTTTACGGCAAGCATCTTCTTTCTGCTATTTATAGCAGAATCGGATATTTTTCTTCAAAGAAAAGCTTTACAAAAATTTATGGGTATGCCACATGTGGCATACCCATTTCGCTTTAATCCATTGATTTGACAGAACGGATTCATTTATAAGGCCTTTTGACAGGAGAGGAACACAAATGCGCGATGCATTTAGTTCCGGTCCGTTTATAATGAAAAAATCCTCCAATCAAGACTGTTTCCCACTCAACTTCCATCGTACCACTTTTATGCAAAACGATATTAGCTCTTGTAAACATCTTAATTGGAGGACTATGATATTAGATCCCGTTCTGTACAGTACAAAGAGAACGGTTTTAAAGTTTCTGAATGTGCTGGGGTAGTTCCGAAGCGTTCGGTAAGGGAACCGTAGTGGTAGAAATATACCACTTCAGGCGTGGAAGAATCATCGAGATATAAAAATGCATTTTATCGTCCTTGACAAAAAACGTGCTTCGGTATAAGGAAACATTTTTGAGGTTTACCATATCTACATCCGGATAAATCGACTGTACGTTCTTGAAATGAATTCCATCCTGCGAGGAAAGCAAAAAGAGAGAAAACGTGTAATTGGACACCTTTTCCGCCGTTTGCAGCAAATAATATTCCCCATTATGACGAATCAAATCTTGATGGTAAGGCTGGCGGCCCTTGGGCAGAGGAACCGTACAGGCAACGGGGGTGCTCCAGTTATGTGCGTCCCAGCTCTGCGCATAGAAAAGCTGGCCGCCGTAAGTTGCCCACCACGTTTTGTAGACACCGTCCTCGTGATTGGCGCAAAGGCTGAGATGCCCATCGGAACTTTCGAGCAGCTTTTCCGGCTGGCTCCAGTGCACGCCGTCCGTGCTGGTTTTGCGGTAATAAATATTCACCGAATTGTTCGGCAGACGCCTCTTTTTCTTATTGGGAAGCGACGGATTGTAACGATACCACAGCTCCATGGTATTGCCCTTCATGACCAGCTGCGGGTCCGAATAATGGCCGCCCTGCTTGGAATCTGCCGGAATCCCGGATACCGGATTTTTTCCCCCGACCGGCAACCCCCAGGTTTTGCCGTCGTGGGACACTACGATGGAAGGGTTTTCATAAATGTCACGCTCGTACGGGTACGGTGTCATGGACATCCAGTATTCATAACCGTTCCATTTATTTGCAAAATAAAGAATCTTGGGATGAGTGAGCTGATAAGAACCGTCATAGGTTGGGATGGAAACCAGGTGGTATTTTCCCTGCAGCCGTAAAAAATCGACCGGAGGCTTCGCTGCTTTTTCCGGATGAATCGGCTTGGGTACGGATGGAACTACCGCAGCGAAAGAAGGAACCGAGGGCTTTCTCACGGGAGATGCCAGCCGGTTTCCGCCGGTAAGCGGCCATGATACCGATTTCTGTGCTGCAATATTTTCCTGAATCGGTACTTCGTACATAGAAATTACTGCGGCGCTACAAATGGCTAGGCAAAAAATCAGTGCAATTCTGAAACGTTTACAAAGCATATTGAGTGCAACCTTTCAAGCGACAATATTTTTCATTTATCACATTATATGTTGCTGAAAGGATCTTGTATAGTACTTTTTTAGAAATAAAACGTTCCAGTATTGTTACATACGGATTTCATTTTTGTAACAATAAATATAAAATAAACCTTAAATTATGGTGTCAAACCCGCTCAAAAGCCGTTATCTTTAAGCATTATCCTGATTAATCGTATCCAAATTCTGCGCTTTCAGATAAGCATTGATAAACCCGTCCAAATCGCCATCCATTACCGCGTTGATATTGCCGGATTCGTAACCCGTGCGGTGATCTTTCACCAACGTATAGGGCATAAAAACATAAGAGCGAATCTGGGAACCCCATGCGATTTCCTTCTGCTCCCCCTTAATATCTTCAATCCGGTCCAGATGTTCCCGCTCTTTGATTTCCATTAACTTGGATTTCAGCATGCGCATGGCAACGTCGCGGTTCTGGTACTGGCTGCGTTCCACCTGACAGGCAACCACAATGCCGGTCGGGATATGAGTTAAACGAACTGCGGATGAGGTTTTGTTAACCTTCTGCCCGCCCGCGCCGCTGGCACGGTAAACATCCATTTTAATATCTTCCGGGTTGATTTCGATTTCGATGTCGTTGTCAATTTCCGGCATCACTTCCAGCGAAGCAAAAGAAGTGTGACGGCGGCCTGAAGCGTCAAACGGAGAAACGCGCACAAGACGGTGAACACCCGCTTCGCTTTTCAAAAAGCCATAGGCGTTTTCGCCTTCCACCAGAATGCTGGCGCTTTTCAGCCCCGCTTCTTCCCCGTCCAGATAATCCAGGGTTTTCACCTGAAAACCGCGACGCTCGCCCCAGCGGCAGTACATACGGTACAACATTTCGGCCCAGTCCTGCGCCTCCGTACCGCCCGCGCCGGCGTGAAAAGTAAGAATCGCATTTTTGGAATCGTATTCGCCCGAAAGCAATGTGGTCAGGCGCTGGGCCTCCAGCTCAGACTTCACTTTGTTGAATTCTTCCTGCGCTTCCGGCAAAAGGGACAAATCCCCTTCCTCGTCGGCAAGCTCAATCAGCGCATAAGTGTCTTCATATGCGCTTTTCAGGCTTTCATAAGCCGCAATTTTATTCTTCAGCATTCCGGAACGCTGCAGGGTCTTTTGCGACTCTTCCTGATTGTCCCAAAAGCCCGGCTGAGAAGCTTTTTCGTCAAGCTTCGCAATCTCTTCACGCATCCCGTCCAGCCCGAGTGCGTCGGCGAGGTCCTGCAAATCCGGTTTCAGGGCTTCCAGCGCAAGTTTTAACTCTTCAAATTGCAGCATATTATCATCCTTTAAATCAAATAATCATGTTTTTATCCGCCGCTGAGCCGTTTTTTCGTTTACGGCTTTCCACGGCAGCCGTCTTCCGGTGACAAAAGGAACGGCTTAACTGATTTATTATAATTTATTTTCCTTGCATTGTAAAGATTATTCGCAGCAGGTGAATGAGGTTCCCCAGCGGCCGCCTTTGCCATGGGATTTTCAATAATTTAATCGTGCTGGAGCACACCAAATTCCGACTTTCTGTTTTATTTCGACCCGACGGAAACCGACAGACTTTATGAACACGAAGAAAACTTCTGTAAGAAACGATTGAAGTTTTCCAAAAAATCCGATACAATAAGGTGATATATTCGCTGAATTGCGTTTGTAAACCAATCGTAAAAAATTACCGACTGAAAACAATCCCACGAATTTTCACCTTTTTCCATGCAGGGTACTTTACAATTTTGAAAAATCTCTGTTTATGCCAACAGAAAACGGCGCGTCCGTAATTTTTTACGTTACAAACGGATGGAATTCCTTTCTTAGGAGGATCAGATATGACTGATTATACCGGTTCCAAATGTCCGGTTTGCGGAAGACCTTTTACCGCCCACGACGATATTGTCGTCTGCCCCGAATGTGGAGCTCCCTATCACCGCGAATGCTACACGCAGGCGGGGAAATGTGTTTTTTCGCGTATTGTAAAGTTAAATGAAAGTTGAGGACTCGTCAGCCCTTCTGGTACAATGGTTTTGACACAAAACAATGTACTCCCGAAAGGAGACGAGTCCTCATGACAAAATCATACCAGATTTGCTGTC
>DUNN01000033.1 GCA_012839345.1 Clostridiales bacterium | reverse complement strand
TTCCTTGAGTCATTGGGACCAACTCCTTTTTGAATGTCTTGACACCATTCATTTTAAAGGAGTCCCAATGGCTTTTCTATACCTTCTCGAAATTGCGAACTTTATTGTACTCTATCCAATTCAAGGTCACACAAAATTGAAACGGGGTGGTTGAAATGAACAAAGGTTATCAAGTACTGTTTGAGCCGATTAAAATCGGCAGCGTCGAGTTGAAGAACCGGTTTTGTATGGCACCGATGGGTCCGCTGGGACTTTCTGATGCGGAAGGCGGCTTCAACCAGCGCGGAATCGACTATTATGTGGAAAGAGCAAAAGGCGGTACGGGACTCATTATTACAGGCGTTACCTTTTCCGATTGCAAAGTTGAACAGCAAAGTATGCCGAACTGCCCGAATTCCACGTATAATCCAGTCCATTTCGTGAGAACTGGCAGAGAAATGACAGAGCGGATTCATGCTTACGGAAGCAAAATTTTTCTTCAAATGTCAGCAGGATTCGGTCGTGTGACGATTCCTACCAATCTGGGAGAATTTCCTCCTGTCGCACCTTCCCCCATTCAGCACCGGTGGCTGAACAAAACGTGCCGTCCGCTGGAAGTGGAAGAAATCAAAAGCATTGTCAAATCGTTCGGAGACGGAGCTTTTAATGCGAAACGTGCCGGATTTGACGGCGTTCAAATTCACGCTGTTCATGAAGGTTATTTGCTGGATCAGTTCGCCATTTCCATGTTCAACCAGAGAACCGACGAATACGGCGGATCACTTGAAAATCGGCTGCGTTTTGCGCGGGAGATCGTAGAAGAAATCAAGTTGCGCTGCGGTAATGACTTTCCTGTCTCGCTGCGTTTTAGCCTGAAGAGTATGATCAAGGACTGGCGCGAAGGTGCTTTGCCGGGAGAAGAGTTCGTAGAAAAAGGCCGCGATATTGAAGAAGGCATTGAAGCAGCAAAGCTTCTCGTTCAGTATGGCTATGATGCACTGGATGTCGATGTTGGAACATATGACGCATGGTGGTGGAACCATCCGCCGATGTACCAGAAAAAGGGCCTGTACATACCGTATGCGAAAATGGTAAAAGAAGCAGTTAATGTCCCTGTATCCTGCGCCGGCAGAATGGATAACCCGGATATGGCACGCAAAGCAATTGATGAGGGCGTCTGCGATATTATCAGTCTTGGCAGACCGCTTTTGGCCGATCCCTACTACGTGAATAAATTAAGGGCAAACAAAGTGGATGAAATCCGTCCCTGTATTTCCTGCCAAGAAGGCTGCATGGGTCGTATCCAGGAATTTTCCGCGCTGAACTGTGCGGTAAATCCTCAGGCCGCGCGCGAACGGTTTGCTGCTTATACACCGATTCTAAAACCAAAAAAAGTACTAATCATTGGCGGCGGTGTAGCAGGGTGTGAGGCTGCCCGTGTTCTCGCTCTGCGCGGCCATAAGCCGGAGGTGTTTGAGCAAACCGACAAGCTGGGCGGAAACCTGAACCCCGGAGGTGCTCCGAACTTTAAGGAAGATGACCGGAAATTGGCACAATGGTATACGCACCAACTCAAGCTGCTGAAAGTTCCGGTAACTTTTAATACCAAAGTAACAAAGGATTTTGTCCTTTCCAAAGACTACGATGCGGTTATTGTTGCAACAGGTTCAACCCCGAAGGTGATCTCTCTGGGGGACGATGCCCATGTCTACACGGCGGCCGATGTTCTGACCGGAGAGAAGGACCCCGGAAATTCGACCGTAGTCATAGGCGGTGGGCTGGTAGGCTGTGAAACCGCTTTGTGGCTGGCACAACAGGGCAAAAAAGTCAAAATTGTGGAAGCACTCAACAAACTCCTGGCGGTAAACGCGCCGCTTTGCCACGCAAACAGTGAGATGCTTGAGCGGTTGATTCCCTACAACAACATTGAAGCGATTACCTCAGCGAAAGTCACCGGTTATAACAACAAAAAGCTTTCTGTTAACGTAAACGGTGAAGCAAGAGAACTGGACTGTGACAGCGTAATTCTGTCCATCGGATACAAACCTGAGAATTCGCTGTACCAGGAGCTAAAATTTGATGTGCCCGAGATTTATCTGTTAGGGGACGCAAAAAATGTGGCAAACATTATGTATGCCATATGGGATGCTTTTGAAGTTGCTAACAATATCTAAATTCAGCCTTAATTTACAATTTTAATAAGAAAGGTCTTGAACGGTATGTTTGACAAAAAGCATTTTGGCAGAATCATTAATGTCTTTCTGTGTTTCTTTCTCTCTGTAGCGCTGAGCATTGTCGCACTGCTTTTTACTCATGAACTTACTTTTGCAGGTGTGGTAATCTCTTTCATCAGCAGCTTTGCAATCAGCTATTTCATCGCGGATATTACTGATGTAGGAGAATTGGGAATCCGTTTTGCCAAAGCGCTGAAGCTGAAAGAGCATTCCCTTCCGTTCACTCTGGTTGATACCGCTGTCGTTTGCATTATCATGGTTACACTAACCAGCTTTCTTAACACGATTGTTTCATTGGGATTTAAGCCGATTCTAATGATTGCTTGGGTCAGTATCTACCCGTATTGGCTGCTAGTGGGATATATCTGCCTGTTGATTCTTATGCCTATCGCGGTAAGGTTGGCAGGAGCACTAACGGAAAAATCAAATTAAATACTTCTAAACTTGTTCTGTAATTATCTCTTTCATCAAGATTACCTAATATGATTTCGCCAGACGTGATTTCTCCCTATATCACGTCTGGCAATTTTATTGTATTACGAGAGTGTTACTGTTTTGCTCAAGGTGTTCCGCATGGTCTTTTAAGGTCTGAAGTTCTGCTTCATCCTATACCCATCTTACACGTATGTTTTTTCCGAACTCCCGGCACAACCGGGAGTTTACAAACTACAAAAAGCAGCCGGCAGATGCCCTGCCGGCTGCTTTTTTAATTGTATTACGGCATCAGAATGCCGCCATTGGGGGAAATGGTCTGTCCGGTCACGTACTTCGCTTTTACCAAGTACTCCAAGCATCCAGCAATATCATCCACTTCGCCGATGTCCCCAAGCGGAATCGCCTGTTTCAGCGCGGCAACTGCGGCCTGATCCGCCTCTCGCAACATATCCGTCCAAATCATGCCGGGGGCAATGGTGTTCACACGAATATTGTTGCGCCCGAATTCAATGGCAAGGCCTCTGGTCAAGCCGATGACGCCGCTCTTGGCCGCACAATAATCCGCCTGCTCGGCAACGCCCATCATGCCGCCGATGGAGGACACATTTACGATGCAGCCTTCATTTGCCTCCACCATATAGGGAAGAACCAAATGAGAGCAATGAAGGTAGCTCATCAGATTCACATTAATCAGACGGGTATATTGTTCCGGTTTGATTTTTAAAAAGCTCAGATTGTTGTCGATTCCGGCATTGTTGACCAAGACGTCGATTTTTCTGCCGAATTTTTCAATGGAGGCATCCACAATTTTTTTGCAGGATTCATAATCCGCAACATCCGCCTGAACCGCCAGGCCGCTGACCCCATAATCCTTTTCGATTTTAGCAATCAGGGACTCTGCTTTTTCCTTGCTACGGTCACTGACAAAATTGACAACAACATTGTAGCCCATTTCGGCAAGTTTTAACACCATGCCTTCTCCAAGTCCTCTGGAGCCACCCGTTACAATTGCATTTTTCATTTGATTCGCACCTCTTTTTATTTTGTTTAATATTTAACAATATATTCATTATGTAGTAAAGCGATGACAATGTCAATGGCAGAAAAGAATTTTACCAAAATGATTTACGGGTAACGCGGATGGCATTTTAGTTATGAAGAGTCACAAATTTCTATGAAAAAGTAATTACTTAAGTTAAATTTAATTTGTAACATTATTATTTTAGTAAATAACTAAAATTAGAAAACCAGGGGCTATAATTTAAAACCGATAAAAATTACAAAAACAGGTAAATTTTTAGGAAAATATATCCATTTAAAACCCGAGTGGAACTTTTCCCCGGGTTAAGAAGCATTCATCCATTTCTGCTGGGTATTTTTCCAATCTCACCTGTTTGAGGAAATCTTTATCAAGCCATGCAAATTTGGAGGGAAATGAAAGATGAAGAAAAAAAGTTTACTGAGGAAAATTTTAATTTTTATCGGCATTCCGGTCACCGCTATTCTGGTCGGCACTACGGTATTTATCACGCAGACGATTAAACAGTCTGTTTCAAACTTGACGACCAACGAATTGACCGCAAAAACGCAGGCCGCCGCCTACCAGGCCAATAACTTTTTGACAAAATACAGCGATATCGTGGAACAGATGGCAGCGAATGATTTACTGCAGCAATATTTTGAAAAGTCGCCCGAAATAAAAAACAGCAATACAAAAGAGGGGTTCGGCGGGGTAAAAGCTACCACGGAGAATATCTATCAGACGGATCCCGATACCTTGTCCGCCGTATGGGTAGCTGACTGTGCAACCAATAAGGCTGTCCTAAACAACTCGGACCAGCTTTACAGCATGACGCTCTCCGAACGGCCCTGGTATCAGGCGGCGACTACCCAAAAGAGCGTCGTCTTCGTTGAGCCTTATCAAGACACCGTTACCGGAAAAATAGTTATGAGCGTAGTATGCCCAATTTACAAAAGCGACAATCTGGTCGGCTTTGCGGGTGTAGATATTACGCTGGACCGTCTTTACAGCACAATCAAAAGTTATAAGCTCGGAAAATCAGGGTTTTATATTCTTACCAGCGCGGGCGGACAACTGGTCTATTATCCGGACGAATCCCTGAAAAATAAAAGTATCACCGAGTCAAATCTGTCCCAAAACGCTGTGAAGGCGATTCAGGGCAAAAAAGAGGGTCTTCTCACCTATAACGCAATGGGAAAAACCAATTACGGATATCTTTCCCCGGTAGGAAACACCGGTTGGACCATCACTACCGGCCTGCCGGAAAGCGAATTTTATAATTCCTATTACACGGTATTACAGACTGTAATTCTAATTTCTGTGATCGCCCTAATTATTTTGCTTTTGCTGATCGTGGTTATATCAAAGAGTATCACTAATCCGCTGGTAAAATTAAAAGAAGTGGCAAACAAGATTGCACAAGGAAATCTGGATGTTTCCGTTGAAATAAAATCAACTGATGAAGTTGGGCAGGTTTTCATTGCCATTTCCAAAACAGTCGACCGGCTGAAGCAGTACATCCAATATATTGATGAAATCTCGTCCGTGCTGAATCAGATTGCGAACGGGGATCTCACCTTCCAACTGCAGTGCGATTATACCGGCGAATTTGCAAAAATAAAAGAATCCCTGAACCATATAAAAACCAATCTTACCCATACGTTCTCCAGTATTAACGTCGCGGCCAGCCAGGTTGCAAGCAGTTCTGTACAGATTTCAAATTCTGCCCAATCACTTGCACAGGGCGCAGCGGAACAGGCCAGTTCCATAGAAGAATTGGATGCCCAAATCTCGGAAATTTCCGAACACATCAATCAAAACGCAGAGCACACCAGAAAAGCAAGTGAAAATATGAACCGGGTCACCGAAGAAATGGAAGTCAGCAATCAGCTTATGAACGAGATGATGGAGGCGATGACCGTCATCAATGAATCGTCGAGCAAAATCGGAAGCATCGTAAAAACCATTGAAGACATTGCCTTCCAGACAAATATCCTTGCGTTAAACGCCGCTGTGGAAGCAGCTAGAGCCGGAAGCGCGGGAAAAGGGTTTGCCGTAGTGGCAGACGAAGTAAGAAATCTGGCCGGCAAGAGCGCAGAAGCGGCAAAGAATACCACCGCATTAATCGGAGATTCCATTTCACAGGTAGAAAATGGTACGAAAATTGCAGATAAAACAGCACAATCCCTTTCCAGGGTGGTTGAACACGTAGAAAAGGTATCCGAAACGGTAAAGCACATTTCGGAAGCGTCTATTCGGCAGTCAGAAGGAATCACACAGGCCAAGATCGGAGTCAACCAGATATCCAGCGTAATTCAGACGAACTCCGCAACCTCGGAAGAGAGCGCCGCAGCCAGCGAGGAACTTTCCGGGCAGGCGGAAACGTTAAAGGAACTGGTCGAGCAATTCAAACTAGCAGATTAAATCCCGTTATGAACTTATAAGCCAAATACATAATTCCTGCACAAACTGTCTGATGAACAGTGTAGGAACTAACCACAGGGCGGCAGATGTTATCATCTGCCGCCCTGTTTATTTGATGGTGGTACGAAACCGTACAGACCCGCAATCCGGTTATTGCGAGCAAAGAGCCCCGATTTTGATGGCACCATCTTCCAACAATAAGCGGTGATAGTGGTCGGTTCGCTTAAGTATTTCTCTCGTTTACAGCATTGACCGAGGTTTCCTTTTCGGAATCGATCAGCCAAACAAGCGACGCAATCATCCAGGAAACCAGGCTTTCCGCACCCTCGTTCGGATTGGGATTTCCGGCAGTGAGGCCATCCCTGCAGCCGCCCGTTTCCGGATCGATGAGGGAAACTTTTCGGATGTTCTGCCCGGTGTACCAGTCCAGGCACTGTTTGGCGCGGTCCCGGTAGCGGGACTCACCGGTCAGTTTATGGGCTTTCAGGCAGGCAAGGAGCGTTTCGCACGCCTCCACCGGCTGCTGGTCGTATTCCGCTGGTTTCTGTCCTTTCACAAACCAGCCCTTGCAGCCCACCGGATGAAAGAGATCACCGGCAAAGGTAGTATCCAGAAGAAATTCAAGGCTTTCCAGCCCGATTTCCCGGTATCGTTTTTTTCCGGTCGTTTCATATGCGACCAGCATGGACCATGGCAGGATAGCATTGCAGTAAGTAATTTCGTCCTCAAACCATTTCCAGTCCGTAGTGGCACAGTGCTCATAGGCATCGCCAATTTCGGCAGCAAGCCGAATCACGCGTTCGCGGGAACCAGTGCCTTTCCAGTAATTCAATCCGATGATGGTGTACGCTTTCGCTCTTAGATATGTAAGCTCGCCGCAGCCGGGTACCGTCTGACCGAGAAGGTCATCCGCCACGCAGCGGATTTCTTCCGGCAGATCGGCCCGGGATGTCACGAACCCCAGCGCCCACATGCAGCGCCCGAAACAGTCCTCCGAGCCTTTTTCTTCCGAAAAGCGGCGGTCATAGTCCATAAAATTGCGGAACCATGCTCCGTTTTGAGCGTACAACAGAAAGCCGAGATATCGGGCCGCCAAATCCTGATATTTCTGTTTCCTGGTCAGCTCGAAGAGCAGCGAAGCCATAATCAGCGCCCGCGCGTTGTCGTCGGTGGTGTAGCCCTTGCAAGGGTCTGGAATCGAACGCCTTGCGTGCTGAAGCATGCCGGTGTCGTCGGTCATACGGAAAATATAGGCGTCATTCGGCAATCTTAAATCTTTCATGCTCCACCTCACTCCATTCGCATGCTTCCTGATACGCCTTTTGGAAGGTTTGGACGTAGCGGTCCGCAACGGCATCCCAGCGCATTGTTTTGCCGAAGCGCAAAGTCTTTTCCTCCATCTCTTTCCGTTTTTCCGGATGCTCAATCAAAAAGCGGATGGCCTCACCAAGCGACTGGGCGTCCTTAAACTCGGCAAGAAGGCCGCGGCCGTCCGCAAGCATTTCCTGTGCGTAAAGGTAGGGCGTGGAAACGATCACCCTCCCGTAACCCGCCGCATAGGCAAGGGTCCCGCTAACCGCCTGATCCCGGCTAAGATACGGCGTCATGTAAAGGTCAGAAAGCTGCAGCCCGCGCACGATTTCCTCTTTCGTCAGATATTTATTCACAAACTGGACATTGTTTTCCAGTCCAAGTTCCCGGACCTTCTTTTCCAGGCTTTCACGGTAGGCCTCGCCATACTGCCTGCGCACGACCGGGTGGGTTTGGCCCAAAATAAAGTACAGCACATCGGGATGCTTTTTCGCAACCTGGTGAACGGCATCAATGCCATATTCCAGTCCTTTGCCTGGGCTGATCAGACCGAACGTACTGATGACAGTCCGGTTTTCCAGATTCCGTTCTTTTTTCAGCGCCTCCCTTGGCGGTAGGTCGAAAGAGGGCACGCCGTGAGGGATCATCTCGATCTTGGACGAATCGACCCCATAGACTTCTTGGAGGATCCTGCAGGAGTTCGTTGCCATCGTTACAATCTTTTTGCTCCTGCAGCATAGCTCCCGCAAAACTGCCAATTGTTTTTCACTTGGGGTAGGCAGCACAGTATGCAGGGTCGTAACAATCGGTTTGCGTACCCGTTTAACCAACTCCAGCAAATAGTCTCCCCAATCGCCGCCATAGATGCCGTATTCGTGCTCTACAACAAGGAAGTCGATGTCGGAATGGTTGATCCGCTCCGCGGTTTTTAGATAGCTTGTGAAGTTCTGCTGCGGAAAATCGAACCATACCTCGTCGTCATAGGTATACTTTCCATCGCTGATGGCAATGACGCTCGTGTTCAGCTTTCCTTTCTTTTTCAGTTCCCGAACAAGGTCTTGTGTAAAGGTGGCAATGCCGCATTCACGCGGCGGATAGGTGCTTAAAAATGCAACATTCAGAAGTCTTTGATTCGATTTCAAATTTGCTCCTCCGTTCTCTGCTTGAATTTTTTCAGATGGCCAAGTGTTTGGCTGCTTTAATCATTTCCGGCGTATAGATGACATGCTTCATCCTTGACGTGCCGTCCACAATGCTCGCATCGGTCACAATGCATTCCGACAGGTTGGCGCCATCCTCCAGAACTACGTCGTTCCACAAAATACTGTTGGCAATTTTGCATTTTTTCCCGATGAGGCTGTTGTCCCCGATTACCACATGGGGGCCCACGGTCGCTCCGGCTTCAATTCGCACATTGCGGCCAAGATAGACCGGGCCCCGCAGCACGGCAGTACCGCTGATGTGGGTGCCTGGCCCGCTGTATACGGCACGCTCATGGAAGTTCATCTCCGGCAGGTGAAGCTGCCCTTCAAAAATATCCTTGTGGGCCTGAATATATTTTTCCGGTGTTCCAATATCCAGCCAGTAGTTGCAGCCCTTATAGACGGCGATCTTCCGCGCTTGTTCAAGCAGATTCGGAAAGACCTCCCGCTCAACCGACACCGGCCTTCCGGCAGGAATCCGCCGCAGTACCGAGGGTTCAAAGAGGTAAGCACCTGCGTTGATGAAGTGGGAGACCACCTCATGCGGCGCCGGCTTTTCTTTAAACAGATAAGCATATCCGTCGGCATCGTATTCAATCACACCATAGGCAGAGGGGTTTTCAACCCGCGTCACTGCGATGGTAACGTCCGCTTTTTTTCGCTTATGGTAGCGAAGCATCTCACTGAAATTAATGTTGCTCAGGATGTCGGCATTGAACACAAAGAACGTATCATCAAAATATTTCTCGCAGTTTTTAATTGCGCCGCCCGTTCCAAGCGGGAATTCTTCGCAGACATAATCGATCTTCAGGCCGAAATCCGACCCGTCGCCGAAATATTGTTCAATGACCTCCGGACGATAACAAGTGCTCAGCACAATTTCATCGATTCCGTGCTGCTTCAGAGCTTCCATATTCCGCTCCAGCAGCGGCCTTCCCATCACTGGCACCATCGGTTTCGGGGTCCGGTCGGTCAGCGGGCGGAGCCGTGTTCCAAGGCCGCCCACCAGAAATAGTGCTTTCATTTGTATTCCTCCTTTTACGTCCCAATGATTGATTCAAAATGATGTGAGGCTGCTAAGGTACCGGGCAGCTGCGGATATAGTCAAGCACTTCGTTCAGGGATGCAGTTGCCAGCGCAATGCAGGTATCTGCAGCGCCGTAGTATATCTTAAGCTGGCCGGTTTCCTTGTCCAGTACCCAGCCGCAGGGGAAGACCACATCCTGCACATCGCCCTCCTTTTCGTAAACCTCCTGAGGACCGAAAACCCATTCGTCGCTGCGGTGAAGCACCTTCAGCGGATTGTCGCGGTCCAACAGCGCGAGGCCTAAACGATAGAGTGCGCCGGACGCTGTCTGCCGGACACCGTGGTATAGGATCAGCCAGCCCTCCGGCGTTTCGAGAGGCTGTGCACAGACACCCACTTTCCAGCCATCCCACCAGCTTCCGCCGCGCGAATTAATCAGAATCGTATGGTCCCCCCAATACCGGAGGTTGTTGGAGCAGGATATCCAGATGTTCGCACCGCGCTCGATGGGCCGGTGAATCAACATCCAGCGATCACCGAACCGGCGCGGAAAAATCGTCGCATCCTTATCCTCCGGCGGCATAATGGCGCCCAGCCGCTCGAAGTGTTCAAAATCCTCCGTCAACGCCAGGCTTACAACCGCACCGGATTGTGAATAGGCGGTGTAAAGGACGGCGTATTTTTTCAGCTCCGGTATGTAGGTGATGCGTGGGTCCTCAATGCCCCAGGATTCTTCCGGATAGTCCGGGTCCGGTGCAAGGGTGGGATACTTGTCGATCACCCAGTTACTGATGCCGTCGTCACTGACTGCCTTTGTCAAATGGGAGAACCCGCGCCGATCCTCCACGCGGGCAAGCAGCAGCACTTTCCCTTGAAACATGGTTGCCGCTGGGTTAAGCACCACGTTCACCGGGTACGGCCAGTCCTTGGCCGTCAGGATGGGGTTGTAGGGATAGCGTCGGAAAAGTTCTTTGTAGGTATTTTCACCGGCTCTCAGCCGCGTTTCAAAATGAGCCATTTCGTTCCTTCCCTTCGTCTATGATGCTGTATGAATGGTAAAAATCACCGAGCTTTACGGTCACTTCACTTAGCAACTGTAAAACCCGGTAATCTTAATCGCTTCATTCAGGTGTTTGTTTGAAGTACCGTTTTTCCCCTTATCAATCCGGCTTTCTTTGTTTATATAGAACAGGCTAAAAGGCGCACTTATTTAGCATTCATTAATACTGAGTGCTAATATTAATATTATGTTAACCTCACTTCACACGATTGGCAACTTTGAAATTCCGCCAAAATGATTGAAATAAATCCGTTTTGTAAAAATATTCCAATCAATCTTTTGAACGCTCACCGTTTCTTCAAATTTGTATTGCAAATTATTTTACAGTCAAAATCACACCGGAACTTGCTAAGAGAGTAAAATTTTTTCGAGAAGGGTATTGACATTTTGAAAAGTGGGTGCTATATAGAATATATAGAGTTAGCACTTGTGGGCCGTGAGTGCTAGCCTTTGGATATATATAATCAAATCAAAAGCAAGGAGTTGTTGCCTATGATTGCTTGGAAATTCGAGGTAATGAGAAGCAACGGTTCTGCTTTCTGGTAGCCCTTTCAAATGTGACCCTTTCGATGTTGTAGGTTTTAGCCCAACATGAAATCACCGCAAAGGCAGAAATGCCGGGTATTTTGTACAGGGATATCAAGTTTGGTTATAGGACGGAAAAGGAGGAGCTTCCGTTCAAGATATCCGAAGGCCGATTCCTATTAGGAATCTGTGGCCGACCCACACAGCCAATGCACCAGCGTTGGTCAATTCATATAGGACAATGCCGGGAAGTGTATCGTCGGTCCCTCCGATATACTTCCCGGCACTTTTGTTTGGAGGCCCGATTAGGAATGGAAAGCACCCTATTGCTGCTGGATTTCGACGGGGTCTATCGAACGCAAGATTTCTACCGGCAGGAAAAATGCCGATGGATATCGAAAGACCATATGACCGGGGTCTGTGCCTATTGCGATACACAAGCACAGAATCAATTACGGAAGCGTATTCAAAACATTAACCAACCAGTACTTGCCTTTCTCGGTTCCGGGAACTATCACTACATCGCGCTTTTTCTGATGGAAAAAATCCGGGAAGATTTTGCGCTTGTGCTATTTGATCATCACAGCGACATGCAGTGCCCTGCCTTTGGCAGCCTGCTTTCCTGCGGGAACTGGCTGCGGCAGGCTGAGGAACAGTTACCGCACCTGAAACAGGTCGTTTTGGTAGGCGTAGACGATTCTAAATGGACGGAACTGCCAAATTCCAATCCTGTAACGCTTTTCCCCCGCACCGTCATTTCTGAGAAAACCGATTGGCTTCGGGAACTGGAACAGGGCATTCCTTATCCGGTCTACTTCTCCGTTGATAAGGACGTATTCAGCAAAAGCGTCGCATGGACAAATTGGGACCAGGGTGTGCTGGATCTGCATCAATTTTCAAAGGCTTTTTGCGCGGTTGCCGAAGGCCATAAAGTGGTTGGAATGGACGTCTGCGGGGAATTCCCTGCAATGTATGGAAACCTGTTTGTATCCAACGCAGCAAACCGAAAAAACAATCAGGCAAATCGTAACCTGCTGGAATTGTGGAAGCGGCATTGCTGTTCGACCGAGCTTACGGGAAACAGAGCAATGAACGCTTAATTGAACAGGGTCGCCGCAGGAATCGTAGTAGAAAATAAAGTAGAATAAAGAAAGGGCTTGCTGCCTTATTCACAGGCAGCAAGCCCTTTCGATTGCTTTGTTGCAATTTTACCCAACATTAAGTCATTAAAAACACCGCTTTTTTATCACTTTCATCTTCGGCGATTCAAACGATTGACATTGAGTTTTCCAAAATTTCGGCAGTAAACAAAAAAATCCAGAAACCGTTACGGTTTCTGGATTTTTACTTGGTGGAGCATAGCGGGTTCGAACCGCTGACCTCCACACTGCCAGTGTGGCGCTCTCCCAACTGAGCTAATACCCCATAGCTGTAATCGAAACAGCTCTGTTATAATATCATATTCTGCATCGAAATGCAATACCTAAAATTAAAAAAATGACAAATTTTTTACGTGATAAACTTTGTACCTCATCCTTTCCGAAACAATCATCATTTCAGACGAAAAATCTCCTTACATTTTTAAAAAATCGCTTAAGAAAGGGTGTTGCCGCGGAAATTTCAGGCTTTAATTGGCTTTGAAAAACCGTCATATCTCTTCATAACTTGGTCAAAATAAAAGTTGGAAAGGAGGATTTGTATGAAAAAATATGCTGCCCTAATCGCTGCGACTGCCTTGTTGGCAATGAGTTTAACAGGATGCCGCAACACCCCTGCGGGATCCATGGTGAGCAGCGCGATTGACTATGGAAAGAACGTGGTAAGTCAGGCTGCTTCCGAATTTCAGGGTACCACATCGTCATTCTTAGTATCGTCCGCTGTCAGCGGCGTATAACAACCGTCCCGAATCAATCGCCGAAAAATGACTTTTTAATTTTATATACAAAAAATATCCGGACTTGCAAAAGCAAATCCGGATATTTTCGAACTCTGAATCACTTATTTGGATGCAGCAGCCTTTTGGGCAGCTTTGTGATTTTCCCACATAACATAGAGCGGACCGGCAATGCAAATGGAAGAATAGCCGCCTGTAACAACGCCCACCATCATTGGAAGTGCAAAGGTAACAACGCTGGTCAGACCGTAAATTTGGCCTACGATAAACACGACAGCAATCGCAGAGAACGTGCACCCAGCCGTATAGAGGGAACGGGTCAGCGTCTGGTTGATGCTGGTGTTTACCAAAACGGAATAAGGCGTTTTCGGGCCCATCAGTCTGCGGTTTTCACGAATACGATCATAAATAATAATCGTATCGTTCAGGGAGTAACCCAAAATGGTAAGAACAACCGCAATGAAGTTGTCGTTCAGACCAAACCGGCAAATGATAAACGTAAAGTAAACCATTACAACGTCATGGATCAAAGCGATAATTGCCATGACGCCGGCAGCCGTACCACCGATTTTGCGGAAACGCAGGGCAATGTAAATAACCAGCAGAATAAACGCGAGTGCAACCGCAACCAAACACTTCAGGAAGAAGTTGTGGCCCATGGTCGGGTTGACCGAGCTGGATTCTACCACCGTGAAGCCTGCATTCGGATACTTTTCGGAAAGAGCCTTTGCAATTGCCTGCTGGCTGTCAACCGAAATCGACTCCGTGCCCGCGAAAGAAATCGACACCTCGTTCGTAGTGCCCTTTCCGTCCGCTGCTTTCACATCTTTCAAAATATCAACGCTGACGTCCTTTTTGGTGGTATCCTGTACAATCTTTTCCACTTCGTCCTGCTGGATCTCACCGGCATAAGAATACTTAATAACCGCGCCGCCAGTAAACTGAATGTCAAGATTGGTACCAAAAATAATATTGAAGATTAAGCCAATGACCATAATGGCAATGGAAATGCCAAAATAAATCTTCCGGTTTTCATAAAAGTGAATATTGAACTTTTTCATTCTTTTGCACCCCCAAACAGCCATTTGTGACGTGCAAACTTAAACCCGGAAAGAGACTTGGTCATTAGGCGGGTAGCCGTCACGCCGAAGACAAAGTTGCCCACGATGCCGATCAGCAGTGTGTAACCGAATGAATAGATGGAACCTGTTGTGGCAGGTCCGAAAATCATGGACAGAATATTGGTTGGACCAAAAATGCCCATCAGAAGCAATCCAACAATAATAACGGTAATATTGCCGTCGAAAATCGCCCAGAAGCTGTTGTCGTCGCCTTTCTGGATTGCGCCGTCCAGTGTTTTGCCGGCCCAAAGTTCTTCCTTAATTCTGGATGCCGTAATAATGTTGGCGTCAACGCCCATGCCGATGGAAAGAATGATACCGGCTATACCGGGCAGTGTCATGGTAAAGCTGTTAATAAACGGGAAGTAGCCGGAAACCGCCGCGAAAGACAGCGCAGTCTGACCAGCGAGGGCAATGATTGCCACAAAACCCGGTGCCCGGAACACAAACAGCATAAACAGTGAAATTAAGGTGAAAGCGATGATTCCCGCAATCATCATAGCATTCAGCGACGAGGAACCAAGCCGCGGATTGATCGTGCTGAAGCTTGTGGTTGTCAGCTTAAACGGCAGAGCGCCTGCGTTGATTTTATTGGCAAGAGCCGAAGCTTCCGCCGCGGTAAACGTACCCTGAATCGAGCACTTTCCGTCCGTAATCACAGCGTCCACACGCGGATTAGAGATGCGCACATCATCCATCCAGATGGAGATGATCTTGCCCTGCATTTTCTCTGTCGCTTCCGCAAACTTTTTAGCGCCGCTGTCGTTCAGTTCAAGGCTTACCTCATAGTTGGACTTTCCGGTCGTCTGGTCCTGCGTCATGACAGCTTTCGCGCTCTTAATATCGCTGCCCTGAAGTATGACGTTCTTTGCCGTGTCACCTTTCGGCGTTTTATAGACGGGTTGTCCGTCCGAGCCGGTCTCGGTGGTGGTGTATTCATCCCCTTCACGGAAGGTCAGCAACGCGGTAGCGGAAAGCTCCTGAATTGCTTTTTCCGGATCAAAGGATGTTTCGTCGTTCTTCCAAGGATAGCGAACAATAATACGGTCGTTATTGTAATCGGTATAAAGTTCATAGTCCGTAATGTGGTTCGACGTCAGGCGAACCTCGATAATGGACTTGGCCGAATCAATTTGTTCTTTGGTTGCCTTTGTCTTGGTAGCTGGGCTGAACGTAGCCTCAATACCGCCGTTAATGTCGATTCCCCATCTGATATCACTGACACCTTTTATGTAGGTGGTGGTATTGTCTCCGTTTTGGCCTTTAATGCCGAACGTTGCGGTATAAGACAAAAACAGAATGAGGAGGGCGACGATGAAAAAAACTGGTTTTGCAACTCGCTTCATGCGTATATCCTCCAATATGAAGTTTCTCTGTGAATACGCGCTAATATCCACAAACGTAACAGAATTAATTATATTGTTATTGTCAGAAAAAGTCAATCGATTTGGTAAGATAATTCGTGCACAATAGCAAAAGAGGGGAGAACCTCCTCCCCTCTTTTATTATTGCACTTTATTGCGCAGCCTGAAGTTTTTCCAACGCGGCAAGCTGTACGCAAATGCAGAACAAATCCATTGCCTTTTCCAGTTCGTCCACCGGGGGATACGTCGGTGCCACACGGATATTGCTGTCGTCTGGGTCCTTTCCATAGGGGAAGGAGCTGCCCGCGGCGGTCAGCACCACTCCCGCCTCCTTACAGAGGGAAACGACCCGCTTTGCGCAACCGTTCAGCACATTTACACTTACAAAGTAGCCTCCGTTCGGTTTGGACCAGGAGGCAATCTCTTTTCCGCCGAGTTCCTGTTCCAGTTTTTCCTGCACAATACGGAATTTCGGCTCCAGAATGGCACGGTGCCGCTTCATCTGCGCCTTTACGCCGTCCATATCTTTCAGGAAATAGATGTGCCGAAGCTGATTCAGCTTATCCGGACCAATGGTCTGGAAGGAATAATGCTCCCGGAATACAGCAAGATTGTGCTCGCTGGCACCCATGGCCGCTACGCCGGCACCCGGGAAGGTGATTTTGCTGGTCGAGGCGAAGAAGATTGGCAGGTCGATACTGTGGCACTTCCGGCACTCTTCCCAAAGGTTCAGCAGCGTATCCGGGGTATCGTTCAGATCATGCACACAGTAGGCGTTATCCCAGAAAATCCGAAAATCCTTCGCCGCGGGCTTCAGTGCGGCAAAACGGCGCACCGTTTCATCGGAATACGTAAGCCCAGTCGGATTGGAGTACTTCGGAACACACCAGATTCCCTTTACGCTTGGGTCGTTTGCAACAAGCTGTTCCACAACGTCCATATCGGGGCCGGTTTCTAGCATGGGAACCGTAATCAATTCAAAGCCAAAATACTGTGTAATGGCAAAATGACGGTCATACCCCGGCGAAGGGCAAAGGAATTTCAGCTTACCCTGCTTTCCCCACGGCTCGCAGCCTTCAAAGCCGTGTGTCATCGCACAGGAAATTGCGTCGAACATCATATTCAAACTGGAGTTGCCCCCAACAATGATATTGTGATCGTCCACACCCATCATTTCCGCAAAAAGCTTGCGAAGCTCCGGCAGACCATCCGCCAAACCATAGTTGCGGCAGTCATCCCCGGTCGAGGCATGCATGTCGGATCTGGAATTTAAAATATCCAGCATTCCCATCGATAGTTCCAGCTGAGCAACGGAGGGCTTCCCCCTCGCCATATTCAGCTTTAATCCCTGTGCCTGAAACGCCCTGTAGCGTTCTTCCAGCTCAGCTTTTTTTTGCTTCAATTCGGAACCCGACATTGACAAAAACCCCAATATGAGCATCCCCTTTTTACAAAATGCAAAAATAAGTTTAAAACCTTTACTATTCTAGTATATTCGCTTAAAAAATGCAAGTGCATTTAAATATACTTGCATTTTTCTCACTTTTGCTGTTTTAGAAAGGCCTGCCGGTTCTTTTTCTGTGTATCTCGACGTAAGTCGTTTCCAAAAACTAGGGCGAAAAAAACAAAACAGTCACAGGCCGCAGATAATAGCCATTTGAAGGTGGGCGGTTTAGACCCAGTGGGGGCGCAGCTTTACATTGCTTTCCGACGACAAAATCAGCAACTCCTTAGTATTTCCGGTAAAGGCACAAAAAGAAGGATTCCCCCTGGGAACCCCAGGAAGAATCCTTCTTTTTATAAGTTTTTAGAAACGGTCGGTCAATGAATGTACTGCGCCAGTTCCGTATCCACCTTCTGGATATGGTTCAGAAGCCAGTCCATCAAAAAGTAATTGGTTTTGGATACAACAGCTACGGAGGCGCCGTTTTCCTGAATATCTTTTTTCAGGTCCGCAATCTTTTGGGTAAAGTACTCATGCATCGCCTTGTGCTCGGCAACCTTCGGATATCCGCTGCTGCGCTGAAGCTTTTCTTCGTCAGAAAAATGCTTGTGGGTGTATTCCTCCAGAAAGATCACCGTCTGAAGAATCTCATCTTTCCCCTTGCCTTTGCTGCAGGCTGCGAACAAATTATCAATCCGGTCGCACAGTTCCTTGTGCTCGCTGTCAATCAATGCCACGCCGATTTTAAGACTTTCCTTCCACATTGACATGATGTTTACTCCTTCTTTCCTATTTGATTTTTACGCGTAAAGCGCTTAGAATTCCGCCGTACCGGTTGTACGGGGGAACGGCAAAACATCGCGGATATTAGCAATTCCGGTAAGATACATAACCATACGTTCAAAGCCAAGGCCATATCCCGCGTGTTTGGTGCCGCCGTAACGGCGAAGATCAAGGTACCACCAGTAGTCGTCCTCTTTCAGGCCAAGCTCCTTCATACGGCGCTCCAGCACCTCAAGGCGCTCCTCGCGCTGACTTCCGCCGATGATTTCACCGATGCCGGGAACCAGAAGGTCCACAGCGGCAACCGTCTTGCCGTCGTCGTTCAGGCGCATATAAAACGCTTTAATGTCCTTCGGGTAATCGGTCACAAAGACCGGTTTCCCATAAATTTGTTCGGTCAGATATTTTTCATGTTCAGTCTGCAGGTCGGTTCCCCAGTCCACTTTATATTCGAACTTGTCGTTGTTCTTTTTCAGAATCTCGATTGCTTCGGTATAAGTGACGCGGGCAAAATCGGAATTTGCCACATGGTTCAGGCGTTCCAGCAGGCCGGTGTCGATAAACTTGTTGCAGAATTCAATGTCAGCCGGGCAGGTTGCCAAAACATAGCGGATAATATACTTGATCATGGCTTCCGCCGTGCGCATATCATCTTCCAAATCCGCGAAAGCCATTTCCGGCTCAATCATCCAGAATTCCGCGGCATGGCGCTGCGTATAGGACCGTTCGGCACGGAAGGTTGGCCCGAAAGTATAAACCTTGCCGAACGCCATCGCCATGCATTCGGCCTCCAACTGGCCGGAAACCGTCAGGGAAGTGTGCTTCTGGAAAAAGTCTTTGGTGTAATCGACGGAACCGTCTTCTTTACGGGGAGGCTCGTCCGGGTCAAGCGTGGTCACCGTGAACATTTCCCCGGCTCCTTCCGCGTCGCTGCCCGTAATAAGCGGCGTATGCACATAGACGAATCCGTTTTCCTGGAAGAACTTATGAATGGCATAGGCGGCTGCGGAGCGCACGCGGAAAGCAGCGCTGAACGTGTTGGTGCGCGGCCGCAGGTGTGCGATGGTGCGCAGGTACTCCAACGAATGGCGCTTTTTCTGCAGCGGGTAATCCGGTGTAGAAGAGCCCTCGACCTCGATCTTTACCGCGTGAATTTCAAACGGCTGTTTTGCTTCCGGCGTTAGAACCAGTTCCCCGGTCACGCGCAGCGCGGAACCGACGTTCAATTTTGCGACTTCTGCAAAATTATCAATTTTATCGGCTTCAAAAACAATTTGAACCCCTTTGAAGCAACTGCCGTCATTCAGCTCGATAAAACCAAGCGCTTTGGAATCTCGGATCGTACGAACCCAGCCGCAGACGGAAACGGATGAACCGCCCAGTTCCTCAGCGCGGGAATACAACTCAGAAATTTCCGTTCTATTCAAATCAATAACCCCCAATTGTAAAAAATTGCACTCAATCTATGCCTATATTATAACACCGGCTAAGTTCGCGCAAGTCTAAATCACTGGATTTCATTGAAAAATAATAAAATAAAATAAATTTTAAATAGGGGGTTGATTTTTTGTCCGGGATTCGCTATAATAACAGAGCTGTCTGATTTACAGCACCATTACCATTTGGAGAGGTATTCTAATTGGTAAGGAGCCACATTGGAAATGTGGTGTGCCGCAAGGCATTGAGCGTTCGAGTCGCTTCCTCTCCGCCAAATTTGAAAGAAGCCGATCATTGCGATCGGCTTCTTTTTTTGTTATACCATCAAATAATCATATTCTTCGTTGCATTGGGCCGCAAGCAAACCAGAACCATTACTCTTGAATAAACTAGGCAACCACTGATTCAGTCGTAATGGAATCAGCGGTTACCCAAGGGCAAAACAAACGGACCACCCGAAAGAAATTTTCCTTTCAGGCTCGTCTGTTGACAATCCTATTTTCAGTCCACCGTTACCTTCAAACTGGCTACCGCCTGCGAAGTGGGGTCAATGGCATAAACCACTGCGGTTCCTGCCTCCACCGCCGTAATCTTTCCAGTTGTGGAATCAACCGCGGCAACCGCGCTGGAAGAGGATACCCACAAAAGGCTGGACGCATGTACATTGCCGCCGTTCAGCATGATGTTGGAAAGCGTATAGTCGCCGCCCTCCGCAATACTGACCGACGATTGCGGAAAAATCAGCCCGACTTGCGTGGATTCCGACGTGCTGGAAGACGAAGCCGTGACGGCAGAGGAAACGGTGACCGGCACCGTCGCCTTGGTCCATCCGCTGAACGCGTCGGACTTAAACCAAAAATGCACTCTTGTTGTTCCGATTCCTATTGCGGTAATTACCACTCTTCCCTGCGAATCCGAGGTGGCAGCCGCCACATTGGTGTCTGCCACCTCAACGTTGATTACACCGAAATATGAACCGGTTACATAACTGGAATGTTCCCCAAGTGTTACAGTGTTCAGTGTTACGGAAGAAGTGCTGGTTTCCTCTGACGACGAATCAGCGAACGCTGTGGTTGAAAAACAGATCAAAAGAACCGTCAGGAATGGAATGAGCACCAAAGATTTGACTCGTTTCATATTACCCCTCCTTACATACCGTCACGGTTTCAGAATCAAAGGTTTCGTTTTCATAAAGTTCGCCGTCCACAATTTTAATGACCCGCTCCGCATAGCTTGCTACCTTCAGGTCATGGGTAATCATTACAATGGTATTGCCCATTTTATGCAGCTGGCTGAACAGCTTTAATACTTCTTTTCCGGTTGCGGAATCGAGCGCACCGGTCGGTTCGTCCGCCAAAAGAAGCTTTGGCTGGCCAACCAGTGCCCGCGCAATGGCGACCCTTTGCTGCTGGCCGCCCGAAAGCTCGTTCGGCTTGTGATGCACGCGCTCCCCCATTTCCAGCATGGTCAGTTTTTCCATTGAAATTTCGGCCGCCTGTTTTCGCGACATGCCGCGAATCAGCAGCGGCATCATCGTGTTCTGAAGTACGTCATACTTTTGGATTAAATGATATTTTTGGAAAATGAATCCGATCTGCTGATTGCGCAGATGGGTCAGCTGTGCGTCGTTCAGTTCGTGAACCGGCTGTCCGGTCAGCCAGTAAGTTCCCTCCTGGAAATGGTCCATGCAGCCGATAATATTCATCAACGTGCTTTTACCGGATCCGGAGGGGCCCAGAATAGCCAAATACTCGCCTTCCACCACGTCAAGCGAAATGGATTTCAGCACCTCCAGCCGGTTTTCCCCCACCTGATACCATTTTCGGATGTCTTTCATGCTAATTACTTTTTCCATTGCGGGCACCTTTCTCTATTTCGATACAACAGATACCCGAACCACGGTTTCCGTACCGTTGATCTCTCTCTGTGTAATGCGAAGAATCATTCCCTTGGTAATGCTGGAAAAGTCGCTGGACCGCTGCGTCGTAACCGCAGTAGCCGTGGTTCCCGTTGTGCCGTTGGCTTTTTTCGTGGAAGTACCGCCGGTACGGTTGATTCCGGTGGTTCCCGTATTACCGGGGAGGCCTTCCCCACCGCCCGCAGGCATTCCACCGGTCGGCATTGCGCCGTTGCCCGCGCTGCCGGAAGTGATTCCGCCGCCTGGATTTTGTGTCATCCGGTCGTTTCCTTTGGAGAGGGTAAGTCCAACCGGAATCAGCAGGGTTTTCGTTTCCCCGGTCAGCGTTAGCGATGAGCTGTCGCTGGAATCGGATTGTGTTCCGAGTGCCAAGGTGACCTCATTGCCTACAATAGAGGTCACCTTTCCTAAAATCTGGTTAGACTGGGACGTTCCAGAGGCAGGCTGGGAATTTTCGCTTTTCTTTGCACCTTCGGTGCCGCTTTGCGCAGGACCGCCGTTCATAGACTTGCCGGGAAGGCCGTTCTTTCCGCCTTCTCCATATTTTTGTCCGCCCTGCACTGCGTTCGTTCCGGCATTGGATTTGCTGTTCTGTGAAGAACAGCCTGACAAAGCAGAAAGGGCCAGGGTTAAAATTAAGATGATGCCGATTACTTTCTGGATCCGTTTCATAAGCTGCTTCCTCCTGTCATTCCTGCGATAAGGCCTCAATCGGCATAAGCTGTGCGGCTTTATAAGCAGGATAAAAGCCGAACAGAGTACCGGTTACAATGGCGAACACCAAGGCGAGCACACCGCCGACAGGCAGCGGTTCCACCGTCATGCCGGTAAGGCGAACCACCGGCACCAGGGCAAAGCCCGCAATTACGCCGATCACTCCGCCGAACGTACCCATCATGTTTGCCTCAATCAGGAACTGCATTAAAATTTCCTTTTTGCTGCTGCCCAACGCTTTTAAGATTCCGATTTCCTGCGTCCGTTCCTTCACGGAAACAAAGAGTACGTTCATAATGCCGATTCCGCCAACAATAAAGACAATCACAGCAACCGCAATCAGCAGCATGGACAGGGTGTTGGCAGAGGTTGTCGCCGCTTCCATTTCGCTGCCCGCGTCCGTTAAGGTGAAATTCCCCTTTGGATAGTTATCTGCAAGCACGGCCTTAATATTGGCCATTACCGTTTCAACCTCTTTCACGTCCGAGGCGATGGCGACGATTTTCGGGGTGGCGGAGTTGCCAAGCACATATTTCTGTGCCGTGGAATACGGCAGGTAAATGGAATCATCCGGGCTGGTCCCGGTGGAAACCGCGCCCATGGAATCAAGCACGCCGACGACGTCATAGGTTTTTCCTTCAATCGTCATTGCATTTCCATACGCCGCATAGGCGCCGCCAAACAGGTTTTTCGCCAGATTATATCCAACGACGGCAACCTTTGATTTGTTCGTCTCATCATCATCCGTAAAAAATTCTCCCGCCAACAGGGTGAGGTTGCTGATGCTTTGGTACTCCGGCAGACAGCCCACAATGGTTTCATCGGTCTCACTGTCCAGTTCATCCGTCAGTACCGCACCGGTTCCGCTGGAGATGAGCGAAGCGGAGGATACGTTGGGAACCAGAGACAAAATGTCGCTGACGTCCGTCGTGGTCAGCGTTACCCCGCGCTGCGCCTGGGTGAAGTTGTTGGACTGCCCACCGCTGGGGAAGCCACCCATGCCACCTCCGCCACCACCGCTGGGACGGAGACTCCCTCCGCTTCCGCCACCGCTGCGGGGAAAACCACCCATGCCGCCGGGGAAGCCGCCCATCATACCGCCGGCCATTTGATCCGCCATATCTGCGGAAGTGCTGACGGAAACTTCAATCGCACCGACATTCAGCGTCTTGAACTGTTCCTGAACATCCACTTCGCCCCCATGGCCAATGGCAATCACCAGAACAATGGTGGCTGCACCAACCACAACGCCGAGCGAGGTAAGCAAAACCTTTGTCTTGCTCTCTTTAATATTCAGCCAAACCAAATGGAGAATCTCGCTGAATCTCATTTTACCACCGCGCTTTCCGCCAGAACGGTTTCCCCTTCCTGCAAGCCGCTGGTAATCTCTACATAGCGCCCGTTCGAGAATCCGGTCGTTACGGTGGTTTTCTGGCTGGTACCATCCTGTTTTTTCACCAAAACACTGGACACTCCGTTTTCAAAGGTAATCGCCTGATTCGGAACATACAGAACATCTTTCTTTTGTTTCTGAATTAGCGTCAGCTCTCCACTCATTCCAATAAAGACTTGTTCCGTATTTTTTCCGGTCATTTTAGCTGTAACGGTATAGCTGACCGATGCGGAACCGGAACGCGCGGGAGAAGCAGAAATGCTCTGCACCGTGGCATCAAATGTTTCATCATCATAGGCAGACAGTGTAATTTGTGCCTGCTGACCGATTTGCACGTTGGTAATGTCATCCTCCGAAAGTGAGATGGACATGCTGACATCAGAGGTTTTTGCGATGGTCACAATCACATCGTCCGCTTTTACGCTGCTGCCGTCGCTGCAGCTTACGGAAACAATCGTTCCGTCACACGGCGCGGTCAGTGTTCCTTCCCCGTTGATTGCACTGTTAATGTCATCCAGCTCTGCCTTCAGGCTGTCATAGGTTGACTGCTGGTTGATCACCGCTTCGGCAAGCTGGTTGACCGTCAGATTATAGGTGGTCGCCGCGTTATCGCCCTCGTTCAAGCTGCTTTGCCGGGTCTGCTCAGCGTCGTTCAGGCTGCCGGTTTGGGATTTCTGTGCCTTTTCCAGCGCATACTGGGCACTCTTTACCTGGGACTGAAGCGAAGAAACCTTTTCCGCCAAAGCATCTGCTGTGGAAGTGCTTCCGTATTTTTTAGTAAAGGTCTCGTTGAACGTATCATAAGCCGTGGAATAGTTGTCATATTCCGCCGTATAAAGGGAAACCTTGGATTCTAGGTCCTTTTGTCCCTGAACAATGCTGGAAATTTGGTCCGCATAGTCGTTGTACGCTTCTTTCGCGTCGTCGTACTCCGCCTCTTCCCCATCTTCATTGTCCAACAATTTTGCTTTCTGCCAGGTGGTATATTTGTTTTCCATATCGGATTTCAGGCTGCTCAGCGTGTTCAGCTGCTTAGAATACTGATCTTTGTAATTGGAAAGTTGAGTTTCAAAGCTGGTTTTCTGCGTTTTTGCATCATCACGCCACTGCTTCAGCTGGGTGAGCTTGGTATTGTCCGCCGCAAAGCTGGACTGCAGCGCCTGATATTTTGCCAGCTGCGTTTTCGCGTCATTCAGCGTCGACTGCGCGTTGCTGATGTTGTTTTGAATTTCCGCTTTGGTCAGGGATTCCTGCGTATAAGCGTTTGCCGCTTTTTTCAGGCTTGCCTCATAAGCTAGTTTGGCAGAGCTCAATTTTGTCTTCTGATCCGCAATTGCCTGTTCCAACGAAGTTTTGGCCTCAGCGAGTTTTTGCTTTTTGTCCGCGGTTCCGCTGGCAATACTGGCCTGGTTCAGCTTTACCAGGGTATCGCCCGCCTTGACTTGATATCCGGATTTGACAAGGACTTTATCGATTGTCACATCAACCGGAAAAGACACGGTTTCTTCGTCCAGCGTAACCGTGCCGCTTTCCGTGGTTCCGACTGTGACATCCCCTTTTTCCACTGTGTATTCACGGTATGTAACCGTACTGGAAGAAGAACTTTTATGATTGATATAGAGTAAAACCGTGGTTAAGGTGGCAATTCCTAAGACCAAAACAGATATCGTGATTGTAAGCGCTTTCTTATGAGATAGAATAACTCTCATTATTTTTTGTTTCATGGCTGACCTCCCATTCCTTTTATGGGAGTTATTATAATTCGGTAAATTAAATTCCAACTTAAAAAGAATCCATTTCACCTAAATTTAAGCTTATCTTCACGAGACCGTCACACAAGAAAAAGTGACAACTGATATAATTAGTCTATACTTCTTTGGGAGGACCCATCATGAAAATTCTGCTTCTTGAGAACAATAATAAACTGAAAACAAAATTAAACCGCCTGCTTTCCAAAAAGCGCTACGAGGTTCACTGCACCGAAGCCAGCGAACAGGCTTTTGACGAGATTCAAAGCGGCGTTTATGAGGCTGCCATTCTGGATTGTTCCGCACCGGAAACCAACTGCATCGACCTGCTCCGGCAAATCCGCCGTGCTAAGCTTTCCGTACCGATTATGATGATTTCGGAAAAATGTACAGTCAGCGAGAAGGTGCGTGCGCTGGACAACGGAGCGGATGATTTTGTGGAAATTCCGTTTGCCGATTCGGAATTTCTTGCCCGCTTAAACGCCGTTTCACGCCGAAAAGCAGAATACATATTTGACAACCAGCTTCATTTTGATGACCTAACCCTCAATTTGGGCACGTATGAACTTTCCAAAGAAAATCGGTCTGTGGGGCTGACCAATAAAGAAATGGCTATTATGAAATATCTGTTTTTAAGCGGAAAAAATATTGTCGGCAAAGAAGACTTAATGACAAAACTATGGGGATTTGATGCACTGGCTGACAATAATCTGGAAGTTTACATCAGCTACCTGCGGCGAAAGATTGCCTCGCTGCAATCCGGGACAAAAATTGTCTGCATAAAAAATGTCGGATACCGGTTGACCGGATGTGAAGTGGATCAAACCGCCTGAAACCGCTTTCTCATTTAGTATTATTTCCCTGCGATAAGAACGTTGTTTCTTCAAACACTAATCGCGGGGTGATAGTATGGATCTGTATGATGGATGGAACCGCGGGTGGGGATTTCACCGCAACGGGGACAGAACCGCGGCCGCCTATTTCGACTCCCTGCCATTGGAGGTCAAGGAAATGCTGAACCGGCATGTCAACGAAATTACATCTGTGGAAAAGCTTCGGAAAATCGGAAATCAGATGGAAAACGAACTTGAAGCGAAAAACGATTCTTCAAAACGGTAACATTACGCTGTGTCCGCAAACCAATAAACCGGAACCGCCATTACGCACTTGGGCGGCTCCGGTTTTTGTTCTTAATTTGGTCATATATTCTTTTTAAAAAGTTAAAAACCAATTCATGGATCATCTATAGAATCACGGTAAAATAAAACTATGAAATCAATGCCTACTGCCACAAGACGGAAAGGACGGAATACCGGGCCGTCGAATGACAGACAAAAAATAATTCCTCCGTAGAGGATGCCTCCGCCGAGGCTGCCTCCGCCGAGGCTGTTATCATAAATTCTTCTTCATATTTTCTCCTCCCTCACCGCCCGTAACCCCGGGCGGTTCTTTTTGGGGAACATGGGAACAAAAGCAGCCGCTGTGCTTTCTGCACAGCGGCTGCTTTTGCGTTCCAACCGAATCGGATGTTATTTGCTTTCCTGCGGCGGCGTTTCTTCTTCCTGCCGCTCAATTGGAATCGGCTGGGCGGGCTGCTCCGGTTCATCCGGCTCGTTCCAGCTCCAGAACGCCAGATACATGCCAGCCAACGCCAAAAAGCAGGCCACAACCGCCGCTGCAATGGCCCATTCCGTAATTTCAAACGGACCCAGCACCATGGAAGCCAAAGTCAGCCCCAGCCCGATCACAAAAAAAGAAATCGCCATTTTCCCGTCCGTCATAAGCCTGCTCCTCCTTTTTTCCGGGACGCGCTCCATCTGAAAAGCCGCCAAACTTCGAAACGGCCTTTCGACTGCCTTTCTCGGCGACTGCCCGGGTTTTATCTGTAAAAATGACGGAATAAAAATCGAAAGTGCAAGAAGAACTCTCGGAATTTATTGCGGCAGCTCGTTGGAAAGAGCCGCAAGCTGTTCCATGGTAAGCTGTTCAGCGCGGGCGTTCTGCACAATTCCCGCCCGTTCCAGTGCGGCAGCCACCACTTCCCGGCCCAGCGACAGGCCGGCGGAAACCGAATTCAGAACCGTTTTCCGCCGTTGCCCGAACGCAGCGCGCACCAGCGCGAAAAACTGTTTTTCACTGCGGATAGCTACCGGGGGTTCTTCGCGCACGGTCAGGCGGATCACCGTAGAATCCACATTCGGCTGCGGAACAAAGCTGGAGCGGTCTACCCCGAACAAAACCTCCGGCTCTGCAAAGTAGCGAACCGCAGCGCTGACGGCGCCGCAGGCGCGCGTGCCCGGCGCTGCGCAAAGGCGTTCAGCAGCTTCTTTCTGCACCATGACCGTAATTGATTTGACCGGCAGGCGCTCTTCCAGCAGCTTCATAATCACCGGAGAAGTAATATAATAAGGAAGGTTTGCGCAGACCACCACGTCCATACCGGAAAACTCTTCCGAAATCAGCTGTTTTAAATCCAGCTTCATTACATCGCCGTTCACGACTTTCACGTTGGAAAAATCGGCAAGCGTTTCCCGGAGCACCGGAAGCAGACGGCGGTCCAGTTCCACCGAAACCACCTTTTCGGCGCGTTTGGCAAGCTCTGCGGTAAGAACCCCGATACCGGGCCCAACCTCCAGAACGCCGGTTCCCGCCCCGGCCCCGCTTTCCTCCGCCATGCGGGGGCACACATCGGGATTAATTAAAAAATTCTGGCCCAGTGATTTGGCAAACGAAAAGCCGTGGCGGGACAGAACACTTTTGATCGTGGAAAGATCCGATAAATTCATGTAAAATGTTTCTCCATGTTAATTCCATTTTCATTGCGGCGCATCAACAAGCAACAGCTGAACCGGAAATTGCATCGCCGCACCGCAATGTTTCGAATCATACCCTTCGCCATTGCGGTTGGTATTATTATATCACGCGCTTTTTGAAATTTCCATTGATTATTCCCGCAAAATACAATATGATAGAAACAAAGGCAAAGCAACTGCAATCGACTTTGGTCGACCCCAACACGGCCATGGAGCAGCGAAAGCCACGATTTTTAGGAGGCATGAAAATGAACCGGACCGATAAAGAAAACTACTATCTCGATATTGCCGAAACCGTTCTGGAGCGGGGCACCTGCCTGCGCCGGAATTTTGGCGCCATCATTGTAAAACACGACGAAATTGTTTCCTCCGGCTACACCGGCGCGCCGCGCGGACGCAAAAACTGCATCGACACCGGCATGTGCGTACGGGAATCGCTCGGCATCCCCCGCGGGGAACGGTACGAGCTGTGCCGCTCTGTGCATGCTGAGGCCAACGCCATTATCAGCGCTTCCCGCCGCGACATGATTGGAAGCACGCTTTACCTAGTGGGGCGGGATATGAAAACCGGCAATTATGTGGAACACGCCTCCCCTTGCTCCATGTGCAAACGACTGATTATTAACGCGGGTATTACGCGGGTGATTGTGCGCGACACCAAAACACAGTATTTTACCGTAAACGTAGAAGACTGGATTACCAACGACGAATCCCTAAGCGGCCAGTTTGGCTATTAAAAACGTTCTCAATTTAATCGAAGTATTAAGTAACCGCGAATGAAAGCAATTCAAGAGCCGCTCTGGTTCGAATTTTTGCAGCCTTGAATTGCCGTCTTACGACGGAATCGGTGGTTACTTCAAAAAAGAGGCCGCACTGCGGCTTCTTTTTATTTTGTATCAATTAATCACATCAGTTGAAATGCGCGCAGCAGCCATTCCGCCGCAAATACGGCGGCGGAGGAACCCAGCGCAACCGTCAGCAGCCCCCGGTTGTGATAAGCAAGCACCAGGGCAACCAAAAGACCAAACCCGGCGGAGTACACGCTCCCCGTGGAATACAAAATTTCCGGCAGCGTCATGGCCGCCAGAACCGCGTAAGGAACATAGGCCAGAAACGAACGTACAAAGCGATTCGTAATTTTCTTCTTAAAAATCGCCAGCGGAAGCATTCGCACCAAATAAGTAACCCCTGCCATAATCAGGGTGCCGATTAGAATCCGTTCAACACTCATTCGCTGCGCCCTCCGTTTCCTGAATCGGGTAACACAGCGCACCGTATGCCGATGCAGCCACCGCGCAAAGAATAATCACCCAGCCGCCGGAAATTCGGTTCAGCCCCGGGACCCAGCGGAACAGGCAGCTTAGAAGGGCGGCAAAAAGAACCACCTTTGCCACCGGGGCGGCCTTGCGCGCCGGCGGAATAATGATGGCGAGGAACATGCCGTAAATCGCAATGCCTAACGCCGTGCGCACCCCGGCCGGAAGCAGGTTGGTTGCCGTTGCACCCAGCAGTGTGCCGAGCGACCAGCCAAGGTACGGGGTCAGCACCAAGCCCGAAAAATACTCCGCCGTCACGGCGCCCTCCTGCTGCATGGCAACCGCGAAAATCTCATCCGTCACGCCGAACGATAGCACCCAGCGCTGCAGGGTTGTCATAGACTCGTCCACTTTCTGCGAAAGGGAAAGTGACATCAGCATATAGCGAATATTAATTACAAAGGTGGTCACCGCAAGTTCCAGATAAAGGCCGCCAGAAAGAATCAAATTCGTTCCGGCGACCTGTCCGGCACTTGTCATGTTCGACATGGAAATTACCAGCGCCGCCCAGGCAGGCATTCCGCCTTGGGTCGCCATCATGCCGAATGCGAAAGAAACGCTGAGATATCCCAGACAGATCGGCACCCCGTCCTTCAGGCCCTTTCGAAAGGCCGCCGCTTTTTTATCGTAATGATGCTTGTCACGCATGAACCGCATTGCTCCCAGTTTTCAATTTACAGCAGGTTACAGACCAAATCGCCCATTTCCTCACAGCTGACTTTTTTCAGGCCCTCCGTCCAGATATCCGGCGTACGGGCGATTTTCAACACCGCCGCAACGGCGTCCTCTATAGCCTGCGCGGCCTGCGGCTCGTCAAGCGAATAGCGGAGCATCATGGCGGCGGAAAGAATCGTGGCCAGCGGGTTGGCGGTTCCGGTTCCGGCAATGTCCGGCGCAGAGCCGTGAATCGGCTCATACAGCCCGGCCTTGCCGCTGCCCAGGCTTGCGGAAGCCAGCATTCCAATGGAACCGCTGATCATGGACGCCTCGTCGGAAAGAATATCACCGAACATGTTGGAGGTCACGATAACGTCAAACTGCTTCGGGTTGCGCACCAGCTGCATCGCACAGTTGTCCACATACAGATGGCTCAATTCTATCTCAGGATACTCCTCTTTTCCGATTCTTGCAACCGTTGCGCGCCACAAGCGGGAAGATTCCAGAACATTTGCCTTGTCCACGCTGCAAAGCTTTCCGCTGCGTTTTTTCGCCATTTCGAACCCCACACGGGCAATGCGTTCGATTTCCGGTACGGAATACTGCTCCGTATCGTATGCGGCCTGTGCCCCATTGACCGTTTTATGGCCACGCTCACCGAAGTAGATGCCGCCGGTCAGTTCCCGGACCAGCATAATATCCAGGTTCTGGCCAATGATTTCCGGCTTCAGCGGAGAAGCGCCGCGCAGGGGCTCAAAAATAACGGCGGGGCGCAGATTGGCAAACAGCCCCAGCGCACCGCGAATACCGAGCAGACCCGCTTCCGGGCGGTTCCCGCCGGGCTGTGAATCCCATTTGGGGCCGCCCACCGCGCCAAGCAGTGTAGAATCTGCTACCTTGCATTTTTCAATGGTTTCCTGCGGAAGCGGCACGCCGGTCGCGTCAATGGCACAGCCGCCGAGCAGCGCATCCTCAAATTGAACGCGAAAATCAAATTTAAGGGCGGCGCGGTTCAGCACCTTGACGGCCTGCGTGACAATTTCCGGTCCAATGCCGTCGCCTTTGAGCAGTACAATGCGATATTCTTTCATGACTTCAACCATCCTTTCTTAAAACCGGGAGTTCTTCTTTCCGTTCCAACGGTATTTTGCAAAAATTTGATTCCACAAAACGTTTTACGATTGAGAATGCGCATTCGCATGGTGTTCCGCCGCACGGTTGATGGCGCAGATGATTCCCTTGATGGAAGCCAGGCTGATATTGTGGTCGATGCCCACACCGAAAACATCCGAACCATCCGGTGCGGTCAGGTGGATATAGGATACCGCTTTGGAGTCCTCGCCGGCAGAAATGGCATGCTCACTATAAGAAATAAATTTGAAGTCCGTAATGCCGACCCCCGCAATGGCGCGGAAAAACGCGCTGATCGGGCCGTTTCCGGATGCGCTGATCGGATGGTCCTCATGCCCGAAGCGAAGGATTCCCTCGAAATGCACCAAGGTGTTGCCGCTGATATCATTTTCTTCATACAGTTTATACTTCTTCAGGTTAAAGGGAGAGTAGACCTGCAAATATTCCCGCTGGAAAATTGAAAAAATTTCCTCCGGTTTCAGTTCCCTTCCTGCTTCGTCGCAGGCTGCTTTGACCATGGAGCCGAATTCCGGGTGCATGGCCTTGGGCAGCTCGTAGCCGAAACTCTGCTGCATAACAAACGCTGCGCCGCCTTTGCCAGACTGGCTGTTGATGCGGATAATCGGCTCATATTCGCGCCCAACGTCCGCCGGATTGATGGGCAGGTACGGAACTTCCCAGTACTGGGTGCCGCTTTCCGCCATATAATCGAATCCCTTTTTAATCGCGTCCTGATGCGAACCGGAAAACGCGGTGAACACCAGGTCACCCGCATAGGGATGGCGCTCGTGGACTTTCATCTTCGTGCATTTCTCGTAAACTTCCCGGATCTCTCGAATATGGGAAAAATCAAGGCCCGGGTCCACACCCTGGGAGTACATGTTCATGGCAACCACCATGATATCTGCATTTCCGGTGCGTTCGCCGTTGCCGAACAGCGTGCCTTCCACGCGCTCTGCGCCGGCCATCAGACCAAGCTCCGTTGCAGCGGTTGCGGTTCCGCGGTCGTTGTGCGGATGCAGGCTGATGACCACGCTGTCGCGGTTTTTGATATGGCGGCAGAAATATTCAATTTGGTCGGCATAGCAGTTCGGCGTGCTGCCCTCCACCGTGTTCGGCAGGTTCAGAATCAGTTTGTTTTCCGGGGTGGGCTGCAGCACTTCCATCACCTTTTCGCAAATCAACACTGCATTGTCAATTTCCGTACCGGAAAAGCTCTCCGGTGAATACTCGAACCGGATGTTCGCACCGCTCTTTTTCACTTCCTCATCGGTCAGGCGCTTAATCAGTTTCGCGCCCTCCACCGCAATGTCGATTACGCCCTGCATGTCGGTGCGGAAAACTACCTTGCGCTGCAGCGTAGAGGTCGAATTGTAAAAATGAACAATCACGTTCTTTGCGCCGCGGATTGCCTCAAATGTCCGCTGAATCAGGTGCGGTCGCGCCTGCACCAAAACCTGAATGGTGACGTCGTCCGGAATCAGATTGCGTTCGATTAGGGTGCGAAGAATCTCATACTCTGTTTCCGAGGCAGACGGAAAACCAATTTCGATTTCTTTAAAACCGATATCCACCAGAGTCTGAAAAAAGAGCAGCTTCTCTTCCAGATTCATGGGGTCAATCAGCGCCTGATTGCCATCGCGTAGGTCTACGCTGCACCAAACAGGCGCTCTGTCAATCACTCGGTCAGGCCACTGGCGGTCTGGAAGACGGATTGGCTGGAATGGAACATACTTTTTGCAGCCTTCGTACATAATCGAACACTCCTATCAAAAAAAATAATATTAGGAAAGCGGTTGGAAGCTGAAAGGAAAATGTAAAAAACCGCTCCTTTTTGGAAAATAAAAAAAATCCCGGGCACAGCAAACGCTGTGCTCGGGACGAATGAACGCATTCGTGGTACCACCCAAATTCGGCTCCGCTTCGCGGAAACCCTCTGCGGCCTCCAACAAGGCCCCGGCCAATAACGCTGCCGCTGCGGCCGCTTCTCACGCTGAAAGCATCGAAACGGCGGCTCCGGGATGAGCTATACACAAAAGCGAAATCACCGGCTCACACCAGCCGCCGGCTCTCTGAAGAATTTCGGCAAATGTCTTATTCCCTTCATTGCCTTTCCTGTGTATAAGATTAATCAATATTATATTTTATGCTGTACGGGTTGTCAAGACTCATTTTTCTCTTTTTTTCCATTTTTTCCAAATGCGCGGTCTGCGGCTTCCCGTGCAAGGTCAATGACCAGCTTCGAATCGCTGGAATCCTCGGCTTTCCCGGCGGGAATGGTGGCGTAAACCTCCGCTACCATAGAGCGCGCCCACAGGCCCGGCGTAATGCGCAGGGAATACCCGCCCCCGGGTTCCGTCATCCAGTCGTAGTAATTTGCACGCGGCAGACCGTACATCGAAAGAATCGACATCAGCGTCCCACCGTGCGCCACAATCACTGCACTGGTGGTACCGGAACGCAACATGGAATCCACAATTTTTTCAAAGGCGGCGCAGACGCGCTGCATAAAGACTCCGCCATTTTCCCCGTTCGGCGGGGTTACTGCGCTTCCACTTTCCACCCATTTGGCAAACGTTGGGTCATTCGACAATTCTTCTGCGGTTTTCCCCTCCCAGTCGCCAAAATCGCATTCCCGAAAGTCGTCGATCAGCACGGGCTGCACTTCAGGGTACAGTAGTTTTATTGTTTGAATGCTCCGTTTCAGCGGGCTGGAAAAATAGGCCTCAGCTTCGGGGTAGGCACCTAGACTCTTCAGTTGGTTTAATCGAGCAATCCCCTCCGGCGCAAGCGGGGAATCTGTTGAGCCGATGTACCGGCCCTCCAGATTGCCCTGAGAAATACCGTGGCGGATTAAATGAATGGTATAAGACTTCATGAAATTACTCCTTTTATTTTAAAACAAATTTGCATTTAATTTTTTTGTTCTCCAACCGATAAATTAAATATAAACTTCTGTTCTTTCGGGGCTTGTTCAAACAACCGGCGTATTCGGCCGACTTGCACGGCAGCGGTCATGTTGATCCTGATTTATCGGCATTTTGAATGTCATGAGCAGTATCCAGTCACAAAAGGCGAAAAGTGGTCACAAATTTTATTTCAAAGTTTTAATAAGTTGTAATAACAAGATACATGCAGACAAAATATGAAAAAGCACGATATCTAGCGGCTTTACATAGCGTTATATTTGTTATATACTTTACAAGACGTTAATTTCATCCACGATTCGACAGGGGACTATGGAACATGAACAATGATTTTCCCAGAATAATCACTTTGCTGCGAAAAGAACGCGGATTAAGTCAAAAAAAAGCTGCCGAGGAACTGGATGTTTCTCAGGCTCTTTTGTCGCACTACGAAAAGGGAATTCGTGAATGCGGCCTTGACTTCGTTGTTCGGGCCGCGGATTTTTACGGAGTTTCCTGCGATTATCTGCTGGGAAGAACCCCTGACCGCAATGGCGCGACCATTTCAGTGGACGATATCCCCGAACCAGACGCAATGGGAAAAGAAAATGTCCTGAAGGGCAGTCTTCTGCCAGTCTTAAATAAAAAGCTAATCGCAAACTCGCTCAACATTATTTACGGTATTCTTCAGCAGTGCGGAAACAAGCACCTAACCACCGAAGTTTCGTCCTACCTGAACCTTTCGGTCTACAAAACGTTCCGCTTATTGTATTCTGCAAACGCCAAAAATCCTCAGGGGATGTTCTCCATCCCGCTCAAGCTGAGCAGCGGCCGCTGCAATGCAGCGCAGGAAATTTCGCTTTCCAACGCGGAATGTCTGGCGCTTGGGGAAGATGTAGAAGGAATGCAGGGTGTGGCAAAAGGTGACATTCCCGAACTTTCGCCAGAGAAACTTTCCGCCGAATACCCGCTGTTTTCTTCTTCACTCTTTAATCTGATTCAAAACGCGGAGCTTCAAATGGGAGCGAAAAAGGAATCAAAAACAGCAACTAAGCGTTAAAAAATCGAAATTTAACGCACCTGGAAACATAAATCATTATAAGCGCAGCCGCTGGCTTTTTCAAGCCGAAATCATAACTGTTTCAACCAGCACCGGCTGGTTGTTTCATGCTGAAAGTGTAACACAAAAGGGCACCCGTCCAAAAAAATGGACGGATGCCTTTGTTGTTTTTATAACACTAAAGAACCGCTGCGGTTTTTTCTCCTTTCCGGGTCAGGTATGCGTAACCTTTGCGCATATACGGCAAATTAAAAACCGCACCGGGAAGCTTTGCCCCTTCCATAACGGTCTGGCAAAGTAGTTCGTAAATCTTGCTCTTATAATATACGCTGTAATCGCCTGAAACCCAGACTTTCACCGTGTAATCAATAAAAACCAGCCCGCGTTCCATCAGGCTGCGCAGCGCTTCCCCGCGCGCTTTGACCGTTTCCATGGATTCCTCTGGGTCGTTAATGCGCACATAATTCAAAGCGATGCTGACCAAATCTTTTTCCTCGGAATTGTGCAGTTCCAAACGTACAATCGGGAAGCGCTTTGCGTTTCGGATTTCTTTCAGCAGCGTCTGTTCCTCTTCCGACAAATCCAAATGCATAAATTCCCCTCCTCTGGCAAATTTTTTACATTTATCTACAAATGAATATTTTAACAAAAGAACGCTCGTTTATACTTCCGACCGGACAATTAACCCCCGTTTCGCGGTACCGGAAAAAGCGCCGAAAGCCGGGCTCTTTCTATACTAATAGTATTAATACCATGCAATAATACGAGATGTGACAAAATTCTGCGTCTTATGGTAAAAACGGCCTGCCGTTTTTCGGCAGGCCGCTCTTCGTATTAAATCCCGCTTTATTCGCTCTTGAGCAGTTCCCGATACAAACGGATATACTCGTTGGCGGAACGGCCCCAGCTGTAGTCGCATTGCATTGCGCGGCGGACTAGGATTTCCCACCCTTCCTGGTCCTGCCAGCCCTTTAAGGCGCGCTCCAGGGCGTAATACATATCGCCGCTGTCGTAACTTTTAAAGGTAAATCCGTTTCCTTCCCCGTCACCGCTGTCCTGAACGGAATCCTTCAGTCCTCCTGTTTCGCGGACTACCGGAATCGAACCGTACCGCAGGGCAATCATCTGGGAAAGGCCACACGGCTCACTCTTGCTCGGCATCAGGAACAAGTCGGAAGCCGCATAAATTTTCCGGGAAAGCTCCGGTACAAAACCGAAGCAGGCGCAGACTCTGCCGGGATGGGCGGACTGCTTCTCGCGGAAAAACGACTCGTATTCCCAGTCGCCCGAACCAAGAATAACGAACTGCGCGTTGGTTTCGTTCATCAGACGCTCCATGGTTTCCCTGACAAGGTCCAGGCCTTTCTGTGCAACCATCCGGGTAACCATGCCAATCAGCGGTACATTTTCATCCTGATTCAGGCCAAGGCGTTCCTGCAGCGCAAGCTTGTTCTTCCGCTTTCCGGAAAGCACATTCTCCGTGGTATAATTCGCGTAAAGATCCGGATCGGTTTCCGGGTCGTAAGTAACCGTATCTATTCCGTTTAAGATGCCGGAAATCTTCCAGCTGCGCTCTTTCAGGATGCTGTCCAATCCATAGGAAAACCACGGGTCCAGAATTTCCTGCGCATAGGTCGGGCTGACGGTAGTAACGCGGTTTGCCGACTCAATGCCGCCCTTCAGCAGATTGACGCAACCGTCGTATTCGAGCACGGAACGGTCGGACTGGGGAATGCCAAGCACATCCTCCAGCAATTCCATGCCGTATTTGCCCTGATACTGGATATTATGAATGGTCATGATGGTTTTGATTCCCCGGTACCAGTCGTTGCCGGAATAGAACTTGCTTAAGTAAACCGGCAGCAAAGCGGTCTGCCAGTCGTTGCAGTGAATAATATCCGGGTGAAAATCAATATAAGGCAGCATTTCCAGCGCCGCACGCGATAAAAAGGCAAAGCGCTCAGCGTCATCATAATGGCCGTAAAGCCCGCTGCGCTTAAAATAATACTGATTGTCGATTAAATAGTAAATAACGCCGCCGGATTTGGCTTCAAATACACCGCAGTACTGTCGCCGCCACGCCACGGGAACGGAAAGACTAGTCAGAAACGTCATTTTATCCCGCAGTTCCTGTGGAATATCTTCATACAACGGCATCACCACGCGGCAGCCAATCAGTCGGAGCCGAAGCGCCTGCGGCAGGGAACCTGCTACATCTGCAAGACCCCCGGTCGCAGCAAACGGCCTTGCTTCACTCGTGCAGTATAAAACTTTCATGGGAAGTCCTCCTTGACTTTCAGTTTGGTATCGTTAAATTCTACTTTTCGGGATAAAAGTGCAAGCTTTCTCGGGCTGCCGTGAATGGTTCGGCCAGCAGGCCGATTATACAACGCTCCCTTTGCTGATAAACACCGGATAAGACTGGAAGCCAAGCAGCGAACGGTCGTTCCGGATATTTACATCCTTGTCGATTACCACGTAATTCAGCCTGCAGTTCGGGCCGATGACGCTGTCCTGCATAATCACACAGTTTTCCACTTTAGCACCTTTTCCAATGTGCACCCCGCGGAATAAAACGCAGTTTTCCACGGAACCTTCAATGACGCAGCCGTCCGCAATCAGCGAATTGGTCACATGGGAGCCAAGCCCGTAACGGGCGGGCATATCGTCGCGCACCTTGGTGTAAATCGGGCGGTCCTTTTGGAACAGCTGGGCTCGCACGGAAGGCAGCATCAGCGACATGTTTGCGTCGAAGTAATGGTTCATAGAACAGATATACTGCGCGTAGCCCTTGAATTCATACCCGTAAACCGCGTAATTTGAAATATTGCGCTGTAAAAAGTCTCGCTTAAAATTATAGAGGTTGCGGCTGACACAGTCGTTTACCATCCGAATCAGCAGTTCCCTTCGCAGCAGCAGCATACTCATGCCAAAGTTGCAGTCACCGTCCACATTCGGGTTGACCAAAAGGTCACGCACACGGCCGTCCGGGTCAATGGAATAAACCGTTGGTTCGCATATTTTCTCCGGCAGCTTACCGAACTGGTAAATTACCGTAATATCTGCGCCGCGCTTCATGTGAAAAGCAAGCACGTCAGTGTAATCGATATTGCAGATGACATCGCAGTCGCTCAGTAAAACATATTCCTCCCGGGAATTCGTCAGGTAAGCCGCAATCGAAGCAAGTGACTCCACCCGACTGTTGGAAACCGCGCTCCGGCTGTCGAACGGGGGCAGCAGGAAAAGTCCCTCCCTCTTTCTGGAAAGGTCCCATGCTTTACCGGAACCAAGGTGATCCATTAGCGACTGATAGTTGCTTTTAGTCAGAACCCCGACCTTGTTAATCCCCGAATTTACCATGTTGGAAAGTGGAAAATCGATCAAACGATATCTTCCTCCGAACGGAACGGAACCCATGGTTCTGCGTTCGGTCAGCTCCCTGATTTTTTCTTCATGTACATTGGAAAAAATCAGACCCATTACATTGTTGCCGCGCATGATTCACGTACCTCCTCCGCCGCAAGCGTTTCACTGTCAATCATTGCCTTCGGCGGTACAATGCTGCCAGGAGCAATCCGGCAGCCGTCCCCTATAACGGCGATTCCCCATTCATCCTTTTTCTCCGTTTCCTCCGGGCGTGCGCCCACAACTGCGCCTTTTCCAATCACTGTGTTTTCTGACACGATTGCATACTGGACGATTGCGTTTTCCTCAATCCGGGCACCGGGCATGATAATGGAATCCTTTACCACCGCGCCGGGCGCAATATAAACCCCGGCAAACAGCACGGCAAAATCAATTTCCCCATAAACATTGCACCCCTCCGCCACAAGGGAATTCTGCACCTTTGCGCACTGTGCAATGTAGTGCGGAGGCATAACCGGATTGCGGGTATAAATTTTCCAGCTGTCCTCATTCAGGTCCAGCTGAATGTTGGGGTTCAGCAAATCCATGTTGGATTCCCACAGGCTGTCGATCGTGCCGACATCCTTCCAGTACCCTTCGAATTTATAGGAAAACATGCGCTCGCCTGCGTTCAGCATGGCAGGCAGCACATCCTTGCCGAAATCATTGGAAGATTTCGGATTTGCCTCGTCCGCTTCCAAATATTTGCGCAACACGCTCCAGGTAAACACGTAAATTCCCATAGAGGCCTGATTGCTTTTCGGTACCTTCGGCTTTTCGTCAAATTGATAAATGGAACCGTCTTCGCGGGTATTCAGGATTCCGAAACGAGATGCTTCCTCCAATGGAACCTCAATGACCGCAATGGTGCAGTCCGCTTCTTTTTCCTTATGATAGGCCAGCATTTTGGAATAATCCATCTTATAAATGTGATCGCCCGACAAAACGATTACATATTCCGGATTATAGCGTTCAATGTATTCGATATTCTGGTAAATGGCGTTTGCGGTTCCCTTGTACCAGTCCGACTTTCGGCTGCGCTGATACGGCGGAAGCACCCGAACGCCTGCGTTCATGCTGTCCAGATCCCACGGTTGGCCGCTGCCGATATATTCATTCAAAATCAGCGGCTGGTACTGCGTCAGCACACCCACCGTTTCAATGCCCGAATTTACACAGTTGGAAAGCGGAAAATCGATGATGCGGTATTTTCCCCCGTAGGGTATTGCGGGCTTCGCCAGTTTTTTGGTCAATACCCCAAGTCTGCTTCCCTGGCCGCCGGCCAGCAGCATGGCCACTACTTCCTGTTTTGGCAGCATATCAGTTCCCTCCAGATTGTTTACTTTTTGCGCTCCGTGCTTTTTTCCCCTTTTTCTCTCCCGCAGCCTCGGCCTGTTTTGCCGGAGCGCAGGCAGAAATCTTCGTCCGATGCCGCCGGCACCGGAGGAACAAAACCGAAAGAGGCGGCAGAGTCAGGCTGACCGACTGCTCGTATCCATGCATCGGCTGATCCAAAGTATGAATGGAATTTCCGTTGCTGATTCCGCTGCCGCCGTATTCTGTGCGATCAGAAGAGAAGATTTCTTCAAAAATTCCGGCGCACGGCACGCCAATACAGTAGTTTTCCCGCTTAACGGGTTGAAAATTGCAAACCGCAATCACCTCATTGCCGTTGTGGTCAATTCTTCGGAACGAAATCACGCTCTGCGTGTAATCGTCGTTGGAAATCCAGGAAAAACCCTCCCAGGAAAAGTCCAATTCCCACAGTGCGGGAGTATCCCGATAAAAATGATTTAAGTCCTTAAAAAATTTCTGCTGTTTCCGGTGTGTTTCATACTGCAGAAGCAGCCAGTCAAGCTCCTGTTCATAATTCCACTCAATAAATTGGCCGATTTCCGTTCCCATAAAAATCAGCTTTTTCCCGGGATGCGCCATCATATAGGACATGAACGCGCGCACACCCGCAAACTTCTGTTCATTCTCCCCCGGCATTTTGTTCATCAGGGAACATTTGCCGTGCACCACCTCGTCGTGGGAAATCGGAAGAATGAAATTTTCCGAGAACGCATACATAAAGGAAAAGGTCAGGTTGTCGTGATGATATGGCCGGTATTGCGGGTCGAGGGACATGTAATGAAGCATGTCGTTCATCCAGCCCATATTCCATTTATAATTGAATCCAAGCCCGCCGCAATAGGTTGGGCGAGAAACCATCGGCCACGCGGTGGATTCCTCGGCAATCATCATCACTTCGGGGTACCGGGCAAACACCACCTCGTTCAGCTTCTTCAAAAACGCCACAGCCTCCAGATTTTCTTTCCCACCGTTTTCATTCGGAACCCATTCCCCATCGTTGCGGCTGTAGTCCAGGTAAAGCATAGAGGCAACCGCGTCGGCGCGGATGCCGTCCACATGGTACTTTTCCAACCAGAACACGGCGCTTGAAATCAAAAAGCTGACCACTTCGCCCCGGGTGTAATCAAACACCAGCGTTCCCCAGTCCTTGTGTTCACCCTTGCGCGGGTCGGCGTACTCATAACACGGCGTTCCGTCAAAACGCGCCAGTCCGGATTCGTCCTTTGGAAAGTGCGCCGGCACCCAGTCCACAATTACGCCGATGCCCGCCTGATGGCACTGGTCAATGAAGCTCATCAGTTCCTTCGGTTCCCCGTACCGGCTGGTCGGCGCAAAGTACCCCGTTACCTGGTATCCCCAGGAACCATCGTACGGATATTCCGTAATCGGCATCAGCTCAATGTGTGTATAGCCCATATCTTTCACATACGGAATCAGTTCTTCTGCCAGCTTTCCGTAGGAAAAAACATTGCCGTCCGCATACCGCCGCCAAGAGCCTGCGTGAATTTCATAAATATTCACCGGCTGGCTGTAATGCGGTTTGGCGGCTTTCCGCTTTTGCCAAGCCGCGTCATTCCAGTGGTATCCCTCAAGATCGTAGTATTTGGAAGCGTTGCCCGGCCGGGTTTCAAAATGAAACGCATAGGGGTCGCTTTTCAGTACCTGACCCCCGTCCGGTCCTACCACACAGAATTTATATGTATCGAATTGGTTCAATTCAAACGGAAGAACACCTTCCCAGACGCCACCACCGATTTTTTCCATTGTATGCTGCCCCGGCTGCCAATTATTAAAGTCCCCCACGATGGACACTGCCTTGGCATTCGGTGCCCAGACTCGTCCAATCATACACGGCTTGCCATCCACAGTTTCTTTGTGCAAACCCAAAAATTCATATGCGTTCGCGTTATCTCCTCTGCAAAACGAATCGAGCAGTTCTTGATACTGCCTTTTCTGCTGTGACGGCTGAGCGGGTTGATTTTGCAGCATTTTAACAACTCCCTTCCGGTATCCGGTGTTCCAATTTGTATATATTTATCATAACACAAAATAGTAAAATATCAAGTATTTTGTAAAATATTTGTAATAATATTTTATTATACCGATAATTTTTTATACAACTTGTTACAAAACATTCACAATTTCAGGAATAACAATAAATTTTATTTCAGGTATAGTATATCACACTGGTTTTGTCGATTTGTGTGTCTTTTAACAAGCATATCATTCATTTTCGAAATCTGTTTTCCACAATAGGTTCGCGGAAAAACGCATGGATGCATGTTACAAATTGCACTGCGAAATAATAGGCGTTATAATAAAGCAAACAGTTGGGACAACGCAACTTCAAAACCATACAGTTAAAATACTAAGCAGAATGGAGCATATTATGAAGGAAATCAGCATATTCGATGTCATCGGACCGAACATGATTGGGCCGTCCAGTTCCCATACCGCCGGGGCGCTGAAAATAGCCCTGATGGCACGTAAACTGGCAACCGAAAAAATTCAGTCGGTTCGGTTTGTATTATATGGTTCCTTTGCAAAAACATACAAGGGACACGGCACAGACCGTGCTCTGCTCGGCGGCATTCTGGGCTTTTCCACAGAGGATGCGCGGATTAAGGATTCCTTCCGCTATGCCGAAGAAAGCGGAATTTGCTATTCCTTTGAAACGGATGATGCCAACCGGGACCTGCACCCCAACACGGTCGACATCTACCTTACGGAAGCCAGCGGAAAAACGGTATTCGTACGTGGGGTTTCAACCGGCGGCGGTGACTGCCGGATTGAACGAATTGACAACATTGACGTAGACTTAACCGGTGACTTGACCACACTGCTCATTAAGCAAAGGGATACATTCGGGGTGGTGGCCTACATTACAAAGTGCCTGAGCGAGTACGAAATCAATATTGCGTTCATGCGTCTTTACCGGGAAAGCAAAGGCGAAAACGCTTACACCATCATCGAAACCGACAATGATATTCCACCCGAGTTAGTCGGGCAAATCAAACAGCACCACGAAATTTACGAAGCGATGGTCATTAAGCTATAAGACCAAAACCACTTTCCGGAAACACGGCTGAATTTGAGCGATAGGCATGAAAGGATGTTCATAGATATGATGAATTTTAATACGGGTGCGGCCCTGCTTGCGCTTTGTGAGGAACACAAAGCGGCCATATCGGAAATTATGATCCGCAGGGAAACCGAAGTGTCCGGATGCGGGCGGGAAGCAATCTGGGAGCGGATGGCCCATTCGTTTGATATTATGAAAGGCGCGGTAAAAAAGGCACTGGAGGAAAACCTGGAAACCGTCGGCGGGCTAATTGGCGGTGAGGCGAAAGCTGTTTCCCGCCACAGCCGAAACCATAAGCCCGTCTGCGGAAGTATGATGGCAAAAGCCGTCGCCTATTCGCTCGGCGTACCGGAAGTGAATGCCTCCATGGGGCTGATTGTCGCTGCGCCGACGGCAGGCTCCTCCGGTGTGCTGCCCGGGGCGCTGCTGGCTGTTCAGGAAGAGTTCGGTTTGACGGACGAACAGCTCATCTTAGGGCTCTTTAACGCTGGAGCAGTCGGTTACCTGTTTATGCGCAACGCCACTGTCGCGGGCGCCGAAGGCGGCTGCCAGGCGGAAATTGGGGTGGCCTCCGCCATGGCGGCTTCCGCGGTTACAGAGTTGATGGGCGGTACACCGGAACAGTGCCTGCACGCGTCCTCCCTTGCGACAGCAAACCTGCTTGGGCTGGTCTGCGACCCGATTGCAGGTCTAGTGGAAACACCCTGCCAGCCGCGCAACGCAATGGGTGCGTCCAATGCTTTAGTTTGCGCAGAAATGGCGTTAAGCGGAGTCATAAATCCCATTCCGTTTGACGAAATGGTGACGGCGCTTTACCGTGTAGGACGCAGCCTTCCCATTGAACTGCGGGAAACCGCAAAGGGCGGCTGTGCGGCCACGCCGACCGGCTGCCAGCTCTGCCATGAAATATTCCGCTGACTGAATATTTCTTTCGTCCGGAATTATTTGGACGGGGCGCCGAAAGGCTTCGGCAAAATATCCGGTGGAAGCGTCTGCCGCTAGAGAATGCCTGCTTTCCGCCCCACGGATTTTCGGCAATGGATAAAGGAAGCGAAAACAAAAACACCTCTTATTCGATTTTCGTCGAATAAGAGGTGTTTTTTCATCAGCAGACGCTGAAATTATTTGTTATCGACTTCGTTCATGTGAGCGATGAGGTCGAGGACCTTGTTGCTGTAACCCCATTCGTTGTCGTACCAAGATACGAGCTTGACGAAGTGGTCGTTCAGCATGATACCGGCAGTTTCATCAAAGATGGAAGTGCGGGAATCACCGAGGAAGTCAGAAGAAACAACAGCATCGGAGGTGTAGCCGAGGATGCCCTTCATTTCATTTTCGGAAGCATCTTTGACAGCCTTGCAGATTTCTTCGTATGTGGTGGACTTCTCAAGACGAACAGTCAGGTCAACAACGGAAACATCCAGGGTAGGAACACGCATGGACATACCGGTGAGCTTGCCCTTAACTGCAGGAATAACAAGTGCGCAAGCCTTTGCAGCGCCTGTGGAGGAAGGAATGATGTTGCCAGCTGCAGCACGGCCGCCTCTCCAGTCCTTCTTGGAAGGACCGTCAACGGTCTTCTGGGTAGCAGTTGTGGAGTGAACCGTAGTCATAAGGCCTTCCACAATGCCGAACTTGTCGTTGATAACCTTTACCAACGGAGCAAGGCAGTTTGTGGTGCAGGATGCATTGGAAACAACCTTCATATCCTTTGTATATGTGTCAAGGTTTACGCCGCAGACAAAGGTCGGGGTTTCTTTATCCTTTGCAGGAGCGGAAATAACAACCTTCTTTGCACCAGCCTTAAGGTGAGCAGAAGCTTTTTCGGTTGTGCAGAATACGCCGGTGGATTCCACAACGTACTCAACGCCGATTTTGCCCCACGGAATCTGGGAAGGATCAGTTTCTGCGAAAACATTGATGGATTTGCCATTCACAACGAGCTTGCCGTTTTCTGCTTTCACATCGCCCTCAAAATGGCCGTGCATGGTGTCGTACTTGGTCATGTAAACCATGTAATCTACATCGATGAACGGATCGTTGATGCCTACGATCTCAAATTTTTCCGGCTGAGCAACGGCAGCGCGGAACACAAGGCGGCCGATACGGCCAAAGCCGTTGATGCCTACTTTAATAGCCATAAGAAATTTTACCTCCTGAAAATTAAGTTTCTCCCTATATTTTATAGCATTTAGAGTCAATTTACAAGTGATTTGTCACATTTTTAACTAACAATTTAAATTTCGTCTGTCTCCGCCGCAGCAAACGGGCTTTCTGTTTTTTCCCGGAAACGAATTTCACTGTGATATTCCTTTTCCAGCAAGTCTACGCAGTTTTTCCACTGCGACATCATCATCGGTTCTTCCGGGGGAACCAGTTCGTCCATCACCGGCTGACTGGCAGGAACCTCCTTTTCCTTTGCAGCGGCGCGGCGGAACGCGGCCAGAAAAACGAGGATATAAACTGCAAAAACGATAGTGACAATATGCAGCCCGGTGGGGAACGTCCCTTCCGGGCGGCCGATTGTGCCGGCCAGCGCGGCAGTATCCGCAACTCCGGTCAACAGGCAGAGCAGCGCCGCGGGAATTCCGAATACATATGCCATGCGGCCGCTTTTTTCACGCTCCACCCCAGAAAGGAGTTTCGCCTGCGCGAAAAAGAACAGCAGCAGAAAAATCACAGTAATAATATTGTAAATATTATCGGCAATATTCACAACGGCCACATACTCCAGAAAAAGGGCCACCAAACAGGCGCAGCTCCACAAAGTAGGAAACAGCGAAGGCAGTGGATTCCGTTCAAAATGGTTCTGTCCCGTGGCAAAATCATAGGCAAAGAAAATCAAAACAACGCCGGCAAGAATACCCAACACAAACAGAATCATATACATGATATGGTTCCGCCCAGCATCGGCCGCCAGGCTGATGAAGGATTGCCCAACCAAACCGATTCCGGACAAAACGCCGAACACGGCAAGCGGAATACTGCGAATCGGCGAGTAAGATTTCGGTGCTTCCCGGTCACACAGGCTCATAACAACAGTCAAAATAACGCCGATAGCAAGAACCGAAACCAAAATCCAAGTAGATGTTCCCCCATCGGTGTAAAAACCGGTACCTTGGTCGGACAGGCAAAAAATCTGGTACAGGCGGATGGGCAGACAGGCAATTAGAGCCGCGGCGGAAATAATCCACGCGCTTTTCCTGTTCATAGGACGAATACTCCCTCCAATATTTATTCGTCTCTTTCGTTCAGTAAAACGTAAGGTTTGCTTTTGGAAAGAGAACGGTACGCCGGACGCATAATCCTGCCGCACGTCTCCATTTCTTCCATGCGGTGCGCGCACCAACCCGCAATTCTGGAAACTGCGAACATCGGCGTATAAAGGTCGCTTGGGATTCCAAGCATTTCATAAACAAGCCCGGAATAGAAGTCAACATTGGCGGAAATTACCTTGGTATCGCCCTTAACCCTTTCAAATGCGTTGGGGGCAAGCTTTTCCACACGCTCGAACAGTTCAAACTTTTTCAGCATTCCGCGTTCTTCGGCCAGTTTTCTCGCCTTGCTCTTCAGAATGACGGCTCGTGGGTCAGAAAGGGTATAAACCGCGTGTCCCATACCGTAAATCAGACCGGAATGGTCGCCGACTTCGCCGCGCACAATCTTTTCCAGATAATTCGTCAGCTCCGTTTCGTCCTCCCAATTATGCACATTTTCCATCACATCATTCATCATGGTCATAACACGGTGGTTCGCGCCGCCGTGCTTCGGACCTTTCAGGGAACCGATGGCCGCCGCGATAGCAGAATAAATATCCGTGCCTGTGGAAGAAAGCACGCGCGCAGTAAAGGTAGAGTTGTTGCCGCCGCCGTGCTCGGCATGAAGAATCATGCACAGGTCCAACAGCTTCGCCTCCTCATCCGTAAAGGCGCGGTCCGGGCGAATTGCGTTCAGAATGGATTCCGCTGTAGAATGTCTGGAATCCAGCGGATGGAAAAACATGCTCTGCTTATCAAAATGGCGGCGCTTTACCTGATACGCATAGGTCATAATGGTGGGCAGACGCGCAATCAGCTGAAATGCCTGGCGCATATTGTTTTCCAAGGAATCGTCATCCGGGTTATCATCATAAGAATACAACGCCAGAACGGAACGTGCAAGCTTATTCATAATATTTTTTGAAGGAGCCTTAATAATCATATCTTCCGCAAAGTATTCCGGCAGTTCACGGTAACGGTTCAGGATGGTGCAGAAATGGTTCAGCTGCGATTTCGTTGGCAGCTTTCCGAACAAGAGAAGCCAGGCGACTTCCTCATACCCAAACCGGTTTTCCGCGATGCAGCCTTCCACGATGTCCTTCACATCAATGCCGCGGTAGGTCAGCTTGCCTTCATCCGGAATACGTTCACCGTCCGCAATCAAATATCCGTGCACGTTGCAAATTCGGGTCAGGCCCGCCATCACACCGGTCCCGTCCGGATTGCGAAGCCCGCGTTTCACCTGGTAAAGCTCGAACTTTTCCGGCGGAATCTGATTATTCGCGCGAAATTCGTTGCAGAGAAGCTCCAGTTCGGACTGATGATTTTCAATTACTGTGTCGGCCACTTCAGCACACCTTCCATTCAAGATTCGGTTTCATCTTCTGAAAACTATCTATTAACTTTACTATTCTATCGTACGAAGAAAGTAAAGTCAATGAGCCAGATACCCACAAATATAAAGTTTATGCAATAAAATATGTTTAATATTTCATTTTTTCTCTTAAAGTCACAGCTAATTCGATAAAAACAGAGAAATTATGAATATTATGTTTCTCACTTATGTAAAATGTATTACATGCCGTATGGTGTCCTATGGGATGACGTTTCTGCCATTCCCATTTGCCAAAACTGACGATACAAAGAAAAGGTGGTAAAAAGATATGAAAGGCAAAGTTTTACTGGTGGTGCTCCTGTTCCTGATCATGTTTTCCCTGCCGTTTCTTGCTATGGGCGGAACCGGCGCAGGAAAAGGAATCGGAACTTCATCCACAAAAAATCCAAGTTCCGCTCAAAGCTCCCCGCCTTCTTCTTCTCCCCAGAAAAGCGCCGCGCCCTCCTCCGGAGGCTCTTCCGGCCAGGCCGGCCAAACAGCAAACACGGGGTTTAAAATTCTGGATACCACAAGTGGAAAAGTGCTGAACGTGGACGACCGCAGTTTTCTATACGGTGCCATCGCATCTGAAGTGTCTCCCACCGCACCGGAAGAAGCACTAAAAGCACAGGGAGTTGCTGCCTACACCTATTACAGCCGGCTGCGTGAAAAGGCCAGAAAAAAGCCGAATCCCGCCCTGAACGGTGCCGACTTTTCCGCAGACACCCAAAACTGGCAGATTTACGTCACCAAAGAGCAGATGCAGTCCCGCTGGGGAACCAACTTTGACAGCTATTATAAAAAACTGGTGCAGGCTGCAGACAGCGTTTTCGGACAGGTTTTAACCTATGAAGGGGATTTAATCGACGCAACCTACTTTGCCATTTCTTCGGGGCAGACAGAAGCTTCTGAAGATATTTGGGGCGGCAAGCGTACTTATCTGATTTCCGTTGCAAGCCCCGGGGATGCCTTTGCGGGCGGTTTTCAGACCACGGTGGCACTAAAAGCCGACCAGTTTAAGGCTGCGGTGCTGAAAGCCGCATCCGGCGCCAAGCTGGACGGCGACCCCTCCCAGTGGATCGGCGAAATCAAACGCACCGGAGCTGGTTCCGTAACCACCATGGCAGTGGGCGGAAGCTCCCTTACCGGCAATGCGGCGCGTACAGCGTTCGGGCTGCGCTCCGCAAATTTTACCGTCAGCTATTCAAACGGCAGCTTTGTGTTTCTGGTAAAAGGCTACGGTCACGGGGTGGGCATGAGTCAGGCCGGCGCAGCATACATGGCCAACCAGGGTTCCACCTATCAGCAGATTCTTTCCTGGTATTATCCAAACACATCGCTGACTACCCTGAAAGCATAACAAAAGAGGGTGCCGCAAAATGAATTTGCATTCATTTTGCAGCACCCTCTTTCAGCAAAGCGGCCCGCTGGCCGCCCCCGCCAGAATGTGTTCCCGTCAGTTCAGAATCGTAATGGTATAAGAGAACGATTTTTCCGCACCGGGAGCCAGCAGCGTGATGCCGCGCTTCTCTTCAAAAATATCGCTCTCATCCAATCCGGTGGTTAATCCGTTCCACGGTTCTAGGCAGATAAAATTGCCGTTGTTATTGCTGGACCATACTAGAAGATTTTTGAAATCCGCAAAGCTAAGCTGTACGCCACGGCCGGTTTTCGGGTTGCGCAGCGCCACTTTTCGGGACTTCAGCTGATCGAAAATCAGGGCATCCACCTTGAACAGGTCATGGTTCAGGGCAAGCGTTTTCTGGTGGTCAAGCATGCGCACGCGTTTATCAATATCCATCAAACCGGAAGACGGAATCGGTGTCGGGCAGTCCGCGGTTTCCTCATACTCGAACTCGACCTGATAATCCTCAAATTTTTCGTCCGCCGCCAACGGGCAGTTGAATCCAGGGTGACCGCCAATCTGGAACGGTAGCACTTCCGAATTGGGGTTCTTTACGGTGTACTGAACCGTAATATTCTTTCCTTCCAACTTATACTGGATCAAAAGCTCAAAATCATAAGGGAAACGTGCTTTGGTTTCTTCATCCGCGCGGAGAGAAAACGTAATCGTGTCTTCCGTTTGTCCGACAAACGCGAATTCCTTTTTACGGGCAACGCCATGGCGCTCCATGCAGCAGGTTTTGTTCCCGCCGACAATCGCTTTCTTGTCGCGGATGCTGCCGACGATTGGGAACAGTACGGGTGCTTGACCCGGCCATACTTTCGGGTCCCCCTGCCAAAGATATTCCATACCGGAATTGTCCCGGATCGAATCCAACTCGCCGCCAAGGGTATGGAACATTACGGTAAGTTCCTTGTTTTTCAAGGTGTATTTCATGCTGCAAACTCCTTCTCTTTCAGGCCTTTTCGGTCTATTTCTCGTTTCTGCAATTTACGGTTTTCCTTGCATCCTGTGTTTATGGAAAACAGCAAAACTTTTTCCACTGCGACAACTGTTTCCATTAAAAATTAGTATAAAACAATCTCTACGGCGTGTCAACGAGACTGGTGGAAAATCAAAATGATTTCTAAAAAACCGGGAACCCGTGTTTGACTTAACAGGTTCCCGGTTCTCTTATCAAATTTTGTATGCCGTTTTTAGCCGCCCAAGTATGCCTTGCGCACCTTTTCATCGTTGGAAAGTTCATCCGCGTCGCCCTGCATGGCGATGGCGCCGGTTTCCAGTACATAAGCCCGGCTGGCGATTTCCAGTGCTTTTTTCGCATTCTGCTCGACCAAAAGCACGGTCACGCCGGATTCATTTACATCACGGATAATATGGAAGATTTCATTCACCAACAAAGGGGAAAGACCCATGGAAGGTTCATCCAGCAGCAGCATTTTTGGGTTACACATCAGCGCGCGGCCGATGGCCAGCATCTGCTGCTCGCCGCCGCTCAGGGTACCGGCCAATTGTCTGCGGCGTTCCTTCAACCGTGGAAGACGCTGAAAAACGCGCTCGTAATCTTCCTGTATATTCGAATCCTTGCGGATATAAGCGCCCATTTCCAGATTTTCCTGCACCGTCATTTTCGCGAAGATTCTGCGCCCTTCCGGCACCTGCGCCAAGCCGAGCTGAATGATTTTATGCGCGTCCGTGCTGCGCAGGTCGTTGCCGCAAAACGTAATTTCCCCGCTCTTCGGCTTTACCAGACCGGAAATAGAATGCAGCGTTGTGGTTTTGCCGGCGCCGTTCGCACCGATCAGAGTAACAATTTCCCCTTCCTCTACTTCAAAGGAAATTCCTTTAATGGCGTGAATGGAGCCATAGTAAACCTCAAGATTTTTTACCGACAGCATAACGCCCATTTATAACCATCCTCTCTCCGCAATTCGAAAGTTTTGTCCGACTCGGCATAGCCGAATGTTCGCCGGAACATCGGTGGAAAAGGAGATAACCTCCCGTTTGAAAAAGATGTTTTTCAAACTACTCCCCTCCCAAATACGCGGCAATCACCTTCGGATTATTGCGGATCTCCTCCGCGTTGCCTTCCGCAATGATTTTCCCATAGTCCAAAACCACAATATGCTCGCAGATGCCCATGACGAAATTCATGTCGTGTTCAATCAGGAGCACGGCAACCTGGAACTTGTCGCGGATCAACCGAATGGTTTCCATCAGTTCCATGGTTTCCGTCGGGTTCATGCCGGCAGCGGGTTCATCCAGCAGCAAAACCTTCGGATTCGTGGCAAGTGCCCGCGCAATTTCCAGCTTGCGCTGCTGGCCGTAAGGCAGGTTGCGCGCCAGGTCGTGCGCGTTTTCATCCAGGTGGAACACCTGCAATAGCTCATGCGCACGCTTGGAAACCTCTTTTTCTTCCCGGCGATAGGCAGGAAAACGGAAGATACCGGAAAGAACGGAATATTTCATTTGGCTGTTCATGGCGATTTTTACGTTATCAATGACGGAAATATCCTTGAACAGGCGGATATTCTGGAATGTGCGGGCAATTCCGTTCTGCGTAATCTGATAGGTTTTCTGACCGACAATATTTTCTCCATCCAGTTCAATGACACCGTCGGTTGGAATATAAACATCCGTCAGCAGGTTGAACACGGTCGTTTTGCCTGCGCCGTTCGGTCCAATCAATCCGATGATTTCGCCCTCGTTAATGGAGAAGTGAACATCCTGCAAAGCCTGAAGACCACCAAAGGAAATACCCAGGTTCCTTGTTTCAAGAACAGACACGGTTTAGCCCTCCTCCTTTTTTACTTTGCCGGTATTTTTCTCGGTATCAAAAATACGCTGAACCAGCTTTTTAATCGACAACTCTCTTTGCCCGAGCAGGCCGGACGGTTTAAAGAGCATAACAATAATCAAAATAATCGAATACACTAACATCCGGTAATCCGAAAACTGGCGCAGCGCCTCCGGCAGAATGGTAAGTACCGTGGCGGAAATGACCGAGCCGGTAATGGAACCCATGCCGCCCAAAACAACCATAACGAGAATTTCAATCGAATAGTTGAAGTCAAACTTCGCCGGATTTAAAACACCCACATGGTGCGCGTACAGACCTCCTGCAATCCCGGCAAAAAACGCAGCGAGGATAAATGCAAGAAGCTTGTAGTACGTTGTGTTAATACCCGACGCTTCCGCTGCGATTTCATCCTCTCGGATGGCAATAACGGCACGACCGTGACGTGACTTAATAAAGGAGTAAATGATATAAACCGTTAAGACGGCAAGAAAGAACACATAGGAAAACAACAAAACATTGGCGTTGATTCCGCTTTTTCTGGGCGCGACGGCCGGAATGCCGATTAATCCGCGGGCACCACCGGTAAATGGCAGAGCCAGAATCAGCACGCGGATAATTTCACCGAATCCCATGGTAATAATCGCAAGGTAGTCGCCCCGGAGCCGCAATGCGGGAATTCCGATAATCACGCTGAACAGCGCCGCCACCAATCCCGCGAGGAGCAATGCGATCGGGAACGAAACCAGAACCGGAAGCCCGGAATGTATCGTGAACAACGCTGCGGTATAAGCTCCAACGGACATAAACCCCGCGTGACCCAGAACCAGCTGGCCAAGGAAGCCACTTGCCAGGTTGAGGCTGACTGTCAGAATCACATTAATACAAATCATAGTGATAATGCCGCCGTAATAGCGGTTAATGGTCCCCTGACTGATGAGCAAAGCCACCACCGCGTAAAGGAGCACAACAAAAACAAGGGTAATTGCATAGGATATTTTTTTTGATTTTGACATCTCTGCCGCCCCCTTACACTTTTTCCTGAACGTTTTTGCCAAGCAGACCCGCCGGCTTAAACAGAAGGATTATAATTAGGATTCCGAACACAACGGCGTCCGTAATTTGGGAGCCGCCGGCTGCTTTTGTCAGGCTTTCTGCTATCCCGATCAGGTAGCCCCCAAGCATTGCACCGGGGATGCTGCCGATTCCGCCGAGCACGGCGGCCACAAACGCTTTCAGACCAAGCATTCCGCCCATGTACGGCGTAATCATGGGATACGCACTGCAATACAGAACCGCACCGACCGCCGCAAGCGCGGAGCCGATTCCAAACGTAAAGGCAATGGTCGTGTTGGTGTTAATGCCCATTAGCTTCGCCGCATCCGCGTCCTCCGACGTTGCCCGCATCGCTTTACCGATCTTCGTCTTGTTCACCAAAATCTGGAGCAGAACCATGAGAATAACGGAAGTGCTGATGTTAATCAGCGAAATGCTGCTGATTTGCACTTCCCCAAGCCCAAGCAGTTGATTCGGGAACAGGTTCGGCATGGATTTTCCGGAGGATGTGAATAAAAGCTGGGAAAGATTCTCCAAAAAGATGCTGACGCCGATTGCCGTAATTAAAAGGGAAATTCGGGGCGCGTTCATGTTCAGCAGTCTGCGGTACGCCACCCGTTCGATTAAAACGCCGGCAAACGTGCAGAACAGAATGGATGCCAGTATTGCAACCCAAAGCGGAGCGCCGGCAACCACTAATACGACATAGGTAACATAAGCGCCAACCATAATGATATCGCCATGGGCAAAGTTAATCAGCTGTACGATGCCGTACACCATGCTGTACCCAAGCGCAACCAGAGCATAGATACTTCCGATGCCCAAGCCGTTAATTATTTGAGACAAAAAATCCATTACCGCACCTTCCTACACCATAATCCAAAAAAGAGGGGAAATAAATTCGCCCTCTTCCCGGATAAAAGATTCAGTTTTACAACCTGTTATCTTTTATTTGTTGTAATATTCCACGAATTTATAAGCACCATCTTTAATGGTGATAATCGCGCAGGTTTTCACAGGATTACGGTCCGAGTCAAAAGTAATATCACCGGTCAGCCCTTTGAACTTCAGGCCGGCCATTGCTTTTATAATCGCGTCAGAATCGGTGGAACCGGCCGTTTTAATCGACTCGATCATCATGTTCATCGCGTCGTAGCCCAATACAGCGAACATGTTCGGCTCTGCGTTGTAAGCTGCTTTGTAGTTCTTAATAAAGTCCTGGACCTTCTGGTCGGTACTTTCCGCCGTATACTGGCTGCAGTAGTATGTACCGTCCAACGCGCTGACGTTGCTCTTGTCAATCTTATCAAGGACACCATCCCAGCCGTCAACACCCATCAGTTTCGAAGTAATTCCAAGTTGTTTCGCCTGTACGGCAATCAAGGCAACATCCTGATAATATACCGGAATAAAGACAACATCCGGATTTTTGGATTTAATGGAAGTAAGCTGGCTCTTGAAGTCAACGTCATTGGTCTGGTATTTTTCTTCAGCTACAATGTGAATACCGACCGATGCGGCTGCTTGTTTATAAGCCTCCGCCACACCGAGGGAATAGTCGTCGGCCATATTGTAAAGAATTGCTGCCGTCTTGGCGCCCAGCTTCTTTGCAGAGTAAGAAGCCATCAGTTCACCCTGGAACGGGTCGATTACGCAGGCACGGAAAATATTTTCCCCGGTTGCTGTTACGCCCGCCGCGGTAGCGGTTGCAGTAATCATCGGAAGGCCATCTTTCGCGGCAGCCTGTGCAACTGCAAGGGTTGGAGTAGAAGTTACGTCGCCGACCAGGGCTATGACCTGATCGTTCTGTACCAGTTTATTATAGGCGTTTACCGCTTCCGTCGCGTCGCCTTTTTCATCATAGGATATATACTCGATCTGCTGGCCCAGTACACCGCCTGATTTATTCGCTTCGTCCACCGCCAGTTTAATACCGTTATTGGTGGCAATGCCGTAAACGGATACACTTCCGGTTAAAGGAGCAAGACCGCCGATTTTAATGGTGTCGCCCGAGGCAGCAGATGCCGCGCCCGAAGCTCCGGCAGCAGCATTGCCCGAAGCAGTATTAGAATTTTGAGAGCAGCCCGTTGCGGATACTGAAAGCATTACCGCAGCAAGAGCGGCCGCTAAAATACGCTTTTTCATTCGAATTGCCTCCCTGATATTTTGTAAAGGACATGGACGGTTTTGCTTTTCTACGACAAACTTGTATGACCCCAACAAGCTTGTATGACCTCCAGTCCAATTTATTAAAAATGATTATACTACGCGTTTGGTGATTTTGCAACTGGAAATGTTGTTTTATTCGTTTTTCCAGCCAATATTGTCACTTTTAACAGAATATGTCGGCTTTAGAAACAGATTGTTCACATTTGTGAAATATCTTATCTTAATAATTGCAAATTTCTTTTGTAGGTATAACTTTAAACCAATGAAGCATGCGCCTGGATTAATTTTGGGTTCATTGAATTTGCAAGTTTTACTGAAAAAAGCGGCACACCAAAACTTGGTGTGCCGCTTTCTGCGGTAACTTTATTTTTTTGTTCAAACCTTTTCCTGCTGCTGAACCATGTGGCAGGAAACAAAATGGTTGGGTTTTACTTCACGAAGCTTCGGCGATTCGGAGCGGCAAACATCCATTGCATAGGGGCAGCGATTTGCAAACGGGCAGCCCGGCTTGGGGTTAATTGGGCTGGGCACGTCGCCAGTAATCGGCTGAATCTTCTTCTGTGCTTCCTCATCCGGATCCGGAATCGGAACAGAGGCAAGCAGTGCCTGGCTGTACGGATGCAACGTATGGGCATAAATCTCATCGCTGTCCGCCAATTCCACCAAATTGCCCAAGTACATAACAGCGATCCGGTCAGAAATATATTTCACAATGTTCAAGTCATGGGCAATGAACATGTAGGTCAGACTGAGCTTTTTCTGCAGGTCTCTCAGCAGGTTGATAATCTGGCTCTGAACCGACACGTCCAGTGCAGAAATCGGTTCGTCACACACAATAAATTCCGGCTCAATGGCAAGCGCGCGGGCAATACCGATACGCTGGCGCTGGCCGCCGGAAAATTCATGAGGAAAGCGATTGGCGTGTTCACGGTTCAGACCGACCGTTTCCAACAGCTCATAAACACGCTGCTGACGCTTTTCGCGATCATACATGTTGTGAATTTCCATACCTTCGGAAATAATGCTTCCGACCGTCATACGGGGGTCGAGCGAAGCATAGGGATCCTGGAATATAATTTGGGCCTTTTCCGAATAGTTATAACGGTCCTTGGTATGTTTCAGGTTGACTTCCTTACCCCGGTAGCTAATTTTGCCCTTTGTCGGATGGTAAATTCCCATAACAACACGGCCCAGGGTGGATTTTCCGCAGCCGGACTCGCCGACCACGCCTAAAGTCTCACCTTTATAAATATCGAGCGTAACATCATTCACGGCAACGAGGGTCTGCTTATTGCCCAGATAGAAATGCTTCGAAATATGGTCAAGAGTAATCAGCTTTTCTTTTTCCAATTACTTTTCCTCCTTTTTGCGGGGAAAATCAGGATGCAGGCACCAGCAGGAAGCAGTATGCCCTTCGTTAACCGTAAATTCCGGCGGCTGGTTGTCTTTGCACAAACGCATGCATTCACGGCAGCGGCTTGCAAAGCCACAGCCCTTCGGCGGTGCAAACAAATCCGGAGGAGTGCCTGGAATCGAAACCAGATCCTCATTTCGGTCCGTATCAACCGTCGGCAGGCTGCGAAGCAGCGCCTTCGTATAGGGATGCGACGGGTGGTAGAAAATATCCTGAACCGTACCCTGTTCCACAACCTTGCCAGCATACATAACGGCCACGCGGTCCGCCAAATTCGCCACAACGCCAAGGTCGTGGGTAATCAGGATAATCGCGGTTCCGGTTTCATCGCGGATTTTGGCCATAAGCTGCATAATCTGCGCCTGAATAGTAACATCCAGCGCCGTGGTCGGTTCGTCGGCAATCAACAGCTTCGGTTTGCAGGCAAGTGCCATTGCGATCATCGCGCGCTGGCGCATACCGCCGGAAAACTCGTGCGGATATTGATTGACGCGCTCTTCCGCGTTCGGAATCTGAACCATTTTCAGCAGACGAATCGCTTCCTTACGGCATTCCGCGTCGGAAAGATGCTTATGCTTCTTTAATGTTTCCGTCAGCTGTTTACCGACCTTTTTGGTCGGGTTCATGCAGGTCATCGGGTCCTGGAAAATCATGCTGACCATCTGGCCGCGAATCTCCTGCATTTCTTTCTCTGATTTTGAAACGATATCCATTCCGCAAAGCGTAATGCTGCCGCCCTTAATGCGGGCCGGCGGCATTGGATTCAGCTTCATAATCGTCTGGGCGGTCACGCTTTTTCCGCAGCCGCTTTCTCCAACAATCGCAAGTACCTCTCCCTCGTTTACATGCAGGGTCACACCGCGGACGGCATGAACTTCCCCGGCATAAGTATCGAAGGATACTTGCAGATTTTCAATATCTAAAACTCGATCCATCTCGAATATTACCTCCTTAATCTGGGGTCGAACGCATCGCGCATCTGATCACCCAACAGATTGAAGGCGAGCATGGTGATGCTGATAAACAAAGCCGGGATCCAAAGCTGGGAGGGATAAATCTGGAAGACATTAATGCCGTCATTGGCCATAATTCCCCAAGAAGACTGCGGCGGGGCAATGCCCAGGCCCAGCATGGAAAGGAATGCTTCCGTAAAAATAACGTTTGGAATATCCAGCGTAACGTTCACAACGATCAGGCTCAGCATGTTCGGCGCAAGATGCCGTGCAATAATGCGGGCGGGTTTCGCTCCCATGGATTCCGCAGCAATCAGGAACTCCTGATTGCGCAGGCTGAGCACCTGGCCGCGAATCAAACGCGCCATTCCCGTCCATCCTGTAATGGAGTACGCAATAATAATGGTCATAAGACCACGGGGCAGTACGATAAGAAGAAGAATAACGATAATCAAATAAGGAATACCGCTGATAATCTCAACGGCACGCATCATCACGTTATCCACAGCACCACCGAAGTAACCGGAAATGCCGCCGTAGATAATACCAACGATGCAGTCAATCAGCGCCACGGCAAAGGCAACCGTCAGGGAAACGCGCGCACCCATCCAGACACGAACCCAAATATCGCGCCCCAACGTATCGGTGCCGAAAATATGTACTTTCTGATTGACATTGTCAACCCACATGGGTGGCTGGTTGGAATACGCTACATTCTGCTGTGAAAAATTAAAAGGACAAATTGCCGGTAAAATAATGGAACCCAAAATTAAGAGAACCAGTATAGCAAAACAGAATACGGCAACTTTGCTCTTACGCAAACGGTTAAACGCATCTTTCCAGAAGCTTATGGAAGGACGTGCGATCACTTCCATGCCGGCTTCATCGGTACCAACTTTCGTAAATTCAGCCGCGTCAATGTGGCTGTCTATAGTATATTGAGACTCTGCAGAGTTATTCTCTGCACTAGGCGTCGCTTTCTTTATCATTTCTATACACTCACTCCTTGCTTCCGGTAAGTTTCACTCGTGGATCAATCAGGCCGTATACGATATCAACCACTAAGTTTGCCAGTACAAGGAACGATCCATAAAACAAAGTGGTTCCTGCAATTGTTGTATAGTCATTCATCTGAACACACTGAACGAAATATTTTCCAAGGCCTGGAATGGCAAAGATATTTTCTACCACAAAGGTTCCTGTCAAAAGAGCGGCAACCAACGGACCCATAATTGTAATAACCGGCATCACCGCATTGCGCACGGCATGCTTCCACACAATCTCGCTCTGGCTCAGGCCTTTTGCTTTCGCAGTCTTAATGTAATCCTGATTCAGAACGTCGAGCATATTGGTACGCATCAGTCGGCTGATGGTCGCGATCGTGCCAAGGGCCAGTGAAAAGGCCGGGAGAAGTTTCGTATTGAACGCACCCCATCCCATGACAGCGAAAATCTGCATTCCCGTTGCCTGATAAAGCTGGAGTCCGAGAGAATACTGTAACAACGCACCAAGAATAAACGACGGAACGGAAACGCCAATCAACGCGAGGAGCATGGTGAGCGTATCCCAAACCGTACCGCGCTTAACAGCAGCCACAACACCAAGCAAAATACCAATAATGGTCGCAAAAATCAGGGCACGGAAACCCAATTCTGCGGAAACCGGGAACGCCTGCATGATAATTTGCAGAACAGGCCGTTTGTCCAGCAGAGAAACACCCAGATCGCCCTTTAAAATATTTTCTAAATATTTAACGAACTGTACCGCAAGAGGCTGGTCCAGGCCGTATTTTGCATACAGGGCCGCCTTGATTTCCGGCGGAATCGCTTTCTGCCCGGTAAAAGGATCACCGGGGAGCATATGCATCAGGATGAACGTGACAACAATTAAAACAAAAACCGTTATCGCGGCATAAAGAACTCTTTTTAATATGTATTGAACTTGCTTCGGCAAGTACAATCAACTCCTTCGGTTGGATTCATTGAGGACATTCCGTCTGCTTAGCGCTTAAATTGCTGGCTTTGCTTGTGAAAACCGCAAAAAATCAGTTTAACCCCTCAATTTTGCGGTTTTCACAAGCAAATAGAGCCACTTTAGCATGGCTCTATTTGCATCAGCCTATAAAGTTCAGGCGGCAACGTCCGCTAAGATTATTTTTTTGTCAGCTTAGCGCCATCCGTGTAATCTCCAGGCCATGACTGGAAACCAGTGAGGGTAGCACCCGTGAACTTCTGGGAAGTGGTGTAAGGAATTACGCTGAAGTAAATCGGATAAACCGGAGCATCCTGCTGGACAGCGAGCTTCTCTGCTTTCATCAGCAGTTCCTGACGCTTAGTAACATCGGCTTCTTTTGCTGCGGCGGCAATGGTTTCATCGTATTCCTTGCTGGAATATCTACCGTAGTTGCTGCCGTTGTTGGTTGTGAACAGATCCAAGAATGTCATTGCATCGTTGTAATCCGGAGCCCAGCCTGCATATACAAAGTCAAAGTCTCCGCTGTCCATCGCTGCAACACGAGCCTTAAAAGTAAGCGGCTTCAATTCAACAGAAACACCAAGGTTGGTCTTCCACTGTTCCTGGAAGAAAGCGGTATCCTTTGCAGCAGCGGTTGTATTATCGCTGATGAATACCGGCTTCAGCTGGTCAATCGTCATGCCAACTTCTTTCAAACCTTCTTCGAGCAGCTGTTTTGCCTTGGTCGGATCATATTTCAGAGAAATATCGCCTCTGGCCTCAGCATACTCACCATTGGCACCGGCAATTCCGGGAGGAACAATGCCTTGTGCTGCAATCGAACCATCTTTACGAACGTTCTTTACAAAGCTTTCACGGTCAATCGCCATACCAAAAGCCTGGCGGACTTTCGCATTATTAAACGGTTTTCTCTGGGTATTGTACTGTACATACCAGTTGCTGCAGTCAGCATAGGTAACATACGGTTGCCCCTGTGCCTGCATCTGAGCCAGGGAGTCAGCACCCAGGGTCATGAAATCCAACTGGCCTGCACGGAAGGCATTCATGGTAGCATTGGCATCTTTCATCATAACCAGTTTGATCTTCGGAATGCCAACTTTGTCTTTATCCCAGTAATCAGGGTTTTTCTCAAGCGTAATGTGGTCGTCGTGCACCCACTCAACCATCTTGTAAGGCCCGTTGGTGACAAACTTATCCATGTCTTTCGCATACTTATCCGCACCGGCGGCTTCAAATGCTTTTTGGTTAACCGGCAGATAAGTCTGGAACGAGAACAGCTGAAGAGCATAAGGAATCGGGTTGACAAAGGTTACTTCCAAGGTATAGTCATCCGGTGCCTTAATGCCAAGGCCGTCTTCTTTAATCTTTTCATCATAATAATCCTGGCCGCCTTTAATGTTATCGGTCAAAATAAAGGCGTAGGAAGAAGCAGTCGATTTCTTCATCGCGGTGGTCCATGCAAAAACGAAATCCTTCGAAGTTACCGGCTCGCCGTTGGACCATTTTGCATCCTTGCGGAGCTTAAAGGTGTAGGTCTTTTTATCTTCACTTACCGTATAGCTTTCCGCCATATCCGGAACCGGATTGTCGTTTGCATCCAACTTCATAAGACCGGCCATTGTTTCACGCAGAATATTCGCGGAAGCCGTATCTGTTGTCTGCATGCTGTTCAACTCTGGGGGCTCCTGAACCAAGTTGATTGTAATCATATCTGCGTCAGGAGTTCCGGCGTATTTGCTTTTGGAAGCCAAATCGGCAGCGGCAACGGCGCCAGTGCCCGTTGAACTTGCTGCGGAAGCAGTGTTGCCCGTACCGGATGCCGCAGAGGATGCGGTGTTATTGCCGCAAGCGGTTGTCGAAACCATCATGGCACCTGCCAACAGTAATGCAATGATCTTCTTCATAAAATCCCTCCAAAGATTTTTGAATTTGCTTTATAAATTACCCTGCACCGATACAGTCCCTTAAAACCGTACTATGCAAGTCAAAGCCTTTTGAAAGCGACTTTGCTTTTCCAAGATACCTCTGTGTGCAAACATTTAAAAGGATAACGATTGAGTTCATTCTTGTTTGGAATGCAGTTTGCCGCTTTTATACTTTCAACCAGTAAATAGATGAAGTATTCCTTTAAAATGTACTGTAGGACACACTCATCGTCGAGCGTGTCCTACACCATCCTTATACTTTGAAATATTATAGCAATAATTTATGCATTTTTCAAGATATACAAGAAATTTATTTTTGTTAATTCACTAAATCAATGAATCATTTATTGGTTTAAATCAGTGTTTTTTCCAGATTTCATGCGGTTTTTGAGTTTGCGCTTTCAGAATGCCTCCGAATCTGAAAAGGTAAATATTTTGTAATAAAAATGCCTAAGAATAATTTGAAATCGAGTGTTGCATTTTTGGGGTCCGATATTCAAAAAAATGCCACATAGATTTCCGCCCTTCATAAGGCCGGATTTCGCTCGATTCTGCATATAAATGAGCGGTTCAGCGCTGGAGAAGCCGGTTGCCAACCAAAACGTCACAAAGCTGCTTAATACTATAGATCGCGGCTGTTTCGGTAATTCCATTTTGTCGTATATAGGAATAAATATCCTTATTGTAATATCTTAAGTCGATTATATGAATTTCCGAGAAATTTGTGGCTAAAAATGGTACCATACTGTTTGCATAGGAGTCTTTCAAGATCAATAGCTTTTTCCCATTTGTCTGAACTTCATTTTTCACGATATCCACGCTGTGGTTTCCTCCGAGAAAAACGGAGTACTTATCCTTTTTCTCCAGATATTCTTTCCAGTAAATCGAATCTTGCACCAAATTCCCGGTGGCCTGGCTCAGCTTCTCAGCTTTCTTATATACAGGCAGATACACCGTATCCGGCTGCTGGTTGGATAAAATTGCTTTTGAGTAAAGCGTACCGTAAAAGGAGTCAGAGGCTTTCTGGAAATCGAAGTCCTCCTGTTCAGCCGGAGAATAACCCATTTCGGTAATCAGGGCACGATAGCCCTGATAGGCCCCATACGAGTTCCAGTGATGGTCCGTTTTATAGTAATAATCCTGACCGTCTTTGTCGCTCAACGCTTCAAATACGTCAATTACCTTCGCAGATTGCCCCAGCGTTGTTTGCAGCGCGTTTAATTCTTCCCTCTGGTCATGGTTCGGCGCGGAGTAGGGCAGCTTATCCGGCTGCTCCTGCGAGCCGGACGGCACCGGAAGCACATAAAACGGTATCTGCGCTTTTTCGGCAAAAATTTTAAAGCCGGAAACGTTACGCTGAAATACATCTGTCCGGTTTGGCAGCAAAACCTCATACAGATGCCCGTCTTTTCCATAATAGATCCCGCCTTCAGCAGGTACTTTGCTGTAATCCGACGCCAAATCCCGCCTGCCGGTCCACAGCTGCGCCCGCGTATTTAAAGAAACAAAGAATTTACGCAGCATAAAATGATCGCCCACAAAGGCTTCCACGGAATCCATAAAGCTGCCGTCGCGCACTGATTCCAGCGTTACGGTCGGAAAAGATTCCAACACGCGATTTTCATCTTCTGAAAAGGTCTGTTTTGGGGCAAGAGCCAAATACAGAATTCCTACAAGAATCGTCAGAAACAAGAACACGGTAATCGCCAAGGAACCAGGTTCACATTTTCTGCTCTCATTCTTTCCTTTTTCAAATAATTTCATGCTCTCACCTATCCTTTAAAAACGGAAGTAAAGGAACGGATTATACGAATTGTTCACCAGACTGGACAGCGAAAGGACAAATAGGGCTATAAAACCGGCGCACCATATCACCCGACCGGCTACTCCGCTCTTTCTCAGCCTTTCGGTCAAGCGTCCTACAACCGGCGTACTGCAGAGCGCAGCCACGATAAACAAAGGCAGGTAAGTAATCAGTGAATACCTTCCAAGGCTGTCCACACCGCATGCAAAGCCGAACATTGCCCCAAGCACGCCAAACGCCTTTTGTATGTCGGTATAGGAAAACAGCACCCATCCGGTAACGGCAGCTAGAAACGCATACAGCCACCGAACAAACGCAGGAACTCTGTCCAGTAGTTTTTTTAAGAAAAGCTTCTCGCATATAATCAGAAGGCCGTAATACGCGCCCCACAGGGCAAAATTCCAACTTGCGCCATGCCAGATCCCGGTCAGCACCCAAACAACGGCTAGGTTTCTGACATTTTTCAACACCGAACAGCGATTCCCACCTAAAGGAATATAAACATATTCCCGGAACCATGAACCCAGTGTAATGTGCCAGCGCCGCCAGAATTCCGACACGCTCTGCGAGATGTAAGGATAGTTGAAATTTTCCGGAAGCGTAAAGCCGAACATCTGCCCCAAACCGATTGCCATATCGGAATATCCGGAAAAATCGAAATAAATCTGGAACGTAAAAGCCAGTGCACCCAGCCATGCAGAAAGCGTGGAAGGATCCCCAAGGTACTGTATCTTATCCGCCAGTTGCGCCAGATTGTTGGCAATTAACACTTTCTTGAACAGTCCAACCATAAATCGTTTGGAACCGGCTGTAAACTTTTCCAGCGTTTCCTCCCGATTATGCAGCTGGTCGGCCATAAATTCATATTTGATAATCGGTCCAGCAACAAGATGAGGGAAAAAGGAAATGTAAGTACCAAAATCAATCACATTACGTTGTATTGGGGCCTGGCCACGGTAAACATCTACCGCGTAGGAAAGCGCTTCAAAAGTATAAAAGGAAATACCGATCGGCAGTACTACCTGCGGAGGCAGTACGGACAATCCGGTTATACCGTTGAAAGTTTGTACTAACAAGTCGGAATATTTAAAGTACCCGAGAAGGCCAACATTCACACAAATACTCATGACCAAAATCCATCGTGCTGCGGTCCGATTGTCGCGAAAATGGTCGAGTAAAACGCCGACAAAATAATCGAAAAGCGTGGTAAACAGCATAATGAAGATAGAAACCGGTTCGCCCCACGCGTAAAACACCAGACTAAATAGAAATAGGCACAGGTTTTTCCATTTACGCGGCACAACATAGTAAGCAACCAGAACCAAAGGAAGAAAGACAAACAAAAAGAGCAGGCTGCTAAAGATCATGGCCATGTTCCTTTCTGTAAAACACGATATATTTCAAGTATGCACTATTTTTATTCATTGTAACGGAATGCATTTCTATTTTCAAGGTAATTCCATGAATTAACTAAAACAAAAAACAGCGAAATCCACCCGATTTGCGGCAAACCGAGTGGATTTCACTGTTTTAGGCTGTTAGCTTTTGGGGCACAAAGCAGCGGCTGGGCAAAAGCCCAAACCGCTGCTACGCAAATACAACTACACTTATTTTGTTGAGATAGTAGTAATCAAATTAGGAAGAAACCTTGTGCCAAATTGCTTACGCAACTGTAGCAACATTAACCTTCACGCCATTGACGTATACGCCAGTAGCAGCGCCGGATTTTGCGTTAGCAACCGGAGCAACTGTGAAGAAGTAGTCATTGCCAACCTTGCTGATCTTGGTAACGCTGAAAACGTTGCCAGTACCGAAACCGAAGCTCGGAGCTGCGGAAGCGGTGATCTTGTAGGTGTAAGACTTGCCAGCAGCAACCTTAATTGCAACAGTGGTGTCGCTCTTGAAAGCAGGAGCGCCAACGGAAGCAACAAGGAGTTTTGTGCCGTTGAGGTATACGCCGGTAGCAGCGCCAACCTTACCTGTCGGAACGAACTTGTAGAAGTAATCGTTGCCGTTCTTGGTGGTTGTTACAGCAAACACACCAGCGGTGCCAAGTGTTACAGACGGCGCTGTAGCAGAAGTAACCTTCATGGTGTAGCTAGCACCCTGAGCAACCGTGAAGTTTGTGGTTGTGTCGGACTTAGCATCCGGAACTGCGATAGCGGTCAGAGCGATTTCAGCAGAAGCATAATCATCGATCTCATCGCCATCTTCGTCAACCAGTTTCGCTGTCAAAGTAGCTTCATTTTCAGAAGCAAAATCGGAATCAATCCTAAGAACCTTAACTGTTGCAGTATTGCCTGTAGCAGTTACCTGGAACACATCATCATTGCCATCCAGTTCCCAAGCAATCTTCGCATCGGTCGGAATGGTGGTTCCGGTCGGATACGCAGTTGCGGTAAAGGTTTCGCTATAGTCTTTTGCAATTCTGGCGGATGTCTTGTTGACCTGTACGCCAGCAAAGGTCAAGCCATTAATCTTAAAGGTATCAATGGAGTTGCCGGTAGACTTCGCAACAGTGAAGCCAAAGTTGTTCATGTCGTCTACATCAAGAGCATCAGTTTTAGCAGTGTAAGCAACCATGCCATTGGCAAGATTTGCATCTGTCAATTTCAGGGTAACACCGGAAGCAGAGCCATCAACATAGAGTTTGCCAGCAGCAACTGCCAAAGTGCCGTCGCCGTCAATTGTGTTAACGTCTACCTTATCAGTAAACTTAAGAGCAGCATCATCATCAACAGAAATTGCATCTACATTAACATTTCCATTAATAACTGCGTCAGTGTCTTCTTCCTGAGCATCAATAGTTGTGTTAATTGCATTCTTCAAAGACGGCACCGTGCCAACGAACTCATCAGTATCGCCGAGGGCAAGTCTGCCAACATAATAGTCAAAATCAACAGACTTCAAAGTAACCTTGTTACCAACTAATGTAACATCAGAATCACCAGTCACCGTAATATTACCAACGGAAACCTTGGCGCTATCAACAGAAGAAATCGTCAAACCTCTCTTGGTCTTAATGTCGCCAACTGTGATTGCAGTTTCATCATCAGAAGGTTCAATTGTAACCGTAGTTGCGTTATCCTTCATCTCAACATTGCCAATAGTACCACCAGCAATATTCAGGTTAGAATCCTTAACCGTGATGTTCCCGGTCTTACCGTCTTCAACAGAAACACCAGCATAGGTTGTTCCATTGACCGTTACTGTTTCAGCCGTAATGTCGCCAATAGACGCCTTATCACCGGTAATAGAAACAGAACCCTTTACATCAATCGTATTGACCGATGCATCACCAACAGACAGAGCACCGACTGTACCGGAAATCTTCTGGAGATTGGATTTTTCACCTACAGAAACAGACTTTGTGCCATCAGGGAAAACAACTTCTGCATTGGTCACAACAACATCTTTAGCAGCTTCATCTGCATTTGCAAGATGCTTATTTTTGATACCTTCCAAAACAGTAGAGCCGCCCTTATCTGCCTTTTCGATTACGAAAGAATCTTTCGTAGTACCCATAGATTCTACGAGTGTAGCGACATCTACTTTCTTTTCAATCTTGCCTTTAAAAGTAGTCTTGGTATCATCATCTTTCTTGCCATTTGCATCATAGCTTGTAGCAGTAATTGTTACATTACCTGTAGATGCGTCGTCACCAAATTTAGTAAAATCATCGTTAGGCTGTCTACCCGCAAACATTGTAATCACGCCGCTATCATTATCTACGGTAGCGTGAATGTTTGTGTCGTTGCTGATATCAACAAAGATATGGCCTTTCAGAGCATCTTTATTTTTATCAGACAGGACCAAATTTTTCTTTATTTCATAAGTTGCTCTGGCATCATCTCCAGCCTTCGGCTGATAGATGCGGGCCTCTTGTTTGCTGCCAGCGGTCTGGGCAAAAGAATCCAACTCATCGATTTCATCGCCCGGGTTTTTATAACCGGAATCTTTTTTACCGATTACAAACTTGTCGGCAGCGAGTACATGAATCGTATACTCTTTCTTTACCTTAACAGTAATTTTGTTGTCATCGTCGTCTGTGTAGCTTCCTTTCACAAGAACGGAAAGAACTTCTTTACCAGACTTTTTAGAATCTCTCAGGGTAAAGGTAACATTGGTGTCATCAATGTCCCATCTAACGAGAGAGTCACCAGAAGCATGAGAAATTGAGGAAACCTCAACATCGGATGCAGACTGAGTACGATCCAAGGCAGTCAGTTCCTTACCATTAAGTAAGTCGACTTTATACTGCCTTTGTTCCTTAGTTTCTCCACCGTTGACAAGATAAATCTCATCTTCGGTGAGGTCGACTCTGCCTTCTACTGTTTTGCTGTAAGCAAAAGCAGAGATGCCTGAAAAGCTTGTTACTACAAGTGCGAGCGCAAGCACAAGAGAAACAACTTTTCCTGTGATTTTTTTCATCCTTTTTGTCCTCCTTAAAATAGTTCGTTTTGCATTTGCGTGTGCTATGAGAAGTTAACATACATGTGTTCGCCATGGGTGTTAAAAATTCTCCCCTGACTCGCATGATACAAGTGACAACTGCCTTGCACAAAGAGCGCCAGCAATGCCGCAGTCACCTGTACCGCCCATATGTTTAATTGGATTATAAGATATTTGGCAATCATTGTCAAGTAGATAATGGAGATTATTTTCTATAAAAATTACCTGTAATCTCGCCGTTTTCCAATTATTTTTCCACATTTTAGCACACATGATGCCATGCAAGGAAGAACGGATGAAAATACTGTGAAGGAAATATGAAATCATTGTGAACATTTCGATTTTTCGTCAAATTATTCTTCTTTTTCTTGTCTATTATTTAGTCGCGTCAATGAATCCGTCAACAAACAATCCACATTTTTGTTTATTCCGCTGAATCTTCAATTTCCCTGATCGATTTAAAAATTATTCGCCGCCGGCTTGTCATCACACAGGCAGGCGCGTTCTCCGCCGGAGGACACCACACAGATTCGGCAGGGTGCCTGCCCGCGTGCCGACGAATCCCGGTGTGTTTGGCAATACGGACATTTAATGGTTAACCCCGGGCGATCCGGAAGGTCATAGCAGCAGGCCACACGGTTGCAAGAACACCCGCTGCTTTGGTACCACGAACAGGCGGCGCAGTTGGTGCAGTGCTTAATAGCGGGAAGATCGACGTATTCGGCGGCAATGCTGCCGCCCTGCTGGTAGTCACCGTTGCTGATGAGAATATGGGACGCACTGATTTCGTTCAGCAGATGGCTCCAAGCGCTCGCCGTGCCGTGATGCGGCGCCTTTATAATGTAATAGGAATCGTACAGAAAGTCGGCCACCGCGTCCATGCTTTCCGGGGTCGCGTCCCCTGTCATTAAAATATCGTCCAGACTGGCTTCCTGCGTACGCCGATTCTGGAAAATCACGCTTGCCGCGTTCAGTTCATCCGAGTAAGCCGTACGCGTCGATGGTCTGCTGAGGATTTCCGCGATATCCGGCGCAGGAGGTAGCAGCTGCAGCTGAGGAATCAACTCATCAATCCTATTTAATATGGCAGAAACGCGGTCAATCGCCTCCTGCCGAACCGGTGCAGTCATGCAGCATGCCAGGTAAGCCGCACAGAATTCCTCCTTCAGCCGCATAAAGTCCCTTGCACACTGTGGAAGAAATGGCGAGCTGAGACAAATGTTCATGTCCTCCACCGCGCTCGCGAACAGATCGGTAAATGGAAAATTCTCTCGCGCGGGCCAAAGGACGTCGTAGGTAACGCCGTCAAACAAGAAGCTGTCGCCCTGTTTCAGCGCGTAGATGCGATTGGCCCCGGTGAGCTTTGCCGTGCGTTCAAAAATTTTCAGCGCGCTGATGTTCACCTGCGAATAATCGGTCTGGCGGCTTAAAAAAGCGTAAACAAACAGCGCAAATTCCAGAAGCAGCGGCTTACCCCGGCTGTCACAGGGGGAAGCGGGGAAGAAAATACGCCCGAAGTAGTCCGGCTTTGCCTCCAGAATCCGGCGCAGCCCGCAGAGATGGTCGCGGTGATAATGGGTCAGCAGAAAGCTGCGCGTAGTACACCCCGCGTAGCGCCGCAGAATGGAAGGATCAACGTATGCGGAAAAGTCCACATCCCCCTCGCGGATTTTCTGGTTGCTGCTACCGCAGTCCACCATTAAAATATCATGGTGGGCGCCGCCCAGCACGACGCATTCCCCGTATTCCACATTATGCAATTCCAGCCACTGCATGGAAAACCTCCGTAAAGTGCTTTTGGTTTACAAACATATCATCCCGTAAAGTCCTGATTATGAATGAAAAGGATTATTGCTTTACATCGGAACGAACTGCACTTTCTTCCTTGTCCTGCTCATCCGATTCCGATACAGCCGTTTCGTCTTCAATCCGTTTATACCCTGAATAATAATGGTCGTCGCGGAATTCACCCGAAAAAACAATTTCACCGTTTCGGAATTCCGTGCCGTGGCCATGGCGTTTGCCATCTTTCCATTCACCGGTATAAATCAGGTTGCCGTCCGCGTCAAACGCCGCGCCGGGGCCTGTTGGAATATTGTTTTTCCAACGGCCAACAAAAATGGAGCCGTCCCGCGAACTGAACGCAACGCCCGTGCCGTCGCGGAGGTTCTCCTTCCAATTTCCAGCGTAGCAGAGCTTTCCGGATTTATAATAGTATACGCCGAAGCCGTCCCGTTTCCCGTCCACATAATTGCCTTCATAGGCCGTGTTGCCGTTGCTCATCTGGGTGCGGCCGCGTCCCTGGCGCAGACCGTTGATGACTTTTCCGAAATAAAGGTAGCTTTCCTCTGCACTAACCACAATGCGGGTGGCCGCGCGTTGAACGCCGGGAGCAACTGCAGAACTAACCTGCGTTTTGCCGCCGATTCCCCTTGCTGCAACTGCGTATTTCTTCGGCGCGCTCGCTTCCACGCTGTAAAGTTCGTGATTGGCGTGGTAATCCTTTTTCTGCACCGCTTCCGGAATCCACACGGATTTCGCAGTTTCCGGCACGGAAAAGGGAACCTCCTGCGGTTCCGGTTCCGGCTTGGGCACCGCATTTTCTATGTAAATAAAATGAAGTTTTGCGTCCGGTTCTTCCGGCCACACCGGTTTTATGCTGCGTTCCCCCGATTTCAGGTCATTTAGCACCGCAGCACGACGCGCTGCTTCCTGCGCAGGGCAGTAACAGAAGCTTCCTCCGTCCGTCCGGGCAATCACTTCCGGCTCGCCGACAACAGCATTCACCAAACTCTGCTCTGCGCTGCCTGCGGTGTATGGCAACGGCCGCAGCATTGTTTTTTCATACCGCTGTGTTTTTTCACAATAGCGTAGCAGAAAAAGGCCGCCACTTTGCTCCGGTTTGAGCATCGCCGCCGGCCTTGCTGGATCTCCCGCATAATAACAGGTTTGCAGCCAATGATGATTTGCGCCAAAACGCGCTTTGGAAATAAGCTCCCCCGCCGGATTCCACGTAAGAATGGAATATCCGTCCCGGTCACGGTAGGACTGTTGTAAGATCAATTTCCCACTGGTTTTCCGCCACTGAAAAACACCGTGGCCGATTTTGTAGCGGGTCCGGCATTCCGCACCGGTTTCTACACTGCGGAGCTTTCCCGATTTTCCGTGTAAAGAGGAAAAATACTCCTCCCTCACCTGTGCCAAAAGGGTCTGTCCGTTCCCGTCAAACGGCCTGTAAAAGACATCAAAAAATACCGGGGTATGGGAATCGTCCAGCAAAGGCATTCCGCTCTCCCCTTTCTAAGTTTTGTATGATTTGTATGATCTTACCTTATTATATAAAAAGCGACAATTTCGCGCAAGTTATTTCCAAATAATATTGCCCTGAATTAACCTGCCAAAATAGGATTTATGAAGAAGGACAGGTTGCTTTCACACCGAATAGAAGACTTAAAAAGCAACCGTGTCCGCAGAATTTCCCTTTCTTTCATAAAGATTGCAAAAATAACCCGCACCCGGCATGGCCCAATCATAAAACATCACATGCATAGCACCCGCGCTTCCTCCCGTCCGGATACTATCCTGCTGATCCTTCCGGTCGCAGATACTGTTCGCTAATGGAGCAAACAGCTTAACGCGCACACCCCATTTCGTCGCGGTTCGCTCGTCCAGTGCGAATTCATGATACAGAAATTTGCAGGGATACTGCAGCGTATAGAAACAATTGCAGGAAACGTTCGGAATAAACGGTGACGTGCTGGTGTAGCCGTATTCAATATTGATCGGCTCGCCGGCTTCGGATGGATACAGCGTAAACCGGAGCATCAGATGCTTTTCCGAGGCTTCGTTCCCATCATCCTCTTCTTCCTGAACTGTAATAAACTGATGCAGGGACTGATAGGAGGTATTTTCCTGTTGATTAACATAATCGGTCAGCGGCTGGCCATTCACAGAGCAGGAAAGCTCATGAAAAGCGGTTTCAATGATGTTTTCCGAAGGCAGATGCATGGAATTATTATAATAGGTTTGTGATACTGTGAAATCCACCGGCTGCATCGTCTGCGGAACAATCTGCTCGCGAGCTGTCATCACACGGGTAATCTCGGTTCCATCGTCCGAAACGGAGATTTGCTCACTTCGGCGGATCATGCTGTAAAACGGTTGGTTTACCTGAGAGCGAAAGAAATCGTTCATCATTTCAAGGTAGGAAAAATCGCTGTGGTACTGGGCCAGCTGACGCCGAACCGAGGCGGAATATACCACATTCACAAGCTGCTTAAGCCGTTCGCTGCTCAGCACATCCTGATTCACCATATCGCAGATTTTCTGGTAAACCGCTTCCGAATGCATATTGCTGTGGCTCATTACCCAGTTGTCGTATTCCTTTTCGGAACTGAAGTAGGACTCTTCATAACAGAGCTTCAGCAGTTCCGGTATCATACCGGTATAAAGCTTTTTGGCTTTTTCCTCTTCCACGGCATTGGTCGCCGTAATGACGGAAACAAACCGGGACAGGGAGTCCGATAAGATATATTTTTCCCCCAGTGATTTGGCGTAATCGATAAACAGCAGCGCCGTGGCCTTGGTGGGCGCAAATTCCCGGAGAACCTCCACAACAAACTTCGATGCCATAAGGCCCGGGTGCAGGCCAGCCGGCAATTTTTGGGTACGGCTGTGGCGCAGTTTAGACAGAGCGGATTCTGAAATATTCAGGATGGCCGCCATGGATTTGTTGCTGACTTCAAGCGGCTTTGCTGCTAATGATGAAAGAAAAATGTTAAATAAAAAAGCTATTTTCTTCTTCTTTGCGGTCAATTTTTTCACCCCCTTCACTCTAAATTAATGCGAATCCATTCGAATCGAAGGATAGCTATATAATTTATCGTTCCGAACGTAAAAAATTTGACACGCAAAAAGTACGGACTCACCCGGTTTAGCGCCACAGACCAAGAACAGCCCGTTTACAATTTCAAAAAGAGAACCGAATCCCCCCGAACGGTGAATGGTGCAAGAGAATCCGAGGCATCATTGTTCAACGCGATTCCTCCGGTCAAACGGTAACTGCCGTCCTGTGATACAATGGTGTAATGCAGCACTCCAGCGGAAACCGAAACCTCTATTCCGGAAATCCCATCGATGGACGCCTCGTTTGCCTGCGTTTTTCCGCTGTCCGACACCGTTTGCCGGGTAATTTGTACGGCATTATTCCTTACGGAAAAGAAAACGCCGTTTTTGTCACTCTCTGACTCAGAGGAAACCGCGGTTGCTGTAGCCGCATAACGCTGAAGGTAACTTTCTGCAAGGGCCGCCCTCTGCTGGTTAAACGCGCTTGCTGAACCGCTCCGAAAGCTGTGTGCCGCGGCATACAGCGCGCCGCAGGCCGCGGTGATAATGACCGCCGTAAGCGCGACGGAAACAATCAGTTCGACCAGTGTAATTCCTTTTTTTCCGTGAAGCGTCATGCTGCATCACCGTCCTTTGCCGCAAATGCGGTAAGCTGAACGTATTTTTTCCCGCCGTTGTCGGTATAGGCGACCGCCACCTGAATTCGGTATCCCGAAATTTCCGAATCATCTCCGGAAAGCGTATCGTCGTGCACCGGCGTAATGCGAAACTGCTTGTCCACATCCTTGGCCGGAAAATCGCCGGAATCCACCCGCTGTGCACCGGAAACCGCAACCTGTGCCGCCTGGTCTTCGTCCTTGCCATGCAGCATGGTGATCAGCGTATCCGCCAGATTCTGCGCCTGTGCGGCGGCGTCACCCTGTGAGCTTTGGGACAAAATCGCCCGTTGGGAAAACCCGATTCCCGTCAGCACGCCGGTGACCACAATGGCAAGAATCAGCACCGCGGCAATCACTTCCACTAGGGTTGCCCCTCGTTTGCCATGCAGATTCCGCATCTTTTTACAGTCCATCGGTATATACACCTCCGGTCGCAGAACCACCGCCAGATTCACCGGAACCACCGGACGGCGGATCTTCGGGTTCCGTGCGTTCAAAAAACTTTTTTGCACGATCGCTGAGCAGATCGGTTTCCGGAATATCATAATACCCCGCCCGGATAAGATAGGACCAATTTTCATCGCTGTCATAATCCGGATAGACGCGAAGATCATTCGGAACATAGAGCTTTAATGTATCGCCGTGCAGCGGTCGTAAAATGAACTGAGTGCTGTCCGCCTTCTGGTGACCTGTAATGGCCGGCCGCTGGTCTGCGCTGCCGCCCGCCTCGTCATCCTGAAATGCCGTACTGAGCGAAATCGTATCCGCCTGAAAAACAACGGTTTTATTTTCGGGGATGATTAGATTTGTCTGGTCATTCACATAGCGCATAATAATCCGCTTTGCCTGGTAAACACCCAAATTTGGATTCGGATTTCCAGATTTACGAAAGGCATCTTCCCAATGGTCACAGGAAGCGATATAAAAGTACACCGTGTTGCCGGTAAGACTGTATTCTTTTCCGTTGGACAAGTTACTGGGACGGCCCTCACTCACTTTTCCACCGTCATCGGTCCAGACGGAACTGTAGTTCCAGGTTCCTTGCTCCGAATCCATAAAATTCGCGTAATTGTCCCGAATAAAATTCACCTGTTCCTCATTCACAAAACTAGGAAGGAACGCTGTATCCACCGGAGTGAGCAGAACATTTTTATTTTCGTTTGTTAAATCAAATAGATTCATACCATCCTGAAAATAATAGTAGCCGGATGGAATAGCCACCTTGCGTTTGAATGCGTTTCCGTCAATCTGTAAAGTACAGTTTTGGGTAAAACAAAGGACGCCCTTGTCCGAGGATTTACTTTTCAAAATCAAAGTGCTGTAATGCGAAGCATCCAAGCTATTGTTGCGGTAATCCTGCCCATAGATATTATCGCCGCCGATACAGATAAAATCGGAAACAATACTGGACCGGCTTTCCCTATAAAATTCAATCGGCCTAGGGGAGCCCATGCAAAAAACCTTCGGCGCTGTTAAGCGGTTCTCCGTATTCAAATTTCCGCTTCGAAGAAGATTGAGGAATACCACCGGATAAACCGACTGCACTGAACCGGAAATGTAAGGAGCTTCCACCTCATTGAAAACTTTTGTGTCCCCGTAACCAATACCAGAAACAAAAAATTCATAAGGCGACCCGCCGGAATTTTCCCCGCCCGATTCCCCCAGACGGTACCCCAGTCTGCGGACGCGGTCGGAAGAACGGTACCGGGCGGCGGCCTTGATGGTTCTGGTGCTTGGGTCATAAACAGCGACCGCGTTCTGCGCGTCGGCGGAACCGATTTTGAATCCGGCCCCACTTCCGGTAGAAAGGATGGAGAAGCCCTCATCTTCTTTTTCCGGGTAATTGGCAAGGTACGCCCTTCCGTATTCAATAGCAGATTTCGCATCAAGGTAAGCTTGACGGCTTTCCAAACTGTTCTGGGAAGCGTTCAGGTTTGCGCCCGCCACAGAAATCAGCCCCGCCGCCAGAATCAGCAGAGCGGCCGTGACCATAATCGCATACGCCAGAGCGGCGCCCCGTTTGGAACCGGCTCTCATTTTGAACGTCCCCTTTCACAATTTTATAGGAATTTATACCAAAACCGCATTTGGCTAGAAGCCCTTTTGGCATCCAGTTTCCCCACTTGTTTACTTTTTGATTATAGCGGGATTGTGTACTTTTCGCAATCGTTTATAATTCTTTCCTATAAAATTATCAGTATTTTCCGCCGTTTCGACTAATTTGCGCAATAAGGTCACACTAGCTTTATTTTTGGCCAAAACTTTGTAATTATTAGACAATATGTGACTGTAAAATCATAAATTAAATAATTATATTGCATAATAAATTGGGGGATTGACAGACTAAGAAAGCAGTTTTATAATAATCAAACTAGAAGGTGTTTGTAAATATATAACGCGAATGGAAAATAAAACCAAAAGGAAAGAGGTATGCCCCATGAAAACCCTAATAAAATCCAAAAATAAAAAAGGCTTTACCCTTGTGGAACTCGTTATCGTCATTGCGGTTCTGGCCATCATTGCTGCCATCGCGATTCCGACAGTAAACAATGTTATTGATTCCGCAAATAAGAGCGCCGATGAGGCCAATGCGCAAACCATTGAACTTGCACTTAAAACGGCTCATGCAGAAGCAACAACAAAAACTGCAACCGGTTCTCTAACAAACATTTCGGTAGACGAATTAACGGTAAAAGATGCATTGGAATACAACAATATTCTTAACAGCAAGAGCGAATTACCTGATTGTAAGCAGAGCGACTATCATTGGTATTATACGGCAGGAGGAAAGATTGTTGCTGCCAAATCAGCTCCATCTAGCACCTATTACCAATTACAGCTATCCCAGAAAGTTACTGACGTTCTATCAGGCACTGCACCTTCGGAAACCTGATTCGAAAAGCTATTGATACAGCAAGCCCCGGAATCCGGGGCTTGTTTTGCTTTTCAAATCCGCAATGTTTCGATTGATTGACGTGCTCCTTCGTATTTGATATTCTGTACTTGATATAATATTATAGTTCTGAATTCTGCTGAAGTGTGGTGTAGGCAATTTTGAAACTGATAATACTGCAGCTTTCCCGCGAAATTCTGTACCTAACCCCCGCAAAAAACGGGAACCGGGCCGCGTTCGACGCGCCACGGATGTTCGAATTGCCGCAGCCTCTCCGTTCGGGCGGCGCACTGACAAATCTGCCTGCGTTTGCGGAGTTTGTAAAGCACTGCGTAAATTCCGGTGACTTCAATACGAACCATTGCATTGTGTGCCTGGAAGAGGAAAGCGTCATACGCAAGGAATATCAGCATCTGCCGTGCAAGCCAAAAAACCTGGTAGCATTTGCCCGGCTGGAGGCGGAAACCGTGCTTCCTGACGACGTGGAGGATTACCTGATTCAGAACCGCGAATACGGCTATGTAAACGGCCTAACCGGAAAGTTGACCGGAGTTTTGTTCGCCGTGCGAAGCGATTTAGTAACGGGAATCCGCAAGGCATTTTCCCACGTGGGATTAAAGGTTCATAAAATTGTTCCGCCCATGGGAGGGCTGCTTTCTGCCGCCGGAGCCTTGACCGGCACCGCCGGAAAAACCGTTGCGGTGCTGGATTTCAGTCTGGAAAAAACGCGGCTTCTGGTCATGCATGACAGACACCCCGTTTTTGAGCGTTCGTTTGAAGGCATTTTTGACGATTTGGTAGAAATTGTGCAAAAGGAGCGTTCCCTGCCGTTTCAAGAGGCGGTGGACGCAGCCTTTCACCTGAATATGAACACAGACGACGGCGAAGCCTCCCTCTCCCCCGAAACAATGCGGCATATTTCCACGCTTCTGGACGCAAGCGCGGACGAAGCCGCGCGGAACATCCGCATGGTGCTTTCCAGCGAACGCCTGGATTTAGACCGTATTCTTCTCTGCGGCCCCCTTGCATCCCTGCCGAATTACCGGGAATTCTGGAACTCCTTGGATTTGGATATTCCGCTGAGTGTTATCAATGCCACGGATGCCGGTGCCGTTCTTCCAAAGGCGGAGCCGCGGGCGCTCCGCACAGGCTTTGGCCCGGAAGCATTCTTTACGCTTGCGGGAATACTCCGCGCAAAAAGAAAAGACGACCTGGACTTTCTAAAAAATATTCGCTCGCAATCCGGCAGTACCGCGGCGCAGGTTACCGTGCTTGCGGTGCTAACCGCGCTTTCCATCGGCATTATGGCGCTGCAGCCGTTCTTGAATTTCATGAAAGCCAGACAGCTGGCACAGGATGAAAAAGACCTTTCCAACCCCGCTTATACTGAAATTCAACGTCTGAAAAATCAGGAGGACAAGCTATCCTCCGAAGTGGAACAGCAAAAATCGGACCGTGCGATGCTCCCTTACGGAAAAAGCAGTTCCGAGGAAATCGTAAAGCAGATTCTGGAGCAGGTAACAGCAAAAGGCGGAACGGTGCTTTCCTGCACTGTGGATCAGACAAGTGGAAACGTATCCCTGACTTTTGCGGTTTCCAACTTTGAGACCTATCTTTCCATCAAGCACAACATCGAATCCAACGGCTTTTTCACCATTGCAGTTCCATTCAGCGCCGTTGTGCAGGCTGCTGGCAGCTATCAGTGCAGTGTAACGCTGAGCCCTAAAAATTACACGGCGTGGAAATCTTCCGGGAAAGGCGGTGCCACTCCATGAAAAATCAAAAGATTTCAGGTGTACTGATTTACCTATTGGTGCTTGTGTTGGTGCTATTGGTCTATTTTTACGCGGTTTATACTCCCCTTTCCGTCTCTGCGGTACAAATGGACAGCCAGCACGCTCAGAATGCGGCGCAAATTCAGCTTTATGACAGCCTTCTCAACAGAAAAGCGGAGTTACAAGAGAAGATCGACCGTCTTCAGGCGAAAGTGGATTCCAACCAAAAAAAGGCCCCCATCCCCGGAGAAAAAGCAGCGGAGGACGTGTCCGCAGCATGTGCCTTGGCAGGGGTCTCGCTTTTGAAGGTGGAAGCCGGAGAAGCCACCGCCGTAGCGGGAAGTGTCGCTTCCGACCACAAACAGCTTTACACTGTACCCGTTACCGTGTCCACCGCATGCTCGGGCGAGCAGCTGTTAAAACTGCTGAATTATTTTGAAAAGCAGTCCTCCGGCGCTTATTATGTAAATCAAATCAAGTATGTACCGGGTACTGACCAGTCCGTTCTTACAACGGAGCTTTCCCTTTCCCTGTACTACTTCGGCCCCGCGGCAAAAAGCACATGAACGCGGGGGTTGGCATTCTTTGCACTGCCGCAGCGGTCGCAGCGGGGGCGGTCGGCACCATGATTTTTAACGCCGTGCCGGCACGGTGGCTGTGCGACTACGGGGAACAGCCGAGGAAAGAGTTGCAACAGAAGCGGATTTTTCTGTTCCCGCACGGTGCAGTTCTGGCGGTCCTATTCGCCGTCTTTTTCCTTTTGTCTTTTCGGCAGTACGGGAATCAGATTCGATTTTGGGCGGCGGCAGGTACTTCTATTCCACTTGCGCTGACCGGCATTGCCGACCTGAAATATCGCATTATCCCCGATGAATTCGTGTTCTGCTTATTTATTACGGGGCTTGTTTTTCACGGCGGCGAATGGGTGGGCAATGGTTTTCACCCCGCTGCGCTGATTTCACCGCTCGCCGGAGCGGCGGCGGGCGCGGCCCTAATGCTCCTGATGGGACTTTTGGGTCGGTGTCTCTACCACAGAGATGCCATGGGATTCGGTGATGTGAAGCTGTTTGCTGCCGCGGGATTTTTCACCGGCATTTCAATGATTCTTCCCTTTTATCTTATGGCGGTATTCCTCGCGTTTTTTCATATTTTATTTCTATTCGCTGCACACAGAATGCCGAAAGATCGCTATTTTCCATTTGGTTTTTCCATATGCCTCGCGCTCTTGTTTTTTCTGGCCTTTTCCGGCCAGATTTCGGAATTCATCGCATGGTACTTTTCCTTGCTGAACCTGTAAAGTACAGGAAACACGATCCGCAAAAGGAGGGCCTTTTGGATGAAAATCACAAATTTTAAGCTTGGCCAGATTCTAATCGACTCCGGGGTACTGTCGGAAGAACAGCTTCAGCAGGCCCTTGCCCGGCAGAAAAACACAAATAAACGTCTGGGCGAAATTCTGGTGGCTAACCATTTTTTGACGGAAATGCAGATTATCCGTTCGTTGGAACGGCAGCTTGCGATTCCATACCTGGATCTTTCATCCGTCAGTGTGGATCCCACGCTTTCCACACTGGTACCGGAAGAACTGGCGCGTTCCAACCATATTGTCCCGGTAAAGCGGGAGGGCAGCGTTTTAACCATTGCAGTGGAAGACCCGCTGGATTACAATGGTATTAACGATATTGGAATCTATACCAGGCTAAAAATCAGCCCGGTCATCGCAGAGCGGGAAAAAATCGAAACGAAAATCCGGGAACTATACACCACACAAAAGGCGTTTGCCGCTGCTAAGGAACTTTCGTCTCAGCAGCAGGAAGTGCAGGCGGAAAACGCCGCCGGAAACGACCAGCCGATCATCCGGTTTGTCAACAACATGATCGAGCAGGCTGTGGTGCTCAAAGCCAGCGATATTCACATTGAGCCACTGGAAAAATCCATGCAGATCCGCTTCCGCGTAGACGGCCGTTTGATGCTTTACATGGAAACCAGCGCCGAACTTCTTCCCTCGGTAGTATCGCGTATTAAATTCATCGGCGGCATGAACATTGCGGAAAAACGCGTTCCGCAGGATGGACGCATCAACTATAAAATCGGGGCAAAGGAAATTGACATGAGGATCTCCGTTCTGCCCTGCGTGTACGGGGAAAAAGTGGTCATCCGAATCACCACGGCGCTCGGATTTTCACTGGTCAAGGAAGACATTGGTTTTCTGCCGGAAAATCTGGAAAAATTCAATTCCATGCTGCGCAACAACCACGGAATTATCCTGCTGAGCGGCCCGACCGGCAGCGGAAAAAGCACAACGCTTTACACCGCATTGAAAGAAATCATGCGAGAAGACATTAATATTGTAACGGCGGAAAACCCGGTGGAAATGATTCTGCCCGGCATTACACAGGTGGAGGTCAACCCCAAAGCCGGCCTTACGTTCGCTTCCGTGCTCCGCTCCATTCTGCGGCAGGACCCGGATGTCATTATGATTGGCGAAATCCGTGATACGGAAACTGCCCGGATTGCGGCCAGCGCCGCCATTACGGGGCATTTGGTGCTTTCCACGCTGCACACCTACGACGCGCCGAGCTCCATTCTCCGCCTAATCGACATGGGCGTGGAGCCTTACATGGTTTCCGCTGCCATGCTTGGGGTGATTGCACAGCGCCTTGTGCGGAAGCTTTGCCCGCACTGCCGGGAAGCGTATTTGGCGGACGATAACGAGTTGGAGCTGCTGGGGCTGGAAAAAGGAACCCGGCAGACCCTTTACCGCGCGAAGGGCTGTAATTTCTGCAGTCACCGCGGCTACCTGGGCCGCACCGCCATTCACGAAGTAATGCCGGTGACCCCTGCGATTAAGGACTGCATCAGCCACAGCAAAAATGTGGACGAGGTACGGGCCGTCGCGCGGCGGGAAGGTATGATCACCCTGAGTGAAAACCTGCGCCGCATCGTTCTGGACGGAACAACCTCTATGGAAGAAATGGTAGAAGTCAGCAATCTTCAGGAATAAGCCTTTTCCATTAGAATTTACGGAGTAATCATTGCTGAAACGATCTTGGAACAATAAGGATGGACAAAATGGAATTTATCGAGTTAATCAAAGGCGGCGTCGCGGCACACGCGTCGGACATTCACCTTGCGGCAAACAATCGCCCGGCGTACCGAATCAACGGAAGCATGTGCTTTTTGGACGCACCTGTTCTAACTTCCGCCGAAGTGGAAGACATGATCCACCATTGCCTAAGCGACGAAAAATACGAAACCTTCCGCAAAACAGGCGACATGGACGCCTCCGCACAAATTCCAGGCTGCGGGCGGTTCCGCGTTAATGCCATGCTGCAGACGCGCGGCGCCACGCTGGTGCTCCGTATTATCAATGCGGTCACCCCGGAAATTGCTTCGCTGGGACTGCCCCAGTCGATTGAACGCGTGTTGGAGTTGAAGGAAGGGCTGGTGCTGGTAACCGGGCCGACTGGAAGCGGCAAATCCACCACGCTGGCCGCCATTATTCACGAATTTAATAAAACGCGGTCCAGCCACATTATTACGATCGAAGACCCCATCGAATATTTGCACGAACCCATTCACTGCCTCATTAACCAAAGGGAAATCGGGGAGGACAGCGTTTCTTATGCACGGGCACTGAAAGCCGCGCTGCGCGAGGACCCTGACATCATTTTGGTTGGGGAGATGCGGGACCTGGAGTCCATCTCCATCGCGGTTACCGCGGCAGAAACCGGGCATCTGGTGCTGTCCACACTGCACACCATCGGCGCGGCAAAGACCATTGACCGGTTGATCGACGTATTTCCACCGGAGCAGCAGCAGCAAATCCGCGCGCAGCTCTCCCTGGTGCTGAAAAGTGTGATTTCCCAGCGCCTGCTGCCTACCGCGGATGGAAAAGGACGCGCGGCGGCGTTTGAGATGATGTTTGTCAACTCCGCCATCAGCAACCTCATTCGCGAAGGGCGCACTGCCAACATCAGCCAGTCCATTCAGACCGGCATGAGCCAGGGCATGATTACGTTGGAAAAGAGCATTGACGAGCTGCTCCGGCGCGGGATCATCACGCCGCAGACCGCGTCGGAATACAACATCGACCTCAATCGATAAATCCGCAGGCATTTCTTTTCACTTGGAAGGGAGGTACGCCTTTTGCAGTATTTTTATACGGCGGTCAACACAAAAAACCGGAAGATGCGCGGGCAAATCAGTGCAGAAAACAAGGCGCAGGCCATTGCCCTGCTGCAGGAACAGCAGCTGACTGCAGTTGAGCTGACCGCCCTGCTGGAAAAGAATTACCAGCCGAATTCCATCTGGCAGACGGAAGTCGGCTCATCCGATATTCATAAGGCGAAAATACCGAAAAAAAAGCTGCTCGCCATAATGCACCAGATGGGCATTATGATGAAAGCGGGCGTTTCCCTTTCTATGGCAATGGGTGTACTCATCAGCGGGGAGCACGATAAAAAGATTAAAAAAATATTGACAGAGATGAATGACGACCTTTACATCGGCACGCCGATTTCCGCCGCAATGGCTAAGTTCCGGGCTTTTCCGGAAATCATCGTCCATATCATCCAGTCCGGTGAGGCAAACGGACGGCTGGATACCGCCTTTGAGCGCTGCGCCGGAATTTTGGAAAAGGAAATCGCACTGACTTCCAAATTGCGCGGCGCAATGGGCTACCCCATCTTTCTGCTGGTTCTCACCCTCGCGTTAAGTGTCATTATGAACGCAGTGGTACTGCCCAGCTTTGAACAGGTATTTCTCCAGTTTGGTGCCGACCTGCCTGCTTTGACCCGCTTTGTCATGGCCGTTTCAAACTTTATTGTAACGCGTTGGTATTGGATTCTGATTGCCGTTTTTCTGGTGATTCTTTCCTACCGCCTGTTAAAGAAATACAACCGGGCGTTTTCCATCGCCACCGACCGCATGAAGCTGCGCATTCCCGGAATCGGCCCCCTTCTGCGCCAATCCTATATTGCACGCTTCTGCCGTATTATGTCCTCCCTAGTGGAAGCCGGTGTGGAAATCGTGCGCGCGATTGAAATTTCCCGCAATGTGATTCCGAACCGCTATTTAAAGGAAGAGCTGACCCAGGTTGCCGCCGAGGTTAAGATGGGTTCTTCCATCCACGCTTCCATGGCAAAATTCCCCGTTTTTGACGCGCTGCTCGTGTCCATGGTTCAGGTTGGGGAGGAGTCCGGCATGCTGTTCGAAACGCTGGATAAAATGGCAGGACTGTACGAAGAGCAGACGGACGCTTCCACCAAGAAACTGACCTCCATGCTCGAGCCGGCCATGACAATTCTCATCGCAGTGATTGTCGGAACCGTGGTGATTTCCATTGTGATGCCCATGTTCCATATGTACAGTGTCATTGCCAGCGGAAAATAGTTCACCGGAACCTGCGCAGGTTGTGGATGCCGCACTGCCGTAATTATAACTTTTTCGCAAAAAACGAATCGGCGGGGGCCTCCCCGCCGATTTGCCTCAACTGATCGAACCTTCCGCTTAGCGAATGATTTCCCCGACGTTATCAATCACATCGGTAACGGCCTGAACCGCTTTATTCGCATTCTTACGGAAACGTTTATTGGACTTCATCATGGATACGGTTGCCGCAGAAACGGCCGCGCCGGTTAAAATCCCGATGCCGATTCCACGAATCAACCCCATTTTTGCTTTGCTCATTGTGGTAACCATCCTTTCGCTGCAAGCTGAAAGTTTTGACCTTTCCCTTCCGAATCGGGTCGGTCGGTTTGAAAATTCGATTGTTTCAAACCGATTTCCCTAATCGATCAAACTAAGGTCTTTACATAGGGTTCCCGACGGATTCCCGTTTATTTGAGAAAAATAATTCCAATAATAAAGGAGCTTATTCGCACATGTCTACCCTGAATATCGTAATGGTTGAACCGGAAATTCCACAAAATACCGGCAACGTGGCGCGCACCTGCGCCCTGACCGGCGCCCGCCTTCATCTGGTGGGGCCGATGGGCTTTCAAATTGACGACCGAAAGCTGAAACGCGCCGGGCTCGATTACTGGCATTTGCTGGATATCACTTATTATGACAGTCTTCCCGAATTTTTTGAAAAAAACTCGGGAAACTTTTATTACTTCACCACCAAAGCAAGACACATTCATTCCGAAATCTCTTACCCGGACAACTGCTACCTGGTATTCGGGAAAGAAACCGCCGGTCTGCCGGAATCACTGCTTCACGATAACCCGGACACCTGCGTGCGGATTCCCATGCTCAACCATCCCGACGCACGCAGCCTGAACCTGTCCAATTCCGTGGCCATCGGCGTGTATGAAGTACTGCGCCAGTGGAATTATCCGGAGCTTCTCTGCGAGGGGCAGCTGCGCAATTACAAATGGTGATCTTTTTCACAAAGTGCTTTTCATCGCATGAAACCGGGACCCGACAGCTTGAAATGCGGAATATTTTAGTGTATAATGTCAAAGGTTAAACAAAGATTTCCATTTCATCATTATAAAGGAGTGCAAATCATGAATTATCTCAACAAAAAGACCGTGGAGGACATTGATGTTGCGGGAAAACGCGTGCTCGTTCGCTGCGACTTCAACGTTCCGTTCGACGGGGAAGGAAACATTTCCGACCCGAAGCGCATCAATGAGGCGTTAAAAACGATCAAATACTTGATCGATCATAAAGCAAAGGTCATCCTTTGCTCACACCTCGGCCGGCCGAAGGGTGAATTCAACATGAAGTATTCCCTTGCACCGGTTGCCAAATACCTTTCCCAGGCGCTGGGTCAGGAAGTAAAAATGGCTACCGACGTAATCGGCGAAAGCGCAAAGAGCATTGCCGCCTCCCTGAAGGACGGCGAAGTCGAACTCATTGAGAACGTCCGCTTCCATAAAGAAGAGGAAAAGAACGACCCTGAGTTCTCCAAACAGCTCGCCTCCCTTGCTGAGATTTATGTCAACGATGCATTCGGAACGGCGCACCGCGCGCACGCTTCCACCGCCGGCGTTGCAAATTACCTGCCCGCTGTGTGCGGCTACCTGATTCAGAAGGAAATCACCATCATGGGCAACGCCCTGAACAACCCGAAGCGCCCGTTTGTTGCGATTCTGGGCGGCGCGAAGGTTTCCGATAAAATCGGTGTAATCAACAACCTGCTGGAAAAGGTTGATACCCTGATCATCGGCGGCGGCATGGCTTACACCTTCATGAACGCACTCGGTTATTCCATCGGCACTTCCATCTGTGAAAGCGACAAGGTGGAACTGGCGAAGGATATGATGGCTAAGGCAAAGGAAAAGGGCGTAAAGTTCCTGATCCCGGTCGACAACATGGTTGCCACCGAATACAAACCGGACGCCGAGCACAAACTGGTTGACTCCGACCGGATTCCGGACGGCTGGATGGGCCTGGATATTGGACCCAAGACCGCTGCACTGTTCGCAGACGCGATCAAAGGCTCCGGCACGGTAGTTTGGAACGGCCCGATGGGCGTTTCCGAATGGGAGAACTTTGCTGCCGGCACCATTGCCGTTGCGAAAGCAGTTGCAGAAAGCGGCGCAATTTCCATCATCGGCGGCGGCGACTCCGCTGCTGCGGTTGAAAAGCTCGGCTTTGCTGACAAGATGACCCATATCTCCACAGGCGGCGGCGCTTCCCTCGAATTCCTCGAAGGTCTGGAACTGCCCGGAATTGCCTGTCTGAACGACAAATAAGCAGGCTTCGCCTGTTTTCGCAAATGCGGCAGCACTGCTGCCGCATTTCAACTATTACGAAAGCCCGTTTGCGTTCGGCGGCAGCGGGCCTGCAAAATCCGACGAAACTTGAACCGGAAGCGAAAGGATGGTACCTATCATGAACAAAAACCTGAGAAAAGCCGTCATTGCCGGCAACTGGAAAATGAATAAAACCCCCGCAGAGGCAAAAGAATTGATTGAAGGCATTAAGCCGCTGGTAAAAGATGCAGACTGCGACGTTGTCGTTTGTGTTCCTTATGTGGACCTGAGCGTTGCACTCGAAGCCACCAAAGGTACCAACATCGGCGTTGGTGCAGAAAACTGCCACTGGGAAAAGAGCGGTGCATTTACCGGCGAAATTTCTGCCGACATGCTGACCTCCATGGGCGTACAGTATGTTATCATCGGCCACAGCGAACGCAGAACCTATTTTGGTGAAACCGATGTGACGGTAAACAAGCGTGTGCGTGCGGCGCTGGACAGCGGCCTGAACGTGATCCTCTGCGTTGGCGAATATCTGGAACAGCGCGAACAGGGCATTACCGCGGAATTGGTTTCCATGCAGACCAAAATCGCCCTCGGCGGTGTTTCCAAAGAAGAACTTAAAAAGATCATCATCGCCTATGAACCGGTCTGGGCCATTGGCACCGGAAAAACCGCAACCGCGGAGCAGGCCAACGAAGTCTGTGCTGTCATCCGCGAGACCGTAAAGGATCTTTACGACGCCGCTGCGGCAGAAGGCCTCACCATTCAGTACGGCGGTTCCATGAACGCCAAAAATGCAAAAGAACTGCTTGACCAGCCCGACGTAGACGGCGGTCTGATTGGCGGCGCTTCCCTAAAACCCGCTGACTTTGCAGAAATCGTAAAAGCAGCCAGCCGCTAAAATAAACCAATCACAATCCACAACAGGAGAAAATCAGATGAAGAAACCTTTGATCCTTATGATTCTGGACGGATTCGGAATCGGCACGGAGTACGGCAACGCCATTAAATCCGCAAACAAACCGAACCTCGACCGGATTTTTTCAAGCAACCCCATTACACAAATCGGCGCTTCCGGCATGGACGTGGGTCTTCCGGACGGGCAGATGGGCAACTCCGAAGTTGGCCACACCAACATCGGCGCGGGCCGCATTGTCTATCAGGAACTGACCCGCATTACTAAGGCGGTGCAGGACGGCGACTTTTTTGAAAATCCGGCGCTCCTGTCCGCGGTTCAAAACGCGAAGGAGCACGACTCTGCACTGCACCTGATCGGCCTTCTTTCCTCCGGCGGCGTGCACAGCCACAATACCCACCTGTATGCGCTGGTGGAACTGGCCAAACGCCAGGGCCTGAAAAAGGTTTATATTCATGCCCTGCTGGACGGCCGCGACGTACCCCCTTCTTCCGGCGTAGACTTTGTCAAGGAGTGCCAGGACAAGCTGAATGAAATCGGCGTAGGCAAAATTGCAACCGTAATGGGCCGCTATTATGCAATGGACCGTGACAACCGCTGGGAGCGTGTCGAGAAAGCTTATGCCGCCATGGTTTATGGAGAAGGCATCCAGAACAGCGACCCGGTGAAAGCCGTAGAGCTTTCCTACCGTGACGAAGTAACTGATGAATTCGTCGTGCCGACCGTCTGCGACAAAGAAGGAACGGTTAAAGCGAATGATTCCGTTATTTTCTTTAATTTCCGCCCCGACCGTGCCCGTGAAATCACCCGCACATTCGTCGATCCGGAATTTAAGGGATTTGAGCGCAAAAACGGCTTCTTCCCGCTCACTTATATCTGCATGACGCAGTATGACGCGACCATGCCGAATGTACAGGTGGCATTTAAGCCCCAGTCTTTGGAAAACACCTTTGGCGAATACGTTTCCAAAAACGGCTTGACCCAGCTGCGCATTGCGGAAACAGAAAAGTACGCGCACGTAACGTTCTTCTTCAACGGCGGCGTGGAAAAGCAGTTCCCAGGCGAGGACCGCGTTCTGGTCAATTCCCCCAAGGTTGCGACTTACGACCTGAAGCCGGAAATGAGCGCTTATGAAGTCACCGACAACGTGGTAGAGCGCATTGAAAGCGGCAAGTACGACGTGATTATTCTGAACTTCGCCAACTGCGACATGGTCGGCCACACCGGCGTGTTCGACGCGGCGAAAGCGGCGGTAGAAGCCGTGGACAAGTGCGTTGGCCGCGTAATCGACGCCATTCAGAAGATGAACGGCGTGGCACTGATTACCGCCGACCACGGTAATGCGGACAAAATGTACGAGGATGACGGCTCTCCGTTTACCGCACACACCACCAATCCGGTTCCGTTCTGTGTCGTCGGGTATCCCTGCAAGCTGCGAGAAGGCGGCAAGCTGGCGGACATTGCACCGACCATGCTGAAAATCATGAATCTTCCCCAGCCGAAGGAAATGACCGGCACCAGCATTATCGAATAAATCCGAGACGGTTCCGCGGGCTGCTTCAAGCGAAGCAGCCCGCTTTTTTCATTCCATGTCCCATCGCATTGGGAAGAATCTTCCTCCTTTCTTTTCACCAGAACGACTGATAATTCCGCTGATCTGTACATAAATTAAGGATGCCATGCGAGAGGATTTTTCCCTTTCGGCTGTTTCATTGCAATCGCATGGAAAAAATGATAAAATAAAATGCATGTGATGATACATAGAGGTGATTCCCCAATGAAGAGGTTTACGGCGGTTCTTCTCTGCCTTACAATACTGTTTGCTTTATTTTCCTTTTCGGCGTGCGGAAAAAAAGAAGCGCCCAACGCCAACAAATCCATTGCGTTTCAGCTGGAAGCGGAGCCGAAAACGCTCGATCCGCAAATTGCTTCCGATTCCTCCTCCATTCTGGCGGTCGAGGCACTTTTCGAGGGACTGGTGCGTTTGGACGCCAACCAGAAGCCTTACCCGGGCGTAGCGGAAAAATGGGAAAGCAACGCGGATCACACCGTGTTTACGTTTACCCTGCGCAGCAATGCGAAGTGGTCGGACAAGGAAACTCCCGTTACGGCGAATGATTTTGTTTATGCATTCCAGCGTGCCCTGCTGCCCGAAACCGGGTCAAAAACGAATTCTTCCATGTTCTGCATGAAAAATGCGAAAGAGGTAAATTCGGGCAAACTGCCGGCCAGCCAGCTTGGTGTCACGGCAAAAGACGCCCACACACTGGTAGTTCAGCTGAATTATTCCTACCCCGATTTTCCATCCCTGACCGCTTCTGCGGTCTTCATGCCCTGCAATCAGAAATTTTTTGAAAGCACACAGGGACGCTACGGGCTGGAACGAAAATATTTGCTTGGCAACGGGCCTTTCGTAATCGATGGAAAATACGGATGGGATCACGGGAATAATTTGAATCTGGTCCGCTCTTCCTCCTATTCCGGTTACCGCACTCCCCTGCCCTCCACCCTGAAATTTAACATTGCCAACAAAGATAACGCCATCACCGACCCGGTGGCTGCCTTAAAAAGCGGAACAGTCGACGCAATCGCGGTTTCCGCCTCGGATGCCCAGCGGGCTAAAGAAATCGGTTGTACGCTGACTTCCTTTGAAGATACGACCTGGGGACTTTGCTTTAACACACAGTCCGACGTGATGAAAAGCAAAAACATTCGAAAGGCTTTTCTCCAGTCCATTAACCGGACGTCCGTTCTGAAGCATCTTCCGGAACACGTGACGGCGGCAGAAAATATTATTCCTCCGTTCACCACACTGAACGGTCAGAATTACCGCTCCCTTGCGGGCGGTCCATTTTACCTGAAGCAGCTGAAAAATGTTTCCTCGCTGATTTCCGCCGGCCTGAACGAGCTTTCCCTTCCGGAGCTGAAAAGCCTAAGCGTACTCTGCCCGGATGATGCGAATGTAAAACTAATGCTGAATGAAATGCTGGCATCCTGGAACAGTGAATTCAATAATTACTTCAATATTAACCCGATGGATGAAGCGGCGCTGACTTCACGCGTTCAATCCGGGGATTTTCAGGTTGCTTTATGCCCGGTCCGCGCGGAAAGCAGTGGTCCGTTGGCGTTCCTGTCCCTGTTTAAGAGCGGTGAAATTCAAAATCCGGCAAAAATGACGGATGCCACCTATGACGCACTGCTGACCAAAGCACAGAATCTTTCCGGCAGCGCGGCGGCTCCCGCCCTGGCAACTGCGGAAAAGTATCTGAACGAACAGGCTGTTTTCTATCCGCTCTATTATGAAAAGCATTACTATGCCTGCGCAAAAGGGGTGACCGGTATCGTGTTCCACCCTTATGGCACGGGAATTGATTTTATTCAGGCAGGAAAAGATTAATTTTCCATTTATAATTCATAACACAAGAGGGCAGTACCAAATGAGTAAAACTCATTTGGTACTGCCCTCTTGTCATTGCCGTTATTTGTCCCTTTTCTCAACCAAAGCAGAATCCGACTTTGAAGCTGAAATTTCAATATAAAGCGGCTAGCAAAGTGCCGCCGATAATCACCAGGACAATCAGCAGCGCAACAATCTGCACAATCAGCCTGCGGCCATCGACGTGATGACGCCCCGGCTTGTTTTGAGATTTCATTTTTATGGTCATCCTTTCGGTGCAAGCCGGAAGCTTTGGCGGTACGCCTAATTCCGTCCTGCTTTTCGCGGAAAAAATCGAATTTCCCTTGGACAGGGGTTGCTTCTATTATAACAGGCATGTCATTAAAGTCAATGACCGAAAAAGCGCGAAAATTGGCAGCTGCTTTTGAAAAAATTTAAAATCCAGTCTACAAAAAAGCACCATAATCGACAGAATTAGTCACGTATTTTCTTATTTTTACATCAAAATGTTGACTTATTATTATTTTCAAACTATAATGAGATTCAGAAGCGGTTGGGGTATTTTACCTGACCGAAATTTGCCGTATAACACGCGCAGCGTTCTGCAAACGAATTTTCATATTGGAATCACGTGCTCCCATACGACAGATCCCACGCATTCAGAAGAAAGGCAGATACATATGAGTGAAAGGTTGATAGACCATATAGCTGAGAAAAGCGGACTCTATGTTTCCGACCTGCTGCTTGCAAAAAACAGTGCCGAGATTATCCGGATTGTAAGTTCGGTAAATCCGGAGGATTTTACGGTGGATGACTGGAGCGCGAGCTTATCGTATCTATGCCAGCGACACCTCCATTTTGCAACAGCCGCCGCAGCAAAGGACTATTATCTGAAAAGTCTGCTTAACAATTTAATGAACTGCTGCTGAAACAGCTGTCACTTGGCCGGCAGAACGCCGGCCTTTTTATTTTGCAATCTAAAATTAAAAACATCCTTCAAATAAGTTACAAAAATGCCATAAGTTTACATAACTGTTGACAGATGATTCATTTTGCAATAAAATGATACTGCTTTTTGTATCAATTTGCTTTTATTACAATTTGGTCACGTTATGTTGTAAAAGAATGGTACCAAAAATTCTGTTTCCCAATAAAACCGGCTTCCGTGCGAAACCGGCTTTCAAAAAACCGTCTTTAATGCACGGAGAAATGGTGACTGAACATGGACAAACGAAACGGCAAAAACCGGCCGCAGCGGGATCTATATTCCAACTCCCGGCCGCAAAATACCCGCCGCCGGGCCACATATGACACAGAGGAATTCGACCGTTACAACTATGTGGATCGGCAGCCTTATCGCAGCCGCAGCGCGGCTGCACAGGATGCTTCCCGCTACCGCACAAAAAAGCGCAGAAAAAAAGGCGGAGGCCTGAAAAAGTTTTTTATCGGATTCATGTCCATCCTACTGGTCGTTGCTATCGGCGTAATCGGCTACGCAGTGTTAATGGCTTCTCGGCTTGACCGTTCTGGGGACGACAACACGGAAAAATACGTGCAGCAACCAAAAGCAGCGCCGACCTGGAGCGTGATCTCCGACAAAAATATTACTAATATTCTGCTGATTGGAATCGACAAAAACGAGGACGGCTCGGACGGGCGTTCCGACACCAATATGCTGATTTCCATTGACAACAACACCAAAACGCTTCGTCTGGTGTCTTTCCTGCGCGACAGCTACCTGGAAATTCCAACGGTTGGGAAAGCCAAGCTGAACGCGGCTTTTGCCCATGGCGGGGCCGCCCTGACCATGCAGACATTGGAAAACAACTACCGTATTAATATTGATAAATACATTTCCATCAACAGCGACAATTTCGCGACTCTCATTGATAAAATGGGCGGGCTTGATATTAACATGGACAAGGCTGTCTGCGAGGCGGAAAACCGGAATATGGGCAGCAATCTGAAACCGGGCGTAAACCACCTGAACGGCAAGCTTGCGCTGTATTACGCGCGAATCCGTGAAATTGACGATGACTTCGGCCGCACTGGGCGTCAGCGTGAAGTGGTAGAACTGATGATTAAAAAGATGAAATCCATGAATCCGCTGGAAGTCAACAAAATTATGTACGACTATCTCCCGTATGTAAAAACCAACCTGACCGACGCCGAGCTGTTGTACCTTGCCTCCATAGCAGGACCGGTTTCAAACTACCCGATGAAAACCATGCATGTGCCAAACACCGGAACCTATGAGGACAAAACCGTTAAAGGGGTCGGCGCAGTGTTGGTGCCCGACCTGACGAAAAACAGTGCCCTGCTCCGGGAATTCCTTTACGGGCAAACCGGGGACACCGAATCCAACTGAATTTTCTGTGAGCCTCCGCCTGCAATGAGCGGAGGCTCATTTTAATCCTGCGAAACCTTGGTAAGTACCGCAAAAAGCCACAAAAACTCAGTCTTTGTGACCGGGTAAGGGTATTTTTGCCTTTTCTTCTGTTATATTAAATGATATAATAAATAAGTTAATCTTTACCCGGTGATTTAGCCGTTTTTCAGGCGCTTGGGAAAATCATTTTTCATCACTTATCCTGCGAATGGACAAGCGGTCCTGAAAAAAGCTGATTTTCCCTTACGGGAATCCGGCTCCCGGCGTAACACTGGCCGCCAAAAGCGGCGGAAACTTCCGGTCAGCAACGAAAGGATGATCTTTATCATGGAAAAGAAAACATTCTACATTACCACGCCGATTTATTACCCCTCCGGCAAAGCGCACATCGGCCACAGCTACTGCACGGTCGCGAGCGATGCCATTGCGCGCTACAAACGAATGCAGGGCTATGACGTCATGTTTCTGACCGGGACGGACGAACACGGCCAGAAGATTGAAATTAACGCCGCAAAAGAAGGGGTTACCCCGAAAGAATACGTGGATAAAATTGTGGCCGGATTCCAGGACTTATGGAAGCTGCTGAACATCTCTAATGACCGTTTTATCCGTACCACGGACGATTATCACGTAAAGGCCGTACAGAAAATTTTTAAAGCCCTGTACGACAAAGGTGAAATCTATAAAGGAAAATACGAAGGCTGGTACTGCACGCCCTGCGAATCGTTCTGGACAGAAACCCAGCTGAAAGATGGAAAATGCCCTGACTGCGGGCGCGAAGTCAAGCTGGCAAACGAAGAAGCCTACTTCTTCCGTCTTTCCAATTACGCAGACCGCCTGCTGAAACTGTATGAGGATCAGCCGGACTTTATTCAGCCGGACAGCCGCAAAAATGAAATGATTAATTTCATTAAGCAGGGTCTGGAGGACCTATGCGTATCCCGCACCAGCTTTACCTGGGGCATTCCGGTTGATTTCGACCCCAAGCATGTGGTGTACGTCTGGCTGGACGCACTGACCAACTATATTACCGCAATGGGTTACGGCTCGGAGGACGACTCTGACTACCGCAAATACTGGCCCGCAGACGTTCACTTTGTGGGAAAGGAAATTGTGCGTTTCCACACCATCATTTGGCCCGCCATGCTGATGGCGCTGGATCTTCCCCTGCCGAAGCAGGTTTACGGCCACGGCTGGCTGCTGTTCGGCGACGGCACGAAGATGAGCAAGTCCAAAGGCAACGTGGTGGACCCGGTTATCTTGTGCAACCGCTACGGCGTAGACGCCATCCGTTATTTCCTGCTGCGTGAAATTCCTTTCGGAGCGGACGGACTGTTCACCAACGAAGCGCTGATTAACCGCATTAATGCCGACCTTGCCAACGATTTGGGCAACCTGCTTTCCCGTACCACCGCCATGGCAGAAAAATACTTCGGCGGGGTCATCCCTGCACAGCGGGAAAGTGCTCCGGTGGACGACGAATTGATTGAAATGGCAAAGGGACTCCGCGCCAAGTGCGACGCCGCAATCGATAGCTACCAGTTCAGCACCGCTCTGGCGGAAATCTGGAAGCTGATCGCCCGCACGAACAAGTATATTGACGAAACCATGCCTTGGGCCCTTGGGAAGGACGAAAGCAAACGCGCGCGCCTTGCAACGGTCATTTACAACCTGTGCGAAAGCCTGCGCATCGTTTCCGTTCTGATTACCCCCTTCATGCCGGAAACCGCACCGAAGATTCAAGCCCAACTCGGCGTTGGGGCACAGGCGGTGACGTATGAATCTGCGGCACAGTGGGGTGTTCTTCCCACCGACGCAGTGATTCGCAAGGGTGAAACCCTGTTCCCGCGTATCGACGTGGAAAAGGAAATTGAAGAGCTGAACCAGCTGATTCCGAACCCTAGTGCAGAAAACACGAAGGCACAGCCGGAAGCGAAAAAAATTATGGGCCTTGCACAAATCGGAATAGACGATTTCAGTAAGGTGGAGCTGCGGGTTGCGACCATAAAAGCCTGCGAGCCAATCAAACGCGCGAAAAAGCTGCTGAAGCTGACGCTGGATGACGGTACGGGCGAACGCACAGTGGCTTCCGGCATCGCACAGTGGTACAAGCCGGAAGACCTTATCGGTCACAGCATCATTCTGGTGGCCAACCTGAAGCCTGCCGTTCTGTGCGGTGTGGAAAGCCAGGGTATGATTTTGGCCGCCGACGCTGGCGAAAACGACGTTCGGGTTGTGTTTGTGGACGGCGTCCCCGCAGGGAGCAGGATTCGCTGATATGGCGGAGTATCGTAATATCTTTGATTCCCACGCGCATTATGACGATGCGGCATTTGACGAAGACCGGGAAGTGTTCCTCGCGGAGCTGCCGCAAAAAGGCATCTGCAATGTCGTAAACTGCGGTTCGGATTTAGATTCTTCCCGCGCGTCCATCGAACTCGCGGCGAAATATCCCTACTTTTATGCGGCGGCGGGTATTCACCCCGAATGCGTTAAGGATGCGCCCGCCGATGCCATGGAACAGCTGGAAGTGCTTCTTTCATCCCCAAAAATCGTGGCCGTGGGCGAAATCGGGCTCGATTATCATTTTGAGGAAAACGCACCGCGCGAAGAACAAATTCAGCTTTTCGAAGAACAGATTCAGCTGGCGAAAGCCCGCGATCTGCCCATTATTGTGCATGACCGCGAAGCACATGGGGACACCATGGAGCTGCTGCGCAAACACCGCCCGAAGGGTGTGGTGCACTGCTTTTCCGGCAGCGTAGAAATGGCGAAGGAAGTGCTTCGCCTGGGAATGTATATCGGCCTTGGCGGCGCGGTCACCTTCAAAAACGCACGCGTCCCGGTCGAAGTTGCCGCGGCGGTACCGGCGGAACGGCTTCTGTTGGAAACGGACTGCCCGTATATGGCACCCGTTCCATTCCGCGGCAAGCGAAATGACTCTTCCCTGATTGCTTGGGTTGCCCGCCGAATCGCGGAAATCCGCGGCACGACACCGGAGGAACTTCTTCTGCTCACCCGCCGCAACGCGGAAACACTATTCGGAATATAAAATGCTGTTCTACAAAAAAGGAACTGCCTTGCGGCAGTTCCTTTTATTTTTGGATTTTTAATTTTATGATTACCACTGCCTGCCGGGATCATCTGCCATGGAATTCACCGTTCCATCGGGGTAGAATACGGAATAATGGTCCAGTTTTGGGTCTTCGCCCGATTTGGCCGTTGGGAACACCATCAGAATTTTAAATTCCTTTGTAATGACATACCCAATGATTTCTTCGTTGGAGCCCTTGTTGTCGTAATCTGGCTTGCCGAAAACTGCTTTCGTCTGAGAAAGCGTAATGTTCTTCAGTGTGCTGTCCGTAGAACGCACTTCAAATAGCTGAGAGCCCTTGTTAAAGCCGAACACGGCGTTATGCTTGGCATAAGTCACATAAGTACCCTTTGCGGCGGCAATATACTCGGACTTATCTTCTTTACCCCATTTTTCCTGCACTTCGTCCACCAAATTGGTTTTCACAGCAAAATCAATGTTTAGGACTTTTCCTTCCTGAGCCGCCTTCTTCATGTTCTGCAGCATGGCCTTCTGCTGTTCTTCGTTCGCCGAAGAAGCAGACTGGGAGGTCTCACTGGAAGACACCTGCGAAGAAGCCGCTTCCACGGATGTGGTAGAAGACGAAGATTCCTCCGACGATACCGGGCTGGAGGGTGCTTGCGAGGAAGAAGAGGGAGAACTCGGTGTCTGATCGGGTTTATTGCAGGCGGAAAGCGATAAAATCATAGCAAAAGCAAGACATACAATCATGAATTTTCTGAATCGGTTGCGCATATAGAATACCTCCTGATCATAAGCCGAAACCCACTTTTCCGGGAATCCGGCTTTCCTTTCAGCTCCCTGTGTGCAGTATCATCTTACACCATCAGGAAGCGAGATGCAAGTTTTGTATCAGGAATTTAACCGTTGTTTCAATTGGTTCACTTTTAATTTTCCCGCTTGTCCACGCTCTATTCCCGCTTAAACAGCTTTAAAACCAAAACGGTAATGTCGTCATCATGGCCGTCGCTGCGGCGGGAAATCGCCTGGGAAACCAGTTCCTCGGCCAACTCCTGCGGAACCTGTCCATTCCATGTTTCAATGACTTTGCAAACCCATTCATCGCCCGCAGCAAGGGCGCCGTCCGAAAGCTGTACCAGTAAATCCCCTTCCTCCAGCGTTTCCGATGCTTTCGCAAACTTCGTGTCGTTCAAAATGCCGATAGGAAGACTGGGCGCGTCCACTTTTACCGCACGTCCGTTTTTCCTCAGGATGCTGATGGGCGCTCCGGCCTTCATAATTTCTACGCTGCCGCTGAACAAATCCACAGCGGCAAGGTCAATGGTGGAAAGCGATTCATCGCCCGATTTGACCATCAGAGCCGAGTTTACAATTTTCAACGCCGCATCAAACCCGATTCCGGCCTTAATCATACGCGACATGATTCCGCTTGCCATAGCACCGTCCACCGCCGCGCGTCCACCAGTTCCCATGCCGTCACAGACCATAGTAATTTGACGGCCGTTTCCGTCGGAAAAGCATTCCCAGCTGTCGCCGCAAAGCTGTGCGTTCCCACAGGAGTGCTGAGCACAACCGGTCACCGCGCGGTAAAGCGGCATCTCGCTCATCTGCATCCGGAACTTTCCCTTGACCAGGCTGACACAGGGCTGCTGAAACACTCTTCCGCACGCGCGGGAAATTTCAGCGGTCAGCTGGGCACGATTCAGGCGAACCCCCTCTGCCGGAGCGGCGATAATTTCGATGGACATCCGGTCGAAACGGTCGGTGCGGCAGCTGATGTCAATCGGCAGAATGCCTGCGCTGCGGAGCACATCATTCACCCTCTGCGCAGCGGTAAAGTCGAAGCGTTCATACAGCTCCAGTTCGCTCGCCATATCCTCCAGCATATTGCTGGTTGTCATAAATTGGTCGGTAACCATGCTGCGGATTTGACGCGCCCGGCTTTCCGCTGCATCCCGAATGGTAAAATCGTGGTAAATCTCATTTACGGAATTTACAACGGAATTCATACGACTGCAATGGGTGGCAAACTGAGCAGGAAAATCCTCCCGTTCAATATAGCCCCTGCTTCTCAGCTTTTCCGTCAGGTCATTGAACGCATTCATGCTCTCGTTGTAATTCCGTTCCCAGCAATAGTATTTCAGTCCGCAGTTGCCGCAGACCGTATCAATCGCCTTTTTATACACTCCGTTAATGTCCGGGGCGCAAACCACGGAAAGCTTCTTGGAAACATCCTCCACCGTTTCCGTTACGCTGCCCAGCGCTTTCGCGGCGTAGTCCAGCTTCATAATGACGGAGCGGCGCAGCCCATCGGCTCGCGCGTTGTCATCCGTGCGGGAAAACAGCCCGACCAGCGGCAGCCCAAGCCGGCTGGGCAGGGCAATATAAACCACCGTTGCGGCCATCACCTCGTAAAGACCGTTCAGCACTGCCGTTTGGCTGCCCACCTGCAGGGACGCCACCCCGTTGGCCAGAATAAACGCTGCGACGGAAGCAAGACGCCCCACCGGCGAAAAGAGACCTGCCATCAGGCCCCCCAGCGCGTACGCACCCGAAAGGTAGTTTAGGCCCGAGGTTGACAAACTGAACACCACGCCGGCGGCAATGCCCGCCACGCTCCCGCCGGATACACCGCCATACCGCGCAGCGAACAGAATCGCAATCACAGCAAGTACCCGTGCAATGGAGACCGGCCCGATGGTAAGCGCAGAAAGAGAAAGCAGAAGCACGCCTGTTCCAAGTGCAAGGCAGGCCACTTCCTGCGGGGTCAGTTCCCCGGCTTTTTTACCGGATTCCACAACAGCAAACGAGCGGGACATAAAATATGCCATACCGCCTCCAAGCAGGGATTCGGCCAAATACATGGCAGCCGTGGCGGTACCGGAGCCGTTGACGAACAGAATGGCCAGCCCTGTTGCAAGCATCGGCAGAAAAGCCGTTAGCGGCGCAAACGCCGGGTGCGTCTTCAGCTTCATCAAATCGTTCAGCGTCCAGCGAATCGCCGCAGCCGCCAGCACGCCCGCAATGTAATGCACCGGAACGGACGCGGTGGACGGCAGCAGATACCCCGCTACCGTGCCAAGTATGACGCTCCAAAGGGTAGAGTACGGGCAGGCTGCCACCGCCGCAACCCCAAACGGCGCATACTTTCCAAAGACAATCCCCCGCGCACAAAGCAGCCCAACAGTAAAGTAAACCAGCTGCCTTGCCACCACTTTTGCGGGCGCCGCAGCAACCTCCGCAAAATTGATTTTCCGGGTCTTAACTCTATCCATTATAAAATCACCGCCATAAAATATTTGGATACACATTCATGGATACTTGTCCATTTTTTGGTAAATATAATTATACTATATGTATATGTTACGAATTGTCATAACGTGTTGTAATATTCTGGCGGTTTGCTTCCTTTTCCATCATTTTATTGAAGATTTTCATATTTATAAGGTTTTTTCCGGTCGTTGTTTGTAAAAACAACGCTATACACGGCCATCGAGGAAAAAATAAAACACACTATGGTCACACATCCCATTCTGTGGTAAAATAAAAATATTACATAAGAATGGCAGATTTCTCTTACCGCACCTTTCTTCTGAAAACTACTTGTGGGCCGGGGTTGGGCCCACATTTTGCAAGGAAAAAATGCGACCCCTATTTTGTTTGGATCGGAGCTGACTGAAATGGATTACTTTTTTTCCGACCGTGTGCTGACGCTGAAACCGTCGGCCATCCGGGAAATTTTCAAATATGCGGCAGACCCCGCCGTCATTTCGCTTTCCGCAGGGAACCCTGCGCCGGAAGCCTTCCCCACCCGGGAACTGGCGGAAATCTCCGCGCGACTGATGGTGGAACGCCCCATTGATGCACTCCAGTACAGCATCACCGAGGGCTACGCGCCCCTGCGGGAACAGCTGACCGAATACATGAAGAAAAAGCACCATATCGGCCGCGATTTTGACATGCTGCTGGTCACCAGCGGTGCTCAGCAGGTAATGGACCTTGCCACAAAATCCCTTTGCAACGAAGGCGACGTGGTTTTGTGCGAAGCTCCAAGCTTTATCGGCGCGCTGAACACCTTCCGCTCCTACCGGGCACGCCTGCGCGGAATTCCGGTGGAACCGGACGGAATCAATCTGGAAGAGCTGGAGCGGGCGCTGAAAGAGGAATCCCGCGTTCGGTTCATCTACACCATTCCGAATTTTCAAAATCCAGCCGGCGTAACCATGAGCATGGAAAAACGCCGCGGGTTGTACGAGCTGGCGAAAAAGTACCATGTGCTGATTTTGGAGGACAACCCGTACGGCGACCTTCGGTTTGAAGGGGAACATATTGAAGCAATTAAATCCATCGATGAGGACGGAATCGTCATTTACGCGGGCAGCTTTTCCAAAGTGATTTCCCCCGGCATGCGCGTGGGCTACGCCATTGCCCCACAGCCGATTATTCAGAAAATGGTGGTCTGCAAACAGGGCAGCGACGTGCACACCAACATTTGGGCGCAGATGCTTTGCAGTGAATTTCTTTCCAACTATGACTTTGACGCGCATCTGGAACGCCTGCGCGCCATCTACCGAAAAAAATACGGGGTTGCCGCAGACGCTATCCGGCGCTACTTCCCCGCTGCCATAACCTATCACCCCATTCAGGGCGGCCTTTTCCTATGGTGTACCCTGCCAGACGGTGCAGATATGCCCGGCTTTTGCAAACAGGCTGTTCTGCGCAAGGTATGCGTGGTGCCGGGCAACGCGTTCCTAACGGATGAAACTCTTCCCTGCCAGTCGTTCCGCATCAACTTTTCCACCCCGACGGACGAACAGCTGGAACGCGGCATTCACATTTTGGGCGACTTGGCAAAGGAAATTTTGTAATATTTCCGTTCGGCTGGAACGGATTTCAGCAACTCATGTCTTTTCTTTTGAATTTTTTACAATAAAGATTGAAATGCAGATACGGAGGCACTCACCATGGAAACAGAAAATACGGAACGCAAAAAAGTAATTTTCAGCGCCATTCAGCCAAGCGGAACCATTACGCTCGGGAACTATTTGGGCGCGCTAAAAAATTGGATTACCCTGCAGGATGAATACGACTGTATTTTCGCTTTGGCCGACCTTCACACCATTACGGTTCGGCAGACCCCGGCCGACTTCCGCCGCCACACGCTGGAAGCTTATGCGCTTTTGCTGGCCTGCGGCATCGACCCGGAAAAAAGTCCGTTTTTTATTCAAAGCCATGTAAACACCCACGCACAGCTTGCGTGGATACTGAACTGCTATACCCAGTTCGGCGAACTGCAGCGTATGACGCAGTTCAAGGATAAATCCGCCAAACACGCCGACAACGTAAACGCCGGCCTGTTCACCTACCCCAGCCTGATGGCCGCAGATATTCTGCTGTATCAGGCCGATCTGGTTCCCGTGGGTGCCGACCAGAAACAGCATCTGGAGCTGACCCGCAACATTGCGGAGCGCTTCAACAGCGCTTACAGCCCCACCTTCACCGTGCCGGACGCCTACATTCCAAAGCAGGGTGCGCGGGTCATGTCGCTTCAGGACCCGTCTAAAAAGATGAGCAAATCCGATGAAAACACCAACGCTTATGTCGCCGTGCTGGATAAGCCGGAAGACATTCTACGTAAATTCAAACGTGCGGTAACGGACAGTGATTCCCACGTATGCCGTGCTGAAGGCAAGGACGGAATTAACAACCTGATCGGCATTTACTCCTGCATCACCGGCAAAACCGACGAGCAGATCGAAGCGGAATTCGAGGGCAAAGGCTACGGCGATTTCAAAACCGCCGTGGGCGAAGCGGTCATCGAGCATCTGCGCCCGATTCAGGAACGCTATGCAGACTACATTAAAAACAAAGATTTCCTTGAAAAGTGCTATACAGAAGGTGCGCAGAAAGCGCTTGCCATTTCCACAAGGACCCTGAACAAAGTTATGAAAAAAATCGGGTTCATTCCAAAGGCGTTTTAATTCAACCAGAACCACAAAAGGGAGTAAGGTCAAATGAATTTTCATTCATTTGACCTTACTCCCTTTATTTGTATCACCGCGTAGGGTGCGGCAGTGCTTTTTCGGTAACTTAAGGTTCTTCCCAGTGGATGTCGATGACATCGCCTTCCTGCAGCTTTTGCAGATAGGCGGCATCTGCTCCGTTAATCTGAATCACAATTCTTCGGCCCTCCGGTTTGGTCAAGTCCATGTGCACCAGGTTCAGCATATCCACCAGGTAATACGGAGTGCCCCCCTCCTTCTGCGGAAGGGACAGATACTCATTATTCAGCACCACATGTAGGACCGCCGTTTGGGGAACTTCCTCTTCCGGTTCCACAGCAGCTTCCCCGGGAACGTCCTCCGGGGAAACCGACTCCAAGGAATGGGTTTCCATAGGGGCCGCCTCCTGCTGCACCGAAGGAACAGGCGCCGGCTGCACTTCTTCGGGCTTTTCTTCTTTTTCCGGTTCCGCGGTAATCACATCCCCGTCGGACAAAACCATGCCGGCCTGCGCAGACTTGCCGTTGATCCAGTATTCTGCATCCTCCGGAGCTTCCAGAGAACGAAGCAAATCCCCCAGCGTGACAATCTGGGTGTATTCGACTGTGTCATGATGCTGAAGAACCGTGTCCGGTGCGGACAGAACACCGTTGACGAGCGCCCGGGTTCCGATGGAATAGGACTTTCCAAGGAACGTGACGGTGCCCGGGTCGGTAAATGGCACCGCTTCGTACAGGAACGGGCGGGCATCCTTCCCCGGAACGGCAGCTTGAAAGGTAATGTCATCCCCGGCCTTTACCAGGGAAGAAACCGTTGCTTCCGCCCCGTTGATAAGGATTTTCGCCACTTCCGGCACACCGCCCCGGAAAACCCGTTTCTCCCCGTTTACTTCCACCAGCACGCTGCGGCCGGAACGGCTGATCAGCTGATTGTAGCCGTACCCGTTCATCATGAGCACATCCAGCACCGTCAGCTTTTTGCTGCGGAACAGCTTCGCCTTGTTCCCGTTCAGGGTTATGGAAAAGCTGTCGCTAATCAGGTTCAGCGCAGCGGAAACCGCAATGCCGAGCGGAGTGGCAAATTCCGGCCCGGAAACGTCATAATCCGGCGAATCCACATGCAGCATAAAATTGTTGCCGCCAATCGCAACACGATTCTGCGGCAAATCGAGGTATTCCGCCACGTAGCCGCACATTCCCGGCAGCTTGCTGCCGCCGCCCACCAGGAACACGGCAGAGGGCTTTCCCCCATTCACCTTTTCAATGTCTTCGCTGATTTCCTGACAGAGCGAGCGGATATCCGGTTCCAGTGTCTGCCGCAGCTCGTCGGCGGAAACGGTCTGCTCAAATCCGAGAATATCCGTATAAGTAAAGCTTTCACTGCTGCTGATTCGGTGCTTGATTTCCTCCGCGTGGTTAAACTCTACCAAATAGTGTTTCATGATGGCTTCCGTAATTTCATCCCCGGCCACCGTAGCCATAGTATACGCCACCACGCTGCCGTCTTTGGAAATGGCAATGTCGGAAGTGCCGGCGCCAATATCCACCAGTGCCAAATTCAGCAGACGCAGCTTTTCCGGAATTGCGGCGTTCATCGCTGCAATTGGTTCCAGCGTCAGGCTGGCAACATCCAGCCCGATTTTATGCATGGTGGTATAAAGGCTGTCCACCACTTCACGCGGCAGAAAAGTCGCGATGACGTCTACGGCAATACACTTTCCCCGGTGATCCAAAAGGGTGGAAATCGGGTAATCGTCCAGCCGGTATTCCATTACGGAGTATCCAACCAAATAAAAGACATGATCCGCTCCCACCTGCGGCTCAAACTGCCGTTCGGCGACTTCAATGGCGCCAGCTTCCAGCCGGCAAATCAAATCCTGCTGAATCGGCTGGTTGTCGTCAAGCTCCATTTCAAAAGTTGCTTTCTCGGTGCGCAGGGCACGCCCTGCCGCGGCGACACAAACATGCTTCAGCTGGTACCCCAGCCGTTTTTCCAGTCGTTCCTTTACATGGCCCGCCACGCGGCTGACCTGTTCAATATCTTCAATCTGCCCGTCAATCATGGCGCGCTTTTTATGTTCTTCCGATTCCACGGCGACAATGCGGAGCTTTTCCCCATCCGGTACGCCTACAATTCCAATTACACTGCGCGTGCCGATATCCAGGGCAAATATGTAGTCCTCCGGAGTTTGCGCCGTTCTGTTTTCCTGTTCCGTCTTTTGCTTCGTTTTCATAACCCGCAGCCTCCGCTTGGGCGGAATCCGTTCTCAGGCCTTGTTCCGCGGCCTGTTCCGCCAATTTCCGCTAATTTTAGTTTAATTCTACTATATATCGGCACAAATTGCAATCAATCCAGAAGCTGCGCATAGGCGAATTTGCAGGCAAAACCGCGTTTTTCTCCGGCAGAACAGGGCAAGTTTTCTATAGAAAACAGCCGCCCCGGAATCACCGGAACGGCTGTGAAACGCTCGGGCAGAAATGCCCGGTGGTATTGGAAATGTATTTCGATTGGTTTATTCGTAACGCAGGGCTTCGATCGGGTCCAGCTTTGCTGCCTTGTTCGCCGGGTAATAGCCAAAGAAAATACCAATGGCCATAGAAAATCCGACGCTAATAAAGATAATGGGAATCGAAACGGTGAGCTCCGCCCCGAGCAAATGCACCCCGATTGCCGCAAGCAATATGCCGAACAGAATTCCGATTGCCCCGCCGACCACGCAAATGATGATGGACTCCACGATAAACTGGGTACGGATAAAACTGTTGCGCGCTCCAAGCGCCTTTCGCGTGCCGATTTCGCGGGTTCGCTCCGTGACGGAAACCAACATGATATTCATAACGCCGATTCCGCCGACCAGCAGCGCGATAGCAGCAATGGCCGCAACGGCGATAGAGATAGTTCCCATCATCGAATTTACTTCGGTCATCATATCTTCCATATTCTGAACATCACACCGGTATCTTTCATTTCCCGCATAAAGCTTATCAAAGTATTTTTGAATCGTTTTGGTAAAAGCGGTGGAATCCACCGTAGACTTTGCCTTTACGGCAAAATCCGAATAGTTTTGGTTGTCCAGATGTTCGGTTGCCACGGTAATGGGAACATACATCGCGGTGGTAATATCCTCGTCCGCCGTTCCACCCATTCCCATCATGGCGGTCTGCTCATATTTATATACGCCAACCACCATGTAGGTGCTCACGTCGTCCCCGCTGTATAACGTAATTTCTTTTCCCAACGGGTCAACGCCGCTTTTAAACATCTTTCCGATTAGTTTATCGGAAACCACTGCAACACGACGGGATTGGTCGATGTCCCGGTCTTTCAGAAACCGGCCGCTGCTAATTTTAATATTTTTAAAAGCCTGGTAGCCTTCGTTCACACCCTGCACGGATACGTTTGCGTAAAGCCGGCCGTCCTTTACCTGCCCGCTTCCCCCGCCGGCGGCAAGGGTCACGTTTTCAATCTCATTCGCGTATTTCTGCTGGAATTTTTCGATTTGTTCACGGGAAAGCAGATCGCTGTCGTCGACTTTGTCCCAGCTACTCTGGCTGTCCCTGGGTACAACGGAAACAACAATGTTGTTGGCACCCAAAGAGGACATGGTGTCGTTCACTTTATTGGTCAGCGCGTCACCGATGGACACAATGGCGATGACCGATCCAATTCCGATGATAATCCCGAGCATGGTCAGCAGGGCACGCACCTTGTTGGATTTCAGCCCTGCGACTGCAAGCAGGACATTTTCTTTCAGGAACATAGCTGCGCCGCCTTTCCCGCTCCCGGCTCATCCGACACAATGCGTCCATCGCGAATCGTTACAATGCGGTCGGTTTCTGCAGCCAGCTCATTGTTATGGGTAATCAGAACAATGGTTTTCCCATCCTCCCGGTGAACCTTGTGGAACAAATCCATCACCATGCGTCCGGTGGTGGAATCCAGCGCGCCGGTTGGTTCATCTGCCAAAATCATGGCCGGGTCGTTGGCCAGCGCGCGGGCAATAGCAACGCGCTGCTTCTGCCCGCCGGAAAGCTCGTTCGGCAGGTGATACATGCGGTCACCCATACCCACCATTTCCAGAAGCTCTTTGGCGCGCGCCACTCTTTTCCTTCCGTCCACACCGGCATACAGCATGGGCAGCTCCACATTCTTCAGCGCGCTGCTGCGCGGAATCAAGTTAAAGGTCTGGAACACGAACCCGATTTTCCGGTTGCGTACATCGGACATTTCGTTGTCACTCATTTTAGAAATCGGAATGCCGTCCAGAAGATATTCTCCCTCGGTGGGGCGGTCCAGCACGCCAATCATATTCATCAGCGTACTTTTGCCGGAGCCGGACGCGCCCACGATGGAAACAAAATCCCCTTCGTTCACCTGCAGGTTGATCCCCTTGATAATTTCCAGTTCGTTCGGAGTGCCGATATAAAAGCGTTTGTAAATATCGTGCATCTCAATAATCACTCTGCTCATAGCCGCCCCCGTTACATCTTCAGCTTAGAGCCGTCTGAGATATTCTCCGGGTTATTGACAATCTGAACGCCATCCTTGATGCCGCTGCCGGAAACTTCAATGGAAATATCGTTTTCCAGCCCGGTTTGAACCGGCAATTTCTTTGCCTTGTAGCCGTTCTGGTCCTTCACTGCCTCAAACACATAAGCGCTGCCGTCCGCGTCGTGCAGAACCGCGTCGTAGGGTACGGTGTAAATATCTGCTTTTTGGTTGAGGATGATATTCAGTCTGGCCTTCATGCCAATTCGGATTTGCGGATTATTCTGGGTGATTTTCACTTCCGCCGCAAACGTGACGGTGCCGTTGTCTTGCGAGGTTGTGGTCGTCTGCGTTCCCTGAACGGTATTTACGGTTGCCGCCGGTGCCACCTTTGTGACAACGCCCGCGATTTCCTTATCCCCGCTGGCATCGGTTTTAATCACCACTTTTTTGCCCACAGTAACCTGGTCAACATCGTATTCCTTAATCTGCGTTTTTACAATCAGATCGTTCGTGTCCTCCACAGTAAACAGAACACCGTTCGGCACAGCCCCAACCACTGCGTTGGAAACGGTAACCGTTCCGTCAATCGGCGCAGTAATGACTCCGTCCCGCAGGTTTTCCTGCTGTTTTGCCAGCGTAACATCCTGGCTTTTGTCGTTCATCTTTGCCTGAGCCGCATCATAAGCGTTTTTCAGGGCTTTCAAATTCTGCTGCGCCTGATTCTGCGCAACGGTCAGCGAGGTTGATGCTTTATCATAGGCATTCTGCGCCGCCGTCAGTTTCGCCTTTGCCTGATCCAGCGCCAGCTTGGAAATCTCCCCGTTGTCATACTGGTATTTCGCATAGTTGTAATTGGATTTTTCCGTGTTCAAATCCTGCTGCGCCGCCGTTAGCGCCGCTTTAGCGGAAACGATATCCGCGTTTTGATTGTTATTGTACAGGGACAGCGCGTTTTCATAATCGGCTTTTGCCTTTTCTAGCGCGAGTCTGGCGCTTTTCTGTGCATATTCGTTGCTGTACTTCGCGCTCTCTACGTCTTTGGAAAGGGAGTCCGTATCCAGAATTGCCAACGTCTGGCCGGCTTTTACCACGTCGCCGACCTTAGCGTACACTTCTTTCACCGGATATGTCAGTGTGGTGTAAACATTTTTGGAGTTGTTGCTCTGTACGGTACCCGTCACGCTGACACTATCCTGAATGCTTGTTTTTTTCAGCGAAGTCGTTTGTACCTGTGGAATCAGGTTTTCTTTTGCAGCCGCCGCAGAACGAGAACACGCGTAAAACAGTACGGCGACAATCACCAACAGAACCGCGAAAATAATAATTTTCTTTTTGCTGAGGTGGAACCTGTGCGTTTTCATATTGTCTACTCCTAATAACAATTAATAATATTGAACTGCGTCGGGGCTTTCGCCATTATGGTCGCGTGCATAGTCATACTTAAGGTACGCCATATAAAGGCTGTTCTTATTCTGTGCCACGGTATTGGCCAGAACCTGAACCTCCTGATTCAAATCGTCCAGTTCCTTCTGGGAAGCATACCCTGCGGCCACTTTCTGCTTTGTTGTCTGCAAGTCGTTTAGTTTTTTCTGGTAAGTATCGTTATTCTGATGATATTGATCTCCTGCGGATTTCAGCGCATTGTACAGAGTGTGGAACGCTTCCACTCCGCCGGTCATCTCGGAATCCGACGCATCGGAACCGGACAAATCATTCCATCCTAATTTTTTAAGGTCCGATTTGTAATTAATATTGTTGATCTTCGCTTCCAAATCCAGTTTGCTGTAATCCATGGGCTTTACGACCAGCTTATCCACGTCGTCCAGTTCCAGCATATGCCGGAGCACCAGGGAGTCCTGGGAACGTTTCATGGAATGCTGCTGTTGGCTATTCAGTTGGTCCGTCACTGCCTGAACCGCGTCGTCATAAGCCTTTTTCGAGCCGTACCCCTGCTCATACTTCTTTTTTGCGTTGTCCCGTTCCTGCACCTTGCTGTTGTAGGTGTAGGTGTCCGAGTCGGTTATCAGCATGTCGTTGCAGTATGTAAGATATTGAATCTGCGCGGAAAGCAGCTGCTGGTCGTAGGTTCCGCTTTGTGAATTCCCCGGGAGCAGGTCTTCCAGGTTCTCCATGGAAAGCGTAACAGTGTCGCCCTTCCGCGTCGCAGCAAAAGCAGGAATGCCCGCCGTTACCGTGATAAGAACCGCAAGGAACAGGCTAAAAATCTTTTTCAAAATGTATTCCTCCTTAGTGATGATGATAAGCGACTAATTTTAAATCTATATTAAATGTGATTATACCAACTTTTTCCTTGAAATTGTGAATAAAACGTGAAGATACGGTCAAACGAAAACGTTGACAAAACTTCTAGGGGACTGCTCATAAAGTCGGTAAGACAGCAATTCAAAGCCGCGAATATTCTGGCTGAAGCGGCTTTAGAATTGCTGTAACGAATCTGTTTCACCATGCTCTTCTACGTTATAATCGGTTTCATTCGGGGTCGATGTGCTGCGTTTGGATTTACGCTTTCGAATACTGGCTGAAATTTTTCGATAAACCAGCAGCCCGGCAAGGCTGATCGCACCCGTCACAGCATAGACGATAATAGCGGTCTTATAATCCTGTGAACCCAATGCGTTCCCCGTAATTGTGGAAGTAAGAACGGACGGAATGCGAGCAATGCTGGTAAGAATCAGGAACGTTGTCAGCTTTACCGGTGTGAAGCCGATTACATAGGTAATGACATCTTTCGGTGTACCCGGTATAAAAAACAGGAGAAAGATCAGCAGATTCAGATTCCTGCTGTTTTTCAAAAATAGCATAGACCGAAGTTTTTGCCTGCCGACCAGTGCTTCTATCAGACGGATGCCAAGCAGTTTGGTAAACAGGAAGATCACGGACGTTCCAACGGCAGCTCCGGTCAGACACAGGATGGTTCCCTCGAAAGTGCCAAAGGCATAACCTGCTCCAAGTTCCACCGGTTCGCCTGGAATAATGGCAAAAATCACTTGCAGCACGACCATCCCGATAAAAGCCAATCGGCCCCATATTCCATTGGAATTGACCCACATGCGGAACTGCTCCGGCTTTTGAACGGTGCTAATCAGTGGGTTCCACAGGATTACGGTTGCTGCCGTGAAAAAAGCAATTAAAACGACTACGGAAAGTAAAGTTAAAATCTTTCTTCTTTGTTTGTATCCTAAATGTCGAATATTCCCATCTCCCTGTTCTATTTCCTTTGTTCCTATCCTTTCTTGTAAAGGATAAAGGTCACCAAAAGATCTCAATCGTACCATGAAACATCACAGTATTGAAACTTTTTAGGTAAGCACTGGTTTAATCGTAAGACTAAACCGCGAATATTCTGGCCTGAGTGGCTATCAAATTGCTTTCATCCTTGGTTACTTAGGAAATATAACCTATTTTAAGCAGGAAAATAAATATTAATTAGTATTATTGTATTAATGTAATAATACAATAAGATTATAGGATAAAAATTCACGCCTGTCAATAAAGAACGCAAAGATAAATTCGTTAAATTTTAGTGAACAAACGGTGATGCCATGCGTCTGTACTACATGCACCCAGCCCTTTCTGCAGGTAAAAATCCCCGTTTTCGCTGAAACAATGTGAACGCAAACTAGGAGTAATTGGACCGAAAATACCAAAAAGGACTCTGTACGGAAGTTCCGCCAGAGTCCTTTATTTTATTTCTTTTCAAACGATTCACAGTCCGTGCACTGCATAACAGTCGGGTCTGCTTCGTGGGTACCGACCTTAATTTTATTCAAAGCACAGTATTCCTGATCGGTGTTATGGTATTTGCACTGCCAAACAGAACACTCAATGCTGGGGTTGGTATTACTATTATCCATTATAAAAGCCTCCTTTCCGAAACCTATTTTGTCCACCGGGCGGAAAATTATCAAAATCAATTTCCGGTAAATTGAAAAAACGAAACCGAACCTTTGAATAAAATCAGAGGGTGCGGCGACTATAAGAATTATAAAATAAAAAGCATTTTTTGAAAAAGGAGCCGATGAGATGTACCCAAATTATCCTCCCCTTGGTACGGAGACCGTATGCAGCGAACGCGCGATTGCGTTTCCCCCGCAGCACCAGAATGTGCAGCCCGGAGTAGAAGCGGAAATGACGCCGCGCCCGATTTTTGACAATCCGGACGTCCATGGTTCCGGTAAACTGAATGGGCGGGCGGCAATCATTACCGGAGGTGACAGCGGTATCGGCCGGGCGGTAGCGGTGGCGTTTGCCAAGGAAGGCGCTGACCTTGCCATCATTTACCGGAATGAAACGCAGGACGCGCAGGAAACACAGGCTTATCTGGCAAAGCTCGGCCGGAAATGCGTCCTTTTGGAAGGAGATATTACCGATCCCCAGTTCTGTAAACAATCCGTGGAAAATGCCGTTTCTTCCCTGGGGCATCTGGATATTCTGGTGAACAACGCGGCCGTACAGTACCCGCAGGACTGCCTGAGCAAAATCAGCGACGAACAGCTGGAACTGACGTTCCGCACGAATGTTTTTTCCATGTTTTATTTGACCCGGGCTGCTCTGCCGCATCTGCAGCAAGGAGCTTCCATTATTAATACCGCGTCTGTCACCGCCTATGAAGGCAACAAAACCCTGATTGACTACTCCGCCACCAAGGGAGCGATTGTGTCCTTTACACGCGCACTCGCGGCAAATCTGGCGGAGAAAAAAGTACGGGTCAACGCGGTCGCGCCCGGCCCGGTTTGGACACCGCTGATTGTAGCAAGCTTTCCGCCGGAGCAAGTCAAATCATTTGGGTCGGATGTTCCGCTGAAGCGTGCTTCCCAGCCGTTTGAAATCGCACCGGCCTACGTTTACCTGGCTTCTGACGATTCGGTGTGCGTAACGGGCCAAGTGCTGCACGTCAACGGCGGCACACCGGTAGAATCCTGAATTTGCAGAAAGGGGCCTTCCATAGCATCCCTCATAAAAAATGCGCCCTGATGTATCAGGGCGCATTTTTGCTGTATGTTTGCCGTGGCACCGCAGCGGCCTCGTAATTCCTCCACAGCAGATAAAAATCTGAAACAATTCCCCCGTTTCTAATATTATGGAAGTAAGAATACGGTTTCTTCCAGCCTTAAATATTCTCTTTTCATCGAGGAAACCGCGAAAAAGAAAAGGCGGAATTGGTATGAATTACAATTATTCCTGCCCGGTGAACGAGTTGGACTCCATTCGTCGGGCCAGGGGAACCCGAAGCTGCCGGTCGGCCTTTTACCGGCTGGCACAAAACCGCAGCGAAACCGCGCTGCGGCTCATCAATGACGACGCTCTTCAGTTTGCATCCCTTTACATTCTTTGGCCAGCGATAGAAGAACTGGGGTTCCGCGGCTCCCTGTGCGAGCGGAACCAAATCGCACTGCATCTTTGCGAGCGGATGACGCGCGAGAAAAAAGCGGGAAACGACCAAGAACCGGCTCTTTCCCTGGACAGTGAAGAGGTACACAACGTCCTGCTGTGGATGTTTGAAACAGGAACGGCGGACGATGGGCTAAACGAAGAATTTGACCTGATTTTAGACACCACCGCTTCTATATTAATTAAAACCCACCATGAAAAAAGAATTCTCCCACAAGTGGCAGACCTGATTTTTAGGCGAAACCGCAAAGATTCTTACCTGCACGACCTAACATGGGCTTACTTTCAGTCGCGGGAACCCGACTCCCTGCGCTACATTGCCAAACGCCTGCTGTCCCACGACCGCAGGGATGCCGAACTGGCTGCGACACTGCTGCACATAGAGCCGTCCGAACTGCGTACGGTGCGCGGATGCCACAACAAATATCGGGAACTGAACCGTTGGATTGATGAAAACAAACCCTATCTATATTTTACCGGCGAAAGCTTAAACCTGACCAACAGCCCCGCCGTGTGCCACGTGGACCTTGGAGCAAAATACCTGAATAAAGCGATTTCCCCGCGCAGCCGAAAACCGCTTTCCCCGCTTACCGAAGAGGAAGACAGTTGCCTGAAGCATTTCCGGGAAAGGCAGGACGACGAAAAAGAAGTGCTGGCCGATTATTCCCACCGCCTGCATGAATCGGACCTAAACAGCTGGCAGCAGTGGCTTCATAACCCCGTTGGGGAGCAAATCCGTATTGCGAAAAACGGTGGGAGGGATGCGTCATGATTCGTGTTGCAGGGAAAACGCTCCAGGCGGAGGACGCTTCGGCCTACGCTTCGGGCGCACTGGAAAAGGCAATGTTCCACACGCTGCTGAACAGCAGAACACAATACCAATACGATTCCCCCGAACGCCTGAAATTTGAGCTGAGGCTGCGCAGGGAAATCATCAACGCAGCACGCGAACAATACCGCAGCGGGCTGAACTTCGCGGTTTTCCGCAAGTCCAAATGCAACCCCGCTTACTGGGAGCGCACGCGGGAGGGCGGCTTCCGGATGAAGCCAGGGGTGAAAGCCAGCGACGCCATCCGAGATATTTTTGAAAACGGCTCCCAGTATGCGACGGAATGTGCCACGGCACTTTTAATATTATATTATAAGGCGCTTCTCAACATGATGCCTGAAGACGCTTTCAACAAAACCTTTCCCAGCATATACCTGATGAACTGGCATCGAATCGACCGCATTCTTCAGGAAGTGGGCAACATTAACCGGGCTAGCGATTATCTTCCCGGTGACCGCAGATATTTTATGAACCCTGATGTGGACCCTCTTACTCCCGAATGGCAGGGGGAAAACGTCATTGACCTTGGGGATGGTACCTACTACGGCCATGGCATTGGAATTGGGTCAGCAGACAACATTATAAAAGTGCTGAATCAGAATCGGATGGAACGAGCCGATGATTCCGCCTACCTGATGGATTCAGCCGGCCGGCCGGATTTTGACAAACTTTACAATATCTACCGCCGCAGCGCGGCGTAACAATTTCAGCAATTCCATATTCCGTTTCTACACGGCAGTTTCAGCTGCCGTGTATTTTTGTGAAATTGATTCAAATACTAAACTGATTAATTTGCATTTTACTACTTGATTTTTCCAATCTTTAATGCTATAATGAGGCCAAAATTAAGAATAGTTATTATTATTTATATATTTTTAAGGAGGTTGAAAAACATGCCAGCTTTTGCGAATCCGTTTCAAGCAAATGTAGAGCGAAAATTAACAGATGAGGAACTGATTCAGGCAATTCGGTTGGATCTTGCGGGCGAATTGGAAGCAATCTATCTTTACGACGCGCATGTGCAGGCAACCGATAATGAAATCGCGAAAAAAGTCATTGCGGACATTCGCGACGAAGAAAAGGCGCATGTTGGGGAACTGATGGCCCTTCTGAAAAAGCTAGATCCTCAAGAGGCTGAATGGTTTGCCTCCGGGGAATCGGAGGTGCACGAAATGCTTGAGGACCAAGGTTTTCTCGAAGAAGACGAAACGCTTCCCCCGTCGCCCAAAGCCACCGTCGGCAGCTTATTGGAAAGGAGCGGCAAAATATGAGTTATTTATCCCGTGAAAATTCGAATCTTTCCCAAGAATTCTGGAAAGAACTCGATTCGGTGGTGGTTTCCGCCGCCGCTGAAGCCTTGACCGGAAGAAGGTTTCTTCATCTTATGGGGCCGCTGGGACCCGGTGCGGAAAGCATTCCAGTGGATACGGCAAACCAGACACAAGAGGTATCGGAAGACGGACTGATTACAATTCAAGGCAGAAAATATGAGGAAATCCCCGGTATTTATGAAGACTTCACCATCATAGCAAGAGATTTGGAATACAGTAAGGATCAGGGGTTCCCATTTGATTTCTCCGCAGCAAAACGAGCCGCACAAGCCTGCGCCCTGAAGGAAGACCGTTTCATTTATTTCGGCGAGGAAGCGCACGGTTTCAAAGGAATGCTCACCGCCCCCGGGAGCCGTAAAATCAAGCGCAGCGACTGGTCCTCCGGTGAAAACGCTTTTTCCGACATTGCCGCCGGGGTAGCCACCTTGGTACAGAATGGAATTCACGGTTCTCTGGTGCTGATTGTCAGCCCAGACGTTTACTACCAGCTTCAGCGGATTCAGCCCGGAACCGGGCTGCTGGAACTGGACCGGATTGAAAAGCTGCTGGGCCGCAAGGTTTTGAACGCGCCGGCGCTGGGCAGCTCCAAAGCGATTCTGGCATGCCCCGAACCGGAAAATATGGATTTGGTAATCGGTCAGGATCTGGCTACGGCGTATCTGGAGCAAAAGGACCTGAACCACGTATTCCGGATTCTGGAAACCCTTCTTCTGCGCATCAAGCGGGAAGATGCCATCATCGTATTCGAATAATCGGTTCATTTTATCAATAGAGAAGAATATAAATTCAAGAAATAAAACACCGAAATGGTGTAATAAAGGAGTAATGTAAAATGCCAAATGTAACTTTTTATCGTTGTAAGATATGCGGCAATGTTGTTGCCCTGCTGAAAAACGGCGGCGGAACCCTGACCTGCTGCGGACAACCCATGACGAAGCTGGAAGCCAACACAACCGAAGCTGTTCAGGAAAAACATATTCCCGCAATTACAAGGGAAAACGGTAAGCTGAAGGTAACCATTGGTTCCATCCTGCATCCTATGGAGGTAGAACATCATATTGAATGGATCGCCCTTGTAACGGAAGACAAGGTACAGTTTGTTTTCCTGAAACCCGGTATGCAACCGATTGCCGAATTTGAAGACGTTCCTTCCGGTGCCGTCTATGAATATTGCAATCTGCACGGGCTGTGGAAAGCCGAGTTCTAATCCGCACCTTTTCCCTTCCTTTTACGCATTCTTCAGGTATTTCTATCAGTAATATAAATTATTAAATGTTTTAGGGGGTAATCAATATGGCAGTAAAAAATGCAATGACTTCCGATTTTCTTCATTCCGCTTACGGTGGAGAAAGCATGGCGCACATGCGTTACCTGATTTGGGCAGATATGGCCAAAAAAGAAGGCTTCCCCAATATTGCAAGACTGTTTGAGGCCATTTCCTTCGCGGAGCGCGTGCATGCCGGAAACCATTTCCGTGAAATCGGTGGTGATACAGCCGATGCCACCGTACCGGCGGGTGCTGTTTTCGGCGTTGGAAAAACCGTTGACAATCTGCAGGGTGCCATCAACGGGGAACTCCACGAAGTGGAGCAGATGTACCCAGTTTATCTGAACGCAGCGAAATTCCAGGAAGAAGCAGGTGCACAGCGTTCGTTCCACTTTGCCTTGGAAGCGGAAAAAACCCATGCCGCGTTATTCAAGATGGCTCAGGACGCCGCCCGGCAAGGAAAGGACATTGAACTGGAAGCCATTTATGTCTGCCCGGTCTGCGGCCACACCATTTTGAACCAGGCACCGGACAACTGCCCGATTTGCGGAGCAAAAAAGGAATTCTATGTTAAATTCTAAAGAATCTTTGATTCTATGGAATCCAGGATTCCTAGGGATCACTGACTCCGTCGTCCGGCAGCAATGAAAGCCGCTGCATTCCTGACCTGAGCGGCTTGCGAATTGCATTCATCCGTGGTTCCTGACGATTACGAGAGGGAGGCTCTGCCCTGCGGCAGGCCTCCCTCCCGCGTTTGTTTGACATTTCAGTACGGATATCGTATGATTCATGTAAAGATTGGATTTTGGCAGGAAGGGCCGTGAAAGGACTGGCGCAACATGGATCAGGAAATCATGCGAAAGCTTATGGAAATCACGGAGGAAGAACAGGGATACCTGCAAAAGCGGCGGGAAGTAGACAAAAGCATTTATTCCGAAGCAAAGGACTTTGTGGTGGACAGCCGAAAGCTGCTGCGCCGCGGCAAGCTGATTGACGTACGCCCGAACGCAAGGTTCGTCCATTTTCCAAAGCACCGGCACAATTATATTGAAATCGTTTACATGTGCTCCGGCAAAACGACCCACATCATCAATTCTACTTCCAAAGTGGAACTGCGGCAGGGTGATCTTCTGTTCTTCAACCAGCACACCTTTCATGAAATCCTGCCTGCTTCCCAAAACGATATTGCCATTAATTTTATTGTACTCCCCGAATTTTTCGACGTTGCGTTCCAGATGATTGAAAAGGACAACGTCATCGGAAAATTTTTGGTCAGCACCCTCTGTCAAGAGGAAAACGAAGGCCAGTATCTTTACTTCAGCGCAGCTTCTGTGATTCCGGTCCAAAATCTGGTGGAGAACTTGGTCTGGTCCATTCTAAACCGCCAGAACAACAACGACAAGGTCAACCAGTACACAATGGGGCTTTTGTTCATGCATCTGCTCAACCGCGCCGATTTGATCGACAGCGGCAGCATTGAGCATTACGAAAACCGTCTTGTTTTTACCGCGCTGAAATACATTGAGGACCATTACCGCAGCGGTACTTTGACCGACCTTGCAGCACAGGTGAACCAGTCGGTATATAAACTGAGCCGGCTGCTTCAAGCAGCAACCGGCAGCAGCTTTAAGGAGCTACTGCAGCAGAAACGCCTGAACAAGGCAGTACAGCTTTTAAACGACACCAACCTTTCCGTTTCGGACATCATCAACGCAGTGGGTTATGACAACACCAGTTATTTTTATCGGATTTTCCGCTCCACCTATGGGGTAAGCCCCAAAGAATACCGCAGACGTTAATTCAAAATATTGCAAATAAGGACGTAGTTTTTTTCAAACTACGTCCTTATTTTTTCCATTTCTCTTCGGTAAAATGAATGCAGAAAGCAGTTTTTGAGTGGAGGATGTATTATGAGCAAATATTATCTGGCGGTGGATATCGGCGCTTCCAGCGGCAGACATATTCTGGGCAGTCTGGAAAATAGAAAAATCGTTCTGGAAGAGGTATACCGCTTCGAAAATGGTCTTCATTCCAAGAACGGCCACCTTTGCTGGGATTTCGACCGTTTGTTTACGGAAATTAAAAACGGCCTGAAGCGCTGCAAAGAGCTTGGAAAAATCCCGTCCAGCATGGGAATCGACACTTGGGGTGTGGATTTTGTGCTACTGGATGAAAACGACCGCATCATCGGCGACACGGTAGCCTACCGCGATTTACGCACCAACGGCATGGATGAGGAAGTTGCAAAAATCGTCCCACCGGATGAACTGTACGCACGCACCGGAATTCAGAAGATGGCAATTAATACGATCTATCAGCTGATGGCCATCAAAAAGGAAACTCCGGAGTATCTGGAACGGGCCAAAAGCTTTTTGATGGTTCCGGAATATTTCAATTTTCTCCTGTCCGGCGTAAAGAAAAACGAGTATACCAACGCGACCACCACCCAGCTGGTCAACGCGAAGAACAAAACCTGGGACACTGAACTGCTGCAAAAGCTCGGCATCAACCCATCCATCTTCGGCGAAATTTTTATGCCAAAAACCGTGGTAGGGAACTTTCTGCCGGAAATTCAGAAGGAAGTCGGCTTCGACTGCGAAGTGGTTCTGCCTGCAACGCACGACACCGGTTCTGCCGTCATGGCAGTTCCTGCGAACGACGGCATTTACTTAAGCTCCGGCACCTGGTCGCTGATGGGTGTGGAGCGCATGGAACCCGACTGCAGCATGCGCAGCCAGCGCCTGAACTTCACCAACGAAGGCGGCTACAATTACCGCTTCCGCTTCTTGAAAAACATTATGGGGCTCTGGATCATTCAGTCTGCACGCCGTGAATTGGAACATAAACTCAGCTTTGACGAACTGTGCGACATGGCACGGCAAAACGAAACGTTCCCGTCCCGTATTAATGTAAACGACGCTTCGTTCCTGTCCCCCGCCAACATGACACAGGCCATTCGGGACTACTGCGTGCGCACCCATCAGCAGGTGCCGGAAAGCACTGGCCAGTTGTTCGCCTGTATTTATCACAGCCTTGCCAAAAGCTACGGCGACACCGTACGCGAAATTGAGGAAGTTTCGGGTGTGCAGTATCCGGCGGTCCACATTGTGGGCGGCGGCACCAAAGACGATTTTCTCAACGCATTAACCGCGCAGTACACACATAAAACGGTGCTGGCCGGCCCGGTAGAGGCCACGGCAATCGGCAATTTGCTGGCGCAGATGCTGAAGGACGGCGTGTTTGCCGACCTGACCGCTGCGCGCGCGGCAGTCGCCGAATCCTTCGAAATTAAAGAATTTCATTAAATATAGAAATAAGGAGATGTAAGCATGCCCAATCAGAGATATGAAGAAGCAAAAAAGGCTTATGCAAAAATCGGTGTGGATACCGACGCGGCCCTTGAAAAACTCGCTAACGTAAAAATTTCCATCCACTGCTGGCAGGGCGACGACGTGAACGGATTTGAGGATTTCGGCGGTGCGTCGGACGGCATTGCCACTACGGGCAACTACCCCGGAAAAGCACGCACCCCGGAAGAACTGATGGCAGACATCGACAAAGCACTCAGCCTGATTCCCGGTAAAAACAAAATCAACCTGCATGCAATTTACGCCATTACCAACGGCGAAAAAGTGGACCGCAGCGAATTAAAGCCCGAACACTTTGCCAAATGGGTGGAATTTGCTAAAGAACGTGGACTGGGCCTTGATTTTAATCCCACCCTATTTTCCAGCCCCATGGTCAAGAACGGCCTTACCCTTTCTTCCCCCGACCCCGTCGTGCGGAATTACTGGATTAAGCACTGCAAAGCCTGCCGCACCATTGCCGAATACTTTGGCAAAGAGCTTGGCCAGCCCTGCCTGTGCAACATCTGGATTCCGGACGGCATGAAGGACATTCCAGGGGACCGCCTCGGCCCCCGCATGCGCTTAAAGGAATCTCTGGATGAAATCTTCTCCCAGAAGGTTGACGAGCGCTATGTCATTGACACCATTGAATCCAAGGTATTCGCAATCGGCGTGGAATCTTACACCGTCGGTTCCAGCGAATTCTATATGAATTACGCGGCCAAGAACAACAAGCTCTGCTTGCTGGACACTGGTCACTACCACCCCACAGAAGTTGTTTCCGACAAAATTTCCTCCATGCTGGTGTTCGCTGATAAGGTAGCGCTCCACGTTTCCCGCCCGGTCCGCTGGGACAGCGACCATGTGGTAATTCTGGATGATGAGCTGAAGGAAATTGCGAAGGAAATTGTCCGCAATGATGCGCTGGACCGTGTGCTCATCGCACTGGACTTCTTCGATGCCAGCATTAACCGCGTTGCTGCCTGGGTTATTGGCACCCGCAATATGCAGAAAGCGCTTCTGTACGCCATGCTGATGCCGAACAAGGCCATGAAAGAGATGCAGGACAACGCGGACTTTACGCAGCTACTCGTGATGAACGAGGAAATGAAGACCTTCCCGTTTGGCGACGTATGGGATGCCTACTGTGAAAAGAGCGGCGTGCCGCAGGGCGACTGGTTCCAGTCAATCAAACAGTATGAAACCGACGTTCTTTCCAAGCGAAATTAAGTAAGCGTACAAAACTATTTTATTCAGAAAGTCCCCCTTTCTGGAAAAATTCCTTCTTGTTAGCAGGGGACCGCAACCGCGGTCCCCTGTATTTTTTATGGTTTCTCTTTTGATTAGCAACGGCGGTCCGCATTTGCGGACCGCCGTTGCTTTTCATTTTTGTGTGTCCTCAGAAATTCTCTCGGTATTCGCTTGGCGTCATGCGGGTATATTTTTCAAAATTGCGGATAAAAGTGACCGGATTCTTAAATCCCACGGTCGCCCCTACGTCGTTGACGCTAAGCTTAGAATACGACAGCAGTTCCTTCGCTTTATTCACACGACACTGGTTAATGTACTGGTACAGCGAAATGCCGGTATGTTCCCTAAAAATTTTACAGAAGTAATATTTGGATAGGCAAACCTTATTGCAGATAATATCAACCGAAAGCGGCTCATGATAATGCGTATTAATATAGTTAATCGCGATGTTGACATCCGTATCCTGAGCTGGAATCATGTGTTTGCATACCACAATGTCACAGGAAGCGCTGTACAGTTCGTAAAGCAGACTGTGAATCAGCATGCTCTGGTGCATACTGGAAAGAAGGGAACCATCGTATTTCACTTCCGTCAGATCAATAAACAAATCGATGATGCTCGAAAACGGATTAATTCTCATGATATTGTTCGTCGGACGAATCAGATTGTAAAAATATTTTGCCTGTGCCCCGTCAAAGATGACGTAAAAGAAACTCCATTTTTCACGGCCAACCGCATTAAACCGGAGCGGTGCATGGCAGGCTGAAATCACAAGATCATACGGATTCAAATATCGAACGTCCCGATGGTGAAAAAATTCGACGACACTGGTCAATGAAAGCAAGATCAAAATATCATTGATATTTTCTTCGTCTCCCACAGAGAACTTTCGATCTAAGCAATAGCCGAAGCGTTTAATCGAAAAGGGAAATTTCTCCGAATGGTCTGGATTGAAGTTGTTGATTTCCATATACTTTGACTGTATTAATCTTTTTTTAACTTTCATATGTAACTCTCCCGTCTAAACTGACAAAAACATACACCTTATTTATCAAAAATGAGTAATCAAGCATCATAAAGCAATTATTGCATATCAAAAAGCAAGAATTGATATTGTTTTTGCAAAAAACTTTGCGTATGATTCTGGTACAAGGCCCGAAAAAACTGTGAAAATGTACTGAAATATTTAAACCGGAAAGGGGATTAATATGAATGATTACATACTTGAGTTAAAGGACATTGTAAAAACCTTTGACGGCGTTACTGCATTGAACGGAGTGCAGTTTCAGCTGAAAAAAGGAGAGGTTCACGCCCTAATGGGGGAAAACGGAGCCGGAAAATCAACCTTCATTAAGGTCATAACCGGCGTGCATCAGCCCGACAGCGGCATTATGATGCTGGATGGCGAAAAAGTTTCTTTTCATTCCACCGTTGATTCCCAAAATCTCGGCATTGCGGCAATTTACCAGCACGTCACTTCCTTTCCGGACCTTTCCGTTACGGAAAATATTTTTATGGGGCAGGAATTGAAAACCAAGCTTGGATTTTATCGCTGGGCGGATATGAGAAAAAAGGCAAAAGAAATCATTTCTAACCTCAGCGATGAAATCGACGTAACAAAACCGATGCGGTCCCTGAGCGTCGCACAGCAGCAGCTTGTTGAAATTGCCAAGGCCCTTTCCCGGGATGCGCGGATCCTCATTATGGATGAACCGACCGCCTCCCTGACCAAGCACGAATGCGAAGAGCTGTACAAAATTGTAGACCGGCTGCGTGATGACGGTGTTTCCATCATTCTCATTACCCACAAATTCGAGGATATGTACCGCTGTGCCAGCCGTGTTACCGTATTCCGCGACTCGGAATACATTGGCTCCTGGGATGTTGATAAAATATCCAACGCAAAACTGATTCAGGCCATGGTCGGTCGTGAATTGGATCAGCTGTATCCAAAGAAAACAGCCGTCATCGGCGACGTTGTGCTAAAGGTAGAGCATCTTTCCAAGGAAGGATATTTTAAAGATGTTTCGTTTGAAGCGCGCAAGGGGGAAATTCTGGCTCTGACCGGCTTAGTCGGCGCGGGCAGAACTGAAGTCTGCCAAACCATTTTCGGGATCATGCAGCCGGACAGCGGCAGCGTTTATCTGGATGGCCAAAAAGTCAATATCAAAAGCCCGATCGACGCGCTAAACCACGGGATTGGACTGCTTCCGGAGGACCGTCAGATTCAGGGTCTGGTTTACCAGCTGCCAATTTTTCAGAATGTTTCCGCAGCGGTACTAGACAATTTCGTACAAAAAGGGCTGCTGGATAATAATCAGGAGATGAATAAGGCAATTCAGCTTTGCGAAAAAATCCAGCTGAAAGCAAAGAATATCGCCGCTCCGCCTTCGGCTCTTTCCGGCGGCAACCAGCAGAAGGTCGTCTTTGCCAAACTGCTGAACTGCGATTTGAAAGTCTTGATTCTGGATGAACCGACAAAAGGAATCGACGTCGGTGCGAAAAACTCAATTTATGAAATCATGAACCAACTCGCCACCAGCGGCTACACCATCATTATGGTTTCTTCGGAAATGCCTGAAGTTCTTGGCATGGCTGACCGCATTGTCGTGATGAAGTCCGGTCGTGTATCCGGAGAATTCAATGTAAAGGATGCGACACAGGAAAGAATTATGGAAGCCATGGTAATGAAGCATGAAGAACCGGTAGAACTGAAAAAGGAGGCATAAAAGAATGGCCGCATTTCCAAAAACAAGAACTTCCGCACAGAAGCAAGAGTCCATATTTGAGCGGATTCTGAATTATAAGCAGTTCGGCCTAATTGTCGCACTGATCCTGCTCGGGCTCCTTGCAAAATTTATTACACCCGCAATGTATCAACCCGCGTCGCTGGTTGCAATGCTCCGCAACAACTCCATCTATGCAATTCTTGCGATTGGCGAAATGGTTGTTATTCTGACCGGCGGCATCGATATTTCAATTGCCTCCACATTGAGCCTGTCCGGCGTAATTTCTACCACGTTAATGACGCAAAACCCTTCGGTTCCCGCAATCGTATGGGTCATCGTATCGCTTGCCATAGGTGCGCTCTGCGGACTGTTCAACGGATTTCTGATCGGCAAATTAAAAATGACCCCCATGATTGCTACACTGGCTACCATGTACATATACCGCGGCCTTGCCTTCCTGATCAGCGGCGGCGTATGGCTGTTCCCGAATAAATTTACCGAAGACTTTACAGTAATGTCCCAAGGCAGTATTCTTGGCATTTACAACATTACCTGGATTACAATCATCCTGTTCCTCGTTGCCGGGGTCTTTCTGTCCTACACTCAGCCGGGCAGAAGAATTTATGCGGTTGGCACCAATGTGGAATCCGCCCATGTTTCGGGCATTAAAATTGGCAACGTCACCGTAATGTCCTATGTGCTGTGCGGCGCTCTGAGCGGCCTTGCAGGGGTTCTTTACACTGCCAACTATTCGATCTGCTACTACGGCATTGCAGACGGCTTTGAAATGCAGGCCATCGCAATCTGTGTGCTGGGCGGCGTCAGCCTGATCGGCGGCACCGGACGGATTGACGGCGTTGTAATCGGTGCCGTGTTGATGAGCGTGATTTCCTACTTTATCGGTTTGCTGCCTGGGCTCAGCGTATGGCAGGATGCGATTCAAGGCGCTATCATCATCGTCGCGGTCGCAATCAACATCTTTACGGAAAGAATGACCATTAAACGGATTCTGAAAGAAAGGGGCGCGATGATATGAGCTCTGTGAATACTCCCTCCCATAGCCTCACCGTAAAAAAAGAATTTAAGCTCAACAGTTTTCTTGTGAAGTGGGAAATGATTCTGGTTTACATTTTAGTACTCATTAATGTCATTTTGATGATTGCAAAGCCAAATTACTATTTCGCGGCAAACACCATTCCGTCCATCATACAGTCCGGCATGGATTTGTCCTGTATGGTGCTGGGGATGATCTTCATCCTGCTGCTTGGCGATATTGACGTTTCCGTTGCTTCCATCATGGTGGTCTGCGGAATGGTCATGGGTCTTTTAAAAGACGCAGGCATGAATGACCTAATTGTCGTCTTGTGCGGGCTGCTGGCCGGCGTGCTCTGCGGGCTGTTTAACGGCGTACTGGTTGCTAAAATAGGGATGCCTGCCGTCATTGTGACCATCGCAACCTCTTCTCTGTTCCGCGGCATTGTCAAAATCCGGCTGGATGTAAATGTTCTGAAAAACTTTCCGAAATGGTTTCAGGATCTGGCCTGGGACAACATATTGGGAATTCCCGTCGCTTTGCTGATCTTTTTAGCCCTTGCTGCCGTGTTTGCGATTGTGCTCCATAAAGGGAAATTCGGGCGCACGCTCTATATGATCGGCAACAACCCGGTGGCCTCCCTATATTCCGGAATCAATGTTACCCGTACCAAAATCCTGGTATTTGTAATCATGGGATTTATGGCCGGCGTTTCCTCCATCTTCTTTGTAGGCCGTATGGGCGGCGGCTTAAGTTCTACCATGGGAAAAGGCTATGAAATGAACGTTATTGCCATCGCTGTTTTGGGCGGTGTATCCACAAGCGGAGGCAAAGGCAAGGTTTACGGCCCGGTAATTGCAACCCTGATTATGGCCTTTCTTTCCTACACCATGGGTTTGCTCGGCGTGGATACAAACACCAGACAAATTTTTACCGGCATTATCCTGATTGTCGCGGTTTTGATTCCTTACTTTAACAAACAGCTGATTGATGAAATCAAATTAAAGCTCTTCTATGCGAACAATAAAAACATTGAAGCGGTGAATATCCGCTGCCACGAAGAAGTCACCGAAATCCGCCATAAGATGAAAGCGCTCAAACATGACACATCGCTTTCCGAAGCGGACAAAGCAGCGAAACGAAAGGCATATGAGGATAAAATTGCCGCGTTAACCAAAAAGTGCGCACAAACAACAAAAGCCATGAAGGATGAATTAAAGCAGCAGAATATGAAAACAAACAGGGCTCTTTCAAAATAATTGAAAATGCAGTGGTCCGGACTGAACTCACATTCTTCTTGCGATAAAATCCGAAGGATTATTGCATTTACAAAAACGTATCGGAAAGGAGGGAAAAACCGTTTCCAGCACTTCCCCTGTACCCCAGTTTACTTTGTCAAATTAAATGTGGCTCACCATCTTTCGCGCGGTATTTCACTTAAGATACCAGCCATGCCATTGCCGCATTTAAATTTTTAAAGGAGGATTTGAAAATGAAAAAAGGTTTAGCTCTCGTACTGTCGGCAACAATCGCCCTGTCATCCCTGTTCGGATGTACCAGCACTCAGCCCACCACCGGTCCGGCCGCGGACAACGGCGCCGCGCAGGGCGGCGGAGGAGACCTTCAAGGTGCCAACATATTCATGTTCAAGAGCACCGGCAACTCTTTCGGTGACAAGATGTACGAAGGGTTCCAGGAAGTAATTACAAAGAACGGCGGAAAGCCTGCTTACAAGAGCCCCGCTGAAACAACAGTTGCCGCTCAGGTAAAACTGATCGATGAACTGATTACACAAAAGGTTGCCAGCATTACCATCTCTACCAACGGCGATACCGGTTATGATGAGGTTTTCAAAAAGGCAAAGGACGCGGGAATCAAAATTATATCGGTTGACTCCAAGGCAAGCCCGGATTACCGCATTACGCATGTTGACCCGACCAGCCAAGAGGGAATTGGGCAGTCTTTGGTGCAAGCCGCTACCCTGATCGCCATGAAAAAGGATTATCCCTCCGACGGCGACCTAAAATCCGCTTGTGAAGAGGCCCTGAAGAGCTACTCCGGCAAAGAAATTAAGTTTGGCGTTCTGTCCGCCTCCATTGATACTCCGGTTCAAAACGGTTGGATTGCACGAATGGAAGAGGAACTGAAACGCGACGTGTACAAGGGCAAGGTCAGCGCAACACTAACCAAGAAGTATGGCAACGATGACCCGACTGCAAGCACTACCCAGGCGAACGCATTCATTTCTGAAAACAATGTGGACGTGATTATTTCCCCAACAACCGTCGGCATGGTCGCAGCCGGCCAGGCTCTGAAATCCAACCCGAGCTGCAAGATTAAACTGACCGGTCTTGGACTTCCAAGCGAAATGTCCAACTTTATGCCTGCGAAATCATCCGACAACGCATTTGACTTTATTTGCCCGTATATGTTCCTGTGGGATGTATATGACCTTGGCCGCGTTGCAGCTGGTGCAACATGGGCAGCTTTGAATGATGGTTATACCGGTGCAGTGGGTTCCACATTCAAACTAGCCGAATTCGGCAGTTACCCGTCGAGAACTTTTGAAACCATTCAGCATCCGGCGGACAAAGGCACGGAAGTTGTTGTGGGCAAACCGTATTCCTTCTATAAGGACAACATGGAAGAGTGGGTTAAGAAGCTGTAATATCTCGTTCCCTCTGAAGTCCTGATAATACATAAATCCTGGGGTTATTGCGAAATAAAAGTTTCGCAATAACCCTCTATTTTTGTCAAAAGCGGCAGCGCCTGTGAGTAGTATTACAAAGAAAGCAGGGACTTATCGGCAAGTTCCTGCTTTCTTTACGGTAAACGGATTCCAAACGGAAATAAAAGTCTGACACCGTATCGGATTGGAAGCCGTGCAATAAAAAATAAAATTTAACCCGTTAAATGAAATTCCACAGCTCCTCATGCGGCGAACCGATAACGGTGCTGGCCACAAATACGCCCTGCTCTTTGGCGTAGCGGGAACCGTTTTCCACGGCCGCCGTAACGTCGGCGATTTCACCGGACAGGAATACAATTCCCTTCCCGCCCACGCCGCGGGCGGTCCTCAATTCCACAATTTCCACATTGGAGGATTTTACAGCGGTATCTGCCGCCTGAATGGCGCTGGCTATCGAGTAGGTCTCGATGGTGCCGATTGCGCCCTTTTTCGATTCGGGCTGGGCACCCAGAAGCGCCCTAACCACACTGGGCTCAATACGGCCGATCAGCGTGGAATCCACCAGGTATGTTTCATAAGAAGTGCGGATTTTCTCCATTGCTGCGTTCACCTGCGCAAGCTCGCCGGTAATAATCAGCTCAAACTTGCCGGGGCAGATCGGCTGTGCGGATATTAGGCGAATGCCCGCCGCCTTCAGTGCGTCATCGGAAGCCTGAACACCCATGGCGATGCTTTTCATTTCGAGTACTCCTACAGAATATTCCATCTTACTTCACTCCTTCCGATGCGATTTGAATTGCGGTTTCCGTTACGCTCCGCACGGTTCCGGCAACTGGAGTATGCAGCGCTGCGGAGATTCCTTCGTCCGCCCGTGCAATCATCTGCCCGGCCTGCACCGTATCCCCTGCCTTTACCACCGGCACAGACGGCTTGCCGACGTGCTGGGAAAGCGGAAGCGTAAACACATCCTGCGAAATTTTAAAATCCTCCCGGTACTGCGCGACCCGGTCAAATTCAGCCACGCCAATGCGGCTTTTAAAGCGGCTAACCGGAATCATGCGGTTATCACGGTTTGGGTCGGGCGTCGTTGGCTCTGTACTCCGGTAGCCAATCCGGTTTTTGCCAAGGTTCTTTTTCACTTCAAACATGGTGACCGAAGGGGAAATTCCCTGGCAGCAGGCCATCAGCGTGCAGACGCTGCAGCCGCAGCAAAGCGACGCGGTCAAAAGGTCATCCGGGTGGCTAATCACTTCAGAGCCGACGGCCCGGAGGGTTTTATGCGGCTGAATCGGGTAGCCGATCAGGTGGCGCGGGCACATATCCGTGCAGTAAGAACACTGGCAGCAGGCGGAAGATGTCCGCCTGACCGCGCGCTGCGCGGAAAGTGATTTAAAAGCAATCGCCGGAATCTCGCTTGGGAGAATCAGCAGCGATTTTGTTTTCTTCGTTATTCTTGCGGTGGCGGGGTTTATCGGCATGCCCATCGCAGGGCCTCCGTCGACTACGGTGCAGTCCTGCGGGACCGTAACCCCGGCCGCCTTCAGCACGGTTTTCACATCACAGTTAATGGGAACCTTTACCACCATCGGATTTGGAACCTTCCCGCCGATGGTAATCCACTTTTCCGTTACCGGAATTCCGCTGAGGCTATGGTATACGTTATAAGCGGTTTCCACATTAATGACGACAACCCCCACCTTGGACGGGAGCTGGCCGGGCGGCACAATTCTTCCCAGTGCCTGATAAATCAAAATAATTTCATCCCCGATGGGATAAACGTCCGGCAGAGTTTTTATCTTTGCGCTAACACCCGCGGCGTCGCCTTCCCGGCAGCCCAGCCGTGCGGCGGTGTGCGCTTTCATGGCAATCAGCACCTGCTTTGCGCCAAGCGCTTGTGCCATCGCCTCTGCACCAGCTGCCACACGGTCCATGTGCTGCTGCAAAATCACATAATCCGTGTAAAGCAGCGGTTCGCACTCCGACGCGTTGACCAGCACCGTATCGATACCGGGCGCAAGCTTCATATGGGTTGGGAACCCGGCTCCGCCTGCTCCGATTACGCCAGCCGCTTTAATCTTTTCCCTGAGTTCTTCTAAGTTCATCGGACGCTTCCCTTCCTGCATTCTATCGCGTTCTTTCCCAAGCGGGAAAACCAGAACGCATTTGCTCAGTCAATAATTCCTACAATCACCGCATCTGTCGGGGTATCCGGACGGTCCAGGGCAAGCCTTGCGCCGCTTCCGGTGGTAATTAAAACCTTTTCCCCGATTCCTGCGCCGACCGTATCAATGGCAATGATGTATTCGTTTGTGTCTTTCCCGTCCCGGAAAAGCTGTACTTCCAGAAATTTTGAGCCGACAAGAGATTCCACCTTACGGGTGGATACAATGGTACCAATCACTTTTCCGCTTAACATAAGCTACCGTTTCCTTTCATCGGATGAAGGCAGGAGTTCCTACCTTTTAAACATGGTTACTTCGGTTTTATCTTTAAACCCGATGGCGTTTGCGTCATCCGTGTCAATATGCATTTCAAGGGTATATTCCGGGCTGACGCGAATTTGAACCCCGTACAGCATGGTTCTGCGTTCGCCCTCCGCCAGCGTGTTCACATAATCCCCGTCCTTCACGCCAAAGCGTTTCGCATCTTCTGGGGACATGTGGATGTGCCGGTTCGCAATGATGCAGCCTTCCTCCAGCTTTACCACGCCTTTCGGGCCGACGATTGTAATTCCCGCAGAACCCTTCAGGTCGCCGGATGGCCGAACTGGAGGCTTCACCTTTAAAACAAAGCTATCGGTGGCGGAAATTTCCACCTGGGACTGTTTTCTGAGTGGGCCAAGCACGCGCACCCTTTCAATGGAACGCAGCGAGGGACCGATGATGGTTACCTGTTCTTTAGCGGCGTACTGCCCGCCCATCAGCGGTTTGATTGGCGTCAGCTCGCTGCCCGGCCCGAACAGGGTATCCATATCCTTTCTGGAAAGATGCACATGGCGTGCAGATACGCCCACCGGAATAATCGGAAATTCGTCAGATGCCTGCGGTGCTTCCTTCTTTGGCTCTGCCGGAGCGGACTGCAAACCTTTGGCAGCCAAAATCTGCCGGACAATTTCTTGAATTACTTTTTCGTCCACTGCCATAAAAATCCTCCTCCGCTGCCGCTACCACAGCGTTTTCCCGCTTATGAATTGGTACCGGCATGATTTAAAAGGGCGGCGGAACCGTCGTCCCGCCGCCGAACGGTCAGGTGCTTTGCAAAAAACCTGTGAAACGCAACAATCTTACTTTACACTGGGAAGGATTTTTTCAACGTCCGAATGCGGTCTCGGAATGACGTGAGTTGCAATGACTTCTCCCAGTCTTGCCGCGGCTGCGCCGCCCGCCTCAACGGCTGCTTTCACTGCGCCGACATCGCCGCGCACCATAACGGTTACCAAACCGGAACCGATTTTTTCCGTGCCGATGAGTGTAACGTTTGCAGCTTTCGTCATAGCATCTGCCGCCTCAATGGATGCGACCAAACCTCTGGTTTCCACCATGCCTAATGCTTCCATTTCATAACGCTCCTTTTTTGTATTTTGATGTGCCGTATTCGAAACGGCTCTCGTTTTTCTCTTCGCCGGTTCCGGTGCGGGCTGCTGTTTTGCGGCCAGCGATTTTTCCACCATGTTTAGAACCTGGGGGTCCGTTGCGGCGATGACAGATTGCTTTACCTGCGGGGTTTGCGATTTCTTCCCCGTGCCTTCGTTTTTTTCTAGCGGTTCATTTTTTTCATTCTTGGCTGCCATAACGATGACCATCCTTTCGCTGAGAACGTTTGAAAATCCGGATCTCCACGCTTACAGTTCCGAGTCTGTGTAGATGAATTTCTGAATTTCAGGATGAGGACGGGCAATGACCTCACAGAGCTTTACCTTGCCGACTTTTTCGGCAGCTGCTTTCCCCGCGAGGGCCGCCGCCTGAACATCCGAAACGCTGCCGTCCACGACGACGGTGACCAAACGGCCGCCAAGCCTGCGTTCAATATGTACCAGGCGAACATCCGCTGCTTTCAGCATGGCGTCCAGGCCGGTAATGGCCGCAACAAGCGCTTGCACCTCAAGCAGTGCGATTGCCTTTTCCAACAAAAATCACCCCACTATTATTTCAGGGAAGGAAGAATTTTCTCTACGTCGCTATGCGGTCTGGGGATGACGTGTGTGGCAACGACTTCGCCCAGTCTTGCCGCGGCTGCGCCGCCTGCTTCAACCGCTGCCTTTACTGCGCCGACATCGCCACGCACCATGACACTTACCAAACCGGAACCGATTTTTTCTGTGCCGATGAGGGTGACGTTTGCTGCCTTTACCATGGCATCCGCGGCTTCAACGGATGCGACCAAACCTCTGGTTTCCACCATACCTAATGCTTCCAACATAATTAAGCTCTCCTTTTCTTCATTTCAAAGTGAACGGAATTAAATGGACCTTTTTCCCGCCAGTCCGGCAATTATTTTACGGAAGGGAGAATCTTTTCTACATCGGTGTGCGGTCTCGGGATGACGTGTGTGGCAATGACTTCGCCCAGTCTTGCTGCGGCTGCACCGCCGGCCTCAACGGCTGCCTTCACTGCGCCGACATCGCCGCGCACCATAACGCTCACCAAACCGGAACCGATTTTTTCCGTGCCGATTAAAGTGACATTTGCTGCCTTTACCATAGCATCTGCTGCTTCAATGGATGCGACCAAACCTCTGGTTTCTACCATACCTAATGCTTCCAACATAACTGTAATCTCCTTTTTCTTTTTTTCAGTTAATATTCCAGGATATTGAATTTATCATGACCAACCGCGTTGATTTTCGCCATTTTCTTGGTGTCATCCGCTTCGTTGGAAATGATGTGGGACAAAATAAACTGACCTTTTTCCTTTGCAATCCGTTCCCCGGCCTCCACGGCCTGTTCCACGTCGGAAACAGCGCCCTGAATCTTTACGGACATAATCAGCGGAACTTCCGCCGCGTCACCTGCCGCGGGTTTGTTTTTATCCAGCGCGACTATGGTTACATTCCCGGCTTTTGCAGCCGCGTCCGCAACAACAATCGACGTGGCAAAGCCGAAAACTTCTATCATGCCTAACGCCATAATCTCACCTCATTCCGGATCCGGTTTTACTTCGCAATATAGCAGATTTTAATGCCCTTCTGAGAAATGTTGGTTTCCATCGCTTCGTTCATCTGGTCCAGCGGGTACCGATGGGTAATCAGTTCTTCCAGCGGCAGACCCAGTGCCTTCGCGCGCTTCATGAAGGCAATGGTGTTCGGGTATTCGTCCGCGCCATAATCCCAGGAACCAACCAACATGATTTCTTTGTTGCAGATATCGAAATGCGGGTTGATGGTGCATTCGCCATTATTGACGAAGAAGCCCATTTCGCACAGGCCGCCGCCGCGGCGGACATATTTGTAAGCGTCGGATGCAGCGTTCGGGTTGCCGGTGCACTGGTACACAAAGTCCGCACCGACGCCGTCCGTCATGGCCTTTACCGCTTCCACGCGCTGCTCCAGTGTGGTGAGCTCCTTAAAGTTGATGACTGCGTCCGCACCGAGCCTGCGGGCGAATTCCAAACGTTTTTCGTTGCCGTCCAACGCGATGATGTAGTTGACGCCCATGGTGCGCAGGGTGGCAATCATCATCAGGCCGATCGGGCCGCAGCCCTGCACCAGCACCTTGCTGTTAAACTTAAGGCGTCCGGTTTTCTTGCCCTGTTCCAGCGCGTGGGTAGTAACAGCAGCGGGTTCCAACAGCATTCTCTGGTCCAGAGAAAGCTCGTTGACCACAAAGAAGGTGGAACCTTTCTTAATGTGCAGGTGGGTGGCAAACCAGCCTGCCAGATGATGATCCGGGCTGTCGGGAATCAGGCCGTGAATGCCCTGATTTTCGCACAGATTCTGTGCTTCCGGGTGATTCAGGCAGTTCCAGCAGTGGTTGCAGCAAATCACGGAGGTCACGATTTTGTCGCCGATCTTTACCGGGTGGCCCTGCGTGTCGTGTGTTACATTCTTACCCAGCGCAATAATTTCACCGGTTCCTTCGTGGCCGAGCACCAGTGGAATATAGCCAAAGGGGTCGCCCTTCCATTCGTGCACGTCGGTGCCGCAAACGCCGCAGCCTTCTACCTTAACCAAAATTTCATCATCGCCGATTTCCGGAATGGGAAATTCTTTGACTTCGAAATGCTTTGCCGCAGTCAGCATAGCAACCCTTGCCATGCCGGACGGTGCAGCCGTAGTTACGTTACCCATGTTGGAAAGCACGGAACGGACAATGCTCTCAATCTGGCTTGCATTAATATCCATGATGATAACCTCCCATAAAAATGATTTATACGATATGAAGCGAATCGACCATAACGCATCTTCTGCGGCGGGTGAAGCTTCTGGCGGAGGTCAGGCCCTCGCCGGTCGGCCCCGCAATGGTGAACGTGCAGTGGCCCTCACCGCCCACGCCGATGCCTGCATAGGAAGGAGCGTTTTTCACGAAGATGGTGGTTTCCACTGCCTTGGCGAATTTCGTCAGGTTCTCAATATTCTTGGAATGCATATGCGCAGTATGACGGTTGCCGTGTTCAGCGCGAACCGCCATGTCAATTGCGGTGTCTACATCCGGCACGCGCACAATGGCCAAAATCGGCATCATCAGCTCAATTTGGACAAAGTGGTCTTGTTCCTGCGCTTCGCAGATGACGCAGCGGATTTCGTCGCCCACATCGATGCCAATCTGCTTCAGAATCAGCTTTGCGTCTTTGCCCACCCATGCTTTGTTGATGACCTTTTCGCCATTCTTGCCGTCCTTCAGTACAACCTTCTCCAACTGGAGCATCTGGTCACGGTTGATGAGGTAAGCACCGTTCTGCTGCATGTAGTAAATCAGCTCGTCGGCAATCGACTGCAGGGCAAATACTTCTTTTTCCGCGATGCAGGGTAGATTGTTATCGAATGTGCAGCCGTCGATAATGTCTTTGCCGGCCTTTGGAATATCGGCGGTATCATCCACAATCACCGGGGGATTGCCAGCGCCAGCGCCGATGGCCTTTTTGCCGGAGGACAAAAGCATTTTTACAACGCCCGGGCCGCCGGTGCAGCACAGCATCTTAATGTACGGGTGTTTTACCATGATGTCGCTGGTTGCCAGCGTCGGCTTCGCAACGGAAACCGCCAGATTCAGCGGAGCACCCGATTCCTTTGCCGCGCGGTTGACCAGGTCGACCGCGTAAAGGGAAGTTTTCACTGCGCCCGGATGAGGATTAAACACCACCGTATTGCCTGCAGCAATCATGCCGATGGAGTTGCACAGCACGGTTTCGCTCGGGTTGGTGCTGGGGGTAATGGCTCCAATGACACCATAAGGCGCCATTTCATGGAGCGTCAGGCCCTTGTCGCCCGAAATAGCTTCGGTGTGAAGGTCCTCCGTACCGGGGGTCTTCATCGCCACATAGCGGTGCTTCAGGATTTTGTGCTCTACGCGGCCCATGCCCGTTTCCTCCACGCCGAGCTTTGCCATAATGGGGGCTTCCTCCATAATGAGACGGCGAATGCAGGAAATCATTTTTTCCCTCTGTTCGTATGACATGTCGCGCAGTACCTTCTGCGCCTGATACGCCGCCTCGATGGCATCGTTCATATCGTTGAATACGCCGAGATACGTTTTGCCGTCAATCACAACACCCTGATCGGCCGGCGCAGCGGAAGCGCCGCCCATGCCTTCCAGAACCTTGCGAACAATTTCCGCGATCTCTTTTTCCTGTATATTCAAGGCATATTCCTCCTTTTCCATGCGTTTTTACCGTTTTATCGTACAAACCTGTAAAAACACGGATAATTTAATTAATTGATTAAGACTTCATTTCATTTCGCCGTTCAAACTGTTCCTGCGCATAATGTGCCAGGGAAGTATCCTGCTCGGCTGAACCGCCGCTTACCCCGAATCCGCCCAGCAGACGGCCGTTTTCAAACAGCGGAATGCCGCCGCCGAAAATCACGATGCGTCCGCCGTTCGTATTCTGTATCCCGTAAAGCGGGCCGTTCGGCTGACTGAGCGTGCCGAGCTGTTCGGTGGACATTTTCAGCGAGCAGCTGGTAAACGCCTTGTTCTGCGCAATGTCTACGCTGGCGATGTATGCGCCGTCCGCGCGGAGCAGTACAACCGGATTTGCGCCTGCGTCGCAGACCGCCGTGACCACCGGAAGATTCCATTCCTTCGCTTTGTTCAGCACCTGCCGGCACAGCCAGAGTGCCAAATCTAGGAATTCTTCCCCTGCCGGGGCTGGAACGGAAGCCACTGCCTGCGGCGCTGCGGAAACTGGAACAGCCGCCGGAATGCCGGCCGCTTTCGCGTCCATCATACGCGCCAAGGCGTAAAGTAAATCGGATAAACGGTTGCCCCACATCATAGCCTCCCGCGTTACGCCGCCGGTCAGCTTGCTGGCGACCAGTTCACGTTCCGCGCGCCGCGCGATGGTGCGCGCAAGGTCCAGCGCCGCGCCGGCCGGACTATCGCCCGGCGTGATAAACGCCGTGATTTCCGGAACGGACTCCATAATCAGGTCGATGGATTTTTCCATAGCGGACACTTTTTCTTTGGTCGCAAACCGTTCCCCGCCCGCCAGTTCCGTACTGAAGGAAATTACGTCCTGCTGAATGGAGCGGACAATTTCACCGGGCTCGGGGGGCATTTTGCTGCGTGCCACGCCGAGCGCCGAATTCAGCTCGTCCAGCGTGCCCAGCAAGGAAAAAATCGGGCTGTTTTTCGGAATCATCCGGCGCGTAATCGTGCTGGCAAATCCGTTATCTCCGTTTTTGGTGTAAAGATTGCTCATGTTTGGGTTTTCCTCCTTTGGAGGTTGAATGCGTGAACGATGCAGCTCACTCCGAAAGCGCCAGACCCAGGGCTACTGCGCTGTGCGGCGGCAGGAATCCTAGAAGATTGGCACGCCCCGCCGCAATGCGGTAGGTGCTGAGATATTCAGAAAGAATATCCGCAATTTCAAAATCCTGCGAACTGCCGCCGACCAGAACTACAGAACCGATGCGCCGGATTTCCCCTTCGGGAGCGACCGCTTTCAGTGCGCGCTGCGCGTTGGTAAGGAACACCTTTTTCTTTGCCGCGCGGCGGACCGAAGCGATTTTATCCATAGTCAGCTTTTTGTCCGACCGGATAGGCACCAGCCCATCATCCGTAACAACCACCACCCGCGAAAAGTACTGCGGCGGCAGCGGCTCGGTTACAAACCGAACGCTGGAATCCTCGAACCGAAGGTACAAAAGCCCCTCCACCTTGGCCAGCGGAAACTTTTTAATCAGCTCCGCTGTATCACGGTCATTGAGGTTTAATTCCAGATTAATCATCCGGGTGACCATTTCCCCCGCGCCCGCGTGATGGATGGAAACCACTTTTCCGGTTTCATCGATCAGCGCCGCGTCGGTGGAACCGCCGCCCAAGTCCAGGATAGCGAGCGGTGTTTCGCAGCCGGGCGTAGTCAGCGCGCCTTTCAGCGCCATTTCCGCTTCCTTGCCGGAAACGGTCACGCTTACACCGGTCTGCCGTTCCAACGCCTGCGCAATGCGGTTCATGTTCAGTGCGGAGGTCTGCACCATGGCGGCGAGCATCACCACGTTTTCCATGGCATGTTCTTCCGCCAACGCCCCGCCGACCTTAACAGCCGCAAAGGTATCCGCCGCCAGCAAGTCAGAGATTTTCATCTCTTGTACCGGCTGTTCCGTCAGCTCCGCCATGGTCTGCTTAATGCCGCGGATCAGCCCGCCGACGTTGGTGCCTTCCTCCCCGGAAGCATCTTTCAGGCGGCCCGCCTGTTCCAGCGCCGCCATAATCGCATCGGAGCCTCGGTTCACGTCCAACTCCACGGTTTTGCGTTCACCCTCCATACGGAGTGTACCCGCCGGAATCCGGCGCGACTTTACCTGAGCGCCCTTTGCCCGGATGACCACGCCGGAACGGCAGCCGGTCAGACTGCGCGCCACCGGAATGCTGTCTTTGGTCTGCTGGGCGTCCAGATGGAACAGCCCCGCGATTCCGTAGGGGTTGGAAAGCGTTCGGATGCTTTCTCCGTTCCGGGCAACTTCGACGGCGGCCGGAACATGAAGCTCCACCTGATCGATGCGCTTCACTTCGTCCACAATGGGAATGGTCCGGGTCAGGCGGTTGGCAATCAGCACGCCGTCGTCCTGCCGCACAATCGCGGCCACCACATTGATTCCGCGCTCAAACGCACGGTTCAGCAGATTGGCGGCTTCATAATAGGGGCAGTCATCCACGATGGCCACCAGATTTTCCTTTTGGCCAGCCTGTGCTTCCAGTTCACGAACCGGTGTCGTCAACCCCATAGCAAGACCTTCGCCGCCCGGAGTGTCCGGGTTATGGCCAATCATAGCCGAACCGATAACCACCGTTTCGCTGACGGTATCCATGGAAAGGTCGCTGATAACCGGAGCTGCCTGATTAATCCGGATGGAACACACGTCCCTGCGGTTCAATCCTGCCGCGGAAAGCGCTTCGTCCAAAGCGGCAATACAGCCCTCCACGTTGCGCAGCGTTCCTTTCACACCGGTGGTTGGCTTCATGGCAGAGGAAAGGTACACAGGCTTTTCCGCGGTTTTGTCCAGAACCACCGCTTCCGTGGTGGAATTTCCAATATCAATTCCAACCACAATTTTTTTATTTTCCCGGTAGGAAAACCGGTTTTCGGATGCTTCGCTCATAGTTCGCAGCCTCCTTTCGGTTACGGATGAAGGATGCCGCGTTTTTCGTAGACTTCCGCCGCCTCGTGCACCAGCTGCGCACACAGGGGAGCGTGGTAGCTGTTCTGTAAGGTTTGCTCCAGTTCCTGCAGCTGCGCTTTGGTGGAACGGTTCGGGCGGAGCATATCGTACATTTTAATAATGGTATCGTCCGGCACACGCGTCAGTTCCGCAGCACGCCGCAGGTTTTGTCCCAACTGGGCTTTGCCTGCGCTTTCTGCCACCTGCGCCTGTGCCAGAAGCATTTCGTCGGAAATTCTTACGTCCTTAATGTCGACCTTGCCGGAAAGAACATGATCCAAGGTGATGTCCGAAATGCTTTTGCCGGTCGGTGTTTTGACGGAATCGGCGTGCTTTTGCAGAATGGGGTAATCCGCCGCCGTATATCCGGTTGTTTTTTTCGGAGAAGCGCTTGCTGCCGATTTTTCCGGCTTTGACTGCTGTGCTTCTCCTGCTTTCAGCTCCCGGGCAAGCAGCGCGACAAGATTTTCAACCGTATGCTCCGTTGCGTTATCCATTGCGCCACTTCACCTCCAGCTGCACCGGCTTTTGGCCGGGGCGAATCTGCTGTGTTTCCTTAATATGTAAAACAGCCGCCTTGGTTTGGTAAGTCGGACGAACCATGGGGTCATTTTCCGTTTCAATCGGAACCGGCGACTGGCCTTTTGCGTACCGCGCCGCGTTTTTGCCGATTTTACGGTAGATTTCCAGTGTAATCAGCGGCGCCTGCGGGAACAATTCCAGGTTGGACAGCGGGAACAAATCTTTCTGATGAATAACCGTCGTGCCCTTGGACTGAATGCCGATGCCGATGCCGGAGCCGCTGTAACCAGCGGCACGTCGGGCGATAAACGAAACGTCGGAAATATCCACCACGCGGATAAAGCGCGGCCGCAGCCCCTCTTCCTCAATTCCGGCGGCAATTTCGCGCAGAACCTCGGAATGCGGAATTCCGCAGATGGTTTTCGTCTGGGTATCACCGAATGCGGGGGCCAGACCGATGACCACCTCATCCGGGCTTGTGCCGACTTTGGCCTCGCCCACTTCGGTGATGGTAAAGTCGGAATCCGGCTCGGCACCTGCCGGAGCGGAAGCCGGCGATGCGGTGTACCGGGAGAGCTCTTCCATGACCTTGCGGGTCACTTCCGCAACAAGCTGTTCATCCAATGCCATGTTATCCTCTCTCCTTTACATTTCATCCGGGTCGAGCGCCTGCGGGATGTTTTTGACCTTTTCCCACTCGGCGCCCTCCAGGCGGTATCCGGTTCCGGGGCCCTGGTAAACGTTTTTATTATTAATCGAGCTGTGCACATTAAAATCGCGATCCAAAATTGCTGCGGTCTGAAGATAATCCCCCGAAACGCGCTGTTTGAGCATGTTCAAAATTGAACGCGCCACATCCTCGTGGCCGGTCTGCGACAGCGCGCAGACAATGTCCAGCCCGTTGACTTCGCCGTCCATTACGCGTTTTGCAGCTTTTAGGTCTTCTTCTACATTACGCTTCGCCGTAATATCCTTGCTGCCGTGTGCATAAACGCATTGTTCTACCTGTTCATCGGTTACGGGCGGAAAGCCCAGCCGGTCAAACAACGACTGCATGGCACGGGCGGCTTTATAGCGAACCGCCACGGTTTCTTCCTCCGTTACCGGACGAAGGCCGCCGTCCACCTTCAGGTCGCGCTGAAGCACGTTGTAATCGTCAAAATCGTCGGCGTCAAAATTGGAACCGGCGAACATGTTGTCATAGTTCGGTGTGCAGCTGTAGCCGGAAAAGATGAAGTCCGTCCCCGGAAGCATCTGCATCAGCATACGGGCTGTGCGGCGAATATCCGAATGAGAAAACGTCTGGTCATTACTGGAGGCACATTCCAGGCCGAGCATGGCGGCGATCAGGTTTTCGGAAAGCACCGCACGGATTCCGGAAGGAACCGAGCTGGCAAGTCCAATGCAGCTGACCGAACCGTTCTGCGTTCCCTGAACCCCCGCGCCCTTAATTAGGAGCAGGCAGCGGGCTTCCAGGTACAGCATGGATTTCTTTTCCGCGTTTCCCATCAGCGCCTCCGATGCGGTACCGGAGGTGCAGCGCACCTTGATTCCGCGGGAGGCATAAGCGGATGCGAGGAATGCCTTGGAATACGGCGTGTCGTCGCCGTCCACAAAGACCTTCTCCGTACCGTAAACGGAAAGCGTTTCCGCATACGTGGTAATGCCGAGCATTCCCAGCATCAATTCGGTTGCTTCTTCCACAGCGCACTGGGAAAGCACGCCGGGGCGGCCGCACTGGGAACCGACCAGAAGTCCGATGGCACAAAGCGGAGCGTAGCGGGCGACCCCGACCGTGGTTTCGGTCTCCGCAAAACCGCGCAGGGCAGCTTCCGCCGCGTCGCAGGCAATTTGAATCGGATTGTCATCCTTGTTGGTTACATGGGTCTGGTTAGCCGGGAACAGGCGTTCCCGCACCTTCTGCATAGCCATCATCATTTCCACCACGTTCAGGTGGCTCATCACCTCGCAGAGCTTTGCCGGGGTCATGCCGCCTGCAAGGCGGGTAATTTCCTCCTTGCTTATGGAAATATCCACCAGCATGCGGGCAAACTGAAGCGAGTCCATTGCCATCGCTTCCTCTGCGATGGAACGGTCAATTGCGTGGTCGGCAATGAAGCAGTCTTCAAAATCGAAATCTTCGCGGCGCTTCTGATCCATCTCGACAATCACGCCGTTTTCTATTCGAAGCGAAGGCTTTGGGTCATAGGGGGAATCCATCGCCACAAACCCAAATTCAGGGCACTCTTTAATAAAGCTGTCCTGATTTACCGGACGGTCATGCAGAACTTGAAATCGTTTGCTTTGCGGCATTGTTGCGACCATCCTTTCGTTGAGCACTTTTTTCTAAACCGGTACGGCACTGCTTATTTGCCCAGCTGTGCGAGAACCTTCTTGGTGATTTCACGAACAAGATCATCGGTGGAAGTAGAAGACGCTGCGGCCGGTTTTGCCTGAGCAGCGGCTTTCTGTTCGGGGGTCAGGCAGTGGCAGTTCGATGTGCCGCGGTTTGCGCATTTGCTGCAGCCCGGATGACGGCCCGGCAGGCCCATTCTTTTGCGGACTTCCAGCAGCTTCTCAATTTCCTCGCAGGTAAACTCTCTGCCGCCGCCAAGCTGGTTGGCATAGAAGCTGACCTTTGCGAAGAATTCCAGGGATTCCATCTTAAAGTAAGCAGTCATAAGGTCAGGTCCCATGGAAAGAGCACCGTGGTTTTCCAACAGAACTGCGTCATGTGTTTGAATTTCTTCTGAAATTGCGTCCGGAATTTCCATGGTGGAAGGAGTGCCATATTTGGTCAGAGGAACATTGCCGAGGGCGATGACAGCTTCCGGCATTATGTAGGAATCCAGACCGAGGCCCGCAACAGCGTGCGCGGTAGCAATCGGAGGATGTGCGTGAACAACCGCTCGAACGTCGGGGCGCTCCTGATACACTCTCAGATGCATTTTGAATTCGGAGGACGGACGGTACTTGGCGTTGGGTTCCAGCATATTTCCCTTTCCGTCTACCTTTAAGATCATATCCGGGGTCATAAAGCCCTTCGATACGCCGGTTGGTGTGCAATAGAACTCGTTGTCGTTTATTTTAACGGAAAAGTTGCCGTCGTTTGCAGCGACGAATCCGTTTTGATAAATTCTGCGGCCTATTTCGCACAATTCCTTTTTAATTTCGTAAGCTGAAGATGCCATACTGATTTCTCCTTTTCAATCATTTTTCACTATTGATTTTATTCCGGTTTCTTGGTATGATTTTATCACAAATAAGCAAATTGAACTATATTTGGCGTTATAATTGAGAAAAAGGCACCAAAAATTTAAATAATCGTCAGAAATAATCAAAATTAATCACAAAGAGAGGAACCCGAAAAATGATTGCTTACGAGCGCAAAAAACAGATTCTTGAGCTGATGCGGCAGAACAATCGGGTGGTAACGGTCGACCAGCTCTGCGAAAGCCTGTTTGCAAGCGGCGCGACCATCCGAAGGGATTTAAAGGACCTGGAGGAAAGCAAGCTCATCCACCGCACGCATGGAGGCGCAGTACTGGTGGAAGGAAGCACCAGTGAAGACCCGCTTGCCTTCCGAGAAACCCAGAACTCCGTAAAAAAGCAGGTGATTGCCGACCTTGCCATCCGCCATGTGCGCGACGGAATGACGATTTTTCTGGATTCCAGCAGCACGGTGAACACACTGGCAAAAGGGCTGGAAAAGTTCAATAACCTGAAAGTAATTACAAACGGCCTAAAATCCGCCCTGCTTCTTTCGGAATTCAAAAATGTAAAAGTCCTGTGCACGGGCGGTTCCCTTCGGGAAAACTCCAAATCGCTCGTCGGCCTGGCGGCAAAGGAGTTCATCAGCCGCTACAATGCCGACCTTGCGTTTCTTTCCTGCCGCGGGTTCAGCGTGGAAAACGGCGCCTCGGAAGCAAGTGAAGACGAATGCTATGTGAAAACGCAATATTTGGCGAACAGCAAAAAAGCGATTTTAATGTGCGACACATCCAAAATGAACCTGGACTTTATGTGTCGGCTTGCGCCGCTCAGCGAATTTTATGAAGTCATCACAGAGAAAAAGGAAATCAACGACCTGTGCAACCAGTACACGCATCTGCACACACGCCCGGGCATGAATTCCTGACGCTATGAAAAAAGAACACCATCAGAAAAACAGCACCCCATTTGTCAGGCCGTACCAAGGTACGGAACGACAAATGGGGTGCTGTTTCTTCCATTTCGATTGCGGCCCTGTAATCAAAATGACAGGAACCGGCGGTTTTATATTGGAAACTCTTAATAGGTAAAATGGAACAAATCGTTCAGCCAAGTTTCGCACAGGCGGAACCAGCTGGCGCAGTGGGGATTCGGAGTATTCACCTCGTCAGAGCACATGGAAAGGCCGTGCCCGCCGTTGGGATAAATATGGCATTCAAAGGGAACTTTATGCTTCTGCAGCGCCGAAATAAACAGCATGGTGTTTTCCACCGGCACCGTGCCGTCCTCCACGGTATGCCATAGAAAAGCCGGCGGAGTCTGGCTGCTGACCTGCTTTTCCAAAGAGAAAAGTTCCAGCAGTTCCGGGTCGTCTTTTCCTCCCGTAATCTGGCAAATGGAGCCCCGGTGGGCATACGGGCCGCTGGAAATGACCGGATAGCATAAAATCATGGCGTCCGGCCGGTTTGCCCCGTTGCCGGTGTCCGTTTTTTCCTTCAGCGCCGGATGGTTCCACAAAGTTCCCAGGGATGCCGCCAGATGCGCGCCCGCGGAAAAACCGCATACGGCAATCTGGTCTGCATTAATTCCCCATTCTGCGCTGTTGCGCCGAATCAGCCGCACGGAATCGGAAATTTCCACAAGCGGGCTCATCTGCGCGGCCTGCTCCTTAACAGAGTAATATAGGATAAACACATTGTACCCTCTGGCAAAAAAGGCAAACGCGGGCGGGTCCGATTCCCGCTCGGATAAAAATTCATATCCGCCGCCGGGGCAAATCAAAACGCAGGGCCGTGTTAGACGGGTTGGCATTTCATTTTCCACCCGGTCATGCAGGTATCCAATCAGTCTTGCCTTACTGTTTTCACTCGGCTTCATGTCCAGCTTAATCAATTCAATCACATCTCCTCATATTCAGGTGAACTGCCGTTACTATATCACTTTAACTGAATAAAAGCAACCGTTCCCTAAGCTGAAAAATCCAATTTTCCGGGGGCTGTTCTCCGCCTTTTCGCGGGTACATTCACATCGGAAATTGCTTAATAAACAGCTGTGTGCAAATTTAATAGGATCAGGTCGCGTTTTTTCTTGGCAACCAGTTCTTCAGCGAGCTGCGCTTAACAAATAGTACGGCGCATAACAAAGTTGCTGTGGTCACACCGCAGAACACGAATCCGCTTCCCCCGCCGAAGTATTCCATTCCCAGGCCGGAAAGGAAATTTCCGATTGGTGTTGAGCCCTGATTTAAAAAGGAGTACACGCTCATGACCCGCCCTCGGTAATCGTTGGAAGAGTTGATTTGGAAAATCGAATTGGCCATGTTCATAAAAACAAGATTGTTAAAGCCGATTCCGGCAATCAACACAGCACTCATCCAGTACTGATGGGAAAAGATCGTCAAAACCTGCAGCAAAGCGCTCGCCGCCCCGCTGAAAATCAGCAAACTCTTCTTTACGCCGAATTTGCTGCGGTAAGCCATGGTAACCGCACCAACAAACGCACCGAACCCAGCCGCAGCCATCAGCGAAGAGTAGCCGTCCGCGCCCCGTCCAAGTACCTCACGCGCAAAAATGGGGATGATGACATCGTTATTCATGGCGAAAGTGCAGACCACGGCAGTAATCAACACGTTCAAAATTAGCGTGTCATTGCGGCCAATGTAACGGATTCCGTCCACGATTTCCGGCAGTATATGCGCATTTGCACGGTGCACCGGCGTTTTCTCCACGCGAATCAAAAGGATTCCGGCGATGACCGGAAGAAAACTGACCGCATTAATGAAAAAGCAGACGGTCATTCCGCACTGAACCATCACGAAACCGGAGACCGCCGGTCCCACAATTTTTGCGAGGTTAACAATGGTGGAATTCAGGGAAATGGCGTTGGTCAGGTTCTCGGGACCAACCAGTTCAATAAAAAAAGACTGCCGGGCGGGCATATCAAGGGTTTGCGTAAAACCAAACAGCATACTGAGCAAAAGGATGTGCCAGTATTGAATCCGGCCGCTGAAGGTCAGAAGCGTCATGATGACGGCCTGCAGCATGAAGACGGTCTGTGTTAAAATCAACAGCCTTTTCTTCGGAATCCGATCCGCCAAAACCCCCGCAAACAGGGAAAACAACAGCATGGGGGTAAATTGAAACACCCCAACCAGTCCAACCTTAATTGGCGAATTGGTTACGGTGTAAACCAGCCACGTCTGCGCCGTGCGCTGCATCCAGGTTCCGGTCAGGGAAATGCACTGGCCGAACCAGAACAGCCTAAAATTCCGGTATTGCAGGGCGCGAAACGTCGTATGAAAAAAATCAGAAAATTTGGATAAAACGCGATTCAATCGAATCCCTTCCACATTAAAACGAGCATTATTGCACATCATCAATGCATTTAATTATAGCACAGACTGCCAAATGGGTACCATCAATGTACTATATAATAAGAAAAAATCGACGGTTTGATTCCAATATTCAAACCATCGATTATTTCTTTGATCAGACTATTCTCATAAAAAGAAGCCACCAGCCGGGGGAAAAGCAGTCCCGACCGAATGAGGCAAACTGCTGTGATATGGAAAAAACCCACCCACGGCTGTCCGAAATATTTTACGTTATTTGCTGCTGACGGAAGCCTGTGAGCTTGTAGTACCCGAAGACGGATTGGTAGGACTTGCAGCACCGTTCGTATTGGCAGAGGGAACTGCAGAGGTCGTTGTCTTAGCCTTCGGTGTTTTATAAATCGTAATTTCCACGCGGCGGTTCTTAGCACGCCCTTCTTCTGTATTGTTATTGGCAACCGGAGAAAAATGGGCATAGCCTTCAATAGAAACTTTATCCTGATCCAACCCGTATTCAATCATCTTATTCAGCACCGTCACAGCACGCTCGGTAGAAAGCTTCCACGAAACCTGGTCGCCGGCCCGCGTATGGGGGCCAACGTCGGCGGTATGGCCGCTGAACGTAACATGATCCACTTGGTCGTAAACCTTGGAAATCGCGTCTTCAATTTCCTTCAAAACCGGCTCGCTGCCCGGCAGCATCGTCGCGCTGTCCGGCCTAAACATCAGTTGATCTTTCAAGTGAATTTTTACATAAGTATTGGTGTTCACCAGGCCAATCTGATTCTCCAGATGATTCTGGTCAACATACGACTGTAAAATATTATAAATCTGATCCAGTGCATCGACCTGAACGCCCGTGATGCCACTTCCCTTTCCGAGCCCGCCTGTGCCATTTCCGATCCCTTTTCCGGTCCCTGTACCTGTACCCGTTCCCGTTCCAGCAGAAATCGAAGTACTGGTACCAAGCGCTTCGCCCATGCTTTGCGCAATCTGAGCGAATTTTTTTGCATCAACATTGCTGGTCGCATACAAAATAATAAACAGCGCCAGCAACAGTGTGATCATATCGGAATAGGTAAGCAGCCATCTTTCACTGTTTTCGGGCGTTTCCGACATCTTTTTCTTCTTTTTAGCCATAATCTATAATCCCCGAATCTTCGAACGTTAGTTATTAATGCCATCCTTATATTTCTTCTCTCCACCCGGGAAAACATGATAATACAGGGAAAGCTGGTTCTCCACATCCCGCGAAGATTTTCCGCTGGCAATCAAGCAAATTCCTTCCACCATCATCTCACGGAATACGGTCTGCCGCTTCAATATCGTTTTCAGTCGGTTGGCCGCCGGGAAGTACAGCAAGTTAGCAAAACAAATACCGTACAGGGTGGCGATAAATGCCGACGAGATTGCCTTGGTCAATTCCGAAGCGTCCGTCATGTTGCCCAGGACCTGAACCAGGCCCATAACCGTACCAATAATGCCGAGCGTAGGGGAAAAGCCACCGGCGCTTTGGAAAATTTCAATTTCCATCTGCTTTTTCATGGTGTATGTATCCAGGTCGGACTGCATTGCTGCTTCAATTTCTTCTGCCGGCTTCATATCAAGCGTTAAAATCATACCTTCTTTCAGCGGAAGATAGTTATCATCGTTGATATCGGAGTCATTCAGCATTGTCTGCAGCTTCAAAAGACCTTCCTTACGGCAGGCGTCCGCCATTTCCGAAATCTTTTTCACCAGTTTTTCCGGGTCCGGCTGATTCTTGTTGAAATAACTGTTAAACAGCGCTTTGAATGCAGCAATCAAATCATGGAACCCGAAGGAAGCGATAATTGCGCCCCAAGTGCCACCGAACACAATAAAAAGGGAACTCAGGATAAATAACGAGGTAATTGTCCCTTTTTCCATAATGAAACCTGCAATTACACTACCGAAAGCAATAATAAGTCCAATTAAAGTTGAAAAGTCCACGCCATTTCCTCCTTGAATGGGATACCAGCCATTAAATATTGAAGTGCTACAATGATATATCGGCAGTTGTTGGATATAATTTGACAGGAAAATAAAAAATTTATTAAATTCTTCTATTTTTTTAATTTTCGCCATTTGTAAAATATTTAAGATTTATTCAAGTATTGAAAGCCGAATTTCGATACAATAGAGGAAATCAGAACAATGGAGGCGTATCGTGCAGAATTTTATTATCGATATAATGAATCAACATGGCTACTGGGGGATTGCTTTACTGATTGCCATTGAAAATATTTTTCCTCCCATTCCATCGGAAGTGATTCTGACCTTCGGCGGATTTATGACCACCTTTACGCAAATGTCGGTTTGGGGCGTGGTATTGGCCGCCACAATCGGTTCGGTTGCCGGGGCGGTAGTGCTGTACGGAATTGGCCGGTGGTTTAACAAGGAACGGCTGGAACGGATGATCACAGGGAAAATCGGTCATATGCTTCGTCTGAAGCCCGGGGACATCAGCCGTGCTGGAAAGTGGTTTGCCCGGCGTGGAAAATGGACGGTCTTTTTCTGCCGCTTTATTCCCGTTGTGCGCAGTCTGATTTCCATTCCCGCCGGGATGGCGCAGATGAACCTTGGCCTGTTTCTATTTTTAACGGTGCTCGGCACCACCATCTGGAATATCGTATTGGTCACCCTCGGCGCTTTCTTCGGTTCTTCGTGGCAGACGATTGCGGAATACGCAGGGATTTATTCCGCCGTTGGAATTACCGCTCTCGCCGTGCTGACCGTGGGCGCGGGAATTTGGTACTATAAAAAACGAATCAAGTCCAAAGTTGTTCCTGTGGACCGTTCGGAGAACAAAAGGGAAACAAAATAAGAACCATTTTGGGGGAGCAGGAATCAAAGAGGGCGCTGCAAAATGAGTGAAAACTCATTCGCAGCGCCCTCTTTTAACAGACTGATTCAGACGAAAGGGATGCTGATTTTTTGATTACGCGACAGTAACAATGCACTGACGAACCGCCTGCTGGCCCGGCAGCGTGGTGTAAACACCGGTGCAGCCGCTGCCAACGCCCTTCACTTTCACGAAGAAGCTGTTCCCGGACCGCACGCTCGACGAAACCTGCAGTACGGAACCGTTTCCTGTAGAAAATACCGGTGTCCCGCTGGTACCGCCTACCAAGGTGAACTTGAACTGATAGGTTCCGTCTTTCTGCATCGTGAACGGATCGGTGGTATCGGACGAAACGCTGGTCGCAGCAGGTCCGCTGTTCGAATTGGTACTGCTGCTGCCATCCACCGTTACCATACACTGGCGGATTGCGCTCTGCCCCGGCATTGTGGTATAAACACTGGTGCAGCCTGCGCTGAGCGCTTGGATTTTTACATAAAAGCTGTTCCCGCTCTTCACAGTGGACAGCACTTTAAGGACTTGCCCGTTTCCGGTGGAAACATACGGCGTTGCGGTTGCGCCGCCAACCAGGGTCAGTTTCATTTGATAGGTGGCGCCCGGCTTCATGGTAAACGGCGCGGTCGTATCGCTGACTACGCCTTTCAGCCTTCCAATCGCTGTAAAGCTGGTGTAGCTGCCATCCGAACCGGTGGTCGTAATTTGCGCAACCCCCTGATTCACATTTGTTATTTTATAGAGATACCCGCCGCTAATTTTTTGGTAAAACGCTACGCTGACTGCATTTGGATTGCTGGAATAGGCTTTCGGTGGCGTCGTCAGCCGTGTTGTAATTTTATAAATATAGGTGCTGTTTGTTCCGAATGTATAAGTAGCCACCGTGTCGCTCTGCAGGGTGCTCGCGTAATTGACAAACGCGTAGTTTCCATCCACGGCGCCGTTGATTCCAGGAACCGTAGTGGTGCTGCTGTACTGCCAGATATCCACACCGTCATAGCCCGGTTCATGGTTGTAGCGCGCGAACCAGAGCTCATAATCGCTCAGGCGGGACATATCAACATAGTTCCTCGCCCAGTTTAAATTCAGATAAATCATCGGACGGTACCCGGCGGCACGCACGGTTTCGCAGAACGCAATGACCATATCGGTGAGCTTGTCCTTGCCCATGGAGATCAGTTCATCCTTTTCGACGTCGCAGGCCAGCGGATAATCTACGGAATACGGTTTCACTGCGGCAATAAATTCCTTTGCCTGCTGCACCGCATCCCCTGCACGCAGAAAATGGTATGCGCCCACGTGAAGTCCCGCGGCGATCGCCCCCGAAACATTCTGTTTAAAGCCTGGGTCTACATAATTCACCCCTTCGGTCGCCTTGACAAAAACAAAATCAACGCCCGAAGATTTTACGCTGTTCCAATCGATTGCGCCTCTGTCACTTTGATAATGAGAAACATCGATTCCCTTGATTCCTACATAAATAGCACAGGTAGCAGTTAAGCCGTCCGCACTTGCGGTCAGCGTAGTAAGACCGATCTTTTTTCCGGTCACAACACCGTTTGCGTTCACCGTTGCCACGCTGGGGTCTGCAATAGACCAGTTGACCGGAGCCGGAGAAAAACCGTACAAGGTTGCCGTTACCTGAATGGTGCCCCCTACCTTGACAATCGCGGTGCTCTGATCCAGCGTCAAATCGGTTGAGGAAGCGCTGTCGGCAAAAGCCGTTGTGTATGTACATGATACTGCTATAATCAATACGAGAATTAGGGAGACTATTTTTTTAGTCAAACTTCTTCTACCTCCGTTTTTACTTCGTCCACATTTCACTCACGAAGGGCAAAATTCCGCCCCTGAAGTCTTGCTCGGTGCGAATTCCACCAGCCAAGGGGCAAGCAGATTCCGCGCTTCATTTCTGCATTCGTTTCCAAAATAAAGTTCTTCAAAATCTCCCCCTCTGTTCCGAACCAGTCACAATTACACAACGATTTCGGCAAAACTTACTCTCATTATATGGGTTCTACTGTTATGTGTCAAGATACATATTATAATAACAAAAAGTATAATTATTTTGCAAAAAACAGGAAGGAAACGCCCCTGAAAATCAGAAGCGTTTCCCTTTTTTGCAGTTTCCTACACTATTTTGCAATGTAATTCAATTCCGCAATTTCCTTGCCATTTTTAAAGTAAATACGCGGAACACGCTTGGAAATCATACTGACAATTTCATAGTTGATGGTGTTGTTGTGTGCAGCTAGTTCGTCGGCCGTAATGCTGTTCTGTCCGTCGCGGCCGATTACCGTGACCGTGTCGCCTTCCTGCACACCTTTCACGGAAGAAACGTTCAGCATCAGCTGATCCATACAGACGCGCCCGATAATTTTAGCTTTCTGACCGCGCACCAGCATGCTTCCGCGCACATAAAGATGCCGCGGATAACCGTCCGCATAACCGATGGGAACCGTTGCAATTACAGTTTTGCGCTTGGTTACAAAGCGTCTGCCATAGCTGACGCTAGTTTGTGGCTCCACTGTTTTCACCATGGAAATGATGCTCTTCAGTTCCATAACCGGCACCAGCGCAATTTTATTGCTCACCTGCTGCGAGGGAAGAAGACCGTAAAGGATAATTCCCGGGCGGACCATATCCAGCTGCATTTCTGGATAATCCAGTATTGCGGCGGAATTGCAGCAATGCCGGATTCGGAACGTAATCCCCTGCTGCTCCAGCAGATGAATCGCTTTGGTAAAGTTTTCGTACTGTGAAAGGGTATACTCCTTTCCGTCCTCTCCTTCATCTGCCACGGAAAAATGAGTAAAGATCCCCTCCGGGTCCAAACCGGGCAGCGCACAGGCCGCAGCCACTTCGTCAATGACGCGGCTGTCGCGTTCCGGCTTCTGATAAAGGAACCCAATCCGGCCCATGCCGGTATCCAGCTTCATATGAACACGCACGGTAACCCCGGCTGCCACCGCTTCTTTCGACAGCTTACAGGCATACTCCGTAGAGAGAACCGCCTGGGCAATCCCCAGCTTGCTCAGCCTTTCCGCGCAACAGGGTGGGGTGTAACCCAAAATCAGAATCGGCAGGTGGATTCCAGCCGCGCGCAGCTGCTCCGCCTCCTCCAGATTAGACACAGCAAACCAATCCGCACCAAGCCGTTCGTATTCCTTTGCCAAAACTTCCGCGCCGTGGCCGTAAGCATCTGCTTTCACCACACAGCAAAAAAGCGTATTGGGATTCAACTGAGCCCGAATCATACGATAATTCTGTTCCACCGCATCAAGGTTAATTTCAGCCCAGGTCCGCTTTAAAAAATCATGCATTATTCTAATTCATCCTTTCGCTACGGCTGCCCGTACCGGGCTTTCGGAAAACGGAAAAACCAGATTAAACCGTACGTTTCGTTCTTCGGCCGTTATTTAAAATAGTTCACACCCGATTCAAAAATCTTCTGATCCTTTTCACCGGGAACATTTTTATAAAGATTTGAACCCATTCGCTCGGAATGGCCCATTTTACCCAGGATTCTTCCGTCGGGGCTGGTAATGCCCTCCACCGCACAGACGGAACCGTTGGGGTTCCACACAATGCTGCCGTCCGGTTTTCCGTCCGGTGTAACATACTGTGTGGCGATTTGTCCATTTTCCATCAGTTTGCGCAGCGTTTCATCCTCCGCTACAAACCGCCCTTCGCCGTGGGAAACGGGCACAGCAAACACATCGCCTGCGTTCACCCCGGCAAACCACGGTGATTTTACCGAAGTCACGCGCGTGTATACCATGCGCGAAACATGGCGGCCCAGGGTGTTAAAGGTCAGAGTTGGCGCGTTGGCGGACGGCTTGCGGATTTCCCCATAGGGAACCAGTCCCAGCTTAATCAGCGCCTGGAATCCGTTGCAGATGCCAAGCATCAGGCCGTCGCGGTGCTGCAGCAGGTCGGTAACCGCTTCCGCAATCTTGGGGTTGCGGAAGGTGGTTGCAATAAACTTGCCGGAACCGTCCGGCTCATCCCCGCCGGAAAAGCCGCCGGGAAGCATAATAATCTGCGCTCTGCGGATTGCCTTTTCCATGGCCTCAATGGTTTCCTCAATATCGGAGGGAGTCAGGTTTTTCACCACAAGAATTTCCGGCTCCGCACCTGCGCGTTCAAACGCTCTTGCACTGTCGTATTCGCAGTTAGTACCGGGGAACACGGGGATAAACACGCGCGGCTTCGCCGCTTTGACTGCGGGGGCCAGCCGGCTGTGTTCGGCACAGAGCGGAACATCATATTTTACCGGCTGCTCGAGCGCACCGCTTGGAAAAACGGATTCCAGCGTGCCGCTCCACACGGCTGCCAGCCGGTCGAGCGCAAGCCGGTCGCTGCCCAAATAAACAGCGTCCTCCGCAATCGTTTCTCCCAGTGCAATGTGCGCAATGCCAGGATTTGCAGAATCATTTAGTTCTACAAGGATTGCGCCGGAAACCGGAGCAAACAAAAGGCGGCTGTCCAACACACCCGGTTCAAACCGAAACCCGATTTGATTACCGAAACACATTTTGGCAACCGCGGCGGCCACACCGCCCTCCTTCACAACGGAAGCGGAACGGATCACACCGGAGCAGGCCATTTCATAAACTGATTGATAATACGCACGAAGTGCCGGCCAGTTGGGCAGCATAGCCGCAGAATCCTCCGGCAGAGAAAGCAGAACCACCTTGGAGCCCGCCTGACGGAACGCGGCGGAAATGGTTGCGCTTGCCTTCGTCATGGCAACCGCAAAGCTCACCAGGGTCGGCGGCACATCGAGCTGCTCGAAACTGCCGCTCATGCTGTCCTTTCCGCCGATGGCCGGGATGCCCAGCCCCATCTGCGCCGTCAGCGCACCCAAAAGTGCAGCCGTCGGTTTACCCCAGCGCTTCGGGTCGGTATTGAGCCGTTCAAAATATTCCTGAAAAGTCAGCCGCGCAGTCAGCGGATTTGCACCCACGGCGGCCAGTTTGGAAAGGCTTTCCACCACCGCGTAAGCAGCTCCGTGGAACGGGCTGAATTTTGAAATGCCCGGAATAAAGCCGTAGGCCATTGCCGTTGCGTCATCTGTTTCCCCGTGAATAACCGGGAGCTTGGCGACCATGGCTTCTTCCGGAGTCAGCTGATAAGTACCCGCGTAGGGCATTAGTACCGTCGCCGCGCCGATACTGCCATCAAACTGTTCGCCCAGCCCTTTCTGGGAGCAAACTTCCAGCCGGGCGAGGTTTTCCTCAAATGCCTGCGCCAGCGGTTTGCCCCGCAGGCATTCGGGAACCTGCACACGGTAATTTTCCTCCGGGTTTACGGCGCTGATGACAACGTCCGCATTCTGGGTCACGCCATTGGTATTTAAAAATGCGCGGCTGATATTGACAATGGTATCCCCGCGCCATTGCATTTTTAAGCGGGGCTCGCGGGTAACAACGGCAACCGCCTTCGCATTCAAGTTTTCCTGCTTTGCTGCCGCAAGAAAAGTTTCCACATCCTTCGGTGACAGAACAACCGCCATCCGTTCCTGCGATTCAGAAATAGCCAGCTCGGTGCCGTCCAGCCCTTCGTACTTTTTCGGAACCTGATTCAGGTCGATGTCCAGGCCGTCTGCCAGCTCGCCGATGGCCACGCAGACACCGCCTGCGCCGAAGTCGTTGCAGCGCTTAATCAGCCGCGCCACGCTCGGCTTGCGGAACAGCCGCTGGATTTTCCGTTCGGTGGGCGGATTGCCCTTCTGAACCTCCGCGCCGCACACTTCAATCGATTGCTCCGTGTGTGCCTTGCTGGAGCCGGTCGCACCACCGCAGCCGTCACGCCCGGTGCTGCCGCCCAAAAGCACAATTACGTCGCCTTCCTCCGGCACACCCCGCACCACGTTTTCCTTCGGGGAAGCGCCGATAACCGCACCGATTTCCATGCGTTTTGCCACATAACCGGCATCGTACAGTTCAGTCACCTGGCCGGTTGCCAGGCCGATTTGGTTGCCGTAAGAACTGTAACCGTGTGCTGCACCCGTTGTGATTTTCCGGGTGGGCAGCTTGCCGTGCAGCGTTTTTTCAAACGGGGTGCGCGGGTCACCCGAACCGGTTACGCGCATGGCCTGATAAACGTAAGCACGCCCGGAAAGCGGGTCCCGGATTGCGCCGCCCAGGCAGGTCGCTGCGCCGCCGAACGGTTCGATTTCCGTCGGATGATTGTGTGTTTCATTTTTAAACTGTACCAGCCACTGCTGCGTCACCCCGTCAATGGTAACGGGAACCTGAATGGAACAGGCGTTGATTTCTTCGCTCAGGTCAAGGTCCGGAATCATTCCGCGCTTGCGCAGAAGTTTCATTCCAATGACGGCCATATCCATCAGCGTAACCGGGCGATCGGTTTTTCCGTACACCTCATCCCGTGCCTCATAATACGCGCGCAGCGCATCCTCAATGACTCCGCTCACCGCGGACCGCTCAATGTCAATCCGGTTCAGCCGCGTGGAAAACGTGGTGTGGCGGCAGTGGTCACTCCAATAGGTATCAATGACCCGCAGCTCCGTTACCGTGGGGTCACGGTGTTCCTCATCGCGGAAATAAGTTTGGCAGAACGCGAGGTCTTCCAAGCTCATGGCAAAACCCATGGACTGATAATAAGCCTTCCGTTCTTCCGCATTCCAATGGATAAAGCCCGTGACACGCGCAACATCCGGCGGCACATCTGCAGTCAGGTCAAGCGTTTCGGGCTTTGAAAGAGAGGCCAGCCGGCTTTCCACCGGATTGACCAGATAGTTCTTAATTGCTTCCAACTGTTCATCGCTCACATTGCCTTTCAGTGCAATCATCCGGGCCGTTGCCACCTGCGGGCGTTCCCCCTGAGTAAGCAGCTGCACGCACTGGGCGGCGGAATCGGCACGCTGGTCGTACTGGCCGGGCAGGTACTCCATGGCAAAAGCAACGTACCCTTCCGGGAGCGGATAGGTTTCTTCATATACCTGGTCCACATTGGGTTCAGATAAAACTGTATCCCGCGCGGCCACAAATTCCTCCCTAGTCAAACCGGAAATGTCGTACCGGTTAATTAACCGGAGGTCCTCAATTGTGCGAATTCCAAGGTTGCCGGTCAGGTCGGTTTTTATGTGCTGTGCTTCCACATCAAAGCCGGGCTTTTTTTCGACAAAAACTCTGATTACGTCAGACATATTTCCTCCGTTCCGCCGTTTAACGGCCGCTTCCTATTTCCTTGCTAATGAAGAGCCAACAAAATAATATTAGCACATGTAATATGCATTATAAAGGGCGGAACTCAACATTTCTGTTTTCCATAAAATTTTCGCCGGCAATCCTGCCCGGGCTATGAGTATTGCGGAATTTTTGTGCGCATATCTGTTCATATATTCAAATATAAACATAATTGTAAAATAATAAGTAGATCTCGCTTCCATATATTCATTTTAACGCACAGAATCAATCGTCATTTCATAAAAATCATTCATTCTCAATCATGCAAGTCGGGCGGTGAGTTTCCTCACCGCCCAGTTGTTTTTTATTTGATTTTCCGGCACTCCATGTAAAACCGTTTGTCACAGGCATGCCCCATGGAAAACGTCTTCCGGGGCAGGGCCCCGTCGAGGGCGACCGTTTCAAACAGGCTGCTTTTTTCCATATTCGGCAGAAGGAACCCGACCGCGTCGGAATTTTCGACGCAAAGGCGTTCCACCACTTCTTCCCCGTGGATATAGTCTACCTTGCCGCCGACCGCGGAAAGCCGTTCATCCAAAAACCGCTGCAATGTTCCGACCGCAAGGTTGGACGGCGGATTTTTTACCCATACGGTTTTCTTTTGCTGCCCCACAACGCAGACCAGCGGATGCCCTTTACAGGGAGTATCTGATACGTCGTAATAATCCCGCAATTCCCGCAAAAGCTTTTCTGCATCGGTGTGGAACACAACGCGATGAATCGGCTCGAACTGCAGGGAATCGTCGTACAGGTTCACGACCTCCACCAGCGCCCAGCGGGCCGGGTGCATCGCCGCCTGTTCCGGGGAAAGCGTCTGCTTCAGCTCCTCGTAGCAGGCCTTCGCAGTTGCGAGGGAGTGATTCCCGTCGCCCACGGCAAACAGCAGATTGTCGCGAACCGGCAGTGCGTCTATCGCGCTTTCCAGCCGACGGGCCGCCGCGTTATTCAGGCTGAACCCGCGCAGATGCCCGCTTTCCTGCATTAAGTCCCCTTCATATTCCAGCGTAAGGTCACCGGATTCAATCGGCTCAATCACGGTACGTTGCGGGTCGTCAATCAAAATCATGATATGGGGCAGTTCCAGCGGCGCGCCGCGGCGGATTTTCACTCGCGGCGGGATGCGCTCCAACACCGTTCCCTCCGTAGCGCGAATCGGGGATTTGCTCCCTTTTTCGTAGCAGTAGGCTTCCAGGTCCAGCGCCATCATAATGCCGCGGCGCACCGCGCCATTTGCCAGCGTGCGCTCCACATAGAGATATGTTCCGTTCAGTTCACGGAATACGCCTTGCTCCAAATATCGCTCCATGGTTCGATTGATGTTCTGCGCATATTCTTCCGGATTGGTCTGCTCCAAATAGCATTCCGGGTAAATCATATGGTAGGTGGACGGGGAATCCCCCGCCGTTTTGCGGACTTTTTCCCAATACTCCGGTTCGGAAGTGTACTGGTCGCAGGCAACGGTGCACCAGCGGGAAACCGGCACCTCCTTCGGCAAAAGAAGGTCGGCTGCTTTATAAATACGCTTCATGGGGATTCCCTCCAAAAGTCGGAATAAACTACGCGGAATTTCATCCAGCGCTCAGCCTTTTCATCATACCACAGCGTTCCAACCCGTGCAATACTTTTACAATTTACAGCAAAAAATACCGCAAAATGAAGGATTTCTCATTCTGCAGTATTTTCATGATATCATTATATATAGGATATAGTAGGAACGTCAGCGGGGGACAACCCGTACGACAGCTCACAGGGAGTGGTTTTGCATCCCCTGGAAACGGTTGACAAAAAAGCTGAGGAAGAACAGCACCGCCGCGACCAGCACAATGGTTCCTCCCGCTGCGGTACCCCAATAGTAGGAAAAAATCAAGCCGCTCACACCGGAAAACAGGGAGATTAAAATGGCGGTAATGTGGTAAGAACGCATGCTTTTCGCCAAATTGCGTGCGGCTGCAGCGGGGAGTACCAGCAGCGAATTAATAATCAGAATTCCAACCCATTTAATCGTTACGGTAACGATGACCGCCACAATGACCACAAAAATCTTTTCCATCAGGCGCACCCGGATTCCCTTGCTGGCAGCGAGGTCGGCGTTGATGCTGGTCAAAAGGTAGCGGTTGAAAAACAGTACCCAAATGATGACGACAGCCGCCAGAATGATGAGGAGCAGGCCAATTTCTTCCGGCTGAACGGTCAGAATATCGCCGATTAAATAGCCGGAATATTTAGCGAATCCGCCCGAAGCGGACAGAAGAACCACCCCCAGCGCCAGCCCGGTGGAGGAAAACACGCCGATAATCGTATCGGCGGAGGAAGCACCCGAATCCATAACGGCGGAAATGCACAGCGCAAACAGCAGCGCAAATCCCATCATAGAGATTACGTAATTGTCAATTCCCATCAGCACACCGATGGCAATGCCGGTCAGCGCAGAGTGACCCAGCGCGTCGGAAAAGAACGACATTTTATTATTCACAATCATGGTGCCGACCAACCCGAACAAGGGGGTAATAATCAGAACCGCAATCAGCGCATTTTTCATATACCCGAATTCCGTCCATTCAAACGGCAGCAGGGTATCAATTAAGGAATAAACCGCGCTCATTCTTGGAACCATCCTTTCTGCGAAAGCCGTTTTTCAGGCTGCTCAAACTTTCCCGCCTCCGGTCAGCTTCAGCCCGAAGGCTTCCCGCACCTGCGGCGTTTTCATCACTTCCGCCACGCTGCCGCTGACCAAAACAGTGCGGTCCAACAGCACTGCGCGCGTCGCGTACTTTTCCACATGGGACAAATCGTGCGAAACCAGGATGATGGGCATCTGATGTTCCCTGCGCATTGAAGTGACCAGATCGTAAAAAACCTCTATTCCCTTGCGGTCCACCGCGGAAACGGGCTCATCCAGTAGCAGCAAGTCCGGCTTTGGTTCCAAGGCAAACGCGAGCAGCACCCGCTGCATTTCGCCGCCGGAAAGGCTCCCGAGTTTTTTATTCAGCAGGGAAGCATTCGCGCCGACCATGGTCAACATTTTTTCGGCATGGGCCCGCTTTTCCTTTTTATGCCCCAGCCACACCGGAAAGCCGCTGGTGTTCGCGCACAGCATATCGGCCACGGTCACGGGGGTGGTGCGGTCAAACACCAGGTTCTGGGGCACATATCCAATGCGCGGCTGCTCCACCGGTTTCCCAGCGGAATCAATGAATGTGACTGTTCCGGTGTAAGGAATCCGGCCCAGAAGCGCCTTGAGAAGCGTCGTCTTCCCTGCGCCGTTGCGCCCAATGAGCGCCAGAATCTCACCGTGGTGAACATCGAACGATACGTTATGCAGGAGAATGCCATCGTGTTTTTTCACGGTCAGATTTCGTATTTTTGTACTGCATTTACAGCTTTCCATAGAATCTCCTTCTGCCGGCAGGGTCTTCCCCGCCCAAAGCTTATGACAGCGCGCGTTTCAGCACGCTCAGATTCTGCTCCATTGCGTTCAAATACGCATTTTTGTCGTTTTCCCCGGTTACGCCCGGGTCAAGCGTATAAACGGTGGCGCCGCTTTCCTGCGCGACGATGTTTGCCGCGGACTTAGGATACTGCGGCTCCGCGAACACGGCGGAAATTCCTACGTTGCGAATCAGGCGAATGGTTTCCGCCAGTTCCTTTGCGCTAGGTTGGCTGTCCGGTTCCCGGTTCACCACCGCCGCAATATTCAGGCCGAATTCCTGCGCAAAATAAGGGAACGCCTCGTGGAACGTAATGATATTCTTCTGCGGAACATGGTCCAGTTCAGAATGCATTTTTTCGCTTAAGGCACTCAGCTTTTCCAGATACACCTGCGTATTTTTGCGGAACGCAGGGGCGTCCTGTGGGTCGGCTTTACATAAGCCCTCAGACATATTTTTCAGCTGTATCATATAATTGGAAATGGAGACCCACAGATGCGGATTCGGCGTGCCCTGCTCATCTTCCAGCAGTTCCACGCCGGCGCTGGTGTCCACCACCTTCAGCGATGGAAGCCGGGACGTCACCTTATCCATAAAGCTTTCCATGCCCGCCCCGTTAATGACAAACACATTTGCCTGCTCAATATTTTTCATATCCTTGGACTGCAGCTGATAATCGTGCAGGCAGCCTGCCTGCTGACCGGCCATGTTGTCTACCTGAACACCGGCCACGCCGTCGGTAATATTCAGGGCCATAATATAGAGCGGATAGAACGAAGTAACCACGCGGAACCGTACGACCGTTTCTGTTCTGCGCGTGCACCCCGCCGATGAAAGCGCTATAAGCGCCGCCAAAATTAAGGCGATCCACTTTTTCAAGGGCATCCCTTCTTTCTTTCCCCTGCAGTGGTTTCCTTTTCCGTAGTAAATGGAGGACACAAACCGCATGCAATCTTTCCGTAGGGACTTCGTAAATGCTAATGACTTGCAATTTAATATAATAAGGGCTTTTTTCACATCTGTCAAGAAAAAAATCAGGGCGGATTCCTCCGCCCTGTAAATAAGATTCCATCATTCAGTCTATTCTCAAGCTTTTTTCAGAACTTCCAAAACCTCCGGCAGCTGTTTCATCGCATCGGAAACACCCATTTCATAAATGGATTTCAGCCGTTCCGGATCCTTTTCGTAGCGCCCGGTCACAATCGGGCTGCTCGGCCGAATGACTACTGCCTTGCCATCCTTCTCCTGGCGGCGGCATACTTCCAGCTCACTGTTATAAATTTCCGAACGGTTCATCATGGTGTTGATAAAGTTCGGGTAATCGCCATATTTGGCACGAAGAACCGAACGTGGAAATTCCGGGCGGTTTTTCTTGCGGTAAGAACGGTCACGGGTCAGCACTACTACATTGTATTCGTTTCCGTCAAAAATAGAACGTTCCAGCGGAATTGGCATGGCGCAGCCGCCGTCCAGCAGTTCATATCCCTGGTAAATGACGATATTAGAAATGAACGGAAGCGAGCTGGAGGCCCGGACCGCTGTGAACGCTTCATCCATTTCAGACTTTTCAAAAAACACCGCTTTTCCGGTTTTTAAATCCGTGGCACCCACCTTTAAATTCGTCTCGGACTGAAAGAACGTATCGTAATCAAATGGTAAAAGCTCATGGGCGAGTTCCCCGAAAATAAAGTCAAAACCGAACAGGGAGCCGCTGTTCTGCAGATTTTCCACGCTGATGTAACGCTTGTCGGCAACATATTGATAAAAAATATCAAAATTGCGGTTTTTCTGTTTGGAAATATAGCTGAGCGCGTTGCACGCGCCTGCAGAAATGCCGTAAACACACGGAAATTCGACGCCGTTTTGCAAAAAAACATCCAAAACACCGCTTGTATAAGCACCGCGCATTCCTCCGCCTTCCAGAACAAGACCAACCGACATTGCCAGCACCTCGTTTTATTCTATAATCTTATTAAATATTATAGAAGATAGGTCGACAAAATACAAGCGTACAAATTAAATTCAAACTTTTTAAAATTTAATCTTGATTTTTTATGGAAGATACGATATAATAATCGAGCACTCCGAAAAATATGGACGTTTAGCTCAGCTGGCTAGAGCGTTCGCTTGACGTGCGAAAGGTCATAGGTTCGAGTCCTATAACGTCCACCACATAATAAGGGTAAGAGCATATGCTTTTACCCTTTTTTCTTTGCTCATTTGCGTTTCTCTGAAAATACAGGCGGCATAACATGAAAACAAGAACATGGTTTCCGTTGTGCCTTTCCTATCCCGTAACACTCCAGAAAAATGCTATTAATTTTAACCATCACTTCATCGATGGTTAACATCATTTTCTAAGTGCGCCAGCCTCATGCCGCAAATGAGGCAGTTCGCATTGTAGCAAGCTGTCAAAGAACCCACCCAACGCGAGAAGTGAAGGATGGGTTCTCTTTACATTTGCAGAATCAGAAAAGTGGTTGCCTTTTTATTGTAGTTGCTAGTTGCGCAGGAAAAATCATTTTGTTATGGTAGCTGCTGCAACTCTTTTGGAATTCACATAGAATCCGGAGCCCGTGCCTATCTTGCCGGCTGCCGTTACCTGATAGAAGTAGTCCTTGCCAATGGCTTTTACAAATTGAACCTTAAATGCGGAAGGTGTTCCCGCCATGAAGACCGGTTTTAAGTTCGCCGTGATCTTAAAGGTATAGGCCTTGCCAGCCTTAACCTGAAAAGATCCTGTAGTGTCGCTCTTAATGTCGGAAGTTACCGCTGTTGCGCCTACCGTTGCCACTAAGAGCTTCATGCCATTCACATAAATTTCGCTTTCCTCGCCCGGACTACCGATAGCGATCAATTTAATAAAGTAATTGTTGCCTGCCGAATTGACAAGTTGAACATCAAATACACCCGGTGTTCCGGCTACAAGGACCGGAGCAGCACTGTTTGTGCTTGTAATCTTAAACTGGTAAGTACCGTTTACGCTGAAATCGTTTGTTGTATCGCTGACAAAGGTCGATGAAGCAACTGTTTCAGCGGAAGACACAGAGGAAGAATGTTTACTTCTGCCACTTCTGCCACTGTTACCGCTTGTACTCAGCGCCTTTTTGTTTGCTACGGCAAACCTGGAAAACGATGTGGTTGTGAATGTGCCGTAATAGAGTCCGTCATCGCTTAGAACAATATTCAGCGGCAGTAGATTGTTTGTGTTGTTGTTATGTACGATCACATAGTCGATCGTATCATCATAGTAAAGTATTATAATTATATCACTTTGTTATCTAACTGGTTTCATATCGTTTTATAATCATTATCTTTCAAAGCAATTATAGAATGAAGTATTTATTTCTTTAATTAATATAATATTAAGAAAGCTATATCGCAGTTAAGTTTCCTACCACGCATAACTGGTGGGGTTAAAAATCTTTAGATACAATTTACCATCACGACCATGCGGCTGCAAATATTTTTAATAACTTTCATCTGGTGGGTAATCAACAGAATGGTTACACCTAATTCCCGCTTTACCTTTTTCAGCAGCTCCAAAATAAATTCGGTGATTTTAGGGTAGCAGTCATGGATAGCGCCCCTTTCTGTATTATGTAAATTATATATGTTTTGTTTGTTCTGGGAAAAGCAAAAGGGTTTGACGCCTGCCACGGCAGACGTCAAACCCTTTTGGTAAATCTATGATTTGTTGAGGTGCGTCCCAGCTATTCCAAACCTTTTCACACATTTGCTGGGGAATTATAGGTCCTTTCCCTGCGTTGCCCGAATCGCATTTAAAATCGCGATGATTGTAACGCCCACATCGCCGAAAACGGCTTCCCACATATTGGCGAGGCCGAACGCGGCCAGAACCAGAATGAGTACTTTCACGCCGAGTGCAAACACAATATTCTGCCAAACAATGGATTTGGTCTTCTTGGCAATTCGAATTGCCGAAACCAGCTTGGCAGGTTCATCCGTCATCAGCACAACATCTGCTGCTTCAATCGCCGCGTCCGAACCGACCCCACCCATCGCTACGCCGACATCCGCCCGGGCGAGAACGGGCGCGTCATTGATGCCATCCCCAACAAAGACCAATTTTCCTCCCTTGGCAATCTGCTTGCTCAACACTTCCATCTGCTCCACCTTTTGCTGCGGGAGCAATTCGGTATAAACCTCATCCAGGCCGAGCTCACCGGCAACCGCTTCGCCGGTCTTCCGGTTATCGCCCGTCAGCATTACGGTTTTTCGAACGCCGGCGGCCTTCAGGTCCCGAATGGCCTGTCGGCTGTCCGGTTTAATTTCATCCGAAATTACAATCGACCCGGCATAGACTCCGTCCACCGCCAGATAAACCGTGGTTCCCGAGGAAGAAGACGCCTGATACGAAATCTTTTCCGACTCCATCAGCTTTCCACTGCCCGCCAGCACCGTTCGGCCCTGTACTTTTACGCGAACCCCTTTTCCGGAAATCTCTTCATAATCCGCCACCTGTGCCGCATCCGGTTCACTTTTGTACGCTTCCCGGATGGATACCGCAATCGGATGGCTGGAGTACAGTTCCGCGTGCGCGGCATAGCGCAGGAGTGCTTCCTCACTCCATCCGTTTTCGGCAGCAATCCGAGTCACACGGAAGTTTCCCTTCGTCAGCGTACCGGTTTTGTCAAATACAATGGTATCCACGTTATTCAGCGCTTCCAGATAATTACTGCCCTTGACCAAAATTCCTTTTTTAGAGGCTCCGCCGATTCCGCCGAAAAAGCTGAGCGGGATGGAAATAACCAGAGCGCAGGGGCAGGAAACAACCAAAAAGGTCAGCGCGCGGTTAATCCAGTCGACAAACGCCGCACCGGGAAGCAGCAGGGGCGGCAAAACCGCCAGCGCAAGGGCGGCAAACACCACGGTAGGGGTGTAATACCGTGCGAACTTCGTGATAAAGTTTTCCGTCGGTGCCTTCCGGCCGCTGGCATTCTGCACCAAATCCAGAATCTTTGTAACCGTGGAATCACCGAACTCCCTCGTGACCTCCACCGTTAAAAGTCCGTTGATGTTAACGGAACCCGACAATAAACGGCTGCCCGGCTCAACATCACGGGGAAGGGATTCCCCGGTCAGGGCGGCGGTATCCACGGAAGAAACTCCTTCCACAACGGTTCCGTCCAGCGGCACCTTTTCCCCCGGACGAACCAGAATCAAATCCCCGATTCCGACTTCTTCCGGAGAAACCTTGGTCACGCTCTCCCCCACTTTCAGGTTGGCGTAATCCGGGCGGATATCCATCAGCGCGGATATGGACTTGCGGGAACGTTCAACAGCAAGGTCCTGAAAAAACTCCCCGACTTGATAGAACAGCATCACAGCGACGCCTTCCGCGTAATCCCCAATGCAGAACGCGCCGATGGTTGCAACGCCCATCAGGAAGTTTTCATCAAAGATCTGCCCCTTGGTGATGTTCCGGGCCGCCCGCAGTATCACGTCCCCGCCGACCAGCAGATAGCTGACCAGGAACAGAATCAGATGATAAGGCTGTGGGAGTGGAAAGACCATGCCGGCCACAAACAATACGGCTCCGGCAATCAATCCAGCTCGGCGAAGCCAGCGTTTGTTCCCGTTTTCTTCCGCCTCCGCCGCGGCCTTCTGAGAATACGAAATTTCCACATCAGGCTCTATTTCGCGGATGATTTGCGCAGCTTGTCTGAGAACGGAAGGCATTTTCTGGGGGTCTAAAGTTTCGATGGTAAGCTTCTGCGCGACAAAATCGAGCCCGGCCGCATGGACACCATCCAGCCGGGCAACGGCGGCCTCGATTTTTTGGGCACAGTCCGCACAACCAAGGCCGCTTAGATACAGAACCTTTCTACCGATCTGGACCGCTTCCCGCTCCTTCAGCTGAATTCCGGAATCGTGCCGCCGGGCAATTTTTCCGGCCTGATCGGCGAAGCTTTCCGCAAAGTCCGCGCCCGTTAGTTCAACGGTCAGCAGTCTGGACGGAAAGTCCACGCTTGCCGAAAGAACGCCGTCCAAACCACCTACTTCGCGTTCAATATTTGCCGCGCAGTTGCCGCAGCAAAGGCCTTCGAGTTCATATTGCTTTTTAATCGACGCCATGTTATCCCCAGCCTTTCGTTGTTAGTGTGATTAGTTGAGCAATCAATCAACTATATAGGTAAAAAATAGCGCTTGCTGCAAATAATTTATATCGACTATTCCGACACGTGCGCAAGACCTTGATCAAAGATGTTCTTTACATGCTCATCATCCAGCGAATAATAAACTACTTTCCCGTCCCGGCGGTTTTTCACCAGTTTGGACTGCTTTAAAACGCGCAGCTGATGAGAAATGGCCGATTTGGTCATGCCCAGAAGGGCGGCAATGTCGCAAACACACATTTCGGATTGAAATAGAGCACAAACAATCTTCACCCTGGTGGAATCCCCGAACACCTTGAATAAATCCGCAAGGTCCAGCAGATTTTCTTCCTCCGGCATATGCTGACGCACCTCTGCCACAATATCTTCGTGTATAATCGTGCAGTCGCATTTATCAATATCCGGTGTATTGGAATTCATTTTGGACCCTCCCTTACGGTTTTTTTCATTGAACAGTTGATTACTTGTTCAACTGTATTATACCGCTTTCCCCGGCAAAGTCAAGTCCAGATTCTATCTTTTCCCCAAATTTATCCCGACACTTTCCCTTGCTGGGTAATACAAAATATGCCGCTGGTACCGAATTGGTTTTTCCAGAAGGAAAGTGCCGCAAAATGAGTTTTCACCCATTTTGCGGCGCTCCAACTGCTAATCTTCGTAAGAATTATTTAACCTCTTTCATCACTTTTTCTGCATAGGAGGTATTTACAATTTTATCATAAGGGGCCGTCTGCTTCAGTTCGCCGGCCTCTGTCATAACTTTCTGCAGCATATCGAAAGCAGAAGACTTCAGAATCGGATTCGGGCTCCACGCCTCAATATCCTTGTAACGCTGGGCGACCGTCGTCAAAATGGATACGTCGGTGTCCGGGAACGAGGTCGCCACAGCCTTTGCAATCTCCTCTGCACTGTGACTCGACACCCAGAGTTGGCCGCGGTAAATCGCACGCGTAAAGCGTTCGATGATATCCGAGTTTTTCTCCAAAAAACTCTTTTTTGCAAAATAAGCGGTATAGGGAATTTCTCCGCTTTCCTTGCCGATGGAAGCGACAATATAGCCTTTCTTCTGTGCCTCAATAATAGAAGCCGTTGGTTCGAAAATGGTGACATAATCGCCGGTCCCGTTGGTAAACGCGGTCGCCATTAAAGCATACTGGATGCTGTCATCCAACTTAGTATCTTTGTTTGGGTCAACCCCGTTTTTGCGCATGACATATTCCAGTGTCATATAAGGTACGCCGCCTTTGCGGCCGGGCAGAACCACTTTTCCCTTTACCTTATCCCAGGTGAAATTCGGGTCGGGCTGACGACCAACCAGGAAGGAGCCGTCCCGCTGTGTTAAAAGAGCAAAAACCTGTGTATAATCCGTTTTTCCTTCATTATAAACGTAAATGGAGGCTTCCGGCCCGGCGAATCCAATGTCTGCACTGTTCGACAGTACCGCCGTCATTACTTTATCCGCACCCTGTCCGTTGGTGAGCTCCAGCTCGATGCCCTCCTGTTTGAAATACCCCAGATTCATCGCCACATACTGCGGCGCGTAAAAAATAGAATGCGTCACTTCGCACAGACGCACTTTTACGGTTTCCTGTGATTGTTTCTTTCCGCACCCCGCAAACAGGGTCAAAACCGTCGCAAGGCACAGCGCAAGCGCTAAAAATCTTATCCGCTTCTTCATAAGCATACCTCCCTCATCAGATTCATCAGCCACCCGGACAAAATTGTTTTACCTCAATGCCCATACCACTTCATGACCAGTTTTTGAAGCAGCACCACCGCTTCGTACATCAGCGCCGCGACCACTGCAAGAATAATCACACTTGTCATAACCAAATCGAGCTGGAATACCTGACCACCGTAAACAATCAAATACCCGAGCCCCGCTTTGGAAACCAAAAATTCCCCTGCAATCACGCCGACCAGCGACAGGCCGATATTGATTTTTAGGGAATTGAACAACGTTGCGATATTGTACGGAAACACAACTTTCGTAAAAATCTGCCTTTTGTTCGCACCAAACGACATCGCCATGCGGATATACTCCGGGTCGGTGCGGCGAAACCCGTTGAGCATTTCCAGCACCGTAACGACGAGTGAAATAGCCAGCGCCATAAAAATAATCGCCTGGGTGCCCGCCCCGGCAATCACAATAATGACAGGGCCCAGCGCAATTTTCGGCAGACTGTTCAACACAACCAGATAAGGTTCGCTAACCTTGGATATAAAGTCGCTCCACCACAGAATGATGGCAAGCAGGGTACCGAAAACCACCCCCAGCAGGAACCCGACCAACGTTTCGTAAACCGTCACGCCCAGATGCATCAGCAAATCGTTCTGCGCCATGTTCAGGAATGTGTTGCCGATTCGCGAAGGCTGGCTTAGAATGAAGCTGTCAATCCAGCCCAGTCTGGCGGTAATTTCCCACTGCGCGAGAAACAGCAAAAGGATTCCCCACTGGCTGATGCGGATCCACATTTTTCTGCGCTGCTTTTTCTGCAGGTAAACCTCCCGCTCTTTTGAAATTTCCGGCGGAAATTTTTCCGTATTTCGAACTGATTGTTTATTCATTTGCCGACAGCTCCCTCCAAATGTGGTCAAAATAACGGCTGAATTTGGGATTGTTCCTGCAGCTAATCGGCGTACGGTCCGGGTCCTCAAAGTCAATTTCCAGCACTTCCTTGATTTCGGCCGGCCGCTGGCTGAAAATCAGGACTTTGTCGCCCATGCTGATGCTTTCCGGTATATCATGGGTAACCATAATGGTGGTTACCTGCTCCTGCTTTAAAATGCGGTATACGTCATCGGTTACCGTCAGCCTGGTCTGGTAATCCAGCGCGGAAAACGCTTCGTCCAGAAGCAGAATGTCCGGGTTGATTGCCAGCGTGCGGATGAGCGCCACCCTTTGGCGCATTCCGCCCGACAGCTGGGACGGATATTTATCCTTAAACTCATACAGTCCATACGTTTTCAGAAGCTTTTCCGCGCGCTCCCGGTACTCCGGCTGCATCATGCCCCGTACCTCCAGGCCGAACATTACATTTTTATAAATGTTGCGCCAGTCCAGCAGGCTGTCTTTCTGCATCATATAGCCGATATGGGGAGACACCCCGTTCACCTTTTCTCCTTTTACATAAACTTCTCCGCCGGTCGGCTTCAGCAGTCCGGCCAGAATGGAAAGCAAGGTGGATTTTCCGCAGCCACTTGGTCCAACGATGCTGATCAGTTCTCCTTTTTGTGCGGTAAAACTAATATTTTTCAGGGCGGAAATTTCTCCGTTTTCCGCCTGATAAATTTCCTGAATATTTTTTACGTTCAGTACTTCCATCGATCTCACCTCGTTTTTCCGATTGAATCTGAATTGTTTTTTACTTCGAAGGCCTCTGCAGCATTTCACTTTCGGCGGCACAGCCGGCAATCTTCTGTTTTCAGCCTGAAGTCCCGCCAAAAATTGCATTGCTGCGGCTTTACCGCTCCGGCTGCACGGCCATAGTGCGCTGCTATAAAATATGTTCCGTTTCTTCTTTTGGTGAGAAATGGGACGGGCAAATCCGAAGCTCCCGCTCAGTCAAATAGCGTTTTGGTATTAGCACTGCCTAGGTAACCGCTGAGAAAAGCAATTTGAAATCCGCTCAGGTCAGAATATTTGCAGCTTTAAACTTCTGTCCTACACAGTGGTTAGATATCATCATTTGCTATTACGCCAAAAGGGCCGGAACCGGGCAAAACCCGGTTCCGGCCCTTTTGGGAGAACCATTAAGGAAAAACAACGACCAAAAACATTTTAAAACGTTCTTTTGCATATACCGCATGAGGCGCATTGGCTGGCATGACAATGGTTTCGCCCTGCTTCAGTTCATGCTTTTCCCCATTGATAGTAATTTCTCCTTCTCCATCCAGCGCAAGCACAAGCGCATCGCCGGTAGAAGAGTGGGTACTAATCTCTTCCCCGCGGTCAAAAGCAAACAGGGTCAAGCTGACCGCGGGATTCTGAGCCAGTGTTTTACTGACTACCTGGCCGGGCTGGTACGAAACCAGATCGGCCATTTTGAGGGCGGTGGAAAAATCAATATTTTTAATATAGTTCTGGCCCATTGTTATCACTCCTGATGCATCATTTCAGCCAAATCCATTTCCGGCGTTGAAATCGGATGTACGTTAAACTTATCCACAAGGATTTTCAGCACATTCGGCGATACAAACGCCGGAAGGGTCGGGCCGAGGCGGATATTCTGAATCCCAAGCGCAAACAGCGTCAGCAAAATGCAGACAGCTTTCTGTTCGTACCACGAAAGCACAATGTGAAGCGGAAGATCGTTTACACCGCAGCCAAACGCATCGGCAAGCGCAACCGCCACACGGATGGCGGAATAAGCATCGTTGCACTGCCCCATGTCCATCAGACGCGGCAGGCCGCCCAAGGTACCGAGATCAAGGTCGTTAAAGCGGTACTTGCCGCAGGCGACGGTCAACACAACGGAATCCGCCGGGGTCTGCTTTACAAACTCGGTGTAATAGTTGCGGCCCGGCTTTGCTCCGTCGCATCCGCCCACCAGGAAGATATGCTTCAGTGCGCCGGACTTTACGGCGTCCACCACCTTGTCAGCCACGCCCAACACGGTGCCGTGGGCAAATCCGGTCAGCAGTTTCTTTCCCCCGTTAATGCCCGGGAGTTCACGGTCTGCTTCATAGCCGCCCAACTCCAGTGCCTTTGCAATTACTTCGGAAAAGTCCTTTTTGCCATCCTGTTCTTCAATGTGGACCAGTTCCGGGTAGGCCACCACGCCAGTGGTGAAGACACGGTCCGCATAAGAAGCACGAGGACGCATCAGGCAATTCGTGGTAAACAAAATCGGAGCGGGAACCCCGTCAAACTCCTTCTGCTGATTTTGCCAGGCTGTTCCGAAGTTGCCCTTCAGGTGCGCATACTTTTTCAATTCCGGATAACCATGCGCGGGCAGCATTTCACCGTGGGTATAAATGTTCACGCCCTTGCCTTCTGTCTGCTCCAGAAGCTGCTTCAGGTCGTGAAGGTCATGGCCGGAAATAATGATGAACGGGCCTTTTTCAATCGTATTCGGCACTTCGGTCGGAACAGGGTCGCCGTAAGTTCCGGTGTTGGCACGATCCAGCAGCGCCATGCACTTCAGGTTGACCTGACCAAACTCCATCAGCAGGGAAAGCAGCGTATCCGCATCCAGGTCGGTTCCGATCGCCGCCAACCCCTTGTAGAACCATTCGGTTACCTCGTCATCCTCATAGCCAAGCGCATGCGCGTGGTACGCATAGGCAGCCATGCCGCGCAAGCCAAGCAGCAGCAGGGATTTCAGGGAGCGAATATCTTCATCCGCGCTCCATAAGGCCACCATATCCATATTATCTGCATTTCCGCAGCGGGAAATACACGCTACACAGCCAGGAACAATCGAATTTTTCGCCTGATTGACTTCAGCAATCTTGCGCTGAATCGAAGCGTCATCAAAATTCACATTGGTAATGCAGGTAAAAAGGCCCTCCAGCATAAGGCGGTCGGTTTCTTTGGTACGTCCGCCGTTTCCTGCGGCTTTTGCAAGGCCAACCAACGCGCCGGTCAGCTCATCCTGTAAAATTGCGGTGTCCGCACTTTTTCCGCAAACACCAGCCTGAGTGCATCCGGTTCCATTTGCGGTCTGTTCGCACTGAAAACAAAACATTTTATCCATTTTACTTCCTCCAATCAAATCTCGTTCAATTTGTTGGTTTCAGTATAATAGAGAAAAGAGAGCCTGTAAGTAGCCACAGCTACAAAACCGACTCTCTTTTTATTTTCTATTGATTATTTTTATTCATTAATAATATAGGGAACGGAAATTACCGCAACATCGCGCCGCTTCAGCAGAGCGCTCTTCAAGCGAAGGGAAGTCTGGTTGTGCAGTAAATAGTGCCAGCTCTTTGGAATGATAAACTGCGGCAGAACCACCGTCAGCATTTGGTGCGGCTCCAGCCTTGCCAGCCTTGCATCCACATGGGCAATCAGCATTTCATTAACATTACGGTAAGGGGCTTCCTCAATCACCAGCGGAAAATCTACCTTCAGCTGCCGGTACTGGTTGATCAGCTTTTCCGTGGCAGCCTGATCGGTGCTGACATGATAAATCTCAATTTTTCCGCCAAGTGTCATCGCGTAGTTGAGCGCTTTGACAAAGGATTTATTCACCGACTGAATCGGCAGGATAATGCAATTTTCCGTGGGGACCTTATGGATCAGCTCGTTTCCGCTCTTTTCAATCACCAGATTATCGCGCACCTTGTCGTAATGGCGGCGAATCACCAGCATCAGACAGATCAGTGCAGGAATGCAGATTAAAACCACCCAAGCCCCCAGCAGGAACTTTGTGACGGACAGCACAATGCAGGTTATGGCAGAAACAATCGCTCCGCAGCCGTTAATCACTGCCTTGTGGCGCCATTTCCCTTCCTTGCGGGTAATCCATCTTCGAAACATTCCGGTCTGGGACAAAGTAAAGGACAGGAATACCCCGACTGCGTAAAGCGGAAGAAGATGATGCTGGTCTGCTTTGAAAACGATCACCAACGTGGAGGAAAGAATAAACAGCAGCATAATGCCGTTGGAAAAGCTTAATCTCGTGCCGCGGGTTGCAAAGCTTCTGGCGACAAAGCCGTCCTTTGCAAGAAGCGACAGCAGTAGAGGCAGGTCGGCAAAAGCAGTATTGGCGGCCATGACCAGAATCAGCGCCGTTGTGGCCTGCACCAAATAGAACATCATGCTGTCACGCCCGAATACCCCGGTCGCAATCTGCGCAACCACCGTAATATCCGACTTTGGGGTAACATGATACATGGACGCAAGATAACAGACGCCGATAAAAATAACGAATACCAGCGAAGCCAGCATGACCAAAACGCGCTTGGCGTTTTTCTGGGATGGCGCCTTAAAATTCGGAACCCCGTCGCTGATTGCTTCTACGCCGGTCAAGGCTGTGCATCCCGACGCGAAAGCCCGCAGAATCAAAAATACGGAAATATCCTGTATTGACTGCTGCGGAACCGGCACATTCTGGGGAACCTGTCCCAAAACCAGCACGCGCACGATTCCGGTCACAATCATAGCGAGAATGGAAAATACAAACAAATACGTCGGAACGCCGAAAAGAATGGAGGACTCCCGAATTCCTCTCAGGTTCCCAAGGGTAAGAACCAGGATTAGGAACAGTGTAATACCTACTCGGTAGGGAAGCAGCTCAGGAAAAGCGGAGGTAATTGCCGCCGTACCCGCACAGGTGCTGACCGCAACCGTCAACACATAATCGGTAGACAGTGAAGCCGCCGCCACAAGGCCGGGAATCCTGCCGATGTTTTCGCTGGCGACCCGATAAGAGCCGCCGCCCTGCGGGTAACAGTCAATGGTCTGTCGGTAAGAAAACACCAGAATTACAAGCAGGCACACGATGGCAGCTGCAATGGCCATCATCGGTTTGTAGGAAGCCATTCCAATCACGGGGACGAGAACCATCAGGATTTCCTCAGAGGCATAGGAAACAGAAGAAATCGCGTCGCTGGACAAAATGGGAAGGCCCCAGATAACGCTGAATTTTTGATGTTCGCTTTCGGTCGATTTAATCGCCTTGCCGATAAGAATGGATTTTATTTTTTTGAACACACTAACACATCCTTAAGTTGTGCTAAATTTTTACTGCTGAGCGTTCCTCCGCTTATTTACAAAAGATTGCTGAATCACCTTGTAAATGAACTGAATACTGCAATCTGGTAAATTTACCTATTATTTAAAAGTAGTATGGCCAGAATAGCTTTTTATTGGAAGCATATTATACAATAGTTCATAAGAATAAGAAAGTAAATCGGCATAAAGAAAGTGATAAGAAATCGAGCTGTTATTTCTATATGAGAAACAAATTTCAATAAAAATTTGGGCTTATGACTGTGGTGCATAGAAAAAAGTGGTTGCATCTACGGCTTTACACCACGGCGCCTGCTCCAGAATTTTCAGCAGGTCTGAACGCTTTACTTTTCTGCCCAATGATTTTGAAATATCTGAAATCCGAACCAAACGGTCGGCGTTGCTTTGAAAATAAACCTCCAGCTCCGCCTCCAGTTCCGCCTGCGGGGTAGGGGAAGAAACCGGTTTGCGCACCGACGGCTTTTTGGCAGCCGAAAATTCCGAACTGTGCATTTTAGAATACATTACAAATATAGTTTTGATTTTGCTTAATAGTCTGGGGGGAATATCCGAGTCCCCTCTCAGTTCATGAAAGGGAAATTTCATCAGATCTGCCATTTCCTCGTACCCATGCTCCTCGCAGTAGGAAACAAAGGGATAGTACTCGTCGTTCGTGAAAACTTCTTTGATTTTTGCCATTTTGCAAGTCCTTTCGCTATAGAGATAAAATGCGCACGAATTATTATTATACCTGATTTACCCTAAGGTAACAAGCGTAACAAATATATTTTCCCCTAAAGCGACGGAAACCGACATTCCAAAACATAGCACAATAGGTGGCTGCCGCATAATAGCTTCTCCACCAAATAAGACATAAAAATGCACCGGAAGCGGGCGTTTAAAACCCATTTGCAGGTGCATTTTTTTACGAGGAAAGCGGTGTCTTGCACCGCTCTCCTTTTATATAAATAAAATTTTCGGTGCACCGCCGGACGAAACAACTTCGAAACAACTTATTATTAATACACGGCTTCATCCAATCGGTTTGCTGATGGCTTTCCCCTGGTTGGCAACCTTTTGCATTTTTGCCTCAATCAGCTTGGGGTCGCCGAGATAGTAGTGCTTGATTGGCCGAAACGCTTCATCAAATTCATACACAAGCGGAACTCCGGTTGGAATGTTGACTTCCATAATCTCCTGCGGAGAAAGATGGTCAAAATATTGAACCAACGCACGGAGGGAATTGCCATGTGCGGCAATCAGCACCCTTCGGCCATTCTGCATGTCTTTTTTAATGACGGATTCAAAGTAGGGAATGACACGGTCAATCGTATCCTTCAGGCTTTCACAGAGCGGAAGCTCCGCCGGGTTTTCCATTCGATACTGCTCCTGCGTGCGGGGGCTGCGCGCGTCATCCTGCTCCAGTTCGGGGGGACGCACGTCAAACGACCGGCGCCAGATTTTCACCTGTTCTTCCCCGTATTTCTGCGCGGTTTCCGCCTTGTTCAGGCCCTGCAATGCCCCGTAGTGGCGTTCGTTCAGCTTCCATGTCTTCACAACCGGGAGCCATTCGCGGTCAAGCTGCTGCAAAACCAGGTTCAGCGTATGGATGGCGCGCTTCAAATAGGAGGTGTAACACACATCAAAATCATAGCCGCCTTCTTTCAACAAAAGGCCGGCGTTTTTCGCTTCCTCCCGGCCCGTTTCCGAAAGGTCAACATCCGTCCAGCCGGTAAACAGATTTTCCCGATTCCATTCGCTTTCCCCATGCCGGATTAATACTAGCTTCATCATACTTGCCTCCTTTATTTTTTCGTATTTTCCAAATTTGCAGAAATACGATGATGTGGTTCGGTTCTTTGTTCTGGCTATAGTATACGAAATCAGTATGGTTTTTTCAAGCGTAAAAATGCAAATAATTATCGTTTTTTAAAAATATATCTGTTTCAGTTTCCTACTATTTTTTTATCTAAATCCACCTTGTATTCTGATTCGCCGAGAATGGGAAAAAACGACAAATTCCAAGAAAAATTCCGCTCAATATTCTCATGGGACACCAGCTTCTTAAGATTGCAAATTATACAGAATCATGTTATATTATAGTTTCATGAGATAGAAAGCGGGTTGCCAGTGAAACTTAATTTTTTACACCAAAGCACAGAACAGCGACGTGATTTAATTTTACACAGCAGTATTCTAAAAACACTCATTCTGTTGTCCGTTCCGACTTTGATGATGAGCGTAATTCAGTCCCTAATGCCGCTGTCGGACGGTCTTTTTATCAATAACTCAGCAGGAACGCTTGTGGCCAGCGCCGTTACTTACAGCGAACCAATTGTAAACATGATGACCGCCCTAGCGCAGGGATTGAGCGTGGCCGCCATGGCGATTATTGGGCAGGCCAATGGGCAAGGCGACCTGATAAAGGTGAAACGGATTTCCACACAGGTGGTAGTATTCGCCTTTACCATGGGATTCTGTTTTGCGCCGCTGCTTGCGCTGCTTGCAATGCCAATTTCTCACAGCGTGGATGCGCAGATTTCGCACAATGTGTTTCTTTATATTAGTTTATATGCAACCGTACTTCCCTTTTCGTTTATGGAAAGCATTTACAACGCCATCAAAAACGCGACCGGCAAACCGGAAGCCTCGTTCATTCGAATGGTGCTGATGCTGTTTCTGAAAATCATTTTCAACTTTGTGTTCATCGTATGGCTGCGTTTAGAAGTTGTGGGGTGCGTGCTTTCTTCCCTGTGCGCCAACGTGTTAATCTGCATCTGGATGTTCTACGAATTGTTCGTGGCGAAAAGTGAAGACCAGCTGACCTTGAAGGGCTTCCGCTATGACAGGGGCCTGATTGCGCAGATGATCCGCGTAGGAATTCCCGCCATGATCACCAGCCTGCTGCTGAATTTCGGTTTCTTTTTAATTAACCATGAAACGCAGAAATACGGACCGGTCATTTTAAACGGACAGGGAATCGCAGGTAACATTACCGCAGTTTGTTTTAACCTGCCATCCTCCTTCGGCTCCGCCGTTACCACCATGGTCAGCCTGAACATCGGCGCCAATCAGCCGGAAAAGGCCAAGCGCTCCTGTTTGGTGGGCTGTCTTGCCAGCGCCATCACGGCGGTCGCGGTCATTGCCATTGTGGTACCGCTTTCCCCCTACCTCACTGTACTGTTTACCCATCAGCCGGACGTTTTATCGGTTGCAAACAACGCCCTGCATATCTACACGTATTCGGTTGTCGGCTTTGGTGTGTGCATGGCGGTTCAGGGAGCATTTATCGGCCTGGGGAAAACCGTTGTACCCATGATTCTCGGTCTGCTGCGCATCTGGCTGCTTCGTTTCATTTTTATTTTGATGACCGAGCCAATGCTGCAATACTATTCCGTTTTCTGGGGAAACCTTTTCTCCAACTACATGGCCGCCGTAATTTCCATTATTCTGATTCTTCGCGTGCGGTGGGTATCCTCACTCAATACATAACCTAATATAGTACTTTTGAAAAATCCCCCGGAAGGAAACTTCCGGGGGATTTTTACCGGATATCCGGCAGAATTAAAAATACTTGTCCAAAATGGATTTGAGCGACTGATTCCAAAAATGCCAGTCATGGCCGCCGCTCCAACTTTCAAAGGTAAAGTCCAGCGGCAGCTCCTTCAGGGAATCACTGAACTGTATGTTGGCTTCGTAGAGAAAGTCATTGGCGCCAATCGTCATATATATGGATGGATTTAAGGGGTTTTGCGCAGCCTTCTCCGCAAGCTTCAGCAGGTCGTCGCTGTCTTCACACGCCAGCTCAGGACCAAATACTGAGCGCATATTCGGGTTTTCAATGGCATCTTTCTGCTGCCTTAGTTCCGCCAAATACGCGCGGATTCCCACACACGCGGTGGAAAACGCCCCGCAGAGCCAGTACTGGTCCGGACGGGCAAGCGCGCATTTCAACGCACCGTAGGCACCCATGGAGTTGCCCATGATGGCGACATTCTCCCGCTCCATAGAAACGCGGAACATTTTGTAAACCAGCTCGGGCAGCTCGTCCGCAATATAGGTAAAATAGCTGCCGCGGTCCTTAATGTTCCGATACCAGGTGTTGCCTACCTCGGGCATAATGAATACTACGTTGTACTCCTGCGCATACAGCGGCAGAAGCGTGTTCTGCACCCAGTTCGTGCTGTTCCCGGTGGAACCGTGCAGCATATAGGCCACCTTAGGCGGGCCGCTTTTGTTGCTCCGGTCGGGATAAACCACGGAAAGCCAGGTGTCAACATCGATTGATTTGGAATAAACACTGCCAGTTAGTACCATGAATTACACATCCTTCCCCGCCACCCATCAGCTGATTTGCGAATGAGTGGGTAAGCAATACTACTGACAGATTTTACCATATGTTCATATAATTATCAATAAGAAAAATTGAGAGTTTCAACCATTGGTAACGGCGGCCAAACTATGTAAAACGGGCGTATCATACGCAGCCAGTCAGTCTGCAGCCTTGCGCCGGCTGCGCATTCACCCGAAAATTCAAGCCTCCACCATGATTTGTGCGGAAACGTCGGAACGAAGGGCGATAACCGCCCCGCGAATCAGATAAGCCACCGGATTCCCTGAGGGACTTTTATAAAGCGGTTCGATTTTCGTACCGCCGACAACGCCGAGGTCAAGCATACGACGTCTGGTTGCTCCGTCCGCTGTCAATGATGAAACGCTTGCAACCTTACCAACCGGAATTTCATTCAATGGGATTTCCTTTCGCTGCAACTGCGTTCACCTCAACTTTTTCTAAATTTGCAGCTCTGTATGAAATGTTTTCCTGTGACTAATCTATGTTACTAAACGGAAAATGTTCCGAATATAATGTAATATCGCACAAGATTTGATGAAAAGCGATGGATATTCCATCGAAAGAGGGTCGGATTTTATGGATAACAACCGCCAGTTTCATACCGTAAGGGGATACCAAATGCTCAGCCAGCAGGGCGGACAGCTTACCCCAGCAATGGAGGATTACCTGGAAATGATTTACCGCCTGTGCAGTAAAGAGGGTTATACCCGGGTTGGGCGGCTGTCCGAAGTGCTGCATGTCAAGCCCTCTTCCACCTCAAAAATGATTTATAAGCTCTCCGAGCTTGGGTATGTTAAATACGACCGCTACGACATTATTTTTTTGACGGACAAGGGCAAAGACATCGGAGCATTTTTACTGCAGCGCCATAATATCATTGAGAATTTTCTTCACTTAATCGGCATTACCGACACGCTGAAGGAAACAGAGCTGATTGAACATTCCGTCAATCACGATACCGTCCTGCGGCTGGACGCGCTTCTCTCTTTCTTTCAGGAAGACAGCGAAGCCCGCAGCCGCTACCGAGATTTCCTTAAAGCACGGGAAAATCCGGCAGACGGTGCGGGCAATACATAGCAGGGGATTCATTCCGGCAAACCGGGGCGTGGACCGGCCCGGTTCACGCGATTATTTATTACGGATCGGAATCCAAATTTCGCTGTAATAGTTTTCATCCTCATTGCCTTTCGGATAATCCGCGACGTTGGTGTACCGTTCAATGTTGTACCCCGCCGCGATTTCATAATCTCTGCAGTTGGGCAGCCATTCCGAGTAAATTTTTTCATTTACCTCCTGCAGTGCCTTAGGCATTGGACCCTTGCAGGCAAAAACGGCCCAGGTGTGCTTTGGAATCACCTTTGTGATGAATCCGTCCGGCACTTCCTTGGACGGATTATAATCGTCTGCAATCAAATATTCAAACGTATCGGAGCCCTTGCTTTCCTCCATGCACACGCCGTACATGCCGCAAACAAATTTTCCTTTGCCTGTTTGATAATGTTCCGTCCAAAACTGCGGAATCTTCGTTTTTGCGTCGTCATACGAAAATGTTTTGGACACGCCCATAACCGTAAACGATTCTTTCTCCACAATCTTGTAATCCATGATATAACCGCCTTCCAAAGAAAATTTGATTTTGAGCGGGGCGAACGACCGGATCATTGCCCCGTCCTTTCGGACAGCCGTGGGGGTTACGCCATGGAATCGAGTAAACGCCTTAGTAAAGCTGTCCGGTGAATCGTAGCCGTACTTCAGCGCAATATCGATGATTTTTGCATCCGTGGACACCAGTTCACTGCCGGCAAGGGTGAGCCTGCGCCGCCGGATATATTCCGCGACCGTAAAGCCGCAGAGCATGGCAAAGCCTTTTTGAAAATAAAACGGAGACACCATCGCCCTTTTTGCAATCTCCTCTACGGTAAGGTCCTCCGTGATATTTTCTTCGATATAGCGGATTGCGTCGCCGATTCCTTCAATCCAACCCATAGCCACCACTCCTGTCGTGTCTTTATCTTATCTCTTTTCAAACGGTTCCGCCCGATTTTTTGTGTTCACTTTTGTCGGCATTCTATCCAAAGGACCTTCGGTTTTGTTCCTTTGAATGCCGCTGCCTTCCCTTTCTATTCTATCATGTTCGTTTGGAATCGTCGAACGGTGAAATTTACGGTGTGGATTAAGTAAAACAAATATCTTTCTGCTAAGAAAGCGCCGCGTCAATCCGCCTAATTCGGGGAACTGACGCGGCGCTTTTGCAGCCGCTTTTCTTCACATTGATTTAATCCGCATCCGGACTTCCGATGCGGCGAAAGCGCTCGTAACGCTTCTGCAGCAGCAGAGCAGGCTCCATTTCCTTTTCCCGCCGGAGCGTTTCCAACAGGTCGCTGCGAAGGCCGTCGCAGATTTGGCTGAAGCTGCGTTCGGCTTCGGGAATAATCCGTTCCACCACATTCATCTGCAGCAGGTCCTGCGCGGTCATTTTCAGGCAGCGTGCGGCTTCCCGCGCTTTGGATTTATCTTTCCAAAGGATGCTGGCACAGCCCTCTGGGGAAATCACCGAGTACACCGCGTTTTCCATCATCCAGACTTCGTCGGCCACCGCAAGTGCCAGCGCACCGCCGCTGCCGCCTTCCCCAATCAGGATAGAAATCACCGGGGTATTCAGGGTCATCATCTCCATCAGATTTTCCGCAATCGCCTGACCCTGCCCGCGTTCCTCCGCGCCGATGCCGCAGTAGGCGCCGGCAGTGTCTACAAAGCAGACTACCGGACGGCCGAATTTTTCCGCCAGCTTCATTTGGCGAAGTGCCTTGCGGTAGCCTTCCGGATGCGCCATGCCAAAATTGCGGCGCACCTTTTCCCTGGTGTCCCCTCCGCGTTCATGGGCAATCACCGTGACCGGCATTCCGCACAGCTGCGCCACACCGGCCACAATCGCCGGGTCATCGCCAAACCGGCGGTCCCCATGCAGCTCGATAAAATCCGAAAAAATCGTCTGAATATACTGCAAACCGGTGGGCCTGCCCTTGGCCCTGGCGGCCGTTACTCTGTCGTATGCTTCCATGGGTCCCCCTTCCCGTGAAGCGCGAGAAGCTTTGCAAGGTAAGCCTTCTGGTCGGGGCGCTTCACAATATCATCCAAAAATCCTTTTTCAAATACGAATTCTGCCCGCTGGAATCCCGCCGGAAGCCGCTGGCGAAGGGTCTGCTCAATGACGCGCGGGCCGGCAAACCCAATGAGCGCCTTGGGTTCGGACAGCGTAATATCCGCTTCCATCGCAAAGCTGGCGGTCACACCGCCGGTGGTCGGGTCGGTTAATACTGCTATATAAAGATTGCCCGCGTCGCTGTGGCGTTTGACAGCTCCGCTGGTTTTCGCCATCTGCATCAGAGATAAAATCCCCTCCTGCATGCGTGCCCCGCCGGATACCGTATACCCCACAACCGGAAGGCTGTGCTCGGTCGCATACTCAAACAGCCGTGTAATCTTTTCCCCCACCACGGTGCCCATGCTGCCCATCATATAATATGGCTCCATCACAAACAGGCCGCACACATTGCCGCCAATCTTCGCCGTACCGCATACCACGCCCTCGTTTTCCGCACTTTCCAGACGCGCGTGCCAGAGTTTTTTTTCATAATTCGGAAATCCCAGTAGATTCGAGGAACGCATCTGCGCATCCATTTCCTGAAAGGAACCGGCGTCCGCAATCAAATCAATGCGCTGCCGGGCATTCATGCGGAAATGATACCCGCACTTCGGGCAAACGCTGAAGTTCTCACTTAAATCCTCGGTCAGCAAAATAGATTTGCAGTCCGGGCAGGAAACGCACATCTGATCCGGCGCGTCCGGCGAAGGGATTTTCACATGACGGTCATAAGATTCCAAGGCGTTTTTCGGTTGTTTAAACAGATTGCGATTCAACATATTCAAGACCATCCTTTCGCAGAAAGCCGGAGGCTTCGGCCGGTTCGGCAGAACGCCGAAAGCGAAGCTTCCAGTTTAAAAAGTCTGTTTTGAAACTTTACCCGCCTTCTCCAGCTTTTCCAGAAAACCGGTGTCGTAATTTCCGGACTGAAAATCCGGTTCGCATAAAAGATTCCGATACAAATCGGCATTGTGGTCCACGCCCTCCACAACCAGTTCGCAGAGCGCCGCCTTCATTTTGCGAATCGCTTCTTCCCGGGTCTGCGCGTGAACAATCAGCTTGCCAATGAGGGAATCGTAAAAAGGAGGAACCATATAGTCCTGATACAGCGCGGTGTCGAACCGGACCCAGGGGCCGCCCGGCGTGTGCAGCAGCGTGATTTTCCCGCTGCTTGGCCGGAAGTTCAGCGCCGGATTTTCGGCATTGATGCGGCATTCAATCGCGCAGCCCTCCACCTGGACGTCTTTCTGGTCGAAAGAGATGGGAACCCCCGCGGCAATACGGATCTGCCACTTTACAAGGTCAATGCCCGTTACCATTTCCGTAACGGGATGTTCCACCTGAATTCGGGTGTTCATCTCCATAAAATAAAAATTCTGATCCCGGTCCAGCAAAAATTCAATGGTCCCGGCGTTTACATAATGCGCTGCACGAGCCGCCTGTTCCGCTGCCCGCGCCATTTCCTCGCGCGTTTTTTCGCTCAGCAAGGCACAGGGGCTTTCTTCTATCAGCTTCTGATGTTTCCGCTGAACCGAACATTCGCGCTCCCCCAGAACAACGACCTTTCCCTGGTGGTCGCATAAAATCTGCATTTCAATATGTTTTGCGGGGAACAGGTATTTTTCCAGATAAACAGCACCGTCCCCAAAAGCGGTCTGCGCTTCGGAGGAAGCCAGACGAAACGCCTGTTCAAATTCTTCCGTGCAGTTTACCATGCGGATTCCGCGACCGCCGCCGCCGCTGCGGGCCTTTATTAACAGCGGGTAGCCGATGCGTTCCGCTTCCTGTGCAGCCTGGGCCGCGTCGGTTACCATGGCGCTGCCCGGAATGACGGGCACGCCGGCGGCCTGCATGATTTTACGCGCCATATCCTTGTCGCCCATTTTCGAGATGACTTCCGCAGGCGGGCCGATAAAGGCAATATGACACTGCGCACAAAGCTCGGCAAATTTCGCGTTTTCCGAAAGCAGGCCGTACCCCGGGTGAATCGCCTCGGCACCGGTCGCTATAGCGGCGGAAAGAATCGCCGTGCAGTTCAAATAGCTGTCCTTTACCGGTGCAGGCCCAATGCAGACGCTTTCATCCGCCAGGCAGACGTGCAGCGCTTCCCGGTCCGCTTCGGAAAACACGGCAACTGTGGAAATTCCCATTTCTTTGCAGGCGCGGATGACGCGCACGGCAATTTCCCCGCGGTTGGCTATCAGAATTTTTGAAAACAAGGTTTCCACCCCTTTTCTCTCACTGTGATGTAAGGGCAAAGGAAAGTTCCGCGCTGACCGCCAGTTTTCCATTCACCGTCCCCTTCGCCTGGATAAAATAAAAGGGTGGCCGGCTTCTAAGCAGGCTGCATTCCACCATCAGCGTGTCGCCCGGAACCACCGGGTGCTTAAAACGCACTTTATCCAAACCGGTAAAAAGCGGAAGTTTGCCGCGTACCTGCTCTGCAAGCAGCACGCTGGAAATCTGCCCCATCATTTCGCACAGAACCACGCCGGGCACAATGGGCCGCTGGGGGAAATGCCCCTGCAGGAACCATTCGTCCCCCTTTACGGTATAGCTTCCAACCGCTAAATTTTCCTCTTTTAATTCCGCTTCATCTACAAGCAGCATCGGCTCGCGGTGCGGAAGGATCGTTTTCAGTTCTTCCCGGTTCATAAAAAATCCTCCGTATCTCCGCGCACGTATTGTAAAGTTAAATGAAAGTTGAGGACTCGTCAGCCCTTCTGGTACAATGGTTTTGACACAAAACAATGTACTCCCGAAAGGAGACGAGTCCTCATGACAAAATCATACCAG
>DUNN01000030.1 GCA_012839345.1 Clostridiales bacterium | reverse complement strand
TATTCACAAATTCCACTGCATCTCTGCGTAGTTTTTCCCGTTCCAGCATCTTTCATCACCTGTCTATATTTTACCATTTTACAACGAAAAAGCCCAGCTTTCACTGGACTTTTTCGACAGGCTGAAGGAAGCTTTTAAAGCTTCCTTTTTTGATGCCCGAAAGTATGTGATAGCAAATAAATCTTTTGTATCTGCCTGGATTCTCTTGTTACGATAGAATAACCCGGTATGCTTCTACCAGACGTTCAAACGTGTAGTGACGGCAGTTTGCGGGGCTGGTGGAAGGGAGCGGCACTGCAGGGCCGGCGGTTTTTTGGCAGAACCGTTTGTAAAGCGCCGCTGCCTTAGTGCCGGTGGTAAAGATACGTTCGATGTGGGTGCGGTGAACCAGACCAGCAATATCGTTTGGAACAGGGTCGCGGATACTGCTGTCGTCCGCGCCTTGAATTTGGCAGCTTTTTAGAACATCCCACAGGGCAATGTTGTGCCGTAGGACAAAAGCGGCCTTTTCTTCCACCGTGGTCGGTAACGGCTCTTGGTATAGTTCCGACAAAACACGCCAGAATCGGTTTTGCGGATGGGAATAATAAAAGCCGTATTCCCGGGATTTCGGAGAAGGCATCGTGCCCAGTATCAGAATTTTGGAATGTTCATCGTAAACAGGGGGAATCGTATGCTCAATGTATTCCATATTACTTTTCCGTCCTTATTTCTTCTGCACGCCGCATTAGCGCGCCGCGCTGGTTTTCGCAGGTTCCATCTAGGACTTCGTCCAGAAGCCGGTTCAGTATTCTGCCAATATTGGGCCCCGGTAAAATGCCAAGCTTTATCAAATCCGAGCCGTTGATAGCCAAATCCTTTAATCGGAAGCAAAGCTTTTGGAATAGTATCTGTTCCAGAAGTTTCTTTGCTTCGTTCAATTCATTCAGGCGGCTCCAATAGTCGGGGTTCTGCGCTTGAATATCCGCTTCCTTAATCTGAAACAACAGAGAAAGGTTCGTTTCCCCAAAACGATTTAAACGGTGCAGCAGGATTTTCCGATCGGCGGGTAAGGCGATATCATGAGCTTCCACCAGGATTTCAATCTGTCGTATGGTGTTGTTATCAAAACGGAGTCGCCGCAAAACCTTATGGGCGATTTCGCGGCTTTTCTCACCATGACCGTGGAAGTGGTCAATGCCGTTTTCATCCCGAGTATGGCACGCCGGTTTCCCACTGTCATGTAAGAGAACTGCCATCCGCAAAACCGGGTTGTCCGCTGTATGTTCCAGCGCATTCAGCGTATGCTCCCATACGTCGTAGCAGTGGTACGGGTTCCTTTGCGGGAACTGAATCATAGCGTTCAGTTCAGGCAGAAAACACCCGATGACCGGCTGATATTTTCGAAGAACGGTGACGGCGTCATTTCCGCACAGAAGTTTTGTAAATTCTTCGCGGATTCGCTCGTTCGCAATCCCGTTCAGCAGCGAAGCGTTTCGGAAAATGCTGTCGGAAGTCTGCTTTTCGATAGAAAATCCGAGAATGGAAGCAAAACGCAGCGCCCGAAGAATACGCAGTCCGTCCTCTTGAAACCGCCGGTCCGGTTCACCGACGCAACGGATTAATTTCCGGTTTAAATCTTCCACACCGCCAAAGCAGTCAATCACTCCGGAATCCGGGTGATAGGCCAGCGCATTGATGGTAAAGTCCCTGCGGGCCAGATCGTCTTCCAGCTTCGTAGTAAAAAAGACTTCGTCCGGGTGACGGTTGTCGGTATAAGCACCATCCACCCGAAAAGTGGTCACTTCCACCATGCTTTGGTCCAGCAGAACCGTAATGGTACCATGCTTTAAGCCGGTGTCCAGCAGCTTCCATTCCCCAAGCACCCGCTTCATTTCGTCCGGACGGGCACTGGTGGTCACATCCCAGTCGTTTGGGGTGCGGCCCATGAATTGGTCGCGCACACAGCCGCCAACGACGTAGGAAGGGTAACCTGCTCCGGTCAGTTTATTCAGAATTTTTTTCACCGCATCCGGCAGCTCAAAAATCACGTTTGCCTTCATGCAGTCCTCCAATGAAACAAATTTAGTCAGAATTTTTCAATTTGGTTTGGATTCCCCAAGATTAATTTCAGTATACACTTTTGTAAGTCGGAAAAGCAAGAATTGTTGGGTTCGATAAAAAATTTTTACCTGCATGATCCCCACACTTCATGGCAATACTGAGACTGTATTACCGACATAGGGGGGTTGCAGAGTGCAGTACAATAAAGTGGAAATCTGTGGGGTGAATACTTCTAAGCTGAAGGTACTTACGGAAAAAGAAAAAATGGAGTTGCTGCGCCGAGTAAAAAACGGTGATACAAAAGCCCGGGAGGAGTTGATAAAGGGAAATCTCCGACTCGTTCTAAGCGTGATTCAACGCTTTACCAACCGGGGGGAAAATCTGGACGACCTTTTTCAGGTGGGCTGCATCGGACTAATTAAGGCGATTGATCATTTTGATACCGATCAGGGTGTGCGTTTCTCCACTTACGGAGTACCGATGATTATAGGTGAAATCCGGCGCTATCTTCGGGACAACAACTCTATTCGGGTGAGTCGTTCCCTGCGCGATACTGCCTATAAAGCGATGCAGGTAAAGGAAAAAATGACTTCAGAGAATAACCGGGAACCAACCATTGAAGAGATTGCAAAGGAATTGGATTTGCCGCGGGAAGACGTGGTACTTGCGCTCGAATCCATTGTGGAGCCGGTTTCCTTATATGAACCTGTTTTTTCCGACGGAGGGGACACCATCTATGTGATGGATCAGGTCGGAGACAACAACGACGATTCGAACTGGTTGGATGAAATCGCCCTGAAGGAAGCAATTAAGGATTTGAACAGCAGGGAAAAAAGGATTCTTTCCATGCGCTTTTTTCAGGGTAAAACGCAAATGGAAGTCGCTTCCGAAATCGGCATCAGCCAAGCGCAGGTTTCCCGCCTGGAGAAAGCCGCACTGGATAAAATTAAAAAAGATATCTGAGGAGACGCTGTCACTAGCAAATATGGACAAGCGATACACGCTCCCTACGTGAACTTGAAGAAGCAGGAATGATTGCAACAGTATACCGTTTTCGCAATATGACGAGAAAATGGTGCTCTAAAGAACATAATTATGTTCTTTAGAGCACCATTCATGGTACATAGATCAATAGTTATTTAAACTTGAATAAAACTTTTTTAATTTAATTATCAATAAATTTATTTGCCAATAATAACGAATCTTCACATGATATATGATATCAGTGAATCCTTTACTCTTGTATTAGATGGCTTTTTTATGCTGCAGTCAGCGAATCCTTCTACAGAAAAAGAAAAGAATAAACTTAAAACTAGCAAAAAATAAAAGCTTTTTTACTATAATTCATTTTTTAAGCTCCTTTTATGTGTTTTCATAAATAAAACTTCAAGTTTCACCCTACTAACACAATCCATGGGAATCAGCCTCCTCTCAGTATTAAAAATAATTTCTCTAAAATAATTCTTTAAAAAATATATAACTTTATATTATTATTGTCAATAATGATTCTCGCAAGCTAAGTTTTCCATAACAAGGGTGCTGCAAAAAGGATTTTCCCTTTCTGCAGCACCCTTGACTTTTTAACAAATATTTCCACACAGAAATACCGGAATTCCTGCAATAAAATTCATTTAGTTGTCACATAAGGCTAATATAATGCGCTTAATAGGTTATGGAGGGAATCCATCTATGAAGCGTAAATTAAAAGAACAATACCATTTCATCATACTCGGTGCGATTCTTATCCTTTCATTTGGATTAAATTTTTACGCAATTTCCAAGAACGGTACGGCGAACGAATATTATGCGGCTTGTATCAAAAGCATGACGCAGAGCGTCTCAAATTTTTTCTTTGTATCCTTTGATCCAGCCGGCATGGTGTCGGTTGACAAGCCGCCGCTTGGATTGTGGATTCAGGCTATTTTTGTCCTGATTTTCGGTTACCACGGCTGGGCATTTTTATTGCCTCAGGCGATTGCGGGAACCTTGTCCTGCCTAATGATTTATCTTTTAACAGCAAAATATTTCGGACGCCCGGCGGGACTGATTTCCTCCTTGATTTTTGCTTTGTCCCCGTCCGTGGTAGTCATTTCCCGCAACAATACCATGGACATGCAGCTGATTTTTGTACTTCTCCTTGCAACCTGGTTTGTATTTCGGTCCGTAGACAGTGGAAAAGTACATTATCTGCTGTGGGCGGGGGTATTTGTCGGCCTGGGCTTTAACATTAAGATGCTGCAGGCTTATATGATTCTTCCCGCCATAGCGGTCACTTATCTTATTTTTGCAAATCAAAAATTTAGGAAACGGCTGCTTGTCGGGGCTGCCGCCGTCTTGCTCATGCTAGGTGTGTCCTTTGCCTGGGTGGCTGCGGTGGAACTGACCCCGGCGTCAAACCGGCCGTATGTGGACAGCACAAGCAGGAATTCTATGCTGGAACTGATTACCGGACATAACGGTACGGAGCGCTTGTTTGGCAGCGGTATGGACGGCGGCTTTGGCGCAGGACAGGGCGACGGTGGCAGAGCGGAAGGTATGCCACCTCAGATGAACGGCGGCAAGGCTGCACAAAACGGTACACCTCCGCAGATGCAAGACGGTGCGGTTCCTCAAGACGGCACGCCGCCGCAAATGCCGAATGACGGTTCTTCTTCCAATTTGGGATTAAAATCCGATCGCCCGGATTTTTCCAATCGCGGGGATGACGGAAAAAGCCGCAGCATGGATGGCAGAGAACCCTTTAGGGGCAGTGGCGGAATGGGAAACTCCGAAATTGGTATGGCATCACCGCTGCGTCTGTGGAATTCAAATCTGTTTGGCCAGAATTCGTGGCTGCTGTTGTTTGCCCTTCTCGGATTTTTCGGATGCCTGAGTAAAGCGGCGTTCCACAAAAGGGAGAGCAGTCAGGGCGTATTGCTTTACTGGATGCTTTGGTTGACTGCAATGGCCGTATTTTTCAGTTTCGCGGGATTTTACCACCGTTATTATCTGAGTATGTTGGCTCCCGCCATTGCCGTGCTGAGCGGCGTTGGTATTGTGGTTATGTTTCGTGGGTTCAAGCGTAAAAAAGAGCAGCGGAAAGATTACATTCGTCCGGTTTTTCTGCTGGCTGTACTGGCAGCGAATCTTGGCTTGGAAATTCGCTATCTCATGAATTACAATAACCTTCCCGCATGGGTTTTGCCCGTAACCCTGGCCGGAGCTGGAATCGGCCTCATTCTAATGCTGTTTCATCACTTTGGGAAAAAGCAGATGGCCTTGTATCTTTCCACTGCGGCGCTTACCATTTCCCTGTTGGCGGCTCCGCTTTACTGGTCGCTGACGCCGGTCCTTTATGTTCCGAACGCAACCATGCCGTATGCCGGGCCAGAACTTTCCGGAAACAGCGGAAGCCGTGGATTCGCGGTTGGAACCAATACGAGCGGAAACAGAGGAAGCTCCGGCCTGGAAAATTATTTGGTGCAAAACTATAAGGAAGGGAGTTTCCTGGTGGTATCCCAGCGGGCCAGCGATGTTGCTCAATTCATTATTGATACGGGGCTGCCATGCTATGCTTACGGCGGATTTTTAGGGACGGATAATTCTTTGTCGCTGGAAAAGCTGAAACTGTACGTTTCAGAAGGAAAAATAACCTACTTTTTCATTTCATCCCAAATGGGCGGGGGGAGCAGAAATTCAGAAGTAATCAATTATGTGAAAGAAAACGCTGTTTTGATCGATGAAAGCGAGTATCGCTCCCAGGTATCCTCCAATGTTCAGCGGCCAGGCATGGGCGGTATGACAAAAGGCTCCTTATATAAATTTGGATAATAACCTGCCGCAGATTCATGCCCTGCGGCGGGTTATTTTGTTTTATCGGATGATATTGCCGCGAAAAACGGCATATAATCTATTGGCTGTTTTCTTAATCAGGATACGGAGTATTAAGGTGGATATCGACCAGGTTTAACGTGAAAGGGAAAAACACTATAGCTACGGGAGGCGAAAGCGTGAATTGCAGAGTCGTTGATTTACGTCATAAGGAAGTAATTAACATAAAGGACGGCACACGTTTGGGGGCGGTTTGCGATGTAGAATTCGACACGACAAACGCCAAGCTGACCTCAATTGTGATTTATGGCCGACTTCGTTTTTTCGGATTGCTGGGCAGGGAAGACGATATCATTATTAAATGGCAGGACATACAAGTAATTGGTGACGATACCATATTAGTATGCTATAATGAACCGTATCGTCCTATGAAAAAGCGAGTACGCGGATTTTTCAGTGGGGATTGAAATTGGGCTTGTATTATATTTTTATTTGTGGTATAATACTACCCGCAAAACACACGCCGATATCATGACGGCTTGGTGCTCTGAATTTCAGGGTTTCGTCTGTTCAGGTTCGGCGGAGGAAAAACCAAGGAGGAATAAATCAATGGCAGTAGTATCTATGAAACAACTTTTGGAGGCCGGTGTTCATTTCGGCCACCAGACCAGAAGATGGAACCCGAAAATGGCGGAATACATCTTCACCGAGCGTAACGGCATTTACATCATCGACCTGCAGAAAACCGTTAAAAAGCTTGAGGTAGCGTACAATTTTGTTCGTGACCTTTCCGTTGAAGGCAAGCCGATTCTGTTTGTCGGTACCAAGAAGCAGGCTCAGGATTCCGTAAGAGAAGAAGCGGAAAGAGCAGGCGCTTTCTTTGTTAACGCACGTTGGCTGGGCGGTATGCTTACAAACTTCCGCACCATTCGCCGCAGAATTGACCGCCTCAATCAGCTGAAGAATATGGAAGCAGACGGTACATTTGACCTTCTTCCGAAGAAAGAAGTCATCAAGCTCCGTCTTGAAATTGAAAAGCTCGAGAAATTCCTCGGCGGCATCAAAGATATGAAGCAACTTCCCGGCGCTTTGTTCATTGTTGACCCCCGCAAGGAAAGAATTGCAGTTTCGGAAGCCAGAAAGCTCGGTATCCCGATTATTGCAATTGTTGATACCAACTGCGACCCGGATGAAATTGATTATGTTATCCCCGGCAACGACGATGCAATCCGTGCGGTAAAACTGATTTCCGCAACAATGGCAAACGCAATCATTGAAGGCAGAGAAGGCCAGATGGGCGCTGCTGCAGAAGAAGCGGAAGCAGAAAAAGTAAACGAAGAAGAAACCGCGGAATAATCTATTTTTACGATATTATACTATAACGAATTTATAAGGGTATTTCTGGGTGGCTGCACCCAGGATACCCTGAAATAGAATCGGAGGAATAAAGAATGGCTTTTACAGCGAAAGACGTTGCAGAGCTTCGTGAGAAGACCGGCTGCGGAATGATGGACTGCAAAAAGGCACTTACCGCTTCGGACGGTGATTTTGACAAAGCAATTGATTTTCTGAGAGAAAGAGGATTGGCTGCAGCGACCAAAAAGGCCGGCCGTATTGCGGCGGAAGGCATTGCATATGCAACCGTAAATGACGACTCTACCGTCGGTGTTGACATTGAAGTAAATGCAGAAACCGACTTTGTTGCTAAGAACGCAGAATTCCAGAATTTTGTTCACACGTGCGCACAGACCGTTATGGAGCAGAATCCGGTTGATGTGAATGCATTGCTTCAGTGCACCGCTTCCGGTTCCGATAAGACGGTTGACGCTCTTCTGAAAGAAAAGATCCTCGTGATCGGCGAAAACATCAAAATCCGCCGGTTCAAGAGATTGGAAGGCGTTGTTTCCGCTTATATCCATGCGGAAGGCAAGATCGGCGTTCTGGTTAAGTTCGAAACTTCTCCTGAAGTTGCCGCGAAGGAAGGCTTCAAGGAGTATGCCAAGAATATCGCGATGCAGATTGCGGCCATCAGCCCGCAGTACCTGAACCGCGACGCTGTTCCGGCAGATGTTGTAGAGCATGAGAAATCCATCCTGAAAGAGCAGATTGTCAACGACGGCAAGCCCGCTGCAATTGCAGAGAAGATTGTTGCCGGCAGACTTGGCAAGTTCTTCAAGGATGTTTGCCTTGTGGATCAGGCTTATATTAAGGACGGCAATATTTCCGTTCAGCAGTACACCGATGCGACCGCGAAAGAGCTCGGCGGTTCCATTAAAATTGCGGAATATGTTCGTTTTGAAAAGGGCGAGGGCCTGGAGAAGCGCGAAGATAATTTTGCCGACGAAGTTGCCGGTATGATTAAATAAGTCTGTTTGGGTTGATAGCGCGGGAAAAATTTCCTGCGCTATTTTTTTGCGCAGGTACCGTAATAAAAGCTGCTGTTTGCCAAATTGGAACATCCAAAAGTGGGTGCCTTTGGCTGTTCGTTTTTGAAATTTTTCCATTGCAGACGGGCACTAAACGGCTGTTGAATAAAATTTGAAGCGATTGTTACCAAACTATAAAACTTGCCAATAATAGTGTTAATTGCACAAGAAAGGCTTTACTTTATTTAGCCTATATTGTAAAATGAAATAAATAAAAATAGGGGTGTTGATTTTGCAACCTAAATATAAACGGATTCTTCTCAAACTCAGCGGCGAATCTCTCGCGGGTGGTCAGCAGCACGGAATTGACTTTGATACCGTCCTGAAAATCTGTCAGCCGATTAAAGCTTGCTCGGATATGGGCGTGGAAATCGGGATTGTTGTCGGCGGAGGCAACTTCTGGCGTGGCCGCAGCAGCGGAAAGATGGACCGTACCAGAGCCGACCATATGGGGATGCTTGCAACCACCATCAACGCACTCGGTGTAGCGGATGCGCTGGAGCAGTTGGGTGTGCCGGTGCGTGTTCAGACGGCTATTGCCATGCAGCAGATTGCGGAGCCGTATATTCGCAACCGCGCGGTGCGTCACCTGGAAAAGGGCAGGGTAGTGGTATTTGGCTGCGGAACCGGTAACCCATTTTTTTCCACCGATACGGCTGCAGCACTGCGTGCGGCTGAAATTGACGCAGACGTTATCCTGAAAGCCACGATGGTGGATGGGGTGTACGATTGTGACCCGAAGAAAAACGCGAACGCCGTGAAATTTGATTCGTTATCCTTTATGGATGTATTAAATAAGAATCTGCAGGTTATGGACAGCACAGCCGCTACGCTGTGCAGGGACAACAACATCCCGATTTTAGTCTTCAATATTGATCATCCGGAAAATATTTTGAAAGCGGTTTGTGGGGAACCGATTGGTACGATTGTGAAGGAGGAACTGTAATGAAAGAAATTCTGGCACACGCAGAAGAACGTATGAAAAAGAGTGTAGCTGCTCTGACGGAGGAATATTCCACCGTTCGCGCGGGACGTGCAAACCCGGCAATTTTGGACAAAATCCGGGTTGACTATTACGGAACGCCGACTTCCATTAATCAGCTTGCCGCCGTTTCTGTATCCGAAGCGCGCGTCCTGACCATTCAGCCGTGGGACATTTCTGTTTGCCACGCCATTGAAAAGGCAATTCAGACTTCCGACATCGGCATTAATCCGCAGACCGACGGCAAGGTGATTCGTCTCACGTTCCCGCAGCTGACGGAAGAGCGCCGCCGCGAACTGGTAAAAGATATCAGCAAGATGGCGGAAGAAGGCCGCATTGCGATTCGCAATATTCGTCGCGACGCCATGGATAAGCTGAAGGGCATGAAGAAAAATGGTGAGCTGACGGAAGACGACCTGAAGCAGGCAGAAAAGAAAACACAAGATCTGACCGATAAATATTGTAAAGAGGTCGACTCGATTTTTGACCGCAAACAAAAGGAAATTATGGAAATATAGGAAGTAAAAATGGAATTTAGCCAATTTCCAAGACATATCGGAATTATTATGGACGGAAACGGCCGCTGGGCAAAAAAACGCGGCCTTCCCCGTACCGCCGGTCACAAGGTTGGTGCGGATGTGTTTAAAAAAATTGTCCGGTACTGTAGCTCGATTGGAATACAATATCTGACCATTTATGCTTTTTCTACGGAGAACTGGAAACGCCCTCGTGAAGAAGTCGGAATGCTGATCAAGTTGTTTGAACAGTATTTGCAGGAAGCCCTTCGGGATTTTCTGAATGAAAATATTAAGGTTTTTTTCATGGGGGATACCTCCGCTTTTCCGGAAGAATTGCAAAAGCTGATTCGGGATACAGAAGAGGCTTCCAAAAATCATACCGGCATGGTGCTGAATATCGCTTTGAACTATGGAGGAAGAGCCGAACTGACTCGTGCTGCCAGGTTATTGTCTGAGGAGGTAAAAAGCGGTAAGCTTACTCCTGAACAAATTACAGAAGAAACCTTTGCGCAAAAGCTGTATACGGCAGGACAGCCGGACCCTGACCTGATTATCAGGCCAAGCGGCGAAAACCGCATTTCTAATTTCTTACTGTGGCAGTCCGCATATTCTGAGTATGTCATTATGGACATCCTTTGGCCGGATTTTAAACCAAAGGATTTGGACCGGGCTATTAAAGAGTACGCGAATCGAAACAGACGCTTTGGAGGGGTTTAATTGAAAGACAGGCTCACCTCGGCGGCTACCATCATTATTTTTTTTGCAGCAATTGTTCTGTTTAATCGCAGTTTTCCGTTAGCACTAAATATCGCCTTAGCACTGATCTCGATTTTGTCGGTATATGAGATTATTTCCGCGCTTGGCCTATCGAAAAATTATATCCTGCTGGTACCCAGCATTTTGTTTTCTGCAGTACTGCCTTTTATTTATCCACATTTGCTGCTGCTGCAAGCCGTGTACTTTTTATATACGGTTGTGATGTTCGGCGCGTTGATTTTTTATCATCAGTTTATTACATTCCGTGAATTGGGCGTGCTTTACAGCATGACGATCTTGATTCCGACTGCGCTGGAAACGATTCTTGAAATCCGGCAGCTAGGCGGCGGCCATGGAATGTTCTATGTGATTATTGCCATTTCTTCGGCTTGGATTGCCGATACCGGCGGATATGTTGGCGGGAGTTTGTTTGGAAAACATAAGCTCTGCCCGAATATCAGCCCGAAAAAAACCGTGGAAGGCGTCATTGGTGGATTTGTACTGAATATTGCCGCAATGCTGGTATTCGGCTATTTGTTCGGTACAGTTTATTACCACAACAGTGTTGTGGTTTTTTATCAAACTCTGCTGATTATCGGTATTTTCAGCACGGTAATGTCTGTGCTTGGCGACTTGAGTTTTTCGCTGATTAAACGCAGCTGCCATATTAAGGATTTCAGTGAAATGATTCCCGGCCACGGAGGGATTCTAGACCGGTTCGACAGTGTTATTTTCAATGCACCATTTATTTATCTGCTTGTGCAAGTCATGCCGATTGTTATAAAAGGATAGCTATCTGCTTGATTTTATGGTTATAAATCTTTTGAATGAGGAATAATAATGAAAAGTTCCATTTCTATTTTGGGCTCCACCGGTTCCATTGGCACGCAGACGCTTGACATTGTACGGCATTTAAACCTTTCTGTCTGTGCGTTAGCCGCAAATGCGAATGTGAAACTGCTGGAAAATCAAATTAGAGAGTTTAAACCGCAACTTGTTGCGGTTTTTAACTTAAATGCGGCAAAATCTTTGAAACAGTCCGTCGCCGATTTACCGGTGAAAGTGGTACAGGGGATGGACGGCCTTTGTGAAGTCGCTTCCGTTTCTTCGGCAGATGTCGTCGTAAACTCGGTTGTGGGCATGGTGGGGTTGAAGCCTACGTTGGCTGCGATTCAGGCCAATAAAGACGTGGCGCTGGCCAACAAGGAAACATTGGTGGCCGGCGGTGCTCTGGTAATGAAAGCCGCAAAGGAAAACAGCGTTAAAATTCTTCCGGTGGACAGCGAACATTCTGCTGTTTTTCAATGTTTGCAGGGATGTCCGGAGAAAAAAGCGCTGAAGCGTTTGATTCTTACTGCGTCGGGCGGACCGTTTTTCGGCTGGAAAAGAGAGCAGCTTCAAACCGTTACACCGGAACAGGCGCTGAAACATCCCAACTGGAATATGGGTGCGAAAATAACGATTGATTCCGCTACCATGATGAATAAAGGCCTTGAGATTATGGAAGCCCGCTGGCTGTTTGATGTGCCACCCTCACAGATTGATGTGGTGGTACACCGGGAAAGTGTGGTTCATTCCATGATCGAATATCAGGATCATTCTGTTATTGCGCAAATGGGTGTTCCGGATATGCGCATTCCGATTCAGTATGCGTTGACCTGGCCGGAACGGGTTCCATCTCCTGTAAAACAATTAAGCCTTACAGATTATAAAACACTTACCTTTTATGAACCGGACGATGAAACGTTCGAATGTTTGCGGGTATGCAAAGAGGCCATCAGCCGCGGCGGCTTGGCGCCGGCAGCGGCAAATGGGGCCAATGAGGTTGCGGTTCAGCTGTTTTTAAACGGAAAAATTCGATTTACCGAAATTGGCAGTTTGGTCCGCAGAGCAATGGAGAATCAGCCGGATGATCTTTTGACATCCGTTGACGATATATTGAAAGCCGACGCAGCGGCGCGGGAATATGTGCTCCGACTGGCCGGCGGGTTATGAGGTGATTTGAATCAGTCAGGTATTGTTGACCGTAATTGCGATTCTTCTCTTTGGATTTATCATCTTTATCCATGAGTTTGGCCATTTCTTCATGGCGAAACTTTCGGGGATTCGTGTCAATGAATTTGCGATTGGCATGGGCCCAACGCTGTTCCATTTTCAAAAAGGGGAAACCAAATACGCGCTGCGGCTATTACCAATTGGTGGATTCTGTGCCATGGAAGGCGAAGATGGGGAAAGCGAGGACAGCGGCGCATTTAATAAAAAACCGGTCTGGAAGCGGATTCTGGTTGTTGTGATGGGCGCCGTCATGAATATTGTGCTGGGGTTAGTCCTGATGATGGTTATTTTAGGCCAGCAGCCAGCTTTTGGCTCTACAACCATCGCGGAATTTACGCCGAACGCTGCAACACAGGCGGCCGGATTAAAAACCGGGGATAAAATCACGAGTGTCGATGGTTACAGGGTTTACGGCGACCGTGACATCAGTTTTGCCCTTTCTACCGCGAATCCGGAAAAAGTAGACATTGAAGTAGACCGCGGCGGACAATGGATGTCGTTTCAAGATGTAAAATTCAATACGCAGGAATATAACGGCAAAAAGATCCTGAGCATCGATTTCAAGGTCCAGGCAATTCCAAAGAATCCCGGAACGTTGATTGTAAAATCCGCACAGGATACGGTTTCTATTGTGCGAATGGTTTGGTACAGCCTGGTAGGGCTGGTGACCGGAAAATTCGGCTTTAATGATGTTGCTGGTCCGGTCGGCGCGGCAAACGCGATTGGGGAAGCGGCAAGCATCGGCTTGAAACAGAGTTTTCTTGCGGGGTTAAATAATATTCTGCTGATGATGGTGATTATCACTGTGAACCTCGGTGTGGTGAACCTTCTTCCGTTCCCTGCACTGGACGGCGGACGTCTGGTCTTTCTGATTGTGGAAGGAATCCGGCGCAAACCGGTGAACCCGAAATATGAAGGCTGGGTGAATGCGGCCGGTTTTGCCCTGCTGCTTTGTTTTATGGCCATTGTAACGTTTAGTGATATTTTAAGGCTTGTAACGGGAAAAGGACTCGGATCATAATGAGAGAAATAAGAAAATCAAGGACCGTATATGCAGGAAATGTTCCAATCGGCGGGGGTTCAAAGGTGACGGTGCAATCTATGCTGAATGTTCCGTCCACGGACCTGGCCGGCAGTGTGCAGCAGGCGGTTGAACTGGAGAAGGCCGGATGTGAGATCATCCGGCTTGCCATTCCAAATATGGAAGCAATCAAGCTAATTCCTGCGATTAAGAAGGCGGTATCCGTTCCTCTAGTGGCTGATATTCATTTTGATTACCGGCTGGCATTGGAAGCGGTCGCCGCCGGCATAGATAAAGTACGGATTAACCCAGGAAATATCGGCAGCGAAGACCGGGTAAAGGCGGTGGCTGTTGCCTGTCGTGAAAAGCATATTCCTATTCGTATTGGGGTCAATTCCGGCTCGCTCGAAAAGGAAATCCTGGCGAAGTATGGCGGCCCGACCCCGGAAGCCCTAGTGGAAAGCGGTTTGTACCATGCGTCATTGCTGGAAAAATTCGATTTTGAAGATATCGTGCTATCCATCAAATCCTCCAGCGTAGATACCACCATCCGGGCTTACGAGCTGGCGGCGCAGCGCTGCGATTACCCGCTTCATCTTGGTGTGACAGAGACGGGTACGGAGCGTATGGGCGTCATTAAATCCGCCATCGGGATCGGCTCGCTTCTTCAGCGTGGAATTGGAGATACCATTCGGGTATCGCTGACTGCCAACCCGGTACGCGAGGTTGCAGCTGGATTTGACATTTTAAAAGCGCTGGACCTGCGGGCAGGTGTCCAGTTTATTTCCTGCCCAACCTGCGGCAGAACCCGCATTGACCTGATTGGAATTGCCAATGAGGTGGAAAGACGGCTGACGGCCTGTGGAAAGAATATTAAGGTTGCCGTAATGGGCTGTGCTGTGAACGGTCCTGGCGAAGCACGGGAAGCCGACATTGGAATCGCCGGCGGAAACGGCGTTGGACTGATTTTTAAAAAAGGACAAGTGATCCGGAAAGTTCCGGAGAATGTTCTTGTGGATAGTTTAATGGAAGAGATAGAGAAATTGTAAAGGATGAATCTTCAGTGAAAACGTTTGGCGAGTTCTTCAGTGGATACATAGAAACGGCGAAACTTCCTCCCGCCGTTCAAAATGGATTGATTTCCCAGCTGCAAATTGACAGCAATAACCGAATTATTACAGCAGAAGTGGCGTTTCCATCACTGGTGGAGCGCCGCGTGCTTTATGATGTGGAAAACCGCATTCAATCCTGTAAAGAGCTGCAGCTTGCCAAGGCAAAAATCATGCCCCGTTTTCCTTCCGAAAGCTTCAATGCCGACTATTATCAGAACCTGGTACTGGAACTGAAGCGCCGTGAAGCAAGTATCAACGGGACGCTGACGGATTCAACTGCGCGTGTGGAGGGGAACAAGCTGCTGATTACCCTGACGCACGGCGGAGCCGATATGCTGAAGGCGCGCCGTATCGATCACTTGATTACCAAACTGATTCAGGAGGAATTCGGAATCCATTTGGACGTTGAGTTCGATGGGGTCCTTTCCATTGACAGCACCAGTACGGTTTATATTGAAAAGCAGAAAAAAGTGCAGGATAAGATTAAGCGGGCAGCCGTCATGGAAGAAATGGAACATTATGAAAGTAGCATGAGCCGTACTTTTACACCCAAGACCATCAGCGTAAGAAGCGGCGAAACGCTACTTCCGGCGATTATTCCGGAAAGCATCCGTGACCTGTACGGGCACCTTGGAAAGTCCAAACCGATTCCGATTAGTAAAATCACGCCGGATATTGGTAGCGTAACGGTCTGGGGCGAAATTTTCACGATTGACAGCAAACTGACCCGTGATCAGCAGCGCAAGATATACTCCATCAATATTACAGATTACACCGGTTCCATTACCCTGAAAATTATTGAAATGGTTGCCCAGTGCAAAACGCTGGACACACTCAGCAATGGGACGACGATCGTGGTGCGCGGGGATGTAGAATATGACAAGTATGACCATGAAATTGTTCTGCGCCCCAAGGGAATCGGCACGGCGGAACAGGTAAAAGTGGTGGACAATGCCGATGTAAAACGTGTGGAACTGCATGTTCATACCAATATGTCCAGTATGGACGGTGTAAACTCTGCCAGCGACCTAATCAAACGGGCCGCGAACTGGGGGCACCCGGCGATTGCAATTACCGACCACGGCGTGGCGCAGGCGTTCCCGGAAGCGATGAACGCGGCAAAAGACATGAAGAAGCAGGGAAAGCCCATCAAGGTAATCTACGGCGTGGAAGCGTATTTTGTCAACGATTTGGTTCCCGCTGTAAAAGGAAAGTCCGACCAGCCACTGAACGGAGAATTTATATCCTTCGATATTGAAACAACCGGTTTAAGCCCGAACAAGGACCGGATTACAGAAATCGGCGCGGTACGCATCCGCAATGGTGAAATTGTAGAGAGCTTCGACACGTTTGTGAATCCCGAAATGCCGATTCCGCCCAAAATTACCGAACTGACCGGCATTACCAACGAAATGGTAAAGGATGCTCCTTCGGAGCAGGAGGCGGTGGAGGCGTTTTACCGTTTCTGCGGAGAAAATGCTGTATTGATTGCCCATAACGCGGACTTTGATACATCTTTTATCCGTGTCGCTGCCAAGCGCCATCAGATGGAATTTTCTTATCCGTATATTGATACGGTGCCGATGTGCCGTTCTATGCTGAAAGATATTAAGAACTGCAAACTGGACACAGTCGCGAAATATCTGAAATTGGACCCGTTTAACCATCATAGGGCCAGTGACGATGCTACGGTGCTGGGAAAAATCTTCATCGCGCTGGCAAATCGCCTGCAGGAGGACATGCAGGCAAAAACCGTTATGGATATCAACTCTTCGCTGGCCGGCGGAGATGTGAAAAAGATGAAGTCCTACCATCAGATTATACTGGTGAAAAACAGGACGGGCCTGAAAAATCTGTACCGGTTGATTTCCAAGGCGCATTTGAATTATTTCTATCGGAATCCACGCATTCCAAAGAGTGAATTAATCAAATACCGCGACGGATTGATTATCGGAAGCGCCTGTGAAGCGGGTGAACTTTACCGTGCAATTACTTCCGCTCAGCCGTGGGAAACACTGTGCGAAATCGCCGACTTTTACGATTACCTGGAAATTCAGCCGCTTGGCAACAATCAGTTTATGGTACGGGAAGGCATGGTGCCGGACGAAGAAAAGCTCAAAGAGTTCAATCGCACCATCGTTCGGCTTGGCGAAAAACTGCATAAGCCGGTTGTCGCAACCTGCGACGTTCACTTTATGGACCCGAAAGATGCGGACTACCGGAAAATCCTTATGACAAGCCAAGGATTTTCGGATGCCGACAATCAGGCGCCGCTGTACCTGCGCACCACGGAAGAAATGCTGAAGGAATTCGAGTATCTTGGCAAGGAAAAAGCGTATGAAATCGTGGTGAAAAATTCCAACCTGATTGCGGATATGGTGGATGAAGTTACGCCGATTCCGCCTGGGACCTTCCCGCCGTTCATCGAAGGCGCCGAAGAGCAGCTGACTTCGATTACATGGTCGCGGGCAAAGGAAATTTATGGCGACCCTCTGCCGGAAATCGTGAAAAACCGCCTGGACCGTGAACTGGGTTCCATTACGAAGCACGGCTTCTCCATTCTTTATATGACTGCGCAGAAGCTGGTGGCCGATTCCGTTGCGCACGGTTATCTGGTTGGCTCCCGTGGTTCGGTCGGTTCCTCCTTTGTGGCCAATATGTCAGGCATTTCCGAGGTCAATCCGCTGGAGCCGCACTATGTCTGCCCAAAATGCAAGCACAGTGAGTTTATTACCGATGGTAGCTACGGCAGCGGTTTTGACCTTCCGCCGAAAAACTGCCCGGTTTGCGGTACAGAGTATAACCGGGACGGCCACACCATTCCGTTTGAAACCTTCCTTGGTTTTGACGGGGATAAAACACCGGATATCGACTTGAACTTTTCCGGCGAATATCAGTCCAGCGCGCACCGATATACAGAAACATTGTTCGGAAAGGACAACGTTTTCAAAGCCGGAACGATTGCTACCGTAGCGGACAAGACCGCAATCGGCTATGTGAAAAAATACGAGGAAACCAAAGGCGTTGTCCTGCACCGTGCGGAAGAGCTGCGCCTTGCTATGGGTTCCACCGGCATTAAGCGTACCACCGGCCAGCACCCGGGCGGCATGGTTGTTGTGCCAAAGGGGATGGACGTATATGATTTCTGTCCCGTTCAGCACCCTGCAAACGACCAGAATTCAGACAACATTACCACGCATTTCGACTTCCATTCCATACACGACACCATCTGTAAGCTGGATGAACTCGGCCATGATGTGCCGACCATCTACCGCTATCTGGAGGATTATACTGGAATACCCGTCATGAAGGTTTCCATGAGCGACCCGGAAGTGATGTCGCTGTTTACTTCAACGAAAGCGCTGGGGGTAACGCCGGAGGACATTGATTCTCAGACCGGAACCTTTTCCCTGCCGGAAGTGGGCACCAGCTTTGTACGCCAGATGTTGATCGATTCCCAGCCAAAGACTTTTTCTGACCTGCTTCAGGTTTCAGGTCTGTCCCACGGTACTGACGTTTGGCTCGGCAACGCTCAGGATTTGATTAAAAGCGGGCAATGCACGATTTCTGAGGTAATCGGTACTCGTGACAGTATTATGACCTATCTGCTCCTAAAAGGGCTAGAGCCAAAAATGGCGTTTAAAATTATGGAAATTGTCCGTAAAGGAAAGGCGACCAAGCTCCTGACGGAGGAATACATCAATGCGATGAAAGAACATGACGTACCGCAGTGGTACATCGATTCCTGTATGAAAATCAAGTACATGTTCCCGAAAGCACATGCCGCCGCTTATATGATTTCAACGCTTCGCCTGGGCTGGTATAAGGTGCACCGTCCGGTCGAGTACTACGCCGCTTATTTTACGGTTCGCGGCGAGGATTTTGACGGTGCCACTGTTTTGCAGGGCAGGGAGGCAGTACGCCGCCGTATGAATGAAATTTCCATGAAAGGCAAAGAGGCAAGCGCGAAGGAAGAAGCGGAGTATGCAACGTTTCAAATTATTAACGAAATGCTTGCCCGTAAAATTGAAGTGCTTCCGGTAGACCTTTATAAATCCGACGCCAGAAAGTATCTGGTGGAGGACGGGAAAATCCGTCTTCCGTTCTCTTCGCTCGTCGGTGTCGGTGAAGCTGCTGCAAACAGCCTTGCCGCGGCAAGGGAAGGTGGACCATATATCTCTATCGATGACCTTCAGACCCGTTCCAAGGTGTCAAAATCGGTAATTGAAACCCTCGCTTCTGCAGGAGTTTTGGCAGGTTTGCCGGAAAGCAGCCAGATGAGTTTGTTTTAGTTGACAGAGCGTACTTTACTGTGGTATTATATTATCATACTAAAGCATTTGAGGCTGTTATGAAACGATATTACAAAATTACGCCGGAGGGAACTAACGACCTTCTGTTTGAAGACTGCCTTGCCCGCAGGTTTGTGGAGAAAAAGCTTGCAAAAGTTTTTTCTTCCCGCGGTTTTCACGAGGTGGTAACGCCTGGAATTGAATTTTATGATGTTTTTCAGCCCGAAGTTTCGGGAATCGGCCAAGAGGTCATGTATAAAATGACCGACCGCCGGGGCAGGCTGATTGTTATGCGGCCGGATTCTACCATGCCGATTGCGCGGCTTACGGCAACCCGGCTGCAAAACCAGCCGAAACCGGTTCGTCTGTTTTACACGCAGCCGATTTACCGCAACCATCCGGGCTTAACTGGTCACAGCGATGAAACGGTGCAGACGGGCATTGAACTTTTAGGCGCGGCCGGAATTCGCGCGGATTTGGAGGTGATTGCCACCGCGGTGGAGGCGCTGAGCCAGTGTGTTCCGAATTTTCGTTTGGAGCTTGGGCACGCCGGTTTTTTCCGTGCTTTAGCGGAACAGCTGCCTGTGACCGACAATGTCCGAGAAGACATTCGGCAGGCGATTGAATCCAAAAATTATGCTGCGCTGGATGCGATTCTGGATGAACTTCCGGCGTCCCAGCCGGTTTCCGCCATCCGCAGGCTGCCGCGTTTGTTCGGTGGGGAAGAGGTGTTTCCCCTGGCTGCGCCGCTCTGCTTTGATGAAAAATCCGCGCAGACGCTGGATTACCTGCATGAGCTTTATCTTGCCATGAAAAAATTAGGGTTGGAAAAGCAGGTGATTGTGGATTTAGGGTTGGTGCAGCGCAACGATTACTACACGAATATCGTGTTCAGCGCATATGTGGAAGAATTTGGTGATGCCGTTCTGTTGGGTGGTCGTTATGATAATTTACTGGGCCTTTTCGACCTGCCGATGCCGGCGGTCGGATTTGCCATTAATGTGGACGCGATTGCGCAAATCATGCTGAAAGAGGGAAAAACTCCCGCGGTCCGTCCAGCGGAAATTTTGGTTCACGGGGATCCCGGCTACGAGGTGCAGGCGCTCCGCTATGCGGCGGACATTGCCAACCAGGGGCACCGGTGTGAAACCAGCGTTTTTGAAACACGGGAAGAGGCCGTTTCCTACGCCAGAGCAAGCGGAATGAAACAGGTGATCTTTCTTGCCGAAACAACCGAAACCATAACGTTGGAGAAAGAATGATGGTATGAGACCGCTGAGAATTGCACTGACGAAGGGAAGACTGGAACAAAAGACCATATCGCTCCTAGAGGCTGTGGGCTATGACTGTTCTGCCGTCCGCGACAAAGGGCGTAAGCTGATTCTCCCGGTTGGAAACGGAAAGCTGGAAGCAGTTCTGGCAAAAGCGGCGGATGTAATCACTTATGTGGAACATGGCGTCTGTGACTTGGGTGTGGTTGGGAAAGACACCATCTTGGAATATGGCGGCGGGTTTTACGAAGTCCTTGATTTAGGGTTTGGAAAATGCCAATTTGCTCTTGCGGGGCCGAAAGGGAAAGACTTTTTCGGCGGCTATGCCGCAAAGACCATTGCTTCCAAATATCCCAATGTGGCCCGAAACTATTTTGAGCGCAAGGCGATGGATGTCCGCATCATTAAAATTGAAGGCTCTGTGGAGCTCGCTCCCCTGCTGGGGCTGGCCGATGCCATTGTCGATATTGTGGAAACCGGTACGACCCTGAAAGAAAACGGGTTGGAAGTCATTGAGCCGATTTGCGATATTTCCGCCCGGCTGATTGTAAATTCCGCCAGTATGAAACTGCGTAAGACAGAGATTGAGGCATTGGTGGAACAGATGGAACGGGCAAAGGAGGAAAAGCGCGCATGATTTCGATGGTAACAAAGGGCGGCGAGTCCGGCCGGGAATGGATCCGGCAGCTGAAACAGCGCAGCGAAAGTTCCAGCCGCGCGGTGGATGCCGCCGTGGAAGAAATCCTTGAAAATGTGCGAAAAAACGGCGACGAGGCTGTTCGCAGCTATACCTTAAAATTTGACGGCGCAGTACCGGAACGTCTGGAAATCAGCCGGGATGAGCTGCGTCAGCTGGTGCAGCAATGTGATCTGGATTTTCTGAGCGCATTGAATCGTGCGGCGGAAAATATCACAGATTTCCACCGCCGGCAGAAGCAGCAAAGCTGGCTGAATACTCAGCCCAACGGGGTAGTTATGGGGCAGCGCGTTCGCGGTTTGGCGCGGGTTGGAATTTACGTACCCGGCGGTACAGCGGCCTACCCGTCTTCTGTGCTGATGAACGCAATCCCCGCAAAAATTGCCGAGGTGGGCGAAATTATTATGGTTACGCCGCCGGGAAAAGACGGCAAACCGAATCCGGACATTATGGCAGCCGCATTGGCTGCCGGGGTTGACCGCGTGTTTTTGGTGGGCGGTGCGCAGGCTGTTGCCGCGCTGGCATACGGCACGCAGTCCATACCGAAAGTCGATAAGATTGTCGGTCCGGGGAATATCTATGTGGCCACCGCGAAAAAGCATCTGTATGGAACGGTGGATATTGATATGATTGCGGGGCCAAGCGAAATTTTAATTCTTGCGGATGAAACGGCGAACCCAAAGTTCCTCGCCGCGGATTTAATGTCCCAGGCGGAACACGATGTTCTTGCCTCCGCCATTTTGCTGACCACATCGGAACGCATTGCAAAGGAAACGGTAACGGAAATTTACCGTCAGGTGGAAACGCTGTCCCGAAAAGAAATTATCCTTCAGTCGCTAGACCGATTCGGAGCAGTGATTGTCTGCGATACTATGGAAGAAGCGGTTTCGTTTGCCAACGAGCTTGCGCCGGAGCATTTGGAAGTCTGCGCGGAAAATCCCATGGAATATATCGGGAAACTTGACAATGCCGGTTCAGTTTTCCTCGGAAATTTCTCCCCGGAACCGCTCGGGGACTATTTTGCCGGCCCGAACCATGTGCTTCCCACCAGTGGAACCGCACGCTTCTTTTCTCCGCTTTCCGTGGACAGCTTTATTAAGAAATCCAGCTTTATATATTACACACAGGACGCGCTGAATCAGGCGCACGACGATATTGTAAAACTGGCGGAAACCGAAGGCTTGACCGCTCATGCGAATTCCATCAAAGTGAGGCGTTGAAAATGACATACCGGCTTAATGAGAAAATCCGGGATTTAAAGCCGTACGATCCGATTGCGGGAACGTATCGAATCCGATTGGACGCCAATGAGTCATTCCTCCCGGTTCCGGAGGTAATTCGCGACCGCATTCTCAAGGCTGCCGCAAAAATTCAATACCACCGTTACCCGGACCCAAAGGCGGAAGAGCTGTGTGCACGCTTTGCCGAATATTATGGGGTCAATCCTGGAAATGTGACGGCGGGAAACGGCTCGGATGAACTAATTTCCGTTATTTGCAACGCCTTTCTAATGAAGGGCGAAACCATGATGACGCTTTGCCCTGATTTTTCCATGTACCGGTTTTATTCCTCCATTTCAGAAAGCTTTTGCGTGGAATATCAGAAAAAACCGGATTTGTCCATCGACGTGGATGAACTGATTCAATGTGTCAACCGCCGCAATGTGAAACTTCTTATTTTCTCCAACCCCTGCAATCCAACCTCGCTGGGGTTAAAAAAAGAAGAGGTTCGCCGCCTGATTCGTTCCGTTCATGCTTTGGTGGTATTGGATGAAGCATACATGGATTTTTGGGATCAGTCGTTGATACAAGAGGCGGACGTATACGACAATCTAATTATTCTTCGGACCTTCTCCAAAGCCTTTGGCATGGCGGGAATCCGCCTTGGTTTTGCTGTGGCGAACGGTTCTCTGACCAGTACCTTAAAAGCGGTAAAATCACCGTATAATGTAAATACTTTAACGCAGGCAATCGGGTCCGTTGTTTTATCGGAACCGGAGATTCTTCTTCAGGGGATTCAAAAAATTCTCCATTCACGGGATGAGCTGTACCGTGAAATGAAGCGTCTGGAGGAGAATTTCTCGCGGGAAATGCATGTTTATCCTTCGGTGACCAATTTTATTCTGGTTCGCTTGGAAGAAGCCAAGGAAGTCTACCTCAGGCTACTGCAGGAGGGGATTGCAGTCCGGTTTATGGGCGATTTTCTCCGGATCACGGCGGGCACGGAACAGGAAAATCGCGATTTTGTTTCTGCTTTTGAACGGGCCTTATCGGCTAATTGAGCAGTAAGAGGAAAGGACGGGTGGCGGTATGAGAACCTCGGTTCAATATCGGAAAACGAAGGAGACCGAAATTTCGCTTTCTCTCTGTCTGGACGGCGGGGACGTTTCCGTTTCCACCGGAATCGGCTTTTTTGATCATATGCTGACCGCGTTTGCCGTTCACGGTGGATTCGGCCTGAGCGTGGAGGTGCAGGGAGATCTTCTGGTGGACTGCCATCATACGGTGGAAGATGTCGGAATTGTTCTTGGCAAAGCGTTTTCCGAAGCTTTGGGGGACAAGTCCGGAATTGCCCGCTACGGGAGTTTTTATATTCCTATGGATGAATCACTGGCGTTTGCGTCGGTCGATGTGAGCGGCCGCCCATTTTTAGTCTTTCAGGCTTCCTTCCCGCAGGAGCGCGTGGGTGATTTTGATACCTGCATGACGGAGGATTTTTTCCGTGCATTCGCGGTTAACGCCGGAATTACGCTGCATGCTCGTGTGGAATACGGAGCAAATTCCCATCATGAAATCGAAGCGCTTTTCAAAGCGGTCGCCCATGCCATGCAGCTGGCGGTCGCTCAAACGCAGGGAGGCGTTCTGTCCACCAAGGGCGTGCTGTAAAAAATCAAAATCAGGAGCGAATCTATGATTATATTACCCGCAATCGATGTGCAGAACGGCGAGTGTGTCCGTTTGGTAAAAGGTGATTTTGCCACGGCGCATAAAGTGGCGGAAGATGCACTAGCAACCGCAAAATCCTTTGAGGCCACGGGGGCCAAATGGATTCATATGGTTGATTTAGACGGCGCAAAATCCGCACAACCGGTGAACCATTCTGTTTTTCGGAACGTGGTGCAAAACACCCATTTGAACGTGGAAGTGGGTGGCGGAATCCGCGATATGGAAACCATTTCTTTTTACCTGAACAGCGGGGTTTCCAGAGTGATTCTCGGTTCCGCCGCGCTTAGCGATCCGGATCTGGTAAAAAGCGCCGTGCGGGAATACGGCGGCCGGATTGCGGTTGGGATTGACGCGCGCAACGGTCTGGTTGCCGCGCAGGGTTGGCTGGAAACATCCAACGTCCAGTACCTTGAATTGGCCAAGCAAATGGAACAAATCGGGGTAGAATACCTTATTTTTACGGATATTTCCCGTGACGGTACGCTGACCGGCCCAAATTTGGAGCAGCTGGAAGCGCTCAACCGTTCGGTTTCCTGCCATGTGATTGCCAGCGGCGGCGTGGCCGGCAGTAAGGATATTGCGGACTTAAAAAATCTTGGGCTTTACGGCGTTATTTGCGGGAAGGCACTTTACAGCGGAAACTTGAATTTAAGGGACGCCATCGCCCTTGCCGGAGGGGAACAACAGGATGAGCAATAAAAGAACCAATTTGGAACAGTTCTTTCAAAAAGGGGATTTAATCCCGGCAATCGTTCAGGAATACGGCACAAACGAAGTGCTGATGCTGGCTTATATGAACCGGGAATCCCTGCAAAAAACTCTGGAAACCGGTTATACCTGGTTTTACAGCCGTTCTCGGCAGGAACTGTGGAACAAGGGTGCGACATCCGGCCATTTGCAGAAAGTCGTCAGCATTCACGGTGATTGCGATGACGATACGATTCTTGTAGTGGTTCATCAGACAGGTGCCGCCTGCCATACTGGTTCACACAGCTGCTTTTTTCATGAAATTTGGCGAAATCCGTCTGAATACATAGGGGAAAAGGAGAGTGAATCCAATGGATGATACCATGCAGGGGCTTTATGATACGGTTCTAAGCCGGAAGCAGAATCACGCGGAAGGTTCGTATACCTGCTATCTTTTTGAAAAAGGGTTGGATAAAATCCTGAAAAAATGCGGGGAAGAGTGCAGTGAAGTCATCATTGCCGCAAAAAACGGAAAAAATGAGGAAACGGTTTATGAAATTTCCGATCTGCTTTATCATCTGACCGTACTGATGGTCGAACAGGGTATTACGTTGGAAGAAGTGAAAACTGAGCTGGAAAAGCGAAGCGAAAAGACCGGAAACCTCAAGACATTTCATCAAGTCGATAAAAATACCTAGGTAAGTGCTGATTTCGCCGTAACCATTCAAAGATGAGAATATTTTGAACCGATCTGAACCGAGCGGCTTTCGAATTGTTTTCCTTGGTGGTTACCTAAAAAAACGGGAGGCATCCAAATTTGGATGCCGCCCGTTTTTAACGTTATATTCCGAACAGCCGCCGATGAAACATTCAAATGACGAATAAACGATTTCGTCTGCGGCTTTTTGCCTGTTATTAGTGGAAAATCGAGCAGGTCAGGAAAATCGTGGACATAAGCGACGATACCAGGGAAACTACGGTAATCTGCGTGTTGATGGAGGGACCTGCCGTATCCTTGAACGGATCGCCAACGGTGTCGCCAACAACCCCGGATTTATGTGCTTCCGAGCCTTTCCCACCGTGATTTCCGGCTTCTATGTATTTCTTGGAATTATCCCAAAGCCCGCCGGCGTTGCTCATGAACAGCGCAAGGAGCAGGCCGCTTACGATGTTGCCGCACAGGAATCCTCCGATTGCCTGAACGCCGCCGATAAATCCGACCACCATCGTAGCAATAATGGTCATCAGTCCGGCAGGAATCAGCTCCCGCAGTGCTCCGGCCGTGGCAATTTCAATGCATTTCCCGTATTCGGGGGTAACGCCTTCCTTGCCTTCCTTCAGCCCGGCGATTTCGCGGAACTGACGATGAATTTCACTCACCATACGCTGTGCGTTGCGGTCGACGCCGAGAATCAGCATTGCGGAAAATACCGCCGGAATGGAAGCACCGACCAGAAGTCCGAAGAATACCATGGGGTTCATGATATCAAAACCGGTAATCAACTGCACATGCAGAGCAGAGGCCGCGTCGTTTACTTCGCTGATAAAAGCACCCAGCAGCGCGATTACAGTCAAACCGGCGGAACCGATGGCGAATCCCTTTGTTACAGCTTTTACGGTGTTTCCTGCGCTGTCAAGGGAATCTGCAATTTCAATCACATCGTCCCCCAGGCCGCCCATTTCTGCCAGGCCGCGTGCGTTGTCAACAATAGGTCCGTAAGCGTCGTTCGAAATAATCATTCCGACAATGGACAGCATTCCGACGGCCGCCATAGAGATTCCGAACATCGGGTAACCCTGTCCGAGAGGCTCGCAGATTTTATAGGCGGCAAGGGCGGAAAATGCGATTCCGATCATGGCCGGAAGTGTGCTGATAAAACCGTAGGAGACGCCGGACAAAATCGTAAACGCCGGCCCGCTTTCAGACGCTTTTGCCACATGGTGAACCGGATGCTTGGAATCATCGGTAAAATAGTCCGTTGCAATACCAATAATTACACCAACTAAAAGGCCAACAATGCTGGCGCCCCAGATTCTCCATTGCAGCTGGAACGCCCATGTTGCAAGGGCGGTCAGAAGAATGAACACTGCGGTTGTTACATAGGTGCTGCTGTTTAGCGCGCGGGTAGGATTGCCGTGCTTTCCCATTCGAGCGGTTGCTACGCCAATGATGGAAGCAAGCAGCCCGGCCGCGGCATAGCAGAATACCATGCTGCTGTTTACAGTACCGCCGACCGTTTTGTCCAGGGAAGAAGCAATAACCAGTGCGGCTGCCATGGAAGCCACGTTCGAATCAAACAAATCGGCGCCCATGCCCGCAACGTCGCCGACGTTGTCGCCAACATTATCTGCGATGACGGCAGGATTTCTCGGGTCGTCTTCGGGAATGCCAAGTTCCACCTTGCCAACCAAGTCGGCGCTGATATCCGCGGTTTTTGTGTAAATTCCGCCGCCGGCTTTGGCAAACAGGGCGAGGGAGCTTGCACCGAAGCTGAACCCTAACAGTGCAGTGGTGTCATTTGTAATCAGCATGACCAGGGTTACACCCAGAAGGGTGCCGCCGACCACGGCCATTCCCATTACGGCACCGCCGCGGAACCCGGACATAAAGGACGGTTTAATTCCTTTCTGTGCGGCTTCTGCGGTCTTAATATTCGCGACTGTGGCAACACGGATTCCAATGACTCCGGCAATCGCGGACAAGGTGGTCCCGAACAGGTAGGCGATTGCCATGACGATGTTGTCCCGAATGTTGCCCTGCCAGATTGGAGTGGGGAGGAAGGTTAAAATAAGAATTGCCGCGATTCCTGCAAATTTTGCAAGCACGTTGTATTCTTTTCTCAGAAAGGTGTTTGCCCCGCTTCGAATTAAACCTCCGATTTCGGCAATTCTGCTGTTGGAAGACGGCTGCTTGTTAATCCAGTGCCTGAGCCATGCTGCAAACAAAAAAGACAGGATTGCAATCACGGCGGAGACAATCAGGAAAAAAAACAAGTCCAAATTCAAGAAAATCAACCCCTCTTCATTATTTTGCTATATGGATTATAACATCAAAAGCTTTGTAAATAAAGATTAAAAAACACGATTATATAATAAAAAAATTGTATAATATAGAAAGATTACGTCGAGAAAACACAATATAATGGTTCAATAAATGAAATATTGGCGTTAGGGAACCATGAATTCTGTTTTAAGACAGCACTTTAAAGCCGAAAGGCTTCTGACCGAAGCGGTTTTCGAATTGCGCAGTCACCTAGAAACCAAAATTTTTTCAAATGCCGCTGGGAATAAAAAATATATGACAATAATTGACTTTTTTATTGCATTATTTTTGCAGGTAAAGTATTATATTGGGGTGCGTTAAAACATTTTACAAATTTTATCACTGTAATGAAAAGAGTATGCGTCATGGAAACGGCGTCCCAAAAGACAAAGCAACGTTCTGTCCTTTATATGGTTCTATGTGCCTGCTTGTGGAGTATTGCAGGAATATTGATTAAAATGATTCCCTGGAATGCAATTGTCATTGCCGGAGCGCGCAGCGCAATCGCCGCGGTTGTGGTTTTTATTTTTATGAGGATGACCGGATATAAAATGAAAATAAACCGTGCTTCCGTACTCAGTGGTTTTTCGATTGCCGGAACTTTTTTTGCGTTTGTTACAGCGAATAAAATGACTACTTCGGCAAATGCAATTGTGCTCCAGTTTACTTCTCCGGTCTTTATCATGATTTTATCGGCGTTGGTATACCGCCAGCGCTTTCACAAAGCGGATCTTATTACCGTGGTTGTTACTATGTTCGGAATTTCCCTGTTTTTCTTTGACAAATTGGGAACCGGGAATTTGATTGGAAATTGTCTTGGCATTGTCGCCGGTGTTTTCATGGCGGGCATGTATGTAATCACCGGCCATACGGATGAAGATTCGCGTATGAGCGGAATTTTACTGGGGCACGTTTTTACGGCGCTGTTCGGTTTGCCGGTGGCGTTCTTTGTCCAAACGCCTATTACCTCCGTGATTATGATTAACGTATTGTTGCTGGGCGTTTTGCAGCTTGGCATTCCTTACATTCTGTACGGGCTGGCAGTGAAAAACTGTCCGCCGCTGGCGTGTTCCCTGATTGGTGCTTTGGAACCGCTGTTAAATCCCGTCTGGGTGTTCCTTTTTAACGGCGAAGCACCGGGAAAAATGGCCCTGATCGGAGGGGTTATTGTAATCGCGGCGGTAACCGGTTGGTGCGTGTGGCGTGACCGGTACATAAAAAGCAGCCAGGAGGCCATGTAAGCTGCAGCGGTAAAGAACTGCCGAAACGAATCCATGTATGAGGGCTGAAAGATGGTTTTCCTGCCAATTTCCCATAATTTTCTAATATGAAAAGGTGATGCAAGAGGAACGGGAATTCCTCCTGTGCCACCTTTTATTTTGTTTGTCTTTCGGCATTCCGCTGGAAAAGGTGTTTGTCTAACCGGAATTTTGTGGTATAATAATCAGAATCAATTTGATATTCAAAATTGCGGGCGGCGCCATTCTATCTTGTAGTGGACGCAAGTTCAAAAGCATACGCCCAGTTTTGTTCCGGTGTTACCGGTAGAATCTTTGAGAAAAAGAAGGCTGGAACTGAAAATGACAGAGAAGCTATACGACTGCAATCCTTATCTAAGAACGTTTACTGCAAAGGTGCTTTCCTGTACACCAAAGGGGGAGCATTACGAGGTCGTTTTAAACCGTACTGCGTTTTTCCCAGAGGGAGGCGGACAGCCTTCCGATATCGGCGTTTTAAATACGGTCAATGTTTTGGATGTTCATGAATGCGGCGGGGAAATTATTCATACCACGGACCGTTCCCTTGCGGCAGGTACCACGGTGACGGGCGGAATTAACTGGACGCATCGCTTTGACTGTATGCAGCAGCATTCCGGGGAGCATATTGTTTCGGGAATCGTCCACCGCTTTTTTGGTTATGACAACGTCGGTTTTCACCTTGGTTCTAAAGTGGTTACGGTTGATTTTAATGGGGAATTTACCGGGGATCAGCTTACTATGGTGGAAACACTCGCAAATGAGGCGGTGTATAAAAATATCCCGGTGAAAGCAGAATATCCGTCTGCGGAACAGCTGGCCAGCATGGCTTATCGGAGCAAAAAGGAGTTGAGCGGTGCCATCCGAATTGTCTCTGTTCCGGGATATGATGTCTGCGCCTGCTGCGGCACTCATGTGGCCCGTACCGGCGAAATCGGAATGATCCGCCTGATTTCCGCGCAGCGCTATAAGGGAGGTACTCGCATAACGTTGGTTTGCGGCAGACGCGCGCTGGAAGATTACCGCGAGAAAGCGCAGAGCGTCAATGCGATTTCTGTACTATTATCTGCAAAGCCGGAAGAAGTTTTTTCTGCGACGGAACGGCTGCAGACGGAATTTGCTGCTTTGAAGCAGCAGACAGCGGAACTGCAGAATCAGATTTTTGAGTATAAGGCAAGCTCCGTACCGGAGGGAACGGAAAAGCTCTGCCTGTTTGAAGAGAACCTGCTTCCTAATGATCTGAGACGTTTCGGCCTTTTGCTTTGCGAAAAATGTTCAGACTTTGCTGCCGTATTGTCTGGCAGCGATGAAGACGGGTATAAATATGCCGTTTGCAGTTCATCAAACGATGTGCGCCCGCTTGGAAAGAAATTGAATGAGGCGTTTGGGGGACGCGGCGGCGGTTCCAAAGAACTGGTGCAGGGCTCGGTACGGGGAACCAGAAATGATATTGAGCGTTTTTTCAATGAAAAATTATAATCGGGGGACAGGACGTGTTTAACTTTTACAGTTTTAAAAATGATTACGGCGAAGGTGCGCACCCAAAACTTTTGGAGGCCCTGGCAAAGGCCAGCTGCGAACAGAACATTGCTTATGGGAATGACGTGCACAGTGAGCATGCCAGAAATTTGATTCGGGAACGTATCGGCTGCCCGGATGCCGATATCCATTTTCTCGAAGGCGGAACACAGACGAACCTGATTGCAATTTCCGCTTTCCTTAGACCGCACGAAGCGGCCATTGCGGCCGAAACCGGTCATATCAACACGCACGAAACCGGCGCCGTAGAGGCAACGGGACACAAAATTTTAACTTGTACTGCACAAGACGGAAAATTGACCGCGCATGACGTCGAGCGGATTGTGGCGCTTCACCCGGATGAGCACGTTGTAAAGCCGAAACTCGTATATATTTCCGATTCCACGGAAATCGGCACGATTTACTCCAAATCGGAGCTTTCCGATCTTCATCGCGTTTGCAAACAATATGATTTATATCTGTATCTGGATGGGGCTCGGCTGGGTTCGGCCTTGACTTCTTCTGAAAATGACCTGACCATGCAGAAAATTGCCGAGTGGACCGATGCGTTTTATATCGGCGGTACGAAAAACGGCGCACTGCTTGGGGAAGCGTTGGTTATCCGGAACCCCGCTCTGAAAGACGGTTTTCGCTACATTCTGAAGCAAAAGGGTGCTATGCTGGCAAAGGGAATGGTTCTTGGCGCTCAGTTTGAGCGGTTTTTTGAGGACGATCTTTACTTTGAACTAGCCGCTCATGCCAACAAAATGGCCCTTCGTCTGTATCAGGCAATCAAAGATGCCGGATTCCACTTTCTGTCGCCGTCGTCCACTAATCAGATTTTCCCGGTTCTTCCGAATCAACTGGTTGAGCAGCTGTCGGAACATTATGCATTTGAAATTTGGGACAGGCCAACCGAAGGGGAAACCGCGATCCGGCTTGTCACTTCCTGGGCTACACCGGAAGATGCGGTGGGCTGCTTTATTGATGATTTTAACAGGCTGACTCATTAATCAAGAGGAGACAGAGCAATGAAGAAAATCAATTTTTCTATTTTATGTGCGGGTAATATCGCCGAAACAATGGCTAAAACTGTTTCTCAGATGGAGGAAGTAACGTGTTACGCGATTGCTGCCCGCGACTTGGAACGGGCGCAGAAGCTCGCCGACAAATATGGGTTTCAAAAAGCCTACGGTTCTTATGAAGAACTGGCAAAAGATGAAAATGCGGGATTGATTTATATTGCTTCGCCGCATTCCCATCATTTTGAACACGCAAAGCTCTGTCTGGAAAACGGAAAGAATGTTCTGTGTGAGAAAGCATTTACGGCAAACGCCAGGCAGGCAGAGGAATTGTTCCGTATTGCCGAAGAAAAGAAGCTTTTCATTACCGAGGCGGTATGGACCCGCTTTCAGCCGTTTGTGCCGAAAATCCGAGAAATCTTGGAAAGCGGTGTGATTGGGACACCGCTGACGATGACCGCAACCTTTGCGCAGGATTTGACCCATGTGCAGCGTTTAGTATCTCCGGAGCTTGCGGGCGGGGCTTTGTTGGATCTTGGCATTTATAACCTAACATTTGCTTCCCTGTTTTTCGGCAATGATATTAAAGACATCACCTCTACGGCAATAAAATCGGACCGTGGTGTGGATGCTCAGGACAGTATCACCCTTACTTACCGCGACGGCAAAATGGCGATTTTGCACTGTTCTTTTCTTTCCAAAGAGAAGAATCAGGGAATCATATATGGCCAAAAGGGCCGGATTGAAGTGGAGCCCTTCTGGCATCCGCAGGAAATCAAGGTTTTTCTCAACGACCAGACGGAGCCGATAATCTACCGTGTGCCGTTTGATTTCACCGGCTATGAATACGAAGTCCGCGCAGCGGTAAAGGCAATCAACCGTGGAGCCAGCGAATGCCCCGAAATGCCGCACCAGGAAACCCTGCGTATTATGAAGATTATGGACGACCTGCGCGCAGACTGGGGCGTTCGGTATCCGTTTGAATTAAAGCCCAGCGAAAAGAAGAATGCGCAAATCCGTCTAGTGAACTCGATTTCAGTGGAAGATTATAACCGCCTTCGTGCAGCCGCCGGGTGGCGCGAAATTCCGCTGCATCAGGCACAAGCCGGTCTGCAGAACACGGCGTATCAGGTAGCCGCGCTGGATGGGGAAACCACAGTCGCAATGGCAAGAATTCTTTGGGACGGTGGCTATACTGCGTATTTGGCAGATGTCATCGTGCACCCGGATTATCAGGAACTTGGAATCGGCAAAAAGATGGTGGACAATATCATGGATTTTCTGTATTCCAAAATGGAGCATGGGGACAGCATATTGCTCAATTTGAGCGCGGCGAAAGGGAAAGAAGCGTTTTACCGCAAATTGGGGTTTAAGCGGCGCCCAAACCGGGAGTATGGAGCAGGAATGTCCTTATGGCTTGAAAAATAACAGATCAAAGGGGCGGAGTCACACGACTCCGCCCCTTTGATCTTGAAATGAACATATCACCTGCAAACCCGCTCCATTTTTGGATATTCTTCCAGAATTTTAAAAAAGATTCCTTATTATTTTTATGATTGCTAAAAATTTAACAAAACTTTTGAAATTCTATTGAAACTAATCTGAACTTGTGATATATTTAACATATGCTAATTTTTATCAATTTTTACTGAAATTACGGAAAAATTGCGAATCTTTTTGCAAGCAGAATGGAGGAAAATGTATGGCGAAGAAAATTGTTCTGGCAGGCGCGGTTCGTACCGCAATCGGTAAGATGGGTGGTTCTCTTTCCGGTGTGCCGGCTGTAACGCTTGGTTCTATTGTGATTAAAGAAGCCTTGAACCGTGCAAAAGTTGCACCGGATCAGGTGGATGAAGTTTTGATGGGGTGCGTGATTCAGGCTGGTCTTGGCCAGAATGTTGCACGTCAGGCTTCGATAAAAGCCGGTGTACCCGATACAGTTCCTGCACTTACGCTGAACAATGTCTGCGGTTCCGGCCTGAAAGCAGTCAACATGGCAGCTGCTCTGATTGAAGCGGGCGAAGCCGATATTATCGTTGCGGGCGGCATGGAAAATATGTCTGCGGCTCCGTATGCCCTGAATCAGGCTCGTTTCGGTTATCGTATGAACGATGGAAGATTAATCGACACCATGGTCAACGATGCACTGTGGGATGCTTTCAACAACTATCACATGGGCATTACCGCGGAAAATGTTGCGGAAAAATACGGCATTACCCGCCAGATGCAGGATGAGTTTGCTGCGCTTAGCCAGCAGAAATGCGAAAAAGCGCAGGCAGAAGGGAAATTCAAGGATGAGATTGTTCCCGTCCCGGTTAAAGTAAAGAAAGAGACTTTCTTATTCGATAAGGACGAAGGCCCGCGTGCCGGTGTAACTCCGGAAAGCATTGCAAAACTGAAACCCGCTTTCAAGCCGGACGGAACCGTAACCGCTGCAAATGCTTCCGGTATTAACGATGGCGCAGCTGCGATTGTGGTCATGAGCGAAGAAAAAGCAAAAGAACTGGGCGTAACTCCTATGGCAACCTGGATTGCCGGTCAGTCCGCCGGTGTGGATCCTGCCATTATGGGTGTTGGCCCCGCGTACAGCACAAAGAAGATTCTGGAAAAGACCGGTCTTACGCTCGACGACATCGACCTGATTGAAGCGAACGAAGCGTTTGCCGCTCAGTCCCTCGCGGTTGTAAAGCTGCTGAATCTGGATACCTCCAAGGTGAACGTTAACGGCGGCGCAATTGCACTGGGTCATCCGGTCGGCGCTTCCGGCTGCCGCATCCTGGTCACCCTGCTCCATGAAATGAAACGTAGAAATTCCAAATACGGCCTTGCTACGCTTTGTGTTGGCGGCGGTATGGGTGTTTCCGCCATTGTTAAAATGGGTGAATAAAACCTTATGAAAATCTGATTTTTCATCCGGATCGTTTGCACGCGGAAGAAAAATACAGCAGGAAGTTTTTCCCACCTGACCGGCGTTTCAACAAGAATCCGTCGTCTGGGCTGGGCGAAACTTCCGGTTCATAATGAAAGGAAGGCCTTACTCATGGAGTATGTTAAATACGAGAAAAAAGGGTTTGTCGGTATTCTTACCATAAACCGTGAAAAGGCGCTAAACGCGCTGAACAGTCAGGTTCTTACCGAACTGGAACAAACCGTTGATTCCATTTCTGTGGAAGACACCAGATGCCTGATTATTACCGGTGCCGGGGAAAAGTCCTTTGTTGCCGGCGCGGATATTTCCGAAATGAGCACGCTTACCAAGGCGGAAGGCAAGGCCTTCGGCGAAAAGGGGAACACGGTATTCCGCAAAATCGAGAAGCTACCGATTCCCGTGATTGCAGCAGTAAACGGATTTGCCCTTGGCGGCGGCTGCGAACTTTCCCTGAGCTGCGATATCCGCATCGCTTCGGAAAACGCGGTATTCGCCCAGCCGGAAACCGGCCTTGGCATTACCCCGGGCTTTGGCGGTACACAGCGCCTTGCCCGTACCATCGGAATCGGAAAAGCGAAGGAAATGATTTATACCTGCTCTAAAGTAAAAGCGGACGAAGCGCTTTCCCTTGGCTTGGTCAACGCGGTTTATCCTTCCGGTCAACTGATGGAAGAATGCCTGAAGTTGGCGGAAAAAATTGCGCGCAACGCCCCGATTGCCGTTCGTGCCGCGAAGAAGGCTATCAACGACGGAATGCAGGTGGACATTGATTCCGCAATTGCGATCGAGGCGGAACAGTTTGGTGGATGCTTTGAAACAGAAGACCAGAAGAACGCGATGACTGCGTTCTGCGAAAAGCGGAAACCGGAACCGTTTGTTAATAAGTAATTATAATATGGTGTAATAAATTCAGTTTACCACCCGGTTTAGGGTGGTAAACTGAATTGCAATTATAAAATAATTTTGTTAGGAGGATTCTCATGATTGTTGGTATTATTGGCGCGGGAACCATGGGCTCCGGTATTGCGCAGGCATTTGCACAAACAGAAGGCTACACAGTAAAGCTTTGCGATATTAACGACCAGTTTGCCGCAGGCGGAAAAGCCAAGATTGAAAAGGGCCTTTCCAAATTGGTGGCGAAGGGGAAGATGGAGCAGGCTGCGGCCGACAAAATTCTTTCCAAAATCACAACCGGTACAAAGGAAATTGTTTCTGACTGTGACCTGATTGTGGAAGCCGCTCTTGAAAATATGCAGGTGAAAAAAGACCTGTTCAAAGAGCTGCAGGGCATCTGCAAAAAAGATACCATTTTTGCGACCAACACTTCTTCTCTGTCTATTACAGAAATTTCCCAGGGCCTTGACCGCGCGGTGGTCGGTATGCATTTCTTTAACCCAGCTCCTGTTATGAAGTTGGTCGAAGTCATTGCCGGCATTACCACTCCTGTGGAAACCGTTGAAAAAATCAAGACGATTGCAACGGAAATCGGCAAAACTCCGGTTCAGGTCAACGAAGCGGCTGGATTTGTGGTCAATCGCATCCTGATTCCGATGATTAACGAAGCCATTGGCATTTATGCAGACGGCGTGGCTAGCGCAGAAGACATTGACACCGCCATGAAGCTCGGTGCAAACCATCCGATGGGACCGCTCGCACTGGGCGACCTGATTGGTCTTGACGTTTGTCTTGCCATTATGGAAGTGCTCCAGGCCGAAACCGGAGACAGCAAATACCGTCCTCATCCCCTGCTGAGAAAGATGGTCCGCGGAGGATTGTTAGGCAGAAAAACCGGCAAGGGATTTTTTGATTACACGAAATAATCCGAATCTGTGTGTAAATTAATTGGAGGAACGAGTATGGACTTCGAACTGAGCAAAGAACATTTAATGGCCCGCACTCTTTTCAGAGAGTTTGCGGAAAACGAGGTAAAGCCATTGGCACAGGAAGTGGACGAAACTGAACGCTTCCCGCAGGAAACGGTCGACAAAATGGCAAAACTCGGCTTTATGGGTATCCCCCTTGCGAAGGAATACGGCGGCCAGGGCTGTGACACCCTTACTTATATTATGTGTGTGGAGGAGCTTTCCAAGGTTTGCGCTACAACCGGTGTTATTGTTTCCGCACATACTTCCCTGGGCTCCGATCCGATTAAAAATTACGGTACGCCGGAGCAAAAGGAAAAATATCTGAAAAAACTCGCTTCCGGTGAATATTTGGGTGCGTTTGCCCTGACTGAACCGAATGCCGGCACGGACGCTTCCGGCCAGCAGACCAAGGCTGTTCTGGAAGGCGACCATTATGTGCTCAACGGCAGCAAAATCTTTATTACTAACGGCGGAAAAGCCGATACATATATTGTTTTTGCCATGACGGACCGCAGCAAGGGGAACAAGGGCATTTCCGCGTTTATCGTGGAAAAGAACTTCCCGGGCTTCCGCATTGGAACAAAGGAAAAGAAAATGGGCATCCGCGGCTCTTCCACGACAGAACTGATTTTTGAAAACTGCATTGTTCCGAAGGAAAATCTGCTCGGTGCGGAAGGCAAGGGCTTTGGCATTGCCATGCATACCCTGGACGGCGGCCGTATCGGCATTGCCGCGCAGGCACTGGGTATTGCGGAAGGCGCTTACGAGGAAACTGTGAAGTACGTAAAAGAAAGAAAACAGTTTGGCAGACCGATTGCGAAATTCCAGAATACCCAGTTCCAGATTGCCGACATGGCAACCAAAATTAAGGCGGCGCAAATGCTTGTTTACCGTGCCGCTCTTGCAAAAGACAAACAAAAACGCTTCTCCGAGGAAGCCGCCATGGCGAAGTTGTACGCGGCGGAAGTTGCAATGGAAGTCACCACGAAAGCAGTACAGCTTCACGGCGGCTACGGTTACACCAGAGAATATCCGGTGGAGCGCATGATGCGCGATGCCAAGATTACAGAGATTTACGAAGGTACCAGCGAAGTACAGCGCATGGTTATCGCCGCAAATGAGCTTTAATCGCGATAAGCCGAGAAGGAGTGAATTTTGTTGAATATTGTAGTTTGCATTAAGCAAGTTCCGAATACCAATGAAGTAAGACTGGACCCGGTTACCGGCACCCTGATTCGTGAAGGTGTGCCGAGCATTATCAATCCGGATGACAAAGCAGGTCTGGAAGCGGCTCTGCGCCTGAAGGACGAGCAGGGTGCGCATGTTACGGTGCTTTCCATGGGCCCGCCGCAGGCGGATGCCGCTCTGCGCGAAGCGCTTGCCATGGGTGCGGATGAAGCAATTTTGGTTACCGACCGTGCCTTCGGCGGCGCGGATACCCTGGCAACTTCCACAACAATTGCTGCCGCGCTGAAAACCCTCCCGTACGATCTCATTCTGACCGGCCGTCAGGCAATCGATGGCGATACCGCCCAGGTCGGCCCGCAGATTGCCGAACACCTCGGCATTCCGAACGTTAGTTACGCGGAAGACCTCAAGGTTGAGGGCAACGAAGTAACCGTAAAGCGTCAGTATGAAGACCGTTATCACATCATTAAGGTTAAAATGCCCTGCCTGATTACCGCGCTGAGCGAGCTGAACCAGCCCCGCTACATGACCCCAGGCGGCATTTTCGACGCATACCGGGAAAAAGAGGTCAAAATTCTTACCCGTGCCGATTTGGAAGTAGACGATACGGCAATCGGCTTAAAAGGCTCACCGACCAGAGTCTGGAAAACATTTACCAAGAGCTTGAAAGCTGCCGGCCAGCAGGTCACATTGGATCCGCAGGAATCGGCCGACTACATGATGGAAAAGCTCAGGGAAAAATTCATTATATAGTTTGAAAGTGGTGAGCAAAATGAATATTCAAGACTATCAGGGTATTTATGTTTTTATTCAGCAGGTTGACCATAAAATCGCCAGCGTGTCCTTTGAGCTTTTAGGTAAGGCAAAAGAACTCGCTAAATCGATGGAAACGGAAGTTACCGCGGTTCTGCTCGGCTATGGCGTCGAAGACCTTTGCCCGGAACTGGCACGTTACGGTGCGGATAAAATTCTGTTGGTGGACAACAAGGCGTTGGAGGTTTATACCACAGAGCCGTATGCCCACTGCATGTACCATATTATTGAAAAGTACAAACCGGCGGTTGTTTTGTACGGTGCTACCGCGATTGGACGCGATCTTGCTCCGCGTGTTTCCGCCAGAGTGAAAACCGGACTTACGGCGGACTGCACCAAGCTTGAGGTTGCGGAAGATGGTACGAAGAACCTGATGATGACCCGTCCTGCATTCGGTGGTAACATAATGGCGACGATTCTCTGCCCGGACCACCGTCCGCAAATGGCTACTGTGCGCCCCGGTGTTATGCAGAAAATCAAACCGATTGAAGGCGCAAAGGTGCCCGTTGAAAAGTATGATCTGGAAATCGGCGCAGAGCATGTAAATGTTCAGGTAGTCGATGTCATTAAAAAGGTATCCAATAAAATGGATATCCAGGATGCAAAAATTCTGGTTTCCGGCGGCCGTGGAATGGGCGGTCCGGAAAACTTCAAGCTGCTTGAGGATCTTGCAGAGGCACTTGGCGGAACGGTCAGCTCTTCCAGAGCTGCGGTGGATGCCGGCTGGGTGGAAAAAGACATTCAGGTCGGCCAGACCGGTAAAACGGTCCGCCCGAATCTTTACATTGCCTGCGGTATTTCCGGTGCCATTCAGCACTTGGCCGGCATGGAAGATTCCGATGTGATTATTGCAATTAACAAGGATGAAAACGCTCCGATTTTTGAAGTTGCCGATTACGGCATTGTCGGGGATGCTTTGAAAATCCTTCCTTTGTTTACGGAAGAAGTTAAAAAGGCTATGGCTGCCCGTAACGCCTGATTCAACCTGGCTGTTATAGTTCCTTTGCCCCGCACACATAATGTGTGCGGGGCTTTTCACGTTTTCGCCTTTTTCCCGTTTTATTTTTATGTCAACCTCTGCGGGACAATAATATTATGTGGTAGAGGTTGCAAACGAATAAATCCCTGAAAGAATGTTAAGACTATTTGCAAACCTTAAAATTCTAATAACGCGGAGCGTGAAAAAAGTGAACATTCGAAGAGGAGACATCTACTACGCAGACCTTAGTCCGGTTGTTGGCTCCGAACAGGGCGGAGTACGGCCAGTATTGATTGTTCAGAATAATGTCGGCAACCGTTTCAGCCCGACCGTAATTGCCGCGGCAATTACCAGTCAGCGTTCCAAAGCGAATTTACCGACTCATATTATGCTGGATGCGCAGACAACAGGTTTGGCTAAAGATTCGGTTGTACTTCTAGAGCAGGTGCGCACCATTGATAAACACAGATTGAAAGAACGTATGGGGCGTCTTGACGATACGTTTATGTCTCAGGTCGATCAGGCATTGTCTATCAGCTTTGGTCTTGATCAGAGTCATCTGCAGCGTCAGGCTACATAGAAATGCCTGAAATCACAAAAGAAACGTATATTTCATACGCCATGTAAAATAATAGGAAAAAGGAACATACCATCGGTAGACACCGATGGTATTCCTATTATTGTACAAAGAGGTGCTTGAAATGCAATTAACCGAAAAAGAGCTTTCTGCCATTGAAGACCAGTTAAGCGAAGAAAAGCTTCTGGTCACAAAACTTAGGGCATATTCCCAATTATGCTCCGATTCTGAACTGAAGAAAAAGTGTGAATGCATTGCGGACAAACATCAGGCGCATTACGACCAGCTGTTCAGCTTTTTAGGTTAAGGGGGATCACGAATGAATACGAATATACAAATGCAGGACAAAGAACTTTTCAATGATATGCTTTCTTCCCAAAAGCTGATTACCGACACGTACAACACATTTGCAAATGAATGCAGTTCCCCGAATGTGCGCAACGAATTTATGCGGATTCTTACGGAAGAACACCAGATTCAGGCAGAAGTATTTGATGAAATGAGCAAACGCGGCTGGTATCAGACCCCTTCCGCAGATCAGCAAAAGGTTCAGCAGGCCAAACAGAAATTTCAAAATATGAATCAGCAGCAATAAATATCCGCTTTCCGCGCCGGTCCACACAACCGGCGCTTTTCTTTTTAAGGTGAAAGAAAAGCAAGTCGGGGGTTTTGCCCGGTACTTTTTTTGGGGTTACTGGCATAAAAAGTACAAGATTCGAATAACATTAGGTAGAATCAGAAAAAGGAGAGAGCCTTTATGGATTATATTCTGAACCGAGAGGCACTGGCGGCCAGCGAATTGATTTACGATGGGTGCCAGGAGCAGCCTGTGGACCTTGATATCAACCTGCCCGATTACTGCCCCGATATCCAGCGCATTTTAAAATGTCAGGTTTACCCGCATGTTGTTTCCCGGGGTGTAACCGGTGACCGGCTGGAATTGGAGGGTACCTATACCGTAAAGGTGCTTTATCTGGATTCCGGAGGAAAAGCGGTTCGCTGCTGTGATGCCAGTGAAAATTTCACCGCAACGATTAATTTGAAGCAAAATGCGGACAATGCACGTGTGACCGCGTTTACCCGCGTGGAATACATAAATTGCCGTGCGGCCAGTCCGCGCAGACTGGATATTCACGGTTCTTTTTCCCTGTGCGCCAAGGTTACAGCGCAGGAAGTCAGCGATATTGTCAGCAATATCGGCGGCGATGATGTAGAACAACAGAAAAAAGTAATCTCCGTTAATAAGATGGTCGGGCACGGCCAACAGCAGTTCAGCGTGGATGAAATCCTGGAACTGGGGCAGGGAAAGCCGCCGGCCGATAATCTGATTCGTACCGATGCTTTCGCCATGGTGCAGGATGTTAAAGTCTCGCTGAATAAACTGTTGGTTACCGGCGAGGTTTATGTTAAAATCCTGTATTCCTCCAGTGAAGATGAAGCCTCTCCGGAAGCGATGGAATATGCCATTCCGTTTAATCAGATGCTGGACTGTGAAGGCGCTTCGGATGATTGCATGAGCGATGTTCAGATTGAAGTGGTCGGAATCGACGTGGTAATCAAGAACGATTACTCCGGAGATAAAATTTTCTTTGACGTGCAGATTAAAATGTTTGCGACCGCGGCGGTTTACATGAGCAGCGAAAATACGGTGGTCACCGACGCGTATTCCAAGAAGTATGAAATGAATCTTGCGTATAAGCAGAAGAGCTTTGACAACCTGGTGAGTTTAGAGAACGACAGTTACCTGATGAAAACTTCCCTAAATTCGGAAGAGGACACCATTACAAAAGTGCTGGATATCTGGAATGAAATGAGCACCGTGAACGCGGCTGTAGAAAATGGGCAGATTCAATATAAAGGAAAAGTCAATCTGTGCGTGCTTGCCCTAAATGGGGATAATCAGCCGTTCTACTTTGAGCGCCTTGCCGATTTTGAGTATTCCAGGCCTTATGCAAACGCAGACGAAAATCTTCGCTGCGCGGCTAACGCCCTGGTGGGGGGAATCAGTTATCGGCTCACCGGTACAGGTGTGGACGTAAAAGTGGAACTAAAACTAAATGCGTCGGTCAGCCGTCAGGAAAATATGAAAATGATTACGGATGCAACGGCGGATGAAACCAAACCGCGGGCGCAGGATAAAACGGCGGCATTGAGCATTTATTATGCCGATCCGGGGGAGAGCCTCTGGAACATTGCCAGGGATTACTGTACCTCAGTTGAGGCGATTAAGCTGGAAAACGATCTTGCCGGCGAATTCGTTGAGAACAGGGGGATGCTGCTGATTCCAATGTAAATCCGCAAGTTTTTCAGAGTGCCTATCTATAAATTCTCTGCCTGAGGGGGAGGTAAAATGGAAGAACGCAACATTTATAAAGATATTTCCCAGCGCACGAATGGTGACATATACATAGGCGTTGTCGGTCCGGTTCGCACCGGAAAATCCACCTTTATCAAGAAGTTTATGGATTTGATTGTGGTGCCGAACATGGATTCCAACTACCGCCGCGACCGGGCGATTGATGAAATGCCTCAGTCCGCCGCGGGCCGTACCATTATGACCACGGAACCCAAATTCGTTCCGGAACAGGCCGTGACCGTCCATGTGGATGACAGCGCCACCTTCTCGGTTCGCCTGATTGATTGTGTGGGGTATATTGTCCCGAGTGCGCTTGGTTATATTGAAAACGATATGCCGCGAATGGTCATGACGCCGTGGTATAACGAACCCATACCGTTTAACATGGCCGCGGAAATCGGCACGAAAAAGGTTATCACGGAACACTCGACCATTGGTCTGGTGATTACGACAGACGGCAGCATCAGCGATATTCCGCGCGCGGAATATGAAGAGGCAGAAGAACGGGTTATCAATGAACTGCAAGAAATCAAAAAGCCGTTCATTGTTCTGCTCAACTGTGTTGACCCCAATTCTCCAAACTCCGTTTCTATGGCGCAGGAAATGCAGCAGCGGTACGGGGTCCCAGTTCTGCCGGTAAACTGCCTTGACATGCAGGAAGAAGAAATCCGGACAATTCTCTCCAAGGTGTTGTTCGAATTCCCAGTGAAAGAAATTAAGGTGGAAATGCCAAAATGGATTTCCACGCTGGAAAAAGGCCATTGGCTGCGTTCCGCTTTGTTCAGCGCAATTCAGCAGTCGGCGGCGAAGGTATCAAAAATTCGCGAGGTCAATACCATCATCGACGATTTGCAAAAATGCGAATATGTCCGCGGGGCAAGGACCGTTACCACGGAATTGGGAACCGGCCACACCCGGATTGCCATCTCTTTGGACCACAACCTGTTTTACAAGATTATTGGTGAGAAAACCGGGATCGAAATCGAAGACGAGGGCAGCCTTCTTGAGTGCATGCTGAGCCTCGCGGAAACAAAGAAAACGTACGATAAGATCAAAGAAGCCTATGAGGATGTGCAGCAGACCGGCTATGGAATCGTTATGCCAAGCATTGAGGAACTGACCCTGGATGAACCGGAAATTATCAAGCAGGGTGGCAAGTATGGCATTCGCCTGAAGGCGGCTGCTCCTTCGATACATATGCTGAAAACACAGATTACCACAGAATTGACGCCGATTGTTGGTTCGGAGGAACAGTCGCAGGAACTGATTGTTTATTTGCTTAAAGAATTCGAGGAGAATCCGGCGAAAATCTGGGAATCCAACATTTTCGGCAAAAACCTGCATGAGCTGGTCAGCGAGGGGCTGAACAACAAACTGTACCGTATGCCAAACGATGCCAGAGATAAGGTGCGCGAAACCATCGAAAGAATTATTAACGACGGTTGCAACGGCTTGATTTGCATCATATTGTAAATACGCGATAGAAAAGATGGTTTGGTTGGAAAAATAACCAAATCATCTTTTTTAGTTGATAAAATATAAAGTAGCCATTATAATAGAAGTAATTCACTGTAATGGGTTCAATATCTTAACATCAGCTGCGGTTATTCTGTGCGGTGATAAGATTGGTGTATTATTTTAAAATGCGTTGAAGGAAGTGTAGCCGATATGTTTAAGATCATAGAAAAACGTAAATTGAACGATTCTATGACAAAAATGGTCGTTGACGCTCCGTTTATTGCAAAAAAGGCAAATGCGGGCCAGTTTATCATTTTGCGCGTCAATGAGTTTGGCGAGCGGATTCCCCTTACTATTGCGGATTATGACCGTGAAAAGGGAACCGTGTCTATTATTTACCAAATCGTTGGCAAAACCACCATGGCACTGGATCAGCTGAATGAAGGCGACGCCATTCTCGACTTCATTGGGCCGCTTGGAAAAGCCTCTGAACTGGAGGGCTATAAAAAGGTTGCGGTAATCGGCGGCGGCGCTGGCTGCGCAATCGCATATCCCCAGGCAAAGGCACTGCATCAGATGGGGGCTAAGGTCGACGTGATCGCGGGCTTCCGCAACAAAGACCTGATTATTCTGGAAGAAGAAATGGGCGCGGTCAGCGATCATTTAGTGATTACTACTGATGACGGCTCCAACGGAAACAAAGGCTTTGTAACCGATGCTCTACGTAAGAACATTGAAGACGGCGCAGGCTACGATCTTGTTATTGCAATCGGGCCGCTTGTTATGATGCGCGCGGTCTGCAATTTGACCAAGGAATTTGGAATTAAAACCATTATCAGCATGAATCCGATCATGATCGACGGCACCGGCATGTGCGGCGGATGCAGACTGACTGTGGGCGGAAAGACCAAATTTGCCTGCGTGGACGGCCCGGATTTCGACGGTCACGAAGTGGATTTTGACGAAGCAATCAAAAGGACCAGAACTTATTTTGATTTGGAGCGGGAATCCGCCCGGGAATATAACTGCCGATTGATGGAGGGTGCGAAAAATGCCTAATATGACTCCGAAAAAAACTCCGATGCCGGAGCAGGACCCCAACGTACGCAACAAGAATTTCGAAGAGGTCGCTTTGGGATACACCGAAGAAATGGCAATTGAGGAAGCACAGCGTTGCCTGAACTGCAAAAATAAGCCCTGCGTGAATGGATGCCCGGTTGGCGTACGCATCCCTGAATTTATTCAGAAGGTGACGCAGCACGATTTTGCAGGCGCATATCAGACCATTAAAATGACCAACTCGCTGCCGGCGGTTTGCGGTCGTGTCTGCCCACAAGAGACCCAGTGCGAACATAACTGTGTCCGTGGCATTAAGGGCGAACCGGTGGGCATTGGCCGGCTGGAACGCTTTGTCGCCGACTGGTACATGAAAAACGGAGAAGAAAAAGCGGAAAAGGTTCAGCCGAACGGCCACAAAGTGGCAATTGTCGGCGCGGGCCCGGCCGGTTTAACCTGTGCAGGCGATTTGGCCGCGCTGGGGTATTCCGTAACAATCTTTGAGGCGCTGCACACAGCGGGCGGCGTTTTAATGTACGGCATTCCGCAGTTCCGTCTTCCGAAGGAAATTGTTCAGAAGGAAATCGCCTCTTTGGAAGCAAAGGGCGTTGAAATCAAAACCGATATGGTAATCGGCAAGGTTCTCTCCGTGGACGAGTTGTTTGAAATGGGCTACGAGGCAGTCTTTATCGGCACCGGCGCAGGACTGCCGAACTTTATGAATATTCCGGGCGAAGGTCTTGTCGGGACTTATTCCGCAAATGAATTTTTAACGCGTGTAAACCTGATGAAGGCTTATCTGGATGAATACGATACCCCGATTATCCGACCAAAGAACGTTGCTGTAGTTGGCGGCGGAAACGTAGCGATGGACGCGGCCAGAACGGCAAAACGTCTCGGGGCAGAGAATGTGTATATTGTTTACCGTCGTGCGGAAGAGCAGATGCCTGCCCGTAAGGAAGAAATCCACCACGCCAAAGAAGAGGGGATTATTTTCAGCCTGCTTCATAACCCGGTGGCCATTCATGGCGATGAAAACGGCCGCGTGCGTGCAATTGAGTGCGTAGAAATGGAACTGGGTGAGCCGGACGCTTCCGGGAGACGCAAACCGGTCGAAAAGAAGGGCTCAAACTTCGAAATTCCGGTGGATTGCGTGGTTATGGCAATCGGCAATTCGCCGAATCCGCTCATTCGTTCCACTACGGAGGGCCTGGAGGCTAACAGCCACGGCTGTATTATTGTGAACGATGAAACCATGGCGACCACCCGCAAGGGCGTTTATGCCGCGGGCGATGCAGTCAGTGGTGCCGCTACGGTTATTTTGGCGATGGGCGGCGGCAAAGAAGCGGCGCGTTCCATCGACGAGTATATTCAATCCAAATAACAGTTTTTCCGGACAGAGGGAGCTGCAGATGAATTTAGGTTCATTTGCAGCTCCCTCTTTTTGCAGGTCCGGTTCTCTTCCTGTTCGGACATACATATTTATTATTTGGAGATTGATTTTACAGGAGGAAAAACAATGAAAGAATACAAAGACGGTTACGAGGAATACGAGCTCTCCGACTATCCCGCCGACGATAACGAAGAGAACACGCCGGAAAACGAAGGGGAAAACAAGAAAAGAACCAGCGTAACACTTTTAACCATCATTCAGATTTCAGTCTGCTCCATTCTTTTGATTGCCGCTGTTATTATACGTATTGGCGGGGGAGATACCTATAATAAGGTGCGTTCCTGGTACATAGAAAATATTAATAAGTCCATTGTGCCCGAGGAACAGATGAACAATGTGAAGGAACGGGTAATCGATCTTTTCCCAACGTCTTCCGAAAGCCAAGCTGTTTCAGAGCCGCAGCCGTCCTCCGGAGTTTCTCAGGCGCAGCAGGCGGTTTCTTCGCAGGGAACAGCCAGTGCGCAGGATAATGCGCCTTCGCAGCCGGCTGCTTCTGACAATGCAGCCGCATCTTCCAATGGCACGGGGAGTGTCAGCTCCCAGCCGGTCGGTTCACAGGCGGTTTCCTCTTCTGGCCAGCAGGGGAACAACAATGCTGCCAGCAAAACGGCGGCCTCCGTTCCGTCGCAGTCCCTAATCGAATAGTATGATGAATTTTCGCATAAGGGGCTGCTGCATCTCTGTCAGTTACCTGTTCCTTGCCATGGCCGCTGCCCTTTTGTTTCTGGACCATACCGGCGTGGTTGCGGCAACGTTTTGTGCGGCCGCCCTGCATGAAGGCGGACATTTTCTGGTGATGCGGATTTTCGGCACCGGGTTGTCGCAAATCCGCGTTACACCCTTTGGAATCGATATTGAAAAATCCCGCTGCGCCGAACGGACCTATTGGCACGACGCCCTGATTTCCCTCTCCGGGCCATTCGCAAATTTGCTGACTGCCGCTCTTTTTTCTCTTTTCGGACGTTCTTTTCTGCAGTTTGTTCAGGTCAATATAGCGCTTGCACTGTTTAATTTGCTGCCGATTGAGCCGCTTGACGGCGGTCAGGCGCTTTATTCCCTGCTGTGCATCCACTGGATTTCGGAACGCGCCGCAAAAGCGGTATCCGTAATTTCTTTCGTGGTGCTGACACCTGTGGCCGTTCTGGGTTTCCTGCTTTTATTTCAGTCGCCGTGGGATTTTTCCATTTTGGCAGTCAGTCTATATTTGATCTTTCTGCTGGTTTTTAAAAACGGAAGATATTATTGATTTGCAATCCGAACCTCCGGGCAGTATAATAAAAAATACTGAATAATCGGGAGGTACTCCATGATTGACCATAAAATCGAAAAATTGCTCCTTAAAGTTCAAAAACCGGGGCGCTATGTCGGCGGGGAATTGAACAGTGTCATAAAAAACAAAAAGGATATCGAAGTCCGGTTCGCGTTCTGCTTTCCGGATATTTATGAAGTCGGCATGTCACACCTTGGCATGAAGATTTTGTACAGTCAGCTGAATGAAGTTCCGTATGTATGGTGCGAACGCGTTTTTGCCCCGTGGGCAGATATGGAAGAACAGATGCGTCAGAACCACATTCCGCTTTATGCCCTGGAAAGCGGAGACAGCCTTGCGGACTTTGATATCATTGGCTTCACGCTTCAGTATGAAATGAGTTATACCAACCTGCTTAATATGCTCGATATGGCTGGGGTTCCGTTGAAATCCAGCGACCGCCGCTCCCTTTCCCAGCTGGTTGTGGCCGGGGGGCCGTGTGCGTGCAACCCGGAGCCGCTGGCGGATTTTGTTGATCTGTTTTTCATCGGGGAAGGGGAAGAGGTTGACTGTGAAGTCGTTGAACTTTACAGGGATTTTAAGCGAAAGAACGGCACAAAAGAGGATTTTTTGGCGGCTGCCGCACAGATTTCGGGGGTTTACGTCCCTTCGCTTTATGATGTAACATACAAGGAAGACGGCACGATCGATACATTTCAGCCGCGCGGAAATGCTCCGGCGGTGATTCACAAGCGTGTGATGATGGATTTGGACAAGTCCTATTTTCCAGACCGATTTGTGGTGCCGTACATCGAAATTGTACATGACCGTGCAGTTTCCGAGGTATTGCGCGGCTGTATCCGCGGCTGCCGTTTTTGCCAGGCGGGCTTTATTTACCGCCCGTTTCGTGAAAAATCGATTGATGCGATAGACCGCCAATGCCGTGACCTGTGTGAAAACACAGGGTATGACGAAATTTCCCTTTCTTCGCTGAGCACAAGTGACTATTCAAAAATCAATGATTTGCTCGACCGTCTGATGGCCTGGACGGAGGACAGAAAAACCGGAATTTCGTTGCCGTCCCTGCGCGTGGATGGTTTTTCCAACGAACTGATGAAAAAGATTAAGGCGATTCGCCGCAGCGGCCTGACCTTCGCGCCGGAAGCGGGAACGCAGCGCCTGCGCGACGTTATCAATAAGAACGTAACGGAAGAGGAGCTTCTGAAAACGGTCAATACCGCATTCGGCGGGGGATGGACAACCATCAAACTTTATTTTATGATCGGCCTGCCGACGGAAACATTACAAGACGTGGAGGGAATCGCCGATCTGGCTCAGAAGGTCGTGGATGCCTATTATAATCATCCGAACAAACCGCGTGGAAAATCCGTTAAAGTATCAATCAGTGCGTCCTCCTTTGTTCCCAAGCCGTTCACGCCGTTTCAGTGGGAGCCGCAGGACACGATTGAAACGATTCATGCTAAACAGCGTCATCTGCTGTCTTCCATTCATTCCAAAAAGATTGAGCCCAGCTGGCATGAAGCGGACACCAGCTTTATGGAGGCCGTATTTGCGCGCGGAGACCGCCGGCTTGGTGCCGTTTTGCTGGAGGCGCACCGCAGGGGGATGAAGATGGACGGCTGGCAGGATTTCTTTTCCCTGCAGAAATGGCTGGAAGTATTTGCGTCATGCGGAATTGACCCCGCGTTCTACGCAAACCGCAAGAGGAGCTTCGACGAGCATCTTCCATGGGATCATATCGATTACGGCGTGAAAAAGTCCTTCCTAATGGAAGAATGCAAACGCGCTTATGCAAACAAAACCACCCCGAACTGCCGGGAGGCCTGTTCCGCGTGCGGCGCATCCTGCTTGAAAGGAGGAATCTGCGTTGAAAGTCGTTAGAATTTGGTTCCGAAAGACAGGAGCCGCGCGTTATATTTCCCACTTGGATTTAAACCGTTGTATGTCCCGGGCAATGCACAAGGCAAATATTCCGCTCTGGTATACGCAGGGGTTTAACCCGCATGCGTTTCTGACCTTTGCGCTTCCGCTGCCGCTTGGCATAAGGAGTGAGCGTGAATGCATGGATTTAAAACTGGATGACGACGTGATTTCCCGGGAAGAAATGATTTCCCGCCTGAATACGGCTCTGCCGAAAGACCTGGCCGTGTTTGACGTAACCGAACCGGTTAGGAAGCCCGGTCAGATTGCTACGGCTTCCTATCGGATTTTATTGGAGCCGGAAAACACCAGCGCAGATGAGCTTTGTTCCCAAATCAGGGACTTTTTTCAGGCGCCGGAAATTGTGGTTCCAAAACATACGAAAAGCGGAATCATTGATTTTGATTTAAAACCGTACTTAAATCAAACATCGGTTTCCGTGAAAGGGGACGGGGTGGAAATGGAAACGCTTCTCCCTGCCGGGAGCAACGGGAACGTAAATCCCATGCTGATTTTGGACGCATTGAAAAAATATTTGAATCTGGAACCGTACGCAGACATTGAAAGAACCGGTTTGTACGATAATACGGGCAAAATATTCGAATAAATCTTAAAAAAACGTTGCACCTTTTGCCGGATTGTGGTATGCTATAGAAGCATTTGGAATCCGTCGGCTTGTTCCGGTGGGGTTCAATGCCCGGTTTATCCGAGACATTGAAGCGGACAGTCCTCTGCCTGAATGGCATGAATGTCTGAAATTTAGGAGGAAATTAATTCATGGATGCATTAAAATTGATTGCTCAGGATTCCGTAAAAGCGGAGATCCCCGAATTTGAAATCGGCGATACCATCCGCGTAAACGTAAACATTCGCGAAGGCGAAAGAGAAAGAATCCAGGTTTTTGAGGGTACCGTGATTGCCCGCAAAGGCAGCGGCATTTCCGAAACCTTCACTGTGCGCCGTGTTTCCTATGGCGTTGGTGTGGAAAGAGTTTTCCCGATTCATTCTCCAAACGTAAAAGGAATCGAAATTATCCGCAAAGGCCGCGTTCGCAGAGCAAAGCTTTATTATCTGCGTGACCGTGTCGGCAAAGCAGCTAAGGTTAAAGAACAAATTAAATAAGCTGTGGAAAGGGACATGTATGTGTCCCTTTTTTGCTACTGCATATTGATTGGCCGGCCTGATTTTCATCATGGTTCGGCCATAAGCGATGCATATTCCGGTGGAATATAGCAAATTTAAAGGGGTGGTGTCTTTTGAATCCGAATGATAAAGATTCCGAGCTTGAAACCACGGTACCGGGTGCCATCAGCAAGCCTGTATCCAGCTGTTTTGAATGGGTGGAAGCGTTAATTCCCGCCTTGATTATTATCCTTGCTATCTTTACGGTGCTGTTCCGTGTGATTACGGTAAACGGTTCCTCCATGGAACCGAATTTAATCAATGGGTATAAAATGTTTGTTTCGTGTTTTGACCGCAGTTACAAAACCGGGGATGTTGTCGTTATCGACGGAAAGGGTACCAACCTGAACATTGTTCTGGTCAAACGGGTAATCGCCACCGGCGGACAGACGGTGGACATTGATTTTAATACCGGCATCGTTTCTGTGGATGGAAAGCAGCTGGACGAATCCGCTTATATTAAAAACGGAATCACCAAGGATCAGGCGGACGTTACGTTTCCGCAGAAGGTTCCGGACGGGCACATTTTTGTTTTGGGGGATAACCGGTCGATATCGGAGGACAGCCGGTTCAGCGAAGTTGGAATGATTGACCAACGCTATGTAATCGGTAAGGCGAATTTTATTATCATGCCGTTTTCAAAGTTCGGAAAACTGCAGTGAGGGTATCCTTTTTGGAGCGGATTGATCCTTAACGAAGGAGCTGGCTCTGTGTTGTTTGGTAAAAAAAAGAAAAGCAAAAAGATGGAAGATGGGAATCAGAATCACTGCGGAAACGAAATGGTGAAAATTTGCTTTGACTGGATGGAGTCGGTTTTTGCCTCGCTCATTTGCGTTGTCATTCTTTTTACCCTCTTTTTTCGCATTGTTAACGTCAGCGGACCTTCCATGCTGCCCACCTTGAAATCAAATGATCGCGTGCTGATCCGGAGCTTGGGTTACCGTCCCCGCCGGAATGATATTGTTGTAATCACACATACGGCAATGCTGAATGAACCAATTATTAAACGAGTAATCGCCTTGGAAAACGACACGGTGGATATTGATTTCCAAACCGGCATCATTACGGTGAACGGCCGGATTTTGGAAGAATCCTCCGACCGAAAAAAGGGATTAACGGAACAAAATTCCGATTTCCAGTTCCCGCTAACGGTTCCGAAAGGGCATGTTTTTGTATTGGGGGACAACCGTTCCATTTCCAATGACAGCCGGTTTCGCGATGTTGGCATGATTGACGAACATAATATTTTGGGCAGGGCAGAATGTATCCTTTTGCCGTTTGACAGAGCCGGTGTACTATATTAGTTAGCCGCCAAGCGATTGAAGCGGTAAAATCTTGTGCGGAACTTGTTTCCCTGTTTTGCCGCGATGCTTGCTATGGCAGTTTTATGGCACACTTTTGCCGTTTGAGGACAAGTCCCGGTTTGATTATTTTAGAATGACAGAGGACGATTGATAGAATGAGTGAAGCGCAATCCATACAGTGGTTTCCTGGTCATATGACCAGGACCCGAAGACAGATTGAAAAGTATTTAAAACAGGTTGACGTGGTGGCTGAAATTATTGATGCGCGGATTCCGGTAAGCAGCAGGAACCCGGTGTTGCATCAGATTATTCAAAGTAAGCCGCGCGTGATTCTGATGAATAAATGCGATATTGCTGACCCGGCGCAGACAAGCCGCTGGGTGGAGTATTATAAATCACAGGGAATCCGTGCGCTGCCAATCGACTGCCGTACCGGAAAAGGCCTGAATCGGTTTATTCCTTTGGTTCGCGATGTTCTGAGTGAACGAATTGCCGGTTGGGAGGCCAAAGGAATGGTAGGCCGCACGATCCGTGTTATGGTGGTTGGCATTCCGAACGTGGGAAAATCCTCGCTGATTAACCGGCTTTCCAAAAATGCAAAAGCAAACGTGGAGGACCGCCCCGGTGTGACACGCTCTAACCAGTGGTTCACCATCGGAAAAGGATTTGACCTTTTGGACACCCCCGGTGTTCTATGGCCAAAATTTGAAGATAAAGCAGTAGGAGAACGGCTTGCCTTTACCGGTGCGGTAAAGGACGACGTTGTGGACACGGAAGGCCTTTCCTGCCGTTTGCTGGAGGTTTTACGCGACAGCTACCCGGAAGCGGTAAAAAAACGCTATAAGCTGGAAGAGGTGGACATCGCGGAGCGAAAAGGGTATGAATTGCTTGAAATGATCGGGAAGAAACGCGGTATGCTGATTTCTGGGGGAGAGATTGATACGGAACGCGCTTCGATTGTGATTTTGGATGAATTCCGGAGCGGCACCCTAGGAAGAATTACATTGGAACGGGCTGGGGAATAGCATGGATTGGTTTGCTTATGAAAACGCTGCAAAAGCGAAAGGATATCAGTACATCTGCGGCATCGATGAAGCCGGGCGCGGGCCATTGGCCGGGCCGGTGTTCGCTGCCGCAGTTATTTTGCCTGAGGGCGCTGTAATCGAGGGGCTCAACGACTCTAAAAAGCTGAGCGCCAAAAAGCGGGAACTGCTGTACGACAAAATTACGGAAACGGCCCTAAGTTGGTCGGTTGCCTTTGCGACGGAAAAGGAAATTGATGAAATCAATATTCTGCAGGCTACCTTTTTGGCAATGAAGCGCGCCTGCGACGGCCTGAAAATCCGGCCGGACTTTGCCCTGGTGGACGGCAACCGAATGCCGCAGCTCGGGGTGGAGGCGGAAACGATTATCCGGGGCGACGGCCTTTCTGCAAGCATCGCCGCGGCATCCATTTTGGCCAAAGTCAGCCGTGACCGGCTGATGCTGGAGATTGACAAGCTCTATCCGGAATATCAGTTTGCGAAGCATAAGGGTTATGGGACCGCTCTGCATACGGAATTGATTCGAAAATACGGTCCGTGCCCAGTACATAGAACCACCTTCCTGAAAAAGATTCTGGCAGGGGATGATTGCCGTGCGAAATGAATCCGGCCAAATCGGGGAGGAGTATGCTTCCGAGCTGTTGGTAAAGCAGGGATATGAAGTACTGCAAAGAAATTATCATTCCCGCTTCGGAGAGATTGATATTATCGCGCGGAATGAAGAATACATTGTTTTTGCAGAAGTGAAAACAAGGGACGAAAAGTTTTTGGTCAGTCCGTTGGAATCGGTGACGGCCGGCAAGCAGAAGAAGCTTTGTAAAACCGCAATGTTGTATCTGCAGTCCCATCCTACCGGTTTGCAGCCGCGTTTTGATGTGATTGGGATTGTGACGTCCGGAACCGATTGTCAAGTGAAATCCGTGGAACATATTGAAAACGCGTTTTCCTTTGGAGGCTATTTATGAACTCAGTGGACTACTTTGATTTGCATTGCGATACCATTGGTGGCTGCTACGAATCGCACCAATCGTTGTTTGACGGGGACTTGCACATTTCCTTAAAACGCGGTTCCGAATTTCGCACCTGGTTCCAATGCTTTGCTGTTTTTATCCCGGATGATTTGCGTGGACAAAAAGCTGTGGCACATTATGACGCGCTGTATGGACAGCTGCAAAAAGAAATTCAACGGTATTCCAAACACGTTATGTTCTGCAAAACAGCCGACGATTTGGCCAATGCGCAGCGGGAACATAAAATCGGCGCCATTCTGACGGTGGAAGGCGGCGCAGCCTTGGGCGGCAGCTTAGAGCGGCTCGCTTTTTTAGCAGAATGCGGCGTTAAGGCAATGACCCTTACGTGGAATTCATCCTGTGAAATTGGCGACGGAGCCGATGCAAAGTCACCGAAAGGCCTGACCAATTTTGGAAAAGAAGTCATTGCTGAAATGGAGCGGCAGAACATTGCCATCGATATTTCCCATGCGAGCGATGCTCTGTTTTACGACGTTGCTTCCCTCACCGCAAAGCCTTTCCTTGCTACGCATTCCAATTCCCGCACGCTCTGCGGCCACCGAAGAAATCTCACGGACGAACAGTTTCAGGTCATTCGTGACCGCGGCGGTCTTGTGGGGATTAACTTTGTACCGGAATTTTTGAACGAGTCCGGTATCGCTGATTTGCAGGATGTACTGAAGCATGTAGAGCATTTTCTGGCGCTTGGCGGCGAACGCTGCTTGGCGGTCGGCAGTGATTTTGACGGCATCGGCACGCTGCCATCCGGAATTACCGGGGTGGAATCCATTGAAAATCTGGCGGAAGAAATGCTTCGTCACAATTATTCCGAAAATCTAGTACATTCGATATTATTTGACAATGCTTATCACTTTTTCCTTTCACTTTTTTGAGTTTCATGATATATTATTGATATCAGCCATTTAAAGGGGGAAAAACCTTGAAGTATAAATCAACAAGAAGCAGCAACGTAAGCGTTACCTCTGCACAGGCCATCGCACAGGGAATTGCCGATGACGGTGGCCTTTTCGTACCGGAAAGCTTTCCGCAGTTTTCTTATTCCGATTTGTGTGAGCTCAGCCACCTTTCCTATACGGAACGTGCCGTTCGGATTCTTTCTGAATATTTGACTGATTTTGACTGTGATGAAATAGAGGAGGCTGTTCATAAAGCATATGCCGACGGCAAGTTTGACTATGATACGCCGGCGCCCTTGGTGCATTTGCAAAAAGGCTGGGTCGAAATGTATATGCTGGAGCTTTGGCACGGCCCTACGTGCGCGTTTAAGGATATGGCGCTTCAGCTTTTACCCCATCTGTTGACGAAGTCGCTTCAAAAAATCCATTCGAACAAAACTGCTGTAATTTTGGTGGCAACTTCCGGGGATACTGGAAAGGCAGCTCTGGAAGGCTTTAAAAATGTGGACGGCACACGTATTCTTGTGTTTTATCCCCAGAATGGTGTCAGCCCAATGCAGAAACGCCAGATGATCACGCAGGAAGGGAATAATGTTTTTGTCTGCGCAATCGAGGGTAATTTTGACGATGCGCAAACCGGCGTGAAAAAAATCTTTACCGATGCAAACTTGAACGAGCTGCTGGCGCATAACGGCATGATGTTTTCCAGTGCGAATTCCATCAACTGGGGCAGACTGCTGCCGCAGATCGTATACTATTTTTCCGCTTACTGTGACCTGATTGCCAAAGGTGAACTCAAGCGGGAGGGGCAGGAAATCAATATTGTTGTGCCGACCGGGAACTTTGGGAATATTCTTGCCGCCTATTACGCAAAGAAGATGGGACTCCCCGTGCACCGGTTGATTTGTGCGTCCAATTCCAACAATGTACTTACGGAATTCATTCGCACCGGCGTTTATAATCGCGGTAGGCAGTTCTTTACCACGATCTCTCCCTCCATGGACATTCTAGTGAGCAGCAATCTGGAACGTCTGGTTTTTGATTTAACGGGAAATGATTCCGCGCGGGTAGCAGGATGGATGAAAGACCTTTCTGAAACCGGCAAGTATCAGGTTGGCGCGGATGTTCTGGAACAGATTCAAAGCCTGTTCTATGCTGGCTGCTGCGACGATGACGCGACCCGCGCAACGATTAAGGACATTTATCACGAGGAAAATTATCTCTGCGACACGCATACTGCGGTTGCGGTGAACGTATATCATCAGTATATCAACGATACCAATGATTTGGGTACGCCGACGGTAATCGCTTCCACCGCCAGCCCGTATAAATTTGCGGACAGCGTGCTGGGCTCCCTTTCTCAGGATTATCTTCGCGACGCTTCGGAATTCTGTAAGGTTCAGGAACTGTCTGAGCTGACCGGCACTCCGGTTCCGGCACCGATTGCCGCACTGGCTTCCAAACCGGTTCGTTTTCATAACAGCTGCACAAAGGGTACCATGGGTGAAATGGTGCTGAAAGCAGCGGGAATCGAATAGGAATTATAACATGGCACTGTTTGCAATAGCCGATCTGCATTTGTCCCTTGGCAGCGACAAGCCGATGGATGTGTTTGAGGGATGGAAAAATTACACAGAAAAATTGGCACACAACTGGCGTTCTATTGTGGGTGAGGAAGACACGGTGGTGATTGCCGGGGATGTTTCCTGGGCGATGAAGCTGGAAGAGGCACAAAAAGATTTTGCCTACATTCATGCGCTGCCGGGGAAAAAACTGATTATCAAGGGTAACCATGATTATTGGTGGTCCACGCGGAAAAAAATTGAAACTTTTTTAACGGCAAATGGTTTCCATTCCATTCAAATTGTGCATAATAATGCGGTGAGTGTCGGGAACGTGGCAGTCTGCGGAAGCCGCGGCTGGCTGTATAACGGCGAAACGGAAGAGGACAAAAAAATAGTGAACCGGGAAGTGGGCCGCTTGAATGCTTCCATTGACGAAGCGGTGCGGTTGGGAAAGGAACCGATAGTTTTTCTGCATTATCCGCCGGTTTACGATGTGTTTCAATGCGATGAAATATTGCAGGTTTTGAAACAGCGGGGAATTCAAAAGTGCTATTTCGGCCATATCCACGGCAGCCAGGCGGCAAAGCGTGCTGTGGTTGGGGAATACGAAGGAATTAAAATGCATTTGATTTCCTGCGATCATGTCGGATTTACCCCGGTATTGGTCCGGTAAACAAATTATTAATTTTCAGACTAAATATAGAATAATTATTTCACATGTGTTATAATACGTTGAGATAATTTGCAATTTTGCAGGAGGAATAAAAATGAGTTTAAAATCGTCTAATAAGGTTGAGACAAACCGCTACCAGCTAGAAGTGGAGGTTGATGCTGAGACCTTTGCAAAGGCAGTAGATCAGGTTTATCATAAACAGAGCAAAAAAATCACGATCCCGGGCTTCCGCAAGGGCAAAGCACCCCGCGCATTTATTGAAAAATACTACGGTGAACAGGTATTTTATGAGGATGCCATCAATGCGGTTTATCCTGATGCTTTGGACAGTGCGGTCAAAGAAGCAAATCTGGAACTGGTTCAAGACAAAATTGACTTTGACCTTGTTTCCGCCGGAAAAGACGGCTTGGTATTTAAAGCAACCATCACCACCAAACCGGAAGTGGAAGTGGAAGACTATAAGGGCATGAAGGCAACAAAACCCTCTGTTGAAGTGACCGAAGAAGAAGTCGACGCGGAAATTAAGAAGGTTCAGGAACGCAACTCCAGAATGGTAACGGTGGAAGACCGTGCAGCCCAGAACGGCGATATTGCTGTAATCGATTTTGAAGGTTTTGTTGACGGCGTTGCTTTTGAAGGCGGCAAGGCGGAAAATCAGAGTCTCACTCTTGGTTCTGGTCAGTTTATTCCCGGCTTTGAAGAGCAAATTATCGGACATCATACAGGTGAAGAGTTTGACATTAATGTGAAATTCCCGGACGATTACCAGGCAAAAGAACTTGCCGGCAAAGACTCCGTCTTTAAAATTAAGCTCCATGAAATCAAAATGAAAGAACTTCCAGAAGTTGACGACGAGTTTGTGAAGGATGTCAGCGAATTCGATACACTTGAGAGCTACAAAAAAGACTTGAAGGAAAAGCTGCAGAAGGCGAAAGAAGCCAAAGCGCAGGACGACGTTGAGAATCAGTTGATTGACCAGTTGGTCGAAAAGCTGAAGGCGGAAATTCCGCAGGCGATGTTCGAAAATCGGATCGACGAAGATATCCGTGAATTTGCCTATCGTCTCCAGGCACAGGGTCTTGACATCAACACTTATATGAAATATACCGGAATGGACAAGGATTCCATTCGTAAGCAGTTCCAGCCGCAGGCGGAGCGTCAGGTAAAAGTGCGCCTTGCACTTGAAAAAATCGTTGAACTTGAGAAAATTGAGCCGAACGAGGACGAAATCAACGCCGAATATGAGAAGCTGGCCAAAGCTTATGAAATGGATGCCGACAAGGTGAAGTCCTTTATTCCGAAGGAAGAATTGGTCAAGGATATCGCGGTTGAAAAGGCTATTCAGCTGATTCGCGACACCGCAGTTGTTACGGAAGAGAAAAAGGCCGAATAATTTCCGCGAATCCTGCCAAAGATGAATTTATTGCAGCTAATTGGAGGTACGAAAGAATGGCTTTGGTCCCATATGTAATTGAACAGACAAACCGCGGCGAGCGTTCTTATGACATTTTTTCCCGTCTGCTCAATGACCGTATTGTAATGCTTACGGAAGAGGTCAACGATACATCAGCCAGCTTGGTTGTTGCGCAGCTGTTATATCTCGAAGGGCAGGATCCCGCTAAAGATATCAGTTTATATATCAATAGCCCTGGCGGTTCCGTAACCGCTGGAATGGCGATTTATGATACCATGCAGTACATTAAATGCGATGTTTCCACCATCTGCATGGGTATGGCGGCCAGCATGGGGGCATTTTTGCTCGCGGCTGGTGCAAAGGGCAAGCGTTTTGCGCTGCCGAACAGCGATATTATGATTCATCAGCCGAGCGGCGGCGCGCAGGGTCAGGCGACCGATGTGCGTATCCACGCGGATCACATTATTGCTACTAAGGAACCGCTGATTTAATCGCACGACGAGACAGAGATATGATAAAATAGAAGAAAAAGCTTAGGCGGTGTCGGAATGAGTCAGCAGAGCTTCAGCGATATGGAATACAGCCTGCG
>DUNN01000025.1 GCA_012839345.1 Clostridiales bacterium | reverse complement strand
CATTGGGACCAACTCCTTTTTGAATGTCTTGACACCATTCATTTTAAAGGAGTCCCAATGGCTTTTCTATACCTTCTCGAAATTGCGAACTTTATTGTACTCTATCTGGCCTGTACAAAGGCGTTTGGTACCGCTTCGACGAGTATTACCATTCCGGTCGAGAAACGCGCCGGCAGCTTACCGATGCCGAATATTACGCTGCGTTGGAGCGGTTGGCCGGAAACCGGCATATCAGTCAGGTGATTATTGACCCGTCCGCGGCGTCCATGATTGCTGAAATCAAAAAGCATGGCCGGTTTGCAGTCCAGCCAGCAAACAACGACGTTCTGGATGGAATTCGAGAGACGGCCGCGGCGTTCAAGTCTGGAAAACTAAAAGTCACAAAGAATTGTTCCGGCGCGATTATGGAATTTTCCGCGTACCGCTGGGATGATAAAAAGCAGGAAGATAAACCGGTTAAGGAAAACGACCACTGTCTAACGGGCGATACGATAGTCAATACGCCCGATGGTGATTTCAGAATTGATGAGCTTGTAGGCAAAAACGGGCCTGTTTATTGCTATGACGAAAAAAATAAACGCCGTGCGGTATCTGTTTTTCACAATGTCCGCATGACGCGACAGAACGCGGAAATCTATGAAGTTGTGCTATCCGATGGGCGCACGATAAAGGCTACAGCCGATCACCTGATGCTTACTGCCACAGGATGGAAACAACTGATTGATTTACGGCCAAACGATAAAATTATTGAAGTGGGGCTATGAAATGGAAGTTGAGTACTTAGAAGATGGCGATTTAGCAATATTCAATGGAAGAAAATATCGTCGTGACAAGAAAACCGGATATTATCTCAATTCGGCTACGCATGAGCGGCTCCATCGGGCCGTATGGGAATGCCACAAAGGAGAAATTCCGGACGGCTTCCACATACACCACATTGACGAGGACAAATCAAATAACGAAATCGTGAACCTTGCCCTTCTTCCGGGCAGGGTTCATGTTTATTTGCACGGAAAAGAGCGGAACCGATATCATCATGACGAGATGGTAGAGAATCTTGAAAAGAATGCAGTCCCAAAAGCGGCAGAATGGCATGGCTCCGAGGCGGGCCGCGAATGGCATTCGGAACATGCGAAAGAATCTGCGGCGCGCATGGCAAAGCGAGAATATGTGTGTCTGAATTGCGGTAAAAAGTTCTATAAAAAGCCGCTCGGCGAGAATAAATTCTGTTCTGCCAACTGCAAAGCGGCTTATCGCAGAAAATCCGGCGTTGACGATGAGATAAGGACGTGCGTTATTTGTGGAAAAGAATTTAAGACAAACAGATATTCAAAAGCAGTCACTTGCTCCGAAGAATGCCGGGGCATCTACCGTTGGCGTCGTATCCATCAGGCCAATAGGCAAGGCCAACGTCTACAATATGGAAGTTGACGGCTATCATAATTTTGCAGTGAATGGCGGCTTGATCGTTCATAACTGCATGGACGAAATCCGGTATTTTGTAAATACCGTAACGGTTCGTCATGGCGGAACAACAATAGGCGGGTGGTGAGAATTTGAACACAGACATCGATTTCAATAATCTGGATCAGATTCGGCAGGTCATTCAGAATTATATCTTTAACGATGACTGCGCATACAAGAAATTCGCTGAGCAAGCGCAGCGGGGCTTTGATTATTACGACAACCATGACGATGTGAAACGCTTCGGCGCCGCGGCAATCGACGAGGTAAACAAGTTTTTAAAGCTCAAGGGTTCCAACCCCTTGCGCAGCGCGGACAACCGGATTTCCATGAATCGGCACCGTGTTGCCGTAGATCAGAAAATCGGGTATCTTTTCTCCGTCCCGCCGCAGTTTGATATTCCTTCCGACGATACGGATAAGGGTGACGAGAAGCTATTACAACGCGTCAATGACGCCATCGGTACACAGTGGGCGAAAGTTATCCGGCAGCTTGGTATTGACGCATCCAACACCGGCCGGGCATGGCTTACATACTGGGCTGACAACGACACAAAGAGATTCGATTACTGGTATCTCAACCCGATGACGGTCGCGCCGATTTATGACCGGTCGACTGTGAAGAAGCGCCTGAAATACCTGTTACGGGTGTATGCGTTCAACGATGCAAACGGTCGTCCGGTGACGCGCTACGAGCTGTGGAGCGATAAGCAGGTCGCCTATCTTATCCGCCCTGAAGCGGTGGGGACTTCACAGAAGCCGGCTATTGCTTATGATACGCTGCCGGACGGCTCCTGGAATATCCAGCCGCACAACTACGGCCGGATTCCGTTTATTGAGTTCCGCAACAATGCCAAGGGCTTGCCCGACCTCATAATGTACAAGGACATCATCGACGCGCTGGACAAATTGATGTCCGGCTTTGCAAACGATATTGATGATCTGCAGGAAATTATCTGGGTCATCAAGAATTACAACGGGCAGAGATCGGCGCCAGTTTACGATAAAGACGGCAATCAGCTCAAAGACGAGGACGGTAACCCGATTACTCGTCCGGTCGATCCAATTCAACTAATGAAGGCCAAAAAATGGATCGGCGTGGACGACCAAGGCGGTGTGGACGCGGTTCGAGGAGAAATCCCGTATGAGGCGCGGTCAAAATTCCGCGAAATCCTCAATGATGAGTTTTGGACGGCGGCAATGGCGGTCAATCCGAATCCGCCGACCGCCGGGAACCAGTCAGGTGTGTATATCGATTATCTGTATGGCCTGCTGGAGCTGAAATCCGGCCTCATGGAAACGGAATTCCGCGATTCCATCGATGAATTTCTTCGAGCGGTTCTGCACTACCTTGGTGCGGATGAAAACAAGCAGTTCGTCCAGACTTGGAAGCGCACCAAGCCGCAGAACGCGACCGAGATTTCACAGATTATCGCGCAGACGCCGGACACGGTCATGAGCGACGAGACAAAGACAAAAGTTCATCCGCTTGTTACGGATTGGCAAGCTGAGCGTGCGCAGGTTGAGAATGAACAGACAGAAAAGCAAAAGAATATGCTTGACAGTTTCGGACAGCCGCACACGGAGCCGGACGGGAACGGGCAGAAACTGGGGCCGCCCGGGCAGAAAACAGGCGCACAGAATGAGCAGCAACCGCAGGATAAGGGGGAACCGCAGAAATGAAAATTAGGCTTATAAATCGCACTGTTGAATTTGCAAGCCGGGTGAATGTGGATTATTTGAAACCTAGATATTTATTCGGCGCAAGTTTCAGAAAAAAAGACTTAAAAACAGTTCATGGGCTGAAAAGATTTTTGTCTTATTGCTTCTTACCATATAGGAGTATCGAAAAAAGAGAAATGCGGTGATTTCTGATGCCGTCGTATTGGGAAAAGCGCGCGACCGACAGCATTGGCCGCATGGAAAAGGCTGTCAACGGGCAGATTCCCGACCTTGTAAAAGCATTTGAACAGGCGAGAAAAGACCTCAATGACAAGGTCTTTTATTTTTATGCCCGGTACGCAAAGAACAACAAAATTACACTGGACGAGGCACAGAAAGCCCTTTCCCTTTCGGAACTGCGGGAGTTTCGTGACAGTCTTGCGGAGTTTGAAGAGCTTGCTAAAGACTCCATTGGAACATTCAATCTTGAGGTTGATAATCTGTCCGTCAAAGCCCGTGTAACCCGCTATGAAGCGCTCCTGGCGCAGTGTGATGCTATCCTGCAAAAACTGTATCAAGAGCAGAAAAAGCAGATTGAGGGCATAGCAACGGATATTTATACGTCCGAGTATTACCACACTCTGTTTGACATTGAACAGTACACCGGGTTCCGGTTTCCGTATTCTCAACCCGCCACGTCAGCCATTCGGAAGGTGATTGAGCAGCCGGTATTCGGCATGGATATTTCGGAGCATCTCTGGCGGCAGGATATCGACACAGGGTTTCACATTCGGCAGGTGCTGAACAATATGTTCGTGACCGGCCGGCCGCCGCAGGACTTCGCCGATCAGCTTCAAAAAGCAATCGGCGCGATTCGGGTAGACAAAGACGGAAACGTGACCGGAACAGGCAAAAAGTATGAAGCATACCGATTGCTGTATAACGAATCTGCTCATGCGGTAAATCAGGCACAGTTGCAAGCCTACCGCGACGACGGCATCGATGAATACGAGGTTGTGGCTACACTGGATCGGGATACTTGCGATATATGTGCCCCGCAGGATGGAAAGCATTATCCGGTGGAAAAAGCAGTAGAGGGTGAAAATCATCCGTCGTTTCATGTGAATTGCCGCTGCACTACGGCGCCGTACATACCGAATTTGAACGATTTAAGCAGTACGCGTATTTCCCGCGACCCGGTGACGGGTAAAGCCGTTCCGACCACGGCACAGACCTACGACGAATGGAAAGCACAGCAGGACGAGAAATACGGCGCGGGTATGGTAGACATCGAACGGAAGAAAGCGCAGAACGAAGCTTCCGATTTTGAGCAGTATCAAAAATATAAAGTCATTTTCAAAGAAAAATTACCGCAAACCTTTGCTAATTTTCAAGATTTGAAGTATAATAATCATGAAGAATGGAAGCGGCTGAAAGAGAGTAAGCAGAGCGTTCTAAATTCCAGAAACTTCAACGAAATCCAGAATTTAAAAGGCAAACTTGGTAATCTGGAAACCCGACTTTGGTATAAAGCGCAGGACAAAAAGATACCGGATTTAGTTGATAAATCTCAATCGCTGGAAAATCAGGCACGTCAGGCGAGTGAACTTCGGAATCAGTTTCGGACACAGGCTCGCGATTTGATGAAAGACCAAGAGGTCAGGCGCCAACTTGATCTGAAATACCCGAATCTTCCGTTTGATTATTATGTAAAGAAATACTCGAAACCGGATCCCGATGGGACGGTTCCTACAATGGATGAAGTGTACCGGATGATTATTAAAAAATCTACTACATCGAACAAAACGTTTGATAAAAAGGCAGGTGTAAAGGATGAAAGTTGATATTTTGGTGCTTGACAAAGTTGTGCAACTTCGCATTCCGGATTCGGATATGTCTAAGTTCGACAACCTTGAAAACATGCTGAAAACTTTACCCAACGTGAAGTTTATAAAAAAGTCAATGACATTCGAAACACCGATTATTGACTATGAATATCAAGGCATAGAATTTTCACTTTTGTTCGATGAACAGGAAAGTGAAACTTTCATCGCGGTACCCAAACCTTTTGATTATCAAAAAATTCAAAAGTTTATTGAATCATTGAGCTGATACCACCTGCTGAAACGGCAAGGTGGTATTTTTATACCTGTTTATTGAACGTCCCGCCATTCGGCAGGGCGTTTTTTAATACCAAATTTACCCGTGGCGCGCGGGACAAAACAATGCGCACCGCAATACCGGGACTGGCCGGATAAAAAGGATAGCGGGTTGGAGGTTATTATGTTGGAATGGTTAAAAACAATTTTAGGCGACGCCTACACCGACGACATTGACAAAAAAGTTTCCGATGAAATCGGAAAAGGCTTTGTTTCCCGCGCGGATTTCAATGCCGCCAACGAAGCTAAGAAAACCCTTGAGGGACAGATTGCCGAGCGGGACAAGCAAATCAAGAGTTTTGAAAAGCTTGCCGGTGACAATGAACAGCTCAAAACGCAGCTCTCACAGGCGCAGGAAGCAAACAAGACCGCCAAGGCCGAGTTGACAGTAAACTGAAAAAAATCATGCTCGACAGTCGGGTTGAAACAGCTCTGCTTGCCGCCAAAGCAAAAAATACCAAAGCTGTCCGCGCACTGTTAGACGAAAGCAAAATTTCCCTGGACGGTGAGAATGTTCTTGGCTTAAATGAGCAGCTTGAAGCTCTTAAAAAAGATGCGTCGTATCTGTTCGGCGAAACACAGTCACAGAATCCCCCTCCGCCAGCAGGAGGGAAACCTGCGAAACCGCAGGATGATTTAGCAAAATGGGCGGCGGAAGCTGGCGTCACGCTGCCGAAGACTTAAACTTTAAGGAGGCTATTTGTTTATGGCTAACACTTTTGCAGAAAAGGTCACGAAGTTTATTCCGATTCTCGATCTGCTGTATGTTCAGAACGCGAAAACATCTGATTTGGACGATTCCACACTGGCTACGCAGTTTGTCGGGACAAACAAAGTCAAGTTGCCGAAGGTATCCGTGGATGGTGCCGGTACCTACGACCGCGATAACGGATATGTACAGGGCTCTGCCGGCGTGAGCTGGGAAGAGCATACCTTGCAATATGACCGAGGCCGGAAATTTCGCATTGACGTAATCGATAACGACGAGGTTGCTTTTGATTTGTATCGCCGTGTCGCATCGGAGTATGTCCGTACAAAGGAAGTTCCGGAAATTGACGCCGTGCGGTTCGCTGAAATTTATGCCGCGGCGAAACGCGACGGCAGTTTGGCAACAGTGGTAGAGAAAGACCTGGGAACATCCGACAGCATCCTCGATTTATTCGATGCGGCTGAGGCGACGATGAACGAAAAGGAAGTTCCGGAAGAGGGACGTGTCCTTTATGTCACCAATACGGTCTACAAGATGCTGAAATCAGACGCGAAGATTTCCCGACGCATTGACGTCGGTCAGGCAAATCCGAACATCGACCGCCGTGTTGAAATGCTGGACGGCATTACCCCGATTATCAAAGTCCCTCAGTCGAGGTTCAACAGCCTGATTCAGCTCAACGACGGCAAGACTGCAGGACAGACCGCCGGTGGCTACAAGACAATTACCGGCAATAAGCCGATTAACTTTGTATACGCCCGCAAGGCGGCTCTTCGTGCTGTGATTAAGCGGAATGCGGATAAAATCATTACACCGGATGTCAACCAGAGCGCGGACGCATACGACATTTTCTATCGTCTGCATCATGATCTGATTGTAGCAGACAACGATACTGCCGGAATCTACATTCACACGGCGGCCACCGCGCAGGAATAAGGAGGATTGACCTATGACTTACGTAAAACGCAGGGGCATGATTCTGCTGGTGGATGATTCACAGGTTCAGAAATATACCGGGGAAGGGTTTGAAGTTTATACTCCACCTACAACCTCGGAGAAGAAGTCGAAGAAAGGTGCTGCAAAAGAGCCTCCGGCAGTTCCGGAAGCCGGTGAGAAAGATGTCAGTACAGGCAAGTGACGTCCTCGCAGTAATTAAGAGCCGCCCGGCAACCATACCGGACGGCTTTTCTGACGCTGCGATTGAGTCCTACATTGACGAGGCTAAATCAATTATGCTCGAATACTGCACGCTGCCGCAGAACATTCAGGAAGTGCCCGATGTGCTGAAATATCCGTGGGTGGAGATTGCAACCGTGCTGATGAACAACAGCGCAGCGCTCACCACAGGCGCGGTAACGCAGCTCCACGAGGGTGATTCTACTGTATCAATCGGCAGTAAGAAAACCGCGCAGGCGCAGCTTTACGACAGCCTAAGCGTGAACAACGTCCGAATCATGAACAGTTTCCGAACGTTGTTTTGAGGTGATGGATGATGACAAACCTGTTCGAAAGACTCTGGCATGACACGATGGATATTTACCGCTACAACGATGACGGCAGCCTGCCGGACACTCCAACGTATGCCGGACTAAAATGTCACTATAGTATGGGAACCGTCCAGCCGGTCGGTACGGATTCCGCCCCGACGATGCAGAGCACAAATAAACTGTTCTGCGCACCGGACGTCGATATCCAATCTGGCGATTATATTGAGGTCACACAACGAAACGGTAATAAGGTCAATCTCACTGTGGGAGAGGGATTCTCATATGCATACAATCAAGAGTTTTGCGTGACGAGGACTGATACGGCATGAGTAACGTAAGTGCGAACGCCGCTGTTATCGACCGGTACCGAAAAGAGCTTCGAGCTATGCTCGGCGACATTTCGCAAATCGACCGGAAAGTGTTGACGTCTGCGGTCAACGAAGGGTTGAAAGACGTCAAGAAAAACACTCCGGTTGGACAATACCCCAAGGGTTCCGGCAAAGTGGGCGGCACGCTGCGGAAAGGCTGGCACACAACGCCTACTCGGCCTGCCGGCAAAGGCATACAAAAGGGGCTCGAGAACAACGTCTACTATGTGCCGTATGTGAATGACGGCCACCGTATTGTAACCCGCAAAGGTGTAACGGTCGGCTACGTAGAGGGGAAGCACTTTCTCGAGCGCGCCAACAACGTTGTGGAAAAGGCCATGATTCGAGAGTTTAACGCCGAGATAGAGAGGGTGAAAGCGAAACATGACGGATGATATTATTACGGCGATAGAAGCACGGTTAAAAGTGCTGCATCCTTCTGCTATGGTTTATCGCCATTATCAACCGCAGAATTTCAAAACGCCCTCTTTTCTTATCTCTGTTATCGATCAGGACTATGGGCGGCTGTTGCGCGGCGCTTATACCGGCAAGCTTTCGTTCGACGTGCAGTATTTTTCCGGCGCAAAGTCGGTTGACATTAAGGCGATTCGCACTGATTGCGTCTCAATGCAGGAAATGCTCCTGCGCGGAATGAATTTGGTCGGCCGGTTTCGCTGTATCAACAAAAATGCGCGGATAACGGATAACGTACTGCATTTTCTATTCGACATTAAGTATTCAGAGCGGGCGGTTGTCATGGACCCGCTCATGAATTCCATGACAAATACGGCAAAGGAGAAATAATATGGCAGGTACATGGACAACTCAAAATAAGGCTCTTCCGGGCATTTATATGAACTTCCAAACGAATGCGCCGCTGTCCATTACACCGGGCGACCGCGGAATTGTGGCGCTGTTGCAGGAAATGACTTGCGGCGTAGTGGGAGAAATCTATGAGATTACGGCGTTGGATGCTTCAAAGTGGCCCGAAAAAGCGACAGCAGAAGATAAATTCTTGGCAGGAGAAGCGCTTAAAAAGGCCAAAACGGTCAAGGTATATAACCTTGGAACGGAGCATACGACAGAAGCGCTTACTGCCGCTCTTGAAGCTCTCAAAACAGTCGATTTCGACGTGCTGTGTTATCCCTTTCCGGCGGATACCTATTCAGAAAACCAGAACACAATTAAAACTTGGGTTACATCGATGGTAAACGACGAAGGGCGATATATTCAGGCGGTACTCGCCGACTTTGCGGCTGATTCTGAAAGCATCATCAACTGTGCGCATGCAGTAAAGCTTTCAGATGGTACGGAATTGACGAACGCGCAGACGACCGCATGGGTCGCGGGTGTTACGGCGGCTGCGAAGATCAATCAGAGCAACACGGGCGCACAGTACGATGGAGCAATTGATGTTATCCCCCGCATGACGAAAACGCAGATGGAAGGGTCCGTTTCCGCCGGCAAATGGATTTTCAAAGTGGATTCTGCGCAGAACGTGACGGCGGTGTATGACATCAACTCCTTGACTACGTACACAGCAGAAAAGTCGAAATCCTTCCGTAAAAACCGGTTCATCCGGCTTATTTCAGGCATTAATAACGACATTACAACCATCTTTGAATCGCAGTACGAAGGAAAATTCAACAACAATGCGGAGGGTCGTTCAGCATTTAAGACGATTCTTGTTGGGTATTTCCTCGAACTGCAGAACGAACAGGCAATTCAGAATTTCAGTGCCGACGATGTGGTGGTCGAAGTCGGAGAAGATTCCGACGCGGTTGTCGTTACAGTTGCGGTGCAATCCGTAGACAGCATCGAAAAAGTCTACGTGACCGTCAATCTGTCATAAGGAGGGAAAATAGATGGAAGAAGCAAAAACACTGTACAGTGATACCGTCAGCGGCCATGAGGGGAAAGGATATATTACAATCGACGGCCACAACCGCGAAGCTTTTGAACTTTCGAAGTTCAGTGCGAATATTGAACTGACGGTATCAGAAAAACGCATGCTTGGCCATCGTATGACGCAGCATAAGGTCACCGGGGCGAAAGGTACCGGATCCATGACGATGTTTCATATGAATTCCGAAATGATAAACTACGCGAAAAAGTACCTGAAAAATGGTACTTTTACCGGGTTTACCATGCTGGTACTCCAGGAGGACGAACAGTCTACCGTTGGTAAGCAAGAAATTGCTTATTACGGGGTTATTCCTACGAAACTTCCTGGCTCGATTTTGGACGACAGCAGCGACGATGGCGTGACGTTCGATACCGATTTCACTTTTGACAGTTTTGAAATCTTGTCGAGTTTCGGCAATCCGGCAAATCTTTAATTCGGAGGGGAGTAAATGAATAGTCTTGCAGCATTTCTTCACCCGGTAAAGGTGGAAAATAAAAGAGTGGTTATTTCTGAACGGTTCCAAGAAGATGGAAAGCCTGTCGAGTGGGAAATCCGGGCGGTCTCCGAAAAGGAGAATAGTGCACTGGAACGAAAGTACACCAAAACGGACCGAAAAACCGGCGCACAGCAACTTGACCGTGTTACATACGCTCATGCGCTTACAGCAGCCGGTGTCGTGTTCCCCGACCTGACAAATGCAGAACTGCAAAAAGCCTATGGGGTTTTAGGCGAAACCGAATTGCTCGGCAAGATGCTGACAGTTGGCGAGTTTGCAAAGCTGTCCGAAGAAGTTTCCAAGCTGTCCGGTTTGAATGCAAACGACATCAACGAGCAGATTGAAGAAGCAAAAAACGCATAAAGCAGGGCGACCCAGATTTTAATTATGCACATTTCGCCCTGCAAAAATTGCACATAAGGCCGTCCGCGCTGGCAAGAATGAGTCAGCGCGAGCGGGCTTTTATTTATGCCTCAATTGATCTGAGGATCGAAGCTGAGAAGCGAGAAGTGGAAAAAGCAAAACGAAAGAGGTGATACCATGCCATCGCTAAGGTCAATATTTACCCTGCAGGATAATTACAGCCGATCAATGGATCGCATTTGGACCAGCACGCAGCGGGCCACCAGTAAAATTGATCGAGCAAGCGCTGCGGTTGATCATGTGAATTCCAAGTTTACCGCAACGGAAAGTTCTGCAGGCCGGCTTACATCTCGGTTGACGGGGTTAGCCGCTGCGTTTCTGAGTATTCAAACCATCAAAAAAGGCATGGAAATTTCGGATACATACACAAATATCAGCTCGAAATTGTCCTTGATTACCTCTAATGCAGCTCAGCTAAAGTCACTGCAGAATGATATATTTGCTGCTGCCGACCGCGCGCGGGGTTCCTACACCGATATGGCTGACACTGTGGCAAGGCTTGGTATCACCGCCGGTTCACAGTTCGGAAGCAACCAGAATATCGTGAAATTCGCCGAGACGATGCAAAAAATGTTCCGTGTTGGCGGTGCCAGCACGGCAGAACAATCAGCAGCAATGTTACAAATTACGCAGGCCATCGGCTCTGGTAAATTGCAGGGTGATGAATTTCGCTCTATTATGGAAAATGCACCGATGGCGGCGCAGGCGATCGCAAAATACCTCGGAACAAGCACAGACAAGTTAAAAGAGTTGTCGACCGATGGCAAATTAACATCTGATGTGATCATCAACGGTGTGTTATCCGCATCAGCATCAGTAGACCAGCAGGTAAGTAAAATGTCTTATACCTGGGGTGATTATTGGAACAAAATCAAGAACGGGGCGTATCAGGCATTTGGAGAGACATTCGGAGACGAAAGCAATTTACTTGAATCGCAGAATTTTCAGAACATGGTAAACGTGATAATTGCTTCTTTCAGCGTTTTGGCAAAAGTAGCAAATGACGTTATGACTGTGATTGCCGACGTAGGTGGATTTATCGCTGATAATTGGTCTATTATTTTGCCAATACTTTTAGGAGCCATTGGAGTATTTGTAGCTATGCAGCTGCCTATTTTGGCTGCCGCTGCTGCAACTGCATGGAAAACGATATGTGATTGGGCTGAAACGGTTGCTATTTTTGCCATGATTGCCGCACAAGATGGTTTAAACGCCGCGCTTGCCGCTTGTCCTATTACGTGGATAATCGCTGCAATTATCATCGCGATCGCCTTGGTTTATACCATTGTGGCTGCAGTTAATAAATTTACAAATCAATCTCTAAGCGCTACAGGAATTATTTTAGGTTCGGTGCTGTTTCTTGCCGCTACTGTTTATGATATTCTTCTTGGCGCCCTGAATGGCATGATTCAACTTATTTGGAGTATCTTTGTTTACCCGTTTCTTGGAATCATCGAATGGGTTCTGAACGCAGCGAATGGCGGGTTTGATGGCTTTGGTGGCGCCGTAGCAAACTTAATCGGGCAGATTATCGGGTGGTTTCTCTCGCTCGGCCAAATCGTTACAAAAATCATTGATGCAATATTCGGAACAAACTGGACTGCCGGCCTTGAATCGCTCAAAAACAATGTAACGGCATGGGGAAAAACTGACAAAGCTATTACTATAAATAAGTCAGCTCCTACAATAGGACAGCGCTGGGATGAAAAGTCAGCGTGGAATGTCGGATATAAATTCGGGCAGGGTATAGACGCTAAAATTAACAACTGGATGAAGAATTTAGGCCAAGCGTTATCCCCAAAAACATCGCCGACGCCCAAAACCCCTATCCCCGTCACTGGCACCGGCGCGGACGGCTCAGTCAAAGTTAATATTGCGGATCAGGACTTGCAATATTTACGTGACCTGGCTGAAAAGCAGTATATCAACAAATTTTCTACGGCGGTTTTGTCCCCTAAGCTGTCCGTTAGCTTTTCCGGTAATGTTGGGGATAAGAACGATCAACAGCAGATTTATTTCACAATCAGTAAAATGTTGCAAGAGGAACTTGCAACCGCAGCGGAGGGACTTTACGAATGAATTATGCGGTGTTTTTTCAGTATGGGAATACAGTCATTAGGCTGCCGACAAACCCGGAGAAAATCGAAAAGACTTCTACGCTGGCAAGCGAAAAGTATGCAGTGTTCGGTGTGGGGCAGATTGCTGTTCCGACTTATTTAGAACTTGCGGAATATTCGCTGGAAGATGTTGAATTCCCTCACACCGCTTCTCATTACGTTGAAACGTCCGGCTCTTTTAAGGACCCGGATTTTTACGAAAACTTGTTTAACACTTGGCGGGAGAATAAATCCCCGGTGCGGTTTATTGCCCGGAACGGGATTACAAAAGATATCAATACACTGGTGTTGATTGAGGAATGCAATGTATCTGAAATCGCTGGAGAAGAAGGGGATAAGTATTTTGACTTCAAACTTCTTGAATACCGTGAATTCGGATATAAGACTGTTATAGCTATGCAGACGGGAACCATAGCAAAAGCGATGGCTGCTCCGACGACGACAAAGAATCCAAAGGTCAATCAGACCTATACCGTGAAATCAGGGGATTCTCTTTGGGCAATTGCAAAGAAGTTCTACGGTAATGGTGCAAAGTACACGGCGATTTATAACGCAAACCGGAGCAAAATCAAGAATCCAAATTTGATTTATCCAGGACAGGTGTTGACAATTCCATAGTAAAAGCCGCTCCGTTTTGGAGCGGCTTTGTGCTACCATTGGTGCTTACAATTTAAGCATACTCGTTTAACTTTATTTGCGCCAATTCCACCTGCAAGTAATCCAACGGGGCCCGCTATCGCACCGCCGACAAGAGACTTGCCAAAACCAAAACCTTTTTTCATGACGGTAATAGACGTGGAGCCGCATTTAGGACAGCGAGGAACAGGGCTTTCTGTAGGACGATTTGCCTCTCTCATCAATTCTATACTACGCTTCCATGACATATTAATTCCCCCTCATCATATTTCTACTGCTATGATAATCCTTATATGGAAAAATTTCAAGCGAAATAGGTGATTCCGTTGAGCGCTGAGCTCCTCATTGAAACCACAAATAAAAAAGTCTATGAAATCAGTGAACTTGTAAAATCCGCTGAATGGTCTGACACCATGAATAACGGATGCAGCAAGTTCACTTTTTCGTATGCCGCCACTGGTCCCGGAATTGATAATGGATCCATCGTCCGATTCAAGTACAATGACACGAACATTTTTTACGGCGTGGTGTTCAAACATGAAGTCGCCAAGAACAAAATTGTTACCGTGACAGCCTATGATATTTTGCGATATTGCAAGGCAAAGGATACCATCGTTATAAACGGCGATACCGCAACCACCCTGGCAAAAAAGATGTGCAACTATTTCGGGTTACCGGTCGGAACGCTCACGGATACGGGATATAAGCTGGCCACGGCAGCGCAGAGCGACAAAACATGGCTGGACATTATGTACTCTGCGATTGGCGATACGCTCCGAGCAACGGGGAAATGGTTTGTTTTGCGGGACGAATTTGGGTCTATCTGCCTGCGGAATCTTACGGAGCTGGAAACAAATCTGATTCTTGGCGATGGTTCTCTATGCTATGACTATTCGTATAGTAAATCCATAGACGATGATTTCTACAACGAAATCAAGCTGGCCGTAGACAATGAAGTCACCGGGAAAAGGGACATTTACATCGCAAAAGATTCCGCCTCAATCAACAAATATGGACTGCTGCAGTATTTCGATGTTATGTCGTTCAGCTCAACCTCTACCGGTACCGGCAGCCAGTCCGATACGAATAAGGTAGCAAATGAAGCAAAGAAAAAGGCTCTTGCTATACAAATGGCGAACGCGCTCTTGTCGCTCTATAACGGCGAAACGGAATCTTTCTCCATGAGTTGCATCGGAAATACGGCAATTCGAGCCGGAAGCAGCTTTCACGCTTATCTTTCAGAAGTTGGCATCAATAAACGCCTAATCGTTAAATCGGTCACGCATACGTTTTTGCCGAACCACACCATGAAATTGGACGTGAGGATATGATAAATGAAATAAAGCAGATTGTTGAGGGATATCTGAATAATCGGAAGCCCGCCTGCCTGATGATTGGCACGGTAGTTGCCGCCGGGGTGAAAATCTCTGAAAAACTCACGTTACCGTGGGAATTGATTGACGGTACACTGCGCGATTATGCCGCAGTGGGTGATACCGTGCGGCTTATCCGCGATGATGGTGGCGCAAGGTATTACATCGTTGAGATTATCGGATATGTACCGGCCACCAAAGGTCGCACAATACAGATTGAACCGATAACCATAGGCAGCACGACCATATCGGAAATTAAGATAAAGGATGTGGTGAAATGATTCTTGCAAACACGGTTACAACCGACCTGACGCTTTCTGACGAGATTGAGCAGACGCGGACTTATAAAGTTTCAACTGACAAGATTCAGGGCATTGCAGACGGCCTGACTGCCTTACAGCAAACGATTGAACACATACTGAACACGGAGCGATTTGAATATCCGGTCTACACGCTCGATTATGGTTTGCGGACGGATGATCTAATCGGCAAAGACCGGGAGTATGTAGAAGCTGAATTGCAGCGCCGGATCCGGGAATGTCTGCTCGCTGACGACCGCATTACAGGCGTTGACAATTTTCAATTTTCCGTCAACGGCGATGAAATGCTCTGCACGTTCGACGTTGAAAGCGTTTATAAAACAGTATCCATGAGCAAGGCGGTGACAGTCTGATGTGGGAAAATATGACCTATGAAGCAATTCTCTCGGACGCTCTCTCAAAGGTACCGAGCGACGTTGACAAGCGGCAAGGGTCAGTAATTTACGACGCACTTGCTCCAGCTTGTTTCAAGCTCGCTGAGTATTATGCACAGCTTAAGAATTTTATTGATCTTGTGCTGGCTGATACAGCTGTTGGCGAATACCTTGATCGTGTTGCCGATGAGCGGAACATAACGAGAAAACGGGCGACTGCGGCGGTTCGCAAGGTAACGGCAAGCAAAGCGGTGGACATCGGTTCCCGATGGGCTATTGACGACGTTGTGTATGATATCACAGCGTTAATTTCTGATGGTGTGTATTCCGCGACGTGCGAAACTGCTGGGAGTGCCGGAAACGCTTATGCCGGGCAGTTATCTAATATAGACAATACCAGCGATGCGACGGTCGTGCTCGGCGACATTATAATATCCGGTACGGATGAAGAAACAGACGAAAACCTGCGGGCACGATTTTATGAGCAAATTCGGAAACCGTCGACCAGCGGAAATGTATATGATTACGAAAAATGGGCGCTGTCGGTTGCCGGTGTGGGCGCAGTGAAGGTATATCCGTTATGGAACGGCAATGGCACAGTGAAAGTTCTTGTTGTTGATTCCAACAAAGCGATTGACACAAGTCTGGAACAGAAAGTCGCCGATTATATTGAATCTGTCCGGCCGATTGGCGCGGCTGTAACAGTATCAAGCCCGGAAGGCTTTGAGATTAGCGTTGCAGCCAATGTTACGCTTGACGGTTCTGTGGCACTGGCAGATGTTCAGTCGGCGTTTACGACTTCATTGAGCGAATATTTGATGTCGAGTGTGTTTAAAACGTATAACATTAGTTATGCAAAAATCGGCTCTTTGCTGCTTTCCACGCCCGGCGTGGCGGACTACAACTCGCTAATGGTGAACGGCGGCACGTTAAATATAACCATCCCAGATGAGGATATTCCTGTAGTAGGAACCGTTGCATTATCGGAGGCGAGTGCATGAACCTGATTGATTTATTGCCGCCGTTGTACGACGGTAACGCTACGATGCAGGAACTGCAGGGGATTCTCACTAATAAAGTAAAATCAATGATTTTAGACACCGGGGTTACGATTGACGAGTGTTTCATTACGACCGCTTCGGCTCTGCTCTCCCGGTATGAAAAGATTTACGGCCTTACTGTAGATGTGTCAAAGTCGGATGATATGCGAAGGGAAATTTTAAAAGCAAAAATCGCCGGAATTGGAACGGTTACAAAGCAGATGCTGATTGATACCGCAGCATCATATTCAAATGGTACGGTGGAGATTATTGAAAAACCGGAAGATTACAGCTTTATTGTAAAATTTACTGGGACACTCGGAATCCCCAAAAATATGGCGGGCCTTATGGACACTATAAACGAAATCAAGCCGGCACACCTGGCGTTTAGCTTTGAGTACACATACAGGACACACGGTATGCTGACTGGTTATACTCATGCGCAGCTGGCGGCATATACTCACGAAACAATCAGAGGGGGCACGATGTAATGGCAATGACTACTACGAATTACGGGCTGACGAAACCGGAGACCACGGACAATTACGACATCGAAGTTCACAATGCAAATATGGATATGATCGACGCTGAACTGAAAAAGGGCGAGGACCATCGAAACAACACTGATAACCCTCACAAAGTGACCGCTGAGCAGGTAGGGGCAATTAATCCAAACCTACTAATAAACGGTGATTTCCGTGTAAATCAGCGTGGACACGAGTCATATTCCACAGCCGGATACACATTTGATAGGTGGATGAATAGCTTTGATGCTTCAAGCATGACATCAACAGTTTATAGAACTACCATCGGTTCTACACCCGGTTCCAATGTGTATCGCGTACACATTAGAATTGATTCTGCCGCGCATGCAGTAGAAAACAATTTTATGCAGAGGTTGGAAGATACTCCTAGTGGAGTGAGTCCTGTACAGGGAAAAATGGTTACATTTTCTGTTGGAGTACGTGCAGTTTCTGAAAATTATAACGATTATAGGTGTGTATATATTGCGTATCATGAAGCCGGAAAATCAGATTATACAATTAAAGCTACTCCTATTTTCAAAGAAACAAATGGTCGTGTAAGTATAACTGCGGATATTCCTATAGGGGCAAGTAAGGTTGAGTGTGGAGTCGGTTACACTCGATTAATTACTCCTGATGATGCTGGTTCTGAAATAGATATATGGGATGCTAAACTTGAAATCGGTTCTGTTGCAACCCCGTTTTCTCCGCGTCCTTATGCAGAGGAATTGGCATTATGTCAAAGATATTATCAAATACGCTCAAGCAGTTCGGTAAGCACAGTAGATTTAAGGCCAACTATGCGTACAACACCGACCAAAAACAGTGTTAGTGGCGGGGACGCTTATTATGATGCGGAAATTTATTAAGGAGAGTAAACAATGAATGCACCTGAAATAAAAGTATATGTCAAGACAAATGCGGCGGGGTGTATAACCGATGTAAATAGTTCTATTTTCTTGCAGGATGCCACAGGATGGACGCAGATCGATGAAGGAATGGGTGACAGGTACGCCCACGCTCAAGGCAACTATTTTGAAAAGCCATTGATTGATGAAAATGGGTGTTTTATCTACAAACTGGTAGATGGGCATCCAGTAGAAAGAACAGGCGAAGAAAAAGCGACTGAAATTGCCGCTCGTCCGTCTCCACCACCAACTGAAATTGACCAGATCCGCGCCGACGTTGATTATATTGCAGTTATGATGGGGGTGACATTATGAACGTGCTGAAAATGGCAAAAAAGTATTATCCGGTGCTGTGGAACATAGGCCGGATTAAGGCATTGGTCGCAGCCGGAAAACTGACGCAAGAGGAGTATAAGGAAGTAACTGGCGAAGATTACTCCGAATAACGGAGCAGGAGGCAAATGCTTCCTGCTCAATTTGTTAGGAGGTTCGCAGAAACACAGGTCAAGATTACGGGGGTACATTATGAAAGGTATAGATGTCAGCAAGCACAACGGCAAAATTGACTGGGCGAAGGTAGACGCTTCTGGAATCGACTTTGTTCTGGTAAGAGCCGGCTATGGTAACGACATCAGCCAGAAAGATCAAAAATTTGATGAAAATATTAAAGGCGCGTTGGCGCACAAGCTTTTTGTCGGCGCTTACTGGTTCAGCTATGCGATTTCCGTGGAAGATGCGAAGAAGGAAGCAGAGGCCTGCAAAAAGGTGCTTTCCGCCTATCGTGGAAAGCTGACGTTTCCTGTCGCGTTTGACTACGAATACGCCAGTATGGAATATGCCAAGAAAAAGGGGATTCCGCCGACCAATCAGCTGATTG
>DUNN01000029.1 GCA_012839345.1 Clostridiales bacterium | reverse complement strand
CGTTTCCAGAGCATATTTGAATCCCAAATCGATTCAGACACTTCTGCTAAGCGCAGCTTAATTCATTTCGTGGAGTCCCCAAATTGCGAACTTCTCTTGACATAGCCTAGATTTAGGAGCAGCTAAACAAAGGAATTTCTAGTAATGAAAAGCCCTTTCAATGATTTCGAAGAAGAAAAAAGGAACGCCAAGCGTGCTTGGCGTTCCTTTTTTGCAGGTGATTAATCCGCCCATACATCATCCATAAGCTTTTGGATGTGCTTTCTTCTTTTCTCTGTTTCTTCGTGATCCACCTGAACATTGAGGATGTCCCCTTCTTTGGCTTCCATAGGGATAGCAGACCGAGGGATATTCACAAATTGCTGATTTTCCAATTCTACAACGGCGAATTCGCCTTCAAAACGATCAATCGTATATTTCATACCTTACTCCTTATTCTGGGGGATGACAAATTCCACACGCAGTGTAGCCTTTCGCTTTTGCCTCTGCCAACGATATGGCATGTTTACTTTTCTTCAGCGTGCGGCAAGTGCTTAAATGATATTTTGTTCCGGTATCTGCGATATAAACGGTTATGCCTTGATTGTTATTTGTGGAAGGCTTAGACGCGGCAGCTTTGAAACTGGCCGCAGAAGATTTTGACGACGCAGTCGGGGGCGCTTGTTGTTTTATCGTGGCAGACTTTTTATTTATGGTAATGGTTTTTGCGTCCGATGTGAAAATAATGGTACCGTCATTATCAGTTCGATAAATGGCAGCTCCAATATTTTGAAGCTTTGTCAGTGTTGCCGCAGTTGGGTGCCCATAAGAGTTTCCTTTTCCCACTTCAATGACAGCATATTTCGGACGAACTTTATTTAAAAAGGTTTGCGATGTGGATGTATTACTGCCGTGATGCCCAACTTTTAAAACATCTGCCGATACATCCGCGGAGATCTGTGCTTCCGAAGTACTTCCGGCATCCCCCATGAACAAAAACCGGTTTGCGCCATAGGTGACCTTAATAACTGCTGAATACTGGTTCAGGTCATCGCCTGTAATATTAACAGGGGCGATAATATCAATGTTCAGATTCCCGGCCTTGAGCAAGTTTTGTCCTGCCTTTGCGGTATTCACCTGTAGTCCTTTGTTTTTTATGGCAGTCAGTAAACCTTCAAATGTTTTGGTGGTCGTGGATTTTTTCGGCATGTATATTTTGCCGATATTCAAACCATTGACTACGGTAGCCATACCGCCAATATGATCTGCATGTGGATGAGAAGCGATTAAATAGTCAATTTTGGTATGCCCCAGCCCTTTGATATAGCTGACGATTCCAGACCCATACTCAGCTTCACCTGCATCAATCAACATTGTTTGTCCGTTTGGCAACTCTAAAAATTCAGAGTCTCCTTGACCAACATCAATAAAATGCACTTTTAGCTTAGCTCCCACAGCGGGAACTGCTGGAATGGTTTGAGCGGTAGAGGACGATATTACGGCCTGACTGCTGGATGAGGGAATAAACGAGGAAGATGGAATGACGGATGGTAGAGAGGTTTCAGAAGAAGATATGACGGCCGAACTTGGCAAAGAGGAAACAAGATTTGGATTCGGAGTCGTTGAGGTAGTCGGAACTGCAATGCCATAAAAAATAAACGGAAGAATGGCACTTATTATTTTAATCCATGCTTTATTGTGAAAATTAAATTTGTCCCATAATAGCTTGTTGACATATGGATTTAGTAAAACGGCAGGGATGATAAAAAAGATTGCGGCCCACGTGGTGGATAACAGGATAACAGTGATTAACAAAAAGGAAATGGATAGAATCCATAATATAATATTGGATATTTTATTTCGTATCATTATTTTACCCTTCTCTATTTCACGAGTAAACCAGTAAAGCCTTTTGCATACCGGCACGGCAAACGCCTAATTTTGGTATTAGTATGGTTGGATTTCCATCCATTATTTATACAATTCTCCTGCCAATTTTGAGTGTTGCGCCGAAGGTATTTTCAAAGTTCTTGTCGATGATGCACGGATATTTTGAGTTTCGTATCACAAAAAAAGCGCCTGTTCAAGAACAAGGCGCTGATCCTGGTAAATTATTCGGCTGCCATTGCATCCGCTTTTGTTTTGTGAACCGTTCCATGAGGATGCTGCGGCGGTGCATAAATGGAATACACCTTCAATGGTACATTTCCTGTATTAATTAAATTGTGCCAAGTTCCTGCCGGTACTACAATCGCATTGCTGGAGTTCACTTTTCTTTGAAAACTCAGGTTGTTTTGATCCATTCCCATCTTTACAAGCCCTTCCCCTTGTTCAATCCGGAGAAATTGGTCGACATTCTGATGTCTTTCCAAGCCGATATCATCGCCGACATTGATGCTCATTAAGGTGAGCTGCATATGTTTTCCCGTCCATAAAGCGGTACGGAATGTATCGTTCTCTTTGGTAACCCTTTCAATATTCACTACAATTGGCATTGGGCCGTAATCTTTTAATTCATTACTGTCAAAATCATGCGCATCCATTTTGTATGCACCTTTCTTACGGAATTTTGTTATTTACAATTTACATAATATGATGTGCGTTTAGAAAAGTGATGAAAAGAATAAAACGGCGGCCGTACCCGCTACGGCTGCCGTTTCTATTCCTTGAGGCATTTTATGGACAAAGATGAACCAGATTTCCCCTATTTTATTGTCGATAGAGCAAGAAAAAACCACCACAAATGTGGTGGTTCGCCTCAATTTTGATTGATAAAAAACTGTTTTAAAATTCCAGTTGCCATATAATCGGCCATCATCAATGCCTGATCTTCAATTACGTCATAAAGTGCCACATCTTTTGCATATTGGCCGGTTAATCGGTCGACCGCTTCTTCTTCGGTCACCCTCAAATGATCGCGCAGCATAAGAGTCCACTGAACTTTTGACCAATAGGGGTTAATACTGGCCAGAAAAGCGGCGATTTCATCCGCATTGGAATACCATTTTCTTCGTTCCTCGTTCGCGGTTTCCGTGTCCCCTGCTTTTGCGGCGTTGACCAGTTGCGCGGCAATCGTTAAGTGTTTCGTCAACAAATCGCTGAACTGTTTTGCCCTTTCTTCTCCATAATACGGCAGAAGTGCCTTTGCAAAATCGGCCGGGTTGCGCAACAACCGGTTTGTAACCGGCTGCAAATCTCCCAGATCTGCCGCAGTACTAATAATAAACGAGCGGGTCCACATCACATGCTGGGTCCAGAGCTTCCGAAAAGTATTAAAGATGCCAATTGGAATTTTACAGTTCTCAATAAGATTTGCTGTGCCTGAAGACATTCCACTTTTCTCCTTTCAACAATCACCTGTATTAAATAATATGCTTCGATGTAAAATGGTACTTCATTGAAAGAAGAGATCAAAATTCCGCAGCAAACAGTGCTTTTCTCTGTTTCCTCTATGGAACCCGATGTTATTTTGATCCACGGTATTCTAGGCCGCTCGTCAAGAGAACTTTTGGGCACTGGTTGGAAACGGTATTGACGGTCCTATTAGGCCAATCCGGCAACATCGCTAACCGGAAGGGAAAAGGCAATCGACTTGGCTTTGGTCTGAAGTCCGGCACGTTCCATAATTGCCTGGATGATGGCATCCCGATTTTCCTGCAAAGTCAATATCAAAATAATTTCCTTTTCCGGCTGAATGGTCACCCCAAAAAGGCTTTCCGCTTCCTTTACACCCACCTGGCGTGCATGGATTGCCGTGCCGCCCGTTGCTTGTGCGGAGCGGGCAGCCTCCATAATATCATCGGTATAGCCTCGGTTCGAGACGGTAACAATCAACTCATACTGCTTGTTTTGTAACATTTTATTTTCCTCCTGCGCAGCCTGAAGGGAATCTCTTAAATCATGTACTCCCAAGCTGCTTCCGATCGTACGAATCGGTATGGTAAAAGCGATACCGTGACCGGACTTGTGTAACTGGATTTGAGTATCCAGCAATTCCAGTATATTCTTTGTAGCCTCCAAAGGCATCATACTAATAATTAAATCCTTATCGGTTTCCCCAAGTCCCAGGTAATCCAACAGCTTCGTATCGGCCGTTCCTTTGGCCAGGGTCAGAAGGTGAAAATGGAAGCCGGCATCCGCTATAATGGAAGCTGCACGCTCCCCGGAACCTCTGTTTACAATCGTTACCATTAAAGCCATCTGCGGATTTTGCATTTTACTGTTCTCCATTTTCATCGCCTTCCTCCGAAGTACGGGAATCTTCCGATTCACCCATCATATGATTTCCTGCTTCGCTTTCTGCTTGGGTGGGAATTTCTTGGGATATTTCAGCATAAATTTCCGGTTCCGCGGTTTCCTGCATGCGTTTTAGCTTTATTTTATACGATAATCCTATGATCTGCAAGGTTACCAGCGGCATCATTGCCACCATGGCAATAATTCCGAAGGCATCCGTCATTACGTTCCCGCCCAGCGCTTTACACGCCCCCATTGCAAACGGAAGCAGAAACGCCGCAGCCATGGTGCCGGCGGCCACCCCGCCGGAGTCAAATGCGATTGCCGTAAAAATTTCTGGAACAAAAGCCGTAAGTACCAAAGCAATCAGGTAACCCGGCAGAAGAATAAACCAAATGCTGAATCCTTTCATAATACGAATCATGGAAAGAACCAGTGCAATGCCTACCCCCGAGGAAAGGCCAATCATCATCATTCGTTTGGAAATCGCACCGCTGGTGATTTCCTCAACTTGCCGGTTCAGTAAGTAAATCGCCGGTTCGGCCATTACAATAAAAAGGCCGAACAAAAGGCTGATTGGAATAAGAATCCAGTTGTAAGGCAAAGAAGCTAACGTACTTCCCAGATAAGTGCCCACAGGCATAAAACCAATATTCACACCGACCAAAAACACGGTAAGTCCAGCAACCGTATACACCAGGCCCACAATGATTTTAAACATCTGATTTTTGGGAAGCTTCAACCGCACCGCATTTAAAATAAGAAAAATAATGACGATGGGCAGCAGCGCCATTATCACTTCTTTTACAAATACGCGGAAGCCGTTGGCGTAAAGAAGCACGAGCTCCTGAAAACTGTCCACGCTGCTGGCAGTTTCAAACGCATAACCACTCGCGGAAGAATCAAAAAAGATGCCAAGAATCAGCACGGTCAGAATGGGACCGACGGAGCACAGGGCGCAAAGTCCAAAGCAGTCCTCCTCTTCGTTTTTCCCGCCGCGCAAAACAGATACCCCGGCGCCAAGCGCCAGAATAAAGGGCACGGTAATCGGGCCGGTAGTAACCCCGCCAGAATCGAATGCAACTGCCAGAAAGTCCGGCGCGGCAACGGCAGCGACCAAAAAGACCGTTAAATATAAAACGATAAACATGTAGGCCAGTTTTACCCGAAAAATAATTCTTAATATCGCCAAAACCAAGAAGAGCCCGACGCCAGCAGCCACCGCGGCAACCAGTGCCCCATCTGGAATGGCCGGTACCTGTTTGGTTAATACCTGCAGGTCCGGTTCTGCAATGGTAACCGTAAAGCCTAGTATAAAACATCCCAAAATCAAAATCCATATTTTTTTTGATTTGGTCAGTTCATGCCCGATTAATTCCCCGATGGGCATGGTGGCCATATCGGCACCCAAAGTAAAAATGCTCATTCCGAGCACAAGAAAAAACGTTCCTGAAAGAAAAAGGGCGAACGTCCCAAGCGGCATACGGGCAATTGTGAGGTGTAGGGCTAGAACAATCAAGCAAATTGGTAAGACGGATTTCAGCGATTCTTCGAGTTTCTCAAATAGTTTCCTGCTCATTTTTCCCTCCTGCTGCATCAATAGTAATAATATATTAATTATAACATATATCGGTTAAATTAGGCAAATAAAACAATTTTTAAATTTGCCTAACTAATTTATTGTAAAATAGTTAGGCAAAAAACTGGTAATAATTAAACAAAGCACCTTAGGCACCTATTAGAAAAAATCCAGGTTCATAGGTCGCCAGCATCCACTCGGCCTGCCCTACCATGCTGACAAATGCCTGCTTCCAGTACACCGGCTCCGATTTTAGCCTCCCGCACAGTTCAAAACATCCAATCATGATGAACCACCATATAAAAACAAAAAGGGAAAAATGGCAATTTAGAAAACTCATCCGGGCATGATACAAAATGAATATTTATTCGTTTTTATCACACTTTTTTCAGTTGCTGGATTAGTAAAATTTTCCTGAAAGTTCCAGAGAATCCGGGTGTAAGGAAACTTTTAAGCTTTGTTCCTGCAATTTGCAGCCCTAAAACATCACTTTATCCGAAAATTCTCCATGAAAAATGCAATATATTGTGCGACAATATTCAATGATAATATTGAAAAGTAAGTTTTTTTATGATAAAGTTAATAAATAAAGTTATTGGGGGCATACACATGAATTATATCGAGGAACAACTAGCAGAATTAATCAAAAGGAATCAGAGCGAGCCCGAATTTATTCAGGCTGCAACGGAAGTTCTGGAATCCATCGCTCCTGTGATTGAGCAAAACCCGAAATACCAGGAGGCCGGCATTCTGGAAAGACTTACAGAGCCTGACCGGCAGATTAAGTTCCGGGTCGCATGGACGGATGACAATGGAAAAGTACAGGTAAACCGCGGTTACCGTGTACAGTTTAACAATGCGATCGGTCCCTATAAGGGCGGACTTCGCTTTCACCCGTCTGTAAACCTGGGTGTTCTGAAGTTTTTGGGTTTTGAGCAGATTTTCAAAAACTCTCTTACCGGGCTGCCAATCGGCGGCGGCAAGGGCGGTTCGGATTTTGACCCCAAAGGGAAATCTGACCGTGAAGTGATGGCTTTCTGCCAGAGTTTTATGACCGAGCTGTATCGTCACATCGGCCCCGACACGGATGTCCCCGCAGGTGATATCGGTGTAGGCGGACGTGAAATTGGTTTCCTGTTTGGGCAGTACAAACGCCTTCGCAATGAATATTCCGGCATTCTGACTGGCAAAGGATTAACCTATGGCGGTTCGCTGGCCCGTACGGAAGCAACCGGTTACGGTCTGCTCTATTTTACCGACGCCATGCTGAAGAAAAACGGTCTGTCGATTCAAGGCAAAACCATCGCCATTTCCGGTGCCGGCAATGTTGCAATTTATGCATGTCAAAAAGCGCAAGAGCTCGGCGGCAAGGTTGTTACCATGAGCGACTCCACCGGCTGGATTTATGACGCAGAAGGAATTGACCTGAAAGCAGTCAAAGAAATCAAGGAAGTAAAGCGCGGCCGTTTGTCAGAGTACAAAGCTTACCGTCCGAATTCCGTTTATCACGAGGGCAAAGGCGTGTGGACAACCCCCTGCGATATTGCACTGCCTTGCGCAACACAAAACGAACTGCTCCTCGACGATGCAAAAGAACTTGTCAAGAACGGCGTAATTGCCGTCGCGGAAGGCGCGAATATGCCGACCAGTATTGAGGCGACCAAGTACCTGCAGAGCAACAACGTTCTGTTTGCTCCCGGCAAGGCCGCAAACGCAGGCGGTGTTGCCACCTCAGCGCTTGAAATGAGCCAGAACAGCATGCGTCTTTCCTGGACTTTTGAAGAAGTCGACGAAAAGCTGAAAGGTATTATGCAGAATATTTTCAGCAATGTTTCCAACGCAGCAGAAAAATATGGCCGCCCGAAGGATTACGTTGCCGGTGCGAATATTACAGGCTTCGTAAAAGTTGCTGACGCTATGCTGGCACAGGGTATTGTCTGATTCAAAAAACATAGCATATTTGCGTGCCATTCCTTATGTAAAAGGCTGAATACGGCGCTGTGCGGCGTTTCTCCTACTCGCGCCGTGAGCTGCATCTAATTCAGTCCAATACAGCAGATGAAACTAACAGGGGAAAAGGATCACCTTTTCCCCTGTTTTTTATGTTTAGTCACAAGCACAGGTACTATTTTACTAATTAGAATTATAGTTTGTGATAAAAATAAGAACTTCTCACTCTTGTGTAAAAGGTCCATTTCGTTTCCCATCACGCCGCTCCAAGCAGGCGAGCTGCGCCCGCGACAAGAAAACAGAGGAGCATTCCTGAAACGGTTGGAATAACAAAAGACAAGAGGGTCCATTTTAGGCTCTGCGTTTCTTTCCGAATGGTTAGGCAGGTGGTCGCGCAGGGCCAGTGCATCAAAGAAAAAAGCATCACACAAACGGCGGTCAGCCAGGTCCAGCCATGACTGACAAAAAGAGAATGCAGCTGCGCCAGACTGCTGAACTCAGTAAGCGAACCCGTTGACATATAGCTCATAATGATAATAGGAACCACAATTTCATTCGCAGGGAACCCAAGAATGAACGCCATCAGGATATAACCATCCATTCCTAATAAACGGGCAAACGGATCCAAAAACTGGGCGCACTGCGTCAAGGCACTGCTTTCGCCCACACGAATATTGGCCAACAGCCAAATTACCAGCCCAGCCGGGGCGGCAACTGCCACAGCCCGACGGAGAACAAACAGCGTTCGGTCAAAAACGGAGCGCACAATGACCTTTCCGATTTGCGGGCGGCGGTATGGCGGCAGTTCCAGATTGAACGAGGATGGCATTCCTTTCAGAATCGTATTGGATAATATTTTTGAGACGAGCAACGTCATTCCCACACCAAGCACAATTACCCCGGTCAGAATCAGTGCAGAAATAACGGACTGAAGCGGTCCGACGGCAATTCCGGCAAAAAACATAGTAATCATCGCAATTAACGTTGGGAATCGCCCGTTGCATGGAACAAAGTTATTGGTAAGGATTGCAATGAGCCGCTCCCGTGGAGAATCAATAATTCGGCAGCCAATTACACCGCATGCATTGCATCCAAACCCCATGCACATCGTCAAAGACTGTTTCCCATGAGCATTGGCCTTGCGGAAAAAATTATCCAGATTAAACGCGACGCGGGGCAGGTAACCCAAATCCTCCAATAATGTGAAAAGCGGGAAGAAAATCGCCATAGGCGGCAGCATGACGGATACCACCCACGCTAAGGTCCGGTACATCCCATCGACAAGCAATCCGCGAACCCAGTCCGGTGCTGAAAGAGAAATAAAAAATTCGGTCAGACGGTCCTCTACCCAGAAGAGGCCATCAGCAATTAACTCAGACGGATAATTTGCGCCTGTTATGGTCAGCCACAAAATTCCGCACAGAAGCAGTACCATAATCGGAATTCCAGTGGCTCTCGAGGTTAGTATCTTATCAATTTTGCGGTCCCGTTCGGCATACTCCGCTTTTTCATATACAACCACTTCCCGGCTGATTGCCTCGCAGGAGTCCACAATTTTGGTTACGATTCGGTCACGAAAATAAGTTTTCCCGGAAGGCTCCCGTGCCAAAACAGCCTTTGCTTTTACCAGATTTCCGGCAACATCTGGGTTGGATAAAAGATCATATCCAAAATAATTTTTCAGGGTAGTAAGCAGCTTCTCGTCGCCATCCAGAAGCTTAACGGCTACCCAGCGGCTGTTCAGTTTTTCTCCGATTGCCCGCTTCACGGCAGGCTCCAGAGTGGCAAGCGCCTGCTCTATGTCGGCATCATACGTCAGGCGAAACGGCTTTGCTGCGGAAAGCTCTGTGGTTTGGTTCCAGACCGCATCCATTAGATGGCTTAGTCCTTTTCCGCTCCGTGCACTAGTCCCCACCACTGGAATTCCTAATTTTTTCGACAGCAAGTTCAAATCAATCCGGATTTTTTTCTTTTTTGCCTCATCCAGCAGGTTGACGCAAAGAATTACCCGATTGGAAATCTCCATAGTCTGAAGGACCAGATTTAAGTTACGTTCCAGGCAGGTAGCGTCCGCAACGACCACCGTGGCATCCGGTTCCCCAAAACAAATAAAGTCACGGGCGATTTCTTCCTCTTCCGAATTTGCCATTAGAGAATAGGTTCCGGGAATATCGACTAAAATAAAGTTTTTTCCTTTGTATCGGTATTTGCCCTGGGCATTGGCAACGGTTTTTCCCGGCCAGTTTCCCGTGTGCTGGTTCATTCCGGTTAAACTGTTGAACACCGTGCTTTTCCCCACATTCGGATTGCCGGCCAACGCAATGACCTTATCTTCCGATGTTTCTTTCTCGATTTTTAAGATCCCATCACAGCTGCTTAACACTCCTGTGCCTGTCGAAGTACCGGTCAACCCCATTTTCTATACACCTCAAAACTCCATTGTATTTATTGTAGCGAAAAGCAGGAAGCCTTCGTTTTTCCGAAGAAACAGGTATCAACACCGTTAATCAAACGAATCGAACCCTGTAATACGTGTAATGATAGCGGTCGGTAAACATTTTTCATCAGGCTAATATATGATTCTTAAAAGGAAAGTGTTACGGTTTTCCAAAGCCGGAACGCCGCCGCCCGCAAACAGGAAAAGGAATGCACAAAAAATGCGTCTTGATTGGCTTTTTTCGCCGTATCAAGACGCATTTTCTTACTATAGGAGGATATTTCTTTGTTCATGTGCTCCTGCAAATTTATTTTTCCTGCCATAGCCGACAGGCGACAAAATGGCCCGGGGATACTTCCCGCAGCACCGGATTTTCCGATTCGCAGCCGTCAAACTTTTTAAAACAGCGGGAGCAAAACCGGCAGCCGTCCGGCGGATTGATCGGACTTGGCACATCGCCGGAAAGAATAATCCGCTGTTTACGCTTTGTCGGGTCTACGGAAGGAATCGCCGAAAGAAGCGCCTGTGTGTAGGGGTGCAGCGGGTTCTCGTACAATTCCTGCTTTGGCGCAATTTCCACCAGATTGCCCAGATACATTACACCCACACGGTCGCTGATGTGTTTCACCACGTTCAGGCCATGGGCAATAAACAGATAAGTAAGGCCGAATTCTTCTTTCAGCTCATCCAGCAGGTTCAGCACCTGTGCCTGAATCGATACATCCAGCGCAGAAACGGGTTCGTCACAGACGATCAGTTTCGGTTGAACCGCCAGTGCGCGGGCGATGCCGACACGCTGGCGCTGGCCGCCGGAAAATTCATGCGGATAACGGTTCCGCTGGTGGTTTGCCAACCCCACGCAGTTCAGCAGGTAGGTCACCCGTTTTTCAATCTGATCTTTCGGAAGAAGATTGTTGATTTTAATCGGCTCAGCAATAATATCGCCGATCGTCATGCGGGGGTTCAGGGAGGCGTACGGGTCCTGGAAAATAAGCTGGATATCCTTGCAGAATTCACGGCGTTTTGCGGGGGACAACTTGGTCAAATCGGTACCCTCGAACACAATCTGTCCATCGGTCGGGGTATAAAGGTTCACCAGCATTTTTCCGATAGTGGTCTTTCCGCAGCCGGATTCCCCCACCAAACCGAACGCCTCACCTTTCTTAATCTGGAAGGAAACGCCGTCCACCGCTTTCAGAACCGTGGTCGGCCGACCGAAAAAGTCGTGCTCCAGCGTAAAATGTTTTTTTAGATTTTTTACTTCAACCAATGCTTCACTCATACCTGACCGCCCTCCTGGTTTTCCGAATCATAAAGGAAACACCGCACCTTATGGCCATCCTTTTCCAGCAGCTGCGGCATTTCCTTCCTGCAGCGGTCCATGCACCGGTCGCACCGGTCGGAAAACGGGCAGCCCTTCGGCATGTGCAGCGGATCCGGAACCATGCCTTTAATCATATAAAGCGGTTCCTTGCTGTTGTCCTCCAAACGCGGGATAGAATGCAGCAGCCCAACTGTGTAAGGATGCAGCGGGTTGGCAAACAGTTTATTCACTTCCGCCTCTTCTACCACCTGGCCGCAGTACATAACAATCACGCGGTCGGCAGCTTCGGCTACCACGCCCAGGTCGTGCGTAATCAGAAGAACCGCCATGTTGAACTCTTCGCGCATATGGTACAAAAGATCCAAAATCTGTGCCTGAATGGTAACGTCCAGAGCGGTGGTCGGTTCGTCGGCAATCAGCAGTTCCGGCCGGCAGGCAAGCGCCATGGCAATCATCACACGCTGGCGCATACCGCCGCTCATTTGGTGGGGATAATCGTTGGCACGCTCTTTCGCCGAGGGAATGCCAACCACCTCAAGCATATGTATGGTACGTTCTAGCGCCTCTTTTTTGGAAAGCTTCATATGCGTCATGACACTTTCCATAATCTGATCCTTAATCCGGTACACCGGGTTCAGAGAAGTCATCGGCTCCTGAAAAATCATGGAGATCTGGTCACCGCGCACGCTCTGCATTTCTGCTTTGGATTTCTTCAACAGGTCTTCGCCCTTAAACAGAATTTCGCCTTGAGTTGTTTTCCCCGGCGGCTGTAAAAGACCCATAATAGAAAGGGAGGTTACGCTCTTTCCGGAACCGGATTCGCCCACAATGGCGAGAATTTCGCCTTTATCAACGGAAAAGCTGAGGTCATTCACGGCGGTTACAGTACCGCGTTTCAGTTGGAATTCCGTTTTTAAATGTTTCACTTCAAGCAGCATTTTCGTTCACCGCCTCATTTCTTTCTGGACTTTGGGTCAAGCGCATCGCGCAGACCATCGCCCAGAAGATTGAATGCCAGCACCGTAATCGTAATTGCGATGCCGGGGAAAATCAATGTGTAAGGGGCGGTAAAAATAAATCCCCTCGCACGGCCGAGCATATCGCCCCATTCCGCCTGGGGCGGCTGAACGCCAAGGCCGAGGAAGCCAAGCGCGGCGGTATCCAGCACAGCGGTGGAAATACCCAGCGTAGCCCTTACCACAATGGAAGACAAAACATTCGGCAGAATATGGCGGAAAATAATCCGCCCGCTCCGGTTGCCGATAACACGAGCAGCCTGAACATAGTCGTTTTCTTTTACGGAAAGGATACAGCCGCGCACAATGCGCGCGTATTCCGGGATGGAAACCAGGCCGATGGCGATGACCGCCTTGTCAATGCCTTTTCCCAGTGCCGCCATAAACGCGATGGCCAGAAGGATGGACGGAATGGCGAGCATCATATCCATAATGCGCATGATGACGGTATCCGCCCAGCCACCTTTATACCCGGCAATGGAGCCAAGCACCACACCGATGGTCAGCGAAATCAAAACGGCAGCCAGACCAACGGAAAGGGAAATTCGGGCACCAGCAATAATACGGCTGAAAATATCGCGTCCAAGCTGATCCGTACCGAACAGGTGTTCCGCACTGGGCCATTGGAAACTTTGCCCCATGTTGGAAGCGTTCGGGTCATACGGCATCATTAGGGGGCCAAAAATAGCCACCAGCACCAGAAAGGCGATAATCACAAGTCCGACGACAGCCGCCTTATTTTCCAAAAGCGCTTCCCACATTTCCTTTACCTGGGACTCCGGTTTTTCCAGAACCTCGGTTTGGCTCTGAATTGCTTTTTCCTCATTCATTTCTGTCATCACAGGTCAAACCTCCTTCCTGGAAAATTTGATACGGGGGTCAATGAACGCATAAATCACATCAACCACAAGGTTAATCAGTACAAAAATCACCGCAATCAGCAGCACAACACCCTGCACAACCGGAAAATCCGATTTCAGAATGCACTGCACGGTATAGCTGCCGATTCCCGGCCAGGAAAAGACCGTTTCCGTAAGAACCGCGCCGCCTAACAGCGAGCCGAACTGCAGGCCGATAACCGTTGTTACGGGGATCATCGCGTTGCGCAGCGCATGGTGGGTAACTACTTTGCGCTCTGTAATTCCCTTTGCCCGTGCGGTGCGGATGAAGTCCTGACTCATAGTTTCCAGCATGCTGGAACGCGTCATGCGGGTAATAATTGCCATAGAGTACATACCGAGCGCCACGGCGGGAAGAATCAGATGGCGCAGCGCGTCGGTAAACGCTTCCATGTCGCCGAGCCAGAGTGTATCAATCAAATAAAGTCCCGTTCCGCCAATCGGCTGGAGCAGCGGGTTAATCCGCCCTTCGGACGGGAGAATATGTAAGACACCGGCAAACAGAATAATCAGCAAAATGCCAAGCCAGAAAATCGGCATGGAAACGCCGATGAGCGCCAGCACCATGCCGGCATGGTCAAAGAACGAGTTTTTCTTAACCGCAGAAATCACACCAATGAAGATGCCAAACAGCGAAGCAATAATAATTGCCGCAACGGCAAGTTCAATCGTCGCGGGAAAGCGGGAGAAAATCTCCTGCGTTACCGGCGTTTTGGTGTAATAGGAGGTTCCCAGGTCCCCGGTAACCGCGCCTTTAATGAAATTGAAATACTGAATATAAAGCGGGGCGTTCAGTCCATTGGCCTCCCGCCACTGATTCGCGGCTTCCACCGTCGCGTGCTGGCCGAGCACAATCGGCGCAGGGTCCGGGGAGAAAACCCGCATGATTAAAAACACAATGATGGAAACTCCCAACAGAACGGGAATCAGCATCAGAATGCGTTTTACGATGTATTTAAGCATGTCTAACAACCTTTCACAGCATTTTCCAGACCTTAGAAACGAAACGCTAAAGGAAGTGCAGAGAACAGCAATTCGAAAGCGGCACGTCTTCCTTTACTTTAAGCGCTCGTTCGGCGACGGAATCAGCGCGCCCTTAAAAAATGAGTATTGCCGGAAGTTGTGTATCCTGCTGATCGTCCGAGAATCCCAGTAGAAACCGCATTTCTCACACAAATCAGCATAACAACTTCCGGCAGGTGAATCATTCAGCCAGATACCCGATGCGATTCGATTACTCCTTGGATACACCGGAAAGGAACACGTTTCCGGTCATATGATAATAGAAGTCCTTGATATTGCTGCGGTAGCCGCAAATTGTTTTCCCGTGGGAAATTGGGAGCCACACCGCATTTTCAGCGGCCATTTTTTCGAGTTGCGTGTAGATCTTATCCCGGTCCGTTCCGGCAGGAGTGGCAACACCCTTTTTGATCAGTGCGTCATAATCTGCATTTTTAAAGCGGGATACATTCTGAGTGGGATCATCGATGGACAGCAGATACATGAAGTTATCCGGGTCGCCGTTGTCGCCGTTCCAGCCGTAGAAGCAGATGTCATAATCGCCGGTTTTGACTTTTTCTTTGTAAGTTGTCCAGTCGTAAGCATCGATTGTCGCAGTTACGCCGACCGCTTTGTAATAACCCTGAATTGCTTCCGCAAGCGCCTGACCATTAGCAGTGTTGTACGGTCTGGGGTTGGTGTAAGTAATAATGTGAAGCTTGTTTACACCGGCCGAGGCAAGCGTAGCTTTTGCGGCGGAGGCATCGAACGCAGCCTGCTTAATGCTGTCGTCATAGCCCTGCATAAAAGTTGGCAGAATGGAGGTCGCCGGGTCGGCATATCCCTGATACAAGCTCTTGACTAGTTCCGGTACATTGACCGCCTGAGAAAGTGCGGTGCGCACCTTCACATCGTCCAGCGGCTTTTTGGTGGTGTTGTAGGCCAGGTAGTTGATGTTCATACCGGGCGCTTCATAAATCTTGTTGCCTGCGCTTTCAATCTGGCTGACCACTGTTGCGTCAATTCCGTCAATCATATCGGCCTCGCCGTTGTTCAAAGCAACCACTCTAGCGGAGTTGTCGGAAATAATCTTGAAGATTACATTCTGGGTTTTCGCTTTCTCGCCCCAGTAGTTATCATTCCGTTTCAGAACAACGTTCTGCCCCTTGGTCCAGCTGACAAAGGTGTAAGGTCCTGTGCCGCAGGGATGTTCGTTTACGTTATTGTTGTATTTTTTCAGAGCCGTCGGGCTGACCATCGGAGCGCCCAAGCTCATGGCAAGGTTGTTGAGGAACGGGGTGCAGGCTTCTTTCATATTGATTTTTACCGTGTACTTGTCGACAACCTCAACATCTTTTACAGAACCGAACACAAAGCTGGCGTAAGACATATCGTCGGTGGCCTGCGGCGGGAGCTGGCGGTCGATGTTGAATTTCACCGCCTCCGCGTCAAAGTCGGTGCCATCCTGGAACTTTACGCCCTCCTGCAGGTGGAACGTATATGTAAGACCATCTTCGCTGACTTCCCAGCTTTTTGCGAGGCAGGGCTCCACTTTGGTGGAATCCTTGGCGTACTTTAAAAGGCCCTCATAGATGTTGACGATTACTTTGGAAGATTCGCCGTCGTCCACCAGTGCGGGGTCAAGTCCTCTGGGGTCGGCGCCCTGTGCGAAAATCAAAGTATCCTGAGCAGTGGATTTCTGTGTGGTGCCCTGGCTGCCGGAAGCTGCGGTTGCAGCGCCCGCCGCCGTGTTTCTCTGTGGGGCAGAACAGGCCGACATTCCGGAGCATGCGATTACAGCGGCCAGCACGAATGCAAAAGCCCGATTGACTTTCTTCATCTCAAAAACCTCTCTTTCATATTTTCCAGTTTTAGCGCTTTGAATGAGCAACCATTTTCTACTTAAAACCTTTAATTAGTAAAAGCGATAGGTAGAAAAAAGAAAGGTACTTAACCAAATTTTGTCAAGCACCTTAGCTTTGAATCGATTTTATCACTATTTTTGCAAGTTTGCAATAGTGTTGCTTCATTTTTATAAGAAAAATTAAAACAACGCCCTATCACAAAAGAAAAAATAAATAAAATAACAGATGTTTATTCATAATTATTAGGATCCGGAATTGACTTTGTGCACTTTCACAAAACGGAGCCGCAATTTTGCCGGGCAACGGAACTGCGGATTCCCCAAAACTCGGGCCGCCCCTTCCAAGTCAGATGTCCATCGTGTCCATCAGGCTGCGCATCGCGAGGATCGTCCGGCTGATGAGGTCATCCAAAGTCCACCCAAGCATGTCCGCTCCATTCTGTATCACCTCGCGGGAACAGCCTGCGGCAAAATTCAGCGACTTGAATTTTTTCCGAACGGATTTCAGTTCCAGGTCCGAAACGCTTTTGGACGGCCGCATCAGCGCCACCGCACCAATCAGTCCGGTGAGCTCGTCCACCGCATAAAGCACCTTCTCCATAATATGTTCCGGCTTAATATCCACCGTAATTCCGTAACCATGACTGGCCGTCGCGCGCACGATGCGTTCGTCAATTCCCCTTTCCCGCATGATTTCCTGGCTCTTCACACAGTGCTGCTCCGGGTAACGTTCAAAATCCAGGTCATGCAGCAAACCAACCACTTTCCAGAACTCCACGTTTTCCGGGTCATATTCTTTTGCAAAATACCCCATTACGCCGGAAACGATTTTGGCATGTCTCAGGTGGAATTCGTCCTGATTGTACTCTTCCAGCAGCTGCTGCGCCTGTTCCATTGTTGGTACATAACTCATTTTTTCATCCCTCATTTCCTTCCAACGTTTTGCAGTTCTGTTTTTCCATATTTTAGGTATTAGTATAGCGCAAATGATTCCGCCTGTCCATGCCGGTGAACAATAAATATATAAAATTGATCGGCATAATGAAAACGCTGCCTTCCATTGCTTAAAAGCAGAAGACAGCGTAAAAGCATAGATTTCATTATTTGATGGCTGGAAGCAGGTACCCGTACCCCTGCGCTTCCATTTCCGATTCCGGCACAAAGCGAAGAGCCGCGCTGTTGATGCAGTAGCGCAACCCACCGGATTCCTTCGGGCCGTCCGGAAACACATGGCCCAAATGGGCATCGCCCGCGCGGCTGCGCACCTCGACCCGGTGCATCCCATGGGAATGGTCTTCCCTCTCGTGCAGCACATTGGGGTCGATTGGCTTGGAAAAGCTCGGCCAGCCACAGCCGGACTCAAATTTATCCGACGATGCAAACAAAGGCTCCCCGGTGGTCACATCCACGTAAATGCCCCGTTCATAATGGTTCCAGTACGCGTTCCGGAACGGCGGCTCCGTTGCGCTGTTCTGTGTCACCTCGTACTGCTCCGGCGAAAGGGTCTGCTTCAGTGTTTCCCGCTCCGGCAGGGAATACAATGCCGGGTTAACAGCCCCCTGCGCCGCGCGCTGAAACTTCTCTTTGCTAATGTGACAATATCCGCCCGGGTTTTTGTCGAGATATTTCTGATGGTATTCTTCCGCGGCATAATAATTCTGCAGCAGCTTTGCTTCAACGGCAATCGGTTCCGTGTATTTTTTCTGCAGCTCCCGCAGGGAAGCACGGATCACCGGCTCATCTGCCGGATCAACATAATAGATTCCAGTGCGGTATTGGGTTCCGGTATCGCCGCCCTGCCGGTTCACAGAAGTGGGGTCAATCGCGTCATAATAAATCTCCAGTAAAAACGGCAGCGGCAGCTTCTGCGGGTCATACACCACATGGACCGTTTCTGCATGGCCGGTGTTGTGATGACAAACCTCCTGATAGCTTGGGTTTTCCGTGCGTCCGTTCGCGTAGCCGACGTCTGTGGACAGTACCCCCGGAATTTGCGCCAAATATTTTTCCGTACCCCAGAAGCATCCGCCCGCCAGATAAATTTCCGCCATATTTCTTACCGTCCTTCCACAAGGCTGGGAAACCACGCTTTCCAGTCCGGTTTTCCCAAAGTGTGTTTCCCTGCTTATTATAATTCAAATACATACCCGTTATGACCGGGTTTCCATTTTCCCTGCGCTCCGGCGCTCCAGGCGCCCAATTCAAAATGCGCCATGGCAATGCCGAGGTCCAGTCCGTGCACACCCTCCGGAAGATCCACAAAAGCCTGAACCGCCCCGCTTTCATACCGCATCTGAACCGGCTGGCTGTTCATGGCAGAAGGCGCCTTACGGGCAGTTTCCACCCCCTGCACCACCCAGTCCGGAAGTCCCTGTGAGGGCGTAATCCAGTCGCTCAGCGGCTTGCGCCGTCTTCCCGCCACGGAAACCACCTTTTCCTTCAGGCTTTTCTCCGGGGAAACCATTCCAACTGTGATAATCGCGCTTAACTCCTCGTCACCGGTCAAGCGAATCTGTTCCTTACAGCCATTATGGTCATAGGTGCCCGAAACCCAGCAGGTACCAAGACCCATAGCGGTGCATTCCAGCACAAGCAGCTCCCCGTAATAGCCGAGTTTTTCCTGCCGATGCGCCAGTGATTTCGGCGCCGCTAGTGCAACATAGGACGGCACGCCGCGGAGCATTCCGCCGCCTTTCAGGCCTTGGAACAATTCTTCCCCATGTTCTACAAAGCGCATATTCAGCCCGCCTTCCCGGTTGCACTCCTCCGTCATTTTACGGAGCTTCGCGGCTGTTTCCGGCGTAAGCCTTTGTGTCAGATAGGTTCTGCGAGAGGTGCGGGTGTCCGCCGCCCGGTACCAGCTTTGCCTCATTTCCATAAGATTATCCCTCTTTTCCTATTTTATCGCACTCGTCTTTCATGGAGCATCATCCGACGGAACGTGATTCCTCCGGTGATTGCTCTGGGTAACACCCTTCGCCGACAAATATTTTTTGTACTCTTCCCCCCATTGGTAAATCGACTCCAAAACCGGAATAAACCGCCGCCCAATGGCGGTCAAGCTATATTCCACCCTGGGCGGCACTTGGGGGTATACCGTACGTTCCACCAGCCCGTATTCTTCCAAACTGCGCAGCTGCTTGGTCAGCGTTGCCTGCGTCAGGGAAGGCATCTTGCGGTGAAGCTCGCTGAACCGCATAGTTCCGCAGCTTAAATAGTACAGCACCAGAATCGACCATTTCCCGGAAATAATCTTCTGCGCGGTACAAACAGGACAAACTCCGAATAAATCCTCTTCTGTTGGTTTCATATACAGCTCCATAGTATCTTTTACTATACTTAGAATAAATAAATATTGTACTTGTTTTGATTATTGTATCATACTATAATATCGCTGTAAATATTGATATTGGAATTTATTGGATACTAACCAATCCCCGCGTCCGTCCCTTTGGCTACCCTGACCCACGCGTTTGAAGTAATGCCCTCCCTAAAAGAAATCTATAATGAGCAGACCGGTCGTGTGATGGGATTATGCTACCTGGAAAATCTGGACGTGGAACTGGCAGGCATGGACGGTACTTTTGAAAAGCTTTAACCCACATGGACAGTAAAAAATCCCGAAGCGCTAGCGCTTCGGGATTCTTCTATATTTTAATAATTTACAGAGCATTCCGCTAACTGGTTACAGCAGACCGGAAAGCAAAATAAACACCGGCATGGTAATAATAGAGCAAAGCGTTGTGAATGCAACCGCTTTCGAAGCCAGCTTTGCGTCCCCACCGAACAGGGCGGCAAACATGGCCGTGTTCGCGCCGGACGGAGCTGCGCTCAAAATCAGCATGGTCGCCGCAATGGTCTTGTCCGGACAGGTAAAATACAGTAGACCAAAAGAAACCAAAGGAATCAAAATCATTCGAACCGCGGCCACTCCGTAAAGCGACCAATCGTTGAATAGTTCTTTCAAATTGACACGGGAAATATAGCTGCCAATTACAATCATGGCGAGCGGGGTATTCAGGGAAGCGAACGAATCCAGCGGCGTTTCCAGCAATTCCGGCAAATGGATGGAAAACGCAAAAAGAGGGAACCCCAGCACAATGCCGATAAGACCGGGATTGGCAACGATTTTTTTCCAGCCCAGCTTGTTGGAACCACTCATGGCCGCATAGCCGTGCGTCCAGACAAATACGTTGTAAACAACGAGGAACATGGAGGCGTAAGCCACGCCAACGTCGCCCATAACCGACTGCACAAGGGGAAGGCCCATAAAGCCGCAGTTGGAATACGTACAGGCAAAGCGGAGCACCTTCTTACGCTCAGACACGCTTTTCGGGAAAAAGCGCATACCGACCAAAATGCTGACCAGCATGCACAGCACGGAAAATCCGCCGGCGATCAGCAGCTTTGTCACACTGATCTGACCGATCATGCTTTGAAGTGAAGAAATAATCAGCGCCGGGGTCACAATGTAAAACAGAATAAAATTAATCTGCTGCGCACCCCGTTTGGAAATCGCACCGGTCTTTCCACTGACAAAACCGGCTGAAATCATTAAAAACAGGATTAAGACGCGTTCGGAAACCGTAAGGGCAGATGCAAGCATAAAAATAAAAGCTCCGTTCTCGAAAAGGTTCGGAAACGGGCCATGTATTGATCTCTTCCGTACCTTCTGTGATATATTTAGTAGGTAAAAGTATAAAGGAATCCCGTTCGAAAGTCAAGGGCACATCCGGCTTCTAGCATCCTTCCACGCCGCATAAAATGGTATGGGGGTGGAATGAAGATGTACTATGTAAAAACCGACTACGGGGTCCGCATCGCCGTGTACGATTTGAACGCCAAAGGGCGCAAAACCGTTTTCTTCCTGCATGGCTGGCCGTTGAACCACGAAATGTTCGAATATCAGTTCAATGTTTTACCCAAACTTGGTTACCGCTGCATTTCCATGGACCTGCGCGGTTTTGGGAACAGCGACGCGCCATGGGACGGGTATGATTACAACCGTCTGTCAGACGATGTTTACGAGGTAATCCGAACCCTGAATGTGCCGCAGCTGACGCTGGTCGGCTTTTCCATGGGCGGCGCGGTTGCCATACGCTATATGGCAAGGCACCGCGGTTACCGCGTGAAAAAATTGGCGCTCGTTTCCGCGGCGGCACCCTCGTTTGTCCGCACGGATGATTTTCCATATGGGCTGACCAAGGAATCGGTCGACGTGCTTCTTTCCCAGCTTGCCCACAACCGGCCGCAGGCTGTGGAAGATTTCAGCCGCATGTTTTTTGCCTCAAAAATCACGGATAGTTTCTTCCGCTGGTTCACCGCACTGAGCCGCAGTGCAGCCGGGCACAGCACCATACATACCCTGGAAGCATTGCGGGACACAGACCTGCACGCAGACTTACGGCAGATCCGCACGCAAACGGGGATTTTCTACGGCGCACTGGATAAAATATGTCCATACCCAATCCCGCTGGAGCTCAGCAAGGGAATTCTCGGTTCCACGCTTTTCCGCTTTGACCAGAGCGGGCACGGCGTTTTTTATGACGAGATGGATAAATTCAACGAGATGTTTCTGGCTTTTTTAAATGGATGACCGGAAATGTGACGCAGAAAAGCAGAGGAAGTGAAAACAGATGCAGAAACCGGGCAGTAAAAAAGTTTTTTGGACCATTTGGATTGCCACCGCCGTAAGTTCATTTTTTGCGTTTTATATTGGCGTTGCTTGGATTGCAAAAAGCATGGTGCTGCCGCGAAACTTCCTGGCCTACATCATTGTTTCCATACTGTTTGGCGGCGCCGCCTCCGTGCTTTATCTACTCCGGTGGAAAATTGCCTGTGCGTGCTACCTTGCCGGTATTTTTGCCGGATTCTGCATGATGTACCGAGCGTTTTCCAGCAATTTGAGCGGCTGGGAGGATTTAGCCGGGCTGATGAGCCTATTTTTCGGGCTGCTATCGGGATTATTCCTAGGCGCTGTTTTGCAGTTCGGGTACTGGCTCTGGCTTCGGCTTCATCAAACTTCGTCAAAATAAAAAAAGCAAGTCAAACCCTGCGGAAAACATTGCCGGATTTATTTTCCCCGCTTTCAAGCAAACTAAAAATGCAATTCTTCAAAATTCGTGAAAACGGGGTGACAGAATGGAAACCATGCATTTATGCCTGTCCGATTTATTGGATCAGGATTTAACCAGCTATGAATATTTCCACTCGCTGCCCGAGGAGATTCAACGTAAAGTGGAAGACAGCGATGTTCGTTCCTTTGATGAATTGCAATCGTTTGTAGCACAGCTGAAACAGGAAAAAGACCAGGGCATTATTCAATAAAGACGCAAGCATTCAAAAAGCGCAGGCGGGTTGTTTCATCCTCCCGCTGCGCTCTCTTTGTATCTTTTTATGCAGGAAAAGGCCACACCACAGATGCGCGTTTGCAGCGTGATCCAATGACGCGGCCTTCGGTTCATCCCGATTCATTCCAAAGGTTTTGCGAAAATAGAAGTATAAACCAGTTTTCCAGCAATTCGTTCCGATTTCATCAGATGAATTTCCGTTACGTTCAACCGCATGGCAGGGACGGATTTTTCAAACAATTTCCGGTCAAACCCGGGCTTTGTCAGCACTTCCCTGCCAAGCGTAAGATGCGGGCGGAACGGGCGGTTCTCCTTGTGAAATCCAATTTGGGTCAACTGTGCCCATAGGTTTTCATACAGCAGGCTGAGGGGTTCGTTCGGCCGAACCCCGACCCAGTAAATATCGCCGCCGTCACGTGAAAATTTGCCGAAGCCGCCCAGCTCCATTGGAAATGGTTCGGCTTTCACCCGGTTCATCGCCGAAATGACCGCTTCCGGCTTTTGAACTTCCCCCAAAAATGCGAGCGTAAGATGCAGATTTTCTTCTCTTGTAAAATTCCCCTGCACCGAATCTTCCCGTAAGTGATCGATGACATGGCACAAAGACAGTCGAACTTCCTGCGGAAACTGAACGGCAATAAATAACCGCATCCTAAGATTCCTCCCGCTGCTTGCGTATTTTTCGTTTCTGACTAATTTGGCCCATTTTAACCCATGAACTTACGATCTGCTATCTCTCAGCCGGCCAGTTACAAGCGGTTTCAATGACACCAGCGATTTGTTCCAGCCAACGGGTATCCTCCCCGTCAAATCGGCCGACCTGCGGGGAGTCAATATCCATTACCCCAACAATTTCCCCTCTGCTGCGCAGCGGAACCACGATTTCCGAAGCGGAATCGCAGTCACACGCAATGTGGCCGGGAAATTCATGAACGTTTTCCACTGTCTGTGTGCGGTTTTGTGCAACAGCTGTTCCGCACACACCTTTGCCCACGGCAATATGCACACAGGCAGGTTTCCCCTGAAACGGTCCCAGCAGAAGCTCCCCGTTTTTTATCAGGTAAAACCCGGCCCAGTTGATTGAGGTCAGCGCTTCTTTCAGCAGCGCAGATGCGTTCGCCAGATTGGCAACGACATCGGTTTCCCCGTCCAGCATCGACTTCATCTGGGCATACAGCAGCCGATAGCACTCGGTTTTATCCTGCGGGTAAATGGAATGATTTGATTGCATGAATAACCATCCTTTCACGGCCAATCCAAAGCTTTGAACGGTTTTTACCCCTCACGGTGAGGCGGCTCATCCAAAATCTTCTGAACCCGGCCAACCATATCATTTTCTTCCAGCATAACTTTAATGCCATGGGGATGCGTTGGACGGTTGGTCAAAATTCGCTTCACGCGGCCCTTTGTCAGCTTTCCGGTCGGCTGGTCCTTTTTCAGGACAATCACTACCAGCGCGCCGATCGCAATGTCGCTTCTTCGTTTTCTGTCCATTTGTATTCTCCTGTTTATTTACGATAAAATCAGCACCGGATTTAACGGTGCCGAACATCAATCTTCCGGTAAAACTCAACCGTGGTTAATTATTTTATTATACCACGAATAACCCGAACCCAAAAGTACGATTTCCTGTCATGGTACATGGCGTGTAGGAATACAATATAGCATACCAAAATATCGTTCTGCAATCAAACGCATAAAACAGGAGGCTTTACTATGTTGACTGAGCGGCCGTACCAACGGGCAAACGTGCTGGCTTACGCAGAAAGATGGGCCATGAAGCGGAACCCGGCTTATCTGAACTTTGACGGTATGGGCGGTGACTGCACCAACTTTGCCTCTCAGTGCGTTTTTGCGGGCAGCCGGGTCATGAATTTTACCCCCGTACTCGGTTGGTATTACATAAACGGCGGGAGCCGCACCGCATCTTGGAGCGGAGTCCCGTTTTTATACAACTTCATGGTTAAAAACAATGGAGCAGGTCCTTACGCAGAAGAAACGGACCGAAGCCAGGTGGAGCCGGGCGACCTTCTCCAACTGGGTGACGGCACCGGGCGCTTTTACCACACCTTGGTAATTGTGAAGGTTACCCCGGAGGAACTGTTTCTTGCGGCGCACACCTTCGATGCCTATATGCGCCCGCTGAGCAGTTACAGTTACGGAGCCGTCCGTTACCTGCATATTCTCGGCGTTCGGCAGAACCGGTAGCAACAAAGGGAATTCCCGCGGCGCTCAGTGTGTCTAGGTCGCAGTAAATGGTGCGTGTAGAAACCTCGAACCGCTCCGCAAGCTCTTTGGCTGTTACGTTTTTCCGTTCCATTAAAAGGTAGACGATTTCAAACAAACGGTTCATCTGCAATGCACTCAACACCCCGTCACTGACCGCGGTACGCTTTGAAAAAGGGACACCGCCTCTGTCGTTTACGGCAGGGGGATTACCTTAACATTCCAAACAGTTTTTCTGTCTTGTAATAAGTGTAGCCCAGACCAGTTAAAATGACAATCGAATCTGTGTGTTTGCCTCAAAAATCGAGCGCCGCACGGTGGAATGAATTTCATCGTGCGGCGCCTGGTTTGGAGAAGATGCCCGGGCAAACCACAAAAGCCTTATGGAACATCTTTCTCCTGATTCAATTTTTCAGTTACCGTCCTCAATACTGATTTCGTTGAACTTTTCGGTCAAATCCCGTATTTGCAGCGAAGACTTCTCCTCCGGGCCGGCGTCCAGAACAATATTCCCGCGGTGCATCATAATCAAGCGGTCGCCGTAATTGACGGCAAATTTCAAATTATGCGTCACCATCAGGGTGGTCAGCTGCTTTTCCCGGACAAGGTGCTCCGTCAACTCCATGACCGTTTCGCTGGAACGCGGGTCCAGCGCCGCCGTATGTTCATCCAGAATCAGCAGGTCCAGCGGCGTCATGGTGCAGATGAGCAGCGCCAGCGCCTGCCGCTGCCCGCCGGACAGACTGGAAACCTTCAGGTCCAGCTTATCCTCCAGCCCAAGCTTCAGCAGCTCCAGCTGCGTGCGGTAATAATCGATGCGCCGTTTATTGACCCCAAGCTGCAGTCCGAACGACGAGCCCTTGTTGTCGGCCAGCGCCATATTTTCCAAAATGGTCAGTTCCGGGCAGGTTCCTTTGGAAGGGTCCTGAAATACACGGCCAATAAACCGGGAACGCTCGTGCTCTTTCAGTTTTCCGATTTCCCTTCCGTTTACAAAAACGCTGCCGCTGTCCACGGGGATACTGCCGCAGAGCAGGTTCAGAATCGTCGTTTTGCCGGAGCCGTTGCTGCCCACGACGGAAACAAACTGATTCTTCTCGATTTCCAGATTAAAGTCGGTAAACAGCACCACTTCATTCACCGAGCCGAGGTTGAAGGTTTTATAAATGTGCCGCAGACCCACAAAGTTTTTGTCTGTTTCAGATTTGAGTTGGGTTGACATTTTGCTTTTTCCTCCTGCCCGCAAATAAATTATTTGACACCAATGCAATGGTAAACAGCACCGCCATCAGGAGTTTCAGGAAGTTGGTTGGAAGTCCGAGCTGCATGGCAATCACCAAACAGGCTTTGTACAGAATCGCGCCAATGACCGCCGCCGAAGTCGCCCGAATCCACTTCACTTTGCGCAGCAGGCTGGTTCCGATGATGACGGAGGCCAGTGCCATGACCACCATACCGGTTCCACTCTGGATGTTGGCGGATTCCGACTGCTGCGCCAAAATGCTTCCGGCCAGCGCCGTGCAGCCGTTGCCGATGACAAGGCCGACAATTTTCATCGTTCCGGGGTCTTTTCCAAGGGAAATTACATACTGCGGGTTGTCACCCGAAGCGCGCAAAAGCAGCCCGGATTTGGTTCGAAGGTAAAGGTCGATAATCAACTTCACCACAATGCAGCAAACGGCGCCGAGGAGAACAATGCGGTACTGCTTCGCGTCCCCGGTTAGAAGCGCCGCCGGGCCGGAGGTAAAAATCGTATCCTTATTATAGAACGGAAGCACCGCGCTCCCGTTGGTAATCACCAGATTCACGCTCCACATGGCGGTCATTACCAGAATACCGGAAAGCAGGTCGGTAATGCGCAGCTTCACGTGCAGAAGCCCCGTAACGCAGCCGGCGGCCCCGCCGCACAAAAACGCAATCAGGCATGCAAGCCACGGGTTTACCCCCGCCGCAATCAGCATTGCCGTAATGCACGCACCCAGCGGAAATGTACCGTCCACCGAAAGGTCGGGGAAATCCAGCACACGGTAGGTAATGTAAACGCCAATCGCCATAATGCCGTAGATGAAGCCTTCTTCAAGCACATTCCGGATCAGACCGAAAACAATATCCATGCGGAAAATACCAGCTTTCTTGGTTGTGATTTTACATGGGAGAGAAAAAACTTATTTGCTAACAGCGGACGCATCCGCGTATTCGTTCGGCAGACTTAACCCTAGCTGCTGAAGCGTTTCCTTGTTGTAAACCGGCGTGCAGTCCTTCACCAGATAAACCGGGGTGTCCTCTGCCTTGGCCTCTCCCCGAAGAATCTTAGCGGCCATTTTTCCGGTTTCCTTGCCGAGCGCCACATAATCAATGCTTTGGGATGCCACGCAGCCGTTTTTCACCTGTTCCTCTTCCGAACCGAAAACCGGAATTTTCTTGGAATTTGCCGCCTGCAACAGGGTCGTCAGATTGTTTACCACATTATTATCTGTAAAATTGTTGATGCAGTCAACCCCTTTGGAAACAAGGGTCTGCGCGCCGGCGGCAACTTCGGAGGCATTGGTTACTCCGACCTCTACAATTTCAAAATTGTATTTCGGGGCAATTTCTTTGATTTCTTTCAGATGGGAAACAGAGTTGGTTTCGCTGGTAGTGTAAAGGATTCCGATTTTCTTGGCGTTCGGAAGAAACGCGCGGATCATTTTCACCTGCTGTTCCAGCGGAAGAACGTCGGAAGAACCGGTGCAGTTCGTTTCCGGCTTTTCAAGGCTTTTTACAATCCCCGCCGCAACCGGGTCGGACACCGCGGTAAACACCACCGGAATCTCAGTGTTTTTCGCCGCACTGAACGCGGACATGGCCGACGGTGTTGCAATTCCCATAATGAGGTCGTATTTCTTGGAAACCATATTCTTTGCAATTAGGTCGCTGTTGGAGGTGTCGCCCTGCGCGTTCTGAAAATCAATCGTCAGGTTTTCCCCTTCCTTCAACCCTGCTTCCTTCAAACCGGCCTGAAAGCCTTTGTAGCAGTTGTCAAGCGAAGGGTGCGGCGCATACTGAATAACGCCGATTTTATAACTTTTCGCGGCCGAACCGGAAGCATTTTGCGAAGCGCCCGAAGGAGCGGATGTGCTCGCATTGGACGAGCAGGCGGCCAGTGAAGCGGCAAGCGCTAATATCAGAATGGAAGACAGTACTTTTTTGAATGTATTTTTCATGATAAATTCCTCCCAAAAGTTAAGCAGTATAAGTTACGTTTCGAATGCAATGCCGTACTTAAGATACCCGGTTTTTGCCACCAACCATCTTCCATCTGCATCAACTCCTTAACTTCATCTGAATCAGAACCTATCGTAAATAAAGGGCACCGTTGACCGGATAAAAGGAAACAAAAAAGCCCTTGCCCCTGAAAAACAGGGACAAGAGCATTTACTCCTGCGGTACCACCCGGATTGGCGAAAAATCGCCCGCTTATTCCATACACATTGCACACCAAACCAGACATGTACCTATGTATGCTTCCTTGGTAACGGGTGAAGATCCCGTCAAACACTACTCAGCAACATGCGTTTCGTTTTGCCCTCATAAGCCCATTCAGCCTGCCACATTCTGCCGCAATCGCACCGTCTGCGGCTCTCTGGGGGAATGATATGCCTGCCTACTATTCTTAATCACAGGTTTCGGATATTTCCTTTTTATCTTATGTGTTATTATATGCACTCCCTGCAAATTTGTCAAGAAATTCTTTTCGCTCTCTTCAGTGCGGTCAGGTCATAGCTCTGCCGAATCCACTCGTACAGCTCCTGTTCGGGGATTCCCTGCTCCGGTGTGATGGTATTCCAGTGCTCTTTATTCATATGATAAGCGGGTGCAACACCCGGATATGTGCTGCGCAGCAAGTCCGCAAACATTGGGTCGCATTTCAAATTTATGCGCAATAAGCCCTTGCGTTCATAAACGAATGCAAAGGCTTTTCGGTTTCCTTTGTGACGCAGTGCCGCCCATGCTTCGGGAGAGGCAGAATCCTCGTTGAACGGATAATCCTCGTAAGCGTCCAGAAAAGTCAGACAGTAATCAATTAATTCCCGCTTTGTCAGCATTCTTCACACCCCACTGTTCTTTCCTGTTTAAGCAGCTCCCGTATTCCATATTTTTTCAAAATAAGACATAAACTTTACCATTAATATAATTTTGTTTGCAGTATTTGTCAAATAGAAAATCCTCATGAGTTGATTTGACAAATCTTAGAAAATAAGGTAAATTAAATCGGTATACGTCCGATACGATATAAGAGACTTATTTCGGAAGGGGTGTACATTATGATTAATACTATTTTTGCGATCTCCCGGCAATATGGAAGCGGGGGACACGAAATAGGACAAAGGCTTGCGCAGAAACTGGACATTCCGTTCTACAGCAAGGAACAAATTGCCGCTGCGGCAAGGGAAAACGGGGTGCTGCTTCAGAATGCGGATGAACATGCAAGCCCCAGCCTCATTTATTCCCTTTTGATGGGAAGTTATACATTTGGAAACCGGAACGATTTAAACGGCGATATGCCCATTAACGACAAGCTTTTTCTCATCCAGTCCGATATTATGCAAAAGGCGGCAGAACAGGGGCCGTGCGTCATTGTGGGTCGCTGTGCGGATTATGTGCTCCGCAATCATAAAAACCTGTTTCGCGTCTTCATTTACGCGGACAAATTCACCCGAATGGACCGAATTGTGAAGGAATATGGCATAGAGCCGAAACAAGCCGCAGAATATCTTGTAAAAAAAGACAAACAGCGCGCAAATTACTACAACTTTTACACCAATCAGCGATGGGACGACTTAAGCAACTACGACCTTGCCATTGATTCTTCTATGTTTGATATGGACCAGGTGGTATCGCTCCTGCTGAATGCCGCAGAAATGAAGGAACGGCGGCGCATTAACCAAGCCTGTTAATGCGAATTTGGGAAAATTCCAGTGCGCTGTGGAGCATAGAAAAGGAGTATTTTTGTGAAAACAGCATCTCCCGGCGCAACGAATATGACAGTTGGAAATCCATACCGCTTAATCCTCAATTTTTCCCTCCCGCTTCTGGTAGGAAATATTTTTCAGCAGCTTTATTTTATCATCGACTGCATTATCGTCGGCAATGTGGTTGGGGACAAAGCGCTGGCCGCCGTGGGAACCGGCTTTCCCATCACCTTTATGATGAGTTCCCTGTTTATCGGAATCGGCATGGGCGCGACCATTATCATTGCACAGTACCTGGGCGCAGGGAATATGGACCAAATCCGCGAAACCGTACAGACCATCTATACGGCACTGATTTTGGGTGCCATACCCCTGTCCCTCATCGGAATCGTCAGCAGCGTTCCGCTTCTGCGTTTGATGAATGTGCCGAACGACGGTACAATGGAAATGGCCCAGACCTTTATGTTTGTGATTTTTGCCGGGATGATTGGGAACCTTGGTTATAACATAAACGCCGGAATTTTACAGGGACTCGGCGACAGCCGGACTTCCATGCTGTTTTTAATCATCTCAACCATCATTAATATTATCCTGGACCTGCTGTTCACCGCAACGCTCGGCTGGGGCGTGTTCGGCGTAGCGTTCGCCACGATTATCGCGGAATTCTGCTCCTGGATTTTTGGAATTTACTTCATTAACAAACGTTACCCGGACTTTCACATCCGGTTGTTTCATTTTCATTTCAACCGCCAAATTTTCCTGAAAGCCATAAAGCTCGGCATTCCCGCCGGTCTTCAGCAGGCGATGTTCGCCATCGGTTCCATGGTAATGCAGGCACTGGTCAATTCTTACGGCTCCTCTTTTATGGCCGGGTTTAATGGGGCAAATAAAATCGATACGTTTGCTTTTATGCCCATTCAAAGTTTTTCAAACGCCGTAACCACCTATGTGGGGCAAAATGTAGGAGCTTCTTTTATGGACCGTGTAAAGAAGGGAACGCGCGCAGGGTTGGTGCTTGCCGTCGGTTCCTGTCTGGTAATCGGCGGAATTGTATATCTGCTCAGCCCGAATTTCATGCGCCTGTTCAGCCCGCATCAGGATGTAATTGACGCGGGCGTGGCCTATCTGCACGACGTGCTGCCGTTCTATTTCCTGCTGGCATTGCTGTTCATCCTCAATGCCGTGGTTCGTGGAGCAGGTGCCACCGCAATTCCTACCATATCTACTTTCGTATCCCTGTGGATCGCCAGAATCCCGGCTGCATACTGGATTGCCTCTGTCTGGGGAAGGGACGCAATCTATTATTCCTACGCCATAGGCTGGCTTCTTGGTTTAATCATTTCCTTTGTTTATTACATAACCGGGCGGTGGAAAACCAAAAGCGTGGTTTCCAACAAAGGCGGGCAGCCCGAGAAAACCGACTGAATTTACTGTTTTACGCACACTCCTGTGGGAGTGTGCGTATTTTTTTGAAAAAAGATTGACATCCCGCATGTTATGTTATATAGTTAGTTACATGAGTAATTAACTATATAACGCAGGAGGTGAAGATATGGGTTTTGCAGAAGAAAAACCGATTTACCTGCAAATCTCAGAAAAAATAGAAGACGCCATTCTTTCCGGCGCCTTTGAGGAGAACACCCAGATTCCAAGCACCACCGAAATATCGGTAAATTATAAAATCAATCCTGCGACTGCCCTAAAAGGAATCAGCCTTTTGGTGGAGGAAGGAATTGTATATAAGAAACGAGGTCTTGGCATGTTTGTTGCCCCAGGTGCAAAAGAACGAATCGAAAAAAAGCGCCGGAACAATTTTTACGACAGCTACGTGCGCACCCTGGTCAGTGAAGCCAAAAAGCTCGGTCTAAACAAAAAAGATCTTCTGGAGCAGATAGAAAGGGGTTTTGACGATGAGTAGAATTGAAATCAGTCATCTTACCAAAACATTCGGAAAAACAAAAGCGCTAACCGATGTTTCCTTGGAATTTGAAAGCGGCCACATTTATGGCTTGCTTGGACGCAACGGCGCGGGAAAAACCACACTTCTGAATCTGATAACCGGAAGGCTTTTCCCGGACAGCGGAGAAATTACGGTGGACGGGGAACCGGTTTTGGAAAACGACCGCGCGCTTTCCAAAATCTACTGCATGACAGAAGGCAGCAAATACCCGGACCGTATGCGCGTGGTTGACGCGCTCAGCTGGAGCGCGGAGTTTTACCCAAACTTTGGAGGCAAATATGCCAGAAGTCTGTGTAAAAAGTTCGATTTGAACGAGTTTCAAAAAATCGGCGGTCTGTCCACCGGCTACACCTCCATCTTCAAGCTGATTATCGCGCTTGCCTGTGGAAGCGAATTCGTCCTGCTCGACGAACCGGTGCTTGGTCTGGACGCCAATCATCGGGAGCTGTTTTACCGCGAGCTGATTGAAAATTTCAGCAGCAGCCAACGGTGCTTTATCCTGTCCACCCACTTGATTGAAGAAGCCGCCACCCTGATTGATCGGATCATCATTGTGAAAAACGGAACCATCCTTCTAAACGAGGATGCGCAGGACATTCTTGAATCCGGCTGCACGGTGAGCGGACCCGCCGATTTGGTGGACCGGTATGTGCAGGGCAAAAAGCTGATTGGCAGCGACAAGCTCGGCGGACTGAAATCAGCCTACCTAATGGAGCCATGCACGCACGTACCCGACGGGCTTACAGTCGGCACACTGGATTTACAAAAGCTGTTCATTCAGCTTACCAATGCGTAAGGAGGCAGTTTTTATGAATCAAAAACGTTTTTTCTCCATTGTCCGGTACCAGCTGCATGATTTTAAAAAATCGGCCATGATTATGTACAGCTGTGTTTATTTTCTTTTCATAGTTTCCTGCATCGACCATAATACGTTGCCGTCGGATAAGCATGTGACGTTAAACGGCATGGAATTGGTTTCCATGATCACGCTGCTGGTCATTGGGCTGGTCTCTTTTAAGGAAAACTTTAATTTCTTCTCCATCAACGGCATCTCACGAAGAACGCAGTTCTTCAGCACCCTTTTCTTTTTCGGGATTCTGTGCGCCATATTTGCACTGATTGACACGTTGAACGTTGCCGTTTTCCCCCACATCAGCAATTATACTCCCTTATTTCTGCTGCTGTATCAGCCTGCTTTTCAGGGTTTTGGGCCTGCTGCATACTTTTTGATGCTGGTGACAAACTTTCTTTTGTTATGGGTCGTTTACATTTTCATTTCTATGGTGGGACTTTTCATCACAACGCTGTATTACCGCATGAACCGGGGCATGAAAATAGCCGTTTCCGTAGGGGTACCGGTCATCCTTGTGAACGGAATCAACCTTCTGGACGCTTACCTTCTTCACGGGAAACTCATGCAATGGATTACCCAGGCCCTTTGCGCCGTCTGGGGACTTTCCGGCGGCTGCCATCCTTTCGTTGCGATCGGCAGCCACGTTCTGCTTGCCTGCTGCTTCTCCGCTTTGACATTTCTGCTTGCACGTAAGGCAGTTGTTAAAAAATAAACAAAAATAAAAGAAACCCTGTGTTTTTGCTCTATTAGAAATATAAACATTCAATTTTATCATATCATAAATAACCAGTGAGAAAATCAGGAAAATCCAAACATTGTTAATCGATAACATGGAGGAATTTTTATGAATGCATCCGTCAGCAAAAACACGCTGTTTCTTGCACAATTTGCAATGCTGCTTGCCATTGAGGCCATTGTTTGCTTTACACCGCTCGGTTCCCTGCCGGCCATTGGCCCCATTGTTGCCACGCTCGGCATGGTTCCCGTCATTATTACGGCAATTTTACTGGGAACAGGCGCCGGTTCAGCGATGGGTTTTTTTGCCGGTCTTTTCAGTTTTATCGTTTGGACCACTACCCCGCCTAACCCGATTACTGCATTTGTGTTCACCCCGGTGTATGCTGTACCGGGGCAGAACCACGGCAGCATGCTCAGCCTGCTGATCTGTTTTGTGCCGCGTATCCTGGTCGGTACGGTTACGGGGTTGTGCTTCCATCTGTTCCAAAAAACCAAAATGAAATCCATTCTGGTTTACGGGCTGAGCGGACTGCTCGGCAGCCTGACCAATACGATTCTTGTGATGGGCGGAATTTACGTATTCTTTGGTCAAAGCTACGCAAGTGCAATTCAGCAAGGCGTGGAAGCCCTGCTTGGCCTGATCGGCCTAACCGTACTGACCAGCGGTATTCCGGAAGCGTTGATTGGTGCCATTGCCGCCTACGCCGTTTGCTATCCAATTCGGAAACACCTGAAGCATACGGTTGAGTAACGGTGAAAAATGTTGACACACAAAAGACGGACGATGTGTTTCACATCGTCCGTCTTTTGTGTATGGAATATCTGCAGGCTTTACGGTTGGGAAATCCATTTGTTTTCCAGTACGTCAAACAATCCGCTGTCCGTAATACGCAGTTCGGGAATAACGGGCAGCGACATGAAGGAAAGGTTCTGGAAGACATCCAATTCTTCCGGAACCCCCATGGCGTGCGCGGCAATCGACATATCGCTCAGCTCGCAGATCATATCAATGCTGCGGTCATCGGTAAACAGGCCCGCAATCGGAAGCGGAAGCGTACGCACCGCTTTTCCGTCCCGGACTACCGTATATCCCCCGCCGCAGGCTTTTAACTCCTCAATGGCGGCAAACATATCCCGGTCGTTGTCGCCGACGACAATCAAATTGTGCGCGTCATGCGCAACCGTGGAGGCAATCGCTCCATTTTTCAAGCCGAATCCTTTCACAACGCCCAGCCCGATTCGCCCCGAACCATCGTGACGCTGTACCACGGCAATTTTCAGCAATCCGTCCCGCGGCGTGAACAGTCCGTCTTCACTGGGCAGTTCCAGGTCGACACGCCGGGTTGTAATCTGCCCGGGGATAATCTCTATAACAGGAAACTTGCTGTTCACACGTAGGTTCAGGCTGTCCGCCGGCAGTTCGGGAATATGCACGCTGTGCGTTAGTTTCTCATCCGGCCGCGTCCACGGTGCGCAGAAATCCGTTCCGTTAATGGAAACACCGCTCTTATAGACATCGAAAATGGAAACGTCCTCCAACTGGTCCAGCACCACCAAATCGGCACGGCAGCCGGGCGCCACAGCACCGACATCTTTCAGCCCGTAGACCCGTGCAGGGTTTAAAGTAGCCATCTTAATCGCCTTGATTGGGTCCATGCCAAGTTGAATTGCCATTTGAATATTGTGGTTAATATGGCCCTGCTTAGAAACATCCGCCAAATGAAGGTCATCCGTACAAAACACGAAACGGTCCAGACTGATTTCGTCCCGCAGCGCGCCCGAAAGAATCGCGTTCAAATTGCGCGCGGCGGAGCCTTCGCGGACCTGAACAAAAAATCCCGCGCGCAGACGCTCCAGAGCGGATGCATAATCAACACACTCATGGTCGGTTTCTACCCCAGCCAGCCGGTAAGCCTGCAGCTTTTTGGCAGTCAGCCCCGGGGAATGGCCGTCAATCGTCTTACCCTTCATCAATTCAATCTTATCGAGCAGGCCGTCATTCCCGGCCAGAAGAGCCTCATAGCTCATCACTTCGCCCAACCCGGCAACACAGGATTCATCCCTCAGCTGCTTCATTTCGTCCAGCCCGACCACACCCCCGCTGTGGTCGCTTTCGCTGAGCGGAACACAGGACGGGAGCATAAAGAAAACATTCAACCCGCAGTGCCTGCTGTCCTCGATAATATAGCGAATGCCGTCGGCTCCCGCAACATTGGCAATTTCATGCGGATCGGCAATCACCGTAGTAGTTCCGCAGGGCAGTACCTTCCCCGCGAAAATGCTCGGTGATACCATGGACGATTCCAGGTGAACATGGGCGTCAATAAAACCAGGCGCAACGATTTTTCCGCTCATGTCCACTTCACATGCCCCACGGTAAGAGCCGATACCGACAATGTAGCCATCCTTTATGGCAATATCCGCGGTGTATATTTTTTCTGTAAACACGTCAATAATATCAGCGTATTTTAATACAAGATCCGGTGTAATTTCTCCCATTGAAGCACGCATCAGCCTCTTTTTCTCCGCCTGATTCACGGTACCGCCTCCAAGGTAAATTTTATCTATGATACCACAAGAAAAGCAAAGATTCAATCCGTTCATTTTCAATCTAGAAGCGGGGAAGGCAACTAAAAATGTAAAAAATAGGTACTTCAACCAAAATTATTGTCATTTTTGTAATCTTTATTGTGGATTGGTAAATGCTATGCTATACTTACAGTACTATTTAACATTTCATAATCGAAAAGGGTGAACGGAATGGTTCAGCATTATCCCCGGTTAACCGTGTGCTGTCTGCTTCTGGCAGGCCTTCTGCTTTCCAGCGGCTGTGCAAAATCCAGCACGGTTTCTTCCAACAATTCCGCACAGAGCTCCGTTTCTTCCGGCCCGGCGGCGTCCTCTGCTGCCTCTTCAGAAAGCAGCGCAGTTTCCCTATCCCCCTCGAATTCAGGCTCTTCCAATTCCATCGAAAGCACGGTTTCTCTCCCGCCTCCGGTCAAAAGCGCTCCGGTCAACGCCGTAAAACAAAGCGCCAAGTCCGATTACAGCTATTTTGACGACGCGGTGTTTATCGGTGACTCAGTTTCTCTGAAACTGAAAAATTACATTACGATTAAACGCAAATCCCAGCCGGATTTTATGGGCAAGGCCCAGTTTTTAACCGCCGGAAGCATGGGCAGCGCCAACGCGCTGAAAGCGGTTGGAACCGATTCCATTCATCCTGCTTATAACGGACAGAAAATGCTGCTGGAAGACAGCGTAGCGGCAATGGGCGCCAAAAAGGTTTATATTATGCTCGGTGCAAATGACATTGCGCTTTATGGCATTGAAGGCTCCGTAAAAAATATGGAAAAGCTGTTGGCGAACATAAAAACCAAATCCCCTGACGCCATGATCTTAGTACAGTCCGCCACCCCGATTCTGAAAGAAAAGCAGATGAAGCAGCTGAACAACCCCAATCTAATCGCCTACGACAATGCCCTGAGCAAAATGTGCCAGGAAAAGAATTATTATTTTGTGGATGTGGCCTCCGCCCTGCGGGATGAAGACGGGAACCTGCCGCCGGAGTTCTGCAGCGACCCCAATATTCTAGGAATTCATTTTACGGACAAAGCCTGTGAGATTTGGATTCAATATCTTTTGACCCATACGGTAAAGCAATAACTGGAGGATTTTTATGAAAAAGTGGTTTTCCGTCCTTTTAGGCTTGATTCTGCTCTTTTCCCTTGCCGCATGCGGCAGCAAAGCGACCAAGCAAGCCGACCTTTCCAAGGTAATGGACAATATGAAAGCAAAGCTCACCAACACAGAAATGATGGATTTGACCAAAGATGACTTGATGGCTTCTTACGGAATTGACGCGAATGATGTGAAGCAGCTTGCCATCTATGTGGATTCCACCGGAGTAAAGGGTGATGAAATCGTTCTGTTGGAAGGAAAGGACGCAGACGCCGCCAAACGGATAAAGGAAAAAATGGACGCGCGTTACCAGCAAAAAGAAGTGGAAATGAAGGACTATCTTCCCGAAGAATACGCCATTTTAAAGAAATGCCCAGTAAAACAGGACGGCAATTACGTCAGCATGATTGTTTCCCCGCAGTACGAAGAGCTGAATAAGATTTACAATGACGCAATTCAATAACCGTTTTTCCGGTTTCAAACCGACATCGCGCGCCGATGCCGGTTTTGTTTTACCCGGATGGAACGGATTCCTTCGGTTGATGAAGCAGGAATTTCCTGTTATACTGATATAAATTTGCAAAAGGGCGGTGAAAACCGTGAACAATCATAAAAAGAGGAACGGCAAAACGGCCGCCGTCATCGACATTGGCACCAAGCTGCTGAAAATGCGTGTTTCCCAATTAAAGCGCGGCGAAATTGTGGACATTGACCGGCTGGAATACCCGCTTTCTCTGGGGCACGAAGTGTTTACCGACGGAAAAATCAGCTTTGAAAGCCTGCGCGAGCTCTCCAAGGCTCTGCACGGTTACAGCGACATTATGGCCGAATACGGCGTGGAACAGTACCGCGTAGTGGCGACCACAGCACTGCGCGAGGCGGCCAACCGGTATTATGTAATTGACCAGCTGAAAATCCAGAACGATATGACGGTTCAGGTGCTGGAGGACGACCAGGAAAAAACTCTGATTTATTCGGAAATTCTGAATTCTCTGCAAAGCATGGAGGGGCTGAAGGAGGATACGGCGCTGATTTCCTACATTGGCGCGGGCACCATCGGATTTTCGGTATATGACGGCAAACATATGATTTTTTCTCAGAACATCCCCATGGGTGCGCTGAAACTGCACGATATTCTGGGCAAAATTGAGGAGGAAACCGAGGATTTTTATTATGTGGTGGAGGAATATCTGGACTCCATTCTCGGCCATATTACCATTCCGCTCAGCAAAGGAAACGTTTCCAACCTGATTCTGACCGGAAATGAAATTCAGCTGATTGCAAAAATCTGCGGGGTGGAACCCAAAAACGGAAAATATATTATTCCGGCACATATGATTTCTGACCTTTCCCGCCAATTCCGTTCCCTATCGCAGGAAAAAATCTGTGAACAGTTCAATATCAGCGAAGAAAACGCCGAACTGCTGTATTCCGCCCTGGCGATTTATACCCGACTGACGGGATTCACCACTTCTGAAAGCGTAATTGCGCCGAAGGTGGAGCTTTGGGACGCGCTGATGCGGCATATGCTGGTCCCGAAAAGCAGTGGGGAATATTTGGAGCATGTCCGCGTGAACGCCATCTCCTGTGCAAACGAAATTGCCAAAACCTATAAATGCGACCAAAAGCATTCCGAAAGCATCCGTAAAATCGCATGCCGGATTTTTGATAAAATGAAGGATGCCCACGGCCTTGACCACCGCAAGCGCCTGCTGCTGGAGCTGGCGGCCATTCTGCATGAGTGCGGCCATTATGTCACCGTGAAAGACCATTTACTGAGCAGCTTCGACCTGATTAAAAATATTGATATCTACGGAATGACCGATGAGGAAATGCTGCTGACGGCTTATGTTTCTCGCTACAATGAATACGATGTGCCCAACTTTGACGACATCGGGTTCTTCCGCCTAAACGACAAGCAAAGACTGATTGTTTCGAAGCTAGTCGCTATTTTCCGCTTGGCTAACGCACTTGACAAGTCGCAAAAGCAAAAACTGAGCGATTTAAAGATAAAGCTGGAAAACGACCGACTGCTGATTTCGGCGGTCAGCAATGAGAACGCCTACCTGGAAAAATGGGCGTTTGAACAGTGTGCGCCTTTCTTTATGGAAGTATTCGGCTACAACCCGGAACTCACCATTAAATCGACTTTCATCTAAGGGTTTGCCGATCGAACTGAGCTCGGCAAAAAGCCGAACAAAGCCTATGTTCTGGATTTGATTCCGCTGCGTTCTATTTCGGCAGAACATGACTAATGACTGAAAAGGCAGTTGAGATGCAATGAGCGAAAAAGCAAATTCAAAAAATAAATTTCCCTACATTAATCGTGAGTTAAGTTGGATGGATTTTAACGCGCGTGTACTGGAAGAAGCCTTCGAGCGCGAAAATCCAATTATGGAGCGCATCCGTTTTCTGGCCATCACCGCATCCAATCTGGATGAATTCTTTATGGTGCGCGTTGCAGGCGTAAAAGAGCAGATTCGTTCCAATTACCACGCGGTGGACCCTTCTGGTCTGACGCCGGATCAGCTGCTTCCCCTGCTCACGGAAAAAATCCGCGCTTTTAACGAAAAGCAGTATTCCTGTTTGCTGCGATCGGTGTTTCCCGCGCTGCGCAAAAAGGGCGTTTCGTTTCTTCAACCGGATGAAATGAACGCCGAACAGAAAAAATTTATTTCCGATTACTTTGACAAAGTCCTGTTCCCGGTTTTAACCCCGCTTGCGGTCGATACCAGCCGGCCTTTTCCGCTGCTGATGAACAAAAGCCTGAATATTGCAGTACGGTTAAACCGGGAAGGGGAATCGTATTTTGCCGTGGTTCAGGTTCCTTCCATACTTTCCCGCTTTCTGAAAGTTCCTTCCTCCACGGGCAATAAATTTGTGCTACTAGAAAATGTAATCATCTATAAACTGGATGAACTGTTCGAACGCAGTAACATTCGTACCGCGTGCCCATTCCGCATTACGCGCGACGCCGACCTTGAAATTGACGAAGAATCCGAAGACCTGATGATTGAAATCCAGAAATCCATTAAGAAGCGCCGGCGCGGCAAGCCGGTGCGGCTGGAAATTTTGCAGCGCTGCGACCCGGAAACCCGCGAATTTCTGGTGGAGATGCTTGGCATAACCGCCGAGGAAATTTATGAAGTCCCCGGCCCGCTGGATTTGACCTTTCTGTCCAAATTTGCTTCCCTGCCGGAATTTGAACCGCTCTGTTTCCAGCCGCTTCGTCCCGTATACCCGCCTGCCGACTTCTGGGGGTGCGACGATCTTTTCGCGGCCATCCGCGAGCGGGACCGGATGGTCCACCACCCCTATGAAAGTTTTGAAACCGTGGTGCAGTTCGTTCGGCAGGCAGCAGAGGATGAAAACGTGCTTGCCATCAAGCAGACCCTTTACCGGGTCAGCGGTCACTCCCCCATCATCGCCGCGCTCATTAAGGCGGCGGAAAACGGCAAGCAGGTGACGGTGCTGGTGGAACTGAAAGCCCGTTTTGATGAAGAAAACAACATCATTTGGGCCAAAAAGCTGGAAGAAGCCGGCTGCCATGTCATTTATGGCTTGGCTGGGCTGAAAACCCACTGCAAAATTCTGCTGGTTGTGCGGCGGGATGAGGACGGGATTCGCCGCTACCTGCACATGGGAACGGGCAATTACAACGATTCTACCGCGAAAGTTTACACCGACATCGGCGTGTTCACCTGCAAGGAACCCTATGGTTCGGATGCTTCCTCCCTATTTAACGTACTAACCGGATACTCCCTGCCGCCGGAATACAACCGCTTTGTGGTCGCCCCCAGCGGAATGCGGCCGTTTTTTGAGCGCATGATTCAAAAGGAAATAGAAAACGCGCAGCACGGCCTGCCCGCGGCGATTACCGCAAAGGTGAATTCCCTGGTTGACCCGCGCATGATTGAACTGCTTTACAAGGCTTCGCAGGCGGGCGTTGCCATACGCCTGATTGTGCGTGGAATCTGCTGCTTGATTCCCGGTCTTCCCGGCATCAGCGAAAACATTGAGGTTCACAGCATAGTGGGCAGGCAGTTGGAGCACAGCCGCATTTTCATGTTTGAAAACGGTGGGAACCCGAAAATCTATATGGGCAGCGCGGACTGGATGCAGCGCAACCTGGACCGGCGCGTGGAACTGGTGTTCCCCATTGAGGATGAAAATCTGCGCAAACGCACGCTTTCCATTTTAACTCTGATGTTCAGTGATAATATTAATACCAGAGTCATGAAACCGGACACCTCTTACAGCCACATTGACAAACGTGGCAAGGCGCCGTGCGACTGCCAGCTGGAATTCTGGCGGGCCGCCCAGAAATCGGTGGATGAACTGGCGCAGTCGGAAGAAAGCAAACCGTTCCGCCCGATTCGGCGGGCCGATTTGAAAGAAGAAACCATTTCTTAATTCGGAGGCAGGAAGATGAAAAGAATCGGAATTTTAACAAGCGGCGGCGACTGTCAGGGCCTGAATGCAGCAATCCGCGGAGTTGCGAAAGCACTGTATGTCCGGTTTGGCGAGGACGTGGAGGTCTACGGCATTATCGACGGATACCGTGGATTAATTGAAGGGAACTACAAACGAATGCAGCCTTCGGACTTTTCCGGCATCCTAACGCTGGGCGGCACCATACTGGGGACTTCCCGTCAGCCCTTCAAAAAAATGCGAATCGTGGAAGAAGACAGTGTCGATAAAGTTAAAAACATGAAAAACAACTATAAAAAAATGAAGCTTGACTGCCTGGTGGTGCTGGGCGGCAACGGAACGCAAAAAACCGCTAACCTGCTCCGGGAAGAAGGACTGAACGTGGTTTCGCTCCCAAAGACCATCGACAACGATGTCTGGAACACGGAAATGACCTTCGGCTTTAGCAGCGCGGTGGAAATTGCAACCCATGTGCTGGACTGCATCCACACCACGGCTACTTCCCACGGCCGGGTTTTCATTGTGGAAATTATGGGGCACAAGGCAGGCTGGATGACGCTGCACGCAGGTATTTCCGGCGGGGCGGACGTGATTCTAATTCCCGAAATTCCTTATGAACTCGACATCATTTTGGAAACGCTGGAGGCGAGAAATCAGGCAGGCAAGCGTTTTTCCATTCTTGCGGTCGCGGAGGGCGCACTTTCCCAAGACGAGGCAAAAATGAGCAAAAAAGAATTCAAGGCCGCACGCGCAGCAATGCGGTTTCCCTCCATCTCGTACCGGCTGGCAAACGAAATTGGCGAAAAAATTGGGTCTGAAATCCGCGTAACAGTTCCTGGACATTTTCAGCGCGGCGGCAGCCCCTGCGCCTATGACCGCCTGCTGGCCACCCGCTTTGGCGCGGCGGCCGTGGACCTGATTGCGGAACAAAATTACGGCAACATGGTCGCGCTGCAAAAGGAACGGATTGTTCCGGTGCCTTTGAGCGAAGTAGCAGGAAAACTAAAGCTGGTTCCCGCCGATTCGGAAATTGTGCAAACCGCGCGTAACATTGGAATTAGCTTTGGCGAATAAAGAAAGCAGGGGGTGAAAGAATGAACCCGGAAAACCGGAAAAGAATCTTTCGCATTTTTGGCGCAGCCGTAGCGGTCATGACCGCACTGTGCTCCGTATTAAGCGGCTGGGTGCTGGTGAAATCCATTTGTTACATGAATCGGACGCAAAAATCTATGAAAAAGATGGAGAAAGCCGCAGATGTCTATTTAGCGGAACACACACGGAAAAACGAACTGCCCTGATTTCCACTTCCCATTGATATATTTTTCAGTGAAAAATGAATCACTTCTCAGAACGAAAGCAGGCACCCACTCACGATAGGAGCGGATGCCTGCTTCTTATTTTGTTATCTTGAAAATTCCGGTTTCAAACAGACGACCCAAACCCGCGGGAAATGCCTAATCCCCCACAGTAACCTGATTCTGAATCTTCGCATACAGCTTTTCGCCAATTCCGGTAACATTCTTCAGTTCAGAAACCGATTGAAAACGGCCGTGTGTTTCCCGATAATCCACAATCCGTTTTGCAAGCACCTCACCGACTCCGTTCAGTCCATCGCTGAGCTGCTGTGCGGTGGCGGTGTTCAGGTTGATTTTTCCGCCCGAAGCCGCAGCTTTGGAAGAAATGCTTTTCGACCCGGCACCTGAAAAATCCCCAGAAGATACTGCACTGGGAACATATTCTTCATCGGAAGACAAAACGGAGGAATTCTCGAATGGCTGGCCGGACGAAGCGTCAATGGAAACCGTAACATTAGAAAGGGATACATCCGGCACGTAAAAAACGTTGTAAAGCACCATTACTGCGCACAGAATCAATGCAAAAACCACCAGATAACGCTGATGCAGGGTTTCCTGTTCCATCTAAAAACCTACTTTTGTTCGAGATATTCGATCAGATTACCGACTGCACCCTCGTCACAGCTGCAAACCACCAAATCTGCCCGCTGTTTCAAGTCGTCCGGCGCATTGTCCGGTACCGCGGCAAAGCCAGCGGCGTCCAGCAATTCCAGATCATTGTAATAGTCCCCGATGGCATAGACCTGTTCGCGGGCATAGCCGCAAATGCGCATCAGTTCCCGCAGGGCCGAGCCTTTGTCTGCCTTAGCCGGGAGCATTTCCAAAAAATACGGGCTGGATGTTACAAACCGCACTTCCTCATGTGCAAAGGTCCCGGTGAAATCGATGATTTTACGGATAACATCGGCCTCGTCCGCAAAAATTGCCTTGCACAAAACCGGGCCGTGAAACACATCCGGAAGAAACTCCCGGATTCCTTCACGGGACAGGTGCTGCGTAATCCATTCGTTGCGATGTACCACGCCCAGTCCCTGCGTTGCGAACACCTCAATGCCCGTTTCGGGGAAATGATCCCGAATCCGGTCAATGCATTCTTTCGCGCCGGAGGTATTCATCGGATTCTGCCAAAGGATTTTGCCGGTTTCAAAATCATAAACCAGCGTGCCGTTCAGAATGACGCCCGGGCTGTTTGGTGCAACCGCTTCTATGTACCGTCGACCAGATTCCGGCGAGCGGCCGGTCGCGACCGTAAACCGGCCCCCGGCGCGTTTCAAACGCTCCACGGCGCGCAGGGTACGCTCCGGCACCGTGTAATTTCGGTCAATCAGCGTACCATCCAAATCAGAGATTACCAAAATTCCATTTAAGTCCAAAAAAGTTCCTCCCGGGAATTGCAGTCATATCTTCTATTAAGTGTCTAAATCCGGTGAAGCTTCGCCAGAAAATCAGTAAAATACGCGGGCAGCTCACTGGTGATCTCAATATATCGCCCATCCCTCGGGTGGCGAAACCCAATCACGCGCGCGTGCAGACACTGCCCGTTTAGGTTGGGCACCACCTTTTTCGGGCCGTAAACCGGGTCCCCCGCAACCGGGTGGCCAAGATACGCCATGTGTACGCGAATTTGGTGCGTGCGGCCCGTTTCCAGCCTGCACTGCACATGGGTGAACCCCTGGGCAAAGTCATGGGTCAGTCCGTCGTACCGCGCGAGCACGCGGTAATGCGTGACGGCGTTACGGGAATTTTTCTGTGTCACGGCCATTTTTTTGCGGTCCACCGGATGACGCCCAATGGGCGCATCTACCGTTCCTTCGTCCTGCTTTAAATGCCCATGCACCACCGCTTCATAAACACGCGTAAAGCTATGCTCTTTAATCTGTTCCGCCAGAATGCGGTGAGCAAAATCGTTTTTTGCGACGATTAACAGGCCGCTGGTATCTTTGTCAATCCGGTGCACAATACCGGGGCGGATCACGCCGTTAATACCGGAAAGCGAATCGCCGCAGTACGCCAGAAGCGCATTGACCAGCGTGCCCTCGTAATTTCCGGCGGCGGGGTGCACCACCATTCCTTTCGGCTTGTTGACCACCAGCAGGTCGTCATCTTCATACATAATTTCCAGCGGAATATTTTCCGCTTTCACATCCAGTCCCTGCGGTTCCGGAATGGTAACTTCAATCTGCTGCCCGGCGCGTCCCTGCGCGCTTTTCGGCAGCACTACTCCGCCGGAGGTGACAAGGCCCCGAGTAATCAGCTTTTCGGCGGCAGAACGCGTCAGCTCCGGAATTTTCAGGCTGATGAGTCTGTCCAGACGAATTTCCTCGTCCTCCGCTTCCAGCGTCAGTGTAATATGGCTATCACTCATCTGGAACGAATCACCCGCTCCACATCTCCGTCTCTCTCATAGAAAAACAGCATGTGTATAATCAGGAACACGGTGCCAACTGTAACACAGCAGTCCGCAAAATTAAACACGGGTGGGAAAAACGACACACTGATATAATCTACGACAAAACCGGCGCGCACCCGGTCAATTAGGTTGCCGATTCCGCCGCCGACAATCAAAGCAGACGCAGCATAGGAAAAGAATTCATGATGCGTGTAAAAAAACAGCGCCAGAATAATCAGAACGCAAATGACCGCGGTAACAATGATAAAGAACCACTGCTGGTTCTGAAAGATGCCAAACGCCGCACCGCGGTTTTCCACATAAATAAAACGCAGGAAGCCCGGTATGGCATTGATGTTTCCATTTGGTTTTAAATTCTGTACGACAATATTCTTTAATACCTGATCCACCGCAATTGCTACCGCGGATATTACCAGAACAAGAATTCCCATAACAATCCCCTTTTTCTGATGATGTCATTCCGACCAGCTCCGTTGATCGCTCAGCTTGCATTCCCTAAAATTCTGTAAAAAAGGGCGGAGTATTGGATCCGCCCTAAAGAATAAAACTGATTTTACTGAAGTTCTTTCCAGCAGAAAGCTTTGCCGGACAGCCGGCTTTGTTTTTTAAGCAGACACAAAAGATTCGCTTTGACCGGTCCGAACTTTAAATGGCGTCAGTCGGCTTCATGCAGCGCATGTGCGCAGCGTTCGCAGACTTCCGGATGCGCCGGGTCGCTGCCGATGGTATTGCTGTAACTCCAGCAGCGCGGGCATTTTTCGCCGTCCGCGTGTGCAACGCTGACCGACAGTTCCGGAACGGATTCCCCGGCAAAAGAACCTTTTCCCTCTGCCGACACCGTAACCTGGGATACAATCAGAACCGCCGGAAGTTCGTCTTCCACTGACCGGACAAAATCGTAAAGTTCACCGGTGCAGAACAGCTGCACCTTTGCATCCAGCGGAGCACCGATAATCTTTTCGGTTCGTGCAAGCTCAAGCGCTTTCTTTACGTCATCACGGATTGCGTGGATTTTGTCCCAACGTGCGATAAACGCTTCGTCGGCATTCACACCAGTCGGTTTTGGCATTTCGTTGAACAGAACGCATTCTGGGTCATCCCCCGCGCCATGAGGCATGCTGTGCCAGATTTCATCAGAGGTAAACGCCAGAATTGGAGAAATCAAACGCGTCATTCCGTTCAAAATCAAATACATCGTGGTCTGGGCAGCGCGCCGGCTTTCGCTGTCCGCTTTTTCAACATACAGTCGGTCTTTTAAAACATCCAAATAGAAGTTGGACATATCGACCACACAGAAATTATGAATGGCATGGTATGCATTGTGGAACTCAAAGGATTCGTAACCTTCACAGACCTGCCGGGTCAATTCGTCAAAGCGGTGCAAAGCCCAGCGGTCAATCGGCTGAAGCCGATCCAGCGCGACGCTGTTTTGATCCGGATCAAAATCGCTGAGGTTGCCCAGAATAAAGCGCGCCGTATTGCGGATTTTGCGGTACGCATCGGAAAGCTGCTTCAAAATTTCTTTGGAAATACGAATATCTGCGTGATAATCGGAAGACGCGACCCAAAGGCGGAGAATGTCCGCGCCGTACTGCTCCACAATCTCGCTTGGAACAATTCCGTTCCCCAAGGATTTGGACATTTTCCGGCCTTCGCCGTCCACCACCCAGCCATGGGTGACAACCGCCTTGTACGGGGCTTTTCCGCGCCAAGCAACTGAGGTCAGCAGCGAGGACTGGAACCAGCCGCGGTACTGGTCGGCACCCTCCAGGTACAAATCGGCCGGCCAATGCAGTTCCGGGCGCTGGTCTGCCACTGCGGCATGGGTTACGCCGGAGTCAAACCAAACATCCATAATATCGCGTTCCTGCGTGAACTCGGTGCAGCCGCATTTGGCACATTTGATTCCCGCCGGAAGAATTTCCTTTGCTTCTTTGCTGTACCACGCGTCGGAACCTTCCCGGCGGAATAAGTCCGAAACAGCGGCCATGGCTTCCTTGGAAATCAGCGGCTCACCACAGTCTTTGCAGTAGAAAATCGGAATCGGAACGCCCCAGCGGCGCTGGCGGGAAATACACCAGTCGTTGCGGTCCATTACCATGGAGGTAATGCGGTCGCGGCCCCAAGCAGGCACCCAGTTGACCTTATTAATTTCTTCCACGGCCTTTTGCTTAATGGCGTCCACCGAACAGAACCACTGTTCCGTCGCGCGGAATAGGACCGGCTTTTTGCAGCGCCAGCAGTGCGGATACTGGTGAATAATATGCTTTACAGCAAACATAGCGCCAATCTTCTGCAAGTGCTCCGCAATGGCATGGTTTGCCTGATGCGTGGTCAGGCCGGCAAACAGTTCACCGGCTTCTTCGGTCAGCCTTCCGTGGTTGTCCACCGGAACGATAACCGGAATCTCCGGGTAGTGGTCATGGCATACATTAAAGTCTTCCACACCGTGCCCAGGCGCGGTATGAACACAGCCGGTACCGCTTTCCAGTGTAACATGGTCGCCGACAATAATGTAAGAAGTACGGTCCAGGAACGGATGAGCAGCCTTCATGCCGTCCAGTTCGGAGCCTTGGAACGTTGCAACCACTTCATAGCCGGTTTTGCCCGCTTCCTGCATGGCGCTTTCATACAACGCGGTCGCCATGATATAATATTCGTTTTCCCAGCGAATCAAAGAATATTCAAAATCGGGGCCGAGGCAGATTGCTACGTTGCCCGGCAGAGTCCAGGTAGTTGTTGTCCAAATCACGAAATAGGTGTTTTTCAGGTCGGCGCCTTTCGCAGAGAACATTCCTTTATCGTCGGTCACGCGGAACTTTACATAGATAGAATCGCACGGATCCTCCGCATATTCAATTTCTGCTTCGGCAAGCGCCGTTTCACATTCAGGGCACCAATAAACCGGCTTCAAACCTTTGTAAATGAAACCCTTGGTTGCCATTTCGGAAAAGATTTCAATCTGCTTTGCTTCAAAATCGTGGGTGAGCGTAATATAGGGATGGTCCCAGTCGCCGATGCCGCCCAGGCGCTTAAACTGATTGCGCTGGCCGTCCAGATAGCTGAGCGCGAATTCCCGGCAGATTTTGCGCAGCTCTACATCAGAAATCGTAGTGGAATTGTCCACCCCGGCTTTTTTACGCGCTTTCAGTTCTGTCGGAAGACCGTGGGTATCCCAGCCCGGAACATACGGAGCCTGAAAACCGGACATATTCTTATAACGCACGATAATATCCTTTAGCGTCTTGTTCAGCGCGGTGCCAAGGTGAATATCGCCGTTGGCATAGGGCGGGCCATCGTGGAGGACATAAACCGGCTTTCCCTCGTTTTTCTTCATAATCTTTTCATAGATTTTATTATCTTCCCATGCTTTCAGCATGCCGGGCTCCCGTTTCGGCAGGTTGGCCTGCATGGGAAAATCAGTTTTTGGAAGATTCAAGGTATTCTTGTAATCCATTGATCTATTTCTCTCTCCTTCGGTGGTTTGGGCACTGAAAAATTCAGAATAAAATCATCCGTTTGGTTTACTTTTCTTCTTCGGCTCCAAACTGAATGGCGGTATAGTGACCAGAAAGCGCTTCAAACGCCTGGGTGTCGTCAAAGTTGGAAACTTCCGCCCGGAACAGAGGGTCGGCGTCATCATCCGCCGGTTCTTCCCCCGTATGAAACGCCTGGGAAAGCGGCGCTTCGTCAGCATGCGAAACAGTCGGAGTAACGTTCTGGGCTGGTGCGGGCTCCTCACGTACCGGTTCTTCCGGCACGGCGGCAGGCGTAGCCGGCTCCTGTGCCTTTTCTTCCGGCTTCTGGACCGGGAGGGCGTTAATCAGGGTAAGGTGCTGCTTATACAAATCCAAAAGTTTGGTGCGAAAATCGGCGGCTTGTTTCTGTAGGCGCTCCATTTCTTTTTTCTGCTCAATAATCGCCTGATCTGCATTGGCAATAATCCGCTCAGCCTTCAAGTTGGCGTCTTTCAGAATAATCTCTGCCTTGTGGCGGGCTTCCCGGACGGAAGCGTCGCCCAGCTTTTGCGCGCTGACCAAAGCGTTTTTAATCTCTTCCTCTTCCGAACGGTAATCTTCCACCTTCTGAGCAAGGATTTTTATCTTATCGGTCAGAAGATCATTTTCCGCCTTCAGCTTTTCATACTCTTCCTTCTGACTGATGGTCCGCTTTTGCAGCGCGTCGAACGATTCTTTTACCTGATCGATGAACTGATCCACATCTTCCACGCGGTAGCCGGAAAAACCGGATTTCCTGAAACTGGCGTTAATAATATCGTTTAATGTTAGCATTTCCCAAAGCCCTCCTATTAAATATATTTCCGTCCTGCAATACTCAGCCGTCCCTTTTTGGTCAGGGGGCCGATACGATCCACAATAAAACGTCCTTTTCCGCGAATGGACAGCTTGCTTCCCGGCGAAACCGCGGCAGAAAGCGATGTGGACACCTCATGATTTACCATCACCAGACCGGCGCGGATGATTTCCCCCGCCTTTTCCCGGCTGGAACCAATGGCCGCCGCAACAATACAGTCCAGCCGCGCAGAAGCGACAACCGACTGAAACTCCTCAAAGCGATGCGCCGCAGGCAGCGGTTCTTCCGCACCGGGTGACAACTTTACACCGACCCGGCCGACCTTATCCGTCTGATTTCGCACAAAATCCGCAATTTCACTGCGCACGAACAGCACACAACGGCCTTCTTCCACTAAAATATCACCCAGCGTTTCCCTTTCGATTCCTTTGGAGAGGAACGAACCCAAAAAATCACGGTGCGTAAGGGTGTCGGCGCGCCGGAAAGAAACGGTCAGCGCCTCAATGGGAAACGCGGATGCATCCGGTACAAGAAAGTCCGGAAATACGCCAAAAACTACACGCTCCGCGTCGTCATAGCCGCCCCAGAGCATATAGTTTTCACAGAAAAGTTGTTTCATTGTATGCTGTACGAAATCTGCCTGGCGTTCATCTAAAAAACCGATAAAGCGGGGGCGGCCCCCATTCTGCGCAAGGCGAACCGCATCGCGCAGACGAGCTCCCAGTACATCGTCTTCCCGATTTCTCTCCATTAAAAATACACGCCGTTGTTTTCCAATTCGTCCAAAACGTCATCGCCCGTCAAATCGACATTATACGGGGTAATAATAAAGGTGCTGGTCGCCACACGCTTGATTTTCCCGCCGTTCGCATATGCGACACCGCTGAGAAAATCAATAATCCGGCGGGAGACATCCTTATTGGTGCTTTCCAGGTTTAGAACCACCGTGTGCATTTTCAAAAGCTCATCCGCAATGGCGCAGGTGTCTTCCCCAAAACGTTCGGGCTTGAACAACACAACCTGAAGCTGCGCCGTAGCATGAATATTGACCACTTTATTTCCGTTTCCTGAAGCGACAGGGTGTTTTACCACTTCACGCTCATGAAACTCGGGTTCTTCCTTTACGCCGACAGGAATATCATCCTGCAGTTCTTCGTCGTAATCATAGTCGTACTCGTCTTCCGGAGGATTCCACATTCCCTTGAGCTTTTCAACCAGACCTGCCATTTTAAAGCCTCCCGTTTTTTTAGTTAATGGTTGTTATTGATAAATTCTCGGTCCGAACAGCGCCGATCCCACACGAACCATATTTGAGCCCGCTAGAATAGCCTGTCCATAATCGGATGACATTCCCATTGATAAAAAATCCATAGTAACATTATCTATTTTTTTAGCCTTTATGTCAACAAAATATTTGTACATCTTTGAAAAATAACCCATAGTTTCCCGTTCGTCTGCTCCTGCGGGCGGAATTGCCATCAATCCGCGCACGCGCACCCCCTGAAAGGCGGCAATCTGCGGAATTAGGTCGTACAATTCCTCGGTGGACACGCCGGATTTATTTTCTTCCGCACCAATGTTGACCTCAACCAAAACGTCGGTGGCAATTCCCTGCTTTTCCGAAAGGCGTGAAATTTCGGAAGCCAACTTCACGCTGTCCACCGACTGAATCATCTGCACCTTACCGATCAGGTTTTTAACCTTATTCGTCTGCAGGTGGCCGATAAAATGCAGTGCGCAGTTGGAAAGCGCATAGGATGGATACTTTTCGCAGAGCTCCTGCACCCTATTTTCGCCGATGTGGTCAATGCCAAGCGAAATTCCGTGGTTAATCAGTTCCACCGGCACGGTTTTGGTTGCCGCAAGCAGGGTAATGTCCTGCGGGCTGCGGCCCGACTTTACCGACGCTTCGGAAATTCCGTCGCGGATCACCTTCAGATTTTCCTCCAAATCACGAAACCGCTTTTCCATCTCATTTGACAACTTTTCCATTGTAAAGATTACTCCCTTCCAAAACCACTTCATCGGAAAGCTGTATGGTGGAGTCCGTCATCAGTTCATCCGAAGAAGGGTTTGCCTTGCATAAAACATAGTTCTCCGTACTAAGCAGCGGAATAATCTGCCGGAAGACCACCTGATTCCCCTGCAAAACATATACACCCTGAACATTTTTGGTAACCGAGGTTGTCTTTCCGTCTTTGTCCTTGACTTTTTTCGTGACATCTTCAAAATGGACCGCCTTTTGGCTGACCCGGATTCCCGTATATTCATCCGTGCAGATCTGCGCCGTTTCCTTACGGATGGACGCAATCGACGAATTCATATAATTGCTTTGCAGCACCACCGCGGCCTGCGTCGGCGTTTTATTCACCGCCGCCACCTTTGCAGGGACCGATTCGCTTGCGGCAAAGGGAAACTGGATGGAAACCGTATTCCCAAGGCGAACCTGGGAATAATTATTTTCCGGCAACAAAAATACAAAATACCAGTTAAAGTTGGAACAAATTTTCCCCACCGCGTTGGTAATGGGCTCCGGTTTGGTCTCAAGCTTTTGTTTCAGCTCGGAGGTGGTCAGGTTCAGAATATTTTTGACATTGAAGGCATTCTCGTATCCGTCCGTCATATTGATAAAATACCCCGGAACCGGTGCCGTCACCGAACCGGTCGGTTGGGAATTTTCCTTTGCCAACGCGTCGCGTTGCGCTTTCAGCGCCTTAATGCGCGTGTCGAACCGGGCGGTTTTATCCGCCACAATCTGGCGTTCGTTGAGCAGGTAAAGCAAATCCTCTCGGCAGGAGGAAACAGTGCTGTAATCGGAATCGTTTACCGAACCCAGCAGGTCATCCAGCTTCAGATTGATCTGCTTAACGATGGTGTCGGGGTTCGCCGCATACGTGTCGCCCGGCGTACCGAGCTTTTCCAGTTTAGCGATTTCCGCATCCAGGCTTTGCAGCTTTTTCTGGTTCATTGCGCTTTGGGAATCCGCGTAAATCTGCGCGACTTTTCCGCCGTTCGCAACCTTTCCTCCGTTTGGAATCACATAATCGACAACGCCGTTGATGTTTCCGGAAATCACGCTTTCCGTGCGCACCGCAATCCCTTCCACCTGAATGGAGTTCGACACCGTAGCGTAAGCCGCTGTTTCCGTTGCAAGATTGGTAAATTTCGTATTGTAAATCTGATAACCAACATAAATCAGAATCAGGATGGCGAGCAAGCTAGACGCAAGTTTTTTCAGCAGCGGATTGTTCAACCGGTTTCTCCTCCATTCCCTTTCTTCTAAGATTGTGAAGTGAACAGAACTTCATCGATCCAGTGCAGTGCTTCCTGTGCAACCGCTTCAAATCCGGAGCATTCATCCACGTAAATCCAGTGAACCCCCGGTTCCCGGCGGAACCAGGTCAGCTGACGCTTGGCATAGCGCCGGGTTTCCTGCTTAATGCGTTCCACCGCTTCGGCAAGCGGATAATCCCCACGAAAATACGGCAGCAGCTCCTTGTACCCAATGGCCTGTAGCGCGGTGCCGGAACAATCCGACTCCAGCACTTCTTTTGCTTCTTCCAACAACCCACGCTCCATCATATCGTCCACACGGCGGTTAATGCGTTCATAAAGGACGTCCCGGTTACGGTAATCCAAGCCAATCATGCAGGTACGGTAGGGCGAAGGAATTTTTCGGGAGCGTTCGATCTGCTCCGTCATGGTAATGCCCGTAGTATGGTAGATTTCTATCGCGCGAATCACGCGCTTCAGATTGTTGGGATGAATCCGTTCAGCGGATTGCGGATCAATTCTGCGCAGTTCTTCCAGCAGCGGCTCCACGCCCTCGCGCTCCGCCGTTTCCCACAGGCGCGCGCGCAGCGCGTCGTCCCGGTCAGCTTCGGTAAAATGGACATTCTGAAGCAGGGAGCGAACGTACAGCCCGGTTCCCCCGGCAAGCACCGGCAGTTTTCTCCGGCTGTGAAGCTCTGCGATGCATTGGGAGGCAAGCTCCACATAATCAGCTACGCTGAACGAGCGTGACGGCTCCAGAAAGTCCATCAGATGATGCGGAACCCCGCGCATTTCGGCCTGGTCCGGCTTTGCCGTTCCAATGGTCATGCCCTTGTAAATCTGCATGGAATCGGCGGAAATGACCTCTCCGTTCCGGCGCAGGGCAAGTTCCACCGCAAGGCGGGTCTTGCCGGAGGCTGTGGGGCCGACCACAGCCACAACCGGTATTTGATTGGTTTCACACAACGCCACAGCCCTCCTTTCCAAAGCCTGCGCTAAATTCTCCCCACCGTGGAAAAACGGATTAAATCCGTCCAAACTGGTGTTCCAGTTCCTTTTTGGTCAAAACAAAGCTGACGGGGCGCCCGTGCGGGCAGTAGCGCACATCTTCCCGCTCCACGCGTTGTGCAAGTTCCACCAGCTCCTGCGGGGAGCTTTCGTCCCCTGCCTTAACCGCCGCTCGGCACGCCACGTTATGATACAGCCAGTCCAGCTTTTCCGTTGTAATATCGTTTTTGGCATTGAGCAGATACCCTGCCATTTCCATCAGGGCATCCGCCACATCTTCCTCCGCGCCCAGTACCAACGGGACACTTCGTACCAAAACGGTGCCGGAACCGAAGTCGTCAATCTCAAAGCCGGCCTGCGCCAGTGTTTCCTTTGCTTCCAGCACGGCGGTGTATTCGCCCTTTTCCAGTGTAACTGGAACGGGGCTGAGCAGCATTTGCTGCACGGCCTGTCCCCCCTGCGCTTTCAGCTTTTCATAAAGCATCCGTTCATGGGCAGCGTGCTTGTCGATAAAAACAAGCTCGTCTTTTCCGCGCTGTAAAATGATGTACGTACCGAACGCTTCCCCAATCAGGCGCTCCGGCTGGCACGCCGGTTCTTCCGTAAGGGGTTGAGCCGCAGTGGGCGGCTCCTGCTCCATCGGGGGTTCCGGCAGCTTCACGTTCTGCTCCGCAAAAGACGGAACGGCTTTCTGTTCCACGGGACTGGGTGCAAGGGAAAGTTCCGGCTTTTCCGCTTCCGGCGCGGAAGCCGGGCGGACATAATTCATTCCGTAATCCATGCGGATGGGCATTTTCTGCACATCGTGCACGGCAAAATTACGGACGGGCGGTTTGGCCGCATCCACCTGGGGCCGCGTAGGGGCAACGACTCTTTCCGAAGAAGGCGCTTGGGAAACAGAGATATCCATCCGTAGCTGCGCGGCCGGCTCCGGCTGCGCAAACGGGGAAAGAATGGTCTGCGCAGGCTTTTTCAGCGCGACCGCAACGGGCGTATCCCCCTGATTCAGCGCGGTTTTCACCCCGTGGTACACTGCTTCGAAAATCGGTTTTTCATTGAGGAAGCGCACCTCGATTTTCGCCGGATGCACATTCACATCCACCGCGCTTGGCGCAATGGCAAGGTGCAGCACACAGGCTGGTACTTTGCCGACCATTAAGGAGCCCTTGAACGCTTCCTCCATCGCCACCATGGCCGTACGGCTTTTCACATAGCGCCCATTAATGTAAAACTGCTGCATGCTGCGGTTTGGGCGGGCATAGGCAGGTTTGCTGACAAACCCCCATACCTTCACTCCGTTCAGCTCATAATCCACCGGAATTAATCCAGAGGAAAACTCCTTGCCGTATACCGAATAAATGGCAGAACGGAGTTTGCCGTCCCCGGGGGTATGCAGCGTTTCGCGCGAATCCCGCAGAAATCGGATGGAAATTTCCGGATGTGAAAGTGCAATTTTGTCCAGCACGCCCGCAACGGCGTTTCCTTCCGCCATATCTTTTTTCAGGAATTTCATGCGCGCAGGAGTATTATAAAACAAATCCCGCACAAGGATTGTCGAACCGGGCGCACAGCCAGCATCTTCGCAAAGTTCTTCTTCCCCACCCGAAATCACATAGTGTGTGCCGGCCAATTCCTGCTTGGTGCGCGTAATCAACTCCACCCGCGCGACCGCCGCAATGGAAGCCAGCGCTTCGCCGCGGAACCCGAGCGTCCCGATATTTTCCAAATCATCCTGTTCCCGCACCTTGCTGGTAGCGTGACGCAGAAACGCCACCGGAACATCCTCCCGCGCGATGCCGCAGCCATTGTCCGTTACACGGATATAGGAAATGCCGCCATTCTTAATTTCCACCGTAACAGCGGAGGAACCTGCGTCAATCGAATTTTCCACCAGTTCCTTAATCACGGAGGACGGGCGTTCCACCACTTCCCCCGCGGCAATCAGTTCGGCCACATGTTTGTCCAGCACGTTGATTTTTCCCAAACGCGCACCTCCTTTTATATCGTCACTTTCCTTTATAAATTAATTCTTGTAAATCTTGGTCATTCCTAGATACACGAAAAGCCCGCTTTCGCGGGCATCCGCTCAGGCCAGCGCAATCCAGTACCGCTGTGTGATTCTGCCGTCCTCCAAAACCTCGTTTTCCAGCACGCCGCCGTTCTTTTGAATGGTACGGGCAGAAGCGATGTTTTTCTTATCGCAGGTCACCAAAACCCGGGTCAGCCCCAGTTTTTTGGATTCCTCCAGAGCAAGGGCCAGCATGGCACAAGCGTAACCCTTTCTCCGTTCACTGGGACGCACCCCGTAACCGATATGCCCGCCGAAATTCAGAAGGGATTCGTTCAAACGGTGGCGAAGATTCACTGCACCTAAAATCCGTCCTGCATCATTCACATAAAACCACGTAGTACCCGGAACAAAATTCTTTGGACAGGTTTCCTCGTGCTCAAACGCACGCAGACTGTTCAAATACTGCGTGTAGGTCAGTTCCTGATGATCGGAGGACATGGGTACAATCATTTCCCCGGAATGGCGCCATTCCTCAATATAATCTTGATATTCGCGCTCCATTTCCGAAGTCAGCCTGGTCAACTTGTACATGATAAAAATCTTCCTTTTGGTTTTCATGTGATGATGTGATCATATTAAAACTGCTCTGCAAGAGCCGTGAGCGACGCGCCGGTTTCCCGGTAAACGGTCCATTCAGACAGAGGAACTGCGCCCATCGAACGGTAAAACGAAATGGACGGTTCGTTCCAGTCCAGGCACGACCATTCCAGCCGTCCGCAGTCGCGTTCCACCGCCAGCTTTGCTAAAAACGAAAGCAAGGCTTTGCCTACGCCGCGGCCGCGCGCCTCGGGCCACACAAACAAATCTTCCAGATAAATCCCCGGCTTGCCGAGGAACGTGGAAAAATTATGAAAAAACAGTGCAAACCCAACCGGTTTTCCGTCCTGTTCGGCAAGAACCGTTTCGGCTTTTTTCCGAACAAACAGGGAATCGCGAAGAATCTCCTCCGTTGCGGAAACGTCCTGTGTCATGTGCTCGTATTCCGCGAGCCCACGGATAAAATCCAGAATCGCCGGAACATCCGCCTCCTGCGCAAAACGAATGGTCAGCCCCGGCTGTTTGGTCTGATAGATTTGCGGCATTGTGATTCCCCCTTGCTGCTATTTCGCTGTGTAAACCGACTGCATTTATTTTGCCAGCGTGCTTAACTCAAACAGCGTGTTCATGCACTCGATCGGGGTCAGTGTGTTAACATCCAACTTTTTCAGCCGTTCCATTACTTCCGTCACGTTGGGAGGGGTCAGCGCCAACTGCAGTTCTTCGGGTTCGTCGTCCTGCTTTTTTCTCTTTTTGGGCGCCGTAACCTGCTTTCCGCTTTCCAGCTCTGCCAGAATCTGCTTTGCGCGGCTCACCACTTTGTTCGGTACGCCCGCAAGTTTTGCGACTTCAATGCCGAAGCTGTCGTCCGCCCCGCCCCGCACAATGCGGCGCAGGAACGTGATGTCGTCGCCGCGCTTTTTCACGGCGATGTTGTAATTTTTTACCCCATCAACCAAATCTTCCATTATGGTCAGTTCATGGTAGTGTGTGGCAAACAGCGCCTTTGCGCCAAGCTGCTGTTTGTCCGCAACATATTCCAGCACTGCGCGGGCAATGCTCATGCCGTCAAAGGTAGAGGTGCCGCGCCCGATTTCGTCCAGAATCAGCAAACTTCGCGGCGTGGCGCTGCGAATAATATCTGCCACCTCCGACATTTCCACCATAAAGGTAGATTGGCCGGAAGCTAGGTCATCCGACGCGCCCACACGGGTGAAAATGCTGTCCACAATGCCGATTTCGGCATAGGAGGCCGGCACAAAACAGCCAATCTGCGCCATGATAACGATCAGCGCAGTCTGTCGCATATAGGTGGATTTCCCGGCCATGTTCGGACCGGTGATAATCGCCACGCGGTTTTCGTCCATATCCAGCTGAACATCATTCGGCACAAAGGGTGCGTCCAGCAGCACTTCCACAACCGGATGGCGGCTTTCCTTCAGAATAATTTTTCCGTCCAAATTCACCACAGGGCGCGTATAGTTATGGTCAACCGAAACCTGTGCGAACGAATTCAGCACGTCCAGCCGTGCAACGGCCTGTGCGGTCTGCTGCACACGGTTCAGCTGCTCTGCAACCTTCCGGCGCACCTCGTCGAACAGCTGATATTCCAACTGTACGGACTTGTCGTGCGCGCCGAGGATTTTGCCCTCCAGTTCCTTCAGTTCCGGCGTGATGAAACGCTCGCAGTTTGTGAGCGTCTGTTTGCGTATGTACTCCGGCGGTGCCTGGTCCTTGTAGCCGTTGCTGATTTCAATATAATATCCGAATACGCGGTTGTATCCGACTTTCAGCTTCGGGATTCCCGTGCGTTCGCGCTCCTGCGCCTCGATCCGGGCAATGATGCCCTGGCTGTCACTCATATCGCCTTTCAGCAGGTCCAGTTCTTCGCTGTAGCCCGGCTGAATAATGCCGCCCTCGCGCACGGAAAACGGCGGGTCCTCTACAATCGCGCGTTCAATCAAGGAGCGGACATCCTGCAGTTCGTCAATTTCTGCACAAATGCGGGAAAGAAGCTCCGACTTTGTCGAAGAAATGAGTTCTTTCAGTTTGGGCAGCCGCTCCGTGGCAGAGGCAAGCGAGCGCAATTCCCGCCCGTTTGCGGAACCATAGACAATCCGCGACATCAAGCGTTCCAAATCGTGAATGCCGGTCAGCTGCTCCGCAATGCTGCCGCGCAGAATGGAATCCTGGGTAAGCTCCTCCACCGCGTTCAGGCGGCGGCTGATCTGTGCAGGGCTTAACAGCGGCTGCTCGATCCAGCTGCGGATTAAGCGTTTGCCCATGGGCGTGTGGGTCTTGTCCAGCACCCAAAGCAGTGAGCCGCGTTTTTCCTTAGAGCGCATGGTTTCCAACAGCTCCAGGTTGCGGCGTGCGTTCAGGTCAAGGTGCATGTACTGCGCGCCGGTGTAAAGGTTGATGGAAGTCATTCGCTCCAACCCGGTGCGCTGGGTGCGTTTCAAGTACCCGAACAGCGCCCCAAGCGCGCGCACAATTTCGGGCTTGTCCCCCAAATCCAGTGCGTCGAGCGTTTCCCGGTGAAACTGCTCCAGAACCTGCGTGGTACAGGCATTGGTATCGTATTCCGGCGGATCCAGCAGTTCTAGGCTGGCGGAAAGGCGCTCGCGTATAAACTTCGGCAGTTCCGCCAGGCCGAGCGCTTCCTGATTAATCAGAATTTCCCTTGGGGAATAGCGAGAAAGCTCGTTTTTCAGCTGCTCTGTCAAGTTGCCGTCGGCAAGCGAGGTAGCGTGCAGCTCCCCGGTGGAAACGTCCGCAAAGCAGACGCCCGCCCCGGCGTTTTCCACACAGAGCGAGCAGATATAGTTATTCCGGCTTTCATCGAGCATGCTGCTTTCCAGCACGGTTCCGGGGGTAACCACACGGATAATGTCGCGCTTGACCAACCCCTTGGCCAAGGCTGGGTCTTCCATCTGCTCGCAGATTGCCACCTTGTAGCCTTTGGCCACCAGACGGGCAAGGTAAGTTTCGTAGCTGTGGAACGGAACACCGCACATCGGCGCTCGCTCCTCTTGCCCGCAGTCGCGGCCGGTAAGCGTTAAATCCAGTTCCTTCGATGCAAGTTTTGCGTCATCGTAAAACATTTCGTAAAAATCGCCGAGGCGGAAAAACAGTATCGTGTCGGGATACTGATTCTTAATTTCAAAATACTGCTGCATCATTGGGGATAAGGCTGCCATAGCGCAAATACCGCCTCCTTGAAAGATTTTTTCGAATTAGTGGCAGCCGCTGCAGGAACTGCAGTTCCCGCCGCAGGAATGCTCCTCGTAATCCGCAGTTTCCGGATCTTCCCCTTCGGCAGAAAGGGAAATAATGGCGTTAACGCGCTTTAAAAGCGTATCAAAATCCTTTTTGGCTTCATTGTAAGCTGTCATGCGCGGATTCTTCATAATCTGCTCGTAAACCGCGCGAAGCTCCCGATTTAGGGTCTGTATTTTCTCTGGGTCAGCGTTTGCATTCTGGGACTCCGTATTAATGGCAATGCGTTTCAGGTTAAATTCGCCGATCATCTGCTGCAGCTGCTGGTCCTCATCGGCGTTCTGCTGGGCGACATGCATTTTCAGGTAACGCTCGTCCTTTTGAATTTCCTTACCGATTTCCCTTGCCAAACTGATAATATCCATTGAATTACTCCTTAATATATATTTTCAAAACCTGTCGTTTGTGGTTCAAAGTTCCTCGCCGGTCAAAATCCAGTTGCGCGCGGCGGTAATCTTCACCCGGGTAAAATTGCCGATGTTGGCTTCGTTCCCCTGAAAATCAACAATAATATTTCCGTCCGTGCGGCCGGTTAACAGCCCGTTTTTTTCATTTTTCTCCTCGACCAGCACTTTCTGTTCCGTTCCGACCATGGAAGCACAGCGTCTGGCCGCAATTTGCTCCTGCGCGGCGCACAGTTCTGCAAACCAGCGGGATTTCTCCTCTGCCGAAACGGGGTCGGGCATCTTTGCAGCGCGGGTTCCCTCGCGTGGGGAATAGATGAAAGTAAACAGCGAGGTAAATTCCACCTGTTGAATCAAACGGACCGTATCCTGAAATTCCTCGTAGGTTTCGCCCGGGAATCCGACGATAACGTCGGAAGTCAGGGAAAGGTCGGGAATTTTCGATTTCGCGTAATTCACCAAATCCAGATACTGCGCCGAAGTGTAGCCGCGGTTCATCTCTCTCAGCACACGGTCGTTACCGGACTGGAACGGCAGGTGCAGGTGGTGGCTGATGTGCTTGCTTTGGGCGATGGTGTCAATCAGTTCGTGGGTCGCGTCCTTGGGGTGCGACGTCATAAACCGGATGCGGTAATCGCCCTCCACCTCGTCCAGCATGCGCAGCAGGGAGGAAAAGTTCACCGGTTCCTCCAACCCTTTGCCATAGGAATTCACATTTTGGCCAAGCAGGGTAATATCTTTATAGCCCGCTTTCACTAGTCCCAGGAACTCTTCGTAAACAGCCTGCGGCGTGCGGCTGCGTTCCCGGCCGCGCACATAGGGAACTATGCAGTACGAGCAGAAATTGTCGCACCCGTACATCACGGTGACCCACGCTTTGACCGAGCCGTCCCGGTGAACCGGAATACCCTCGACAATCTGCTTGTCGGCGCTGTCGTCGCCACGCTCAAACACGCGGTGGCCACAGGTCAGTGTTTGAAACATCATCTCCGGCAGCTTGTGAATAACATGTGTGCCGAACACCAAATTGACGAAAGGAAAACTTTTGCGGATTCGCTCCGCGACATGTTCCTCTTCCATCATGCAGCCGCACAGCGCAATAATCAGCGACGAGTTGCGGCGCTTAATGTTTTTCAGCGCACCCACGTTGCCGAACACCCGGTCTTCCGCGTGCTCGCGGACCGCGCAGGTGTTGAACAGAATAAAATCGGCTTCCTCTTCCTGATCGGTAAAAGAAAAGCCCATCTGTTCCAGCTGCCCTTTAATTTTTTCCCCGTCTGCCACATTCTGCTGGCAGCCGTAGGTACGAACCAAAGCTTTCGGCACGTCCCCCCGCGCACGGATTGCCATAATCTGCGCGACCTCGGCCATATAGTCCTCCTGCGTACGCATTGGTACGTTGGTACGTGGTACGCTGGTACGTGCCGGCGCTTCGGCCGAAATTGTATTGGTCAAAAAGGTTGCCCTCCCTGTTGGTATGGTTTCAGATTCGATTCATATGCCGATTTCCCAGCGAAATTTCTGTTCTGGGGAATCAGTGTTATTATAACATGCGCTCCGGTTTTCTTCAAGGAAAAGTCCGCCCACGCCCCACTTGCCAGAAATGCTCCGTGTGTTGGTTCTTTTCCCGCCTTGTCTGATTAAAAAATAATGCCATCTCCCGAAGCATCGGAAAACGGCATCATAAAAATCTTTTCTATGGTCTGAAAACTGCAAAGGGATTCATTTCATCATCGGCTTTTTCATATTCGACTTCTAATATAACTTTCTTTCGCTGTTTCAATTCGATTCGCCTTGCCGATGGATAACCTTAATCTGAATTCCTTCCATAACATCCAGAGCCTTTTCATTCATCGCTTCATCATTGCTCGCTGTGCAGGCAGCGTCTACGATAATCTGCGCATCAGGCAGAGCCGCCTTTGCCAGCACGGCATTGGAAATTACACAGATGTTGGACACCAAGCCGACCAGTTCAACCTGTTCATAGCCCCGCTCTTTCAAATACTCCGCAAGAGCCAGCGAACCGAAGGTACCCTTTTCAAAACGACAATCCGTTTCCCAGATTTGCTTTGCTGTTTCTCCAAATAGGTTCCATCCATCGGTATCTCGGACACAATGAACAATAGGAAGATTTCTGCCTTCCTGGGTTTCTAAATAATTTTCTGCGTGCGTATCCAGCGTGACAATGACATCACCGCCGGAAGAACGGTATTCCTGAATTTTGGCAGCAATCACTTTGTCGAGCGTTTCTGCCCCTGGAAAACCGAGGCTTCCGGTGACAAAATCCTTTTGATAGTCTACAACAATTAATGCCTTTTTCATAAGCTGCCACCTTTCCAGTTTTTTCAAATTCAGATATAAAAATTATTAATCGACAAAATCAATGCGGATACTTGCGTTGCTGGTGTCCGCAAAAAGGCGTTTGCTGCCGCCCTGACGGCTGCCCGGGGTACAGCTTCCGTTGCTGGTATCGGTGTGAATGGTATAGTCCTCTTCCCGGCCCACAATGCTGCCGCGAATTCCGCCATTGCTGGTTTCCAGCTCAATGTCCGGTGCGTTTAGCTTCTGCAGGGAAATTTCTGCGTTGCTGGTGTCGGCGTTCACTTTCGAAGCGGTCACGTCGGTAAACACAATCCGCCCGTTGCTGTTGTTCGCCGAAATCCGTTCTGCCTGAACATCGGAAAGCAAAACTTTCCCGTTGCTGGTGGAGCAGGTCAGCACCGTGGCGTGCGACAAATTCTCTGCCGAAATTGTGCCGTTGCTGGTACTCAGGTAGACTTCCCCTGCGTAGCTTTCCGGCACGCTCACGGTAACTCGGCTTTGAGGATCCCAGTCAAAGAAATCGAACGTGTGAAACCCGCCCTGACTGTGGTTAATCAGCTTCATAACGCCGTTCGTATTGGTGTAAGTAAACTGATCCTGTTTGGAAGACTGATAGGTCAGGCAGATCGAATCACCTTCCACGCGTTCCACCGATATTTCCTTGTCCCTCACGTCAATATAAATGCACTTTGTTTCCGCCGCCAAAGCCATTTCCGTCTTGGTTTCCAATGGCTCCGAGCCCCTTCCGCTGTTTTGATTTTGGGAATTCCAGGCAAACCCGTAGGACTCCGCTGCTGTGCTGGACGTTCTAAGAGAGTTGAAACAAATTCCGGCGATAATGAGCACGGCGAAAATACTGGCCACCACAATACCGGCAATCCGATTTGCGCTGTAACACTTCCGGTTCGGGTTCTCCGCCAAAATCTTCTGCGCCAGAAGAAAGACGTCCCCCAATTCGGCGACGGCCTGTTCCTCCGTCTGGCCATTTTCCACCTTATCGTCAATCATCTCACGATAATATTCAATGACGGTTTTTTGCTCGCTTTTAGGCAGTTTCCGAATCAACGACCGAAGTTTTCTTAAATACTGCTCTTTATTCATATGATTCGTGTTCCTCCTGCAAAATGAAATCGTGCATTTGCTCCAGTTCCTTCCACTCCTCGAGAAAATCAGCCAGTCTCTGCCGCCCCAGCGGAGTGATTCGGTAATACTTTCTCAAACGCCCGTTATGAGCCATGGAATAAGTGGAGAGGCATCGGTTCGCTTCCAGTCGTTTCAAAATCGGGTACAGTGTCGATTCCGAGATTTCGATACAGCTGGAAAGGTCTTTCATAATCTGGTATCCGTAGGAATCCCTTCGCTGGATAACCGCCAGAACGCACACGTCGAGCAGACCTTTTTTGATCTGTATATCCAATGGAAATACCCCCCATTGGATTATATTGTATATAACATAGTATGGGCTGTCAATTATTTTTCTAATAAAAATAATAAAGAATAATTATAAAAAAACGGCAACCCGCCCAAACGAGCAGTTTGCCGTATCACCTTATTTTGCCTTGTACAGCCACGGGAAAAACTGCCACAGCTTTACACGTCGTTTCAGCGCAGGGGACGTGTGTCGGCCCGTTACCAGCAGCTTGTCGTAGCCGCCGGCGCGCAGGACCGCGCGCACGGCGTTATACTGTGCACCTTCCCGGAGCATGATGTCCACTCCGTCCATAATCGTCTGCGGAATCTTATTCTGCTCCAGCAGTGCGGTCAGCTCCGGGCCCTCCTGGCTGCCGGCTTTCACGTGGTCAAGAATACGAAGCATTGCATCGGTATGCTGAAAAATTGCTTTTCCAATCGCCTTTTGCTTGCCGCGCTTCAGTTCCATACTGACATCCCGTTTAAGGACCGTGGGCGACTGTGCGATGGAATTCGCCGAAAGGAGGCAACGGTACACGAACTCTTCCGCGTAACCGTGTTCGCAATGGTCAAAAAAGCGGATCCGCTTTCCCAGAATCATGCTCCGTCTGACCAGAATAGCAGAAATATCAACCGGCAGCATTCCGCGCAGAATCTTTTTCATGGATTCGATTCCGTTTTCCTGCTGCAGCGGCCTGCCGAGCAGCCTGCGCTCCGCGGCCGCGGAGTCCGCTTCCGTCACACTTCCGTAGATAAAGTCCGCCGATGTACGCGCCGCTGTATCGAGGTATCCATGAATAAAATTTCGGTAAAGGCGACGGGCGAAAATAAAAGTAATATATTCTCCGCCGGACTTCTGCATTCCGGTATTCAGCGCGGCCGAAACGGCGCCGTCTCCGTTTTGGATGACGAACCCGCGCAGCTTCTGCTCTTTAATGGTTTGAACGGCTTCCAGTACCGTCTGGTCGGTGGAACCCATATCTACAATAATAAATTCCGTTTCATGCCCCGCCGTCTGCGCTGCCACGGAACTTAATATGCCCTGAATTTCCCGTTCAATATTGCGAACCGGAATAATAATAGATAGCTCCGTCAGCTGCATTGCCGTCAACCTCATTTCCACTTTCTTCTTTTCCCATACTGCTTTTCCAAAGGTGAAATCCAAATTGGAAACCATAGAATCATATTTAAGATTATATCATATTATAACCAAATTTAAACGCCAAAATTGAACAGATTAACGAATTCCAACCACTTTCTTTTGTTTAAAATAACATTAAAACTCGTCCGTTTTTCGCCAGAAATTTACAAAAAACACCTGATGCGGTCACCGCAATCAGGTGTTTTTCCTTCTATTCCGTTTTCTTACGCTTCCGGCAAATCGGCCGGATTGGGAAAACAATCTTCCAATGGTGTAAAAAAATCAACATTATGAATCAGGTAAGACATTCTGCGAATGATTTCCTCCGGCGGCTGCCGCATCCCGCCGCGTGCCCACTGCACGGCAATTCCAACAATTCCGTACGCGAAGAACTCCGCAATAAAATCTTTATCCTCCTGCGGAATCATTTTCAAATCACTCATCCGCCCGTCCGAATCCGTATTCTCCGCAATAAAGTCCAAAATTCCAAGCAGCCGCTGCTTGGTCATTTCAAAAAAATAGTCTTGAAACGCATTTTGGCCGGTCACACTGAGTGCATTCATGTAGAAGTGTTTTTCCTTTTGCATGTCTGTGAGCACTTCCAGCATGACTCCGCTCCAGCTGAGCGGATTGCTGTTATGTACCACGGCGGTAACCACTTCGTTGTAGTAAATCCAATTTACAAGGTCATATTTGTCCTTGAAATGGTAATAAAACGTCTGGCGGTTAATCCCGCAGTGTTCCGTAATATCCGAGACCGAAATTTTCTGCAGGTCCTTCTTTTTCATCAGTTCCTTAATGGAACTAGCAATCGCCTTTTTTGTAATCAGAGAATCCGACATGCCGACCCTCCGCATAAAAAAATTAAATTAATTATATTCCTAAATTTTACAATTTACAAGCTACTGCTTGGCAATATAGTTGCTGCGGTACTGGGAGGGCGTGACCCCAAAACAGACCTTAAATGCGCGGTAAAAGGTGCGCATGCTTTCAAAGCCGGAATTCATCGCGACATCAATTAGCGGGACCTTCGTTTCCGTCAGCAGGCTAGCTGCGTGCCGGGAGCGCAGCGTATTAACGTATTCGGTCAGGCTGCATCCGAACAAGGTGCTGAAAATATGGGAAAACCGGTACTTACTGTAGCCAAAGTAGTGTGCAAGGAGGTCCAGCGATACCGGCGCCAAATAATTGTTTTGCAGATATTTCAGAATTTCCCGCGACAGGGAATCGTTTTTCTCCGCGGTTTCCTGCAGGCCAACACTGTTGATGAGCAGTCCAAAAATCACATAAACATACCCCTTGATGATGTTGACGTTTTCCTCCGTGCACTCCCGGTAAAGCAGAATCTGTTCCATACAGTGCAGAATTTCACGGTTCACCAAGGGGTCTTGGCATACGCATTTTTGAAAAATCTTTTTCTCCAGCACAGCTTCGTAAGCTGGAAGAAAGTCCAGCGGAACAATCAGCAAAATGCACTGGCTGGGAAACTGGCGGCTGAAGCTGTGCACGGCGTAGCTGGAGAAAATCAGGACCTCACCCGGGTCGACCAGATATGGCTTGCCATCCACAGAGGCCTGAAGATTTCCTTCCAAAACATAAGTCAGTTCCACACTGCTGTGGAAATGCGGTCTGCAGTGAACATTCCGCTCTTCCCAAAACGACGGGTAAGGCAGGTTGTCACGGTATGTTTCATAGAATTCCAGCATGAATGGTGCATCCTCCAATCCAGCAATTTTTGTCACTAAAATGTGAACAGATGACACGAAATAATTTTCTAAATTTACTATAATCCTTTGGTATGCAGAGCGCAAGAATAAAATCCATTTTTCTCCGCAGATTACAGCAAAATCAGGCAGAACATCTCAGAAAAAATTGAGGAAATGATGGGGGTGGATGTCACGGGTGACAACATGTTCAAGCTAAAGTGGCTATGGAAGTATATGGGCAAAAAGCGCCCTTTGTTCGTAATTGGGCTGATTCTTTCGGGAATCACCTCTTCCATGCTGATTATCAATCCAATGCTTTCCCAAAAACTGATTGATGAAGTAATTACGCCACACAACACAGAAAAGCTGCTGCCGATTCTCGGTGCCATGATGATCGTACAGATTGTACGGCTGACGATGCGTTATATTATGATCGTCTGCCTGGAGCAAAACAGCCAGTGTATGCTGGATGACGTGCGGCGCCGAATGTATGAAGTGATTCAAAATCAAGATTACGTTTTTTACGGGCGAATCCGCACCGGCGACCTCATGACGCGCATGACCAACGACCTGGATTTGGTCAGGCACACCACCGCGTGGATTTCCTACAACGTGGTGGATTCCATTGTAATTTTTGCGGTGACTCTCTGCTATCTGCTCACAGTAAATGTTACGTTTACGCTGTGCCTTGCCGCTATTACGCCGTTCATCCTGCTGATTACGCGAATGTTCTCCAAAATCATCAGTCCGATGTTCGTTCAGCTGCGCCAAAAGCTCTCCGAATTAAACACCGTGGCACAGGAAAACATTGCGGGAAACCGGGTGGTGAAAGCCTTTGCGGCGGAGGAATTTGAAAAGCAGAAGTTCGAGGAAAAAAACGCGGAATTCCGTAAGATGAACCTGCAAACCACGTACGTCGGGGTTCGGTTTCAGCCGCTGATTGACTTGCTTTCCAATTCGCTGACGGTCATTACGATTTTGGTCGGCGGCATTTTTATGATTCATGGAAAGCTGACCGCGGGCGAACTGCTGGCGTTTTCCTCCCTGACCTGGGCGCTTGCCAACCCGCTGCGCAACCTGGGTATGCTCATTAACGACATTCAGCGGTTCTTCGCCTCGTGCGAAATGATTATTGAAATTTTCTATGCGCAGCCTACCATCGTAAACCGCAGCCATGCCAAGCCCGCCGCAGGCCGCCTGAAGGGCGATTTGGAATTCCGGAACGTGAGCTTTAAAACTGGCGGAAACGTTTTGCTGGACCACGTGAACTTCCGCATTGGCGCGGGCAAAACACTCGGTATTATGGGAACCACCGGTGCGGGCAAAACCACACTGGCCAATATGATTACCCGGTTTTACGATGCAACGGAGGGCGAGGTACTGGTAGATGGAAAAAATGTGCAGGATCTGACGCTCTCTTCTCTGCGTGACTCCATCGGCGTGGCAATGCAGGACGTTTTCCTCTATTCAGACACAGTGGAAGGAAACATTGCCTATGGGAACGAAAACCTGCCGATGGAAGAAGTGGTGAAGTATGCCGCCGCGGCCGACGCGGACGGCTTCATCACCCATATGCAGGACGGGTACGACACCTTAATCGGCGAGCGTGGCGTTGGTCTTTCCGGCGGGCAGCGGCAGCGCATCTCCCTGGCACGCGCGCTGGCCGTCAAGCCGTCCATTCTGATTCTGGACGACACCACATCCGCAGTGGATATGGAAACGGAACAGTACATACAAAAGCAGCTGCGGCATCTGGATTTCCCCTGCACCAAAATCATTATTGCACAGCGTGTTTCCTCAGTGCAGGATGCAGACAGCATCCTGATTCTGGATCAGGGCCGCATTGTAGAACAGGGAACCCACAAAGAGCTGCTTAAAAAGCGCGGCTACTACTACCGTATCTGGGCGCTGCAAAACAGCGTGGACTCCACGGAAGCTGCACCGGAAGGAGGGATTTCCATTGGCGCGTAACAAGTATGATGTAGATGAAGATTTGGAATCCCCATTTAATTTTGAAAATTTAAAAAAATGCATGGTTTATGTTGCCCGGTATAAAAAGCAGATGATCGGTGCACTGGTCTTCAGCGCCATCGGCAGTATTGTGGGTCTGACCGGCCCGATGCTGCTGCAGAAAGCAACCGACATTGCCATTCCCCACAAGGACGTAGGTTACCTCATCCGTCTCAGCGTTCTGCTGGCACTGACCATTCTGGTAAATATCGGGTTTAATACCATACGCACCGTCATTGTGGCAAAGGTCGGACAGAATATCGTGCACGACATTCGAAAGGACCTGTTTGACCACCTGCAGGTACTGCCCTTTTCTTATTACGACAACCGGCCGCACGGAAAAATTCTGGTGCGTGTCGTCCATTACGTCAACGCAGTATCCGACGCGCTGAGCAACGGCATTCTGAACTTCATCATTGAAATCATCAATATTATCTTTATTATCATCTTCATGTTTCAGGTCAGCGTGCCGCTGGCGGCAATTACGGTTGCCGGGATGCCAGTTGTTGCCGCGTTTATCTGGATCATCAAGCCGCGGCAGCGCAAGGCCTGGCAGGCGGTTTCCAACAAAAACTCCAACGTCAATGCGTTTGTACAGGAATCCATTGAAGGCTCCCGGGTTACACAGGCGTTTGACCGACAGGAAACCAACATGGGCATTCTGAACCGGCTGCTGGAAAAACGCTACCACACCTGGATGAATGCCATTTACATTTCAAACACCGTGTGGTTTTCGGTGGAAACCGTTTCCCAAATCGTCTTTTCTCTGGTTTATATCGCGGGCGCCTACTGGCTGAACCCGATGGCCTCCTTCGGCGTTTTGCTTGCCATGGGCACCTACGCTTCACGCTTCTGGCAGCCGATTATCAACCTTGCCAACATCTACAACAATTTTATTAACGCAGTTTCCTACCTGGAGCGCATTTTTGAAACCATGAACGAGCCGGCAGTGATTGAAGACAAACCGGGCGCGCAGGAGCTTCCTCCCATTGTTGGGGAAGTCCGTTTTGACTCCGTCAGCTTCGGCTATGAACCCGGCCAGAAAATTCTGAAAAATGTAAGCTTTGAGGCAAAGCCCGGGGAAAGCATTGCCATTGTGGGGCCGACTGGCGCGGGCAAAACCACCATTGTGAACCTGATTAGCCGCTTTTACAACATTGAGGAAGGTCAGGTGCTGATTGACGGCCACAACGTGATGGACGTGACGCTGCATTCGCTGCGCAGCCAAATGGGAATCATGCTGCAGGACAGCTTCATTTTCTCCGGCACCATTGCCGACAACATCCGTTATGCGAAGCAGGATGCAACGGATGAGGAAGTCATTCGGGCCGCGAAAGCGCTGCACGCGGACGACTTTATCTGCAAACTGCGAAACGGCTACAACACCGTGGTCAAAGAGCGCGGCGGCGGGCTTTCCCAGGGGCAGAAGCAGCTGCTGGCATTTGCGCGCACACTGCTGGCTGACCCGAAAATTCTGGTGCTGGACGAGGCAACCTCATCCATTGACACCGCCACCGAACAGTTGGTGCAGCAGGGCATTAACATGCTTTTGAAGGGGCGTACGTCATTTATCATTGCGCATCGGCTGTCCACCATCAAAAGCTGCAGCCGTATTATGTACATTGACGACGGCCGCATTATGGAAAGCGGAACCCACGAGGAACTGATGGCACAGAAAGGCTATTACTACCGCCTGTATATGGCGCAGTACGACAGCGCCCGCGCAAGTGCGTAACCGTTACCGCAGCCATAAAGCGACCCCCGGCAGCAATCGCTGCCGGGGGTCGCTTTATGCTGTCTTTTATTTCGAGAACTGCTCGACCGCAGTGGCGGCATCTTCCAGCCAAGGGGCGTTTGCAAGCTCTGCCAGACCAACGTCGAAGTTTTTCGCCAGACCCGAGTCAAACGGACACTTTCCAAGCACCTTTAAATTGAACTTTGCGGCGATTTCGTCCACGTGACTTTCGCCGAATACCTGAATTGTCTTTCCGCAGTCCGGGCATTTAACATAGCTCATATTCTCCACAATGCCGATGATTGGCACATTCATCATTTTCGCCATGTTAACCGCCTTGGAAACAATCATGGAAACCAGTTCCTGCGGAGAGGTTACGATGATTATGCCGTCCAGCGGAATGCTTTGGAACACGGTAAGCGGCACATCTCCGGTTCCCGGAGGCATATCGACAAACAGATAATCCACATCGTTCCAGATTACATCCGTCCAGAACTGTTTGACCATGTTGGCAATCATAGGGCCGCGCCAGACAACCGGAGTGCTTTCGTCATCCAGCAGCAAATTGACGGACATGACGTCAATCCCCGTGCCGGAAGCCACCGGAATCATGCCGGCCTCGCTGCCCATAGCCTTTTCCTTAATGCCGAACGCTTTCGGAATGGAAGGCCCGGTTACGTCGGCGTCCAGAATTGCGGTATGGCTGCCGCGGCGGTTCAGCAGCACCGCCATCATGCTGGTCACCATGCTTTTGCCGACACCGCCCTTGCCGCTGACAATTCCAATCACCTTGCCGATTTTGCTCATCGGATTCGGCTTTTCAATAAAATCTTGCGGGGAAGCTTTTTTAGAAGGACAGTTTTCGCCGCAAGTACTGCAGTCATGTGTGCAGTTTTCTTCGCTCATATCCATACATCCTTTTACTAATATACTGTAAATACTACTTTGGTAACATTGGTATCATTCACACCATCGGCGCAAAACCAACAGAAATGGATGGTTTCACCGGAACTCCTATTGCCGGAATTCCATTTTCAGGCTGCGCAGAAACAGGTCAGAAAGAACTCGGTTCGGATCGTTTCCTCCGTTAATCACCGAATCCACCGCTTTGCAGATTGGAAGTTCCTCCCCGTACTGCGCGCCAAGACGCAGCAAGGCAGTCGTGGTGGCCACGCCCTCTGCCAGTTCGCCGTAAGGTTCCCCACGCACAAAAAGCTCACCGAACCGGCGGTTATGGCTGTACGGGGAAAATACGGTTGCTTCATAATCGCCCAAATGACCCAACCCATAGGCGGTCAATTCGTTTCCACCCATCGCACGGATCAGCCGGGCAATTTCACGCGTTCCGCGGGACATCAGCGCGCCCTTCAGCGCAGTCTTGTTCAGGCCGTCCAGCATACCGGCGGCAATCCCGATTACATTTTTTGCAGCGGCGCCGACTTCGTTCCCAAGCAGATCGGTACCGTAATAAAAACGAATCAGGTCGCTGGAAAAGGCCTTCACCAGCTTTTGCTTAACCGCGTCGCTGTTGCTGTCAATTACCATGCAGTTTGGAATTCCACGGACAAAATTCTGAACATGACCCGGCCCGACCCAGATTGCGGTTGGCACGCCGGGCAGGTACTCTGCCGTAATCTCTGTAAGCCGCTTTCCGGTTTCCGCTTCCAGCCCCTTCATGCAGAGCACAATGGTTTTCCCATCCATCGCAAGCCCGGAAAGCTGTTTCATCAGCGCGCGCAGGCTTTGGGCGCCGATGGAAATTACCAGAATTTCTCCAAAGGAAACGGCTTCCTCCAATCGGCTGGTCAGGCGCACGGAATCCTCCAGCGTAACCAGGCCGTTGGTGCGGGTTTTCTGAAACGCGGCCAGATGTTCGGAACCCTCCCGGCCGTAAAGCATGACCCAATGGCCAAGGCGGTTCAGGTACCATGCCAGAAAGCTGCCCCACCTTCCGCAGCCAAGCACGGCAATATTCATAACAGCACCTCCGATAGCAATATGACGCGAGCCATAGTTTCACTCGCCGAAAACGTTACGCCACACGGCAGATTCTCAAAATGATATCAGCCAAAGCCAATTTTATTATTATACCACAGAAATGCCGGCCCATGAACTCCCATTTTAAAATTGATCGGTGGAATATCGTCAGCCGCAGTGATTTTTCCCGCTGCATTCCCCGTGAGCATGGTCCTTGTGACCGCAGGTGCCCGCCTGGTCGTTCAGGGTACCGACCGCACAGGCAAGGGCGGCTTCCCGTACACTGCCAGGACTTTATTCTTCCACAATGTCCAATTCAAACCAGAACACGCTGCCCACGCCTTCCTGACTGCTGACGCCGTATGCCCCGCCGTGCATGTCAAGAATCGTTTTCACAATGGACAGTCCCAAGCCGGTGCCAATCTGCGCGCGCTTATGTTCTTTGTCTACCTTATAATACCGGTCCCAAATATCGTTTAGTTTATCCTGCGGAATGCCCTCTCCCGTGTCGCGGACCTCCACACGTACTTTTCCGTCGTGAACAATCTGGCGGATATCTACCACCTTGTCAGGGCCGGTGTAAGTAATCGCGTTGTTCACAAGGTTGTAAAACACCTGCGATATTTTCAGCTCGTCTCCGCATACCGTAACGTCGCAATCCGCGGAGAACGTAATATTGTAATCGGTCAGCTTGGAATACCGAAGCAGAATTGTGCGAAGGCTCTGCGTAAGGTTGAAGTTTTCCCGAAGATATGTCTGTGTGCCCGACTGCAGTTTGGAAAGATCTAGCATATCGTTCACTAGCGTGGTCAGGCGGGTTGCCTCATCAATAATAATTTGGACGTTTTCCGGCGTGTTTTCTCCCGGCAGGTCGCGCATGACCTCGCTGTACCCGGTAATCATGGTCAGCGGCGTGCGCAGATCGTGGGAAACATTCGCAATAAGGTCGCGGCGCAGGGTTTCCGTGCGGGAAAGCTCGGATGCCGCGTAGTTCATGGTATGCGCCAGTTCCGCTACCTCGCGGTATCCCTTTTCTTCGAAGGTTACGTCGTAATCGCCGTGCGCAAGCCTTCCGGCGGTCTGGTTAATCCGGACAATCGGCTGGGAAATGTGGCGCGCCAGAATAACGGCAAGCACAAGCGCCAAAATCAACATAATCACCGTAATGTATGTCAGTTGCACGCGTAGCGTATTCACCGTAGCGGTAACCGGCGAAATATTGGAAGTTAAAAGGAACATGAGTTTCGTTCCGTCCGATTTTACCGCTGTACGGGCATAGAGAATGGTTTCCGGCTCCGCCATGCGGCCGTCCCGCTGCGGGCCGCCCATCCCCGGCCCACCGTGCTGGGAACGCTCCAGGTAAGTACCGCCCTGCGATTCGGCCACGTCGTACACCTGCGTAAGGTACAAGGGGCTGTTAACCCGGCTAAAACGCTCCGCAATTCCGGTCGGCATGGCAAAAAACTTGTAGAGGATCTGCCCCTTTTCGTTGGTCACCATAATGTTGATCTGCGTATTCTGGCAGATGCTGTTTACCGTATCGATAAAATCATCTGAATTCATCGTTTCCACCAGGCTTTCCGCAGAACTCCTGATTTCATTGGTTTTAATGAATTTATAAAAGTTGTCCAGAAAGACCACCTGAAACATCCAGAGCAAGACCAGAATCAGCAGGGTGAAAATGGCAAATCCGCCGAAAATGCGCCACTTAATTCCGATCCGTTTAAGCAGGTCCCTGTGTTTCAAACCGATACCCCACCCCTCTTAACGTTACAATAAACCGGCTGTAATCCTTTAGGCTTTTACGGAGCAGTTTAATATGGGTGTCCAGCGTGCGGTCATCGCCGTAAAAGTCATAGCCCCACACGTTCGTAATCAGCTTTTCCCGCGTCAGCGCGATATTTTTGTTTTTCACCATATAAAACAAAAGGTCATATTCCTTCGGCGAAAGCTCCACTTTTTCCCCGTCCACCGTAACTATCCGCCCGGTAAAATCAATCGTTAGCCCGTCAAAGCGAACCACTTCATTTTGATTTTCTTCATTGGAAGCACTGGAGCGCTTAATAATCGCATTAATCCGCATCATTAGTTCTTTAGGAGAAAACGGTTTTACCACGTAGTCATCAATACCAAGCTCAAATCCGTGGATTTTGTCGTATTCCTCGCCCCTTGCGCTGAGCATCAGCACCGGCGTGGAGGAATATTTCCGGATTTCCTTCACGGCGGAAAAGCCGTCCAGTTCCGGCATCATAACATCCATAATAATAATGTCAAAGTCATGGGGCCGTTCGCGGCAAATCTGCACTGCTTCCATGCCGTCGCCGGCCTGGATTACCGTATGTCCCTCAAAAACCGCATATTTTTTAATCAGTTCCCGAATTCTCTGTTCATCGTCAACTACTAAGATCTGATACATCGTGTTGCCCCTCTTTAAGCCATTTTCGTTTTATTATAGCTTATTTTAAGGTGCAATTGTGAAAACTCTGTGATATTCTGATGATTTTCCGCACAATAAAGTATTTCTATTCTGTATTGCAACTCCATATGCAAGAATCAAATTGTAATCAAACCGCCGCAAATTAAAAGCTGCAGCTATTTATTTTTCGTGCTACAAAAGCTTTGCTTTTGTAAAAATAAATCATGTATTTTATTAGATATAAATATAAATTATAATTTGTTCCAATCTTTCATGGAAATAATTTCCCGTTATTAATCTGGTATTATTAAAGTCGATAAAATATTAGTAAGATGATGCACTTTATTGCAAAGTAGAAAGGAGAATGAATCAAAGCTTAAACTGCTAAAGCCCTAACAAAATAAATGATGAAAGTGAGAATGAAAATTGAAGAAACTTGAAAACATGAAAATCGCCAAAAGATTACTTGCCTCGTTTCTGCTCGTATCCATTATCGCCGCAATCATCGGTGGAATCGGAATCTTCGGCATAAGCAGTCTAAAAGCCTCTGAATCGGACATGTACGAACGCCGCCTAGTGTCCATGAAGTACATCATCAATGTGACCAATAGTATCGCAAATATTCAGGCGGCAACGCGTGATGCACTGCTGAACAAAGACAAACCCGACATATTCAGCAGTGACAAACAGGCCTTTGAAAAATACGACAAAAAGTATAAAGAGAACAGCGCCCAGTTGATTGCCACTATCAACGACAATAGCTGGAAAGAAAAGCTGGAATCAGCCCAGCAAACATACGAGCAAGATTTTGCGCTGCAGATCAAACAGGTTTTTGAAAAAGCGCAGAGTGATGAAACAGCTGCAATGGCCAGTCTGGATCAGTCCCATACAGCACATAATGATCTGGCCAACCTGTACACGGAATTTTTGGATTATCGTCTAAGCACTGCCGCCAACCAAAATACAGCGGACAATAATATGGCGTTGCTGCTTACCATACTGGCGGTTTCCGCTACCATAATCGGATTTGGCATTTCTATTTTGCTGGGCATTCGGATTTCTCGTTCCATTGGCAAACCAGTAGCGGAGCTCGCCTATGTTGCAAAAGAATTTTCCGAAAGCGGTAAGCTGGACCTGGCGATCGAATACCGCTCCAACAACGAACTTGGGCAGCTGTCCGAATCCTTCCGGTCGGTGTTCCAACAGCTAAAAACTATTATTCGCGAAGTTTCCGAAAACCTGACGGATGTTTCGCGGGGGAATCTGAACCTGGAACCCCTGCAGGTTTATAAAGGGGATTTCGCTCCGATTTCAGTTGCCATGAACCACATTGTCGATGAACTGAACGATACTTTTACCATTATTAAAACATCGGCGGAACAGGTTGACAGCGGCTCTTCCCAAATTTCAAACGGGGCACAGGAACTTGCGCAGGGCTCTACAGAGCAGGCCAGTGCAGTAGAAGAACTCTCGGCCTCTATTTCTGAAATTGCGGAAAAAATCCACGAAAATTCAGCAAATGTCATAAATGTCTCTGAAAACATGGAAGAGGTCGCCATCGAAGTAGAAAACAGCAACCGGCAGATGCAGCAGATGGTTAATGCTATGAACGACATTCATTTGTCGTCGAGCGAAATCAGTAAAATCAATAAGGTCATCGACGACATTGCATTCCAGACCAACATTCTTGCACTGAATGCCGCCGTGGAGGCCGCCCGCGCCGGTTCCGCAGGAAAAGGCTTCGCTGTTGTAGCCGATGAGGTTCGCAATTTGGCCAGCAAATCCGCAGACGCGGCCAAACAGACCACACAGTTGATTGAAGCGTCCATTCAGAAAGTAAATGACGGCACCGTAATCGCAGACAGCACCGCAAAAGCATTGGAATCCGTTACGGAAAAAATGGAAAAGGTAGGCCAGACCGTCGAGAAAATCAAACAGGCTTCCTTGGCTCAGTCGGATGCTGTGGCTCAGATTAACCAAGGCATTGAACAGGTTTCTTCTGTGGTACAGACCAACTCTGCCACGGCAGAGGAAAGCGCCGCGGCAAGCGAAGAACTTTCTGCCCAGGCCGAAATGCTTTACAATCAGGTAAGCGGCTTTCAGCTTAGGAATCGTTCCGCCCGGCAAGAAGATTGCGAAAGTATGGCATAACAGGCAGCACAAGGGCTCCAAAAATTTTCGGCGGCCTTCCCGCTGAATCTGCTGTTCTGGGAGCATGAATGCTATTGAAACTGCATTGGAAAGCAGCAGCCATACCGAGCGAAACGGCTCTTTCATCCACCACATTTCCCAACAAAACAAGCAGGAGCTCCGAAAAAACGGAACTCCTGCTTGTTAATTTAAATCTGATTTTGTTTTGTTCCTTAAATCAGTCAAAAACGCCGGTGGAAAGATAGCGCTCCCCGGTATCCGGAAGCAGGGCAACAATCAGCTTGCCCTTATTTTCCGGGCGCAGTGCCAGCTGGGTTGCGGCAAACGAAGCGGCGCCTGAGGAAATGCCCACCAAAAGGCCCTCGGTTCTCGCAATTTCCTTCGTGGTGGCAAACGCGTCCTCGTTGGCAACGGCGATCACTTCGTCCAGCACACCGGTGTTCAGAACGCTGGGGATAAATCCCGCACCGATTCCTTGGATTTTGTGGGGGCCGGCCTTGCCCTGTGAAATCACTGGGGATGTGGCAGGTTCCACACCAACAATCTTTACCTTCGGATTGTATTTCTTCAGGACTTCACCCACACCGGTGATGGTTCCTCCGGTGCCGATCCCGGCGACGAAAATATCCACTTTTCCGTCCGTGTCCTTCCAAATTTCCTCCGCTGTGGTAGCACGGTGAATTGCGGGGTTGGCAGGATTTACAAACTGGCCGGGAATGAAGGAATTCGGAATCTCTTTGGCCAGCTGGTCGGCTTTTTCAATGGCGCCCCTCATGCCCTTGGCACCTTCTGTCAAAACCAGTTCCGCACCCAGCGCGGCAACCAGCCTGCGGCGTTCCAGACTCATGGTTTCCGGCATGGTAAGAATCAGGCGGTATCCCTTCGCCGCGGCAACGAACGCCAGGCCAACGCCGGTATTGCCACTGGTTGGCTCAATAATCGTGGTATCCTTATTAATCAGGCCTTTTTCTTCCGCATCTTTAATCAGCGCATAGCCAACACGATCTTTGACGGAAGAAAGCGGATTAAAATATTCCAGCTTCGCGACCAGTGTCGCCTGAAGCTCATGCTTCTTTTCATAATTAGACAGTTCCAACAACGGGGTATTTCCGATCAAATCGGTAAGATTCTTATAAATTGACATAACAGCCACTCCTCTACGATTACTATATTTTAATAGATGTAATTCCGTTTAAAAATCGGGTTTTCGGTTTATGTTATCAATAATAGGTCGTAAACATCGTTTGGAAATACGGAAAAAGCACAATTCACCACGAAAGAAGTTTACCTGCACCGACATTCCTGCCCTTCTAATTCATACTATTATTATATGAATTCTTTTATAATGCTATTATATGCCTGCTATCAGCAATTGTCAATATGTCTCTTTTTATTTTTCAGCTGAATTTCGGTTTAAAAAGGCATCTTGTCAAACTAGCCGGATTTTACTAAAATAAAAGCGCAAGATAAAAACACGGCCCGGTTGGTAGTCCGGGCGCGGAGAGTTTTCTTCGTCAGTAACCTGCCTCCTGGTTGTCCGTTCTTGACTGTATGTTTTAGGAGGAAAAGCCATGGAAACATGGGCGGCGCTGACGGTTTATTTTGAGGACCCCTTCTGGGTGGGTGTGTATGAACGGAAAAGCGGACCGAAGCTGGAAGTCAGCCGTATTATTTTCGGCGCGGAGCCGAAGGATTATACGGTTTATGATTTCCTCCTGCGCAACTGGAACCGGCTGTCCTTCAGCCCTCCCGTAGCGGACCCCGATCCCTTGCAGAAAAAGGAAAACCCGAAACGCGTTCAGCGGGAAATCCGGGCACAACTTTCGCGGCAGGGAATCGAAACCAAAGCGCAGATGGCGCTGAAGCTTCAGCAGGAAAACGCCAAAGCAAGCGCAAAACTGCGGCGGCGGGAAAAATGTGCGTTGGAAAAGCAGCAAAAATATGAACTCAGGCGTCGAAAGCAAAAAGAGAAGCACAGGGGCAGGTAAAATCTGCCCCTGTGCTTTACTCGTAGCGCACCGCTGTGCCGGAGGCCGTAACCATCAGCATACCATTATTGGCACCGAGCACCTCGTAATCCACATCGACTCCAACAACCGCGTTTGCTCCCGTTTGGAAGGCACGCTGCGTCATTTCCCCAATCGCATTTTGACGTGCCTGAATCAGTTCTTCCTCATACGTTTGCGAGCGCCCGCCAAAAAAATTGGACAGCCCCGCGGCAAAGTCCTTCACGAAATCGACTCCCGAAATGACTTCCCCGAACACAATTCCCTTGTACTCAACGATTTTTTTGCCCTCAATGCTTGGTGTCGTTGTAATAATCATGGCTGAAGGTACCTCCTAACATTTATAATTTCTATTTTACCATGAACAGGAAATACTGCAATAGAAACATCCATTCAGTTTTTATGTTGCATCAGTAAAAAATTAAAAAAACAGTTGAAATTGTGATTTTGTCGTGGTATAATAAGCGACGTTGCGAGATTCGCTGATGCGAAAAACTCGTCGTTTTATAATCTTCGCTAAAATGAATAAATGGGCCTGTAGCTCAGCTGGGAGAGCGTTCGGTTCGCATCCGAGAGGTCAAGGGTTCAAATCCCTCCAGGTCCACCATGCAAGAGAAAATCTGTGATCAGATTTTCTCTTTTTTGTTTTTATCCTGGACATGCAAGCACCTTGCATTTGATCTTGCTGTTTTCTCTTCTATCATATGGGGGACTTACAAATTGTTATTTATTTTGCTATATAATATATGTAATAATTTTCTAAAATCAAAACTTTGCAATCATGTAAAACTCATTCAGTGGCAGGTTAATAGCAATCATACAGAATTAGTTGTTGTGAAACGTTAGCTAATAGTGGTGAATTTATGATTGAAAATAGTTTTGATAAGCATATAAAATATTACATTGAGATGCCAGGCACAATATCCGATAGCATTGGAAGTGTTAAAATTGATAATAAATTTATACTTATACCAGTTGAACCTATATGTTCATGGAGTTTAATGCCATATGAGAAAGTCTCACAACCGACCTTTGCGGAAGTCGTATTTTACGCAAACTGCCTGGCTTATGAACATGAACTGCCAACTTCTATATATTCAGTTAATAAAAAGCCTTTTATTAAACCAATTATAGGTAATAACAGTTATATCGGTAGAAGCTACGATATAATAACACAAGCGTATGAATTTATTAATGATATAAAGTTTGGCTTTGGAAATGTAGTATTTAGATATTCTGATTCTGATAAAGAAGTAGACATACAATACAGCATTAAGTATAAAAAAGTTGCAAGAGAATTGAGCTTATACGCAACTGCACTTAGGCAATTAGACCCATTATCCGAGTTTTTATGTTATTATAGAATAATTGAATTTATTACAGGTGATAACGGGAAGAACTGGATCGAAGCAAATATTACTAGAATAAATAACTATAATTTTGGCTTTTTAGAGCTTAGAAACATAAATTCTTTAAATAGTAAACGTAAAACCAACCTCTTCTCAATTTACCGAAGAAAAGCAATGATTCAGATAAATAACATAAATAAAAAATATCCAGGAAAGTTGACTCATTATCTTTATAACCAAAATAGATGCGGAGTTGCCCATGGTAAGGATAATATTATTGAATATGATTTCAATTATAATGTTACAGAAATATCAAAAGATAATTATATAATGAAATTATTATCACGTTTAGCAATTGAAGACAAAATACTATAATTCAAATTTACTAAGATATTTTATGACACAAGCAAATGTAAAATTATTTCAATTGCCCATTAATGCGGAAAAGCATGATTGCAACTGATGCAGTATACTTTTCGTTTAAGGACATCCATGAAAAGATTGATTGTCTTACTGGTCTTTTCTGCAGCACATAAAGGAGGAAAAAAATGAAACTCATTGTTCATGACTTACCGGAAGAACAAGTGAAACTTATTTTGCCGCAAAACGGCAATACGCGGCTCATCGGAGATGACGGTACCATTCATCCTTGCATTGGCTGCTTTGGATGCTGGGTCAAAACCCCGGCGCAGTGTGTGATTCGGGACAATTATGGAGATATGGGAAAATTTCTTTCAAAATGCGAGAAATTGGTCATCGTCAGTAAATGTTGCTACGGTGGATTTAGTCCTTTCATAAAAAATGTGATGGATCGAAGCATTTCGTACTGTCACCCCTATTTTACGATTCGGAACGGCGAAATGCACCATAGACGCAGATATGAAAATCATTTTGATCTCAGTGTATTTTTCTATGGATCAAATATTACCGAACAGGAGAAGAGAACCGCCGAGGATTTTGTCCATGCCAATGCTCTCAATTTTGACTGTCAACTGAAAGAAATCAAGTTTGCCTCTACGGCAGATTCGTTTCGAGGTGAGTTTAAATGAAAATTGCGCTCATTAACGGAAGCCCCAAAGTAAAAATCAGTGCATCCGTCGTTCTCCTCGAGGAACTCAAATCTCTTCGCAGCAGCGACTGCTTGGTTGAATACGGCTTTCATACTTCTTTTCTCCCACAGGCGATGAACCTGGAGGAGCTTGCGCAGCAGGATGCTGCCGTATTTGCCTTTCCGCTGTATGTGGACGGAATTCCGTCACATCTCGTAAGCTGTCTTTTGCAGCTGGAAAAATATTTTATAGAACATCCTTCCAATCTTATCATTTATGCAATAGTCAACTGCGGCTTTTATGAAGGAATTCAGAATCATCATGCGCTGGAAATGATGAAAAACTGGTGTATAAAATCCGGTCTAAAATGGGGGCTGGGAGTCGGAATAGGGGGCGGCGGCATGCTGCTTGGCCTTCAAAGTGTTCCGGCTGGGAAAGGCCCACGCAGGAATTTTTCGGCTGCGGTTATCGAGCTTTCAGAACATATTACGGCCAAAACAAGCGCGGAAGATATTTACATTTCACCCAACATTCCAAGGATTGCCTATAAGATAGGTGCAGAAATGGGATGGCGTCAGCAAATAAAAGCAAACGGCTTATCGAAAAAAAACCTTTTTCGGAAACTATAATTATTTTTTAAGAATACGGCGCTGAAAAACGCCTGGCGGTATAAAATGAAATGGCCCCAAAAAGTTAGACAATATTTTAAATCAAGCAATCGAGAGGGCTTGTTGCCTGTGTAAAGCGGGTGGCAAGCCCTTCAGTTTTTCTTTGATACGGCGGTTGTTGTAATAATCCAGATAGTCCACGAGTTTAGCCTTAAACTACTCGATTGATTCAACTTTCTGCAAGTACAGCAGTTCACTTTTAAGCAAGCCAAAGAAGTTTTCTATTACGGCGTTGTTCAGGCAGTTTCCTTTGCGGCTCATACTCTGTTGAATTCCTTTTTCAGCAAGCTTCCTTTGATACCATTTGTGCTGGTACTGCCAGCCTTGATCAGAGTGAAGAATAAGTTGTGTGCCATCGGGAATCTTTTCAAATGCTTTGTCCAGCATTTTCGTTACCATCTACAGCACTGGCCTGTCTGAGATGGCGTAACTAACAATATCTTGGCTGCACAAGTCTAAAATCGGTGACAAATACAGCTTTTGCCCAAACAGGCTGAACTCGGTGACATCGGTTCCCCATTTCTGGTTTGGCATAGTTGCTTCAAAATCTCGTTCCAACAGATTTGGAGCAATTTTACCCACCTCACCCTTGTAGGAATGATATTTCTTCATCCTTACCCGGCAGACGATTCCAAGCTGTTTCATTAACCTCTGGACGGTTTTGTGATTGATGCAATATCCTCGGCTGTGCAGAACAGTTGTGATGCGGCGGTAGCCATAGCGCCCCTTGTTCTCATTATAGATTCCAGTGATCTGTTCCTTAACTTTGCTGTATTTATCGGGTTCCATTCTGTGTTTGGCATAGTAGTAATAGGTTGATCGAGCCAAACCGGATACTTCAATCAAAAGCGAAATCTTATGTTTATGCCTCAATTCCCAGATCACGTGTGCCCTTTGTCGCGGCGTTCCTCTTCTAAAACCAAGGCATTCAATTTTTTTAAGTAATCATTCTCTGCTCTCAAACGTTGTACCTCTGCAATTAGGTCTTCTTTTACCTTTTTGTTCCGCTTCGGTTTGCGTCCTTGCTTTGTATTACCGTTTACGCCGGCTCTCCCTCGCCTTTCTCGATATAAGCCTTCTGGTCCTTCTTCTAAATAAATTCTTTCCCATGATGCAACACGTTTATTGCAAGATACATGAAACTGCCTGGCTGCTTCGCAGTAACTTAGTTTCTCAGCACGCATAGTTTCAACTACCATCTGTTTGAATTCTGCTGTGTATCGCTTGTTCGGCATCCCTTTTGGCATAAAATCACCCCATTTGTTTTCAGTATATCATACTGTCTAACAAATGGGGTGCAGTTCATTTCGGGGACGGGTGGGTGTATTTTTGCTTTCTATGTAATCTGCCGGTTTCCTTTTGCAAACGTTAAACGAGTGATAGGGCATATTTTTCAATCGCCACGGCAGCGCCGTCTTCCGTATTGCGCAGGGTGATGTTTTTCACGGCCTTTTTTACGCAGTCGCAGGCGTTTCCCATTGCGATGCCTAATCCACAGGCCTGCAGTGCTTCAATATCATTTTCACTGTCGCCGATTGCCATCACATTCTGCATCTTAATTTCAGCGCCTTTTCGGCAAAGGTAGCGGCACAGTCCCAAAATGCCAGCCGCTTTTGATGTTCCGGTATTCATGATTTCCATCCCGGAACCTGCATCTACCAAAGCAAATTGCGAACTGCGGGAAAGGGCTTCCCACACTTTCCCCTTCAAATCGGGCGGCATCGTTGGAATGTTGATTTTTTCAGCTCCATCCTGCATTTTCTCTGCACAGGAAATCAAATTTTCAACCCCAACCCCAATCCGCTCAAGGACTTCGACATGAAATGGATTGAGCGAATAATCGGAAAGATGCGAAAATTTTGTTTGTTCCATATAGATTTTTCCATGATGCCAGACTTCAACCCATAAATTTGCGGGAAGACTCTGTAAAACCGATATGATATTAGGGACGGGAATCGCATTGGAATAGATGATTTCTTTTTTCTTCAAGTCATAAACCAAGGAACCGTTTGAGGTTATGGCGAAATTAATGCCGGGAAGAGACGTTACAGCGGTCGGTAAAACGGTAACAATTCTTCCGCTGGAAGGAACCACCATAATATTTCGTGCGACCGCCCTGCCGATTGCTTGTTTGGTCCTTTGAGTAATGCTCTTATGGTCATTAAGCAAAACAGTCCCATCCATATCCAACGCGATTAATTTTAATTTCAAGCAAATCACCCATTCTATTTTAACCGGGTTATTATGTTCTTGGTTTTCACCAAACACTCTTTTGTAAACTCTATATTATCCTTGGCAATGCCCATATAAAGTAAATCTGTTACAATGAAAGAGGCATTCCGAGAGGCAATAGCTCCCAGCCGCAGCTCACGTTCCGTTGAGGGAATGTAGAGCGGGATATCGGCTAATTTGGACAAAGGGCTTTTTCGGAACTGTGTAATCGCGATGGTGGTGGCTCCGATTTCTTTCGCGAATTTCATAGCGGTGTTTACTTCGTGGGTTTTTCCGCTGTAGCTTACGGCAAGTGCAACATCGTGCTTTGTCATGTGGGCTGCGGCCGCAAATTGGTCGTGTAAGTCGCTGTGATAAATGACGGAACGGTTAATCCGAGACAACTTTTCCATAAAATCCATGCAAACAATACCGGAGCCGCTGATACCAAAAAGATACACCGTTTGACACTTCAGCAGTGCTTGTACCGCTCGCTCCAAGTCCTCAATGTTTAACAGCCGGTACGCTTGGTTCTGCAGCATGGTGTTCAGGTTTTCGGCTTTCTTCACCACAATATCCATAGGGTCCTGTTCCTGAATCATGTCGTCAAAGCTCATGACCTCGTTGGTACTGTCCCTGGCAAGGTCCACTTTCAGCGCAGTAAATCCTTTGTACCCCAACTTGTGGGACAAGCGGATTACCGCGGCGGCTGACACCCCGACTTTTTCACCCAAAGTCTGCGCGGAGCACAGAATCGCTTCATTCCTGTTTTGCAGCAGGTAATCTGCCAGCTTTTTTTCAGTTTCGGTATAACTTGCCATTCCTTCGCGGATTTTATAAATGCAGCTCATGTCATTCCCTCACGGTTATTTCAGCTTTTTGTACGATCGTCGCCTTCTCTTAAAGAACGGATTGCTTTCGAGATATTGCCTTGGGCTTTTTTTAATATTATATCACAATCGTTTTTCGATCGCTTGGTAATCGCCATGCAAATCGCAATTTTTACATTGGAACCGCTTTGCTCCAAATAGTCCGCAGCTTCTTCGTAACTGCAGCCGCTGCTGGACATAATAATGCGTTTTGCCCGCTCCACCAACTTTTCATTGGTCGGCTGTACGTCGACCATCAGGTTTTTGTAAACCTTTCCGTACTTTATCATCAAAGTTGTGGAAATCATGTTCAGAATCATTTTCTGTGCAGTGCCGGCCTTCATGCGTGTAGAGCCGGTAATAACTTCCGGCCCAACGACTGCTTCAATTTTTGCTTTGGCATGTTCTGAAATCTTGGCGCGATATACGCAGCTGATTGCGCCGGTATAGGCTCCAATTTCATTAGCATAGTCCAATCCGCCGATAACATAAGGCGTTCTTCCGCTGGCGGCCAAGCCAATTACCGTGTCATTGGCAGTAAGGCCGATATTTTCCAGGTCATGTCGTGCAAGTTCCAGGCTGTCTTCGGCACCTTCTTTGGCTTTCAGCAGCGCGGAAAAACCGCCGGCGATGATTCCCTGAACCAAGGAAGCGTCCACCCCGTATGTGGGCGGACATTCACTGGCATCCAATACACCAAGCCGGCCGGAGGTACCTGCTCCAATATAAATCACCCGTCCTCCCCGCATCATCCGTTCGTGAATCTGATCGACCAACTCTGCAATTTCCGGCAGAACTTTTTGTACCGCCAGGGCGACCGTTTGATCCTCTCGGTTGATGACATTCAGGATATCGATGGTATCCATTACATCGATGTTTTGACTGTTCGGGTTGGTTTGTTCCGTTTCGAGTGTGTTCAAGTTTATGCTCATTTTATATTTCCCCTTGTTCGTTTCATGTTTGAAGCTGTAAAAAGGCATACATTTTGCACCGTTCGTTTATTACACTTTATATTATAACTATATAAAATAAAATTTCAATATTATATTAAATAAATACATGAAATAATTAAGGCAAAAAATTCCAAAATATAATAATATTCAAAAAACATTCGTTATATTACTCGATAACTTTCAATAACTAAAGTTTTATATAGAAATAATTCGCAAAAATTTTAGATTCGCAAATAACATGTACAAAATAATATTTTAATATTTTAAAAAATTTTTTGAAATATTATTGACATATATTGTTTAAATCGTATAATGTAGATAGTCAAATAATCCACGAGGGATGAGAACAAACTTTAAGCGGTAAAGAGAAAGGAGAACTTATGATGGACTATCAAAAAACTGCAAAAGAAGTTCTTGCGGCACTTGGCGGAAAAGAGAACATCGTTGCCAACATGACTTGTATGACGCGGCTGCGGGTAACTGTCTCGGATCATGAAAAAGTGGATGTCCCTTCATTGAAAAAAATAGAGGGGGTGCTTGGCGTTGTCGACTCGGGAACAGTGCAAATTGTTTTCGGCCCAGGAAAAGTACATAAGGTGGGCGAGGAATTCGCCAAACTGACCGGACTGGCGCTTGGCTCGGACGATGCTGCCGAGGACGTGCAGTCCGTTGCCAAAGAAAACAAAGAAATTAATAAAGCGAAGCATAACGGTCCGGTACAAAGGTTCTTAAAACATATTGCAAACGTGTTCGTACCTATTTTGCCGGGCATCATCGCCGCAGGTCTTATCAACGGAATTCTCAATGTCATTAACGTTTCGACCAACAAAGCGATGGTTGGTGTCTGGTGGTACCAGTGCATCGCTGTAATTGGATGGGCACTGTTCTTGTACCTGCCGATTTTCGTTGGCATGAACGCTTGCAAAGAATTTAAGGGCTCCCCCATCCTCGGAGCGCTGGCCGGCGCATATTTTGTGGCAAATTCAGCTATGCCGCTGCTTGCTAAGGTAAATGATGCCGACATTTTACTTCCTATCACTGGAAAAGCCTTTAACCCGAGCAACGGCGGTTTGCTTTCCGCACTGATTGCCGGTATCTTCTTTGCATACCTTGAAAGATGGATTCGAAAAATCATACCCGATCTGCTGGATACGTTCTTTACGCCGCTTCTCACAGTCATTCTTGGCGGCTTTGTAACGGTAATCGTGCTGCAGCCGATTGGCACATGGCTTACAAACGGCATTTTCTTCCTGCTTAATTTCCTGTATACTGATCTTGGTGCCATAGGCGGCTACATTCTGTCCGCTGGTTTCCTGCCTTTGGTTTCGGTCGGACTGCATCAGGCCTTAACCCCGATTCATGCAATGCTGAATGATCCCAACGGTGCAACAAAGGGTGTCAACTATCTTCTGCCGATCCTGATGATGGCGGGCGGTGGCCAAGTTGGTGCCGGCCTTGCAATCTGCTTCAAAACGAAAAATAAGAAGCTAAAGAGAATGACACGAGACTCCCTCCCCGTCGGCATCCTTGGCGTTGGCGAACCTTTGATGTATGCCGTAACGCTTCCGCTTGGCAAACCGTTTGTGACCGCTTGCTTAGGCGCCGGCTTGGGCGGCATTCTGGCATCTCTGTTCCATCTTGGAACAATCTCCCAGGGTGTTTCGGGCTTGTTCGGTCTGTTAATTGTTGTCCCTGGCCAGCAGCTGCAGTATGTCATTTCAATGGTTGTGGCTTACCTTGGCGGATTTATCCTGACTTATTTCTTCGGCGTTGATGAAAACAGAATTAATGAAGTATACGGTAAAGACGATTAACGGGGTATCATGGTATGAATCACTTTGGAATTTCATTGTATTTGGGAACAGGGCTTCAGAAAAATATTGAAATTCTGGAAAAGGCGCACCGTTCCAACATCAAATATGCATTTACTTCCCTGCATATCCCAGAAGAACAGACAAAAGATGATGCGAATGAAGTCAAAAGCCTTCTGGATGCATGCAAGGAATTCGGAGTTTCTTTAATTGTAGATATTGGCCCGCGAACCCTAAAGAAGATGGGACTCCAAAGCATTTCAGATTTAAAACAGACTTCCATTTCACATCTTAGGGTGGACTATGGGTTTACCTGCCGAGAAATGGTAGAGCTGTCGAAAGACTTCCATCTGGTTTTTAATGCCAGCACGCTCCAGGACAGCCAGATTACCGAGCTACAAAGCCTGCATGCAGATTTTTCAAAATTCAGTGCATGCCATAATTTCTATCCCAAACCGCTTACGGGCTTGTCTTTCGCAAGAGTCGAAAAAATAAACGAGCGGATGCATTCGCTTGGCATGAAAACCATGGCGTTTGTCGCAGGCGACAAAGCACTGCGGGGGCCCCTGAAAATGGGGCTCCCTACCGTTGAAGAACAGCGCAATGGAAACGTGCTGCTCAATATGCTTCAACTAATCAAATTGTGCTCCACCGATATTTGCATGGTGGGCGATGTCGACATCAGCGATGATGCCTACCGCCAAATTCAAGAACTGTCGGAAGGCTACATCAGCTTAAAAGCCGATATCCGACCGGAATACAAATTCATTGTGGAAACCATCCACCATGACCGTCCGGATTCCAGCGAATATGTGATTCGTTCGCAGGAATCCAGAACATATGCTTCCGAAGGAAGGCTGTTCCCGGTTGAGCCGTGCAGCCCCAGAAAGAAAGGCAGCATCTCAGTAGGCAACCAGGATTACCTGAGGTACTCGGGAGAACTGGAGATCGCCCGAAAAGATTTGCCGCTGGAGAGCAAAGTGAACATTGTCGGTCAGGTCAAACCAGAGTCCCTTCCGTATCTTGATTATATTACCGAGGGCATGGGATTCAAATTCATACTATCATGAGTTTTGTGCCGCTGATTGATGTGGCAGCTTTATAAAGGCGGAAAGTTTTGATTCTCTCTCCCTTTGTGGCGAGAGAAAGTAAATTCGTTCCGCCTTCTTTTTCAAAATACCATTTGCAAAGAGGGCAAATAAAATGAAAGAATTTACGTATCAAATAAAAGATGCAGACGGTCTACACGCACGTCCGGCAGGACTTTTAGTAAAATGTGTGAAAGAGTGCAGTTCCAACATTACACTGTCTGTAAACGGCAAATCCGCAGATGCAAAACGCCTTTTTGCCGTGATGGGCCTATGTGTTAAGCAGAATGACCTGGTTACCTTTACGGTTGAGGGACCGGAAGAAAATGCGGATTGTGCAAAACTAAAGGAATTCTGCGAAGCAAACATTTAAAGCAGGTGACTCAATGAAAAAACTTCATGGAATCGGTACGTCGGACGGGGTCGCAATAGGCCGTCTGATGCTGTACCAAAACGACAAGCTGTCAATCGAAAAACACTACATTGAAAATACAGAGAACGAACTTGCACGTTTCAAGGCGGCACAAAAACAGGCCGAAGGTGCCCTAAATGAAATCTATCTAAAATTGCTGAAGCAGGTCGGGGAAAAAGATTCCATGATCTTTCAAATTCACATCATGATGCTTCAGGATGAGGACTTTACCGAAGCCATACAAGAGAAAATTGTAAAAGAACAGGTGAATGCCGAGTTTGCGGTTTGGGAAACCGGCCAGGAATTTGCGGAGCAGTTTGCCCAAATGGACTCTGAATATATGCGCGGCCGCAAAACGGATGTCATCGACATTTCACGCCGTTTGATTCAATGCCTGAACAAAAGCACCGCTGCGGGTCCGGTGAATTCTGAAGAACCGTTCATCCTTGCAGCCGAAGACTTGACGCCAAGCGAAACCGTAAAACTGGATCAATCGAAAGTACTGGCGATTGTAACGCGCGTTGGCTCCAGGACCTCCCATTCCGCCATTTTGTCACGCACTATGGGGATTCCAGCTGTGGCGGGCCTGGAAGACAGCTTTGAGAAATTAAAAGATGGTATGTTTGTAATTGTGGACGGAACGTCCGGCGAGGTTCTTTTGGAGCCGGACAAAGCCACCCAGGAAAATTATGAAAAAAGACAAACCGAATCGATTAATAGCAAGAATAAATTAAAACAATCTTTGGGAAATACCACCATTATGCACAACGGCAGAACCATTGAAGTCAACGCCAATATCGGGCACCCAGGTGACGTGCAAAGCGCTTTGGAAAACGGAGCCGATGGCATTGGGCTGTTTCGCAGTGAATTTTTATATATGGGACGAGACTCCCTGCCGACAGAAGACGAGCAGTTCGAAGCTTATCGGCAGGTATTGAAGAAAATGGGCAAAAAGCCGGTCATCGTGCGCACATTTGACATTGGTGCGGACAAAAAGGTGCCGTACCTTCATCTGCCGGAAGAAGAAAATCCTGCGCTTGGCTACCGTGCCATTCGCATTTGCCTGGACCAGACGGACTTATTCCGGACGCAGCTTCGGGCTTTGCTGCGCGCTTCCGCATTTGGCAATCTAAAAATCATGTTCCCAATGATTATTTCAACTGAGGAAATCAGAACGGCGAAAGCCATTTTAGAAGATATAAAATCGGACCTATCTGCCAAAAACATTGCGTTTGATACCGCAGTAAAGGTTGGAATTATGATTGAAACGCCGGCGGCGGCTGTGCTGAGCAGTGAACTGGCAAAAGAGTGTGATTTTTTCAGCATTGGTACCAACGATTTAACCCAGTATACGCTGGCAGCCGACCGGATGAATGGGAAAATTTCGAAACTGTACAACCAGCGCAATCCCGCTGTGCTGAAAATGATTGAAATGGCCGCCCAAAGTGCCCATCAGGCGGGAATACCCGTGGGCATCTGTGGGGAATCCGCCGCCGACCCCGCTTTAACGGAATTTTACTTAAAGCTCGGTATCGACGAATTATCCGTTGTTTCACCGTCTGTACTAAGCCTGAAAAGTGCTTTGCAGCAAGCAATTCAATCTGAATCTGGAAAGGATTAAGTAAAATGACACTGTTTCACAAACACAAAAACGATGGAGTAATTGTTGCACCACAAACAGGGAAAATTGTTTCCCTAGCCGAAGTACCGGACGATATCTTCTCCGGCAAAGTTTTAGGCGACGGAATTGGAATCATTCCTTCCGACGGTAAAGTGCTTGCGCCAGTTTCCGGTAAAGTGGTGCAAATCGCCGACACCCTGCACGCCATCTGCCTGGAAAGTGATGACGGTCTTGAAATACTAATCCATCTGGGACTGGAGACCGTTCAGCTGAATGGGAAAGGGTTTACCTGCCATGTTAAAGAAGGCCAGCGGGTTTCCACAGGGGATTTACTGATGGACATGAATGTGGAAGAAATTAAACAGGCAGGTTACAATGTCGTTACACCGTGCATCATTACCAATATGGACGAGGTAAAAGACTTGACTACCTATGGCGGCAAAGCCGATGCAGGCAAAACTGTTATTATAAAATATTCTTTATAAGAGATAAAAGTCATTTGTGCTTAGCGAAGTATGGGGACCCCATTAAAAAATAGAAGACTTTTTCCGACCGTAGCGGCCGCAAGTGCGGAAAGCAGCGCTGATAAAGGAGTGAGTTGTGGAAAAATTAAGCCTGCAGCGAAAAGTGGATACTCTGTTTTATAGATGAAAAGGAGTGAAAGAGATGAGATTTGCATCTACAAAGGCGCTAAGTTTTCTGCTGACAGCCGGTATCGTTTTCTCTTCTATGCCGCTCGCATTCAGTCCCTCAGCTCAGGCGGCTGAAACCAGCCATATTACGATGGCTGCTTCGGTCCCTTCGGGTCTGCAGGCCGACCTTACCTTTCCAGATTGGGCCGGTTATGTGGATGACACCCTTATTATGAATAACAAATATAGCTTCAAAGCCTATAAAGGCCAGGGCGAGCTTTATATCACATGCAATAACCTTAAGAGTGTCAAATTTTTCATTAACGGTAAACAGGTTGATATTTCGCAAGCATGTAACCATAACGGAAAGACTTATAAACTAGACATTTCAAAATGGACGGTGAATGGTATAAATACCATTCAAATTAATGGCTATACTCCGTCCACCGGAAAAATTAATGTAAAAATCCCCTACCCCATCGTAATAAATGGAACCGCCTCCAGCGTTGGCGTGGACCAGGATAAGTTAAACCTGATTGATACGATTATTAATAACGATATTAAATATGGTTTTACAAGCGCACAGCTGGCCATTATCAAAGACGGCGTAATGATTAAAAATACCGCATACGGCACGATAAATGCCTATCAACAGAACGGTACCAGAAAGACCAACTCACCGCGTGTTACCACAAACACGCTTTACGACCTTGCATCCAACACAAAGATGTACGCAACCAATTATGCTCTTCAGAAACTGGTTTATGAGGGAAAAATCGACATCAACGATAAAATCACAAAATATTTCCCCGAATTCAAGGACGGAGCAAATGACCCGATTCGAGGGAAAGAGCAGTTGACCTTGAAAGAACTCATGGAGCATCAGGGAGGTTTTCCGGCAGACCCGCAGTATTTCAATGACCACTACAATCAAGCCACACAGAAGTCCGATCCCAATGTAACAAATTCGCTTTTTTCACAGGATAAGAACACCACGATTCAAATGATTCTGAAGACTCCGCTTCAATATGAGCCGGGAACCAAGACCCAATATTCCGATGTGGATTATATGCTTCTTGGCCTTGTTGTGGAAAAAGTGACGGGTGAACCACTTGACCAATATGTAGAAAATAATATCTACAAACCATTAGGACTTTCCCATATCCTGTACAACCCATTGAAGAAGGGATTCAACGTAAACGACTGCGCAGCAACAGAATTGAATGGCAATACCCGCGACGGCGCCGTCAAGTTTGTAAATGTCCGAACGAACACCCTTCAAGGGCAGGTTCATGATGAAAAAGCTTTCTATTCCATGGGCGGCGTTTCAGGGCACGCCGGCTTATTCGCAAATGCCGGTGACCTTGCAAAGTTGTGCCAGGTAATGCTGAACGGCGGCGGCTACGGAGGGAATAAGCTTTTTGACAAAAATACCATCGATCAATTTACAAAGCGAAAAGATTCTCTTCCGACCTGGGGTCTCGGATGGTGGAGAGAAGGAGACAAAGGCCGCCCGTGGTATTTCGGAGTGGATTCTTCAAGTGACACCATCGGCCACCAGGGATGGACCGGTACCCTGACTATGATCGACCCGGAAAACGATCTGGTTATGGTGTTGCTGACCAATAAAATCAATTCTCCTCTGATTGACAATAAGACCAACCCAAATGATTTTCTTGGCAATAAATTTACAACCGCGACCTTAGGAACTATTTCAGAACTGATTTTTGAAGGGATCGAGCATACCAGCGACAGCGCCGTGAATGCAAATATTGCAGAAATGGTAAGCGAAAAATTAAAACTCTATCAAAAAGAAACGGAGAAGTACGACGAGAAGGCAATTTTGCAGGCTACTTACCCGTTGGTTGACACCGCTATTACCCGTGCAGAACAGCATAAAACACCCGAAACGGTCAATTACGCGGAGCAAGCCGTGTCCAAATTGCCCAAAGCAGCAGATGCCGCTGTAGTATCCCAGTTTAAAAAACGGCTTTCCGCTTTGGCAACTTATGAATGTGACACCATTCACGATTTGGAAGTGAACAAATCTTACACATTCAAAATTGTAAGTAAAAACGGCAAAGCGCCCACATTCGTCGTTGGAACCCCTGGCGTTTTCCAAAGCAAACTGATTAGGAAAAACGGCAATACCTATTTCTACAAAATTACCGCAATCGGAAAAGTAGGCGATTCTGCGGGAATTTATATCAACGGCAGCTCAAGATGTCTGACCGCAACCATAAAAGCACGCTAATATGAATTTACTCTAAGATCTGTTGTAATTGTAAAAAGCGAATCTTGCAGCGAATAAATCAATATATGCTTTTAGAGTTTCCATTCCTCTAGGGCTAAAAAATACGGGAAAGTCTTTTCAGGCTTTCCCGTATTTTTGCTTTCCATACTGCGCTCTGGCCATTTTATCCCCTATTCAGATCGTTTCAAGAAAGACCAAGATTGTCCGTACCATCAAAGTTGCACTGGCTGTGGAAAAGCCTTGCATGAGACTGCTTTTGTATTTACGCAACTCAGGAGACTACTAAAGATGTTCTTCTACCTCTGTAAATATAAAAAGATATATGAAGTACGTTCCTTTATTGAGAGAGCAATTAAATGCTATAAGGAAGCAGGATTTATAATGAAGGATATATAAAAGATACACCAATTGGTTTTGGAGAATTTATTAGAATGGAATTTAGTTTTTAATTTCTAATACTCAAAATAGGTAAATCGAAGGAAGTCAAAATGGCTTCCCTTTAAATTTTTCAAAGAGGGTAGTTAAATATTGGTATGTTGTAATTTCCTATAATTTGATGGGTAAGACAGGGTGACCTTTACTTTATAAGAATACACAAAGGTGCTTTATGCTTTTATATCCAATCCTGAAGTTGTAGCTATTCCGCTACTTGGTACTGAGCCTACCTGCATCTCCGCTCTCGCGGCGACGTATGCCTCATGATAAATTGCCGTTGTTTCATCGTAAAACTCGTCTTCCGCCTGCGATTGGTGAGGAAGCCAGCCATTTCTGCAATCATAAGACAGGATTTCAGTTCCGCTATTGTCATAGATAGACATAGACGCCCCATTTCGTGCGCCGACCTGTAACATTCCTATAAATGGAAGTCCTGGAAATTGAAAAAACGTGGTAAACCATTTGTGTATTTTGCGTTCATCAACATAGGAGTCATCAAAGAAATCAGCTTTGAACGGTTGGGCGATATATGCTGCGTTTTATATGCGTTGATATATGCTCCATATTGATCTCCCATATATACACATTTTTTCGCACCTTCCCGTGCCATTTTCTGAATGTTTTCAACCACTTCATCCGGCAAGGAACTGGTATTTTTCTTTCCAAAAGTGTTTTCAGTAGAAGTGGTTTGATCTGCTCTTACAGTAGTTTGGGAATTTAGGCGTGAGAAACCTCCCATGCTAAGAGAACTTATATTCATAATAGTGTCCTCCTATTATAAATTATTTTTCTATAAAAATATTATCGGCAGCTTCCGAAAAAACTGAATATAGACCACAAATGGGAGGGACAACCTTTATAGCTTGTCCCTCCCACTGTAGAACAAGATTACTCCAAAACGTATGAAATTGTCATCTGAGCGGATTTATAAGAAATACTGCCAAAAGAGCGGAGATCCATCATACGATCTCCAGTAGGACGTGCAATATTTGTCCCATAAATGAGTGCTGTCCAATTTCCAGAGGCCTGTTGTTGTAAAAAATGAACGTCATCCGTCATACCGGACGGTTTCCATGAAATATCGGCTGTTTTACCTATCGGGCTAGTTTTGGAAAACACATGATCGATTTCATTATCAGATGGCAAAGCGTGAACGAATAAATGGTCGGCTGCTACAACAGCAGCTTTCAGGGCTTCTTCGGAATAGCTACTCGGCATTCTCATTGGTCTCCTCATTCAGAAATTGCTGGACTTTTTCTTTCGCGTGCTCCAATCGCTTTCGCACAGTCGGTTCCGAGATTCCTAACATCGTTGCAATTTCTTCATTCAAAAACTCTAATAACAATATAACTCTTGGTTTTGTGACAATCCGCATCCGAAATATTGTCTAAATGCTCAATGATTTTTACAAAAGTCTGTTCTACTGCGTCTTCCGACAGATAACCGTCCCTAAAAATTTGGTTGGCTACATAAAACATAAGCTTGCGATATTTCTCATATAACCGGGTGAAGTTGTTTTTGCCCTCGTCTGTCTCAAGCATAGACAGGAAAAAGATCAGCATGTTGTGCCCCCCGACAAGCGATACTAAAATTCTAATTTCTAAATGGTGCTCAGCTTTGTCCCGCTCACAATCGGGCAAGAGCAAGGATTGACCATTTTGGCCGGTTTGCTGACCCTGCTTGCATCCGCTTGTTTCATCCTTTTGGTTTCCGCAAAATGCCAGCATCCCACAACAGCATTGATTATCGCTGTTGCATTCTGCATCCTGCCCGCGATTCTGCATACTGTGTGGCATGGAAATACAGCCAACTTTGTAACCTGTGTGCTGCCGTCCGGCGGCGCGGGTATCTCTCGCAACTTTTTCACTTTGCTAAACCAGACTACGTTTATCCAGCTTGGTCCTTGGTACATTTGGTCTCCCTATCTTACAGTCTGAGCGGCCATTCTAGAGATTCCACTGTTTTTCATTTTTTCGATTCATGCGTATTGTAAGCATCAAATAACATAACGCAATGTTGATTCGCACCCGGCTTTCTTGCCGGGTGCTTTTTTCTTGAATTACAATGCCTAAAACCGGTTACAATAATGCCGGTTGAACCAAATCAAAACATTCCGGCGGGAGCTTGGGCACAGTTTTTTCACAAATATTTTCAATCATCTTAGAGAAAATATTTTTCTCATAAGCGCATTTTGATTATTTAAATTGAATTAGGAAATTACTATTGGTAATACTTCAACAATAAGCAAATCATTCCAATTAATTAATTAAGAAATATATACAAAAAAGCGCTTGACATTCAGTCGCTAACATGTTACTATTTAAGCACCGAACTAACATGTTAGTTATTCTTACCTGGGGTGTCATCTAAATTGTAGGGAGGATTTTTATGGTTAATGTTATCATTGGTATCATTATGATACTATCCTTTTTTGGCATGATCTGGTATTGTGTAAAAGGATACAACCTAATGGTCGGGTTCTTTGTAATGTCTGTTTTCTGGGTTGCTCTTGCACTCATCGGCAATGCCATTGTGCCAACCGAGGCGATGAAAGACAAAACCGTTATTGACGTTTTAACGAACGTTTTTCAGACGGGTCCTGAAAACTACGGCAAATCCATACTGGTCAACGTATTCTTCGGCGCATTCTTCGGTAGAGTGCTGATGGATACCGGTATCGCGTCCACCTTGATTCGGAAAGTCGTGGAACTTGGCGGCGACAAACCACGCATTACAATGACACTGCTGTGCGTTGTGACTGCTCTGATCTTTACTTCCATGACCGGAATTGGCCCGGTAATTTCCATCGCAGTTATCGTTCTTCCGATTCTGCTTTCTTTGGGAATTTCGGCTCCTGTTGCATTGTTCTCTTTCATGGGTTCCATCATGGCCGGCATTTTCGCCAATATTGTCAACTTTAAACAATATCAGGCGATCTTCGCCACCGCAAACCCGGATTACGCCAGCTATGATTACAACTCCTACTTCAGCTTTGGCGTAATCGCAATGGTTGTGGCCCTTGTTGTTGTGCTGGTCGTTGCAAACATCAGCCTGAAGCGCAAGAAGGTCTCTCACGCATGGGCGGCTAGCGCAAACACAGAAGCCGTGGCAGATGCTCCGGCTATCTCCTGGATCTCCGTTCTTCTGCCTGTGATTCTAGTTGTGGCGTTCAATGTCCCGATTATTCTTGCGTTCGTTATTGCAGCGCTTTATGCACTGCTCACCTGCAGAAAACTGTCAGGCGGCTTTGGCGAAATCTGCCGCAACCTTGCAAAGCTTTTCGCAGACGGCGCTGTGGATGTCGCCCCGATGGTCGGCTTCCTGCTTACTCTTTCCATGTTCAACAATGCAGCAAACTTTGCGGCTACTTATTTCAAGACTTTGATCGGCGGATTCATTCCGACTTCTGCTCTGCTCATCTGCCTGATCTTTGCGATTTTGACTCCGCTTGGCTTCTTCCGTGGCCCCATGAACTTGGTAGGTTGCGGCGCCGCTATTCTTGCGGTTGTTGTAGGAATCGCCAGCTGGCCGGTTCAGTTCCTGTATCCCCTCTTCGCCGTTACCACCATTGCTCCTCAGCATCTTGACATTACACAGTCCTGGGTTGCATGGGGCTTCGGCTACACCAAGGTCAACACGAAGGACTACATGAAGATGTCTATTCCGACCGGCTGGATTGTCGGCGCGATTCTTTGCATCTCCGTCTTCTTCCTGTATGGCGGCCTGGTACACTAAAAGCTGATCTGATTAAGGTTTGCTTTTCCCTGAGTTCTGCACAGCGGAGCAGCGTGTTCTAAAAGCATAGGGTGTTCCTTGCGGAGCAGAACCCGGATTTTTGATTCAGTTGCTTGTTGAATCGGGTTTTGACTGAAATCCGATTCAAAATCACACGAGCAGGTTAAGACGAACCTTGTAGGATTCATCTAACCTGCTCGATTTACAAATGAAAGGAAACGAAGGAATTCAATGGGCAGATCCGTTAGAATGGGTATTGATGTCGGAGGCACTCATACCAAAGCAGTGGCCATCGACAATCAAACGCACGAAATCATTGGCAAATCATCCGTAAAGACCACCCACAGCGACCCCAGAGGTGTTGCGGCAGGTGTTGTTCAGTCCTTCATGAACTGTCTGAAAGAAAATAACATTAAGCCGGAAGAAGTTGTGTTCGTTGCGCACAGCACCACGCAGGCGACTAACGCATTAATCGAGGGCGACGTCGCCACCGTCGGCGTGGTTGGAATGGCAAAGGGCGGTTTTGAAAGTTTTCTTGCAAAACGTCAGACCCAGCTCGACAACATCGACCTTGGCAATAAAAAACAAATTAAGATTGTCAACAGTTTTATCAATACGAAGAAACTGACACCGGAAACAGCGGATCAGCTTGTGGAAGAGCTCAAAAAACGTGGGGCTCAGGTCATCGTATCCTCCATGGCATTCGGCGTAGACGACAACGGCCCCGAAAAGCTGGTACATGATGCCGCGGAGAAAAAGGGCATGTCCACCACGATTGCGTCTGATATTACCAAACTGTACGGTCTGACCCGCAGAACCCGCACCGCCGCAATCAACGCGAGCATTCTGCCAAAGATGCTGGACACTGCGAATTCCACGGAAGCATCCGTGCGCGAAGCCGGCGTAAACGTGCCGCTGATGATCATGCGCGGCGACGGCGGCGTTATGGAAATCAACGAAATGAAAAAGCGTCCCGTGCTCACCATGCTTTCCGGACCTGCTGCCTCGGTCATGGGTTCTTTGATGTACCTGCGCGCTTCCAATGGTGTTTATTTTGAAGTTGGCGGCACCACGACAAACATCGGCGTAATTAAAAACGGGCGTCCCGCCATCGACTATTCCATCGTCGGCGGCCACCCCACTTACATCAGCTCCCTCGACGTACGCGTGCTTGGTGTGGCAGGCGGCTCCATGGTTCGTGCAAACAAGGACGGCATCATTGACGTTGGCCCGCGTTCAGCACATATCGCCGGTCTGGAATATTCGGTTTACAGCGACCCGAATAAAATTGTCGGGCCAAAAGTGGAATTCTTCTCCCCGAGGCCGGGCGACCCCAGCGACTATGTTGCGATTCGTCTGGAAAACGGCGAGCGCGTGACAATTACCAACTCCTGCGCAGCCAACGTGCTGGGCCTTGTGAAGCCGGAGCATTTCTCTTACGGAAATGTGGAAGCTGCCAAAAAGGCCATGAAGGCATTGGCAGATTACTGCGGAACCACCGTGGAAGACATCGCCAAGCAGATCATGGAGAAATCTTACGCAAAGATTGAACCGGTAATTTTGGGTCTTGCCGAAAAATACAAGCTGGAAAAGGACCAGATTTCTCTGGTAGGCGTCGGTGGTGGCGCATCTTCCCTGATTATCTATTTCGCCGAGAAAATGGGGCTGAAATACAGTATCCCGGAAAATGCAGAAGTCATTTCCTCCATTGGTGTTGCTCTGGCCATGGTGCGTGACGTAGTAGAACGTATTATCCCTTCGCCCAGTCAGGACGACATTCGTTCCCTTAAGAACGAAGCTATGAACAAGGCCATTGAAAGCGGCGCTTCTCCGGAATCGGTAGAAATTCACATTGAAATCGATCCGCAGACCTCAAAGGTAACCGCAATCGCCACCGGTTCGACCGAAGTAAAAACCACAGACCTGCTGAAGGAATGCGACGTAGAAGAAGCCAGAGAACTGGCTGCTGAAGACATGCGCATCAGCAAAGACAAAACCGAGCTTCTGGAAGAATCCGCATACTTCTACGTCTTTGGTGAAAAGCCGGAACGTGCCGGCTCCCCGGTCGCCGTTCGTATTCTGGACAAAAAGGGATTTATCAAGGTTCAGCGCGGGCATGCCAAAGTTCTGAAAACCACGGCAAAAGACTACCTGGAAGCCGTGAAAAAGCTGTGGGACGACATGGCCGTTTACCAATCCGAACTGATTGCCCGGCCGGATTACTACCTGTGCCTGGGCGCCAGAGTAATGGACTTTACCGCGATAGATTTCAAACAGTTGGAGCTGCTGATGGGAATTGAGGTTTCCATGATGGACCCGGATACCGAAGTCATTGTGGTAGCCGCAAACATGAAGCAGAACTAAGCCGCGGTTCCGTTTTGGCGGCGGGCCGCCATTCCAAAAGAAAAGCGAGATATCAATGAACAGTAACCGTATTTCCCTCAATCAGATGATCACGGATTTGCTCCAAATCGATGATGTAAGCTGGGGTTATTACGCTTTTACCAGGGAACTGCTTCGCGACCGCATTTCCGACAACCAAAAAAGAGAAATGATTCTTCGCTCAATTCAATGTGGAGAGGCGTATGCCGACCGTGTTATTCAAGAAACCGGCCGGGATACGCCCCGCGGAATTGCGGAATATTTTCAGCTGCGGGTAGAATCCAGCAATCTTACCATGACGGGCAAGCGCGCTCTGTTTGCCCAGTACACTCCGCCGGATCTGATTGAAATCCTGTCGGAACCGATTGAAAAGTACCGAGCTGTTCTTGCCGGACTTTCCCAAGAGGAAGCCGCCCTGCTACCCAAAGCGGAGGAGCTTTCGGATATTCTGCTTGGGCACGAACTCTTTCATTTTTTGGAAGACCGGCATGAAAATGAAATTTACACTAGAACAGAAAAAATTCTGTTATGGCGTATTTTCGGTTTTCGTAATTACTCCAGCATTTCTGTATTGGGTGAAATTGCTGGAATGGCTTTTTCAAAAAAGCTAAACCATCTACCCTATTCCCCGTTCTTACTTGATGTTTTGCTATATTTTGGTTATAATCCAGAAGGAGCAAAAAGCATTTACCAAAGCGTTATAGATATTGGGGTAGAAGGACTTGGTGAAAAATGTCTCAAAGCGAATCACTGAATGATTTAACTTACCATAGAATCTGGAACGACATTATGGATTTAACGCTAGAACCGGGTTCAACCGTCAGCGTCCAGAAGCTGGCGGACTTATACGGAGTGAGTCGCACTCCGGCCCGGGAAGCGGTGATTCGCCTGCAAAGAGCAGACTTGGTGAAAATTTTTCCGCAGGCAAAAACGATGATTTCCAAAATTAACTTGGCGCGGATTGAGCAGGAACAGTTTATTCGAAAATCACTGGAACTGGCTCTTGTGGATGATTTTCTTAAGAACTGCAGCCCTCTGGTCATCGACGCCATGGAATACGTGATTTCGGTTCAAAAAAAGTATGTAAAATCGGGAAAATACAAAGAATTAATGGCAGCCGACAACAACTTTCATCGGATTATATTTGAAACTGCGGGACAGAATCTTGCGTGGAACACTATTAACGATGTGCTTTCGCATTATAATCGATTAAGAATGTTATCGAACAAAATCGAAGGCATTGACCAAAATATTATAAACGAGCACGAGAGTATTGTAACGGCTGTAAAAAACCGGAACGCGGGAGAAATGCGCGTCACTTTGACCGTACACCTTGAGAAGGTGCACAGTCAGCTTGGCAGTCTTCAGGAGCAATATTCCGGATATTTTGAGGATCAAAAAGAAGAAAGGTGAAAAATATGCAGATGACCATGAGATGGTACGGCAGCAAATATGATACCGTCACCTTATCGCAAATCAGACAAACCGCCTATGTAAAAGGGATTATTACAACGCTTTACAATAAACTTCCGGGTGAAGTCTGGGAAAAGGAAGAAATCCTTGCGCTGAAGAAGGAAGTAGAAGACGCCGGACTGAGCTTTGCCGGTATTGAAAGTGTTAACGTCAGCGACGCCATTAAGGTTGGCTCTGAAAACCGCGACAAGGACATTGAAGCTTATATTGAAACGCTGAAAAACCTTGGCGAAGCGGGCATCCACATGGTCTGCTACAACTTTATGCCGGTGTTTGACTGGACCCGCACGGAACTGGCCAGAAAGCGCCCTGACGGTTCCACAGTAATGGCGTACAGTCAAAAAGCGGTAGACAAAATCAATCCGCTCGAAATGTTCGAGTCTATATCCGGCGATATGAACGGCACGGTTATGCCGGGCTGGGAACCGGAGCGTATGGCAAAGGTAAAAGAACTGTTTGAACTTTACAAAGACATTGACGAGGAAAAGCTGTTCGCAAACCTGACCTATTTCCTGAACGCCATTATGCCGGTCTGTGACAAATACGACATCAATATGGCGATTCACCCAGACGACCCGGCGTGGAATGTTTTCGGACTGCCTCGTATCATCAACAGCAAGGAAAATCTGCTTCGCTTGATCAAAGCAGTGGACAATCCCCATAACGGCATTACATTCTGCACTGGCTCGTTCGGCACCAGCCTGAAAAACAAGCTGCCCGAAACGATTTACGCTCTGAAGGGAAGAATCCACTTCGCGCATGTCCGCAACCTGCAGTTTAACGACGGCGAACGTGACTTTGAGGAATCTGCACACCTTTCCTCCGACGGAACCTTTGATATGCATGCCATTATGAAGGCCCTGTACGACATCGGATTTGACGGACCGATCCGCCCCGACCACGGCCGCATGATTTGGGATGAGGTTGCCATGCCGGGTTACGGCCTGTATGACCGTGCGCTCGGCGCCGCTTACCTGTGCGGACTATGGGAAGCCATTGTAAAGGAAAACAGCTGAGCAAACTCGTTGCTTAACACATCATCATTCAGAAATACGGAGGCACGTTATGAAACTGAATCGAGCTGGTTTACAGGAGAAGAGCGCATGGGCCGCTGCGGGCGTTGCCTTACCGCAGTTTGACCTAGACGCTATGGTACGCAGCACGAAAGACGCACCGATCTGGGTGCATTTCGGCGCGGGCAATATTTTCCGTGGATTCATCGCCCGGCTGCAGCAGCAGCTGTTAAATCAAGGACTTTCCGACAAAGGCATCATCGCGGCATCATCCTTTGATTATGAAATTCTGAAATGCATTTATGAACCGCACGATAACCTTACTCTGGTGGTCAGCCTGAAGCCCGACGGGACCACAGACCGTGAAATTGTGGCGAGTGTTGCCGATCGCGTCTGGGCGGACAACTCCGTTCCGGAAGAGATGGCAAAGCTAACCGCCATTTTTGAAGCCCCCTCTCTGCAGATGGTGAGCTTTACCATTACAGAAAAAGGATATGCACTGAAAAACCTGCAGGGCGAATATTTCCCCGTTGTGCAGGATGACATTAAAAACGGTCCCTCCAGCGCTCATCACGCTATGAGCATTCTTACCGAACTCATGCTGGCCCGCTACCGTGCAGGGGCAAAGCCGATTGCTTTGGTCAGCATGGACAACTGCAGTCAAAACGGAGAAAAGCTGCGCTCTTCCGTCGTTACGATTACGGAGGAATGGCATAAACGCGGGTTTGTGGACGATGGATTTGTCGCCTATATCAACGACGAAACAAAGGTTGCATTCCCGTGGAGCATGATTGATAAAATTACGCCGCGCCCGTCCGAAGCGGTGGAAAAATCCCTGACACAAGCCGGAATTGAAGAGATGACACCGATTATTACCGGCAAAAGAACGTTTATCGCCCCATTTGTTAATACCGAAATTCCGCAGTATCTGGTCATTGAAGACCGCTTTCCGAACGGCCGTCCTCCCCTGGAAAAAGCGGGCGTCTATTTCACTGACCGGGAAACCGTCAATAAGACCGAGCGCATGAAGGTCATGACCTGTCTGAACCCGCTCCATACGGCACTTGCTGTTTATGGATGCATGTTGGGTTATCAGAGCATTGCGGAAGAAATGAAAGACAACGACCTGAAAGAACTGGTCTCCCGCATCGGCTACCAGGAGGGTATGCCCGTTGTAGTACACCCTGGCATTTTGAATCCGATGGACTTCATTCATGAGGTAATCGACCAGCGTCTGCCGAATCCCTTTATTCCGGATACTCCCCAGCGTATTGCGACCGACACCAGCCAAAAGATTCCGATCCGCTTCGGTGAAACAATTAAAGCCTACCTTTCACGGAGCGATCTGGATGTAACCAGCCTTACCTTTATTCCCCTTGCCATTGCCGGATGGCTGCGCTACCTTCTTGGGGTTGATGACCAGAATCAACCGATGGCGGTAAGCAGCGACCCAATGCTGGAGGAACTTCAGTCCCAGCTTTCCGGCGTAACCGTTGGCAAACCGGAAACGTACGATGGTCAGCTGAAACCGATTCTTTCCAACCCGGTTCTGTTTGGCACCGACCTTTGTGCCGCCGGGCTGTCCGATAAAATTGAAACCATGTTCCAAGAAATGCTTGCAGGCCCCGGCGCAGTACGAGCAACCCTGCAAAAGTATTTGAAAAAAGCAGATTGAAAAAACAACATGATTTGAAAGAGCAAAAAGAGCAACGCAGATTTCTGCGCTGCTCTTTTTTAATTGAATGCAGGGCTGTGCCCTGCCCCTCTGGAATCCGGTTTTGCAGAACGGTGCAGATAAATAAATGCAGCTGCATAAAATGGTAATGATCTGTTGAAATATTCCGAGTTACGCTATAAAATAATGATGAGTTTTCAAAATTAAGGAAATTATGGAAGAAAACCATGGAGCGATCATATGAAACTTCTTCTATTATCCACAGCAACAGGGGAAGGCCATAATTCTGCTGCAGCTGCTTTACAGGAAGCTTTAAAGCCATACGGCGAAGCGGTTATTATGGATGTGCTGAAATCAGGAAAAAGAGATGCTTCCTCCAAAGTATCCCGGCTGTATACCCGGCTGACTCTATCGCTCCCAGGCTTTTTCGGATTCTTATATCATATGGGCGAGTTGGTCAGCTCCAGCCGGCGGCGTTCACCGATTTACTACCTGAATTCCCTGTATGCGGGCAGCCTGTACCAAAAAATCCAGCTTCTTCAGCCGGACGGTATTATTTGCACCCATATTTTCGGCGCTCAGGCAATCACGCACCTTCGCGAAAAATACGGTCTGCACATTCCTTGCGTAGGCATTATGACGGATTACACCTGCAGCCCTTTCTGGGAAGAAACCAGACTGGATTCCTACATCATTCCTGCCAAAGCGCTGATGGATGAATTTGTGCAAAAGGGGATTCCAAAGGAAAAGCTGATTCCACTCGGCATTCCTGTGCGGAAAGCCTTCCGCACAGAGGGTGATAAGGAAGAAGCCCGCCGCAGACTGGGGCTGTGCGGTACAAAGCATCTGTTCGTTGTAACCGGTGGAAGCATGGGATATGGAGATATTAAAACGCTCGTTCTTTCGCTGATTTCGCAAATGCCGGACGCGCAGGTGGCGGTGCTTTGCGGAAGAAATGAAGTGCTGTATCAAAAGTTAAGCGGAATGGAAAGGGTTCGTCCGTTCGGTTATACCGACCAAGTCGACGTGTTTATGGATGCCGCAGACGTACTTTTAACGAAATCGGGCGGCCTTACCACCAGCGAGGCACTGGCAAAGCGCGTGCCGTTGGTGCTCACCCACCCCATTCCCGGCTGTGAACAAAAAAATACTGCTTTTCTCTGCTCACTTGGTGCGGCGGTAACGGCCGACAGCGCCGACGACGCGGCGCGAGCCGCCTTGAAGCTTGCAACGGACCCCGAAGCAGCCCGCCGGATGCTGGAACGGCAACGCACATATTTTAAACGGGAAAGTACCGAAAAAATCGCAGAATATCTGGTTCATCTGGTGCGCAGCAGTACCCAGCAGCATATGGAAATCACCGTTCAACAGAAAAGCAACAAAAACTTGTGTAACTAACAACTGGAAAGAGGGGGAATTGCGGTTTGTTGCTTCAAACTCTGGTTATGACCGTTATCGGCTTTTTTTGCGGCTCCCTGATGAATTCCTATTACATTCCGAAACTTGTCAAGAATGTTGATGTAACGAAGTTTGTCGGCAGCGATGGAAATCCTGGCAGCGCCAATGCCATTCAGGCGGCCGGCGCAAAAATCGGCTTTCTTTGCATGGCACTGGATGTTTTGAAGGCGTTTCTGCCGGTCTTTTTCTCCATCCACTATGTTGGAATCAGCGACCTTTCTTTGGTCCCGGTTATGGCGGCTCCGGTATTCGGGCATGCCTTTTCGCCTTTCTTAAAATGGAACGGCGGCAAAGCGATTTCCACCGCCTTTGGTTCCCTGCTTGCTGCATTCCCATTAAGCCAGTTTGTGCTTGTTCTTGCGCTTATTCTGGCATTTTATAAGTTTGTGGTTGTGGTCAGTCCGGACTCCACCGGGGTAATTGTCGGGTTTTGCACCGCGGTGATTGCCGCAGTGCTGTTCGAACCGCTTTTCTGCATCAAACTGGCGGTCATCCTCATTAGTGCCGTTGTCATCTTCAAGGTACTAAGAAATCCAAACCCGGGAACGCGCAGCATTCGGTTCTGGCGGTTTTCCTTATCGTTCGAAACCCAGGGCCTTCGGTTTCGCCGAATATAACTTTCACAAATGGGGGTGGAGATTCCAGCGCGGAACATCAAGTGCACGGTTGCAGACCCCCATTAAAAACGGATTCTTCAAAAATGATGAATAAAAAACGCCTCACAAACCGTGAGGCGTTTTTTATAAGAACATGCTCCGAGAGCACGCTCTTCTTTACTTCTTATCCTCATTCCGCGGAGCTTCTTTTTTCATGGCACGTGTGCTGCTGAGCCACGGGGCAAGCATAATGCCCAGCTGAATTAAAAGAATCACAACCAAAAGCACCACTAAATAAAAGGGCATTTGGTTTCCAATAATATATATGTTGCGCGTGCCGGCCCCGTTTGCGGCAAGCAGCTGTGTGCTGTTTGACCCGCTGGTTGCAATTTGAACCGGGCTTTGCGTTTCTTCCGCTTTGGTACTTCCGGTGGTACCTTTCACACCGCCCGTTCCCGACCGGGAAAAAGAACTTTTGCTGTTGTTCCCGCCGTTTTTGTTCTGCGACCGTTTCTCCTCTTGCGTAGCTGTAGCCACGGGTGATTTTTCCGTTTCGTTGTCCACCGCGGCGTTTCGATGCACCGTGACCGCGTATTGCACCTTAGCCTTTTTATTTTTGGAGGTAACGGTTGCAAGAATGACCGTATCGCTCCCAGCTTTGCCCAGCGTTCTGCGGTTAATGGAAACGGTTCCGCCGTCGCCCGCCGATGCCTGAAATTCAACGGATTGCACCTCCGCTCCGACCGTCATCCGGTACTGAAACTCATCGGGAGAGAATTCCGGCACTAGGGAACCCGTTAACGGTTTTAACGCTGTCAAATAGGCGTTGCCGGACAAATCCGTTTCGGGATTGATTTTCAATGTCAGATTTTCGTCATAGCTGAGATTTAACTGCTGTGCCTGATAATTACAGATTTGGTCGATGTGCGCACCGATGACCGTTTTACCTAAGTCTGCCGTATCGCACACCTTAAAAACAAAGGAAATAATGTTGCCAGAAAGAACTGGGGCAGCCTTTTGGCCAACATTGCAGACATACACACTGCAGATTGGGTTGCTGTCACTGTTTGTCATTAAGGTTCCCGTTTTAATTTGGGAAGAAGTTTCCGTTCCAACAAAACTAAGCACAGAAGAATCGTAATCCATTCTCATGCGGAACGCGGCGGCGGTATCCGGCACAGGGTTTGCGTTGACGTACACTTTAACCAGGCCGTCCGGCGGAACGTTGTCCTTGTCCAGATGAAAGGTAAAATACGGAACGGTTTCCGCGTGTGCGGGTTGGGAAAATATGAAACAGAACAATATAACTGGCAACAGCACAAGGGAATAAATACTCGCCCTTCTTCTTTTTCTCATTCACTGGCACCCCTTCTCCGCAAGCCGACAAATCCGTTTTCGTCCCGCGGTTGGCTGGAATAACCGATTTTTACAAAAATCAGCTTTGCCGGATGACAAAGCTGATTTCGGGTATTCGTATTGATTTGAGACGCAAACGCGGCATATTTTCGTCAGGCGGTAACCGTCTGTCCGACCTCGCTGCCGCGCAGGTCACGAAGCCGCTTTTTGCGGAGAACCTGCAGACGGAACCGGTTATACCGCTGTATCACAGCAAAGGGCATATTGCCCAGCAAAATGAACAGGGAAAAAATCACACCCACCAAAAGGGGATTGATGATTAGAACCACCACGGCGCAGATGCAGTTTTTCATGTGCATCCACTCCCCCCGGCAGGTTTCCACAATAAATGCGTCAATATATTCCACGGAAAGATCCGTAAAATGTGCTTTGGAAAAGCCTTCCTTACCAATGTACTGGGGGACGCGATCCTTCCATTCCTGAATTTTCAGCTTTTCCCGATACCAACGGCCGCCATGCTCCCATTCCCTAGGTGCAAAACGTTCTTTTGCAGGATCAAATTTCGCATTTGGCATTTTGACGCATGCTAAAAAGATTACAATATGCCATAGTCCGATGATAAGCAGATTCCATCCAAGCATACTGATGAACGATTCATTCTTCAGCATATCGACCCCTCCTTGCGAAAAATATATCGTTATCACTTGATAAATATGTTTTCCAGAATGTTAATATTATAATACAATTCATGGGAGTGTTCAAGATGAAAGCTTTATTCATAGGCGGAACCGGCACAATCAGCTCCGCAGCGGCCGCCCTCGCGGTAAAAAACGGAGTGGAACTAACCCTTTTAAACCGCGGCAGCCATCCGGAACTGGTACCGCAGGGAGCGGAACTTTTGCAGGCCGATATCAACGACGAAGATTCCGTGTGCAAACTACTTCAGGGCCGGAAGTTCGACGTGGTTGCAGACTTCATCGCGTATCTTCCTGCTCATGTGGAACGGGATATCCGGCTGTTTTCCGGCAAAACAAATCAATATATTTTTATCAGTTCAGCCTCTGCTTATCAAAAACCTGCTTCCAATTTTCTCATCACGGAAAGCACGCCGCTGTGCAACCCCTACTGGCAGTATTCCCGCAATAAGATTGCCTGTGAGGAAATTTTGATGCTTGCGTACCGCAGCGACAATTTCCCGGTAACCATTATACGCCCCAGTCACACTTATGGCGACACCAAAGTGCCCGTGGCCATTAGCGGAAGTAAAGGCAACTGGCAGGTGTTGGAACGCATGCGCGCGGGCAAGCCGATTATTGTGCATGGGGACGGCCTTTCCCTTTGGGTTTTAACCCACAACACCGATTTTGCAAAAGGGTTTGTCGGTTTAATGGACAACCCCCATGCCATTGGGGAAGCTGTGCATATCACCAGTGATGAGGTTCTCACGTGGAATGCGATTTACCGCACGATTGGAAAGGCACTCGACGTGGAACCGAATCTGGTGCACATCCCGTCGGAGTTTTTGGCAGCATACAATCCGGAGTTTCTTGGCGGGCTGCTGGGGGACAAGTCCAATTCCGTCGTATTTGACAATACAAAAATCAAAACGCTGGTTCCCGGCTTCTGCGCGCAGGTGCGTTTTGACCAGGGTATCCGGCATACCGTCGACTTCCTGCTAAGCCACCCGGAATACCAGGTCCCCGACCCGGAATTCGACACCTGGTGTGACAAGGTCATTTCTGCCTACTGCTCTGGAATGCTGAAATCCTTCTGATGCTTTGAGACGGGTACGCAGAAACTAGGCCTCGGATAAAAATGAGTGGAAAACCGCTTAGGTCGGATTGTTTCTAGCTTTACATCACCTATCCTTGCCACTTCCTAAAACATAAGAGCAGCCGATTGGCTGCTCTTATGTTTTGATTTTTAATCTCTTATCATCAATAAAAGGTATATAAAGATTTATACGGATTTTTGGAGTTTGGCGTCAGGAGGAAAAACGGTTTGGAAAGGACCTCCTCTTTGCTTATGGCAAAGTGACCACAGAACTCTTCTAGAAAACCATCAATCGCCGCCATCTCTTCTTGTGTGGCTGGTTTTGCCTCCACCTGCTTTGGCAGGTCTTCCGGCAGTGCCACTGCGCGCAGGTACATTCTGCCGCCGTGCATTCCGGTTCCGCACATGTTGCCGACCGGAACTTTCTTGCCGGAATTCAGCCCCAATACGATAATCGTGCCGCCTGCCTGATATTCGCCGAGGAAGCTGCCCGCCTCACCTCCGATGACAATCAGCGGCTGCTGTGCTTTGTACGCTTTCATATGAATACCGGCACGGTACCCAGCGTTGCCCTTTACAAAAATCTTTCCGCCGCGCATGGCGTACCCGGTTGCATCCCCGCTGGAACCGTGAATAACAATAGTACCGTCGTTCATGGTGTCGCCCGTCGCATCCTGTGCGTTGCCGTTTACGGTAATAGAACCGCCATACAGATAACAGCCGAGGTCGTTTCCCGGCACGCCGTTGATGGTTACGTTTTTGCCGCGCATACCCGCGCCGATGTAGCGCTGACCGACGCAGTTGTCGATGATAATCTCCTGCTCCCCGGCGGCACGCACTTCGTCATTCAGGTCTTTAAAATATTTTCCGGCTGCGTTGATCCTCATGCCTTGGCACCTCCCAGTTTCACTGCCCGTTCCGGAGCGGCAAACGCCATTAACTGCGGGCGCTCCCGAATCAGTTCAAAGTCCACGGTGTCGAGTGGCGTTTTTTCCCGAATCAGCGAGGTGTAAATTCCCGCCCGGGCAATTTCCCCGATTAAAATAAAGCCCTTCAGTAAATTGTCTTTGGTTATCAATTTTTTATAGGTATCTTCGGTCCGGGTCACATAAGCCTCGCCCGCATAGCTGCCTGCGGTAATAACATGAAGGTCAAAAAAACCGATGGCATTCATGGGAATCGCCTTGTCGTAAAGCTGATTGCCACCCGCCATGTCAATTCCAGCGGTTTCACCCTGCATGTAAGCGTTCGGCCAGAGCGCCAGCACGCGGTACTGGTCCTCCGTAATGTCATAGCTTTCGCTGCAGTCGCCAGCTGCGTATATGCCGTCCAGATTGGTTCTGCAATGTTCGTCGGAAACGATTCCGCGGTTCACCTTGCAGCCGATTTCTGCCGCAAGCGCGGTGTTCGGGCGAACCCCAACCGCAAGGACAAGAACGTCGAACTCTACGGTTTCGCCGTTTTTCAGTTCCGCTTTCTCCGCGCCAAACCTTGCCACGCTGGTGCCCAAATGAAAGGTGATTCCCTGCTTTTCAATGTGCTTTTGCACCATGTCGGAGCCTTCTTCGTCCAGAATGCTGGGCAGGATGCGGGGCGCAAGGTCCACCACCGTAAGTTCCCGTACTTTTCCGCGGATGCCTTCCGCACATTTCAGACCGATTAAGCCGGCTCCTACGATTAATACCCGGCTTTGCGGTCCGATGGCCTCTTCCAGCGCCATCGCATCGTCCAGTTTCATAAAGCTGAACTTCTTTGGAACGGTGTCCAACCCTTCCATCGGCGGCACAAACGGTGAGGAGCCCGTTGCGAAGAGCAATTTATCGAAGGCAACACTGCTTCCGTTGTTCAGCACCACTTTTTTCGCTTCGTAATCCACCTTTTCAGCGGTCACCCCAAAGAGGGCGGTTACCGAATTCTTCTCGTAAAAATCATCCGGGCGATATTTCATTTTCTCTCGGTCCGTTTTGCCGTAAAGCAGATAGGAAATCAGCGGACGGGAATAAACATGGTGCGGTTCGTCGGAAATCACCGTAATGCTGCCCGTTTTGTCAATGGAGCGGATGCCCTCCACACAGCCGACCGCCGCCGCGGAGTTGCCGATAATCACGTAGTTCATTTCGTTCACCTCTCCTCAAATACAATCGCGCGGTTCGGGCATCCCTTCACGCAGGCCGGTTCCCCGGAGGAATTGTTCGTACACAGTTCACATTTCTGCACCACGCCGCCGGTCGGCCCCGGCATGACCGCACCGTACGGGCAAACCAGAATGCAGGTGTAGCACCCCACGCATTTGTCCTGATCGACGTGAATCACGCCATCCTGCACGCTGAGCGCACCGGTAATGCAGCTTTTTACACAGAGTGGTTCCTCGCAGTGGCGGCAGTTCACGGCAAAGTTGATTCCGTTGCCTTGTTCAATCTGAATCCGGGGATAAATCTGCACATCCTTTAACGCTTTCACCATATCGTCGCAGCCGGAATTTGCAAAAGCACAGTTGTATTCGCAAAGATGGCACCCAAGGCACCATTTTTCATTTACATAAACACGTTTCATCGCTTACTCCCCCGCATGCTTAATGCCCAAAATCTCAAGCTCTTTCTCGTTCAGCCCGACTCCGCGCAGCATCAGGCGGTTGCCCCGGAGCGCTTCAATCGAGTTAATTCCCATGCCTCCCATCATTTCCATAATTTCATGCTGCCATGCAGAAACAAGGTTGACCAGGCGTTTAGAGCCGATATCCGGATTGAGCCGCTTCACAAGGTCCGGGCGCTGGGTCGCGATGCCCCAGTTGCACTTGCCGCTTTGGCAGGTGCGGCACAGGTGGCAGCCGAGCGCCAGCAGTGCCGCGGTACCGATGTAAACCGCGTCCGCTCCGAGCGCGATGGCCTTGACAATATCTGCCGAGTTGCGGATACTGCCGCCAACCACAATGGAAACATTGTTGCGGATGCGCTCCTGACGAAGGCGTTCGTCCACCGCCGCGAGCGCAAGTTCAATGGGAATACCGACATTGTCGCGGATACGGGTCGGCGCCGCGCCGGTGCCGCCGCGGTAACCGTCGATGGCGATGATATCTGCACCGCTGCGGGCAATGCCGCTGGCAATGGCCGCCACATTATGCACCGCTGCAATTTTTACAATAATCGGCTTTTTATAATTGGTCGCCTCTTTCAAGGAATAAACCAGCTGGCGAAGGTCTTCAATCGAATAAATATCGTGATGCGGGGCGGGTGAAATCGCGTCCGAACCCTCGGGAATCATTCTGGTGCGGGAAACGTCGCCAACGATTTTCTCCCCCGGAAGGTGGCCGCCGATGCCCGGTTTTGCGCCCTGACCGATTTTAATTTCGATCGCCGCCCCGGCTTCCAAATAATCCTTATGAACGCCGAAACGTCCAGACGCAACCTGAACAATGGTGTGGGGGCCGTACTGGTAAAAATCTTCGTGCAGGCCGCCCTCTCCGGTGTTATAATAGGTCCCCAGTTCCCGCGCGGCGCGGGCAAGGCTTTCATGGGCGTTGTAGCTGATGGAGCCGTAGCTCATGGCCGAAAACAGAACCGGAACGGAAAGCTCCAGGTTCGGGGGCAGGTTGTCGGTCACCAGGCTGCCGTCTGCGTCGCGCTCCAGCTTTTCCGGGCGTTTGCCCAGAAATGTGCGGGTTTCCATTGGTTCACGCAGCGGGTCGATGGACGGGTTTGTCACCTGGGAGGCGTTGATGAGGATTTTATCCCAATAAATCGGATACGGCTGTGGATTTCCCATGGAAGAAAGGAGCATGCCGCCCGTTCCCGCTTGACGGAACACCTCGCCGATAGCCTCGTTGGTCCAGTTGGCGTTGATTTTAAAGGTATCATCCGTTTTTACAATTTTCAGTGCGTGAGTCGGGCAGAGCGCAACGCAGCGGTGGCAGTTGACGCATTTGCTGTCATCGCTCTTCATGACCTTCCATTCCGAGTCATAGGAATGCACCTCGTTCGCGCACTGGCGTTCACATACACGGCAGGCGATGCACCGCTGCGGATTGCGGACCACTTCGTAATCCGGAGATAAATAGTCGATGCCCATTATGCATCCACCCCCTCGTTCAGAGTCACTATGACCGGTTCCCCGCCCTGCGGCGCCCGGAAATGCTCAATATTCGGTTCTATCGTCTGAATGGCGCATTCTTCGCTGGCCACATAGAACATGTCGCCCTTTTCCCCAATAACCATGGAGCGCAACTTCAGGCGGTCGTTCAATGCCATTAATCCGCCGGTAAACCCAAGCAGAACGGAAAACGGCCCGGTAATCAACAGACTAGAAAAAACATTGCGCAGATAGGTCAGCTTTTTCTGCTGCTCTGGGGGCAGGCGGTCGATTTCGCTCCAAAACGGTGCGGCAATGACCTGCGCCGCCTCCTTTAGGCTGAGGTGCTGCTTGCGGTTGAGAAAATCAACAATATAGGTAATGACTTCCGTATCGGTCAGCAGTGTGCATTTGTACCCGAACATTTCAATAAAACGGCGGTTCGCGTCATAAGAGGAAATTTCCCCGTTATGTACAATGGAATAATCCAGCATAGAAAACGGATGCGCCCCACCCCACCAGCCGGGTGTATTGGTCGGGTAGCGGCCGTGCGCCGTCCAGCAGTAGCCTTCGTAGTCTTCCAGACGGTAGTAGCGACCGACATCCTCCGGAAAGCCGACAGCCTTAAACACACCCATGTTTTTGCCGCTGGAAAAAACATAAGCGCCCTTAATCTCTGTATTCACCTTGGTAACAAACCGTGCGACAAATTCTTTCTCGTCCAATCGGGTGTCTTTTAAAAGCTTTTCAAAGGGAAGGCCAAAGTAACGCCAAATTAAGGGTTCGTCAGTAATCTCGGGCATTTCTCTGGTTGGAATTTTTTCCGCTATGGTCACGTCGAAATTCGCCATAATCACTTTTTCGCATTCTTCCTTGGCCCGAACACTGTCATAAAATACATGGAACGCATAAAGATCCCTGCTGCGGGGATAAATCCCGTAAGCTGCAAAACCGCCGCCAAGGCCATTGCTTCGGTCATGCATGGTGGAAATGGATTGGATGATGGGCTCCCCGTTCATCCTCTTTCCGCTGCGCGAAAAAATACCGGATATTGCGCAGCCCGAAGGGATCCGAATTGCTCCCTCTTTTTGCATAAATTGACTGACCTCCCTGCATTAATATAGCAAAGATGCACCTGCTTTTCCCACGATGTGCGGTCGACCTATTTTAATAACTGTAGGAATCAGCATAACTTGCAAAAGTAAGTTTGTGCTTCCTTATAGTATATTTTTTAAAGTTCTCTGTCAATAGTTTCCGAATAAAAATTTGCATAAGTAATCAATTTAACTTGCATTATCATAAAATATTAACCGATATAGTTAACTTTTTAAAGTTTTTTGCATAATATATTATCAAATCCTTCAAAACAAATTTTTAGTATTGACTTTTGTCCGCAGTTGTCATATAATAGCAGCATTACAGCAAAGGCGCTGTAGGGGTAACCCCTACAGCGCCTTTTTATTGTATTTTTGCATAATTTGTATAGGGAGTGGATTTTCATGAGCAACGTTCCTGAAATTTTTGGAAGCCTTGTATTCAATGAAACCGTGATGAAAGAGAGGCTGCCCAAAGCCACCTATAAGGCTTTGATGAAAACTAGGGAAGAAGGCAAACCCCTGGACCTGGCAGTTGCCAACGTGGTGGCCAATGCCATGAAAGCATGGGCGATTGAAAAAGGAGCAACCCATTTTACCCACTGGTTCCAGCCGATGACCGGTATTACGGCAGAAAAGCACGACAGCTTCATTTCCCCTGTGGAAAGTGGGAAAGTCATCATGGAATTTTCCGGCAAGGAACTTATTAAGGGTGAACCTGACGCTTCCAGCTTTCCATCCGGCGGACTGAGGGCTACGTTCGAAGCCAGAGGCTACACCGCGTGGGACCCAACCAGCGATGCGTTTGTAAAAGACGGCTCCCTGTGCATTCCAACCGCGTTTTGCTCCTACGGCGGCGAAGCACTCGATAAAAAGACTCCCCTGCTCCGCTCCATGGAAGCAATCAACAAACAGGCTTTGCGTGTGCTCCGCCTGTTCGGCAACACCACCGCCCACCGTGTCATCACCACAGTCGGTCCGGAACAGGAATACTTCCTCATTGACAAAGCACAGTACGAAAAGCGGAAAGACTTGATTTACACCGGCAGAACGCTGTTCGGCGCAAAACCCCCGAAAGGCCAGGAGCTGGAAGACCATTATTTCGGTGTAATTAAACCCCGCGTTTCCGCTTATATGAAGGAGCTGGACGAAGAACTCTGGAAGCTCGGCATCCTGGCAAAGACCAAGCACAACGAGGTCGCTCCGGCTCAGCATGAACTCGCCCCGATTTTCACTTCCAGCAACATTGCCACCGACCACAACCAGTTGACCATGGAAATGATGAAAAAGGTAGCTGCAAAGCACGGTCTGGCCTGCCTGCTGCATGAAAAACCGTTTGCGGGTGTCAACGGCAGTGGCAAGCACAATAACTGGAGCATTTGCACCGATACCGGAATCAACCTTTTGGAGCCCGGCGACTCCCCGCACGAAAACGCGCAGTTCCTGCTCTTCCTTGCCGCCGTCATCAAAGCGGTCGACGAACATCAGGACCTGATGCGCATTTCCGTCGCCAGCGCTGGCAATGACCACCGTCTGGGTGCAAACGAGGCGCCTCCGGCAATCGTCTCCATGTTTGTCGGTGAAGAATTGGAAAAGGTTCTGGAATCCATTGAAAACGGAAGCGATTACGATCAGAAGGGCAAAACCTTCATGAAAATCGGCGTCGATGTTCTTCCGGCCATTCCGAAAGACACCACCGACCGCAACCGCACTTCCCCGTTTGCTTTCACGGGCAATAAATTCGAGTTCCGTATGCTTGGTTCTTCCCTTTCCATTGCCTGCCCGAACCATATTCTGAACACCATTGTTGCGGAATCCCTGTGTGAATTCGCAGACGAATTGGAAAGGGCAGACGATTTCACCGATGCTTTGAATCAGCTCATCCGCAAAACCATTAAAGAGCACAAGCGCATTATTTTTAACGGCAACAACTATTCGGAAGAATGGGTTGCGGAAGCGGAAAAGCGCGGCCTACTGAACCTGCATTCCACCCCGGAAGCATTGCCTTACTACATTTCCGAGAAAAACGTCGCTCTTTTTGAAAAGTTCGGGGTGCTTTCCAAAACTGAAATTCATGCCCGCTATGAAATTCAGCTTGAAAATTACTGCAAGCAGCTTCATATTGAGGCATTGACCATGATTGACATGATCAAGAAAGAAATTCTTCCGGCTGTCTGCTCTTATATGAAGGACATCAGCAAAGAAGCCCTAAACAAGAAACAGCTAAACGCGGAAATTTGCTGCGAGCTGGAAGAAACCTTGCTGAAAAAGCTTTCCGCTCTTTCTGCGGAACTTTACCGCAAGATGGAAGTCTTGGAAAAGGCCATTACCGAACAGCCCGCTTTTGGGGATCTGCTGGAAGAAGCAAAATACTACCGCAATACGGTATTTGCTTCCATGGAAGACACCCGTACCACTGCAGACGAAATTGAAAGCCTGGTTGGCGAAAAATACTGGCCGTACCCCACTTACGGCGCGCTTCTGTTTAGCGTGGTTTAAGCGTTTCGCAAACACAACGGCGTGGGTTCCGCATGCCCCCTGCAGAATACACGCCGTTTTCATTTTATTTCTATTTAATTATAAGATCTTTACATATCTTCCTATAGGAAAGAGGCAGTCAGCCGTTTTGGCCGGCTGCTTTTTTCTGTAGGATCGTATGGACAGGCAGCTTGTCATCGAGCAAAACAACAGACAGGCATCGTTCACTCCATCGGCGATTTTTACACGAATCCGACAAATTGCTTGACACTGGGAGAGATTCCGTCAATAATAGTTGAGTAGCCATTGATGGAAACCATTTTAAAACCGATGAGTCAAAAGATTCGCGGTTTAGAATTGCCGTTCGGCGATATCATCAGCGGCTGCCGAAAACAAAATCGATTTACGGTGTAGGGAATGCGGTTAAGCCGCAACAGCCCCCGCTACTGTGAGAAGGACTGCGCTGCGCACAATATGGTCACTGGGTCCCCTGGGAAGGCCGCGCGGCGTGGGATGATTTCAAGTCAGGAAACCTGCCGTAAATCCTGTTGTTTTATCTTTAATCGGAGGGATTAGAATGAAAACAAAGAAACTCACAGCATGGCTTTGTACCCTTGCGCTTGTCTGCAGTACCGCGGCAGGCACTTTCGCCGTGGAAAACGCGGATTGGCCCCAGTTTATGGGTTCCCCCGCATCACCCGGCATCACGTCGGCCAAGACCCCGATTTCGGCCGCGGAAGCCAAACAGGAATGGACCGCCCGCTACACGGTTACCAGCGAATTTAACGGTTCGAAATATGAAAACAACGCGTGCGGTACTCCCATTACGGTTGGCAAATTCGTTTATTTTACCGTATCCACCGGCAAGCTGCTGAAGGTTGACGCGAAAACCGGCAAAACCGCCACATCTGCGGAGGTGGCCGGCGTTCCGCCCTATTTTTCAGAAATTGCTTACGGCGACGGAAAAATCTTCGTTCCCCAGCAGACCAAAACCGGCGTAAAAATTTCTGCGTTTAACTCGGACACGCTCTCCCTTTCCTGGCAGAGCCCGGAAATTGCACACGGCGACGTTCCGCAGCAGATTTCATCCCCAATCACCTATTATAACAATCATATTTATTTTGGAACTTACACGCAGGATTCGGCAACTTATGCCTACACCTCCGGCGTCTTTGCCTGCGTGGATACAAAAACCGGGCAAATCACCTGGCAGCAGGCAAACGATAAGGCCGGCTATTACTGGAACGGCAGCGCGGTGCTCGGTTCTGCAATCGCGGTGTCCGACACAAACGGCAACATTGTTTCCTATGGCCTGACGGATGGAAACGTAATGAGTACGGTTTCCGCCGGCGGCCCGGTCAGCTCCACCCTCTGCTATGCGCAGGGCCGCCTTTACGCTGCCGTCAACAGCGGCTATATTTACGCGGTGAAAGCGGACGCTTCCGGCAAAATAGATGCCGGCACCGCGGTCAAGTCCCAAATGCTGGGCAACAGCATCACTTCCAGCCCGGTCGTATATAACGACAGACTTTATGTAGCAGGCAGCGGCTACGGCTCTACCACGCCGTTTACCGTACTGGATGCTTCCACGCTGAAAACCATTTACCAAATTAAAATTCATTCCCAGTCCACCCCGCTGGTTTCCACCGCCTACAGCAAAGACGATGGAAAAGTCCTGATTTATGTCACGGATTACGGCACCGCCAATCAGGACGGAACCTTTGAAAAGGGTTCTTCCAGCGTGTATGTCATTGAAGACAAACCCGGTCAGACGAAGGGCTCCTACCAAACGCTGTTTACCCCTTCCGTCAGCCAGTCTTCTTCCCAGAGCCTGACTCCTTCGCAGGATGGCATGCTGTTCTATTTTAATGACAGCGGAACCATGTATGCAATCGGAAAGAATGCCCCGCTTGCTTCCCCGAAAACTGGAAAAATCCCAGCGGTTTATGGGGTCGGCATTCTTTTGGTCAGCGGTGCCGTGATTCTAATTCTTGTGAAACGAATCCGTCAAACCGCGTAAGTCGATTTCATATAAGAAAAGAGTGTTGCCGCATGAAGTTTGATTTATGTGCAGCACTCTTTTTGAAAAAATCCCGAAAACCATTTGCGTAAAGTCAGGAGGACTTTCATGAAACAAAAAATTTCGGCGCTTCTGTGCGCCGCCGTAATACTTGCTTGCCTTTTTTCCGGTTGTAAGGTAGAACTGCCCGCCCAGCATAACAGCGTGTCTTCCGCAACTTCTTCCAAAGCTGCCACGGCTTCCTCTTCCGCCGCCAAACCCAAATCTTCGGCATCCAAGACTGCTTCGGTGCCGCAGGCCAAACAGGCCGCCTGCACCTTCTCCATCTCCGCCGCGGAGATTTTGAAAAACAAAGACCAGTTTACGGAAGCTCAGTTGAGTATCATCCCCAAAGACGGCGTTTTATATCCCACAGACCAGGTGCAGATTACGGAGGGGGAAACGGTGTTTGCTATGCTCTTGCGTGTGGCGAAATCGGCCAACCTTGCCGTCACCCACGCTTCCTCGGCTTTGGGAACGGAATACGTGCAGAGCATCGGCGGCATTGCGCAAAAGCAGTACGGAAACAACAGCGGATGGACATATTTGGTTAACGGAAAGCTTGCGCCCGTTGCCTGCAATGATTATCAGCTGAAGAGCGGCGATACGGTAGAATGGATCTTTGTCTGCAGCAATTCATAAAGGAAAGCCCATTTCCCACCAAATCGGCCGGAACAATCGGAGCGGTAAGCCTTTGGCTGAAATCGTTTTTTAAGTGATATAAAAATCCCCATCGCACCGTAGAATATGGTGCAATGGGGATTTTCATTTTGCCGGCACGTCCTCAAAAGGGCAGAGCGCTGTTTTCTCATAAACGTATCGATTGCCCTGTTTCCCAATCCTTGTCACGGCGCCAGTAGAATACAAAACATTGAGGGCAGTCTGGGATGCGGCCAGAGAAAGGCCGCTCGCTTTTTTGAATTCCTTTGAGGTAAACGCGCCTTCCAATCCCTCCGGAATCAGCTTTTCGTATTCCGCGGGACTGTGCACGGTAATTTCCTCCAAAAGCGAAACAGGAATCCGGTCGTAACGGCTGGAGCCTTTCTTTTTATCCTCGCTCCAACCGTTCAGTGACCGGTATTCCTCCATATCCAGCAAAACAATGCACAACCGGAAATTCGGATGGGTAAGAAAATTTTTAATTTTATACAGTTCAAAGAAAACTTCCCAGGGCTTTCCCCTTTTGGGGGATTTTCGCTTTTTGGTCATTTCCCCGGTCTGTTCATCAATCCAGATAATCCACTTGCTGGCAGCAACCGGATAAACCACGGTCACCTGGGTTTGAGGCAACAAAAATTCCAGCTTGTTTCTCAGCTTGTTAAACTGGCGCGTCTGAATTTCAATTACGCCGTTTTCCCCGGCAATATCTGTAACATAGCGGCCAAACCGGATTTCATGATTACTTTCCCGGGGTTCGTAATAATATTTCAAAACCGCGTGCAGCGTTTTTTCGCTCAATGTGCCGATACCTCCTCTTTTCCCCTGAGAAGAAAGCACTTTATCGCACGCCAGACGAAACCGCTCCCTAGGACCGGTCATATCTGTTTCTGGTATCATTTTTACTCCGGCCGGCTGTATTTCCATTCGAAACAGTCCTTTTCATCCTGATGGCGTTTCATTTCAAACCAACACAAGCTAGGCTGCAGCCATGGTCAATCCGCATGATGAACGGCGTAAAATTTCTGATATTCACCCAACATATATTTCAGCAGATTGGGCGTATCCAGACCGTAGGGGCAATGGTTCTTGCAGTGGTTGCAGTGTGTGCAGTCCTGAATCCGCTCCATCTGGCTTTTGAATTCATCCGTCATATAGCTCCGGTATGGCGCTCTGGTCAGAAGAAGCGAAATGCGCGCCGCCGTTTCAATCGGAATGTGTGCGGGGCAGGGCTGGCAGTAACCGCAACCGCGGCAGAAGCTGCCAGCCAGCTGCTGCCGGTCCTGCCGAATGACCTGCTGCAAGGCTTCATCCAGCACCGGCGGATCCTTTTCGTAGGAAAGGAATTCGTCCAGTTCGCTCATACGCTGAATGCCCCAAATCGGCAGAACGTTGTCAAATTGTCTTAAGAATGCAAACGTACTTGCCGCATTGGTAATCAACCCGCCGGACATGGCCTTCATGGCAATAAAGCCAATGTCATTCTTCTTGCAAAGTTCCACCAGCTTCAAATCCTCATCCGACGACAGGGAGCTGAGCGGGAACTGAATGGTGTCGTATTTTTGCTCTTCAGCAGCCTGCAGCGCAAGCTTCAAGCGATGATTCGTCAGCCCGAAAAAGCGGATCATTCCTTTCTTTTTGGCCTCCACAAGCCCCTGGTACAGTCCGTCCGGGTCGTCGTAATCGGGAAGCTCCGTGGGATTGTGCAGCTGGTAAATATCAATGTAATCCGTTTTTAAATTCTTTAGGCTGGTTTCCAGGTCGCGAAACAGCGTTTTCTTATCCTTTGCCATGGTTTTTGTGGCAAGGATAATATGATTTCTTACTTCGGACAATGCAAAGCCGATTTTTTCTTCACTGTCCGTATAAGCTCTGGCAGTATCAAAAAAGTTCACGCCGCCCTGGTAAGCTTTTTTCAGAATGGCCGCCGCGTCTTCCCGCGGAATGCGCTGAATTGGCAGCGCACCAAACCCGCTTCTGGAAGCGAAAAGATTGGTGCGCCCTAACCGCATGAGATCCATAAAATTCTTCCTTTCTTTATTGCGCGGCGTCCGAATGAACGGCAAACGGAGAGCTCCACGCCCGGTTCCCCTCAAAGTCAATCAGTTCCACACGGACGTAGCGGTCCGTCGGCTCGATATGATAGGTGGCTCTATCCACGCCGCCGGTAAACACGCGGTCGCGGCACCAAACGCTATTGCTGTAGAACACGATGCTTTCCACTTTGCTGGAGCGAACCTGAATCACCTTGCCGTCCGTTTCCAGTGATTCAAAGCGCGGCCCCTGCGAGGCGTAAAAATTCCCGTCGGCAATCGCCTTCTTAATGGATGCAGCGGTCAGCTCTTCGGCATTTACCAAGATGTAGGAACGCGTATGCTCCCCATCGTAAAAATGGGAATCATCCGCCGCCATGCTGCGGAACAGTTTTCCCTTAGTTGCCCAAAGGTCAAAATACAGGCTGGAATCTGCCCGCTGGCCGTTCCACGGCAGTCCGGAAACCGTATTGTAAATTTCCACGCCGCTCAGTCCGCGCAGCCCCAAGACATCATCCGGATTCGTCACCGACCACGCGGGATGTGCTAAAATCGCAATGCCGTTGGCATCGCGGATAGCATCGATAATTTTCTGCACGGGGTGCGAATGGCAGACCTCCAGCGAAACGGGGCGCTCCATTCCAGCGCCGATAATATGGAACACTGGGGTATTCACCATATCGCCCGTATCCCATTCGCAGCCGCTTAAAAGCAGGAAATCGTCCCGCTGCTCTGTTTCAGACTGAACCCAATGGTCCGTCAGCGCGATAAAATCATAGCCGGCTTCGCGATACAAACGAATCGCTTCCTCCGGCTCTATGCGGCCGTCAGAACGAAGCGTGTGCATGTGCAGATTGCCTTTAAACCATTTTCCGCTTGTTTTCAGTAATGTTTTCATGTGATTAACCATCCTTTCGCCGAGAATTGAATTGCTGCATTTGTGCTGAGAAGATTTCCACTGGTTTATGTAAAACAGAGAGAAGCGTTGCACGGCTTCTTCCTGCCCCATATCTGGCTGGATTACCGGATTTTTATAATACCGTCTATAAGCCGCCCCATTGGGCAGGCCTTCAAATATGATAAATTCAGGGGATTAGCGTAATCCGAAAATTTGTGCAGAACAGCCGATTGATTATAATTTAGAAATTGCGGCCGACAAAGTCGGGAAGGTACTGTGCACCGTACAGCAATTTCTGAAAGTCCCACCCAGCCGTAAGCTGATTGGATTATTATACCATAAAAAACGGCGTCCAACAAAATATTCCACGGAAATCTGATTCTTGAATCGCGCATAAAAATCCGGCGCAGCGATGCTTTTTCGCTGTGCCGGATTTCCTGTGATAAGCCGTTCAAATTGCTCTAGTGGAAAGGACATCCTTGAAAGTAAGGAAGTCCCTGTGCGGTTAAGGTTTTGGATTTCTACCATACCGCCGGCAGTTGCTTCGGCAGAACTTCCCCTTGCGGCCGCGTTCACATGCCACCCTGCCGGAACCGCAGGCGGGGCAGACCAAATTTCCGTTTTTCGCGGCTTCCAGATGTTCAAAGCGCTCCGTCCACTCCCTGCCGCAGTCCAGACACCTTACCGGGCAAATGTTGCGCGTAAAGTTGCCGCCCTCCACATGAATCATTTTTCCGTTTACCAGACTGTCGGCTATTTTCTCCCGCGCGGAAAGCAGAATACGTTGAAAGGTAGGGCGGGAAACCTCCATTTTTTGAGCGCAAGCCTCCTGCTCTAGCCCTTCCAAATCCTTTAACCGTATTGCTTCCAGTTCCTCCAACTTTAGGATATTTTCCGGTACTTCGGCAACATCCGATTCGGATGGAACAAAGAAAGGAACGGATGGAATATGCTCGATTTTTCTCCATTTCGTCGGTCTCGCCAAATTAATCAGCTCCATTTTCCGGCCATAGGTTTCATCTTAAACATCCCGTTTATTTTAGCACGGTTCCATTTTCCCGTCCGGACAAAAAAGCATTCCTTTCGCTTTACATATTTTTGGGCTTCTCCGGTTTAATACGAATCAGTGTGTCCGGTATGACTTTATCTAAAAATAAAACCCCATGAAGATGATCGATCTCGTGACAAAAGGCACGCGCCAGCAGATCCGTGCCCTTAAACTCAACGGTCTCCCCTTTTTCATTCAATGCCTTCACCGTTACGGATTGCGGCCGTTTTACTTTTCCGTAAATCTCGGGAACACTGAGGCATCCTTCAAAATCCACCTGCTCCCCGGAAAAAGCCGTAATCACCGGATTAATCAGCTTGATTAATCCCGAGCCGGCATCAATCACGACCAGCTGCTTTAAAACTCCCACCTGTGGGGCTGCCAGACCCGCCCCGTTTGCGTGGTACATTGTTTCTGCCATATCGTTAAGCAGCGTTAAAATTTTCTTGTCTATTTTTTCTACCGGTTTCGACGGTTTGCGCAGAACCGGATCGGTTTTATAATTTATAATATTGAGCAAAGCCATATGCCTCATCCTTTATCGGTTTCTAATCATATAATATCCCGGTTTTGGGCATATGTCAATAAATCGAATTTTACAATATCGTGCGAACCGGAAGCGCAAAAAGTATCAAAACTCTTTCTCATGCATATGAGCGGCAAAATGGCCTAGCCATGCAGGCCATTCGCCTGCAGTTCCATATTTTCAATCACAATGTCATGAATCTCGCCCAAAGAGGCACAGTACTCCAGGACTTTCCACGGAGTATTTGTGTGGAAGTGAATTTTAATCAGCTCTTCGTCCCCCACCGCAAGCAGGCAATCGCCTTCTATATTTTTCGTAATATACTCGTTTATTTCATCCTCTGAAAGATTTTTGCCTTCAATTAATAACTGCGTGTCAAATTTGTATGAAAGCATCTTGATTCTCCTTCTCTGTTTGTAAATTTCAAAGCCGGGGCCGAATGAATGGCCCAGCTGATTTTTTCCACAAATCGCACGAATCCAAGGGCCTGCTTTTCTAACCAAATTTCCTGCTCCAATACAGTGATGGTTAACGGAGCACGACGGCGGAAAAGTTATTTTGCTTTCCGTTTATTCCGACCGGCAGAATGCAGATGCCCGGAATAGAACGGAGCGCGGGGTTTGCCGCCCAAACGGCGGTTCTTGGGCTGGGACATTCCGTTCTTGCTCCCGGGATTATGGCCAGCCTTCTTGTTTCCGGATAAGGCGGCATGTACCGTGCGTTGTTTGATTCGGTATCCGTTCATCTTCTGCACTACAAATGCCGCGTCAGCCGGAGCCATTTCAATGGTGGTATGCTCGCTGTGCATTTCGATTTTGCCAACCGCACCAATAGGCAGGCCGGTTGCTTCTACAATAGTACCAAGCAGGAAATCTGGCTTGATTTTGCTGTTTGTCCCAATATTAAGGCTTAATTTGGCTTTTCCCGGTTCCATAACCGCTGATTTCGCGGAATCCGGTTGCATCTTTCGGACGTTTTTCAGCGCGCTAAGTTTCCGGCCCTTTCCACTCATTTCCTCACACAGCGCCGCTGCGATATTTTTTGCTTCATAGCCATCCTGCTCCAGTGCCTCAACAAATGTGAGCCATTGTGAACCATTGTTTTCCGCAACAAGCTGTTTAATTTTCCCCCGGAACTTTTTCAGGCGCCGCTCCTGAATCTCCGCAAGATCGGGTATCGGGGCTTCCTGAATCTTCAAATTCATAAACTTCTCCAGGGAATACAACCGCTGAAGCTGGCTCCGGCTTGTAGCCAGGGTATAGGACGCGCCCGTTTTCCCCGCCCGGCCGGTACGGCCGATGCGGTGAATGTAGTACTCATCCTCATCGGGAATATCATAATTGAACACGGCGTCAACATCTTCGACATCGATTCCGCGTGCGGCAACATCCGTTGCAACAAGGATGCTGTTTCGGCCGGTTTTAAAATCGCTCATAACCTGATTCCGCTGGTTTTGCTTTAAATCGCCGTGTATGCCGGCCGTTTGAAATCCGCTGTCGTTTAACTCTTCACACAGCTCATTCACCATTTTTTTCGTGTTGCAGAAAATCACTGCACGCTTCGGATGATGATACTCCAGTAGCAGCTTTAACGCATTGATTTTATCCGCCTGATGGACATGGTAGTAAAACTGCGATATGTTATCCACCGTTTTTCGTCCCTGGTCCACCGCTATGATTTTTGGGTTAGTCTGAAACTCCTTCGTAATCTTCATGATGGCGGGCGGCATGGTCGCACTGAATAAAACCGTCTGCCTTGTTTCCGGCGCCTGCTTCAAGATGGTTTGAATGTCCTCTAAAAAGCCCATGTTCAGCATTTCATCTGCTTCATCAAGGATCACTGTTTTCAGATTTTCCAAAGACAAGGTTTGGCGGCGCATGTGGTCCATAATACGGCCCGGGGTTCCAATAATCATTTGTGCCGTACGAAGCTGGCGAATCTGCATCGGCATTGACTGCCCGCCGCAAACAACGGCAATCTTTATGTTCTGCAAATACTTGGAAAATTTGCGTACTTCTTCACTGGTTTGTATTGCGAGTTCCCGCGTGGGGCTTAAAATCAGCACTTGTCCTCTGGCTTGGCCGTTCTGGTTCACCATTTGAACAATGGGAAGCCCAAAAGCTGCGGTTTTCCCTGTACCCGTACTGGAGCGCCCAATTAAATCTTTTCCTTCCAACAATACGGGAATTGCGCCAACCTGTATGTCGGTTGCTTCTTGATACCCAATTTCTTCGGTTGCACGTACAATTTCAGGGATTAAATTCAGTTCGCTAAATTGCATTCTTCTTTTTTCCTCATTTATTTTTATAATATTATGTCATTATAACACGAAATGATAAAAAGGAATGGATTCTGAATGAATTAACCTTGTTTATTAGAATCCGAGAAAGAATGGATGCCGAATTTTGAAAGCCAAGTTCGGGTTTTGGCATCTTCTTTGTGCTTTTACAACGCAAAAAGCAGTAAGTGGAAAAACATTCGCTTTGCCATTGATGTATGGATTCTATTGACGTATAATTCAATTAGATTATGGAAAATGTTTCCTAATTATATTTAAAATTGAAAAACAAGGACACATTTCCTAAAAGCACTGGATTTTGTAAATAAAATGTTAAGAAATGAATTGAAACAAGGACGAATGTCCTTATAATTTTATATAAAATATTCTAATATATAGGAGAAAATTATGGATAGTATAAACAATCTTATTTCAATTATTGAAAGCAATCCTGAGATTTATGAGTACTTAAAAAACTGTCCGTATCAAATATTGAAATGTTGGTCCATTGTCAGCTTCCATAAAAAGCAGAAAATCATTACACAGGGAGAAATCTGCGACGCATTTTTCATTATGGAAAGCGGCCTGGTTGATGTAAATACCGTTTCCGAGGACGGCAAGCAATATTCCCATGCGATTTATAAAGAGGGCAACTACCTTGGCGAACTTGAAATCTTTGACCAGATGGAATATTGCTGCAGCGCAACCGCATTGACCGATGTTCGGCTCTTAAAAATTTCGCGTCCTGATTTTCTGCGGTGGATGGAAATTGATCGTAATATTGAAAATGTGCTGTTACGCAATGTCTGCTCTAAATTTTATACGCTGTCCGTAAAGGCGGCTGAAGATACCTTTTATAGTTTGAAATACCGACTTTGCGAGTTTTTGCTGCAATGTGCCAAGCAGCATGCCTTTATGGACAACGAGCAAAGGCTGATGATTAATAAAGAAGCGTTAAGCAGCTACCTTGCGGTGACAAACCGCAGTATAAACCGCATAACCAAAGAACTGAAAGAAAAAGGAATTCTCGAAGTGGAAAATGGGTTTCTTGTGATTAAAAATACGGATCAGCTGCAAAAAGAACTGGAAGAAAGTAAGAAATAACTTCAATTCAAAATCCATATTCTTAAAGGAATGAGGAATATAATGACAAAAACAAATTTACAGCCACATATCAGATGCGGCGTGGAAGACAGTGCACCGTATGCAATCTTACCCGGTGATCCGAAACGCGTTGATCGAATCAAAGAATATTTGACGAATGTAACAGAAATTGCTTTTAACCGTGAATATAAAAGCATTCGCGGCTGCTATAAAGGTGTTCCGATTATAGCAGTATCAACTGGCATCGGCGGAGCTTCCATAGGAATTGCAGTGGAAGAGCTACATAACATTGGTGTTCAAACCATGATTCGAATTGGAAGCTGCGGCGCATTGCAGCCGGAAATCAAACTGGGTGACCTTATCCTGATTAATGGGGCAGTCCGTGACGACGGCGCATCAAAGACCTATATTGATGCGATTTATCCGGCCATACCGGATACGGAGCTGCTCTTTTGCACCATTGAGGCGGCAAAAGAACAGAAGTATGCTTATCATGTAGGCAGAGCCCGAAGTCACGATAGTTTTTACACCGATCGAGAAGAACAAATTGACGGGTATTGGGCCTCAAACGGAATTTTGGGATCCGATATGGAAACGGCGGCGTTATTTGTGGTTGGTGCACTGAGAGGAGTGAGGACAGCATCTATTCTGAACACAGTGGTCGAAAGTAACGGCGGACTTGAGGACGGGATCAGTAATTATGTAGAAGGCGAACATCTCACGCGACTGGGCGAAGAGCACGAGATTCTTACGGCACTGGAAGCAATTATTAAAATTAATAATAAAAAGGTGGTATAACATGAAAAAGAACAGTATGTGGTCGCTTAAGTTAAACACGGCATCATTGGTACTTATTCCTGCGGCAGTCGGCATCAATTACATAGGCAAGCTTTTTGCAGGCGCATTGAAATTGCCTTTGTGGCTGGACTCCATCGGAACCATTTTGGCTGCATGCTTGGCAGGGCCGATCGTGGGCGCGCTGTGCGGCGCAATCAATAACATTATTTATGGTTTTACGTTGGACCCTGTTTCTTTCATTTACGCCCTCTCTCAAGTGGGAATTGGCATCGTAGCCGGTGTTCTCGCTTATAAAGGCAAGATGAAAGGACTGGTCGGCTCAATCATAACCGGTCTTATCATCGCCTGCGTCGCTACGGTAGTATCAACCCCAATCAACATTGCCATGTATGGCGGTCAAACGGGGAATATTTGGGGCGACGCATTATTTACATGGTGCACGGCAAACCAGTTCCCAACATGGCTGGCATCGGGACTTGACGAGCTGGTAGTAGATATTCCGGATAAAGTGGCCGTTACGCTGATCGCCTTTGGCATTTATAAAGCATTGCCGAAGAAACTGACCATTTTGTATAAAAATGATCAGGCCATTGAGAGCTTAGATTAATCAATCCAAAACAGGTTCCCGATTTGGGACGGTGACAAAAGCCGTCCCAAATTTTATTATGAACCTGATGATGCAGCATCAAGTTGCTTGCGGCGATTTTTTGCTCTACACCCCGCCTGAGGGTGGTACCTTCCCTATTCCGCCGCTTATTGCGGGAGATTCATTTCGCGTTTCATCCACTTTGGACTACAGTCAGGAAGAAGGCAGTGACGTTTGAAAAGTATCAGTTTATATCAAGACAAAAACACCGTGATTCACAGAATTGACCCTTTGAGCAAAATTTTATATATACTTGTAGCAATCATCGTTCCGTTTCTGCTGGCAAGCCAAATTGCCTCGGCCGCTTTTATCTTAGTCAGCATCATCATTCTTTTGATGGGAAAGTCACTGAAAAGAACCGTGCCTATGCTGGGTTTTTCGGGTTTAATCCTTATTACGGTCGTAATTATACAGGGAATTTTCAGGCCGGATAATGTAACACCGGCTTTGGTATTAGGAAGCGTTGTATTTTATAAAGAAGGGCTGCTGTTCGCACTTGGAATTTCACTGAATGTCATCAACATTTTAATGAGTTTTTCCATTTTAGTTCTCACAACAAAGCCGTCCGACATGGTAGAAACCTTTGTACGCATGGGACTCTCCCCGAAATTAGGTTATGTGCTCAGCTCCGTCTTTCAGATTATTCCGCAAATGACCGAAACAATGGCAACAATTACGGATGCCCAGCGCTCCAGAGGCATGGAAACCGAAGGCAATCTGACAACACGAGTCAAAGCTTTCTTTCCGTTGATTTCGCCGGTGGTCATGAATTCATTAATTACCACGAAAGAAAGAGCAATTGCGTTGGAAGTGCGCGGTTTTGATTCCAAACAGAAAAAGACTTTTTTGACCGAAGTAAAGAAAACTCGCTCTGAAAAAGTCATTAAAATTGTACTTGCTGCGGTTCTTATTTTATCATTGATCGGGAGGGTGCTGATATGGCTAAGATAGTGGTTGAGCATTTAAAATATAGGTATCCGCTTACCGATGAATTAGCCTTAAAAGACATCTCCTTTACGATTGAACCAGGAGAATTCATCGGAATTATTGGCGAAAACAATGCAGGGAAAAGTACCTTGTGCCAAGCCTTAGTAGGTATTATCCCCAATTTCTATAAAGGCGCTTATGGCGGAAAAGTATTCATTGATGACCTAGAAGTGGCAAAACACAGCATTAGTGAGGTTTGCAGAAAAGTAGGCATTGTATTTCAAAATCCATTCAATCAGGTAACCGGGTCGAAACTCACAGTATATGAGGAGATTGCGTTTGGTCTGGAAAACATGGGACTTTCCAGAACAGAAATGATGGAACGCATTGATTATTCGCTGAAATTGCTTGATATTTATCAATATAAGGACAGGAATCCCTTTGACCTTTCCGGCGGACAAATGCAAAGGATGGCGATTGCAAGCATCATCGCGATGCGGCCGGAAGTCATCATCTTGGATGAACCCACCTCTCAGCTTGACCCACAAGGGAGCGAAGAAGTGTTCCGGGCGGTGCAAAGTTTAAGCCAGGAAGGCATCAGCATTCTTATGGTGGAACATAAAATGGAAAAGATTGCAGCATACAGCGACCGTGTTATGCTGCTGAAGGATGGAAAAATGGTCGCTTTTGATACTCCTCAAAAAGTTTTTTCCTTGGAAAATTTAGAACAATACGGGGTGAATGCCCCCGCTTTCACGCGCATCTGCAAAAAACTGGGAATCAAAAATCAAAAAAACGGCTGTTACCCGGTAACATTGGAAGAAGCCGAAGGTGCGATAAACCTTCTTAAAAACGGGGGGATTGCGGATGAGTAACATAGAAATAAAGGACATGTACTTCAGTTATACGGAAAACGAGCCTGTTCTGAATGGAATTAACCTGACTTTGGATTCGCGAACAACAGCTATTATCGGGCAAAACGGTGCTGGGAAAACGACCTTTGTTAAGCTTTTAAAGGGTCTTTTAAAACCTACGCACGGTCAAATTTTTTGGGATGGAAAAGATATTTCCCAAATGACGGTTGCCCAGCTTGCCAAATATATTGGCCTTGTCTTTCAAAACCCGAATGACCAAATTTTCAAAGGCAAAGTCATCGATGAAGTGATGTTCGGGCCCATCAATATTGGAATGAGTCAGGAAGACGCACTGGACCACGCCAGAAAAGCGCTCTCCATTGTCGGATTAGCCGGTACGGAAGACGAAAACCCATATGACATGGGGCTTTCCGACCGCAAGATGATTGCCATTGCTTCGATTCTTGCCATGGATACGGATGTGGTCATTTTTGATGAACCGACCATTGCGCAGGATTATAAGGCAAAAGAAAAAATCAAGCAAATTATCCGCCAGTTGAAATCGGACGGCAAAATGGTATTAACGATTATTCATGATATGGATTTCGTAGCCGAATGTTTTGAACGAACCATCGTCTTTGCAAAGGGAAATGTGCTGTTGGATGGTCCAACAGCAGAAGTTTTTGCACAGAAGGAAAAATTAACGCAGGCCTATCTTGAACCGCCGCACGTTACCCAACTGTGCAATCGACTAGGATATCAACAAACATTTTTGACCGTAGAAGATTTTGTCGCCTATGTAAAAAGGACATTAAAAAAATAAGAAAACGTATCATGCGGATAAGAACGGATAACAATACCACCATGGAAGTAAATTCAATGAATCTTGAATTTGATTGGTGGTTATGCCATGAACACAAAGAAAGTCCCCAACAAACTGATTCATGAAAAATCGCCGTATCTTCTTCAACACGCGTATAATCCCGTTAACTGGTTTCCGTGGAGCGAGGAAGCATTTGCAAAAGCAAAAGCGGAGGACAAACCGATTTTTTTGAGCATCGGTTATTCCACCTGCCACTGGTGCCATGTAATGGCACATGAATCCTTTGAGGATCTGCAGGTCGCCGAAGTGCTTAATCGGAACTATGTCTGTATTAAAGTGGACCGCGAGGAGCGCCCCGACGTGGACGCGGTTTATATGGCTGTTTGCCAAGCCTTTAACGGGAACGGTGGCTGGCCCCTGACGATTCTTATGACACCGGAGCAAAAACCGTTTTGGGCGGGAACTTATTTGCCTAAAACTTCGCAATACGGCCATATGGGACTGTTGGAGGTTCTGAACGCCATATCGTCATTATGGCATACCGATAAGAAAAGGCTGACGGAGGCGGGCGAAAACGTAGTGGAACAGCTGCAGCTACTGGAACAGAAAGAACAGCCGGCTCGCAAGCTGGACCATAATGTACTTTCCAGCGCTTTTAAATGGTTTCGCGGGGCCTACGATGCCGAATGGGGTGGATTCGGCCGTGCTCCCAAGTTCCCAACCCCATGCAATCTGCTGTTCCTGCTGCAGTATTCCGCGGCGGAGCAGGAGAAAACAGCGCTGGAAATGGTGGAGCATACGCTATTCCAGATGTACCGGGGCGGAATCTACGACCATATTGGCGGTGGATTTTCACGGTATTCCACCGATGAAAAGTGGCTGGTGCCGCATTTTGAAAAGACACTTTACGATAATGCGCTGCTTGCTCAGGCTTATCTTGCGGCATACCGAACAACCCACCATTTGTTCTACCGCCGGGTAGCCGAAGCCACGCTGAATTATGTACTGCGTGAGCTAACCGACAAACAGTCCGGCTTTTACTGCGGGCAGGATGCGGACAGCGATGGCGTTGAAGGGAAATACTACACCTTTACACCCGACGAAATTCGTACCGTTCTGGGGCAAACAGACGGTAACCTATTCTGCAGTTGGTTCGGGATAACCGACGCTGGCAATTTTGAAGGCAAAAATATTCCAAACCTGATTGCAAATCCAAGATTTAAAGAAGAAAATCCACAAATGGAGGATTTCTGCAAGATTCTCTATTCTTATCGTCTGAAACGGACGCCGCTTCATAAGGATGATAAAGTTCTGACCGCATGGAGCGCTCTGATGATTACCGCACTGGCGGATGCCTGGATGACCATACGGAATGCGGCCTATTTAAAATCGGCGCAAGAGGCGCAGCAGTTCCTTTCGAAATCCCTTACAGACCGGAGCGAACGCCTGTTGCACCGCTGGCGAAACGGCGAGAGCGGAATCGATGGTCAGCTGGACGACTATGCGTTTTATTCCCTTTCGCTGCTCAGGCTTTATCAGGCTACCTTTGATGTTTCCTATTTAAACGAGGCCGTCGCATATTCCAGACAGATGGTTGAGCTTTTCTTTGATCCGGAGAAAGGCGGCTTTTATTTGTATGCAAATGACGGCGAGCAGCTGATCAGCCGCCCCAAGGAAGTCTACGACGGAGCCATGCCTTCGGGGAATTCCGTTGCCGCAATCGTCCTGACAGAGCTTTTCAAGCTTACTGGCGAAACAGAATGGCAGCAGCTCAGCCAAAAACAGTTTGATTTTCTGTCCAGCTATGTTCACGACTTCCCCGCAGGGTATTCCGCATCCCTGCTAGCTATCGCGAAGATGACGTATCCTTCCCAGGAACTGGTGTGCGCAACCTCAGAGCACCGGATTCCGCCGGAGTTAACTGATTTTTTATGGGAATCTTCGCAGCAGCTTCCGTTTGTACTGATTAAGACGAAAGCAAATCAGCAAGCACTTGCCCAAGCCGCGCCATTTACCGAAAGCTACCCGATTCCCCTAGAGGGAACCGCCTATTACCTTTGCAAAAACGGAGCCTGTGCCGCGCCGGTAACCAGTCTGCAAGAGCTGAAACAGATGCTTCACTAATTCTTGCCGGTATCTGTAAGGCAAGCGAACGTTGCGGGCGTGCAGTCACGTTCTGCTGAGTTATATCGCCTGCATCAATTTTGCCACGATATCAATGGTCCAATAAATATGCTTAATTATAAATAGTATGTATACAATTTGTACTTTAATTGTTTTAATATACCAAAAGTTTTTAACCGTTCGCTTCGATTACGAAGCAAACATCGAAAAACCGAAAAAATCAATGTGAAATTATAACTTGCAGATTTTGCTTACCATGTTTGAATATTTCTCGAAATCAAATGCCACAAACATGAACCAAGGCATAAAACAGCCCGCCGGGAAGAAACTCCCGGCAGGCTGTTTGTCCCCATGCCCTGGGTGGTAACGGGTACGGGTTACGCTCCGCTATGCTATAATTATTTTATATCATTTTAAGTGACTATTCGTCAATAGCATATAAGTTTTATTGATTAGGCAAACCATAAAAAGAAATACCGATTGCCAAAAAACCCGCTTAACTTTACAGCTAAGCGGGTTTTTTATGGAGCTGCTAACGCGATTCGAACGCGTGACCTCATCCTTACCAAGGATGTGCTCTGCCAACTGAGCCATAGCAGCAAATGGCGACTCGGATCGGGATCGAACCGACGACCTCTAGCGTGACAGGCTAGCGTTCTAACCATCTGAACTACCGAGCCAAATGAACTGACAACGTGATTTATTATACTGAAAAAGAGGGAACTTGTCAACATTTAAAACCAAAATATTTTATATTTTTTATTTTCTTCTCCCACCTAAAGTATGTCACCATTCCGCAGAATGTTTTTTCGGCTGGGAGGAATACTAGACGTTGATTCTGCGAACCGACCACATCCATTCGGGCGCATCTTCCCCTTCATCGAACGATCCGCTGTTTTTCGGTTTGCATACACGCATTAAGAAAGGGGGAATTCTATGCAGAAAAAAGAAAAGGGTTTATCTGCCTGGCAGCTCACCATGATGGCGCTCGGTACGGTAATCGGCGGCTCGTTTTTCCTCGGCTCTGCGGTATCCATCCACGCGGCCGGTCCGGCTGTGCTGTTTTCGTTTATTCTGGGCGGTGTGCTGGTCTATTTTATACTATACGCCCTGTCGGAAATGACGGTGGCAAACCCGGACGCAGGCTCTTTCCGCACATTTGCGGCCAGAGCATTCGGACAAGGAACCGGGTTTGTGGTCGGGTGGGTTTACTGGACCGGAATGGTGCTTGCCATGTCGAGCGAGGCCACCGCGGTATCCATTCTACTGCGGGAATGGATTCCAAACGTTCCAACCGCCCTGCTCGGAAGTCTCATCATCATCGGCGTCACCCTGCTCAATCTTTTGGGCGCGGATAAGCTGAGTAAACTGGAAAGCGGCCTTGCCGCCATTAAACTGCTGGCAATCGGCTCCTTCATTCTGGCTGCTGTTTGTCTGATTGCCGGTTGGCTCCCGGAGCACCGAGCAATCGGCACAGGGGAACTTGCAAAAGAACCCCTGATGCCATCCGGTATCAAGGGAGTAGCGGGAAGCATGCTGATTGTAGTGAGCTCCTATTCCGGATTTGAAATTATCGGCCTTGCGGCTTCGGAAGCGGAAGACCCCAAAAACACCGTACCAAAAGCGATTAACCGCACCGTACTGTGGCTGGTAGGATTGTATATTTTATCCGAGGCTGTGCTTCTTCCTCTCATACCAACCGCAGACATCAACGAAAACACCAGTCCAATGGTGGCGGCGCTCGACCGCCAGGGCATCGGCTGGGCAGGTACCGTTCTGAACATTGTGCTGATTACCGCAATCCTTTCCACCATGCTGGCAGCCATGTTCGGGCTTGGACGCATGATTCGCTCCCTTGCCGACGAAGGACAGGCACCCGGCTGGTTGAAAGAGGAACAGGATGTTCCCCGGCGTGGGATTCTATTTTCCGGATTCGGCATGATGGTAGGGCTTGCTCTGGGACTGATGTTCCCGCGGGTCTATCTGTTTTTGGTCAGTTCCGGCGGTTTTGCCCTCCTCTTTATTTACGCCGCTATTATGGCAACGCATATTCGCTTTCGCAAGCAAAACGGCTGCCCGCCGGATGGCAAATGCCAGCTATGGGGATTTCCTTATACTTCGCTGGTTGTACTGATTCTTTTGGTTCTTGCCATTTTAAGCATGCCGTTTGTTCCGGGGCAGGAATCCGGCCTGATTGCCGGCATGGCGATGGTGGTTTTTTACTCGCTCTGTTACCAGATGACGAAACGGCGCACAAAAAGGGACCTTCGACACCGGACTGCTTCGGCTCATAATTCCTGCCAAAGCCGGCAAAAATAAGAAAAGAAAGGAGTGTGCTCAGTTTGAAAGCAAAACAGGCAATTTTGCTCATTCTCTCTGCCGCGATCGTCTGTGCATTCGCAGGCTGCAAAAATACCCAGGGGAACTCCTCGTCAGCCGTAGTATCCTCCGAAACACCGAGCGGAGTTCTTTCGAGTGAACCAGCTTCCAGTGTGCCAGGCTCCGGCGGAACGCAATCGAGCCTCATCTCCAGCAGTCCGGCCACTTCTGTACTGTAACGGTGAAAAATCCAGCCGTTCCGGAGGAATAACCACAAAATTCGCATATTGACAGGCCCTTTCACTTTTTCATATTATGTAGTACCATCCTTGGAAGGAGGGATTGTCAGTATGTGTGGATTTTGGAGTTCGTGCTTCGGCTGTCGGGGATGCAGACGGGGATGCCGGCGCGGCTGCTGCCGTAGAAGGGGCTGCTGCAACTGGAACCGCCGCTGCTGTGGCTTCTGGTAAAATGGGTTTGATATAATACGGCTCGGCGCCCTCTTTTAGAAAGAGGGCGCCGATTGTTCATGGGGTCTTACGCGACCGCAGATACCTCACCGGATGTTCCCGCTTTGGCGGCGCTTCAAGAGTCAACACCGTCCGAAGCTGTTGGTCCGGCTGTGACACAAACTTCAATATTTTTCTTTCTTCTAGCCCGCAGCCAACTGCTGGAACGTCAACATTTCTTATATCACCAATAAATAGTCAAAACGCTGTCCGGAGGTTCCTCCGGACAGCGTTTCGGGTTGTTTTAAGTATTTATTTCTATTCCTTAAGATTTTGGAACCGGGAATATGTACGGCGCATTATTCACCGTATCGTCCAGCGTTTTAAACGTATAGCCTTCCTTTAATAGGGTTTCAAGAATCTTCGGCATTTGCTCAAGCGTTTTTTTCTTTACCCCGGTGTTATGGCACAGCACTACGGAATGGGTGTGGGAGTGGACGCCTCGGATTACATTATTGTAAATCTGCTGCGCGGTGGTTCCCACTTCGGCATCTTCCGAACTGACATTCCAATCGTAATAGGTGTATCCCCTGCGGTTCATTTCCGTAATTATCGCTTTTGCCGTGCTGCGGTTATAGCCGTTCACACTTCCGCCGGCAAACCGATAGATATGGGTATCGACGCCGGTGGTTTTTAAAATCAGGTCATGCATTTTTGCAAAATCATCCAGAAATGCAGCCGGATCCTTATAAATCTGCCGGAACTGATGGGTGTAAGAATGTACGCCGATTGCGTGGCCGCGCTGCACAATATCTTTTATATCCTGCAGGTCCTGCCGGCCCGTTTTGCCGACCAGAAAGAATGTGGCCTTTACTTGATAACGGTCTAGAACCTCCAAAAGGGGTTTTGTCAGGTTGGACGGCCCGTCATCAAACGTCAGATAAACCGTTTTTACATGATCTGCGGCAGCGGCAGCGGGTTTCTGCACATTCAAATTAGGATACATGGCCTGATACACTGCCGGGTCCATCGGATGGGAGGAAGCCGGAGCGGAGGAAGTAGGGGCCGAGGATACAGGAACCGAGGAAGCAGACACGGAAGAAGTCCGTACTGAGGACGACGCAGATACGGTGGAAGAACTGCTGCTCTGCCGCGCGGAGCTTGGAACGCGCGAGGAAACCGGCAGTGAGCTGCTATGTACTTCCAGAATAGAAACCGTTCCGCTTTCGGCTTGGGGATATCCTGTTCCAGATTTGGACAGCGGGTAGGAACTGACGGTATTTAACACATCAAAAGTAACTGCTCCGACTGACAGCACCAGCAAAAAAAGCCCCGCCAAAATCATCGTGTGCCAAACTCTTTTTCGGCGGCTATGCCTTGCTCTGGAATTCGTTGCATGTTTTGCATATTGATACTTCATAATGACACAGCTTTCGATGAAAATTGACAATTTCTATTTTCACTTCTATTATATACATTCCAATATAAAATGACAGTTAAATTATTGTAACCTTCGGCTTAAAGCAAAAATAAAAACACGCTGCACATGCAGCGTGTTTTTATTTTTGCTTTAAGATTAGGTTTGACCGGAACGCTGTGACGCTTTGATGTTCTGCCGTGCCTTCCGGAGCTCCGCGAGGTTCGCAGACAAAGCGTCGTCCGTACGTTTCATCAGGTCGTCTATGTAATCATTGGACGCTTTGCGCATTTCACGGTGTTTTGCCTGCGCCTGTGCAAGCAGTTCATTGGCCTTTTGCTGAGCCTGGCGGACGATTTCATCCTGATTGACCATGGTTCTTGCCCGTTCTTCCGCCACTCTTATAATGGTTTCGGCCTCATGCTTCGCGTCGTTAATAATCTGGGCGCGGTCGGCGCAGATTGCTTTTGCCTGGCGGATTTCCTGCGGAAGGCAGTCGCGGATTTCATCCAGAATCTGCTTGACCTCTTCTCCATCCAAAACGGCGCGTCCCCGGCTGAGCGGAAGGCTCCAGGCCTTTTCCACCATATCGTACAGCTCGTCCAGCAAATCCTCCACATTCAACTGTTCACTCATGAAAATTTCCCTCCTTCTTCCCGAATTCTGGCATTAATATCTTCCAAAATACATTCTGGAACGAAATTGGAAACATCCCCACCGAAGCTTGCAATCTGTTTTACCACACTGGAACTGAGAAACATGTTTTCGGCGCTGGTGGTTAGAAACACGGTTTCCAGTTCCGGATTCAGTTTTTTATTGGCAAGCGCCTGCTGAAATTCATACTCAAAATCAGACAGCGCCCGAAGGCCTTTAACAATAATCTTAACGTCGCGCTGCCTGGCGTAATCCGCAAGCAGGCCGTCAAATCCCACGATTTCGACATTGTCCATTCCTTCTGTGCAGCGTTTGAGAAGCTTGATCCGTTCCTCCACGGTAAACATGGTGCGCTTTGCGGGGTTTACCATTACTGCCACGATGGTTTTGTCAAACATGACACGCGAGCGGTTGATAATATCCAAATGCCCTAAAGTAACCGGGTCAAAGCTTCCCGGACAAATCGCCGTTTTCATTCTTCGGTCACATCCTTATGTTTGTATAACGTCAAAATAATCTTACCGTACCGATAAGAACGTGCCCGCACAAAATCGCCGGCTTCCGGTGCAAGCTCTTCGTCGGCAGGATGCTCACAGAGAATGATTCCGCCCCGGTTCATCGTTGCCGCCACCATTGGAAGCGCACGCTGCAGCAGCCCGGTGCGGTAAGGTGGATCCAAGAGCGCAATGTCAAACGGCTCGCGGTTCTGCATCAGGTAAGACGCAAAATCCAGATTCTTCACCACCGCGAATTCCGACAGACCGGTGGTTTCCAGATTTTTCTGCACAATTTCAATCGAGCTTTTCGATGCATCCACAAACACCGCTTGTCTTGCTCCTCGGCTGAGCGCTTCAATTCCCAGCTGCCCGGAACCGGCGAATAGGTCCAGCACCCGTCTTCCTTCTATTTGGAACTGGATGATGCTGAAAAGCGCTTCCTTCACCCGTTCTGGCGTAGGACGCACGCTTTCCCCTTCCAGCGTGGTCAGCCGCTTTCCGCGCGCTGACCCGGTGATTACTCTCATATGGAAATCTCCTTAAAATTACAAATTATGGGGGTTCTTTTCAAAAAGCGGGAAAGAATTCCTTTAACTGACATTATCCCATGGAAGAGCCCTGATGTCAAATGCTTTGTGCCTATTCCGCAGTTTCTTCGCCGCCGTGAAAATAATCGTACACCCGCTGTGCTGCCGGCTGGTTCATACCGGGAATCGCGGCAAGCTCCTCCAAATCGGCGTTGCTGACTGCGGCGACCGTTTTAAAGTGCTTAAGCAGCGCGCGGGCGCGGGTCGGCCCCACCCCTTCAATGGAGGTCAAGGTAGAGGAAATCGTCGTTTTTTTGCGCAGTTGACGATGATATCCAATGGCAAAGCGGTGCACCTCATCCTGAATGGACGAAACCAGTGTAAACGCCTTGCGGTTGGAATTAATCGCGATTTCTCCGCCGTCCCGGGCAATGGCGCGGGTACGGTGCTTATCGTCCTTCACCATGCCAAACAAGGGAATATTCAACCCGGCAGCCTCCAAAACCGGGCGCACCGCCGCCACATGGCCCTTTCCGCCGTCCAGAAGAATCAAGTCGGGCAAACGCCCGAACCCTTCTCCTTCGTCCTTGTGGGCTTCGTATTCCTGCAGCCTGCGTTCTATAACTTCACGCATGGAAGCATAGTCATCCTGACCAATTACGGTTTTAATTTTAAACTTGCGGTAGGCGGATTTCAGCGGCCTGCCATTTTCAAAGACCACCATGCCGGCCACATTTTCCCCGCCTGCAAGGTTTGAAATATCATAGGATTCAATATAGTTTGGCGGCTGTTCCATGCCCAGCAGGCGGCCCAGTTCATCCAGAGCGGACGCCTCGCGCCCGGTGCGGTTTGTCGCCTGCGCCAACTGCTCGGCGGCGTTGTTGCGGCACATTTCCACAATCTGCGCCTGTTCCCCTTTCTGCGGCACGGAAAGCGACACCTTTCTTCCGGCCTTCTGCGTGAGCCATTCCCCCAGCAGATCGGCATTTTCCACCCGGCCATCCAGACAAACACGGGGCGGAATCCGGTCGCGCATCGAGTAGTACTGTTCGAGAAATTCCCCGCGCGCAGCAGATGGATTGCCGGTTTCCCCCATCAGGAAAGTTTCTCGGTCACAAAGGCGGCCGTTTTGAAAGCGGAACACTTCAAAGCAGCTGGATTCCGGCCCCTGTGCCAAGGCAATCACATCCTGCTCCGGCACTTTGGCCGCAACCACCTTTTGCTTGTCCGCCATCCGTTTAATCGCGGTCAGGCGGTCGCGGATTCTGGCGGCACGCTCAAATTCCAACGCCTCTGCCGCCTCTTCCATGCGCTTGGTCAGTTCCCGCACACTTTCTGCGCTTCCGCCGCGCAGAAATTCAACGGCTTCCGTTACCGCTTCGTTGTATTCCTTTTCACTTACCTTCCCCGTACAGGGAGCACAGCACTGGTTGATATAGTAATATAGGCAGGGACGCTCCTTGCCAATATCCTGCGGAAACCGCCGATTGCAGGAGGGCAGCTTGAAAATCTTCAGCGCACCTTCCACGGATTCCTTCGTAGCCCAAGAGCTGATATAAGGCCCGATGTAGTTGGCGCCGTCGTCCAAAATCTGTTTTGCCTGGGAAATGCGCGGCCACGGACCGGACGTCACCTTAATATAATGGTACCCCTTGTCGTCCTTCAGCAGAATGTTATATTTGGGCGTATGCTGCTTAATCAGGCTGCATTCCAGCACCAACGCTTCAAACTCGCTGTCCGTAATGATATATTCGAAATATTCCACATTGGCAACCATGCGCCGTACTTTCTCATCATGGTTCTTTTCCGAGCCAAAGTACTGGCTGACACGGTTTTTCAGCGCTTTTGCCTTGCCAATATAGATTATCTTTCCCGATTTGTCATGCATCATGTAAACACCGGGATTCAACGGAAGACGCATGGCCTGACGGCGCAGTTCCTTAATATGCTTCTCGTGGTCAGTCATGGGAACCTCCTTGATTGCAAAATACTTTTGAAGGAATCCCTTCGGAACGTTCTTCCTAGGTCTTTCCTTTATCAAAAATTATACGAATTTAGACAGTAATTTCCATATATGATATGATAAAATAGAAAAGAGTAAAATTCATATTTCATTACCCGGGGCAGACTTCATAAACAGGCCGTTTCGCCGGGAAACTGGACTTTCCGTCCACAATGGGGGCAAGAGAAAATAACATAAAGTAAATCAGGCTGAATTTTCGCAAAAACACCATATATTATAGCAAAGCTTTTATTTGGGAGGAAACTGCATGAAAATTAGTCACGTCGCGCTTTTTACCACAGACCTAGAAATAATCCGGAATTTTTATGAAACGTACTTTGGCGCGGTCGCCGGTCCAAAATATCAAAATTTAAAAACTGGGCTGGAAACATATTTTCTAAGTTTCGGTGACAATACCCGTCTTGAAATTATGACGCAGCCCCTGCTGCAGGAAGAGCGGCAGTCCGCTCCGCATACCGGATGGGCACATCTGGCCTTTCAAGTGGGAAGCAAAGAAAAAGTGAATGAGCTGACCGAACAGCTCGCCTGCGACGGATACCAAATTTTAAGCGCCCCACGCGTCACCGGCGACGGGTATTACGAAAGCTGTGTGGCGGACCCGGACGGAAACCGCGTGGAAATTGTGGAGTAGCGCAGGTTTGGATTTCACCGTTTTCCAGGGAATACAAAAAGCACCGCCGATTGAGCGGTGCTTTTTCTTGAAACAGATTATTCAGCAAAACCGGACTGAACCAGTTCCACAAGACTGTTTACAGCTTCTTCTTCATCGGTACCGTCCGCAATAATACGGATGGTCGTCCCGCCGACAATTCCAAGTGACAAAACACCCAGCAAGCTTTTTGCGTTGACACGTCTTTCTTCTTTTTCCACCCAGATGGAAGATTTAAACTCGTTCGCTTTCTGGATAAAAAATGTAGCTGGACGAGCATGGAGCCCAACCTGATTCTGAACAAGGACTTCCTTCACACACATTTCGATTCCCTCCTATGCAAAAAGATAACTTACAAGATCATATACAAGTACAAGCAAACTTAAGATCGATACTGTAATAGTTTAAAATAATTATAACACATCCTGAAAAGCCGTCAACTAAATTGAAAAACTTTGGATTGATAACCGAAGACACGGTTTTATGTTATGCCGTTATTTGTGCAACATGCTATTATTGTTGAAAACTTTTGTTTTGTCTGCCATATGAATTGACGGAGACAAGGCTTTTTTCAGCATTCATCTTCGGCATTTTCCCTGGATTTTTCCAGTTTTTCGAGAAATTCGCGGTCCTGCTGTGTCAAATCAGCGCATTTCAGAAGTTCCGGCCTTTTTTGCGCCGTACGAAGCAGTGACTGTTCGTGGCGCCACTTGCGGACGTTTTCATGATGCCCCGAAACCAGCACTTCGGGCACCTGCTTTCCCCGCCAGTCCGCAGGACGGGTGTACTGCGGGTATTCCAGCAGACCGTTAAAATGGCTCTCTTCCTCAAAGCACTCCGGGGCGGACAACACCCCGTCGATCATGCGACTAACCGAATCCGCCAGCACCAGCGCGGGCAGTTCACCGCCGGTCACCACATAGTCCCCAATCGAAATTTCTTCGTCCACAAATTCTTCTAAAACGCGTTCGTCGATTCCCTCGTAATGGCCACAGAGGAGCGTCAAATTTTCATACCCGGCAAGTTCTTTCACATGCTTCTGGGTCAAAGTATTACCCTGCGGGGAAAGATAAACAATATGCGGCTTTTTACCGACCTGACGGATGACATCCTCCAGGCACAGCGCAATCGGCTCCGCCATCAGCAGCATCCCCATGCCGCCGCCGAACGGGCTGTCATCCACACGGTTATGCTTGTTGTTTGCAAAGTCGCGAATTTGATGGCAATATACCTGCAGAACACCTTTTTTACGGGCTCGTCCAATAATGCTTTCCGCCATAACGGCTTCGCACATTTCCGGGAAAAGCGTGACAAAATCAATCCTCATCGTCAAAAATCCCCCGAATTGGCCGAATCAACATTTTATTGTCCTCAAGATTAACATTTATGATAACGCTCGGTATGGCGGGAATCAGATAATTTTTACTGCTTTCCGAAGTAATCTGATAAACGTCATTTGCGCCGGTTCTCATAATTTCTGTCAGCTTACCGTAATAAATAAAATTATCGGCATTATAAACATCCATCCCGATCAAATCCTGCATAAAATAGCGGCCTTCCTCCAGTTGCACGTCTGAACGGTTCAGGTACAGGATTTTTCCGCGCAGAGTATCCGCCTGTTCCACTGAGTCAATGCCTTTCAGCCGGAGCAGCAGAAGCGATTTGTGAACACGGGAAGAAACGACCTCCAGCTTTTGAGCGCCCCGGTCAAAATACATTGTTTTCAGCGGAAGTAAAAATTCCGCGGAATCGCACCATGGCTGCACGCGGATTTCCCCCTTGACGCCGTGGGTGCCAACGATTTTTCCCGCTTCCAAATATTGATTCAGCATACCGTCCTCCTGATTTTCGCCGCCGCGGCGGCATAATCCCGTTTTTACGGGTGGTTGCAAAATAGCCTGACGAACAACCGGCAAAAGCAATTTTCAAAACGCCCGCCGGTGGTTGCTAACAAAGAATGAAAAATGTGGGCCTTTCCAATTGGCCCACAAGCATTTTGAAAAAGGTGCTGCAAAATGAATCATCATTCATTTCACAGCACCTTCCGGTTTCGCGATCAGTCAATTTCCACTGAAATTTTTTGGTCGGCACGAGTTGCCGCCGCACGCATAACGATACGAATCGCTCTCGCAATGCGGCCCTGCTTGCCAATCACACGACCCATGTCGTTTTCTGCCACATGGAGGTGATACACGACCGTTCCAGTTTCATCGGGCTCATCCACGTCCACCGAAACGGCGGACGGTTCTTCCACAAGACCCTGAGCAATCGCTATGAGCAGTTCTTTCATGGTGCATCCTCCGCTTTACAGAACGCCTTGTTTCTTCAACAAAGCCTTCACGGTATCGGTCGGCTGTGCTCCGTTCGCAATCCATTTCTTTGCCTTTTCGGCGTCTACCTTCACAACAGAAGGCTCTTCCAGCGGGTTGTAATAGCCGATTTCTTCAATGAAACGGCCGTCACGCGGAAAACGGGAATCGGCGACAACTATACGATAGAAAGGAGCCTTCTTGGCGCCCATTCTGCGCAATCTGATCTTTACTGCCATAATTAATGTTCACCTCCACGAATTAATCGGGGAATTTCCCCTATCTTCACCAAAAGGAGTATCCTTATTGGATGAATTCACTTAAAATATACCATTTGTATTGCTTTTTACCACTTAGAATGGCGGCATTCCCATTCCACGGAAACGACGCTTGCCCATGCCTTTCAGCTGTTTCATCATTTTCTGGGTCTGTTCCAGCTGCTTCAGTAGACGGTTTACATCCTCCACTTTCATTCCGCTTCCCGCGGCAATCCGGCGCTTGCGCGACGGGTTAATCAGCGAAGGCTTTTCCCGCTCCTCCGGCGTCATGGAAAGGATCATGGCTTCGGTGCGGTCCATAATACGATCGTCGATGTCAACATCCTGGAGCTGTTTATCCATTCCTGGGAACTTGGAAAGAACCTTTTTCAGCGGCCCCATTTTCTTGATTTGTTCAAACTGGTCCAGCATATCGTTGAAATCCAGCTTGTTTTCCAACATCTTGCGGGCGGTTTGTTCGGCCGCCTTGCGGTCGATTTTGTTCTGAGCTTCCTCAATCAGGGTCAGAACATCACCCATGCCAAGGATACGGGACGCCATGCGGTCCGGGTGGAACACTTCCAGGTCTTCCAGCTTTTCGCCCGTACCGGCAAACTTAATCGGCTTGCCCGTTACCGCGCGGACGGAAAGCGCCGCGCCGCCGCGGGTGTCGCCATCCAGCTTGGTGAGAATCACGCCGGTGATATCCAGCAGTTCGTCAAAGGACTTGGCCACATTGACGGCTTCCTGACCGGTCATCGCGTCAACCACCAGCAGAATTTCATGCGGGTGCACCGTATTTTTGATATTCTTTAACTCATCCATGAGCACTTCGTCGATCTGCAGACGACCTGCCGTATCGATCAGCACCATGTCGTTTCCGTAATCTTTTGCATGGGCAACCGCAGCCTTTGCGATCTTCACCGGGTCTTCCTTGCCCATTTCAAAAACCGGGACCCCGGCTTTAGAGCCTACAACCTGCAGCTGTTTAATAGCCGCCGGGCGGTAAATATCGCCCGCCACCAACAGAGGACGGTGCCCCTGCTTTTTCAGCATGAGCGCCAGTTTGCCAGCGTGGGTCGTTTTACCGGCGCCCTGCAGGCCGCACAGCATGATAATTGTTGGCGGGGAAGAAGGGCTGTTCAGCCGCGCGTTGCTGCCGCCCATTAAAGAGGTCAGCTCTTCGTTGACGATTTTAACAACCATTTGGGCAGGGGTCAAGCTTTCCATAACCTCGGAACCCACGGCACGCTCGCTCACTCGGTTGGTGAAATCTTTCGCGACTTTATAGTTTACATCCGCTTCCAGAAGAGCAAGGCGGACTTCCCGCATTGCCTCCTTGACGTCGGCTTCCGTTAATTTTCCCTTGGATTTCAGCCGCTTAAACGCGGCGTTCAGCTTGTCGGCAAGGCCTTCAAACGCCAATGCGGTTCCTCCTTTGATTTGAATTAATGGGTTTATTCACAAAGCTTCTCTGCAATTTCAAGGATCCGCCCGGACTGAAGCTCCAGGTCGCGTGAATTGACAGAGTGCTGATTAATCTGCCGAATCTGGTTTGCGGCGTCCATAATCTCTTCCAGACCGTTCCGCATTTCACGGAAGCGCTTCACAAGGCCGAGGCGTGCTTCCATTTCCAGCAGCTGCGTTTCCGCACGCTTAATGGAGTCGCGCACACCCTGGCGGGTTATTCCCTCGTTGTCCGCAATTTCCGAAAGGGAAAGGTCATCATTGTAATAATACTCAATCACTTCACGCTGCTTTTCAGTCAGCATGTCGCCGTAAAAATCGAGCAGAAAAGAGATCTCAAGATTCTTTGCCACGTGCACACCCCCGCTGAAAGAGTGTAAAGTGATTTGCTTTACAGCTATGAATTATACAATAAAAAAGGCCGTTTGTCAAGAGACAACGGCCTCTCCATAAAATTTTTCATGGAAATTTACAGCTTATTGAAATAACTTCAGCAGGTCGGGAAGCGACTGCACAATAAATTCCTTGAATTTATTCGGGTCCCCCGCTACACTGACTATCAGTTTTTGGTCAAAAATTTCCATACCGGTAATCTGAATTCCCGTAAAGCTGCTATAATCCCCACCCATTGCCGCGGAAGTATCCAGATACACCAAATCGTCTTCCACGAAAAAGCCATCGGGAAGATAATCCTTTGCCAAATTCAGTGCAAAGGCCGTGGGTACAGGAAGCCTGCCGATGCGAACCGAGCTGAATTTCAAAGCCAGCTGCTGCCGGGAAAGGTCAAACGCAGCGCTCCCATGCGCGGTTACGCCAACGCGAATTCCTTTGTAATTTACGGGCATATAGAGTTCCAGCGTGTTGTCCGGCTGAATTTTGCACTGCGGCGGCATAGTTTTGTAGCTTGCGGAAAGAAAGCCGTTCAGCTCCTGTTCGCTGATTTGAGCGGGTTCCTTATTCAGCGCGGCCGCGCCCAGCTTGGTCAGCACAGTTCCCGAATCCGGATTGGCCGGAACGGAATCACGGCCGGGGTCGTTCAGCGCCAGCAGCGCAAAAATACCCAGCAAGGCAAACAGACCGACAAGAACCGAAAGCACAATCAGCCACGGACGTTTCTTCTTCCGTGGCTCTTCCACCATACGAAGCATGAAGCCGCCTCCCATATGTTACGGGAGCGTGCTCCCGTTCAAAAAGATTTTGGAATGCTTAGGGGAACACGGATTCCGCCTGCCGGGCAGCCCTTCCATGCCGTGGGGCGCCCGTGGCGGACCGATCCACGTATCCATAAAAAATGATATGCCCGTTTTGATGGTATTATCCGTATTGATTTTCTGATGAAACCAAAACTTTTTATTTCAGCTCCACAATGGTTACGCCGGACTCACCCTCCCCGAATGTTCCAAGCCGATAGCTTGCCACACTGGGGTGGCGCTTCAGGTGCTGCTGCACCGCCGCGCGGAGTGTTCCGGTGCCTTTGCCGTGAATAATGGTAAGCATATTGACTCCGGTCAGCAACGCGGAATCAATAAAGCGATCCACATTCATCAGGGCTTCCTCCGTGTTCTGCCCGCGCAGGTCCAGTTCGGTCGTCACTTTGGCCTGTGCCCTGCCGGTGACATTGCGGGTGATGGTGCGCCGCGGCTGCTGCTTCGGCTTTTCCTGCACCAGACGAAGGTTGGAAAGCGGTACGCGGGTCTGGATAATACCCGCCTGCACCAGCACCGTGTTAGAATTGCCTTCCGGCAGCTTCAGCACGGTCGCTTTTTTATCAATGTCGAAAATCAGGACCGTATCCCCCACCTTAAGCGGGCGAGGCAAAACATAAGTCCCCTGTTCTTTCGCATGAACCGGGTCGGCGGCATCCTCCAAAGCACGCAGGTCGGCTTTCAGCTTAGCCTTCTGTTCACTGGAAAGCGCCTTGTTCTGCTGCTTTTTCAGTTCTTCCATCTCATTCAGCATTACGTCGATCTGGCTGCGTGTGCGAGCCACCAGTTCGGCGGCGCGGCGGCGTGCTTCTTCCATTTCCCGTTCCGCCTTTGCCTGAATCTCATCCCGGATTTTCTGCGCCTCGCGCTTCGCACGAGCGGCTTCCAGCCTTGCTTCCTCCGCTTTTGCGCGTTCGGATTCCAGGCTTTGGCGGCTGGTTTCCAGCCGCTGCACCACGTCTTCAAACCGGGCATCTTCCCCGGAAACCAATTCCTTCGCGCGGTCAACAATTTCCTCGCTCATGCCAAGCCGCCGGGAAATGGCAAATGCGTTGGAACGGCCCGGCACACCAATGAGCAGACGATAGGTGGGGCGCAGCGTAGTTACGTCGAATTCGCAGCAGGCGTTTTCCACACCCGTCGTTTGCAGTGCATATACCTTAAGCTCCGCGTAATGCGTGGTGGCGGCGATTTTTGCACCCTTCTGCCGGAGCGCTTCCAGAATAGCCATAGCAAGCGCCGCGCCTTCCACTGGGTCGGTACCCGCGCCAAGTTCATCCAACAGCACCAGGCTGGCGCTGCCTGCTTGATCGAGCACATGGATGATGTTCGTCATATGCGCGGAAAAAGTGGAAAGGGATTGTTCAATGCTCTGTTCGTCGCCAATATCGGCCAGAACCCGATCAAAAACGGAAATCCGACTGTTGTCCGCCACCGGAAGAAGCAGGCCGCATTCCGCCATCAGCGTAAACAGGCCGATCGTTTTCAGCGTTACAGTTTTACCGCCCGTGTTCGGTCCGGTAATGACCAGTGTATCAAACCCGACACCCAATTCTATGTCCGTCGGGACAACTTTATCCGCCGGAATCAGCGGATGACGTGCTTTTTTTAATAATATTTCGCCCCGGTCGTTCACCTGCGGCAAACTGGCCTTCATTTTATAGCCGAGATTCGCCTTAGCAAAAATGAGGTTCAGCTCCACCGCCGCCTCATAGCTGCTGATGATGCCTCCCGCAAAATTGCCCGTTTCTGCAGAAAGCTCCGCCAGGATGCGCTCCATTTCCTTCTGCTCTTCAGAAAGCAGCACTTTAACCTGGTTGTTCGCTTCCACCACGCTCATTGGCTCCACAAAAATGGTCGCCCCGCTGGCCGAAGTGTCGTGTACCAGGCCCGGAACTTCCGCACGGTGCTCCGCCTTAACAGGAACCACAAAGCGCCCCCCGCGCAGGGTGACAATCGGATCCTGCAGATACTTCTGATACACGGGGGAATGGATCATTTTATCCAGCTGTTCGCGCGCGCGGGTGGATGCGGCGCGGATTTTCCGACGGATGTCTGAAAGGCGCGGGGAGGCGTTATCCGCCATCTCCTCCTCGGAAAGAACCGCGCTGGTAATGCGGTCTTCCAGATATTTATTCGGAACCAGCGATTCAAAACGCCAGTCCAGTATGCTTTTTACTCCTTCGCTTTTGGAACGCCATTCTACAATTCCGCGCAGGGTACGCAGAACGCCCGCCACACGCAGCAGTTCCCCCATCGTCAGGGTGCCGCCCGCCTCCGCACGGCGCAGGGAATTACTCACATTGCTCAGTCCACCGAAAGAGGGTGAGCCGAAGCGCGCCATCAGAGTATGTGCCTCATCCGTTTCGCCCAGCAGCCGCTGCACTTCGGAAAGCGAGGTAGACGGGGTTAAATGCAGCGCAAGCTCCGCGGCATCGTCGCACGCGGTTTGCTCCGCAAGCAGTTTTAAAATTTTATCGAGCTCAAGCGCCCGCCAATGTCTTTGGGATTCCTGTTCCGACATGAAATCATCCTTCCCGTTTGAAAACGCCTTTTTCAAACCGATTGTTTCCGCCGCCGGGAACCGAACGCAGCGTAAGGTTCACCACTTCCGGCACGTTATGGATGCGCGGGCCGAACACCCCGCTGCCAAGCCCGCGGCTGACTACCATCTTTTTTTCTTCCATTGTATAAACGCCTTCGCTGTATTGGGGAAAGAACCTGCGTTCCGGCGAAAGCAGCCCTCCCACAAACGGCAGACGAATCATTCCGCCATGCACATGGCCGCAAAGCGTGAGGTCTGCGCCCCACCGGGCGTAAACCGGGAATGAAAGCGGGTTGTGCGTAAGCAGAATACAAAACCGGTCCGGGTCGACGCCACCCATCGCGCGGTGCATATCCCGCAGCCGGAACCGTTCATGTTTTCCAATATGCCTGGCCTCTTTATAATATTTCAGCGGATACCACATTCCGTACACCGGCAGGCTTTCGCCGCCGCGGCAGAGCTCCGTCTTTTCATTGTTCAGCACACGGATTCCCAGCTTTCTCAGCCGGTTCAGGAACGCTTTCAGCGCCGCGCGTCCCATCGTCTGTTCATGATTACCGATAACGTAAAAAACGGGATATTGCTTGGCAAGCACCTGAGCAAAGGACAGAAAAACCGAATAGTCAGAATCCGTGCGGCTCACCATGTCACCGGTCAATACAACCAAATCCGGTTTGGAATCCGCAACGCGGCGCAGCAGCCGGACATTATCCTTTCCAAAACGATGGCTGTGCAGGTCGGACAGGTGGCAAATTCGAAAGCCGTCAAAGGATTTCGGTATTTTCGCCGATTCAATCTGATATTCCGACACGGAAAGCATGTGGTTTTCGGGAAACAGCTGAAACAGCGCTCGTGCCGTGCGGGCAGTGAATCGCTTGATTTTAGATTTTTGCTTCATAAGCCCTCTTTCATCGAAATCTCGAACCCATCTTTCGAAAAAATCACTCTGTTTTCTCCACCGGCTTCATCGGTACCATCTGGTGATAAAAATCCAACGTATTGAAGCCCCGTTGGAGTGTGCCAAGTACATATTGCTCGCTGGCGCGGGCCAATTCGTCCATTCCGCGCAGAGAAAGGCGGAACGAAAACAACTTTTCAAAATCCGCATAAACCGTATGCCTTAATCCAGTCAGCGCCCCCCTGCTAAGTTGCAGGGCGGGCTCCCCTACAGGGCGGGGACAGTCCCCACAGTAAATTTGGCCGCTGTTCGGCAAAAAATACATCACATCCGCTTCGTAGCAGGAACAGCCCGCGCAGCAAATTAAGTTCGGCATATACCCTGCAAGAGAAAGCATTCGCATTTCCACAACCGCCTTCAGCAGGGGTGCCGGGCGGCTGCCTTTGCATAGAAAATGGAACGCGTTCAGCATTAAACGCAAAAAATCCCCTGCCTCGGCTTCCCGCGGAGCAAGCGCCGAAGCCAGCTCGCAAAAATACTGGGCAAGGGAAAGTCGCTCCATATCCCGCCGAAGGTCAAAGAAAACCTCAATCGGCTGAGCGTCGTCAATTATGTACTTTTCCCGCCCCTTGAAAATCGTGAAGCGGGAATAGCTGAACAGCTGCGTAGCCGAAAGCTTGCTGCTTTTCAGTTTTTTGGCCTGCTGGGCAAAAGCGCGCAAAACGCCCTCCTGCCTTGTTAAAACCGTTATCAGCCGGTCGCTTTCACCCACTGACTTCTCCGTAATTACCAGGCCCTCGGTTTCTATCTGCATCGGGAACCTCCCGTGTCTGCATTTCTTCTTGCCGATGTTTACACTGACTGTAAATCAGGTAATCCATCACGTTTCCCGTATGTTCAAAGCAGTTCCATGCTGTCTTTTCATCCATATTTTCCACTCCCCTTTTTCATTGGCTAATTTAAGTATTTGCCGTGGAAAGGGGTTCTATGAGCGGTAAATATATGATTTAAACCCATAATGTGACAAAATATTCAAGGAAAATGTGCTTTCAACTGCTTTGCTGCGGGCGCGCTGTTCCGAAATTAAAGATTAAAATCCGTTTTATCAAAGCCAAAGGTATGAAGAAGTTCCGGCCGATTGCGCCAATCCTCTTTCACCTTGACCCAAAGCTGCAGGTTGATTCTGCAGTCAAAAAAGCGCTCCATGTCCGACCGCGCATACGTGCCAATCCGCTTCAGCATGGCGCCGTTCTTTCCAATAATGATTCCCTTATGGGAAGCTTTTTCGCAGTAAATGGTTGCGTCCACATCAGTCACCGGGCTGGAACCGCCGGATTCGCGCTCGCGCATGCGTTCCACCACCACGGCCACACCATGGGGAACCTCTTTGCTGCAAAGGCGAAGAATTTTTTCACGCACAATTTCGCCGGCCAAAACCCGCTCCGGCTGGTCAGTCAGTGTATCCTCGTCAAAGAAATGACCGCCCGGCATGGCAAGGCGTTCCAGTTCCTTTGTCAGATCCTCAATTCCGTTGCCGTCCAGCGCCGAAACCGGAACGACGGCCTCGAACGGATACCGCGCCGAAAGCTCTGCAATCTGTGTCATCATAACGCTTTTGTCCGCCAGCAGGTCAATCTTATTAATGGCAAGAACAACCGGAAGCTTCATGGATTTGAATTTTTCAATCAGTTCCAAATCAGCGGGGGAAGTACGGCCGCCGGCTTCCACTACCAGCAGGCAGGCATCCACACCCGCAACGGATTCCGTTACTGACCGCACCATGTATTCACCCAAGCGGTTGCGCGGTTTTAAAAGCCCGGGGGTGTCAATGAACACAAGTTGGTTTTCCCCCCGTGTTAATACACCCATAATGCGGGTGCGCGTCGTTTGGGGCTTGTCGGAAACAATAGCGACCTTCTGGCCGATCATTGCGTTCAGCAGCGATGATTTTCCAACATTCGGCCTTCCAACAATGGCGATAAACGCCGACTTTTCTTCGTAACTGGATTCCATAGTTTTGGTGTTTCCCGGCAAATTCATTCTCCTTTAACCGTTTTCATTTTTACTTTCCGTGCGTTCTGCCGTTTAGACCGGCAATTTTTCCGCGGATAAAATCACGCAGGCTGGTTGGGCCCACAGCAATATACAGGACGCTCGCCGCTATGGTCGCCAAAAGCAGCAGAATCATCGGCGGGCGGACAAAGAAATAATGTACAATTTCAGCCAATACCGCTGGCTTCCAGAAAAGCGCAATCCCGACCGCCACGGAAAACGCCGCCGTAATCAGCACCGCGCCCGCGGCCATGTCCTTCACTATGCGGACCACCGGATGAAAGCTTGCAGCGTCCAGGTCGCAAAGCTCTTCCGCCACAGTGTTAAACATTTCCGCCGTCATAACCGCCGCGATGGTCAGAAACAAAATCGCGTAATCTTCCCGCGAAAGGGGAAAAAACGGCGAAAAGGCGAGCACATACACTGCGGCAACCGTATGGAACCTCATATTGCGCTCGTTATTAATGCAGTAAACGATTCCGCGGATAGCGTAACGAAAACTTTTCAAAAAACGCAAGCTTTATTCCTCGTCCTCGTCAAGCACATAACTGCTGGTGCTGGGCAGACCAAGCTGAGTCATGACCTGCTCTTCTTTTTCCCTCATATGCACGCGCTCTATGCCGCCCTGTTCATGGTCGTAGCCCAGCAGGTGAAGCATAGAATGAGCGGTCAGGTAACCGACTTCCCGTTCCAGGCTGTGCCCATAACGTTCCGCCTGCTCCACCGCTTTTTCCATAGAGATGACAATGTCGCCCAGAATTTTCGCCCCGGTAGAATGGTTCTCGTCGTACACGCCGTTTTCTCCCATTGGGAAAGAAAGCACGTCCGTCGGAATATCTTTCTGGCGATACTGCTTGTTCAGCTCCTGAATCTGCTGATTGTTGACAAAGGTAACGCTGATTTCCGCAGGATCCGGGAATTCTTCCATACGCAACACTGCGTTGCAGCAGCGGCGTACCAGCATCCGCAGCCCCGTCGGGATTTTTACTTCTTTCTGTTTGTTGTCGATAACGACTCTTACTTTTTCCATTTTTAGCGCCCGGCCTCCTCATTTTTTTCATATGCTTTAATAATATCCTGCACCAGTCTATGGCGCACAACGTCTTTTTCAGAAAATCGGATCTGCGCAATATCGTCAATTCCGCGCAGAATTCGCAGCACGTCCTTTAAACCGGAACGCCGCCCATCGGGAAGATCAATCTGCGTAATATCGCCGGTAATCACCATTTTGGAATTGAACCCCAGTCTGGTGAGAAACATCTTCATCTGTTCCGGCGTGGTATTCTGAGCCTCATCCAAAATGATGAAGCTGTCATCCAGCGTGCGCCCGCGCATATAAGCGAGCGGAGCAACCTCTATGTTGCCGCGTTCCACATAACGCTGGTACGTTTCCGCGCCCAGCATATCGAACAATGCGTCGTAAAGGGGGCGCAGGTAAGGGTCGACCTTCTGCTGCAAATCACCAGGCAGAAACCCCAGCTTTTCACCTGCTTCCACCGCGGGGCGCGTCAGGATAATTCGGTTGACCTCCTGCGCGCGGAACGCGGTCACCGCCAGCGCAACCGCCAAATAAGTTTTGCCGGTTCCGGCGGGACCCACCCCGAACGTAATGGTATGTTCCTTAATAGCGGTACAGTATTTTTTCTGCCCCAGTGTTTTCGCTTTCACCGGTTTTCCTTTGGAAGTGATACAGATGCAGTCGCCCGCCAGAGCCTCGACTTTATCCTCGCTGCCCTCGTTTACAAGGGAGATGCAGTAACGCACATTCTGCTCACTGAGTACCTCGCCGCGGTTGATGAGAGTCAGAAGGCTCTCAATCACCCGTACCGCGCGCGCAACGTTTTCCGGTTCGCCCGAAACTTTCAGTTCACTGCCGCGCCCCAAAACGGCAACTTGATACTCTTTTTCAATCAATTTGATATTTTCGTCAAAACTGCCGAAAAGCGCAACTGCTTGCTCCATCCGGTCGATATTGATCCTTTGTTCAAACATCCTATCACCTTTGATTCTTTTACCGTAAGCAAGGCACACTGACTCACGATAAATTAGTATAATTATATCATATACTTTCATTTTCGTCATCAGAATTAGTGACAAAAATTGGTGCTAATTTATCAGTATTTCCGCTTCACGGCCGATATTTTCACGGCATTTCAACACCGCGGTGTAAATCAAGCTGGAACCTGTCATTTTGTCGCTTGCACTGGAAGAGAGAATCTGAACATCCTTCAGTTCATTTTTAATCTTTTCCTGAATTTCCTGTTTTGCCTCGAGGAGTGCCTGCTCCCTTGTAAGGGTTACGGCGGCGGAGGTCTGCTCAATCCAATCCTCCTCATAAACGCCGATCGGCAGGGAGGTGTTCATCAGTCGGATTTTTGTAAAGTACGTTTCCTGCCGGTAATTTCCATCCGGCTTCACCGTCATAGTCAGCGGAATGCGCGCGCCCATAAAGTGCAGGCAGCGGCGGGTGACCACACTGCCCGTGTCCTGAACCACCGTGCGTTTCAACGGAATTTCAACCGACACAGTCCGTGTGGTTTCGGCCATAATTTTTCCGGCTGCATGCTTCAGTGAGGTTTCGCCCGCCTCATCCTTTACCTCGCCGCTAATCAGAAGCTGACCCTCTACCACGGCGTCGCCCTCCTTTACCTGCGGCGTTCCGGCGTAAACTTCCAGAGAAACAATCTGCCCGGTGGCAGCTGCCTTAATGTCGCAGGGGCGTACATCCTTCACCGCAATCGGTGGTTTTTCCGTTTTCTCCTGCAGCCGGATTTCCGCCTTGCAGCCGTGCGTATTGACGCTGATCCAGCTGATTTGGGGGAATTTCAGCATAAGCGCCTGCTGAAGAAGCTGCGGCTGTAAATATTTTTTCGGGGTTCCGGGCCCAATTCCAAGCGCGGCCAGCTCTGCAGTAATTGCCGTTGCCGGAATGGAGGTGTTGCCCACTACTTCGAAGGACCACATCCGATTGGAAAGCACCATTACAATCACCAAAAACAGAATGCTCCCCGCCATAAGGCCTTTTCGTTTCCGGATGCGGACAGTGGCAAACGGGAACCCACTGCGCCTTATGATTTTCAGCCGGCATCCGGCTTTGCGCGCACATCGGCGCAGGGCGCGGTATCTTCTGGCAGCCACGCTGGCCGCCCGGTTCTGCCCCGTTTGAATATCCCACAAATAGATGCCGGAGCGCGCGCACTGGTTCAGAAAGCGCTCCAGGCTGCCGCCGCAAACGGCAAAACGCACATAGCCCATGAACCATCGCGTGAGCGCCAAGGAAAACATCAAATCACCTCACGTCAAAAACTCTATTCCCGTTATAAATCCCGACACCACAAGGGAGTCCACCGTAAGGCACTTGATTACCAGGCCGCGTCCGGTAAAGCGCAGCACCATTTTCCCCGCCTTCACACGAACGACGCCGGGATCGTATTCCAAAACGCCGCCGCAGCCTTCCACAACCGCCTCGCGGTTGCCGTTCAGCTCCATGTGGGACTGCATTGTCGCCGGTGTGGCTGGGAATCCGATAATCCTTTTCCTGCTCAAAATGCATCCCTGCCCTAATCAGTTTGATACGAAATCACCTGATTGCCCTTTCGAAGTCCTTTCGTTTGAGAAAAGGACTTCCGGCCACGCTCGTTCCTGCCGAAAAAAGCCGGCCGTTTTCCCCCACCTTTCCTTTTTCAAAGGAAAGAAACATGCGCGAAAATATACTCGGTCAATCAGTGTCAGTCACATAAAGCCTATGCGCGTCAAGTCGTAAATATCCGCATGGAAACATATATATAAGCGGGGTGATTGAATGAAATGGAAACAGAATCTGCTCTTAATCACAACCTTTCTAATTGCCTGCGCACTGCTGATTTTCCCCTCGGAGGCGGCGGAAGGTGCCCGGAAGGGACTTGGGTACTGCCTTCAAATTTTGATTCCATCCCTGTATCCGTTTATGGTACTGGCTGTGTTTTTGGTAAAAAGCAGCCTATCCGATAAAATCGGTCATGTCTTTGAAGCCCCGTCACGTGTCCTGCTGAAACTGCCCGGAAGCGCCGCAACGGCGGTTTTCATGAGTATGATTGGCGGGTATCCCACCGGAGGACGAAGCGTTGCAGCACTTTACGAAGCGGGCTCCATCAATGGGGAACAAGCATCGCGGATGCTTTGCTTCTGTGTGAATTCGGGGCCGGCGTTTGTCATCAGCGCGGTGGGCGCCGGGTTTCTTGGAAACCGGCAGGCAGGCTATTACCTGTTCGTTTCACAGATCATCGCCTCTGTTCTGCTGGGCCTGATTTGCGGGGCAACGGCAAAACGCGGTGCCGATATTAGCCCAACCAGGCGGCGCGCACCCCAAAAGGCATTAACCGCGCTGATTTCATCCGCCGCAGACGCCGCGCGCGCCATGATGAACATGTGCTGTTTTGTGATTCTGTTCGCATCGGTGCTGAACCTGCTTCGTATCTGGGTGCGGGAACCCGGCAGTTCCGCCGCGCTTTCCGGATTTTTGGAGGTGACGGGAGGATGCTCCGACTTTGCGCAGCTCCACCTGCCGCTTTGGGCAGTATCGCTCATCATTGGCTGGGGCGGGCTCTGCGTTCATTTCCAGATTCTTTCTATGATAGAACAAATCCCGATTAAACTGCCACGCTTTTTCCTGTTCCGCGTGCTTCACGGGCTGTTTGCGGCAGCGATTACCTTCGGACTGGAAAAGCTTTTTCCCCTCAGCGAGGAAACATTTAGCAACACCTCCGCCACACTGGTGCCCGCGTTTTCCGGCTCCGGCCCCGCGGCGGCGGCGCTGATTATTCTGTGCGCCGCGTTTATCCTATATATTCCATCTGAAAAAGTGGAACTTTACCGCCGATAATGTTATAATAAGCGACAGAAAACAGGATATGAAAAGGCGGGATTGACATGTTCAGGAAAAAGAAAAACACGTTTTTCGGGGATCATGTTGAGGTCAGCTGCGAATACTGCAAAAACTGGCGGGAACAGACGGAATCTGGCGTATGCCGGTTTGGCCTTTCTCCACAGCCGGACGGTGCCTGCGGTCGCTTTGTCTATGACCCGCTGAAGCGCTCACCCAAAACCTTTCCTCCCATGCGCCCGCACGACGCACAGGAATTCAAGCTGTAAAAAGCGGGTTTCCTGTCTTTCTTTTATCTTTGACCGAAATTTCTTCTCTGATACACCGCTTTTTCGGCGGGCCAAAATATTTGGACAAAATTCGGAAACACTATGACCTGCAGGGAACAACCGAAATCAGGCGGCAACCGTGCCGCGTCCCTGATTTATTACAGGAGATGGCTTTACGATGAGTAAAAATATTAAAGAGGAAATTTCTCGGGAAATTGACCGCCGAATTCATCTTTTGAAGGAGCATCAGGGCGCTGAAATCATTGTGACGGGAAATCAGTATGAAGAACTGAACCAGGCTCTGTCTAAAGTAATCGGTGCTCCCCTGATCGGCGAATTACAGAGCTTGAAAGAATACGTCAACCGCTTATAACTCACAGGCAAACAAAAAGAACCGCCTTTAGATGGGGCGGCATAGGGAAGTTACTGCTTTCTTTAGGATTGGCACAGGATATTTGGATATCCTGTGCCTTTTCCTTTGTCACGGCATCAAGCCGATAAAGTTATAATAAATATCAATCTGCTGTGTGGCATCCTTACCGCGGTAAACACTACGTTCATGGATTTCGATACGCTCAATGAATTCACGGAGGATTTCAGGAGTCAGTTCCTTGATATCAGTATACTTCTCCACGATTTTCAGGAAGCGCTCCACATTGACAGCTTTTTCTGTATGGCTTTCAATTTCCTGCTCCAGCTGTTCTGCTCTGGTGGTCAAGGCGCACTGTTCATTTTCATAGTCCTGCGACAGCATATCAAACCGTTCTTCTGTCAGCCTGCCAGATACCCTGTCCTCATAGAGCTTTTTGAAAATGCCGTTCAATTCTAATATTCTGCGCCTGTCTTTTTCCAATTCCCGCCGCTTAGCAGATAGTTCCTTTTTGCTGTCCTGCGCGCTTCTATCCATCTGCCGCCGTATAAACTCTTGTGTGTGCTCTTTGGCAAATGCCGTTACCCTGCGTAAATCCTGCAAAACGACCTCGTCTAATACCACCGTGCGGATAAAATGCGCTGTGCAGACTTCCTTGCCCTTTTTGCGGTAGGTTCCACAGATGTAATTCGTCTGCCCCTCCGTCAGGGTTGTTCCTCGGATGTGATAATGCCGGGATTTACAATCAGCACAGAACACTAAGCCTGAAAACTTATCCATCTCACCCATGCGTGTGGGTCTGCGTTTTCCCTTACGGACACGTTGCACCGTTTCCCAAGTGTCAAGGTCGACGATGGGTTCATGAGTATGCTCAAACCGCAGCTGCTTTTCCGGAGGGGTATCCAGCTTGCGTTTGTCTTTATAGGATTTACGGTAGGTTTTGCAGTTGACGGTATTGCCAATGTAGTCCTCGCGCTCCAAAATCTTGGCAACGGTATCCGCAGTCCATCTGTAAGGGTTATCCAGATTCAACTGACCATATGCCGTTCCTGACCTGTAATACTCATAAACCGTAGGTGTCTGCACTTGCTGTTCCCGAAGCTTCTTTGCAATCTGTGCGGGGCCAAAGCCGCCTGCGCACCACTCAAAAATCTGTTTAACAATAGGGGCGGTCACTTCATCCGGAATAATCTGTTTGGGATTATTCGGGTCTTTGATGTAGCCATATGGCGCTCTGGTGGCAAGGCGTTCACCTCGTTCAGCTTTCGCCCGATTCACAAGACGGATTTTCTTGCTGGTCTCCCGGCAATGAAACTCGTTGAACAGATTGCGAAAAGGCATAAATTCATTGATTTCCTTGTCGGTATCCACATCGTCATTGATAGCAATGTAGCGGACATCATACCGTGGAAAGATAATTTCCACATATTCTCCTGTCTTGAGGTAGTCACGCCCAAGGCGGGACAGGTCTTTTGTGATAACAACAGAAACATTGCCTTTTTCAATCTCTACGAGCATTTCCTTGAACTGTGGGCGGTCAAAAGTTGTTCCGCTTACCCCATCATCCACCCAAAAACGGGTATTTCGGAAACCGTTGTCATCGGCATACTTTTGCAGGATTTTCTTTTGATTCTGGATACTGTTGCTGTCTCCCTGCAACTCATCATCACGACTTAGTCGGCAGTAAAGCGCTGTAATTTGGTTTGACTGATTGCTCATTTTTTCCTCCCATCTCTGTCAGCCAAACCGATTGAGAGTAAATATCCTACCGACATTATACCCCCAACCGGCTCTGGCGTCTATCGGACAAATCGGTTTATGGGAGAGAATTTAACTTTGCTGCGATGTATCTTTATCAATCAGGCGCTGGATTTTGTCCAGTGCTGTACTTTGGCTTTTGCTGTTCTGCTGAAAAAAGGAAGTGACCAGATAGGTTGTACCGCCGATTTTCACAGCCAGCTTTTCACCCGCTTTTTTGATGCCTTGTGCAGTGCCGCTTAAATCTGCTTGGGCACTGCGGTTACGAAAGATACGGATACAACATTTTAAAAGTTCTCGAATCTTCAAATAAGCACACCTCCTACATACTCTGTTCCATGTCCTGCTCGTACTGAGGACTATAACCGTGCTTCTGTTTTTTCTTTTTTCCGGATTTTCGACGCATACACTCCTGTGCGTATTTCTGGCGCTCGGCGTCCGGGTCATAGGGATTTACAAGATCTTCAACAGACTTAGCAAGGTATAGAGCGCCGTCGAGGAGAGCAGCCCCACGGCCGTCCATTTTGCTTTGAGCTTCCACGGCAGCATGTCCCGGTGTCGGAGCGCTTCCGTCTGCTCCTTGAATCCCTGCTGTATCTTCCAGTTCAGATTGCTCTCCTGCTTCGAGAGCATCTCTGTCACAGTCTGCGAAATCCGCCTGTGCTGGTCGTTGATGACCCGACACAGCATATCCCCCTGTTTGTCGTATATCCCCTGACAGTAATCCCGGATGGCTTTCTCGATTTCTGGAGTGGTCGGCAAGGTTGAGATATACTGTCCCAGCGCCGCCATCCGTTCCAGCAGCACCGTCTGGCTGCTGAGCATAGCGTCCCATTCCTCTGTTGGGATAGCGCTGACCTGCGGCAGATAGGGCACTGTGATTTTTTGTGGGTTCTCCTGCGGCTTGTTCAAAGCCTTGAGTTCGTTCAAGTTGGGCAAAGTGCTGTTCCATCCTTTCTTTGAGATATTTTTCATCGTGGAGCTTGTTGTCCCTGCACCGCTGGCCTGTGGGGGCTGTATAGGTGATGTATTTATGATGGGGTATCCACTTCACCCCATAGCCCATTTCCTCCATACAGGCGGTAAATTCGGCTTGTGTGCGGCTTTGGGCAAGCGCTGTGTCTATGGCGTTCATCAGTTGAAATTTGAAGCTGCCGCCCCGCACAGCCGACCGGTACTCCCCGGCACCCATGGGCTTCATGGCGGGTTTCCGATAGGGCTTTAAAATCTCTAACCCATGCGCCGCACAGATTTCATCCGAGAGAGTGCGCAACTGCTCTAAATCCTTTTCATTGAATTGCAGCTTCAGCCCGCTCTTACAGCTGACGGAATTGACAATCAGGTGATTGTGCCAATGGTCACGGTCGATATGGGTAGCAATCTGTACCTCGTATCCCTCGAACCGTCTGGCAAGCTCAATGCCCATCTGGTGGATTTCCTGTGGTGTGGCTCCGCAGTCCGGCTTGAAGCTCTGCACATACTGGTAGAAATACACGCCTTTTTCTTTTCTGTACTGCTTTTTCGTTGCCATAAATTCCTGAAAGGCGGTTTCCCCGCAGCAGTTCTGCCCGGATAGCAGCTTGAGCCGATTTCCCTGTGCATCCTCAAACATGGTCTTGTAGTCTTGCGCCACATAATCCATCACCTTTTTCATGGCAATGCGGCTTTGAGTACGTTCTTTTACGGCATAGACGATTGCCATAATCTCACGCCCCTTTGTCCATCAGGTCGCAGATGGAATCGAACACCGCACCGAAGCTCCGCTTTGTTTCCGTAAGGTCGGGGCAGGTAATCCTGCCCATATTGCAAAGCACCGTCAGCTGGTTCAGGTTCTTACCAATCGCCTTGAGCTGTCCTGTAACAGCATCCAGACCCTCCACTACAATAATTTCCTTACCAAGTGCGGACAGGGTAAGAAAATCCGTCATGGTCATACCCGCCAGCAGCGCCTTATTCTGAATGCGTTCATAGTCCGCGGTGCTCATACGCATGGCGAACATCTTGTCTTTTTTCAAATAGTCACGCTCCTTTCGTCCCGGGGGCTTGGGGGCGCGCCCCCGACCAGCTGTTTGTATTGGCGGTGGCGATAGCCGCCGTCAATACAAACAATATGCTGGCCTACCCCTTCGGGGTAGTATCGCGTGGCCCGCAGTTTCCACAAATCTCTTTTGTCTTCAACAGTGAAAAAAGATTGCATTCCTGCGGTTCCACTGCTATACTGGTGATAAAGTAATTTTGCAAGGCCAATCTTGACTTGATTGGTGCTGCGCCTGACCGCAAGTCCATTGCCGTGGATTTGCGGTCTTTTTTCGCACATATTCTGGCCGTCTTTCCTGTGCCTGTCGCCCTGCTCCGCAGAAGCCGCCACGTATTTCCTTCTTCCCGTCGGTATCAGCTTTTACAAGCTGGCTCGCTCTCCTTATGGGGTCATGGCGAAGCTGTTGGCGGAAGTGTCGGTATCTTTGACCGGATATGATATTCAGTTGTCAGTGAGCCTCCTCTCTGAATTGTAAATAGACTATTCATATAAATATATTCTGTAGTCTACAATGCTATGATAACTCTCTCTTGATTTCTTGTCAAGACTTATGTATAATATATTTAAATAAAGTCAATAGTCTATTTTGAGGTGACAAAGATGGCATACAGTTTCAAGGTTTACATATCCGAAGGAAAAGAATTTTTCGAGTATGGAAACGAACAGAAGACAATAAGAAAAGGCTTTGCATTTTCGCAAAGCCTGATGGATTTGTTGTATCTGGACATTATGTCATACGGAAATATCTTTGAGAAAATGGGTGCTGATCTCCGAAAGCTATATTCGGAGAAGGACACGCGACTTGCCGATGAAGTCCGCAAGGGGCTTGATACCGTCGCAAAGCAGCACATCTATTTTGAACTTCTGCGCCTTGACTGGCAGGAAAGGCTAGAACAGGCGGAGCAACAGAATTATAAGGATATTATAGATTTATTACCCTACAAAAAGCTCACGCATATTCCGTCCAACATTTCCAGCATGCAGGAGCAGATTAAGAATCTATGGGGTCAGGTACTGGACATTCTTTCTCCGGACGAACCGATTCAGAAAAAGATGGCGGACTATTATGATGAAAAAAGTAAAAACAGTCTGGATGTTTTTCAGTTCCAGCCTCAGCCCATAAGCTTTGAAAGGATTGGCCGGAAAACATTTACAGAAGTCTTATGTCCAAAGGATATTTATGATATTATTGATTACTTTATCCGGGAATGTGTGAAGCGGGAGCAGCGGTTCCGTGTCTGTAAAAACTGCGGTAAATATTTTGCCCTGACCGGATACATCAACACCCAATACTGTGACCGGCCGTTCGACAGCGCCGGGCACACCTGCAAGGAGATCGGAGCACTCCATGTATGGGAGAAAAAGAAGGCGGAGAATCCGGCACTTAAAGCGTACAGCAAGGCTTACAAGAAGCGGTTCGCTTGGATTAAGTATGGAAAGATTACAAAAGAAAACTTTTATGAATGGTCAGAACAGGCAAGAAAAAAACGGGAACTGTGTATCAACGGAAAGATGACATTGGAAGAATTTAAAGAGTGGCTTTAAGAATTTTCTATTGAGATTCTTAAAGAATTTTGAAATCTGTTTTGTTGAGATTACGACAACGTATGTAAAGAATTTAATAAAATGTTCAATGGAATCGTCGCTCTCTCAGGGATAAACGGGCATAAAGAAGGTCTATTTGAAAACAATAAATCGGCCTTCTGACCAAGAGGGAAGGTGACCTCGAGCATGACCCGATTCCAAATTACAATGAGCATGTGGTTGCCATGTCCATTTTGTTGCCGAACCTGAGGCATGTTCTTTGCTCTTTCCTTCAGTTCCTGTCTAATTTATTGTATATTACAGGTTCCCAGAAGCAATAGCTTTTGTTCAGTTGAGATTATATAAAGTTTTTTCAAACATATCAATAATAGTTATACCGGCATCGATATATTTTCGAGCATTATTATTCGGATTTGATAGTTCTAATAGTTCTATCCAGGATTTATGATTAAAATTTCGTGCAATTACTATAATTTTATTAAAATATTTACTAAAAAAATTTATAATATACTCTTTTAATTCGTCATCTAACTCACAATGCCTGGTTAAAAGGGCAACAGCACTGTTTTGAAATCTGGACTCATTGATTACATATAGATTTAAAAGGACTGATACTAAGACATTCGGCTTCTCTACTGCTTTTGAAACTTTATTAATCTGATCAATTTTGGCATCGTAAAGTTCTACAGAAAATAGTTTTTCCTTGATTAAAATTGAAGAATCTAAACAGTTTCTATCTAAAAACAAGTCAAACCATTCCTGATATCCGCTTGGCAACTGCTTTTTAATGCCGCAATAATTGATTGTATCTATAGCATTTTGAGCCAGCCCTTTTCCTACAATCTGGTAATAGTCCGAATTTATTGGTTTAAATATCTTAACCTCACAGAATATATCTTTTGCTGATTCGATATTTTTTGATATTTTGGGATAATCATCAAAACGAATATCAAAACTCACACTATTGCTTTCTCCTGAGAAATACAAATTCATCGCCAGATCAAAAAGATATATATCTGGAAAAGCACTGCATAAATCACACATAAATTTACATCCTCTTTAACATGAAAGTAAGGTGCAACCTAAAGGTAGATTACCACCTTGCCAAATTATTATATAACAACGAAACTTTTAAACAGGAAAATTCTACTACCGATTCTAATGGTGTTGTTACTTACAGTAAAGCAGCAACCGTAGCAAATCATCAACAGTGATCCTCCATTTTATATGAAAAATTACTATAGTATTATGATTGAATTCACCGATGGTAACGTTATCACTTGAACAGGTCCCGAAACGGCATATATTTCCAATCTCACCTTTGGCGTGTATACACCAGATTCTATATAAATATTATCTGCCGTATCATAAAAAGAATTTGACTCACCTCTTATATAGCGTGATGAAGAAGTAGTTGTACCATCGCCCCAATCAATTTCATAAGACACAGATTCTAATGGGTCTGAAAATACTAAATTGATTTCCAGTTGATATTCATTATATTCACGATTTATGCATGTCGCATGAATATACCCTACACCCACTCCATCAAGTTTCACAGTGGAGGAGGATGTATTACTATTAGCTGGAATAGTATCTGCCTTTACTGACCCATTATTCACCAAAACATTTGATGAATCAGATGTACTAGTAGCACTAGAGGGGCTACTACTGTCTTTATAATTGGTTTTAGATGTTGCTGCGAATGCCGGAACGGAAAGAACTACGGACAATGATAGAGCCAGAACGAGACTGACAAATTTTTTGAAATATTTTTGCATTAAAAAAACCTCCTTCGTTTTTCAACACGTCACGATTAACACCAACATTTACAAACAAAGAGGAATTTTTCACCCCATTATCAAGCCAATGGAATCAGCCTCCTTCCTAAGGTGAATTTATTACAAATGCGCGCATAGAATACAATAATACTAAGCCACTTATATATTGGTTCAATCAACCCACATGGAGATAGCTTGTCTCATTATAGAAAGTCTCAATTGAGGGAATAGAAAGCCAATCAATTTCCCCATAATGCGTTGCTACAAACCGGTAATCGTAGCCGGGTGTAACCGTTGTTTTGTACTCGTAATTATATGTAGAACTGTTGTATCTGTAGGTGCTCCATACTTTGACGTTGTTCCAGTTGCCGTTTTGCCACCTTTGTAATGTTATGTTCTGGAAGCCTATTTTGTCTAAGACCTCGCTACCATCTGTAGTACCATCAAGTAGCAACGTATTTCCACTTTCTAGATACATATCAAGGCTTGAAAATGCAATTAAACCCGCAGCATTTTTTGAATATCTGCCTTGGGTAGCGGTGTTGTATAAACCTGAAGCATGGTGCGGGTCAGCCGACTGAACCCCCGATGTTGGAGTTGAATAATTATCCTTGTTTGAGTAGAATTCTGCTGCCGACGCACTTACAGTAAAAACACTAAAGAATATCGCCAATGAAAATAGTATTGCGGTAATTTTTTTAAACATCTTGATTTCTCCTTTTATTAATTAATGTAATGACTGCAAAACATCGACCGTTTCATCATAAGAGAGGGTAGAACTGTATTTATAAACGTAGTTTCCATAATTAAATATAGATGATATTTTATTATTTTCCGTAGATAAATAAACATTTTCTCCATGGATGCTTATTTTTCCTATATCGGAAGAGTTCGGTATTTTTATAATTGGAACCGTGTTTTTGTCAAGATAAAAATCAATGTTCATTATGATTGAACTTTTTTTATTTCCTAAAACAATAGCGAGAGTTTCCCTTTTGGTTAAACTTTGTTGTTCGAAACTCAAAATTTTTAAATCCTGTGGCAATGATTTTGGCAACATAGGGAACAAACTGTATTTACCACACTTTTTCCTTAATTCTTGATACAGCGCCTCATTATCGGTGATTTGTTCGGACGGAACTGAAGTTTGCTCTCCGTTTTTTTGTGAAATCAAACCCGACATAATTCCTGCCAAATTGAACAACTTTGTCGAGAATACCATTGCCGGTTGCGTGGACGACAGCCGCGTTAGCAGAAAAGAAAACAACGATTGCCATACATGCCGCTAAAACAGGCTTCATGAAGCGCCTCAAATCTTTTTGTAATTTGGGCTGTGCCGTGTCTGATTTCTTCCGGGCTTTATTTAACTCTTCTTCTAAATCGATATGATTTTCATAATTCCGCCCTTCAAGCATGAAAAGCGTCTGGATATTCTCATCAATCAGATCGCAGTCCATTTCATCATCAGGCTTGTGTAACTCATCATAAATCTCTGCGCGTAACTCATTTTCTACTGCTTTATCATCCGATATTTCCTCTGTCATTATCTTTTTAATGATCTCAGCGTCTTGTTTGGTACAACCCATAAAAAACCTCCTATATTAGTAGTCACAAAAAACGGTAAAAGTCTCACAATTATTTCTGCAGATTAAATACATTTGTATACATGCACAATTATAATTTATTAATTTGTGCATGTATACATTAATTTTAGCCCTTTCTTTCATCTTCTATTGCTTTCTGTACCAATTTGACAATATGTAGCTTAAGTCTGTATATTTTATTCTTAACAGCAGCAACGGTCAGATTATAAGCAATTGCAAGCTCTTTCAGGGGAAGATGTCTTCGGTAATGCAGATCATATAATTTGAGTTCATCATTGTTTAATCCTGACAATACCTTTTTCACATCTTTGTCGATGTCAATGTTTTCTTCCAAGAGGCGATCAAAATCCGGATCATATCTAAGGAACCGCTGATTTAATCGCACGACGAGACAGAGATATGATAAAATAGAAGAAAAAGCTTAGGCGGTGTCGGAATGAGTCAGCAGAGCTTCAGCGATATGGAATACAGCCTGCGGAAACGGACAACG
>DUNN01000014.1 GCA_012839345.1 Clostridiales bacterium | reverse complement strand
CTGTATTCACAAATTCCACTGCATCTCTGCGTAGTTTTTCCCGTTCCAGCATCTTTCATCACCTGTCTATATTTTACCATTTTACAACGAAAAAGCCCAGCTTTCACTGGACTTTTTCGACAGGCTGTAACCGGCATGAAAATGCCGGTTATTTTGCTATACTGCAGTGGCATCCTTCAAAGCGTCTGCAAAAAGCCTTTCAGCCGCGCGGCAATCCGCTTGTGTCCCTCGTCGTTAGGATGCAACCCGTCCGGGCAGAAGCGTTCCTGCAAAACGGGCACGCAGGGCTGAATCCCGCTGACGGCGTACAAATCCAGCACCGGAACGGCGTAATACTGTGCGACCTCTTTTAGAATGCCGACATAAACGGAAAGGGGCGCCGTGCCGACGGCTTTGCTGCCGTCGCCTTTTGGGTCTTCCTCCCCAAGCCGGTGCAGGGGCGTCATGACCACAATGGTGCCGGACGGGTATTTCTGAATCAGTTTTTCCAGCAACACATGGCAGGCGCCGTAAAAGGTATAGGGCGTACGGTCGGAAAAATCGCCCAAGGGTGCATCACCGTGGCCGTAATCGTTGGTCCCGCCGAATACCACAACCGCATCCGCGTCATCTTCCATCGTTTCCACCCGTGAAATGAAATCCTGATCCCAGTCCGGGTGTTCCGGGTGAAGCTGAGCAGCGATTCTGGTTCCGCTGATGCCGTAATTCCGCGCTTCGGCAAGCCCGGCTTCCTTTTTCAGAATATTTAAATAGATGTGTTCTTCACAGGAAACGCCCACGCCCTCTGTAATGCTGTCGCCTAAAAAGTTAATCTTCTTATTTTTCAGTTCCAATTTGAACCATCTCCCGTTCCCTATTATAACAGACAGGGAGGCTACATCAAGAAGAAATTCCCAGCACAGCGTTTGACAGAAGAACCCGATCTGCTTATAATAACGAGCAGACAAACCGCTTAGGATTTTGCGAGAGCAGGGGAGGGGAAAACAATGAAACCAATGGAAGAGCTGGATGCTGCCGGGGCAGCCAAACTGAAATACGTGCTTTGCGATATTGACGATACAATTACGACGAACGGGAAGCTGACCAAAGAATCGTATGCGGCGCTGTGGGATCTGCACAAAAGCGGATTCGAAGTGATTCCGGTGACGGGCAGGCCCGCCGGATGGTGTGACCTGATTATCCGGGAGTGGCCGGTGCGGGCGGTCATCGGGGAAAACGGAGCGTTTGTTTATTATTGGGAAGGCTCAAAAATCCGGACGCTCGTTCACCCGTCCGTTGCAGGGCCGGAAGTCCGCGCGAAGCTGGAGGCAGTCCGGCAGGCCTGCCTAGCCGGTGTGCCCGGGTGCCGCGTGGCGCGCGATCAGTTTGCACGCATTTACGATCTAGCCATAGATTTTAATGAGGACGAACCGAAACTTGGGCTGGAAGCCGCTGAAAAAATCCGTCAAATCTGCGTTTCACTGGGTGCGCAGGCGAAAATCAGCTCCATCCATGTGAATACATGGTTCGGGGATTATAATAAGCGCGCCATGGCGAAGTTGTTTTTTCAAAGCGTACTGCGGGAGGAGAATATGAAAGAACGCTGTATCTTTTTCGGCGATTCTCCAAACGACGAGCCAATGTTTGAAGCGTTTCCCAACAGCTGTGCGGTGGCGAACATTCTTTCGTTTATTGGGCAGCTGCGTCACCTGCCGACTTACGTGACCAGGCAAAAAGGCGCAGACGGCTTTGCGGAGGCAGTGCGGCATATTTTATCACTAGTAATAGCATAAAAGTAAAACGGCAGAATGAAAAAAGGAAAGCGAGCTGCTGCAAAACTTTTGTTTTGGAGCAGCCCGCTTATGAATTTTAATCGATCGAATCAACGGAGCAGAAATTCGCACAAATTTCCAAACAGTTCTGTGGGCAGTTCCATGGTTTTGAGGTCGCTCAAAATATAGGGAAGGTCTCTTCCGTTCATTCGCTGATTTATGCAGTGATAAATTGCATCCTTAAGGGAATATGAAATCTGTGCACGATTCAGGAAATCGAACAGGGCAGCATCCGGGAAATGCTCTGCTAGAGCTGAATTTTTCAGCAGAATGCTTAACTCTGCCTGCACGGGCACGTTTTTGACGGTGATCCGAAGCTTGTCGGCCTTCGCGTCAAAGTCCCTTTCAAACGAAATCAGCTTTCTATTTACGGTCACCGTGGGAACCGCCTCGTTCCCCAGACCGGTGAAAACAACGGAGTACGTACGCTGTTCGGGAAGTGCAGCAAGATTTCCCACCGCTGGGTGAACTGTAAAACAGGAGACTTTACCCCAGACGAAGGAAAGCTGGGTGTCCACCCATCGATCTTCATCGCCTGCGTTTGCGTCATCCTCATAAAGATGGAAGCTGCCGCTTTCGCCTGCGAAAACCAAAAGCTCCAGCTCTTTCGGATTTTCTATCGAATTGCCTTCTTCCATGGACAGCGGAATAATTGCCCCTGCTCTGGCGAGCACAGGAATGGATTCCAGCGGCCGGTAAAAATCGATGCGTCGTCCGCCGGTGTAGCTCATTCCAGTGAAAACATCGTACCAGATTCCTTCCGGAAGCCATCCCTTGAATTTTGCGGTTCCGAGGGACCGGTCCATCGGCTCCGTAATGGGGCAGACAATCAGCTGAGTACCAAAGAAATATTCGTTTGGGATCTCGTATGCTTCCCAGTTTTCCGGATGACGGTAATACAAGGGATAAACCAGTGGAAGTCCGTCCCGGCAGCTCAACCGATTCATCGTATACAGGTATGGCAGCATCCGATGGCGCAGCCGCAAAAATTCTTTCATAATCCGGCAGGATTCCGGCCTGTACTGCCAGGGCTCTTTGCTGTTAAACGGGCTGGAAGAACTGTGCAGGCGCATAATGGGGGAAAATGCGCCGAACTGAATCCAGCGCGTTGCTAGCTCATAGTCTTTTATCCCGTTCATATGCCCGCCGATGTCGTGGCTCCACCACCCGTATCCAATGTTGGCAGCGACGGCCGTAAAGTAGGGCTGAAATGCGAGTGATTTCCACGAAATCACGGTGTCGCCGGAAAAACCGACTGGGTAGCGGTGGCTTCCCGGACCGGCATAGCGGGAAAGAATCAAGGGGCCTTCTTTTTTGCGGCAATGGTCAAGGTAGCAGTAATGGTTTAAAATCCAGAGCGGGTCTAGTCCCGGAACATCACTGTAAGTGCCCTGCTGCCAGTCAATCCACCAAAAGTCGACACCTTGCTTTTCCAGCGGATGCAGCACCTGCTCTAGCCAGACTGCCAGAACCTTTTGGTCGGTGATGTTGAAACGGATGGTCTCTTTTCTCGCTGGATTTATGCCAAGTGCTTTGGCCATAGCGGAATAGCAGTCCTCGAACGGGCGGACTCCATCGGCGGGGTGGATGTTCAGGGTAACCTTCAGCCCCTTTTCATGAAGCCAGCTTAAAAATTCATCGGGGTGGGGAAACAGGTCTCGATTCCAGGTGTATCCGGTCCAGCCGGTTCCGTAGCGGGGATCAACCTCGGTCAGATGCCAGTCCATATCTAGAACAGCAACGGTAAACGGGATTTTTTCTGCTTCGAATCGTTCCATCAGGGCTTTGTATTCCGCTTCGGTGTACCGGTGATACCGGCTCCACCAGTTTCCCAGCGCGTAACGCGGCAGGAGGGGAGGGTAACCGGTTAGGTGGTAGTAATCTTTCAGGCAGCCGAAATAATCGTGACCGTAGGCAAAAAAATAGAGGTCGTTTTTTTCACCGTCCGGTCGTCTTCGAACCCAACCGTCTTCAGTCAGAAGCAGCGATGCGGTATCCTCCAGCAGCGACCAGCCGTTCCTCGATTGAATACCGTGGCCCAGCGGGATGGTACCGTCTGCATTATCCAGTGTGCGCGCAGTTCCACCCAAATCCTCGGGGATTTCACCAAAATGCCAGACGGAATGGTGCAGGCTGTAATTCCCGGCGGCCTTAATCTGCAGGCCGCTGGGTGTAAATCCCTGATCGGGGTAGTAGGTGAGCAGAAATCCCGCTGTACGCAACTCCAGACATCCGTTTTCTTCTATGACCTCATAATCGGGAACTGGAAAGTCCCGGTTCAGCACTACCTGTGTGGCGTGGTCTTCGAATCTCCCTGTAGGGTCGTATTCCAGCCGGATCAGGAACGGAGTAAGAATGGAAAAACGGTAATTTTCCCCCTGCACAACAGACTCTTTTCTTGCGTATGGACAGTATTCCGGTTTTTGTATGTTATACATGATTTATACCCTCAATTTTGTTTTATTTCATGCCTGCGGAAAACAGTCAGGCGCAGGAAGAAGCGAGAGCGGGCCGGTATGGCCCGCTCTCCATTCAACCGTGATTACTTTACGCTGAGATAGCGATTATAGGCATCGGTCTGAATTTGCTCGTATTTTTGCAGGCCCATGTCGTTCAGTTTTTGAATATAGGCGTTCCAGTCGTTGTCAACGCCGCCTTTTGTGACCCACTGGGCGAACATCTTGGCAGCGTATTTATCAATGTCTGTTTTCAGGTTGGGCAGTTCAGAGTATTCCTCCGAAGTATGCATCACATCCGGGAACGGCTGAGTTACATACTGTTCGCCCAGTTTGGCGATTTCCAGCTTGAGACCGTCGCCACTATTGGAGGAAAGCTTCAGTTTGGACTGGAAGTCCTTCGACACATATTTTGGACCAAAATCACGCAGGCTTTGGTCCCAATACCAGGCATCTGCGCTGGTGCCCTGCGGCGGGTTTTTCAGTTCATAGGTGCCATCGCTGTTCTTCTGAATGACTGTTCCGATGGCACCCCAGAAGTTCTGGATGCTCGCTTCGCCGGTGTAGAACTGGTCAACCCAGCGGGCGGCGATTTCCGGCGTCTTACAGGATTTTGCAATTTCAACCTCGTTGCGCATAATGCTGCTGTATCCGTCGGGGTCGCCACCGGCATACCGCTTCCCATCCGGACCTGAGATGGGCTCAATGGCCATGTACTGGTTGCTCCATTTGCCAAAGACGGCGTCCGGAGTCCACTGATAGGTAAAGCCGACGCGCGCAGCATTTGCATCCTGCTGTTTAGCGGAAAGCATCGTGCTGTCCTGTGTGAAGGATTCCTTGTCAATCAGGCCTTCTGAATAGAGTTTGTTCAGCCACTTTACGCCCTCTTTATAGGCTTCCGTGGCACGGTAATACACCGGTTTGCCATCCTGCAGGATAAATCCGTTGTCATAGGCATCCGTGATGCCAAATGGGTTCAGCAGATCCGTTTCCACACCTTTTACTGCGCCTGCAATCGGGATTTCGTCCTTTTTGCCGTTTCCGTTGGGATCTTTATCCTTAAAAGCTTTCAGAACGGTTTCCAGCTCGTCAATGGTGGTCGGTACCTTTAATCCCAGTTTATCAAGCCAAGTCTTGTTGATGATTGGCTGATTGCGGATAGTTGGACGGGCCGGAAGATTTTTCGCCATGGAATACATCTTTCCATCTGGGAAGGTGGAAACCTGTTTCAGCTTGGGCAGTTCCTCTATGGCCTTTTTATAGTTCGGCATATACTGGTCAATCAAATCGTCCAGCTGGAGGAAAAAATCCAGATTGTTTACAATGTCTTCCGAGGAAAAGGTTTGGTCACCGAAGATTACGTCTGGCAACTGGCCGCTGGCCAGCATAATGGACTTCTGTTCGCTCCAGTCGTTCAGGGACTGTACCTGCCATTCGATTTTGACGTTCGAATTTTTCTCTAAATCAACCAGCCATTGGTTCTTGGTAAAGGAATCACCCATGCTGCCCCAGCGGGTGGTCAGTACTTTTAGGGTAAGGGGTTGGTCAACAATCGGCATCCCTTCATTGTGAAAGTTTCTCTGTGAAGCGGTGCTTGACGTGGAATTCGACGCATCTTTGCTGCCGGAGGATCCGGCTGCTCCGCCGCCGCTGCATCCAGCAAGAGATGTCGCACAAATAGCTCCTGCCAGAATCAGACTGATCCATTTTGATCTGGTACTCATTTACAACTCTCTCCTTCTTTGATTATATCGTATCAGCTACGGGACTTACCCCTTCACTGCACCGATCATAACACCTTGATTGAAGTATTTCTGTACAAATGGGTAAATGCACATAATGGGGACAGTGGAAACGATGATTGCTGAGTAACGCAGCAGATTCGCCCGGCGCAGCGCAATTTGCGCGGCCTCCCCGGTCCCCATGGCTGACTGCATTTGGTTGGTTACCAAAATGTTCCGCAAAATCAGTTGAAGCGGGTAAAGCGCTTGGTCTTTCAGGTAAATCAGCGCGTTGAAATAGGAATTCCAGATCCACACCGCGATCCACAGGCCCAAAACGGCTAGAATCGCTTTCGAAAGCGGTAGGACAATTTGGAAAAAATAGCGCAGAGTGCCGCATCCGTCAATCTGAGCCGCGTCCCAAAGATCCGCGGGAATACTGGACTGGAAGAATGTGCGGGCTACAATAATGTTGTAGACGGAAACCGAAAAAGGCAGAACCATAACCCAAAACGTGTTGTAAAGGTGGAACTGCTGAACCGTCAGGTAAGTGGGAACCAGCCCGCCACTGAAGAACATGGTAAAGAGGAAAAGAAATGTAAGCAGTTTTTTCCCGAATAAGTCTTTCCAGGAAAGTGCATAGGCAGCCGGAATATTCACGGCAAGTCCGATCAGTGTGCCCACCGCTGTATACAGGATGGTATTGCGGTAGCCGACCCAAAGGTTATCCTGCTTCATCAGTTCCTGATAGCCCTCCAAAGTGAATCCTTTTGGGTAAAACCAGACGTATCCATTCGCTACGGCGGAAGGGTCGCTGAACGAGGCAATCACAATAAAATACAGCGGATAAAGGATAATAATCAGGCAGAGAACCGCCAGACCATACATGATGAAATTAAAGACGGTATCGGAACCGGATGAGTTTTTTCTGTTCTTAAAAACTTGTTCTGCCATATGTACCTCTCTTTACCACAGACTGTTGTCACTGAGTCTTTTGGAAATTTGGTTTACCGTGACTAACAGGATCAGATTGATAATGGTGTTAAACAGGCTGATTGCGGCGGAATAGCTGTACTGGCTGCTGATAATGCCGATTTTGTACACATAGGTGGAAATGATTTCGCTTGCGGCGATGTTCAGATCGTTCTGCATCAAATAAATCTTTTCAAACCCAAGGCCCATAATATTACCAACCCGCATAATCAGAAGAATTACGGCGGTGGGCATCAGCATCGGCAGGTCCATGTACCGCATTTTCTGCCAACGGTTGGCACCATCCACGGTGGCTGCCTCATACAGGGTGGGGTCGACGGCGGAAAGTGCTGCTACGTAAATGATGCTGTCCCATCCGGTGTGCTGCCACACGTCCGTCCAGACATAAATGCTACTGAATGCGTTCGCACTGCCCATCAGATTCGGTGGCTCCTGCCCGATCAGTTTGTAGAATCCGCCCACCAGCCCGGAGCTTGGTGACAGAAGAATTAGAATCAGGCCGACCATCACCACGGTAGAGATAAAGTGCGGCAGGTAAGAAACCGTTTGGAACATCCGCTTAAATCGTTTGGCCCGCATCTGATTGATGAACAGAGCCATTAGAATTGGCAGGGGAAAAGAAGCAACCAGACCATACAGGCTGATGATCAGTGTGTTCTGAATGGCGGGCCAGAACTGATAAGACTTAAAGAACATAAGAAAATATTTGTACCATGGGTTTGCCCATGCGCTGCCCAAAATCCCAAGGGTGTTCCGGTAGTTCTTAAATGCGATTAACACTCCGTACATTGGGATATAAGCAAAACAGACCAGCAGAATCAATGCCGGGAGAAGCAACACATACAGTCCCCAGCTTTTTCGCATTCGTTTCGCTGCCGAATGAAGTGCACCGGAAACTGTGCCCACACTGCGCGCGGAACCGGCCTTTTCGGTCATGATTTGGGTGTTAGAACTTTTCACACTCTGATTCCTCCTCCAAAATCCACCTTTTGTTTATAGGATAACGATACCATACAAAAAACAAAAAAATAAAATATAAAATCGAAATTCGCCTAAAATACTGGTCTATATTCAGCAATTTAAGCATATATTCGCGTAATTATAAATTTAAAATAATAAATTATTTACTGTTAACGTTAACTCTTTAACTATACTAGTCTTTTTTCTTCGAAAAGTCAATATGATTTTTGCAAAACTTACGATTTTTACATTTCAATCTGAATTTACTTGTAAAACAGCAAGGTTTATATTATACTCAAAGAGAAGTGAAAAGAAATAGGTAAGCAAGTTTCTGGGGTTTATCGTTAACCTCCAGAGGGAAACGGTTGTATCCTGGAAACAATCAGACTGATTTATTGAGGTGGCAATCAAATGGTAACCCTGAAAGATATCGCCGCGGAGGCGGGTGTGAGCGTTATGACGGTTTCCCGCGTAGTAAACGGCCAATTTTCCAAGGTCTCCGAGAGCAATATAAAAAAGATACAGTCCATTATTGAAAAGCGAGGATATGTCCCAAGCCTTTCGGCAAGAAGCCTCTCTTCCCACGCTTCCCGCATCATTGCGGTCATTCTGCAAGGGGATGCTTCCGCTATGGAATACCCTTACAATGCTGTTCTGGTTGGCCAGATATGCTATATGATTCAGGATAACAACTATTCCCCAATGCTTTATTACGCCAATGACTATAAAGACATCACCCGGCGCCTGCGTTCCTGGTATGTAGAGGGCGCGGTGTTTTTGGGAATGTTTGACTCAAACCTTCGTCAGATTCAGGCGGATAATCAGATTCCACTGGTGTTTATTGACAGTTACAGTTCGGTTCGGCAGATTACAAACGTGGGAATCGACGATTATAAAGGCGGAGAACTAGCTGCACGTTACCTGATTGAAAAAGGGCACCACAGGGTCGCATTTGTGGGCGGATATTCCCAAGTCAGCGGAGTGGTTCGCCAGCGATTGAACGGTTTCCGCCATGCTTTGGAGCAGGAGGGTTTCCCCCTGACGGAAGAATGCATTTTGTCGGATGTTCCAGAGGCTGAAGTACTGAAAAAACTCTGCCACGGCAGCGAACCCGTTACCGCCTTTTTTGCGCCGGCGGATGTGAACGCGCTTCAGCTGATTGGGCAACTTGACGGTTTGGGGTTGCGCGTGCCGGAGGACTGCTCTGTTATCGGGTTCGATGACCTCTTTTTTGCGCAGTACACTTCACCAAGCCTGACCACCATCCGGCAGGACATCCACAGGAAAGCACAGATTGCGGTGGATTTGCTTTTCCGGCATATCGGTGATCCGGGTGCTCCGGCCGAAAATATTACGCTGGATGTCCAGCTGGTGGAACGGAGTTCTGTATGTGATTTGCATGAAAAACGTTGAGATACCAACATGGAAAAGGGTGCCGCGAAATGACTGTGCGTTCATTTCGCGGCACCCTTTTTACGAAAACCTGCCAGTTACTTGTGCTCCTTTTATGTTCCTTGCTGTTTCCCGCCCGGTATTCCTCTGTTTGCGCGAAGCACTACCGATTTCTTATTGATTGCGTTAAATTGATCAATAATTGCCGTGATAGGAAAAACACATTGTTTTGCTGTGCCATTTTGCTATAATAGCCTTAAAATATAATGGGTGTATTTTACAGAGTCGGTGATAGGTGGTAAGGCCCCGTGCTATTCACGGAATTTTTACAGACCCAGCGCCGCCGGCTCCAAATGCAGCCCCAGAAATGGATCGGTATGATGGAATGGGGAGAAATAAAATGGTACAAAACGAGGGGATTTACAAGCCGCTGACACTTCACGCCATGGTCAGCGACGGCATGGTTTTACAGCGGAACGCGGAAGCCAGAGTATGGGGATGGAGCGAACCGCACGAAAAAATCCGGGTTCGCTTTTTAAACCGCAGTTACCAGACCGCCGCAGATGCAGCCGGCAAATGGACTGTTACTTTGGAGAAGCACTCCGCGGGCGGGCCGTACGAAATGGAGATTGAGGGCCGGGAAAAAATTGTCGTGCATGATATTCTCATCGGCGACGTGTGGATCTGCTCCGGGCAGTCCAATATGCAGCTGCCGATGGAGCGCGTGAAAGACAAGTATCCGGACGTGGTTGCCCATGCGGAAAACCCTTTTATCCGGCAGTTTACCGTGCCGGAGCAATATGATTTTTGCACGCCGCGGGAAAACCCCGAGGGAGGCGCGTGGGAACCTGTAAACAAGGACACCATACTGAAATTTACAGCCGCGGGATACTTCTTTGCCGAGGAACTGTATCGGACTTATTCTGTGCCGATCGGACTCATTAAAATGGCAATCGGCGGCTCCCATGTGGAAGCGTGGATGAACCGGGAATCCCTGCAGGGGTATCCGGATAAAATCCAGACAGTCGAACGTTTTAGTGACAGCGAGTATGTTGATTCGCTCATTCAGCGGGAAGCAGACCGGGAAAAGGAATGGTATGAACGGCTCGACCGGAACGACCAAGGGCTGCAAAGCGGGCAGCTGCCGTGGTATGACGAAGATTGCGATGACTCCGATTGGCCGCAAATGCCCATTCCGTCGTATTGGGCGGAGCATGGCCTTGGCGCAGTGAACGGTTCGTTCTGGTTCCGCCGGGAGGTGGACCTGCCCGCTTCCCTGGCGGGACGACCGGCAAGAATTTTTATGGGCCGCATTGTGGACGCAGACTATGTCTATATCAACGGCGTTCTGGTGGGGACGACTGCCTACCAGTATCCCCCGCGGAAGTACGATGTCCCCGCCGGTCTGCTGAAGGAGGGGCGCAATACAATTGCCGTCCGGGTAATCAGCAACCGCGGCAAGGGCGGTTTCATTACCGAAAAGCCGTATGAGCTGATTTTTTCGGATCAAACGGTGGATCTGTCCGGCCCGTGGAAGTACCGGGTCGGTACGATTATGGAGGAGCTTCCCGACAAAACCTTTTTGCACCAAATTCCGGTCGGGCTGTTCAACGGAATGCTTTCGCCGGTCGCCGATTATACGGTAAAAGGCGTCATCTGGTATCAAGGAGAATCCAATACGCCGTGGCCGGAACAATACGCGGACCTTTTTACCCGCATGATTCTGGAATGGCGCAAGAAGCTGAACCGGCAGGACCTGCCGTTCCTTTATGTCCAACTGCCGAATTACTTAGAACGCGAAAACATGCTGGCAGTGAATCAATGGGCGCCGCTGCGGGAAGCTCAGCAGCAGGCACTGCGGCTTCCGCATACGGCGATGGCTGTGGCCATTGACGTTGGTGAATGGAACGACCTGCATCCGCTGAATAAGCGGGACGTCGGCAAGCGGCTGGCGCTTGCCGCGCGGAAAGTCGCGTATGGCGAAGAACAAATTACGGCGGCAGGGCCGACCTTTGAAAAAATGGAAGTCCAGGGGAACAAGGCTATGCTGAGCTTTTCCAATACGGGCTCCGGACTGGTGTCCAAAGACGGCGAACCGCTCCGCAACTTCGAAATTGCCGGTAAAGACGGGATTTTTTATCCCGCCGAGGCCCACATTGAAAACAATCGGGTGGTTGTGTCCGCGCAACCGGTCACGGAACCGGTTGCCGTGCGGTATGCATGGAGCGACAGTCCGCAAAATATTAATTTTTACAATCGGGAGGGATTGCCCGCAGCGCCGTTTCGCACCGGACAATAATACTATGGGGATGAGTTGAAATGCGAAAGAAAATCGATGCCAACTGGAAGTTTTATCCCGGAGGAGAATCTCCCTTCTGGGGGGTGAACAGCTCGGGGGTAACCGTTCATCTACCACATGATTTCAGCCTTTTGCAGAAGCGCGACCCAAACGCCAAAACTGGCGCGTCCAACGCTTTTTTTCCGGGAGGGCTGGGCTGCTATAAAAAAGAACTGCAAATTCCGGAAGAGTGGTGGGGCCAGGAAATCCTCCTGGAATTTGAGGGCGTGTATATGAACGCGGAAATCCGCGTAAACGGGCAGCTTATCATGCGGCATATTTACGGCTACACCAGCTTTTTCTGCGATATTACGCCGTATGTCCGCTATGGCGAAGCGAATTTTATCAGCGTAAACGTCAACAACGATGCCGTTCCAAATTCCAGGTGGTACAGCGGCTCCGGCATCTACCGTCATGTTTGGCTGGAAGTGCGTGACCCGCTGCATATTGCCTCATGGGGCGTTTCTGTCACAACACCGGCGGTTTCCACGGAACGGTCTGTGGCGCAGGTAAGGACAACGCTCGAAAACCATCGCCATGGCGGGGAGACGGTAACGCTCCGTTCGCGGCTGGTGGATCAAAACGGAGCGGAGGTTGCTGCCGCGGAGAACGAACTCCGGATTTCCGCCGGGGATAACATGGAAGTAACACAAACGCTAAATGTGATTCCTGCACGCCTTTGGTCGGTGGAAGACCCATATCTATATACGCTGATTAGTGAAGTCCTGCGGAACGGGACAGTAATTCAGGAACAAAAGACGCCGGTCGGCATCCGCTCGCTTTCTTTTGATGCAAAACAGGGTTTCCGACTAAACGGAAGGGAAATTAAGCTGAAAGGCGGCTGCGTCCACCATGACTGCGGTCCGCTGGGTTCGGCTGCCTATGACCGCGCGGAAGAGCGGAAAGTGGAGCTCCATAAAAAGAACGGGTTCAACGCGATTCGCTGTGCACATAACCCACCTTCGCCCGCATTTTTGGATGCCTGCGACCGTTTGGGCATTCTGGTAATTGACGAAGCGTTTGACTGCTGGCATGAACCCAAAAATCCCAACGATTACGGCGTGTATTTCGACCTGCTGTGGAAGAGCGACATGCGGGCCATGATTCTGCGGGACCGCAACCACCCCTGCGTGGTCATGTGGTCAACCGGAAACGAGATTCTGGAACGGGACGGCCGTTCCAACGGATACGCACTAGCGCGGGAGCTGGCCGACTATGTCCGTTCCCTAGACCCCACACGGGCAGTGACAAATGCTTTGTGTACGATTCCCAGCATCAACGATAAGGTGGATGAGCAGAGCCTTGCGGAGCTGGGGGACCAATGGGGGCCGCTGACGGAAAAGTTTACAGAGCCGCTGGATGTTGTGGGTTACAATTATCTGCGTCACCGCTATGAATACGACGGCAAAAAGTACCCCAGCCGCGTCATCTGTGGGACCGAAACCTATCCCGCTCAGGCGTTTGAGTATTGGGAACAGGTCACAAACAACCCACATGTAATCGGCGATTTTGTATGGACGAGTATGGATTATCTGGGCGAAGCCGGGCTTGGGCGCGTCTGGTATGGCGAGAAAAAGGGCTTTCTGGGCGATTACCCGTGGCATATGGCATTCTGCGGCGACTTTGACCTTTGCGGAAACAAGCGCCCGCAGTCTTATTACCGCGACTGTGTCTGGGGCATCTCGAAGGCGCCGTACATTGCAGTTTACAAACCGCAGTATTATGGGCAGACGGCCGGGCTTACTCCGTGGAGCTGGCCGGATGTGGTGTCATCATGGGATTGGCCGGGCTTTGAGGGCAAACCGGTTCAGCTGGAAATCTATTGCACCGACCACGAGGTCGAACTTCTGCTGAACGGAAAATCCCTGGGCCGGAAACCGGCGGGGAAGGAAAACAAATATAAAGCCTTTTTTGAAACGGAATATGAACCAGGCGAGCTTGCCGCGGTTGGTTATGATGAAAACGGGCGGGAAACGTCGAAAACGGTGCTCCGCACCCCGAAGGAACCGGCGCAAATCCGCCTGACGCCGGACCGGACTGTGCTGGGAAACGGGGTGGGCGACCTGTGCTATATTATGGCGGAACTTGTGGACCGGGATGGCAATGTGGTATTCCACGCGGAAAATGACCTTTTCTTTTCGGCCTGCGGTGCCGGCACGCTGATTGCCGTGGCAAACAGCAATCCAGTGTCGGAGGAAATGTACGTCGGAAACCAAAGAAAGGCGTACGAAGGCCGGGCGCTGGCGGTTGTGCGTGCAGATGCCGCTTCCGGTGAAATTGTGCTTACCGCCATGGCCGACGGATTGCCCGCCGCCAGCGTGCACATTCAAGCTGCGGGAGGTAAATAACCCCTCCATTTGTGGTTTTTCCCTAGAATTTATGCGGCAAAGCCGCTCCACCGGTCGAACCCGGCGGAAGAAGAACGAAAAGATATAAAACAGAGCATATTTGAGGAATAAAACGGAGGGCTGGGCTTGGCAAGCTTGTCCTGTTTCGTCCCGTAATATGCTCTGCTGTTTTTCTGCCCGAAACCGTTTGAATTCTGGAAAACAAAGGTGCCAAGCCATTTTTTAGTCCTGTCCTGCGTCTTGATTGATAAGCATATTAAATAATACTTCGGTTTCTAGCCAAACTCTTTTGTATATTTATCAAGTAAAGACGGTAATCAAATCTTGCTGCGTTATACTCAATTGTTGCGCTGTTATCCAAAAAATATTGAAATCAAAGGGATAAAAAGTATAATTAGTTATGTTGGTGATATTACATAACATGACCAAAATGAAAAGGATTGTTTTATGCATTGCGTACAAAACAGCTGCCGCGAGATTGATTCGGATGGGATCACTATCAAAAGGATTTCATCGTTCCATAGATTGATTGTTCCACGGTCCCGGTAGATGGCATTCTGCAAATAAAATGATATGGAGGAAATGTGTATGCAAAAGAAGAGCTTTACCAGAAACGTAAAGCGAATCGCTAAAGATTGGCAGCTTTACAGCTTATTGATTCTTCCGGTCCTTTACTACGTGATTTTCAAGTACGGACCGATGATCGGAAACGTGATTGCGTTCCGCAAATATGTGCCGGGCGGCCCCTGGCTTGGAACCAAATGGGTAGGGCTGAAATACTTCAAAATGTTTGTTACGGATCCGGCTTTTTGGAACGTGTTCCGCAATACGCTGGTCATCAGCGTGTCGTCCTTGGTTTTCAGCTTCCCGATTCCGATTATTTTTGCACTACTGCTGAATGAAGTTAAAAATGTCTTTTTCAAAAGAACCATTCAAACGATTTCGTATCTGCCGCATTTCCTCTCCATCGTTGTGGTCGCGGGCATGATCATTGACTTCCTGTCCCCGTCCGTTGGATTTGTAAATCAGGTTTTGAAGCAGCTGACCGGGCATACGATTCAGTTTATGCAGATTTCCTCCTATTTTGTACCGATTTATGTCATTTCGGGCATCTGGCAGGAAATGGGCTGGGGCGCCATCCTGTACCTTGCCGCGCTGACCAACATCAACACCGAGCTGTATGAGGCTGCGGAAATTGACGGCGCCGGAAGATGGAAGCAGACACTTCACGTTACCATTCCCGGCATCATGCCGACAGTCGCTATCCTGTTCATCCTGAACCTGGGCAACCTGCTGAACGTGGGCTTTGAAAAAGTCCTGCTGCTGTATAACCCGGCCATTTATGATACGTCCGATGTAATTTCCACCTATCTGTACCGAATCGCATTTACGACCAACAGCTTCAGCTATGCGACGGCAATCGGGCTGTTTGAATCAGTGATCGGTTTGGCGCTCGTTATTGGTTCCAACAAACTGACGAAAAAGTTTGCAGAAACCAGCCTGTGGTAAAAATCAGATAAGGAGGAACCACCATGATCATAAAATCGAAGGGCTACAAAACGTTTCGCGTCATCAATGTGTTTATCATGCTGTTGGTGATTGTGATTACGCTGTTTCCCGTGCTCAACATACTTGCAAAATCCTTCAGCGACCTGAAAAACCTGACGCAGAATACGGTAAGTATTATTCCGAAGGGGTTTAATGTAGATACATACAAAACCATTATGGGCGACATGGACTTTTGGAACGACTATAAAAATACAGTGATTTACACCGTGTTGGGTACCATCATCAGCTTAGTGATGACCACGATGTTTGCCTATGCACTTTCCGTTCCGCGCCTGATGGGTAAAAAGTTTTTGACCGCGTTTGTCGTGTTCACCATGTTCTTCAACGGCGGCATTATTCCGAACTACATGATTGTGAATGGATTGCATATGCGCAATACCGTCTGGGCTATCGTTGTCCCCGGTGCAATCAGCACGTTTAATTTGATTGTCATGCGCACCTTTTTTGAAGGAATCCCGAAAGAACTGGAGGAAGCGGCCTCCATTGACGGGATGAACACCTACGGCATTTTAATGCGGATTATTATTCCGCTTTCCAAGCCGATTATTGCTACCATGGTTCTGTTCTACGCGGTAGGCATGTGGAACAGCTGGTTCTCCGCATTCCTTTATCTGGACCATACCGAACTGCTCCCCGTAACCATTTATCTGAGGAACTTGATTGCCGGCGCGATGTCGGCCACAGGGGCGGACGCGGATTCGCTTGGAACCGTTTCGGTCAACATTAAATATGTGACCATTGTTCTGACCTCCGTTCCGATTCTGTGTGTCTATCCGTTTCTTCAGAAGTATTTCGTACAGGGTGTTATGATTGGATCGGTAAAGGGATAATTAATTTTGGGCGCGCTATTTTTCATATAAATCATTCGTGGGAGGATTACGAAATGAGAAAAAAGTTATCCAAAGTAATTGCGATGATTCTTGCGATCGCCACCGCGGCAAGTGTTACAGCTGGCTGCAGTAAGAGCGACACAGGCAATGCCCCGGCCGCGTCTGAGGCAACCACCAGTGAGGACAGCAATATTACGACCAAAGACGGCTTCTTTTATTCCAAAGAACCCGTAACCTTTTCCATGCTGTTCAGCGACAACTCGGCGTATCCTTATAAGGATAGCTGGGAGTTCTTCAAAATACTCCAGGAAAAAACGAATGTAAAATTAGACCTGACCATCGTTCCAATGAGCGACTACAACAGCAAGAGAAGCGTTCTGATTGCTTCCGGCCAGGCACCGGAAATTATTCCAAAGACCTATCCTGGTTCGGAGGATCAGTACGTTACCTCCGGTCAAATTCTGCCGATCAGCGATTATGTGAATGAAATGCCGAACTATTCGAAGGAAGTCAAGGAATGGAACCTTGCGGATGACCTGAAGACCATTATGCAGGCAGACGGCAAGTACTACGTGCTTCCGGAACTGCATGAATCCTTTGTGCAGGACTATTCTCTCTGCGTCAGAACGGATATCCTCAAGAAAAATAACATTAAGATGCCGGAGACCTGGGATGAGTTCGAAAGCATGCTGAAACAGCTGAAAACATTGTATCCCGACGTTACTCCGTTCTCCGACCGCTGGCAGTTTGGCGCTACCATGCAGATTGCGGGCCCTGCATTCGTAAAGACACCGACCGGCCTGAAAGGAACGGATGCCGACTGGTCCGGTTCTCCGCTGTACTACAACAAGGACAAGGACAACTTTGATTTCTACCCCACCATGCAGGAGTATAAGACGGAGCTGGCGTATTTTAACAAGCTGGTTAAGGAAGGCCTGATGGACAAGGAAAGCGCTACCCAAACATCTGACCAGGCAATCAACAAATTTGTAACCGGAAAGTCCTTTGTTATTAGCTGCAATGCCCAGCAGTTGAAGGACTACCGCAAGAAGATGGCAGCTAACCTTGGCGAGGGCAACTTTGAAGTTGAAAAGCTGAACATTCTTTCCGGACCGGCCGGTAAAAATATTAGCGGCAATCGTCTGGAAAATGGTATTCTGATTACCCAGAAAGCGAAGGAAGACAAAAACTTTAAGACTCTGCTGAAGTTTGTTGACTGGCTGTATTACAGCTATGAGGGTCAGGAATTCTGCAAGTGGGGTGTGGAAGGCACTCACTTTACAAAGGATGGCAACAACTACAAGCTGAACGACAGCTACACTCTGCCGGATTACGGCCTGAATCCGGATGCTAAGAACGCCAAAGACTTCCGTAAGGATCTGGGCTTCGCCAGCGGTGTATTCATCCTTTCTTATGGCGGTCCGAATACGCTTGCTTATTCCTATATGGCGGACGAAGACAAGAAGTTTTCGGAAAACGTAAGCAAGACCTGCACGCTGCTCCCCAATGCACCGAAGATTGCATATGACGAGGATACCAAGGAATCCCAGAATATGCTGGAATCCACGCTGAAGGACTACATGAACCAGATGTCCTACAAGTTCATTCTTGGTCAAGCGGATCTTGACAAGGACTGGGACAGCTATGTAAAGACCTTCGACAGCAAGGGTGCTACGAAATACCTTGAAACGGCTAATGCCGCCTATCAGGAGCAGAAGAATAAATAATCCAGTTGCGGAATTGGTACTGTTTATGACGAAAAGTAGATTACTTTTGAAATTGGCTTGCGTAAAATCATTATATTAACTTAAGGGAATAGTCTAAGGCTGTCTGAAGACCATGTCTGCAATATGCATCCAGATAGCCTTAGACTCCTTTCGTTTCCGGCTGATTGCGCGTGTTCGATGGAATGCAGGAGGATGATGACAAATGAAAGAAAGAAACGGGATTACCCAGCACCCGGCGTATCCTTGCTGGCTGAATTATAAGCAGTATCCAAAGGCTGCGGACCCGTGCTTTGAAAAATACGGTCGTGCGGTTCGGGTTGCAGAACCATCCCGGGTGCTGAATACGGCGGCCCAGGAGCTGTGCAGGGCGATGGAGAGCATTTTCGGTCTTACGCCGGCTGTGATTCGGGAGGACGACCGTCAGCCGTACATTCAGCTGTGTGTTACACCGGGAACCGCGGCAGCAGCCTCCGGATTTTGCATCCGCGCGGTGCAGGAAAACGGGCAGGATAAAATTGTGATTTCGGGCACCGATGAGGCGGAGGTGCTTTACGGTGTGTTCCGGTTCCTGTTCCTCATCGGCTCCGGGAAAACCATTGGGGAAATTGAAACGCAGGAAACAACCTGCAACCGGCTTCGTATTATGGAGCAGTGGGACAATCTGTCCGGAGAAATCGAACGCGGCTATTCCGGAAATTCCATCTTCTATGAACACGGAAAAATCACAAAGAATCTTGAGCGAATCCGCGATTATGCGCGGCTTCTTTCCTCGGTGGGAATCAATTATATTTCCATCAACAATGTGAATGTTTTTGAGGAAGAAACGAAATTTATTTCGGATGTTTACCTGCCGGAAATCGCGTCAATTGCATCGGTTTTTTCGGATTACGGAATCCGGTTGCTTTTAAGCATCAATTTCGCGTCGCCGATTGCGCTTGGCGGGCTGGAAACCGCTGACCCGCTGGACAGCGGCGTGCAAAACTGGTGGAAAGAAACGGCTGATCGGATTTACGCCCACATTCCGGATTTCGGCGGCTTTCTGGTGAAAGCGGACTCCGAATCGCGGCCGGGGCCATACACGTACGGACGGGACCATGCGCAGGGGGCCAATATGCTTGCCGACGCACTTCAGCCGCATGGGGGATTGGTTGTGTGGCGCTGCTTTGTTTACAACTGCCACACCGACTGGCGCGACCGCAAGCTGGACCGCGCAAGAGCCGCGTACGACAACTTTGTTCCGCTGGACGGAAAGTTCCGGGACAATGTTATTCTCCAAATTAAAAACGGGCCGATGGACTTTCAGATTCGCGAACCGGTTACTCCGTTGTTTGGCGCGATGGAAAAAACGAACCAGATCATCGAGTTCCAAATTGCGCAGGAATATACCGGCCACCAGATTGACCTTTGCTTCCTGGTGCCCCTGTGGAAGGAAGCATTGGACTTTGATACCGACGCGAAGGGCAAAGGCTCTTTTGTACGGGAGATTGTCAGCGGGAAGCTGTTCCATACACAAACCGGCGGTGTGGCGGGCGTGTCCAACATTGGGGACAGCCCGGCCTGGACCGGCAACCCGTTGGCGCAGGCAAATCTGTTCGGGTTTGGCAGGCTGGCGCGCACCCCCTCCCTTACAAGTCGGGAAATTGCAGAGGAATGGGTAAGACTAACGTTTGGCGGCGAAGCGGTGGTAGTGGAAAAAATCACGGACATGCTGCTCCGTTCCAGAGAAATTTATGAAAAGTATACCTGCCCGCTTGGCATCGGGTGGTTTGTAAACCCGGGGATTCACTATGGCCCGAGTGTGGATGGCTACGAATATTCCCGGTGGGGCACATACCACTATGCGGACTGGAAGGGAATCGGTGTGGACCGCACGGTGGCGACCGGAACCGGTTACGCGGGGCAGTATAAAGGCAGAAATGCGGAAATGTACGAGCACATGGAAACCTGTCCCGAAAACCTGCTCCTGTTTTTCCACCATGTTCCCTACAACTATGTTTTGAAATCGGGGCTGACCCTGCTTCAACACATTTACAACAGCCACTTCCAGGGCGTGGAGGAAGCTGCAGAGCTTCAGAAAACCTGGGATTCTCTGCGAGGCCTTGTGGATGAAACCATTTTTGAGGAGGTACAGCGCCGATTTGAACTGCAAATGAAGAATGCGGTGGAATGGCGGGACGTTGTCAATACGTATTTCTTCCGCAGAACGGGTATCCCCGACGAAAAGGGACGGCACATCTATCCGTAATTCTGCCGCGGAGGAAAAGAAAGAGATATCTCAAAGACAGTAGGCGTAAGGCTTGCCGCCTTTGAGATATTTTTCTATATAAGCATGTAGGGAAGCGGCTTACAGGAAGATTACGTCCAGCAAAGTTCGGTGAAATTTTACATATTTGAAGGTTTATTCCTGCATAAGGCATTCTATTTACAAGAATCAATGGATATGTTATATTAAAATTGTAATATATACATAAAAAGAGGCACGAGAATGAAAATTGATGGGATCCATGAAAAGGAACTCTTTGAAAACAGTTTTCCCTTCCGGATTATTATTAATAATGACATTGACTTTCAGTATCCGCCGCATTGGCATAATGCCGTTGAAATTCTGTATATTGTAAAAAATGAATTCACCTTATTCGTAAATTCCAAAAAAATTGTCCTACAGGAAAAGGATATTCTTTTCATCCCAAGCGGTGACATTCATGAATTTAAAAGTGAAACGCCGACGGGAACCAGAATTTTTCTGAACTTTGAAACAACAAGCCTGGGCTGCTCCTATGGTTTTATGCAAGATATCCGCGGAATGCTGAGCCATGTTAGGCGGGTTCAGCCGGATGAAACGGAGCTTTATCAGGCGATTAAGACGGAAATTGATAAAATCCTGAAAGAATATGAAACCAACGGGTCCATCAGCCAGCTGTATTATATTGCAAGGATTATTGATATTCTGGTGCTGTTCTGCAAGAGCATGCCGATTCAAATGCGTACCGACACACTTGCAAACGGCCAACGCAAGGTTCTGGGTCTGGAAAAAATCAACAAGACGTTTGAATACATTGAAAAGAATTACCGGGAAGACATCAACCTGGATGATATTGCAAACGCGGTCGGTTTCAGTAAGTACTATTTTTCCAGAATTTTTAAGGATATTACAGAAAAAAGCTTTCATCAATACCTGAATGAGTTCCGTATTAAAAAGGCCGAAGAATTGCTGGAAAACGCCGATATTTCCATTTCACAGGCGGCGTTTGAATCCGGTTTTAGCAGCATTGCGACCTTTGACCGTTTATTTAAGCAGATTAAGGGATATACGCCGCAGGAATACCGTAAGCTGCGTGTGTGAATGCCCTCCTGTGGGATGGGATAAAATACTATTAAATTTTCGATTTTTTCCACAAAAAAGTGCTGCAAAATGAGTTTTTGCTCATATTGCAGCACTTTTCTTATACAAATTTTACGGCTGAATTTTCAGACAGCTTAATTAGCGATTCAAGCGTGCGCTGCCGCCCTTGCGCATCGCAGCGCGGACTTCCTCTTCGGTTACCAGATTCAGGTCGCCGCTGATCATCAGCTTAAGCACGCTTGCGGCCATCGCAAACTCGATGGCTTCCTGTGGGGAGGCTTGATGCAGAAGACTGTGCACCAGGCCGGCGCCGAAGGCGTCACCGGCGGCGACTCCCTCCATAACGTGAACCTGATGAACCGGGCTTTCATAAAAGACTCCGTTTTGCAGAAGAATGCCCTTCCACTCGCTTTCCTCCACGGAATGCACGTTGCGCAGAACGCTGGCAACGGTTTTTACATTGGGGTACCGTTTTGTTACCTCCATCATTCCTTCCCGGAAGCTTTCAGTCTGCTCAATTCCGCGCGACATGTCGCCGTCAAAGGCACGGATGCCGAGCGCCGCTTCGAAGTCCTCGTCGTGCGCGAGGCAAATGTCGATAAACGGCATCAGTCGACCCATAACGGACTGCGCCTTTTCGGGGGACCACATTTTACCCCGGTAGTTCAGGTCGGAAACGACCGTAATACCGTGTGCTTTGCAGTAGTTCAGTGCGTCTTCCAGCGCGCCTGCAAGCTCCTCTGAAATGGCCGGAGTGATGCCGGAGAAGTAGAACATGTCAATGCCGTCCAGCAAAGCGGGCCAGTCGAATTCGGAACGTTTGGCGGTGGCGATGGAGCTGCCCGCACGGTCATATACCACACTGGTCGGGCGGATGCTGGTTCCCTTTTCAAAATAATAGGTGCCCAGCCGCGGGCCGCCGCGCAGAACCCGGGAAGTATCCACCCCAAAGCGCCGCAGGGTACTCAGGGCAGCTTCGCCCAGCGGATTTTCCGGGAATTTGGTCAGGTAGGCCGCGTCGTCATGAAAAATCGCAAGCGAAACGGCAACGTTTGCTTCCGCGCCGCCGTAGCTCGCCTCAAAGGTGTCGGTTTGTAAAATACGGGAGAAAGCCGGCGGTTTCAGCCGAAGCATCATTTCTCCGAATGTCAGGACTTTCAATCTGTTAACCTCCTTGCGCGTGCCGTGCACGCTTCTTTATAAAAGAAAACTTTTCGCTGACAAGAAAAGCACCGAGCGCTGTAACGCCCGGTGCTGCCCGGTCCCAATCCGCAGGAAAAAAGCAGACTGCGAACGGAAAAACAATTTCCGCAGCATTTCTTTCAGTATAAATTCAAAACCAGGTTCTGTCAATACAAGGCTCGTGCTGTGGAAAAAGTATCCTATCTGCCAACTTCACCGTAGGAACCGACGGGGGGATTCCTACGGCAGTCTGTCCCCAAAGTTAGAACGATACGGTGCACCATTATACGGCAGTATAACCGCCGTCGACGGGCAGAATGGCACCGGTTACATACGAAGCCTCGTCGCTGCCAAGGAAAACGGCGGCAGCATTCAGTTCGCCCTCCTTGCCATACCGGCCCATTGGAACAGTGGCTTTCATATAATTTGTGAACGCTTCCGTTTTCAAAGTGTCAATCGTCAGTTCGGTTGCAAAATAACCGGGGCAAATCGAATTGCACGTGATGTTGTATTTTGCCAGCTCCGCGGCCACCGCTCTTGTGAAGTTAATGACGCCGCCCTTGGAGGAATGATACGCTACCGTGTCCAGCGCTGTGTTTCCAACCATACCGTACATGGACGCAATGTTAATGATTCTTCCGTATTTTTTCTCAATCATATATTTGGAAAACGCTCTGGTCACTTTAAATACACTGGTCAGGTCCGTATCAATTGTAAAGTTCCATTCTTCGTCGGTCATGTTGGTGACGCCGGCATTTTTGGCCGACCCGGCGCAGTTCACAAGAATATCAACTTTTCCGAATTCTTTTATCACCGTTTCCGCCGCGGCGTTAACGGATTCGGTATCGGTTACATCGCAGCGAACAGGAATGCATTTCACGCCGAGTGCCCGCACTTCTTCGGCTACTTTCTCCAGCTTTTCCATTCTTCTGGCCATTATGACTACGTCTGCGCCATGCTCCGCGAATCCTTTTGCCATTTGAGCGCCAAGCCCGGAGGAAGCGCCTGAAATTACGCAAACACGTCCTTTTAATTGAAACACGAAAACCCACTCCTTATTAAAAATTTACAATAATATTAATTATAAAATGCCAGAAATTATTTATAATATTCCGTCCGTCAAATATGAGAATATATTTATCGCTATCGCCCGCCGGCCAAAAATGACCGGCAGGCGGCTAACAGTCGGATTACGAATTTGCACTGGTTACCATCTGCAGGGTTCTTCCCACCAGCCAAATGCAATGCGGCCCAGTACTTTTTCGTTGCTGGTTTCCGGGGGCAGACAGTTGATTAGGAAATTTCCACCCGGAGCGCAGATGAATTTTCCGTTTTCTTCCGATACGATGGTGGTTTCTGCAGGGCAGCGCCGCCCGAATATCAGCGTTCCCCCTGTGGGCTCCGCGTCCACGTTTTCTGCATATAAGAACTGAACCTTTGGTTTTGGAAGCGGCCGAATCGCCGTGTTTGCGGGACTTTGCATTTCGGTGATCTTCCCGGTTCCGGTGACTGCCGCATTCAGCCAAACCTGAAACGAAAAAGGAATTTCACTGACATTGCCCACCGTGAATACGTTGACAAAAAGCAATATCCCCGAATCCTTTGGATTAAAGAGGCCGGCCCATGCGTATTTGCCGGCGCCAAATTCTTCACGGCTTAGTCCGGCAAAATACTTGCCCTGAAGGGATTTAAACAGAGAAATTGGAACCTGCTCTCTGCAGCATTCTGATAGAACGGCTGACAATAGAAATTATGATACATGAGAACATACTCCCCAACTGTAATTCAATTTGTACTGCATTATATTACGGCTATTTTGGAGTTGTTCACCGGTGTGGATTGATAGTTCCTACCCTTTCGGACGCTTTGCAGAATTCCCTGCAAAGCGAATTTTCTATGCACGTTATAAATCAATTTATACGTGTTTCGACTTGTTTTTTCCACTGCGACTTCAAGCGGCCCTGCCGGCGACGATAATACCGTGCTGACAATTGCCAAAGACGGGGACTTCTGGTGGATCATTCAGATTTCTGCGGATCAGGGTTTGTATCCTTATATGGGTCTGCCGGGAAATTAATTGGTGGGTTTAAAAGCCAAAAGAGATACATATGATATGGTGCGGCTCCATAGAACGTAACGGCAGGGATTGGTCCAATGAAATCAATTGGTACAAAGGCATTATTAACAAGCAAAGCATGGGGAAATTTGATTGTTTTTGCATTTTTGCTTGTGCTGATTTATTCGCTGATTTCCGTCTACTTTTGTTATCACTTCTTTTTTAATACAGAAATCAACGGGGTGAATGTTTCATTACAATCACACAGCGCTGCGGAGCAAAGGATAAAAGACTCGGTGAAGCGCTTTCAACTGCTGTTAACGGAAAGAAACGGTAGAACAGAGGCAATCACGGGGCAGGAAATCGATTTGCAATATAATGAAGCTGTGGATACCCAAGTTGATCACTTGCAAAATTCGTTTCAATGGATTGGCTCCTTGTTTGCTGGCCAAAGACATTGCCGAAATGGCTTATACCGCTATAACCAAGACCTTTTAAAGAATAAAATTGAGCAGTTGAATTGTTTGCATGAACCTGCCATTGAGCCGGAAAATGTGAGCTTTAAATATGAAAACGGCGCCTATGAGGTTATTCGAGAAGTAGATGGAAACATCATTTTGAAAGAAAAGTTAATCGAAGCGATTAAAACGAGCATTGAAAAGGGAGATACCAGTTTAAATTTAGAGAACAGCCACTGTTATAAAAATCCGAAGTATACATTCAATTCTTCCAAAACCAATCAAACCAAAAATCTGCTGGATCGGTATGTCTCAACCAGAATTGTCTATGAATTTGGCCATCAAACGGAAAAATTGGATGGAAGCAGCATTCATAAATGGCTTGACGTTGATGAAAATTTGGATGTTGTCCTCAATAAAGCCGCAATCAAAAACTATATCAAAGCATTGAGCAGAAAATATGATACGGTCGGAATCACACGGGAATTTAAAACATCGATAGGGAAAACCATCCCGGTTAAAGGGGGCATTTATGGCTGGAAAATCGACAAAAATGCAGAATACGAAGCGCTGCTTCAAAATATTACCCATGGGGAAGACACGAACAGGGAACCCGTTTACGCGCAAAAGGCATTGACCAGGGATGGAAATGAGATCGGTAATACTTACGTAGAAATTAACATTACCAGGCAGCACATCTGGTTTTATGTGGACGGAAGTCTCATTACAGCGGGGGCCGTTGTGACTGGCAACCCAAACCGGGGGTGGGCTACGGCAACCGGGGCATACATGCTCAATTACAAGCAAAAAGGCGCGACGCTAAGCGGCCCCGGTTATATGACGACCGTCACTTACTGGATGCCCTTTTACGGGAATATCGGAATCCATGATGCCAGCTGGCGATCTTCTTTTGGGGGAGAAATCTATAAACGAAATGGAAGCCATGGATGCGTTAATACGCCACTCTATTTGGCGAAAGCCATTTTTGAACAGATTGAGGAAGGAACCCCGATTATTTGTTATGAAGAGTAGTTCGGGGATTTTATACGGAAAAGCAGGGCACAGCAATGACTGCCTATGCCCTGCTTCCGCCTATTTGGAAAAGAATCCTGTTGCTTCAGCTTCTTTGTGCAAAGTGCTAATGAAAAAAGTTAACCGCATGGTTTCTGACAGCCGTGAAACTTAGGAGAAAAGAATGAAAACTGGAAGGAAAATGTCATTTTAGAATCCCTCTGTAATTCGTATGTTTCGCCGGTATTATGCATAGATGCAGCAAAAATATAGATAGACTAAAGATGGATTTATGTAATATTATCTAAATTTTTTTCATAATATTTATTAATATTGTAGGTTTATTTCATAAAATGAGTGTGATATATTATAGATAAATTAAATACTTTTAACTTTATGCAACCGGTTGCACAATTAAGTGACTTCCATGTCAAAGCAGTTTGGGCAACCGATTTCTTTTAAAAATTTGTGCAACCGGTTGCATAATGTTGCACAAATTTGGGGGAAGCAAAACGATGGAAAAGAAATTAACAATCAGGGATATTGCGAAATTATCCGGAGTATCAGCTTCTACTGTTTCAAGGGTTCTTGATGACAGTGACCGAATCAGTGCGGAAACAAAAAAGAGTGTACTTGAGGTTGTGAACCAATACGGCTATAAACCTCAGGCCGCGGCAAGAAATCTGGCACGGCAAAAAACTTCGGCAATCGGGATTATTATTCCGCAAAATGATATGAACATCTATTCCTCCAGCTTTTTTCAGGAAGCATTGCACGGCGTTTCCAACAGCCTTTCGCAAAACGGGTATGACGTTCTGATTTCCTCCGGGAATCCTACGGAACTGGATGCCATCAAAAGACTGATTAGCACTTCACGCATCGACGGAATTATCCTATTAAGGTCCGTGGTGAATGATGCGAGCATTCAGTATCTTACCGAAAGCAAGTTTCCCTTTGTCTTGATTGGTACCTGTCTTGAAAATCCGGACGTGTATTCAGTGGATAACGATAACCAGCGTGCTGCCTATGACATTGCCTACCACATGTATATGACCGGCAAACGCAAAATGGCTATTATAGGCGGTACCAAAAGCTCCGTCTTTATCCAAAAACGATTAGAGGGATACGAAAAGCTGCTGGTGGAAAAAGGCTTGCCCATCAACCAGGACTATATCAAACTGGAAAATGCCTCGGAGGATTACGGCTACCAATCCATGCTGGAGCTATTGAAAAGCCCCTCCAGACCGGATTCGGTTTTGGTCATGGACGACAGCATCTGTGTTGGCGTAATGAAAGCAATCAATGAGTCTGGGGTGAAAATTCCAGAAGAAATCGCGGTGGCCTGCTTCAATGAAAGTTCTTTTACTAAGTATTCCAGACCGGCGCTTACCACCATCTCATTGAATTTTTATGACCTTGGGTACTGCGCCGCGAAAACATTATTATCGGTTCTGAACAATGAACCAATCCAAAAGGGATGCCGATATGTCGATCATCTTTTAACCATTCGCGAATCAACCGTGTCCAATTAAACTGAAACGATTTATATTGTATTTTCTGTAATATACTGTGAACTGCAATTTTGCCGGCAATCATTGCAAATCCAGCGTATTACATAAAATAATGGGTTTTCTGATGAGTCTGCGCAATTCATCGGGATTCACAAAATTCAGGTCCTGAAGCACAACAGGTCAAAAGTGGTTTGGCCTCATATTCCCAATCAGGTGGAGTCGTTATTCCCAAAAGTTCTATTATACATTAAGGAGGATTATAATGAAAAAGGTAAAATCAGTGTTCGTTTCAGCCCTGGCAATGCTCATGGCAATCTCTGCTTTTACGGGCTGCACAAGCTCAAGTACAAACGCAAGCTCCGCGGCCAGTTCGGCGGCGGCTTCGCAGGAATCTTCGGCGGCATCGTCTGCAAAAGAAATCTATTTTCTGAACTTTAAACCGGAAATCGCAGACAAGTATACCGCCATTGCCGATGAATACAAACAAAAAACTGGTGTTACCGTTAAGGTTGTAACCGCCGCTAGTGGAACATACGAGCAGACCCTGAAATCGGAAATTGCAAAAGCAGATGCTCCTACTATTTTCCAGATTAACGGGCCGGTTGGCTATTCCAACTGGAAAGATTACTGTGCCGATTTGTCAAACACCAAGCTGTACAGCTATCTTTCTGCGAAAAATCTGGCCATCAAAGATGGCGACGGGGTATATGGCATTCCTTACGCAATTGAAGGCTATGGCATCATCTACAACGATGCAATCATGAAAAAGTATTTTGCCCTTTCCGATAAAAAAACAACCGTTTCTTCTGCGGAAGAGATTAAAAACTTTGACACCTTAAAGACCGTCGTGGAAGACATGCAGGCAAAGAAAGATAAGCTGGGAATCAAGGGCGTGTTTGCGGCCACCTCTTTGAAGAAAGGCGAGGATTGGAGATGGCAGACCCATCTGGCCAATATTCCGTTCTATTATGAATTCAAAGAGAAAGACGCCAATGCAAACACCATTTCAACCGGCCTTGCGCAGTCTGAAGTAGAATTCAAATATGCGCCGAACTTCAAGAATATCTTTGACCTTTATCTGAATAACTCCAGTACCGACAAAAAGCTCCTTGGCAGTAAATCGGTGAACGATTCCATGGCAGAATTCGCACTTGGCCAGGTCGCAATGGTTCAAAATGGTGACTGGGCTTGGGCGACCGTCAGCAGCCAAAAGGGCAATGTGGTAAAGAGTGAAGATGTTAAGTTTATGCCGATTTACACCGGTATGAGTGGGGAAGAAAAGCAGGGTATCTGCATTGGTACCGAAAACTATTTTGCTATCAACAGCAAAGTTTCCAAGGAGAAGCAGGATGCTTCCGCAGATTTCCTGGATTGGCTGTTCTCCAGCACCGAAGGCAAAAAGCATATTGCTGAACTGGGCTTTATCGCTCCGTTTAATACCTTCTCCGATTCTGAAATGCCGACCGATCCTCTTTGCAAGGCGGTACTGACATGGCAGAACAAGACCGATGTGACCAATGTGGAGTGGACCTTTGGCTCCTTCCCGAGCCAAAACTTTAAGGACACCTTTGGCGCGGATCTTCTTCAGTACGCTCAGGGCAACGAAACTTGGGAAGATGTAGTAAACTCTGTAAAAGATACTTGGAAGAGTGAAAAAGCGAATTCTAACTCATAAGGCACAATAAAGGACGTTATGCTGCTCCATTCGCTAGAGTGGAGCGGCATAATGCCTTAGTAACTGCGGTTTGTCGAAAGGCGGCAATTCCAAGCCGCGAATGTTCTGGATGCAGCAGCTTCAAACTGTTGTCCTCTGTGGTTTCTAACGGCGCGGGAAAATGATGTCCTGTTCATTCGATAAGGAGGGACAATAATGGAAAAATCATTGAAAAAGTACTTTCCGGTATTTGTTTTACCAACGTTGATTGCATTTGTAATTGCATTTGTAATCCCGTTTATCATGGGCATTTATTTGTCATTTACCAAATTTACTACGGTTACCGATTCCAAGTGGGTTGGAATTAAAAACTACGTAACAGCTTTTTCCAACAAGGACTTTCTTCATGCACTGATATTCACCACGTATTTTGCTGTGATTTCCGTTGTTTCCATCAATATTTTGGCCTTTTTAGTTGCCTATTTTCTAACACGTGGTATTAAGGGTTCCTATTTCTTTCGAACCTTGTTTTTTATGCCGAATTTGATTGGCGGCATTGTTTTAGGCTACATATGGCAGGTAATCTTTAACGGTGTTCTATACCGTTTCGACATGACCCTGACCTCAAACGCACAAAACGGTTTTTGGGGTCTGGTTATCCTTATGAATTGGCAAATGATTGGTTATATGATGGTCATTTATATTGCCGGATTCCAAAATATTCCCCGTGATTTAATTGATGCGGCAAAAGTGGATGGAGTCACCCCGCTGACTGCCATGCGTCATGTTACACTGCCGCTTATGATGCCATCGATAACCATTAATCTTTTTTTGACCTTAACGAATTCCTTTAAACTGTTCGACCAAAACCTGGCACTGACTGCAGGTGCACCGGCAAAACAAACGCAAATGCTTGCCCTTGATATTTATAATACCTTCTACAGCCGTATGGGTTGGGAAGGCGTTGGGCAGGCAAAAGCAGTCATATTCTTTATTATCGTTGCAGCCATTTCACTGACACAACTGTACTTAACCAGGAGAAAAGAGGTTGACGCCTAATGAATGGAGAGAATGTAATCCGCAGACATACCACGGTGAAAAACAGCGTCATCTTTGGGATTCTTACGGTATTTTCCCTGATTTTTGTCGCGCCGATCCTCATCGTGTTTATGAACTCCTTTAAAGATAAACTGCACATCAGTGATACGCCGTTTACCTTTCCAACTCCTGAAACCTATGTTCGTCTGGATAATTACATTACAGGCATTGTCAATATCGGCTTTATTAATGCATTCGGCTGGTCCCTGTTCATTACCCTAAGCTCGGTTGCGGTAATCCTTTTGTGTACTTCTATGACAGCATGGTACATTACCCGTGTAAAGAACAAGTTCAACAGTTTACTCTATTACATATTGGTATTTTCCATGGTTGTGCCGTTTCAAATGGTGATGTTTACCTTATCAAAATTTGCGAATATCCTCCATTTGGACAATCCGCTGGGAATCATCGTTATCTATCTTGGCTTTGGAGCCGGAATGTCCACCTTTCTGTTCTGTGGATTTATAAGAAGCATCCCGATTGAAATTGAAGAGGCCGCCATGATAGATGGCTGCAATGCGATTCAGCTTTATTTTAGAGTGATTTTCGCAATGCTGAAACCCATTACAATTACGGTAGCGATTTTGAATGCCATGTGGATTTGGAACGATTATCTGCTTCCTTACCTGCTGATTGGTTCAGATTATAAAACGATTCCCATCGCCATCCAGTACTTGCAGGGCGGGTATGGCTCGATTGATATGGGAGCGATGATGGCAATGCTCGTACTAGCGGTGATTCCGATTATCGTATTCTATGCGATTTGCCAAAAATATATCATTGAGGGCGTTGTCGCTGGTGCGGTCAAGGGATAAATAATAGAACATTATAGCTTTCTTGCCTTTATGCAAAAAGAAATGGGGAGCATCTTGGCTTTTTTGGCTTTGTCACTGATTACCCCGGTTGCTTCCATGGTTTCTTTATCGGTCTGCTCCACCATTTGTTCAACCACAAATCCCGCTTGTGCCAAAGCGTTGATATAGGTTGATATTTTTCGATTGCATAATATGATTTCGCTGCCATCCACCGGCATGCGGAAGTACGATTCATCAAAATAGCTTCGATTAAATATCAAGTTGTCATTTTCGATGATATCTTTGCGCTGGCTGCATGACCAGGCCACGCAGTAATTCAATGGGTGATGCCAGCTGAATATAAAGATACCGTCCTTTTTTAGGTAAGATGCGATTTTTTGGAATGTACCCTGTAAGTCTGTTGTCCAACCAATTCCGTATATGGAATAAACGTAGTCAAAGTAATTTTTCGGGATATCCAGTTCTGCTTCCATAGGGGAGCAAATCAATTTTGCGGTATATCCTTGCTTTTTTAAATAAGCATCCGCATTTTCTAACTGCTTGTGGGAAATATCTACACCCCACAATTCAGCAGCATGGCGGTCAGCGTGGTACTTTAAGGAATGTCCGCTGCCACAGCAGATGTCCAGCAATTTTTTACCGGAAACGTCGCCAAACAAATGCAGATCGTTTTCCGTCAGAAAATGCACTCCGTAGGTTGGAAGTGCTGTCGTCCCAAACCATAAATCTGCATTTGCATTCCAATATGCTTTGTTGGTTTTTAGTATTTCATCCGGTTCCATAAAAGGTATGTCCTCCCATTTTTTCAACTTTCTTCGCTTAGTGTATCATAAAGTTTTTTCACAGAAAAGAATAAAGGCAGAAAAATCCATGAGCAGATTTAAGACCTGCTCATGGATTTTTCGTTGTAGCGAGATGGCAGGACTCTGGGTGCTGTGCCACACGAGCAAATATTTTAGCAACCGTAATACGGATGGTGTTACAGAGAAAAACTTCAAAAGAAAAAATAGCCGGCTATGTCAAGAGAAGTTCGCAATTTGGGGACTCCACGAAATGAATTAAGCTGCGCTTAGCAGAAGTGTCTGAATCGATTTGGGATTCAAATATGCTCTGGAAACGGACACAGTTAT